>CAWFFO010000008.1:0-465189 GCA_963815135.1 uncultured delta proteobacterium
AAAAATTAAAACAACGAGATCAGGAACCAGGTATTCGTGCCGTCGGCATTGCTCGGGAATAATGCATGGAAGTCACCGTGGGAGGTTAATAACGTCCATTACCGATGATATTCCCCTTCAGGTTTACCCGGCTCAGGTAAAAATTCCATTTCACGAAAAATCTCCCGAAACAATGGTAAAATTCATCTGGTAGCCACCGGTTTTTCACACATTTTACTCAAGTACATTGTTACCGAATATAGCGCGGCAGAACTGGTCATTTTTGTAAACTCAGGACGGTACATAATGAAAAGCGAAAGTTCATGCCTGTACAACAGCCGGATTATCAACCTGTACCTCTCCCTGATCAAGCGCCGGTACAATAACATCAACATCGGCGACCTGCTCGGTTATGCAAATATACGCCATTACGAAGTCGAAGACGAAGGACACTGGTTTACCCAGCGCCAGATAGATCTATTTTACGAGCGGCTGGTGCAGCTTACCGGCAACACCAACATTGCACGGGAAGCGGGACGTTTTGTTGCATCTCCGGAAGGACTTGGAAATCTCCGGCAGTTCATCATGGGAATGACAGGGCCGGCCAGTCTGTTTCGGGCCATACAATCCGGGGCGGAGAAATTAACAAGATCGACAAGCTACCAGTCCCGGATGATCAACGATAACACCGTAGAACTGACAGTAATACCGAGGGAAGGAGTAGAAGAAAAACCCTTCCAGTGCGAAAACCGCATGGGAATGCTTGAGGCTGTTCCGCTTTCCTATAACAGGATTCCGAGAATCGAGCACACCGAATGCATATTTCAGGGCGGGAAAGCCTGCCGATATATCGTTTCGTGGGAAAGTTCCCGGGTCGAGATCTGGAAAAAAAGATTGCGGGGCTTTGTCCCCTTATCTCTTGCGGGATGTATAGCTGCATTCCTTTTCACCTCACCCGCCACGGCAGCACTTGTCAGTCTGTCCATAATGCTGCTCGTAATGTGTCTTTTTTTCTGCATTTCGGAAATGAACCGGAAAGAACTTCTGGAAAGCCTGTCTAATTTTCTTGATCAGAACGAACAGGTACACAATCAGATAAACCAGATCTACAACAGCGCTTTAATGTCGGCGGAAATCGGAAAAGCATTAGACCGTGATAAGGATATCAAGACGATATTGTCAAACATCATGGAAACCCTGGAAAACCGGCTTTCCTTCGACAGAGGCATGGTTTTCCTCGACGATGAACGGAAAGAGAGGCTTGAATTCCAGGCCGGATTCGGACAATCGGAAGAGCATCGGCACTTATTGTCCGGCCTGACGTTTTCCATCAACAAACCGGGATCGAAAGGAATTTTTGTAAAATCGTACAAATTGCAACTCCCGTATCTGGTCAATGATCTGGAAAATCTCGAGAGCGATTTGTCCCTGCGAAGCATAAGGTTCGCAAAAATCCTGGGAGTGAAATCTTTCATTTGCTGCCCTGTAATTTGCGAGGGGGAGTCGGTCGGCATACTGGCGGTGGACAATGTGAGAACCAAAAAGCCCCTGGTGCAGAGTGATTTGAGCCTGGTTCAGGGAGTTTCCTCGATTATCGGAGCGAGTATCTCCATCGCGAGGCATATAGAACAGGAAAAGCTGATTACCGAACAACTGTGGAACGCGCAAAAGCTCGAGGTTGTCGGAAGACTTGCCGGCAGCATCGCTCACGATTTCAACAATATCCTCACAGCGGTAACCGGTTATGCGGAAGTCATACAAATGAAATCAGGAGAAAAGAGCGATTTAGACCGGGAAATAACCGGCATAAACAAGTCCGTTGACCGGGCATCGAGCCTGATTCAGCAACTTCTGGCGTACAGCCGCCGACAGGTTTTGAAAGAGACGGAACTGGACGTGAACAGTGTCATTAACGGAATAGAGGATATTTTGCGACACCTGGCAGGGAAGAGCATAGGCATAATGATCAATCTTGACGACAATCCCCATAAAGTACAGGCTGATCCGGGACAGATCGAACAGGTGCTGCTGAACCTGATTGCAAATGCACGTGATGCCATGCCGGAAGGCGGGAAAATAACAATAGAGACAAAAAATATCCTGTTGGATGCTGATTACCGCAACCAGTACGAGTGTATTGGAGCAGGTGCCTACTCTGTCATATCGGTTGCTGATACGGGTTCGGGTATGGGTGCGGAAACCCGGAAGCGGATGTTCGAGCCATTTTTCACGACCAAGGAAGTCGGAAAGGGGACCGGGCTGGGATTAGCAAGTGCTTACGGCATCATCCATCAGCATAACGGACATATCGATGTATCGAGCGCCCCGGGAGAAGGCACGACAATCCGGATATTCCTGCCGGTCGTCGAAGGACTTGCCGGCAAAGACAGCAGGGAATTCATATCTTGAATTGCAATACCGCGGCAGGATCCGGAAAAATCGGGTTGCAGAAATATTATATATATAATATATAGATTAAATAATTAATGACGATTGCAAATAGACCGCTCTCCGGGCGGAATGTTAAGCATCGTCCATCCCTTTGCAAGGAGGCGAGTCGTGCCCGAAAAGAAACGTATCGTAGTCATCGGAGGATCAGCAGCCGGTCCCAAGGCGGCGGCGCGGGCCAAGCGCCTGGACCCCGATGCCGAAGTAGTTATTATCCAGAAAGCCCCCGAGTTGTCCATGGCTTCCTGCGGCTACCCCTACTTTGTCGGCGGCTTGTTCGACAATCGCGATGCCCTGCTCAGCACCCCCTACGGCGAGGTGCGCGATCCTCATTTTTTCCTGCAAACCAAGGGAGTCATGGCCCGAACCGAAACGGAAGTGTCGGCCATAGACCGGAATCTCCGTATTGTCAGATGCCGCGACCTCAAGAACGGCGCTATTGAGGAAGTTCAATACGACAAACTCATCATCGCCACCGGCGCAAATCCGCGCAAGCCGCCATTGCCCGGCATCGAGCTGGACGGCGTTACAACGCTCCAGTCCATGCGCGACGCTGATTTCCTGCGACGCATCCGCGATGAAGGAAAGGTCAGGAAGGCTGTTGTGATCGGCGGCGGATTGATCGGTATCGAAACCTGCGAAGCTCTCCAGTTGTCCGGCATCGATATTACCGTAATTGAAATGCTGCCGCAGATCCTGATGTTTCTCGACTGGGAGCTGGCCAAGGTACTGGAAAACCATGTACGCAGCAAGGCCGCAAATGTAATCACCGACGTGAAGCTGGCCGGTTTTGTTGGTGAAAACGGCCGCCTGAAAGCAGTAAGGCTGGAAAACGGCACGGAACTCCCCTGCGAGCTGGCGGTGCTGGCCATCGGCGTCATTCCCAATATCGGTCTGGCCCAGGCGGCAGGACTAGAAATCGGTGAAACCGGCGGTATCCTGGTCGATGAATACCTGCAGACGTCCGATCCGGATATCTATGCAGTGGGTGACTGCATTGAACTTGTGCACCGCATTACCGGCAAAAAAACCCGCGCCCCCTTCGGCGACCTTGCAAACCTGGAAGGCCGGGTGGCCGGTGAAAATGCGGTTCTCGGCAACAGTGTCACCTTTCCCGGCACCATCCATACCGGAATCTGCAAGGTATTCGACTTCAACGCCGGTTCCACCGGCCTGTCCGAAAGCCGGGCCCGCCAGGAGGGATACGGGGATATCGCCACGGTCATCAACGCCAGCCTCGACAAGCCCGGCTTCATGGGTGCCAAACTGCTGATCACCAAGATGGTTGTTGACGTCGGGACCGGCAGGATCCTGGGGGTCCAGTGTGTGGGGCCGGGAGATGTGGGCAAACAGGTCGCCATGGCGGCCATGGCTATTCTAGGAAAGCTCACGGTGGCCGACGTGGTGAATGCCGACCTGCCCTACGCGCCGCCATTTTCCCTGCCCATCGACCATTTAATTGCCACCGCCCACATCATGGAGAACAAGCTCAAGGGACGAATGGCAGGCATCGGGCCGGTCGGGCTCAAACAGGAACTGGACCAGGGAAAGATCCCTTTCATGCTCGATGTGCGGACCCCGGAAGAGTTCGACATGATGCGGCTGGGCATCGGCGAGACGCTCATTCCCATCGGCGAACTGCGCGAGCGGCTGGATGACCTGCCGCAGGACAGGGACAGGGAGATAGTGTGCTATTGCAAGATATCCCTGCGCGGTTACGAAGCAGCGATTCTGCTGCAGGCAGCGGGCTGGAGGAATGTGAGGGTGCTGGAAGGCGGGGTCATGGCCTGGCCGTACCGGCGCGAGAAATAGTCACAACCGGCAGCATTTATCATCTGGTGGAAAAGGGGCAGGGCCTCAATTACCCTGCCCCCCAAAATCCGGCCTCACCGGGTCCGGGGGTGAACCTGATGGAAGTCTGCGTCGAAGAAAGTAAATTGGATCCATCGAATATTCCCGTAATTCGAATATTCCATAACCTGCTGAATTATCATCACGATTTTGCATAAGCCAAAAAGCCGGCGGCCGTTCGGCATTCCCAATCGGCATATTTTATGATATAAAGATACCGGGTCCGGATTTCCGGATAACCATTTTTTGAGTATAGGCCTGGAAAATAAATGTTCCACGGGAATATGGAGAGTTGAAAGCTGTCAGCGTACGGCAGCCGGCTTCCGGCAGCTTGATTTCGGATGCAGGCTGCTCATCACTTTCACATCCCCGTGGCCCACTGCTTTTTCAGGTTATTCGCTATTTGGTTTTTTTATTTCATGGCCGGTCAGCTGCAGGCCATGGAGAAGGTATTTGCAGGGAATTTATATGTTCGCCAGAATCGAGATCGATGAAAACCGATGCAAAGGGTGCGGCCTCTGTACCATTACCTGCCCCAGAAGCCTGCTGGAGTTGGGGAACGAAAAAAACTCCGAGGGTTATACCCCCGCCGTAATGAAATCAATCGGTAAATGCACAGGATGCGCGCTGTGCGCCGGAATGTGCCCGGCGGTTGCGATCAGGGTGTACAGCCGCCAGAGAAACGAATTTACCGGAAAACTGATGCCGGAATTCCAGGCGTGGGAACAAAAAATCAGGCAGGAACGTCTGGACCGGAAGAAGTGACGTCAGATCAAGGCTGCGCACTCTCCGCAAGGTAAACTCCGAATTTCTTGTCCTGCTGCAGAATATGCTCGAGGAGCCAGTCCCTCATGAATGCGAGGGTGCTTTCCGGAATGGCCGGATTGTCGCTTAAGTGGCCATTTTTCAATTCCTCCAGGCGGGAAAGAAAAGAAATATGCTCACTCTTCTGTGACTCAAGCCCGGGATAGCCTGTTTTTCCCATCATGCTTTCTTCATCCCGGAAATGGCGCTCTGCGTACATGGCAAGATTAGCGAACGTCTGCATCAGCAGATCTTCTTTGTCATACCTGCCGACCGCTTCGAACATCAGATTGATGTACTCGAAAAACAATTTGTGCTGCCTGTCCAGTTCCTCGATGTTAATGTTGAAGGCATCCTTCCAGACAAATAAATCCATAAGTCTCCCCTTCCGGATACACTATTCAGGGTTTGCTCAAACCTGTCGCGCAAGGCATTAAAACAATATCATAGTAAACCCGTTTTACAAACTGGATCAGGGCCGGCTTTTTTCCGCATTGGCAGGGCCGGGACAATCTGCCATACTGTACCCGTATGGAGAGAGAAAACGACAAAACCGGTACCGTGGAAGATCACTGGCAGGCGGTCTTCCCGACAGGTCCGGCAGAAGATACCCACGGTGGGCTTTCAGCGGGGCAGGCAGACCTCTGGGCGCTTGTCCTTGAGTCACGCAATATCCCGTGCATGGCAAGGCGCGATGAATATGGCTGGGAACTTGTCGTTCCGGCCGCTTTCCGCGAGGCGGCGGAAAAAGAGCTGCGGCTTTTCGAAGATGAAAACCGCAACTGGCCGCCTGCCGCGCCGCGGGAAAACACGCTGACCGAAAACACGCTGTCAACCCTGTCAGTCCTTCTCCTTCTCGCAACCTTCCACAACATTACCTTGCTCGATTTAAACCCGCCCATCGATTGGCTCGCCCTCGGCAGCGCCGATTCGGCCAAGATCCTCGCGGGACAGTGGTGGCGGACGGCCACCGCCCTTACTCTTCATGCAGGCTGGCTGCACCTCCTGGGCAACCTCACCATCGGCGGGGTGTTCATCATTCTGCTCTGTCGCGATCTGGGCTCGGGGCTGGCCTGGACGCTGCTCCTGGGATCGGGAATCCTGGGCAATCTGGCCAATGCCTTCATGCAGCCCGTCAATCATGATTCAATCGGTGCGTCCACCCTGGTTTTCGGCGCAGTCGGCATCCTGGCTGCAACTACCATGTCGAGGCAGCGACATCATCCGCGCAAGCGACGCCTGCTTCCGATTGCAGCAGCCCTGGGGCTGCTCGCGCTGCTTGGCACAGAGGGAAAAAATACCGACCTGGGCGCCCACTTTTTCGGCTTTCTGTCCGGCTTCGGACTGGGTATGGCCGCGGAATATCTTGTTGAAAGATTCGGTCATCCCAACCGCATAACCAGAGTTTCCCTGTCACTGCTCTGTATCTTGACAGTTGTGGCCGCCTGGTGGGCGGCACTTGCAATTGCAAATTGAGTTCATTCCACGTCAATCATTGCCGGGCAGGAGTATAACAGCAAATTCAATAACCTGATAGAATTCAATGCCCATTTCCTGATAAGGAATCATTGTTATATTCTGTTTCCTCAATATATTATTTGATTTATAATTTGACTTGTTCTCCTTTCAAAAGACATTAAACCCAAAAACGGCAGTTGGAGGTGTCCGCAGTAAGCAACTCAGGCCTGTTTCGTTGCTGCTCCTAGCGAAATGGAGTGCGGACAGCCGGTATTGTCTGAACCCGAAGGGTGAGTTTATCGGCTGTAGCGAAATGAGCTTAGAGCAGCAGAAACAGGCCTCCGGAGCGAACGGAGGATGTCTGCAACTGCCGAATACAGGTTAAAAGAAAGATCATATGAAGCAAAGTAATTTGTCAAACCTGCTCCGACTGCCATCCTGGTCAGTATATATGCTCGCGCCGGCAGTAACCACGGCGGCGCTCGTCCTCTTCCCGGCAATGGGCTTTACTACCCTGGCTCAACCCGCTCCGATCCTGCTCCTGGTTCCGATCTTCCTCTGTTCCTACCTTGGCGGCTTTGGCCCCGGGATCGTTTCCACAATACTGGCGGTAATGGGCTCGGCATATATTATCATGCCTCCCCTGTATTCCTTTTTCATATTCCGGCCTGTGGACCGGGTGCGCCTGACAACTCTTATCGTAAACGGCATTCTCGTCAGCTTTGTCAGCGAAGCACTGCACCGCGCACGCAGACGGGCGGAGGCGGCAAATCTTCAGCACTTCAGGGATCAGGAAGATATAGCCCGCCTGAACAGTGACCTGCAGAAACGGGTGGCGGAGCTGGAAACGATTTACAACACCGTCCCCATCGGCCTTGCCATAGTGGATGATCCCGAGGGGCGCAGCATCAGGGGTAATATCGCCCAGGAAAAGATGTTAGGTGCCCCTCCGGGAGGCGAGCTTTCCAAGGGGGCGCCGCAGCCTCCGCCGTACCGGGTTTTCCAGGAAGGACATGAACTGGCGGTTAAAGAACTGCCCATGCAGCGCGCCTGCAGGGGCGAAAAGGTTGCGGGCCAGGTGGTGGAGATTTTAAGAGAGGATGGGAAGACACTTATTGCATACAGCTCCGCCACGCCGCTTGTTGACGAGAAAGGGCGTCCACGCGGCGCGGTGGGCGCGTTCATGGACATCACCGAATGGAAGCGGGCGGAAACGGAACTCCGCAAACACAAGGAACATCTCGAGGAACTGATCGGGGAGCGGACGACGGAACTGGAGAGGAAGAACTCGCAACTTACCATTGAAATAACCGAACGAAAACGGACCGAGGCGGCCCTTCGCGAGAGCGAGGTAAAATATCGCGCACTGTTTGAAAACAGTATGGATGCGATTTTCCTGACACGCCCCCATGGTGAGGTCAGAGCGGCGAACAAGGCTGCCTGCGGAATGTTCGGGATGACAGAAGAGGAACTGATCGCGGCAGGCCGCGAGGGAATTATTGACCGGACGGACCATCGTTTTGCCGACGCCCTTGCAGAAAGGGCGCTCTATGGAAGGGTCTTTTACGAATTGACCTATATCCGCAAGGATGGAACAAGATTTCCCGCCGAAACCAGCTCGTTCCTTTACAATGAAGGTCGCGATTCCATTGTCATTCTTCACGACATTACCTCCCGGAAGATTGCAGAAGATACCCTGCGCAACTACGCGCGGCGCCTCATCGAGATGGAGGAAGACCTGCGGAGAAAGCTGTCAGCGGAACTGCACGACGAGATCGGCAGAGACCTCACCGCTCTCGGCATCAACCACGCAATCCTCGGTGACAGCCTGTCATCGGAAGCGAAGATTAATCTCGACGCAAGGATAAATGATTCAGGCAAGCTGATCGAAGATATAAGCCGCAATGTAAGAAACATCATGAACAGCCTGCGGCCCCCGATGCTCGATGACTACGGCCTGGCTGCCGCTCTCAGGTGGTACGCGGAACTTTTCGCAAAACGCACCGGTGTCAATGTCTCCCTCCGTATCGATGAACACTTCAAGGTCCTTGCCGCAGAAAGAGAGCTGACCCTGTTCCGCATAGCCCAGGAGGCTCTTACCAACGTATCTAAACATTCCGGCGCGCGGAACGTCACTATCAGGCTTGGCGACAAAGAGGGCATTGTCCGTCTGTCGATAACCGATGACGGGAAAGGATTTGTCCATAAACCGGCATCACCGCTTCAGGCCGTTCCCGGCCGGGGGCTGAATATCATGCATGAACGTGCGGAATTGTTCGGCGGAAGCTTCAAGCTGGAATCAAACCCGGGCGAAGGTACAACCGTCTCGGTGGAAATCAGGGAGGAATTTTAGATGTCGGTAAGTATCATGATTGTGGACGACCATGCAATCATTCGGGAAGGGCTGAAGATGATTTTCGAATCGCAGGGAGATATGATCATCACCTGCATGGCCGCCGACGGCCGGGATGCAATCAGCAAAGCGGAATCCATCCGGCCACAGGTCATTGTCATGGACATCGCCATGCCCGGTCTGAACGGGATCGAGGCCACACGCATAATCCGCGAAAAACTGCCGTCCGTGAAAGTCGTCATACTCTCCATGCACAATAATCTCGAGCATATTTTCCGCGCAATGCAGGCGGGAGCGCATGGATATATCCTCAAGGAGTCGGCAGGCAGCGAGATAGTCAAGGCCGTGCGTGCCGTAATGAAGGGACACCGTTATTTCGGCAAAGGGGTTGAAGTGCCACCGGAAAAACGTAATCCGGATAACACAGGGCATTGTAAAAGCCCCCTCGACAGCTTGAGCCCACGTGAACTCGAGGTCCTTCAGCTGGTAGCAGAGGGAAAAACCAGCGTGGAGATCGCAAAAACCCTCTCCCTTTCACCCAAGAGCGTGGAAACCTATCGCAGCAGGCTGATGCTGAAACTCGGAATCGGCAATATTCCCGCTCTGGTCAAATTCGCACTTCAGCACGGGATAACTCCAACCAATTAAAATTCTGCCTGATCAAACTTTCCCTACAGACTAAATTATCAAATCAGGTTATTTTTCAGTTAAGAATCCAGGGGTTTATCCGCAGGCAAAGAGCCTCTGAGCCGTCTTTTCCGGTATCCGGACCCGATGTCGCCAGGTAACGGGTAATATGATAAAGTATATTTTCATGTGAGGATAAGGAGGGAAACATGAAAGGCGAACCAATCGTTGTTCTGCTGGTAGAGGACGACCCCGCCCACGCCGAAATCGTGTGCAGGAACTTCGAAGGTTTCCGCATAGCGAACCGGCTGATCCATGTAGCGGACGGCCAGGCAGCCCTCGATTATCTTTACCGGCGGGAAGGATTTTCCGATCCCGACCTCTACCCCCGGCCCGGGCTGATACTGCTCGATCTGCGCCTGCCGAAGGTGGACGGACTGGAAGTTCTGAAGACCGTCAAATCAGATGAGAATATGAGCCGGATCCCGGTCGTCATCCTGACCACTTCCGAGGCCGAGTCGGATATGGTCAGGGCCTATGACAATCACGCCAACAGCTACCTGGTCAAGCCGCTGGATTTCATGCAGTTTACATCCCTTATGGATACTCTGGGCTACTACTGGCTGGCATGGAACGCCTATCCATACCAATAATTCTTTCCGGTTGCTATTATCCCGGCCATGCTCATAATTTCGGGAGCTTGCAGTCATGTCAAAAAACGAAGACAAAGTCTACAATTTCCAGTGGAAAGACCTTGGTGATATCGAAAAAGGCAGACCCAACCTTGGAAACACTGTCAGCGTGGGGCTATACAGACTTATGCAGTATACCCTGCGGGACGTGCTGACCAAGACCCTGTCTTACGGGCAAACCAGCGAAATATTGCGCCGGGCAGGTGCCCTGGCCGGGCACCAGTTCTGTGTGAACATCCTGGACCGGTCCCTCCCCTTTAATAATTTCATGGCACAGCTGCAGGAAAAACTGCAGGATCTGAAGATCGGCATATTACGTTTGGAGGAGTCCGACCCTGAAACCCTGCAATTTGTACTGACAGTGGCCGAGGACCTGGACTGTTCGGGCCTTCCCTTTACAGGCGAGACTCTATGCGAATATGACGAGGGATTCATCGCCGGTGTGCTCGAGGCCTACACCGGCAGGCATTTCGATGTCCGTGAAGTCGATTGCTGGGCCTCCGGCGAAAGAGTTTGCCGTTTCAGGGCTGCGGTGACCGATGAGTGATATGGACAGATCCGACAAGGAATTATTCCGCGCCTTGCGCGAGCAGTTTGAACTGCTCCTGCACTGCGAACCCGCCCGGCCCGTGGAAACCGGCCCTTCCGGAGGTAGTGAGGCAATTGCCCTGGCCGAGACCCTGAACCGTTTCATAGACCGGTTCAACGAGGCCCGCGAGTTCATCCTGGCACTCGCATCGGGAAACCTGGAGGTTACACCTCCGCCCCGCAACCTGCTGGCGGCCCCTTTCAAACAGCTCCATGCGGGGCTCAAACACCTCTCCTGGCAGACCCGGCGAATAGCAGACGGTGATTTCAGTCAGCGGGTCCACTTCATGGGCGATTTCTCCACCGCATTCAACTCCATGACAGATGCATTGAGGGAGAGCAAAGAGCGGCTGCGGCTCTTCATCGACCATGCACCGGCGTCTCTGGCGATGTTCGACCGCCAGATGCGCTATATGCACGCAAGCCGCCGCTGGATGGATGAATACGGTCTCGGAAAACGTGATCTGAGGGGAGTGTCTCACTACGAAGTTTTCCCGGAAATATCCGCTGAGTGGAAGGAAGCTCACCGCCGGGGTCTGGCCGGAGAGATATTGACGGTGGAAGCAGACCGTTTTCAGAGGGCCGACGGTTCGGTGCAATGGATCAGGTGGGAAATAAGGCCATGGCACGATGCGGCGGGCGATATTGGAGGAATCGTCATCTTCAATGAAGACATCAGCGAGCGGATGCGCGTAGAGGAGATGCTGCGCCACCAGGAAATGATGTTGAGGGAGGCCGGAGAAATAGCCCACGTCGGTGGCTGGGAGTTCGACCCGCAAACTCTTAAAGGAAGCTGGACCGAAGAAACCTCAAGGATCCACGACCTCGACCCGGGACAGGAAATAGATGCGGCACAGGGGTTGAGTTTCTTTGAGGGAGAGTCCCTCGCCAGCATTGAAGCTGCGGTCAGAGAAGCCATGGAAAACGGTACACCATACGACCTGGAGCTGGAGATCGTCTCGGCAAAAGGTGTGCGGAAGCGGGTGCGGACCATCTGCCATCCCGTCATCCTGGATGGTCGTGTTGTGAGAGTGCGGGGATCCATTCAGGACATAACGGGACAGAGGAGGATGGAGGAAAATCTGCGGGCAAGCGAAAAAAAGTACCGCGAACTCGTGCAGAAGTCAAACAGCGCCATCATTCGCTGGGACTGCAATGGTATCATCACGTTCTTCAACGAATACGCGCAATCCTTTTTCGGCTACGCGGAGAAAGAGGCTGTCGGCAGCAGCGTAAGCATCATTTTGCCACAGAAAGAATCCTCCGGTACCGACATGACCGGCCTGACCCGGGATATCCTCGCGCACCCGGACCGGTACATCAACAACGTCAATGAGAATGTCTGCAGAAACGGCCGCCGGGTCTGGATGGCCTGGTCAAATTATCCCATTTACGATTCCACTGGACAGGTGGCAGAAATACTCGCGGTGGGCAGTGACATAACCGGACTCAGGCATGCCGAGGAAACACTGCGCAAAAGCGAAGAGCACTACCGGAGCCTGTTCAACAACATGCTCGAAGGCTTTGCCTGCTGCAGGATGATCTTCGAAGACGGCAGTCCGGTTGATTTTGTCTACATCATGGTCAACGAAATGTTCGGTACCCTGACAGGCCTGAACAATGTCGTCGGGAAAAGGGTCACGGAGGTCATTCCCGGCATTAGAGAAGCCGACCCGGAGCTCTTCGCAATTTACGCCAGGGTGTCACTGACCGGCAGTCCCGAGAGATTCGAAATGTTCGTCGAAACCCTGCAGATGTGGTTTTCCGTCTCCGTTTACAGTCCGGAGAAAGAATTCTTCGTGGCTGTTTTTGACGTCATCACCGAGAGGAAGCTGGCGGAAGCGGCTCTGAAAGAAAGTCAGATCAGGCTTCAGCGTGCTGAAGAAATAGCACATCTTGGCTACTTGCGGGTGGATCTGGAAACGGAGCAAATTATCTGGTCCGACGAGGCATGCCGAATATTCGGTGTGACCCCGGAATCTTTTCGTGCTGAACCGGACCGGTACGAAAAATTGATTCACCCTGATGACCGGGAGTGCATGACTGGATTCCGCGAAGAACTGCGGCTGAAAGGCATTGCTTCTTTCGACTTCCGTATAATCCGACCGGACGGAGAAATGCGACATGTGACCGGATTCGGAGAAATAACTGCTGACGGAGAAGGTCTCCCGGCGGCAATGTTCTGTACGATTCTGGATACAACCGAACTCAGGCGGAAGGAGCGCGAACTGCAGGAGAAGAACGCGGAAATGGAGCGGTTCACCTACCTGATTTCGCACGATCTCAAAAGCCCGCTGGTTACGGTGAAAACCTTTCTCGGCTTCCTGGAAAAGGACCTGCTGAAATCCGATACAGAGAAGATAGACCGGGATATTTTCCACATGCGCTCAGCAACCGACAAGATGGGCAGGATGCTCGACGAGTTGCTGGAGATGCTGCGCATAGGAAGGCTGATCAATCCTCCTGAGCAGGTTACATTCCGTGAACTGGTTGAAGAGGCCCTGGGCATGGTGGCAGGGCGCATTTCAGAATGTGGAGTTGAAGTGAGCATTTCCGAAGATCACGTTAATCTGTATGGTGATCGTCCACGTCTGGCGGAAATCTGGCAGAACCTGGTGGAAAATGCCGTCAAATTCATGGGAAACCAGATTTCCCCGCGCATAGAGATCGGCATGGAAAGTCATGGTACGGAGAAGGTCTTTTTCGTGCGTGACAACGGCATGGGAATCGACCCCCGGTTCAAGGAAAAGGTGTTCGGTCTGTTCGAAAAGCTGAATCCGCAGACCGAGGGAACAGGATTGGGTCTGGCGCTGGTCAAAAGGATCGTGGAGCTTTACCGGGGGGACATCCGGGTGGAATCCGAGGGCGCCGGGCATGGAGCCTGTTTCCGTTTCACCCTGCCGGGGGCACTGGAAAATGCAACCGGGGGAGGACGGTCATGAGCGCCGATCAGATTGTTGTTCTGCTCGCGGAAGATGAGCCCGCCCACAGGGAAGCAATCCGCCGCAACCTGGCAGCGACCGGGGCCAGGTTCGAGGTCAGGACCGCAAATAGCCTGGGAGAGTACCTGGAAATGGCCGCGGCGGACCCTCCCGATATCGCCATGGTGGACCTCAACCTGCCGGACGGGCGGGCCGTGGAGGTATTGACCAGCCCCGCGGAGTCGGGCCCGTTCCCGGTTCTGGTGATGACGAGTTACGGCAACGAGCAGACCGCGGTGGAGGCACTCAAATCAGGAGCCCTGGATTACCTGGTCAAATCTCCCGAAGCCTTTGCCGACATGCCCCGAATCATCGAGCGTTCATTACGGGAATGGAAACTCCTGCTGGAACGGAAGCGAGCAGAAGAGCAGCTGCGAAAAGCCCACGACGAACTGGAGGTACAGGTCAGGGAGCGCACGGAGGAACTTGCCAAAACAATAACCCTGTTGCAGGAGGAAATGAGTGAGCGTCTGCACGCCATGGAAGCACTGCGCCAGCAGGAACGGCTCCTCATCCTGCAAAGCCGGTTTGCAGCCATGGGGGAGATGATCGGCAACATTGCCCACCAGTGGCGCCAGCCGATCAACGGCCTGGGGCTTATTGTACAGGATATGGCCCTGACATATGATCTGGGAGGGTTCAACAGGGACTTCCTCGCCGACAGGGTCGACAAGGCAACGGAGCTTATCAGCCACATGTCGCGCACCATCGACGACTTCAGGGATTTTTTCAAGCAGGACAAGAAAATTGTCCCGTTCAACGTCAGAGAGCTGATCGAGAAATCCGTCTCCCTCGTGGAGGCAAGCTTCAGGAGCCAGGATATCAGCATCGAGGTACATGCGCCAGGTAATCCCGTCATCAACGGGTATCCGGGGGAATACTCGCAGGTGCTCCTCAATATCCTTGTCAATGCCAGGGACGCCCTTCTGGAACGCGGCACGCCGAACCCTGAAATTACCGTAACCCTGTGTACTGAAAACGGTAAAACTGCGGTAACCATAGCCGACAATGCCGGCGGTATCGCCGAAGATATCATGGACAAGGTTTTCGACCCGTATTTCACCACCAAGGGGCCGCAACGGGGCACCGGGATCGGGTTGTTCATGGCCAAAACCATTATTGAAAAAAATATGAACGGCAGGGTAACCGCCCGCAACGCGGAGAGCGGAGCCGAATTCAGAATTGAGGTCTGAAGTGAACCATCCGCAATCAGGAAAAAATGAAATATCGATCCTTCTGGTGGAAGATGAAAGGATTTCCAGGGAAATCATGGGCAGGATTATTTCCATGAAATTTCCTGATGTGAAAATTCTTACCGCAGAAAACGGTAAAGCCGGACTGGATGCATTCAGAACATACCATCCGGATATTGTCATCACCGACATCAGCATGCCGGTAATGGACGGCATCAGAATGGCAACTGAAATTCTGAAGTCGGCCCCAGGCACTCCAATCTTCATCACAACGGCTCACAATGAAATGCACTGCGAACTGGATTCGCTTGATGCCGGCCGCTTTCATTTTCTGCAAAAACCCATCAAACACGAATCACTTTTCAAGGCTATCCAGGAAATCGTCGACCCTGGTCGATTCTGAACGAGGTCCGGGAGGCTTCATGAAATATGCCCTTAACTGCAAGCATAGCCAGGCCGCGACCCGCATCGTAGCCACATATGCATTCTTTGCCGCGGTGTGGATTTACCTTTCAGACAATGCCATGGGCCTGTTTGTGCGTGACCCCGCCATCCTTGTGCGCATCGGTGTATTCAAGGGGTTTCTCTTCATAATCGCCACCTCCGTGCTTCTTTACCAGCTTATTTCCCGCCGGATCCGCAAGTCCGGACTGATGGAGGAGCAACTGCGCAAAAACGAGAGGATGCTCATGCAGGCTGAAGCCATTGCGCACCTCGGCCACTGGCGGATTGATCTTGAAAGCAGCAGAATCACCTGGTCGGAAGAGCTTTATCGAATAACGGGCTTTGACCCGGAAACTGTTCGTCCCACCGACGACTGGTTCGAAAAACTGGTTCACCCCGAAGACCGGGAGTGTCTCCTCAAGTTCCGTGAAACAATGAGAAGGGAAGGCAGAGGCAGCTTCGAATTCAGAATCATCCGGACAGACGGAAATTTGTGCTATGTCGCCGGTTGCGGAGAAACGGAGCATGACGCCGGCGGCAATGCGATCGCCATGTTCGGCATTATTCAGGATACGACCGAACTCAGGAGAAAAGAGCGGGAGTTGAGGGATAAAAACGCCGAGCTGGAACGGTTCACCTATACAGTCTCACATGATCTCAAGAGTCCCCTGATAACCATCAAGACATTCCTCGGCTTCCTCGAGAACGACCTGGCAAACACCGACACCGGCCGGGTCGAACAGGACATTGCCCTTTTAAACGCAGCAGCCGACAAGATGGGCCGGCGCATCGACGATCTGCTGGAACTGTCGCGCATCGGCCGTCTTGTCAATCCGCCGGTGCGCGCACCGTTCCGTCAGATAGTCGAAGAGGCCATCGAGATGGTAGCCGGACGCATAGCGGACAGGGGTGTCCAAGTATGCATAAGCGGCGAAGCGGTCACATTGCTTGGAGACCGACCCCGGCTGGTGGCGTTATGGCAGAACCTGGCGGATAATGCCGTGAAGTTCATGGGTGATCAGCCCTCGCCGCACATCGAGATAGGCCTGGAACGGAGCGGGGAAATGACGGAATTTTTCGTGCGCGACAACGGCATTGGAATCGACCCCGCACACGGGGAGAAAATATTCGGCCTGTTCGAGAAACTGGACCCGAAAAGCGAGGGAACCGGACTGGGTCTTTCCATCGTCAGGCGCATCGTGGAAACATACCAGGGAAAAATTCGCGTCGAGTCTGACGGGATCGGACAGGGCACCTGTTTCCGCTTCACCCTTCCGGGCGCACTGGCTGATAAATCCGGGGAGGCAAGCCCATGAGAAGCGGCCCGGTCGTTATTCAAGTCGTGGAAGATGATCCCGCCCACAGGGAGGCCATACGGCGCACCATGGAAGCAAACTGCGCCGGATTCGAAGTCAGGACGGCGGAAACCCTGCGGGAATACCTGGAAATGGCCGCGGCGGCCCCCCCCGACATCGCACTGGTGGACCTTAACCTGCCGGATGGGCGGGCCGTGGAGGTATTGACCAGTCCGGCGGAGGCGGGCCCCTTTCCCGTCCTGGTGATGACGAGTTACGGCAACGAGCAGACCGCCGTGGAAGCACTCAAGTCAGGTGCCCTGGATTACGTGGTCAAGTCTCCAGAGGCCTTTGCCGCCATGCCCAGGATCATCGAACGCTCATTGCGTGAGTGGAAACTTCTGCTTGAACGGAAACGGAATGAAGAGAAAATTCTGCATCTCAACCGTGTCCTGCGTGCCATTCGAACCGTCGACCAGCTGATCCTGCATGAAAAGGACCCGGAAAAACTCATTGCAAAAATCTGCGGGCTGCTGGTGGAACACAGGGGTTACAGGGGCACCGCAATTATTCACACCGATGAATCCGGGAAGATTCTCGCCCATTGCGGAGCGGGTGCCGGCGAGGCTTTCGTGCCCCTGGAAGAAAATCTTCGACTGGGCATTCTTCCTCCATGTTGCCTGAAGGCGGAGGAGGAGGAGGAGGGGGTCATGCCCTTTACGGAGCGCCCGGCTTTCTGCATCCCCTGTCCCATGTATAATGAGTCCTCCGGCGGTGACGCCGCCTGCCTGCGGCTTTTGCACGGAGATATGGTCTACGGGTATCTCCTGGTGGAAGTGGAACGAAAACAGCACATCGATGTGGAGGAAGAATCGCTGTTGAGGGAGATGACCGGTGATGTTGCCTTCGCACTGCACAACATCATACAGGGAAAAAACATGCAACTGGTCCGGGAGGAGCGTGACCGTTACCTGGCGGAGTTGCACCAGGCGCAGAAGATGGAGGCCATCGGCAGGCTTGCGGGCGGGATTGCCCACGATTTCAACAACATACTTACCGCAATAATCGGCTTCAGCCAGGTAATTCTCAACAGGCTTCCGGGCGATTCGCCGGTCCGCAATTTTGTGGAGATGATCTTTTCTTCGGCGGAAAAGGCGGCGGGCCTTACCCAAAGCCTGCTCGCCTTCAGCCGAAAGCAGACAATCAATCCCCGTCTTACTGATATCAACGAAGTGATCGCAAAAATCGGCAGGCTGCTGGCAAGGATGATCGGTGAAGATATCGAACTCAAAATGGAGCTGCACCCGGCTCCGCTTGTGGTCATGGCTGACAGCGGGCAGATGGAGCAGGTGCTCATGAACCTGGCGACCAACGCGCGGGACGCCATGCCGGACGGAGGACGTTTCACCATCACGACGGATAAGGTTTTCCTGGACAACGAATTCATCAATGTCTACGGATGGGGAAAACCGGGAGACTATATCTGCATAGCCGCAAAGGATTCCGGGTGCGGCATCCCGAAAGAGGTGCAGGAAGAGATCTTCGAACCGTTTTTCACCACCAAGGAAGCGGGAAAAGGGACCGGCCTGGGGCTGTCCATTGTCCACGGAATAGTCAAGCAGCATGACGGTTATATCGGACTTGAAAGCTCACCGGACAACGGAACGACATTCAGAATATACTTTCCCAGCCTGCAGGAGGAGGCTCATGAAGAACTCACACCGCAACCAACGCTCTCAACGGGAAACGAGATGGTTCTTCTCGTCGAGGATGACAGCCAGGTCCTGGAGCTTGTGCAGGTGATCCTGGAGGATTGCGGCTACACCGTGATAACTGCCGCAACCCCACAGGAGGCATGCCGTGTCTGCGAGGGACACTCCGGCGAAATCGACCTTCTGATCTCCGATGTGGTGATGCCGATTATGAACGGAAAAGAGCTGCAGGCAAAGATTGAGCAGTACATGCCCGGAATTAAGACACTGTTCATGTCA
This sequence comes from uncultured delta proteobacterium, assembly GCA_963815135.1. Lineage (GTDB taxonomy): Bacteria > Desulfobacterota > Desulfuromonadia > Geobacterales > Geobacteraceae > CAIWTU01. The sequence goes on from CAWFFO010000008.1 coordinate 18,705, forward strand.
GGCTACACCGCCGATGCCATAGCAAATCGGGGAATCCTGGATCAGGGGATACATTTTCTTCAAAAGCCGTTTTCCGCCAGTTCTCTGATTGAGAAAGTGCGCACGGTTCTCGACGTTTAGACGGCTTCCGGTGTATTTCCCGCGCTTTACATCCGGTGTGCTGAGACTAAGTACACTCATTGAAGGCTGTTTTTCCTGTTATACTGAAGAGAGAAGCGGAACGGATTTTTCTATCGGGAAAATAATCGGCCAAGATACCGTCCGCAAAAAAACAGCCGCGCGGAGGGTGTGAAATGTTGAACCAGAGCGATGCCGGGAACCAGGTAAACTTTCTCAGAACCGGAGAGGCAATCGTTTCCCTCGTGGGAGATGTTGCCCCCCAGGTATCTTTCCTGGTCAAGGAAAGGTCCGCGATAACCAAGTACTTCGGCGCTACAGGCGTCGAAATCAGATTCGGGCTTATTCCAATCGGCAATATCATGGTAACGGTGGTGGCATTCGCCGTGGGACAATATTATAGAAGGGAGTACCTGACATGGTGGAACTACCACCATGCCGGAAATGACCGGATTTTCAGGATCATGACCGAACAGGAATTTCTTTCTTTTTACTTTTATGGCGACAACGGCAGAAAAGAGAGGACTTTCGTTGCCATGAATACACTTAAGGAATATTTCGCCGCGGCCATTGCCGCCATAGTGGAATATCCGGCCTGGAATGAAAACGATTTCATCTCCGCCCAAATGAGGGTCGTCAGCAGCTTTCAGACATCCCGGTCATTATGGGAGTATCTGCAGCAAACCGTGATCAACGGATAACGGTTTTACGGTGGCGGCAGCGCCGGGTTGAGGCCGGCACTGCTATTCCTTTTCATGCCGGCCTCCTGCAACTTCGCCTTTCTGCCCGTAGGTCACAAACTTTTCCATTACCCGGGACATCTCGTCGTCGGAGATGATAACCGGCGTACCAATACATTTCGTCTGATAATAGATGCGGGCCACGAGTTCGATTTCTTCGGCCACGGCAAAGGCCGTAGCCAGGTTCGGCCCCACGGTCACCAGGCCGTGGTTAGCCAGCAGCACGGCATTACAGTCACCAATAGTCTCAGCAACATTACCGGCCAGTTCGACCGAGCCGAAAGTGGCGTAGGGTGCAACTGGAACCTTACGCCCGGAAAAGGCGACGAGATAGTGCACCGCCGGGATCTCCCAGTTCAGACAGGCCATTGTCGTGGCGTAGGGCGAATGGGTATGAACCACGGCGCCTATATCGGACCTCCTTGCGTAAAGAGCGAGGTGAAAATTCAACTCGCTCGAAGGCTTGCAGCGTCCCTCCAATCCCGATCCGTTTACGTCTACCACCGAAACATCGGCAGGTTCCATTTCATCGTATTCTATCCCGCTCGGGCTGATCGCCACAACCCCCCGGACACGGTCGAGGATGCTCAGATTACCGCCCGTCCCGGAAGTCAGCCGTGCTGCAAGCAGTTTTTTGCCGAAACGCACGATATCATTTCTTTCCATTTCCATCAGCATGACTTGCCCCCCCACAAAAAATCAATTTCAGTCAACCGATTCATACACGGGAACAAGGATTTGTGTCAACGGTAATGTTAAATCGGAAGGGTCAACATCATTGCAGGGCCCGCAAACACCGGACACATCACAAATGAACTCAAAAACGGCAGTTGGAGGTGTCCTCAGTAAGCAACTCAGACCTGTTTCGTTGCTGCTCTTGGCGAAATGGAGTGCGGACAGCCGATATTATCTGAACCCGAAGGGTGAGTTTATCGGCTGTAGAGAAATGAGCTTAGAGCAGCAGAAACAGGCCTCCGGAGCGAACGGAGGATGCCTGCAACCGGCGAATCCAGGGTGAAACCTGTTTGGCCGTAACCGCTATTTCACCGAATCTTGTACGCCAGCAAAACCCCGTCACGAAGAGGTATTATCGTGGTGAAGAAATCCTCTCGACTGAACATGAACTCGTTGAACTCCCTGACCGCTCCGCTGTCCTTGTAACTTGGGACCTGTTCGGCCACGGAACCGTGCCATAGTGCGTTATCGGCTATAACCAGGGCGTTTTGAGCAAGTTTCGGCAACATGACCCTTATTGCCTCGGGGTAGAGGTACTTGTCGATATCGATGAAAAGGATATCGATGTCATTGTATTCCAGACCGATCTTCAGGGCATCTCCCACACGGAACTCAGCCCGGCCGGAAAGCCCCGCCTCGTCAAACACGCCCTCGGCATGCTTGATATGCTGACTTGAATAATCGGTCAGAACGACCCTGCCCCCCTTGTCCAATGCTCTCGCAAACCAGTACGCGGAATATCCGAAGCCGGATCCGAGTTCGACAACAAGTTGAGGCTGTTTCAGACGGGTCAGCAGATAAAGGAGCCTCCCCACCTGCAGATCGACAATCGGGACTCCCGTTTCCTTTGCCTTTTCCTCCATGGCGACAAGAACGGGATCATTTTCAGGGGTTATCTTCCGGAGATACGTTTCTATGCGCGGATCGGTAATATTTATCATTTTCGGCCTCATCAGCAGGAGAATTGTTCAATATCGAAACAGCAAGGTTGACGTCTCCACAACCTTGAGATATGGTAGTCAGAACTTCATTTCCGCATCAATTTCGAGGTCTGACATGAACCAGTCCATCTCCGGGCCATCCGACATTTCTATCTTGTGTGTGGAAGACGACCCGTTGTCCAGGGAGTTTCTCGGCAGGATCATATCGATTAAATATCCGGAAATATCTATCCATATTGCCGAAAACGGCGAAGCCGGCCTGGAACTTTTCAGGAAACACCGGCAGGATATCGTGCTGACCGACATCAGCATGCCTGTGATGGACGGCATATGCATGGCCCGGGAAATACGCATGATCGAACCGGAAACGCAGATCATCGCCCTGTCGGCTCACAACGACTTTGGTTACCCGGAGGAAGATCTATCCCTGCTTTTCGACCGCTACCTCCTGAAACCCGCCAACCTGAAAACAATCTGCAGAACCATCGATGAAAGTATTATCCTTATAGCCTCGAAAAGAGACCCGCAACACAGCCAGGGTTTTTCCGGTTAAACTTTCAGTTATCAGGGTATCAACACTATCTTCCCCAGCGAGCTGGTCTCCATCACCGCATGGTGGGCCTTTGCCGCGTCCGCAAGCGGCAGCTCCATGCTCACAACCGGCCGCAGGGTGCCGTTCTCCAGTCCGGCGACAAATGCGGAGTGCATGCTTTCCAGCTCCTTCGCGGTGGCGTTGTACAGGGACACGCCGAGAATAGTGGCTTCTCTCATCATGGCATTTCGCGGATCGATCTCCACCCTGCCACGACTGCCGATCACCACCACCCGCCCGTTTTGGGCAAGGACCGTCAAATCAAGGTCGAGGTTCACGTTAGCCAGCATTTCCAGGATGACATCCACGCCGCGGCCGCATGTCAACTCAAGCAGCTTGTCCATCTGGCCCTGCTCCCGGTGATTGACAACATGATGGGCTCCCTCGGCCAGTACCAGGCGCTTGCCGGCTTCCGTTCCCGCAGTGCCGATCACCCGCATGCCCGCGTTGCGCGCCAGCTGCACGGCCGCAATGCCCACTCCCCCGCTGGCCCCGTGCACCAGAACAGTCTCGCCCGGCACGGCATGGGCCCGCTGGAACAGCGCCCTGAAGGCCGCCCCGTAGGGTACGCCTATCGCCGCCCCCTGGGCGAAGCCGACATTATCGGGAAGGGGATGGGTCTGGAATTCCGTGCACAGAACCTGCCCGGCATAGGTCCCGGACAGCGACCATGCCACATATACCCGCTGACCGACGCTGCGATGCCTGACCCCGGCTCCGACCGCCGCTATCACCCCGGCGCCGTCCAGCCCGGGAGTATAGGGTAAATCCAGATCCGGGCGATACACTCCGGATCGTATATAAGTATCGACAGGATTGACGCCTGCGGCCCGGACCGTGACCACCACCTGCCCCGGTCCGGGTACCAGGTCGGTCACCTCTTCCAGTGTCATGACTTCCGGAGGTCCGAACCTGCTTATGCAAATCGCTTTCATGGAAATCCTCCTTTACACATCCCGCGTCTTCGGAAATCCGAACTGAAAACCACCGTTTATCACACAAGGCGAAGACACGGGGGAAACTGTAATCACCTGCTTTTCTAACAACATTTTACTCCTAAATTCGAATTTTGCTTGTTGGATTGCCAAAAAGTCAGCGGACGCTCCCATCTGATATCAGCGCCAAAGCGGGAATCAGGCTGTTCCGGCTAGTCAATAACCATCCGGAAACACTGAAAATTATCATAGAGTGGGACGGGGATTCACCGGAGCAAACAGGAAGACTTTCTTGATGGGTGGCAGATCGTGAAAAACGTCGGGAACTTGCTTTTTTTGCCTGATTCAAATGACGATGCTTCCGGATTATTATTTGTTCCGGGAAAGGCCCGACCCCGGTTCCGTCAGATAAGGTATGAGGACTTGTTGCACGATCAACCTGCCCGGGTTTTTCATTTGGCAGTTATAACGTGAAACCTGCCGTCGAAATACTCCGCCACCAGAGGCAGCACTTCACTCCAGCAGAGCCCTCCGCCGCCGCAGCCGGGACGCGGCACGATTAAGCAATTCCAGCCCATCGCATCCGCAAGGGCGCGCAATTCGCCGGCGGAGCGTCGGATCAGCACCGGATCGGGAACCGACCAGGGGTTTTCCTCCACCGGAAAACTCACGATGCCGTTCCCCAGGATATGAACATGATTACCCTTTTCGCGGAGCATACTCCCCAGACGCAGCGCCAGGCCCGGAAAGCGCTCTCCGGCCTGGCGCGCGCAGCCACGGCCGAGATCGGCTTTGCCGCTTTTCGTGACAAGACCGTTGGTGGTGACGGCAATCACCGCCATGCCGAGATAATCCCAGATATTTCCGCTGATCTCATTCATTGTTTCAGGGCAGCTCGAGTCTGTCGCGCATGGCTTCCACGAGGCAGTCGTAAACGTCTTCCCTCTTGACGATGAAGCGCGGCATGTCCCGGATGATAATCTCCTCCAGCATGTGAAGAACCCTCCAGTCGTCAGTACCCAGGGCGGTCATTACCGCGGAAAGCATGGGCAGGATATCGTACAGGTCGTCCCTGTCGAAAGGAGCGGGGTCCGGTTTACCGGAGAACTTCGGCAGGTGGCGGTTTGTCGTATTTTTCGGATATTTGTAATTCAGATCAGAGGCCTTGACGATAATGTTCATGGCTTTATCCTCCTGATATATTTTCAGATCTCTGTATATCCGGAGTCAATAGCATGGCACGTGCCAAGTCGATTGGATGCCTGCCGCGCCGGGTTGTTACGGCTGAAGCGCGCACTCTTCAACGCAGGGATCCATTTATTGCCCAAAATTCAGGCAGAGCCGGACACGTCTCATGCCCGCTATCCGGGCAGTCCGGAAGGCAGACATGCAGCTTCCGGCAGAGACATCTTTCAGTTTTCAGTTCTTGGTCCCGCAGATTCGAAACTCAGAAACGCTTCCCGTATGACATTACAAAAAATGCCTGAATCCCATGGCTTGCCGACAAACTTGAAGATCGATCCACGATTGAGCGCATCTGTGACCGTTTCCAGGTCGCCATATGCCGTCAGAAGGATGCGGATGGTGTCGGGATAAAGCTTCTTCACCCTGGACAGGAAGTCCGTTCCCTTCATTCCGGGCATGCGCTGGTCACACAGAATGACCCCGACCCGGTTGACGGCCAGCATTTCAAACCCCTGCTCGGCGCTGCCCGCGGTGAGTATGTGGTAGCCCTTATAAGCCAGCTCCCTCTTCAGTGCCGCCGCAACATTCTCCTCGTCATCCACCAGCAGCAGGGTCCGCTCAGGAAGGGCTCCGCCTTTCCGGGGAAGCTTGAAACGCTTGCTTTCCAGCAGGGCCCGATCGAATTCTTCAGCGGTCAGGGGATAACTGAAATAAAATCCCTGTATTTCATCGCACCCTCGGGACATCAGAAATTCAAGCTGTCCTCCGGTTTCCACCCCTTCGGCGATCACGCGCAAATCTAGATTGCGCGCCAAATTGATGATGGTACCCACGATCGCTGCGCTGTCGGGATCCCCGGTTACATCACTCACGAAAGAGCGGTCGATCTTTATCTTGTCGAAAGGAAAGCGCTTCAGATAACCAAGGCTGGAATAGCCGGTGCCGAAATCATCCATGGTGAGCTGAACGCCCAATTCCTTTAAATTATTCAATATAAGCATGACATTATCTACATCATGCAGAAGCAGACTCTCGATTACTTCAAGATCCAGAAAACGGGGATCAAGTCCGGTTTCACGCAGAATACCCTCAACGGTCTCGACCAGGCGCACCCTCCGGAAATGACGGGGTGAAAGATTGACGGCCATTACCAGGGGAGGCCGGCCGGAGGTCTGCCATAACTTGTTCTGTGTGCAGGCTGCCCTCAGAACCCACTCGCCGATGGGTACGATCAGTCCCGTGTCTTCAGCAAGCGGAATGAATTTTTCCGGCAGGATATACCCCAACTCCGGGCTGCGCCATCGCAAAAGGGCTTCGGCCCCGATGATCCTGCCATCGGCAAGGTCCACCTGCGGCTGGTAATGCAGCAGAAACTCGTTTCTTTCCAGGGCGCGGCGCAAATGCTTCTCCATGGTCATGCGGGCCACGGCCTTCTCGTTAAGTTCGGTGGTGTAGAACTGGAAATTGTTTTTCCCCTGCTCCTTGGCGCGGTACATGGCCACATCGGCGTTCTTCAGCAGCGTTCCGGAATCCATGCCGTCTCTGGGAAAAATGCTGATGCCGATACTGCACGAGACAACCAGTTCGTGCCCGCCGACCTCAAAGGGACAGCAGACGGTCTCCTGTATCCTCTGAGCAACATCGGCCGCTTCCTCGCTTTTGGCGATATCCGGAATAACAACTACAAATTCGTCGCCGCCGTGACGGGCGACGGTATCGATGGAACGGACACACTGCACAAGACGGCCGGTGACGATTTTCAGCAACTGGTCACCGGTTTCGTGGCCCAGGCTGTCGTTGATGAATTTGAAATTGTCCAGGTCGGCAAACAGAACGGCCACCATGCGCTGGTAACGGCCGGCATAAGACAGCGCCTGGCTGATCCTGTCGGAGAGCAGGTTGCGGTTGGGCAGGCCGGTAAGGGTATCATGTCCCGCCTGGTACTCCAGCTGCTCTTCGTACTGCTTCCGTTCGGTAATATCATTGATTATACCGACGAAGTTGGTCACTATCCCGCTCTCGTTGCGGACCGGCGAAATGGACAGGTCGTTCCAGAAAAGGCTCCCGTCCCTGCGGTAATTGCGCAGTACCGCCCGCCCCTCCCGCTTCTCGCGGAGAGCTGCCCGGATATTTTCCAACCCGAGCTGCTCCCGGTCGTCGCCGAACAGGAAGCTGCAGTTTCGGCCCGCAACCTCCCGGACGGCATAACCGGTAATACGCTCGAAAGCGGGATTGACGTAAATTATGGGGTTGTCGTAGGCGCCGGCATCGGTGATGATGATGCCGTTGCTGCTCGATTCGACTGCACGCTGGCGCAGCCGGAGAGCGTCTTCAGCGCGTCTCATGCCGATTCCGGAACGCAGGGACATAATGCCGTAAGCTAGTTCATCCGCCAGATCCGACAGTATTTTCACTTCCTCGGGGTCGAACGCTGCCGGTTCCTCCCCGTGAATGTGCAGAGCACCGAATATACCTTCGGATCCCTTCAGCGGAAAGGCAACCGCGGAGCGGCAGCAATCGGGGAAATCCTCTTCCATCCACAATGTATAGGCCCGCTTGATACTGTTTCCTGCGACCCGACCCGCCATGATAACCTCGGCGACTCGACAGCGCCTCCTTGTGCCTCTTCCAGGGCCGACGGTGTTATCAGCCGACGTTTCGTCCACACGTCCGGCCCATGCCACCGGAGTCAGTTCACCCAGTCCATTCCGGCCGGAAATACCGACCCAGGCAAGGGAATAGCCCCCGATTTCGACAATGTTGCGGCAAATATCGTCCAGCATTCCGGATTCGCTGACGCCGTGCACCATGGCTTCATTGCACTCGCTGAACATCCTCAACGAACGGTTAGAACGGCGCAGCGCCTCTTCAACTTGCTTCCGTTCCGCTATTTGAAGGCGCAGCTGCTCGTTTGCCGTCTTCAGCTCGCGGGTGCGTTCCGCTACACGCTCCTCCAGGGTCTGGTGGTAACTTTCGAGTTCCGCATCGGACCGCTTTCGTCCGAGCACACCGATTTTTCGATGATTATCGTCCATATTATCCGGTCGGATGCCCCTTTCACAAACTTGCAATCACCCTGTTCCGGCCTTTCTGCTTGGCCTGGTAGAGTGCGGTATCCGCCGTCTTGATCAGGGTCTCGTCATCCCAGACGATTTCCCTGTATGCGGATACGCCGAGACTTATGGTCACTCCGGTAGCGGTCTCGACCGATTTCCTCAACCTTTCCGCCACTTCGCAAGCCGTTGTCAGATCTGTCTGCGGAAGGATGGCGAAAAACTCCTCCCCCCCGTATCTGAAAATATAGTCGGAGCTCCTCATCTCCTCCATGAGGATTTCCGCAATCGAAACCAGCATCCTGTCACCTTCCACGTGGCCGTGCTCGTCGTTGTATTTCTTGAAATGGTCTATGTCCAGCATGATCACGGACAGTTTTTCCCCATACCTTTTCGCGGCATCAATGCTCTTTTCCAGTTGGACATTGAGAAGTCGCCTGTTGGCGAGACCTGTGAGCGGGTCATGGAAGGAAAAGTTTCTTGCCTCCTCGAAAAGCCTGGCGTTGTTGACGGCAATGCCGATCTGGTTGCCAAGGGTCGAGAGCAGTTTTATGGTATGTTCGCCGAGTTTGACTCCGAACCTGGTTTTCAGGGTTATCACCCCGATAACCCTGTCGACTATTTTCAGGGGTATGGCGACGTTGCCGTGGGGAAGCACGCCGGGACATTGAATGGAATGCCGGGGATCGCTCGCCGCATCCGACGAGATCACGATCTCGCCCGCTTTTGCGGCGAGCCCGCAGATGCATTCACCGAGACGAAGATTAGAGCACAAGTTAAGCATCGAATCGTTAAAACCTATATGGGAAGCAAGGCGAAGGATATCGTCTTCGATCAGGAATGCCGCCGCAAAGGGTTCAAAACGCAGCACATCGAGGGCTAAAAGCGAGGGGAGAACCGCAGCCAGAAGCTCGTCCAGGTCGATGGTGCGACTGATTGTCAGTGACACTTCGTAAAGGGTCGAGAGTTCCGCGTTGATCCGCTCCAGTTCATTGGTTCTACTTATAATTTCTTCCACGGCACGCCTTTTTTCCTCGGCCCTTCTCAATTGCAGAAGAAGCTGGTCAATTTCGTACGGCTTCACAAGGTAGGAAAAAGCCCCCCGGTTCGTCGCCTCGACCGCCGAGTCGAGTGTCGCATTGCCGGTCAGGATGATTGCTTCAGTGGAAGGGTAATCAGTCTTGATCCTCTCCAGTACTTTCATCCCCGGAATATCCGGAAGTCCCAGGTCTATAAGTGCCAGGTGGATTTCATCCCGCTCCATGACGGCAAGGGCGTCAGTCCCGTTTTTGGCGACAAGCGTCTCGTACCCCTTTGCCCTGAGAATGTCGGCCAGGGTTTTCCTCAGAGAGGGGTCGTCGTCAATTATCAATATGCGGGGTTTATCCATTTTTCCGATCCTCCATTATATACAACGGATCTTTCAAAGCCTCCCGTAGTCTTCCGTGGCTTATCTCTGCTATGATCCCGATCAGTTTCTCCACCTCCAGCGGTTTGTACAGACAGGTATAAGCCCCGATCTGAAGACCCATGCGGATGGAATCCGCCATCTCGTCACCATAGCCGGTGACCATTACGACGGGTTTTGAAGGGTACTTCTTCCGAATTTCTTTCAGGATGTCCACTCCGTTGACAGTTCCGAGATTGAGATCAAGGATAACCACAAGGTTATTGTTTTCGTCGATGCGCTCCAGCACATTTTCCGGGTGCATTTCGGTTTTCACGGAGTATCCCCTCCCCAGCAGGATATCCTGCAGCGTTTTGCAAAAAGCGGGATCATCATCCACAATAAGGATGCTGTCTTCCCTCCTGAGCAGCGAAAGGAAGGATAGTACCCCCTGGATATCGATCGGCTTGCCGAGGACGGTCTGAGCACCAAGCATTACCGCCTCCCGCACCTGTTCTTCGGTCGCATACGCGCTCATCAGTATGATGGGCAAATCGGCCCCCGATTCCCTGATTATCTTCAATGCCGACACCCCATCCATGCCCGGCATTTTGATATCCATCAGGATACAGTCGGGCATTGCCGACAGTGCCTTTTCCACGGCTTCTTCGCCGGAGCCCGCCGATACCGTTTCGTACCCGTTGACGTTAAGTATATCGCAAATTGTTCTGACCATCCTGCAATCGTCATCCACCACCAGGACCTTGACCTTTTCCTTCATGCAGCGGCCTCCTCAATAGGCAGTTTAACGGCGAAAACCGTCCCCTCACCAGGGCAGCTCGCTACCTCAATCCTGCCTCCGTTCGCTTCCGTCAGATTCCTGGAAACCACAAGTCCCAGTCCGATCCCCCGCGCCTTGGTGGTGAACAGCGGCTGGAAAAGCTTTTTCATGTTTTCAGGTGTTATTCCTTCCCCGCTGTCCGCAACGGATATTTCCATGAATTTCCCTTCCTCACCGGCAGCCATTGCTCCCTCTCCGGTATCTTTTTCCCCTGCACATGGCCCCTTGAAAATCGAACCCTGAATACTCCGGGCGCTGATCGTCAGGTCACCGCCGTCAGGCATGGCCTGCACGGCATTGGTAATGATATTCTGGAACACCTGTTCCATCTGCAACGGGTCCACTTTCAAACAGGGCAGACTGTCCGGCAGTTCGGTCCGAAGCAGCACATTTTCCGGAATTTGGCATCTGCCGACGGTCTCGTTAACCAGTTCAGAGGCGGTAACAGACCTGGTCTGCGGCGGCCGGGTTCGTGAAAAATCGAGCAGGTCAGTTATGATGCGCTGGGAATTGTCTATTTCATGCTTGATGATGTCCAGGTATTCCCTGACCGTATCGTCCGTCCCGGTCATGACCGTTTTCAGAAAATAGACGGCATTATTCATCACACCCAGCGGGTTGCGCAGTTCGTGCCCGACGCATCCCGCAAGCTTCCCGAGCGTGGCCAGCTTCTCCTTGCGCACCAGCTCTTCCTGTGCCTCCACGAGTTGCGTGGTCCTTTCTATGACCTTCAGCTCGAGCCCTTCGTTCAACTTGCGGGTTTCCTCCTCGGCACGTTTCCGTTCGGCTATCTCCACCTGAAGTTCCACATCGTGTTTGCGGATATGTTCGAGCATTTCATTAAAGCCCTTGGCCAGGAAGCCGATTTCGTCTTCATGGAAAACAGTGGCCCTGACAGTGTAATCCCTGTCTTTCGACACGGTCTGTATGGATCGGGCGAGACTTGACACTGGTCCCGTTATGACCTTCTGCAATTTCGACAGCAAAAGGAAGGCAATGCCGAAAACGATGATCATGGTCAGGGCGGCTAAAAACCTGTTCCGCGACATCTTACTGTAAAACCTCGACAGGTCCGAACGAAGATAAATCATACCTATCGTTTCCCCGTCCAGTTCAATTCCCTGGAAAATCTCCAGATATTTCTCGGAAAAGGTATATCCGCTTTTCCCGGGCTTCTCCGGTACAACCTCTTTTACCGAACCCGGTGGCTGGAACTCGGCGAATACTCTGCCGTCTTTACCGAATATTATCGCCCGCGTTATGTCAGGAGAGTATTTCAATGCATACAGGTTCTCCACTGCCGCTTTCCGGTCATTGAACATCAGCGGCGCAGTGCTGTTGTTGGCCAGGATCTTGGTCTGGACAGTAAGGTTTTGCAGCAGGGAATCCTTGAATGAGACGAATTCGCTCAACTGCAGCACCCAGCCGGCCAGAAGCAGGGCGATCCCGGTGGTGAACAGGTTGATCATTATCAGCTTGTGCTTGATCTGCGCATTCTGCCATAAAATACTGAACATATTTCCGCCTTATGGTTCCCCGACTATTTTCGCTATCCTGAGAAGGTTCGAACTTATCTTCAATCCGGCACGTTCGGCAGCTTTCGGGTTGATCTCGAACCGGACCGTTCTGTTATTCATGTAGAAATTAATCATTACCCCCATTTCGGCAAACCCTTCGCTCTCGCCGATCGTCAGGACTGGTAATCGTTTGAGATATTTAAGTATCTGCATCAAATGTTCTTCTTCTGAACTGCTGATGAAAAGGATATCACATCCGCCTGCATTCCGGTATGAAGCCACCTCCCTGATCACTATTTTTCTGTTTATCACTTTTTTCCCTTCGATAGTGGATAGATCATGCCCGAACGGGTCGTCACCAATAATACAGACATCCACGTCACCGGTCCCTCCCGCCGGCCATTCGACGAATTTGGCGAAATTGTATATGTAGGCGGCCTTCACCTGGTATTCGGTAGGTTTGCGGTCTTCGCCTAGGGACTGCCCGGCAACGCAGAAAAACGCCAGCATTACAATGATTTCAAATGTGAGAAACTTTGGAGGCATCACGTCTTTCCCGTCAAAATCCACACGTCAGCTTTACCCTGAAAGTCCTGCCGTCCTGCCGGATCAGTTCCTGTCTCTGTTCCGCCCCCCCGAGATTGTCGTAGCCGTAATCGAACAGGTTGTAAACAGAGGCCGACAGTTCCATATTTTTCAGGATATTGCGGCTGAACAGGGTAAGATTTGTAACAAAATAGGCCTTGGCGAAATCACCGGCCAGTGTCTTTCTCCTGCTAGTGTACTGCTCCTCGATCCCCAGGAAGACCTTGTCCCGCACCAGGGGAACGGTAAGATTCAGCTTGGCCAGATGCCGGGGGGAATTGACCAGGGTTTGTCCCGTTTCGCCGTCGCGTGCATCCTGAAAAGTATAGCTGACGCGCCCGGACAGGCCATTGTCCCATTTTCCCTCCAGTTCCGTCTCCACCCCCTTCGCCTCGGCTCCGTCCAGGTTCCTGAACTTGGAAAAACCGTCGGCCGGATCGACTGTCTGAACGATCAGGTTATCAATGTTATAGTAATATCCGCTCACGGTCCCATGAATGCTTTCGCCGAAGTACTGCTCGTAAATCAGCTCGTAAGTATCAATGGATTCCGGCTCCAGGGATGGGTTCGCTTTCTGCAAAGCGACTGAATCGTTATAATAGAGTTCGTATACATTAGGGGCGCGAAAAGCGCTGCCGTACAGGAATTTGAAGACAGTACCTTCGAACGGAGTGTAGATCAGGGCAATCCTGGGATTGACGGCGCTGCCGAAGGTGCTGTAATGGTCGTACCTTACCCCCGCATTTAGAATCAGATTCCTGAAGATACTGAACTGGTCCTGGATATAAAAGGCCCAGATATCGGAACTCCTTTTGTCGTCGACATAAGTGATAAACGGGGCTTCATCGAAATTTTCCTGGTCCTGGCGGATGTTGTCATGGTATTCCGCTCCAACGACCACCCTGTGGTTGTCGAAGATTTGTGCTGACCCCTGCAATTCCCCTCCCCACCAGCGGCCGCGCGCCAGATCCTTGTTCACTATCCCGCTGTAAATGTATTCGCCGTCATAATCGTATGAATCGTAAAAGAGTCGTCCCGTCACATCCACCAGACCGGCAAAATTGCGTTCATATTTCAGATCGACAAACCAGTCGGCATCGATACTCCTGTTTCTTGGATCGTTGAAATCGGTACCGAATGAAGCGGTAGGAATCCCTTTTTTCCTGTTCGAATAGAGTCCTTCAAAGGCAAAACCGCCATAAGACAGTTTCGCCAGTACATTCTGGAACCTGTCGTAATCGGTATGGTCTGTTATGCCGTCGCCGGTCGGTGGCGTATCGAATTCCTTGAAATAGAGACGATTGCCGTTGCTGTCGTAAAGGGTGCCCGAAACCAGCGCTTCCATGCCGGTGCGGTATCTGTCTCCGTAAGTCAACCGCCCTTTATAAGTATCAAAACTGCCTGCTTCTCCGGAAACCTCCGCCCCGCCGAGGTTGCGCCCCCGCCTGGTTATCACATTCACCACCGCGAAAAAGGCATTGTTGCCATACAGGGATGAACCCGGACCCCTGATGACCTCGATCCGGTCGATCAGGTCCACGTCCACGAGAAATTCCGTGCCGATCAGTGCCGCGTTATACAGGTTGTCGTTGATGCGGTGGCCGTCCACCAGGAGCAGGATGCGGGTATTGTAATCCCCCGAACGGCCGAACCCCCTGATGCCCACGTAGCTGTAATTGCGATCATAGGTAATGTAAAAACTCCTGAGGCTGCGCAGTATGTCGGCAAGGGTCCGGTAACCGTATTTCTTTATTTCATCTGCAGTGACGATGCTCACGGAAGAGGGCGCCTCCGTCACCTTCTGTTCGAATTTCGAGGCGGTGGAAACGGTTGCCACCTCTATCTTCATGAGCTGTTCGGGAGCGAGTTCTATGAGGTCAGGGACAGTTCCGGCCGTATCGTCATCAGTTGCGGCCGGAACCGCCGGCGGGAATAGGAACGGCAGCAGGGTTATGAATATGGCTGCAGCCTTTTTAAGGAATTTTATGTTTGCAGTCATGAACATTCACCGTTAAAAACCATACGTCAGCTTTACCCTGAAAGTCCTGCCGTCCTCACGGATGAGTTCCTGTCTCTGTTCCGCACCTCCGAGATTGTCGTAGTCGTAATCGAACAGGTTGTAAATGGATGCTGAAACCTCCAGGTTTTTAAGGATGTTGCGGCTGAACAATGTAAGATTTGTAACGAAATAAGCCTTGGCAAAATCACCGGCCAGCGTCTTTTTCCTGCTGGTGTACTGCTCCTCGATCCCCAGGAAGACCTTGTCTCTCACCAGGGGAACGGTAAGATTGAGTTTGGCCAGGTGCCGGGGGGAATTGACCAGGGTTTGTCCCGTTTCGCCGTCGCGTGCATCCTGGAAGGTGTAGCTGACCCGCCCGGACAGGCCGTTGTCCCATTTGCCTTCTATCTCCACCTCGACCCCCTTGGCATCGGCGCTGGCCAGGTTCCTGAACACCGAGAAACCGTCGGCCGGATCGGTTGTCTGAACAATCAGATCACTGATCGTGTAGTAAAACCCGCTGATCGTTCCGTGAATATTTGCACCCAGGTACTGTTCGTAAATCAGCTCATAGGTATCTATAATTTCCGGTTTGAGATCCGGATTTGCCTTCTGCATCGAGGAGGGAGTCTGGTAATATAGTTCGAGGGCATTCGGGGCGCGAAAGGCGCTGCCGTACAGGGCCTTGAATACAGTGCCGTCGAAGGGAGTGTAAATCAGGGCGATCCTCGGGTTTACGGTACCGCCGAAGGTGCTGTAATAATCGTATCTCACCCCCGCGTTGAGTATCAGGTTCCTGAAGATGCTGAACTGGTCCTGGATATAGAAGGCCCAGGTATCGGATTTTCTTTTCTCGTCGGCATAGGACGTATAAGGTTTTTCATCGTAATCCGACTGGTCCTGGCGGATATTGTTCCGGTATTCCGCTCCGAAAATAATCCTGTGCACATCGAGCAGATTCGCGCCGACCTTAGCCTCCGCGCCCCACCAGCGTCCACGGCCGATGGGCTTGTTCACCACTCCGCCATAAATGAAGTCACCATCGAAATCGTACGAATCATAAAAAGAGGCGCCCGCTTACATCCAGTCGCTCCCCCAGCTTCCGTTCGTATTTCAGATCCACGAAGCCCCAGGTATCCGTACCGCTGTTGCGCCGGTCGTTGAAATCGACGCCGAAGGCGGCGGTGGAATTTCCCTTGATCCTGTTCGAATAAAGCCCTTCAAGGGTAAAACCGCCATAGTAGAGTTTAGCCAGCATATTCTGGAACCTGTCGTAATCGGTATGATCGGTTATGCCGCTGCTGGTCGGGGGGGTGTCGAATTCCTTGAAATAGAGACGATTGCCGTTGCTGTCGTACAGTGTGCCTGAAACCAGCGCTTCCATGCCGGTACGGTATTTGTCTCCGTAATGTCAGCCGCCCCTTATAGGTGTCGAAGCTTCCCGCTTCTCCGGAAACCTCCACCCCGCCGAGGTTGCGCCCCTGCCTGGTTATAACATTCACCACCGCGAAAAAGGCATTATTGCCGTACAGGGAAGATCCCGGCCCCCTGATGACCTCTACCCGGTCGATGAGGTCCACGTCAACCACAAACTCCGTTCCCAGGGGCGCCGCATTGTACAAGTTGTCGTTGATGCGGTGGCCGTCCACCAGCAGGAGGATACGGGTATTATAATCCCCCGAGCGGCCGAATCCGCGAACCCCCACGTAGCTGTAATTGCGGTCATAGGTTATGTAAAAACTCCTGAGGCTGCGCAGAATGTCGGCAAGGGTCCGGTAGCCGTATTTCTTGATTTCATCCGCGGAAACGATGCTCACGGAAGAGGGCGCCTCGGTCACCTTCTGCTCGAATTTCGAGGCGGTGGAAACGGTTGCCACCTCTATCTTCATCAGTTGCTCGGGACCGAGTTCGGTAAGATCCGCAGTTGTTTCGTTCATATCGTCATCAGTTGCGGCCAAAACCGTCGATGGGAACAGGATCGGAATGAGAATAACACAGAAAGTCACAAGAGTTTTATGCAGTACAAGTTTCATAAATTTCCTCATATGAAGTCTGCTGACAAGCGGTTGCCTGAAACAGCCTTCAATGGAATACCTTCACCTTGTACCTTTTGTCAGCGGCTAACAGGCTGGCTGCTATGCCTGGCAGGCAACCGGCAGCACCACGGTAAAGGTCGTCCCCTCCCCAGGCCGGCTTACCACAGTTATAAGACCGCCATTTTCCTCGGTCAGCTTCCTTGCAATAGGCAACCCCAGACCTATACCCCGCGGCCTGGTGGTGAAAAGAGGCTGAAAGATTTCTTTCATGTTTTCCGCGGGAATCCCCTCCCCGCTATCGGTAACGGATATTTCCAAGAAATTCCAATCGGGTTCTTCCTTGAATTTTCCGATTTCGACGCATGTTTCTTCACTCCCCCGCCCACTTAACTCCGAACATTGACCCGATTTTGCACCGATTGTCAAAGTCCCCCCTTCCGGCATGGCCTGAACAGCGTTCGTTATCAGGTTGCTGAAAATCTGGGAACTCTGCAGATGGTCAACCATCAGGGGTGGGAGGTTATCCGGCACCTCGAAGATCAAAGTTATGCTTTCAGGTACCTGACATTTGATCAGGCTTCGACGGATCAGGTCAGCGACAGAGGCAGGTTGAGCTTGAGGAACTTTTATGGCGGCGAAATCGAGCAGATCCGCAATTATTCGCGTCGCGTGACTGATTTCACAATTGATGATTTCCAGGTATTCCTTTATCTTCTCATCCGCGTCGGGCATTACGGTCTTCAGGTAATAGACTGCATTGTTCATTACACCCAGCGGATTGCGCAGTTCATGTCCGACACTTCCGGCAAGACGTCCCAATATGGCCATCTTTTCCCTTCGCACCAGTTTATCCTGTGCGTACATCAGCTGCCCGGTCTTTTCCTTCAATTCCTCGTTTACCCTGAGGATCTCCATTTGCGCCCGCTTACGCTCGGTAATGTTGCGTATATGCTCGGTTACCAGAAAAACTTCGCCCGAATCGTCAAAGACCGGATAAGCCCTGATTTCGACAGTGCCGACTTTAGGATTGCTTTTTTCCAGCATTACCGGTTTGCCTGTTCTGAATACTTCAAGAGCGTAGCATGGCTCGCAGGGCTTGTTCTGTCCGGGGTGTATGAGTTTATAACAATGGGGGGAGCGGTCCCTGATCTCTTTGGGTGCGAATTCGTACATGCCGCGCCAGTTTGACCGGACAATGCGGAGATCCCTGTCAACGACCGTCAATAGATCGGGAATTGATTCGAAGACTTTATTCAGAATCATCTGCGACTTCCGCATCGATTTTTCCATCCGCAGCCTCCCGGCGATATCGATGCGCAACCTTTCATTTACCCGCTCCAGCTCGACGGTCCGCTCCACTACACGCTTTTCCAGTTCTTCTCTAGCATCTCGCACCGCCTCTATCTCCAGCCGCCGCTCTTCCTCGACCCCCAAAGCTGCGGCAAGGATCTGCATCATCTTTTTCTCTTCCTCGCCCGGAGGGTAGTCTTTCCGATATACGACGCAAAGTGAGCCGACACAGCGGTCTTTACAGCTGACAGGCGCACCGATATAAGTTTCCAGGCCATAGGCAAAAACGTTCGGGTCGCTCCCGGCATAAACGCTTTGTTGCAGGTCACGCACGACAAACACCTGTCTACCGCCGTTTTTTATCACGTCATGGCAGACATGTCCGTCCGGATGGTCCAGCGGGTTGAAATCAGGAGGGGCCTTCCACTGCGCCGCCGAATGAAGCATCCCGTCCCGCAACCTGTTGTACAGTGCGCAATCGGCGCCCATCAGCTCACCGCAACAGCTGGTGATACTTTGAATGTTCCTGTCCGGATCAGCGGTGAATCCGATAAAACATTCATTGATTTTCCACAACCACTTGAGTTCGTGATTCTCCATATTCAAATCCTTTGGGCAAACCCTGCCTGATACCTGCCTTAACCGGTGCAGCCGTTCCTCGAGCAAACCCTCGTGCCGGCCTGCTCCAAATCAGGATTTTTAGCAAATAAATCTAAACGAATTAGATTTATTTAAATTATTATATATTTTCAATAAAAGATATCTACAACAGGGGTTTTGTCAAGATGCGGAAATGATACTGTTTTGAAAGCGACAACGGGTATTTTTGCCGGATATGCACCAGGCATCAAACTATTCGTGGAGGAAAGGAGAAAATGGGGTTCATGAGGCAAAAACGCAGAAGGCATGTATGCAGGACAAAGGAAAAGCGGATTGAAATGTCAGGTTGAAACCGGCGCAGGTAATTCCTCGAACTTATATCCGACGCTGTAAACGGAATGGATAAGTTCTTCTCCGGGACTGACGGCTGCTATTTTTTTGCGCAGCCTTTTGATGTGACCGCCGGGATGCTTCAAGAAATTTCCTGACCTGACAGATGCCCAGAAGAAACGGATTTTGACATTGTCCTTGGCCAGAAGGAAAGACTTCTTCTCTTATGCAGAAACGGGCAGATATCCATATGCAGCTACACAGGAATGAAGAGTCGACCACTTTTGATGAAAAGGCAATTCGTACCCTCACGGCTAGACTTGCAGACAACGTGGCAGAAACGGTCATCAGCAGGGTAAGCGCGCGCAGCCGGATCAACGCGGCCCTGACTCCCTCACAGCGTGACCTGGTCAAAAAAATGCAGGCTGGCGAGAAACCTTTGCCATATCCCCCGCCGGACCAATGGAATTCAGAATAAGCCTTTGTAATCAGACCGAAAACTGCAGCATTCGGGATTACAGCAAAACTGAAAAGGGCCGCATCCAGTCGGCCCTTTTCAGCATTTAACCCTCACTTCCTATTTCAGATCAATTGCCACGCACCATGCTCAGAATTGCCCCCTGAAAAGCTCTGCCGTGATTACGATCGGCGTCTGTCCCTTCGAATTGGTATCCCTGATATCCGGCATGACTGTCGGCACGGCCAGTTTGACCTCGCCGTTGTCCAGCTCGGCCAATGCTTTTGGCGCACTGAACATGGATATTGTCGCACCGGCAACGGCACCGCCGGCGGCTCCGAAACCCATGTAATTTAGATGGTCGCCCGGCCTCTTGGTAAAAGCCAGAACGGCAGCACCAACGAGCCCTCCGGCAAGCGAACCATACAGGGAATCTTTCACCGTCTCCTTGAAATTAATTTCGCCTGCAAAAACAGGTGAACTCCAGTTGACGATAAGGAAAAAGGTCATGGAAAGCAAAGACATCCTTCCGATAATTTTCATCCGAGACTCCTTCTGAAAAAGCGACAGTCCGGTAATTGCGACTTGAAACCGGCCAGACATGTGCACAAAGTTTCCCGATAGGTAATACCGCTAATCCATTTATATCTTGTTTAAGTGATCTGGATTGTGAATTTCGCGCGCATGCAGTTTGATGACTGCACGGTGCTGGAGGGTCGTTGTCAAAAGAAAGAATTGCGCAGATTTTAATTTATAACCGGCGGAAACCGGACGCTCTGAAAGGAAGATGTGTTCTCAGTACAATGACCGCCGCTATGGAAATCATGCTGCAAATTCCTATCCACATTTGAAAATAGCAGATTTGGTAACAAAAGTATAACAAAAATCTAAACAATTCTGTATTCCATTAACTTAATTGGTTTTCTCGCGGTGACTCGGGAATATTTTTGAGGAGAACCGGGTTGGGAACGGCTTACGTGCAGGAAGAGAGAACTATTAAAAAAGCCTGTATTCACAAGGTTAGATAATTCATGTGGAAAAAATTGACCGATAACAGCATGTGACATCCAGGTTCACGACAGACATTTTACGGATGAATACCAATTAATGTCCATGGTAACAACTTGACCTGAAGAATAAAGTTATACATGTTTTTCATATGAATTCAGATGGTTATAAAAACGGTTTAAAGCATCCAAGTGCTGAAAGCAATAAAGTCAGCTATTCTCCTGATTGTACTGGCATCCTCATCGCTTTTACGCTTCATTTTTTATCCGGGACGAAACTACCCTACAGATTAATTTTGTGCAGTCAGCAAAGTTTGTCGTCATTTTGACTAATAACCGGCGATTTTTGTCATTATTGCCGAAATTAATGTCAAAATGCGCGTCAACATCGCGCTTCTTCGGATGAAGACTCAAGATACGCATTGTATTGTCCTCCCGAAGAAGACCAAAAACAGTGACGTAAAGGCTGATTTAACCTGAAAAAAGCATTTGGATGCGGATAAAATCTGATAAAAGCGGATAAAATCTGATTCAAAGAATCACAGACAATCAACCAAACAGGTTATTGAATAAAAAGTAGTAACGATTTAGAATTATTAGTGTTCATTCGTGCAATTCGTGGCTGACTGCTTTATATAGGTTTAAGCTTCTCGGGCCCATTCGGCGAAGCAGGTGTCGATTTCTGACGGGAAGACCATTAAATCCTGAAGCAAGGGAATGAGAAAAAGAATTTGCAGGGGAACATCTTCCGCGGATGCGCCGATACTATTTTCCGTCAGGCGGCAGTTCAGGGTTTGGCTCTCCGCGGAAGGTTCGAAACAGGAAAACCAGTGAAGGAACCAGAACGAGAATACCGAACGGGAGTATGCAGAAGAAGGCAACCAGCGTGGAATGTGGCGCTATGGCTGCCGAGAAGCTGAGCCTGCCGATGATCAGATCCGGATACATGGCGGCGCCGAAGCCGGTAATCGTAAGGGCGACAGCCGCCGCCGCGGCGATCTGAGCCTGCTGGTATTTCCGCATCCAGAGCAAAGCCTCGGCAGAGACGCCGGCAATAGCTGCGAAAGTGACGAAAAACACCACCCACGTGCCTAGAAGGCGACTTGCGAAAAGAGGAGCGTGAAATCCGGAAACCGGGATTGCCGCTGCGGTCAGCATACCGAGAGCAAGCCCTGCGAACATCCCCCGCCTTCTGAAATCTTCCCTCAATTCGCCGACTGTGCGGACCGTCATGTAAACGGGGGCCAGGTAGGCACATATGGCCAGCCCGGTCAATCCGCCGATCAACGTAAACGGAGTAACCCATGAGGAAACCCCGTCACTCAGCTGCCGGTTTTCCGTGACCATTTTCCCGGTGGCTGTTGCGGTTACCGCCATCCCCAGGGCAAAAGGCGTGAGAATACTGGAAATCTCGAATGTCCTGGCAATCAGGGGCACGTCTTTTCCGGTCTGTCTTCCGAAATGTCGGAAGGCAAAGGCGGCTCCGCGAAAGTTGATGCCGACCAGGGCGATGACAAAGGGTGTCAGCAGCGCGATGAATAATTCGGCAAAACCCTTGGGGAACAGTGTGAAAAGAACTACCACCACGAAAATCAGCCAGACATGATTGGTCTCCCAGACCGGTCCTATTGCATGGAAAAGACTGTCCCTCTGCTCCCGGGCGCGTGGTCCTGAGGCGAAAGCGGTCCAGATCCCGCCGCCGAAATCCGCTCCCGCAAACACGGCATACATGACAAGCCCCAGAAGCAGGACCAGAACTGAGAAATTATCAAGCGTCAGCATGCATCTTCCTCCCCTCCCGTGCCATTTCCCGTTCCGGCCGATGAAGAACGCAGCAGCATTTTCAACAGACCGGCTGTCAGTGCCGCATAGACCGCCAGAAAGGTGAGGAACACCACGATCATGCCGCTGTTCGGCGTCGCGCCCTCGGCTACTCGCATCTGGCCCTGTATGATCCAGGGCTGACGACCGAATTCCGTAACCAGCCAGCCGCTTTCCAGCGCGATCATGCCGAATGGCGATGCCAGAACTACGGCATACAGCACTCCTCTGTCCAATGGTACCTCTCCCCGCCGTCTGCGCAGCCACCAGAACCATGCGGCGGCGGTGGACATGATAAAAAAGGAGCCGACCATCAGGTCGAAGAATGGATGAACCATGCGCGGGTCTGGAACATCGCCGGGCGGAAAGGCGTCAAGTCCCTCCACAACCGCAGACGGATCACGGTGGGCGAGAATACTGAGCATCTTGGGAATTTCAATGCCGAAATACACTTTCCCCGTGGCCGGGTCCGGCCAGCCGCCGATTACCAGTGGAGCGCCGCGCACCGATTTGAACAGGGCTTCCATCGCCGCCAGTTTCGGTTTCTGTTGTTTGGCGACAAAGACAGCAGCCCAGTCGCCGGAGATGAGCATGAGCGGCAGACAAAAGCCTGCGACAGCCAAAGCCAGTGCAAGCGCTCTCTTGTTGTACTCGGAGAATTGACCTCTCAAAATGACAAAAGCATATATTCCGGCCATGGCAAAACCGGTTGCGACGTATGCCGCAAGCGTGCCGTGAACCGCCTCATGGGCCCATGCCGGGTTGGCAAGGGCACTGAAAGGTTCTACTACGGCAAAGGTTCCGTTGTCTGCGCGGAACCCGGCCGGGGAATTCATCCAGGCATTGGCGCTGATAACGAAGGCTGCGGAAGCAGCAGCGGAAATGGTCAACGGGATCGTACAGAAAAAGAGCATACGGCGCGAAAGACGTTTTTCTCCGTATATATATAGTGCCAGGAAGATCGCCTCGGTAAAGAAGGCAAAGCCCTCCATTGAGAAGGGAAGACCAATGAGCGGACCACTGACGGCCATAAACCGCGGCCAGAGCAACCCCAACTCGAAGGAAAGGATGGTACCGGAGACGGCTCCGATTGCGAACAGCACACCTGCCGGACGAATCCAGCCGCGGGCCATCCTATGGTAAATTTCGTTGCCGGTTCGCAGGGAAAGGCCTTCCGCCAGAAACAACATGAACGGCAGACCGATACCGATGGTCGCATAAATAATGTGAAATCCGAGCGAAAGCCCCATCAGGGCGCGTGCAGCCAGGACGTTGTCCATTTGATTCACCGTCTCTTCCAAATTTCCGACTATTTGTTTCTCAAATCCCTGAATCCGTGGCGCCTGAACGCCGTAGCGAGCAGAATGCCGGAGTTCAACGTCGTTGACGCCATTGCATGCCGTTATGCCGGGTGTACTTAGTCGGTCCGCCTCATAATTCCGAAATGCAAAAACTGAGGCGTAACGCGCAAGCGAAAGCGTGAATGCGTTACGGATTCAGGAAATCTATATATTTTACCATCAGAATCCGGAAAATAAATTCTGTTACATCATGGAGGGCAAATGCTTCTCTGAAACAGCCTCATCAGTGTCCGGTTAAGGATTTGCATACATGCCATCCCCCCTCTCCCGGCCTGCGGCCACCCTCTCCCACAAGGGGAGAGGGACTTGAAAATCCCCCCTCCCTTCGATGGGAGGGGGTTGAGGGAGGGTGCAAAAAAGTGATCTTAGTCAAATATGAATACTGCAACTTTCTAACCGGACACTTCTGAACCAGCATGAAAAACGAAAAAACAAATTGATAAAAAGACGGATATTTGCGGCGCAATCCGTAAAATCTTTCCCTGTTTCAGGATCGATAATGGTAAACTCGGAAGAATAGCGGCAGATAGACAAGCAGACCAGTACAAGCAAAGACGGCAGAAAGGGTTACCATGCCATTATCTACGCTGATTTATTTCCTTGGCGCATCCGTCGCCATTACACTGGCTCCCGGTCCTGACAACACTTTTGTCGTTGCCCAGGGGATTTCCAGAGGCAGAAAAGCCGCCATAACAACGGCTCTGGGGATGTGCAGCGGAATAAGCGTACACACCACCGCCGCCGCGCTCGGATTATCAGCCCTCCTTTATTCGTCCGCAACGGCATTTACGGTTCTCAAATACGCGGGCGCGGCTTATCTTCTTTTCCTGGCTTATAAGGCAATCAGGGAAAAAGGCGGGGTAACACAGCAGAATATCAAGGGGGAACAGAGGTTGCCGGTCCTTTTCCGGCGCGGGTTCATAATGAATGTCATCAATCCGAAGGTAGCTTTATTTTTCCTTGCATTCCTGCCGCAGTTCGTGACACGGCAATCAGGGAGCACCACCGGCCAGATGTTTGTGCTGGGCCTGCTTTTCATGGTTCAGGCAGTTATCGTGTTCAGCGCCATCGGATTCCTTTCAGGCAGCATCGGCAACTCGGTTCTCAAAAGGCCGCGTATCGCCCGTTTCTTCGCATGGCTGACAGCCGGTGTCTTCGCTTCACTCGGATTACGTCTCGCCCTCGCACAGAAATAACTGATACCCAACGCCGTCAAGCCTGAACCAGCCGGGTTTTTGCCTCATGAATACCAGTATTGATCTCGAAAATCTTGTGTAATCTTGATGTAATCGCGAGGCTGAAAAAGTTTTTGAGACGTAAAGTTTTCTGATATTTTGCTCAATTAAATCCTGAAAACGCCCATTTCCTTTTTAAGCATATCAGTGTGGCCCTGGAGTTTTGACAGGGCATCGTTCAATACCAGGATCGACTCCAGGTTAACAGTTGTGGAATGCTGAATGTCAGCTACCGCAGCCATGACCTGTCCGCCACCAAGCTCCTGCTCTTCACAGATCCGGTTTATATGCTGCATCATCGCTGTTATCTCTTCGCTGTTCTGTGCCACGAATGCAGCCGCCTTGCTCTGCTCCGTTGTGGAGTATTTCGTTCTTGACGAAAGATCCTTCATTTTCGTCACATGGTCGATTATTTGCCCGCTTCCGTTCTCCTGCTCTGCGGTTGCCATGGCAATCTGGGCAACCATGTCGTTTACCCGTTCCATGGCCTCCCGGATCATCCCGCTTCCTTTTCCCTGTTCGAATGTCGCCTTGGCAATTTCCTCCATCCGTTGCGAGGCCTTTTCCGCTCCTGCGACTATTTTGTGTAAAGCTTCTCCCGAATTGCGAGACAGGACAACTCCATCTTCTATTTTTCTTTCCACCAGGTCTGTAACTTCCACCGCCTTCATGCTTTCGTCCTGCACACCCCTGATCACCGCTTCTATTTCACGGGTCGAATTGCTGGTGCGCTCGGCAAGCTTTTTTATCTCGTCGGCAACGACGGAAAAGCCCTTGCCGTGCTCTCCCGCCTGCGATGCTATAATGGCGGCATTAAGGGCGAGAAGCTTTGTCTGTCCGGCAACCTCGTCTATCACGGAAAGTATTTTGCCGATGGCCACTGCCCTTTCTGAAAGGGTTTTGACGACATCAGTAGTGATGCGGGAGGATTTCCGTATTTCATTCATCCCGTCGATAACCGCCTGAACCGACTGCTGGCCGCCGGCCGCATCAGCCCTCACACCGTGAACTATCGAGGCGGTTTCCGAGGCATTTTCCTCGATATGCTTTATTGTGCCGTCCATCTCGATGATAGACAAAGCCGTTGTCTCGACGGAGTCCAGGAGAGAAGCGGCATTTGATTTAACCTGTTTGACGGCAACGGCCATCTGGATTATTGAAGAGCTTACCTCCTCGATGGACCCCGCCTGGACCTCGACGCTTTGCGCCATCTCCTCCATACTGGACGCCATTTCCAATATGGAGGATGTATTTTCCACGGCCGATCGGGAAACGCCGTCCACACCACCGGCAACACTTTTTATCGATGTGTTGATCTCAGTTATTGCTGAAGAAGTTCTGTCTGCGGCCTCCACCTGAATTTCGGCCGAATCCCGAACCCGCTTCGACGCATCTGCAATATTTCCTGAAACAAGAAACAGCTCCGCGGCCGAACGGCTGACTTTACTTACCATCGAATTGAGATTTTTCACCATTGCGTTGAGGGCACAGGACAGTTGCTCTATTTCATCGCCGGTTTTTGACTTTCTCCTGAAATCATTACCTTCAGCAGTCGCCATGCATGTCAGATCGCCGTCGGCAAGGCGGTTGGCCAAAACTACCGCATTTCTCACAGGCCGCGTGATGCCGACGGTGATCCGGTAGCTCAGAAAGGCCAGCATGACAATAATAGCTAATCCGAATATGAGGTTCCATTTCAAAAAAGACGACCTCAGTTCGTTGAAATAGTCATCCTTGTTGACGCCCGGAACAACCCAGAGTTTCCATGGTTCGATATAGCGAAAGGCGACAAGCTTGTCTTGTCCGGTCGTAGATGCCCTGTACTCGTAGACACCGCCTTCTTTGTGCTTGCGGATAAAATCGATATGCGGCAGGCCGGCTAGATTTTTCCCCTCATCCTTCCTGTGTACTACAAGAGTTCCCTGTCCGTCGAGCAGGAAGGCATAACCGGTCTTCCCGATTTTCACGGAATTAAAAGCTTTTTTGAAGTTTTCATCTTTATACGCGTCGGGATTAATCCGCGCGATATAGCCGAGGCTTTTTTGCATGGCGTCCGCAACAGAGGCAACATCCTTCTCCATAATTGTTTTAATCTCGTGCACGGAAATGAAATACGAAAAGGAGACACTGAATACTACCGAGATGAAAGAAAATGAAGCGAAAAATATCAGCCGGGACTTAATACTGTTGAAACGGATCATGCGAATAAAACTCCTTTCCTGTTCCGCAAACATATCCAGGCCCTTAAAGCCGGACAACAACCAAATATAAAAAGCATATAATCCTGAAAAAGCAGTCTCTCGCCAAGCCGCCAAGAAAGCCAAGTAAAAACAGGGCAGTGTCTCTATCGGGGATTCACCATATTGGTGAATTATATATAACTTGAAACTATTTGATTTTCTTTGCGGCTTTGCGTCTTTGTGTGAGTAGATGCCGTTTTCAGGATATTATAATCGTGCGATATTTTTCGGTGAAGTGTCATTAAATAAGGTCGATTTTTTAGGTCCAGATTTTCTGTTCAGCCATTTACCAATTTGAAGAATGTCTTCATTTGAAAAATGCTTTTAAAATTCGTGTCCGGAAGATGAACTTCGGTTCTTACCGATGTTGCAATATCCGATTTATAACCATTTATTCGATATTTACGAATGTTTTTAATTATTCCTTCAAAACATTTCGACATTATTTTTACATACAAACATGAAGTAATCTTTTCATTCCAATTGGTTGTATAATTTCGGAATATATAGAATACAGGAGTGAACAGACTATTTAATATTTTATTTAATAAATTGTGTCAACATTTTTTAACTTGCCAGTTTATGGTCCGTCCCCATATTGTATTTAGCTTATTAATTAATACGTATAAACTATTTCACCACAAAAACTTCGGTCAAATATCCTTTACAACAAGTCACCAATCGGCCATTTTTTCAATTACTACAGTATGTTACGATCCATTGCGCAGTTTGACTTTGTTGTAACTATTCTGTATCATTTAGTCATAAGACGAGACAGAGACAATTAATTTCTACCCGGTTTTTCCGGGATGAATGCGCCTCGGCGCAAAGGAGGTAATTATGGCGACAATGTCAAATGCGAAAATGAAATTATTCGACGAGTTGCACATGAACAACTCTGGAAAAGAATTATTTGAAATGACCAAGTTAAGCGAAGACGAACTTTACAGGAGCATAGGAAAAGCCGCGAGAGATACGCAGAATACCCTCAAACCCGGAGATGATTACCTGAACAGCCCCAACATCGGAGACAACACCGGCAAGTACGCCTTTTTCTTCCGCAGCCCGAAGATTACATCGATGAAACCCGCTCTCTACCTCAAACTGCCTGAAAATGATACGGAAGCCGGAAATGTCGCGTATGGACAGCTGGAAGGATATCTAGGCAGAGTGATATGCGAAACTGCAACCAACAGTTCCAGGTTCGGTTACAAGCAGGAAAACATAAGGCTCGCCAGCCAATGCGTTGAAGAAATCAACAGCAGATTCCCGAAACTCGACTCACGGATAGTCAAGGGATTCGTGGCACTTCACGCAAAGGATCATTTCAATAAATGCACCATGTGGTAATGGAAAAAAATATCATTGCCAATGTATAGATAGGGAGAAAGAGGCGTCCAGCACCAGGAGGACGCCTTTTTTATTCAGAACCGATCCGGGGACCCTAAGAAACATTCCTAAAGAACCTGGCGGTGGCTTTAGAGGAGGAAATAGCACTCCATTCAGCCGGGTATTGAATCAGGGGGGAAAGTTAACCAAACCATTTGATTTTACTAGATTCATGCGATAATGGCTCACTTTTGCCACGTTCATCGATAAAGGCCCTGCCCGGCTCCCTGCAGCAACTTTCCTGAAGAAGATTATTTAGGCTCGACAGCCGAAATCCATTTGCCGCCTGCCTCGCGCGCCAAGTCAAGTTCCCGCGCCAGATGGCGCAACGCATGGAAAAGGGAATAATAATGGAGGATTTCCTCCATACCGTGTTCGGCGGTCAGGCGCGCTCTGCGGATCTCCAGCGTTTTTTCCTCCAGCGAGAAAATTGCCAGATCAAGCTCGTCGCCCGGCGGGGAGAATCGCCATCCGGATATTTCATTTCCCAGCCTGTTTATGGCCTCACTGATTCGTCCGATCAGTATCCCCAGCTCTGGTTCGTACTTCTCGTTGAGGGTGCTCCCCGCCCTCACATGCGCAGTTGATTCGAGGGCGTCCAGGGCATGGAGTATCCTGTGCACATGGTCCATGAGCAGAAAGAGAAGCTCTTTTCGCTCTGGGCCGAGTCGTGGTTCGTAAAGGGTCTGTTTTTGCAGGTTTTCGTTGCTCTGCAATATCCTGCCGACCCGGGTGCGTATTTCTTCAACCGGAGCTTCAGCTTCCCCCCTGTACCGTCCGATTATCGCCCGGTATAGAGAGTCGATGGCGGACAGGGCTTCGACGATTCCATTGAGGAGGTTCTTGCGGGCACGTGCCGGCCAGACAAAAACGGTGACAAGCAGTGCAATTATGATTCCGAGGGACACCTCGAAGAAGCGATTGAGTGCGACAATCCAGGGGATGTCATGGCTTCCGGAAAGCATTACAATTGCCACTGTCGCACCGGCCAGCCTGTAACTGTCAAGCAATCCCAGAAATGCGCACGCCAGAACCGCCAGGGTTGCGGCTAGACCGAATGAAGGGGCATTGACACCCCAGACAACCATGAAAAGGGCGCCCGCGATCGCGCCGACCGCGGTTCCCGCCAGCCTGCTCCATGCAGCGCCTATGGCGGCGCCGATGTTCGATTGCATGACTATGACGGCACTGATGGCCGCCCAGTAACCCTCATGAAGTTGAAGGAAATTGGCAAGGGCAATACTTACCATACCGGCTATGCCGGTCTTCACCGCATGACGGAAATGCTCCTTTGCCCGCTGTTTTGCTTCCTGTACCATTGCACCACACACAAAATTCGGAATTTAGGGGGATGGCCCCTCGTCGGAGGATCATCCTCCGGAGAGTAGTTTTACAAAATCCTCATAGGGGCGGAATCCGACCAGCGGTTTCTCCCCGTAAAGGTAAAAGGGTACGGCGGTAACGGCCAGCTGGCCGGCCCTCGACCAATCCGCCGCCACCTGCCCGGCGAACAGTCGCCGATCAAGAATTCCTGCAACCTCATCAACCGGCAGTCCGGCTGCAGCGGCAATTGTCTCCAGTTCCTCCAGAATCGCGATATTCCTTCCCTCGGCAAAGTAGGCATGAAATACCTTCCGCCTGAATTCGTCACCTTTGCCCGATGATTCCGCCCATTTCCCCAACTCCTGGGCGTGGCGGCTGTTGCAGACAAGAGTCCTTTCCCCCATGGGAAGCCCCAGTTCCGCCGCAACACTTTTCACACGGGCCACCATCGTCTCGATATCGAAGCCGCGATCCCCGAAGAGGTCTACCAGCTCCACACCTTCATCAGGGATTTCCGGGTGGAGTGGAAAAACGGTCCAGCGCAAATCCAAATTGAATTCCTTCTGCAATCTGTCAGTACGCACGGTACTGAAATAGCACCATGGTCAGATATAGTCAAAGAAAACCTCCAGTTGAGCCGCTTCGCCCATGACTTTCCTCCTTCCTTTCCGGATCTCATTCCTCCAGCAACTGCCATTCGGCATAATCCCTTTTGCGATCTTCCAGTCTGATCCCTCGCAAAACAGACCTCATTGCCGTCGGGTGCGTCTTCACGTCAATATAGGACCGGACAAGATTGGCGATTGTCGCTTCCTGGAAGACAAGTTCCGTACCGTCCTTCAGGGCTATGGTCGTCCTGATGTGCCGGTGTCCCTCGGGAATCTCGGTGGTCACGCTCGATACATCTTCGTTTCTTATGATCATAAGTCCTTACTCCGCAGAAGCTCCGAACTCCACCCGGCTTGCCGTGGTTCCTTCCTTTTCCGGCGGTTTGAAGATATCGCCGTTTTTCTGGAAGACCCTGACGGCATCCAGTTTGCCCTCGTTTACGAGGAAGCTGCCAACCGCCACTGCCCTCTGCCGGGCAAGGGTCTTGAGCAGATCATCGGTCACGACGGTATTGGCAAGGATCAGTTTTTTCTTTTCCGCATCGGGAATATCCTTGAGGGTACCGATGATAGTGCGCGGCCTGGGAAACTTCTCTTTTTTATATACGATCGCCAGGTACCGCGAATATTCCTCGGGAGACAGTGTCATGGTGTTGGGGGAATCTCCCGGGCTGGTCTTTCTTTCCCTGGTCAGCTCCAGGAATTTCTCGGTTTTCATTTTTTTCAACAGAAGTTCGTTCCGGTAGCCTTCGGCATCCGGCTCTTTCGCGACATAACCGGTAACCTCTACCTTGAGTCCCGGTCTGTCCCTGAGAGCAGCCGCCAGATTAAGCAGTTTTTCGCGCTGGGCGGCGGGAATTTCGTCGGAACCGTAAGGGAATGTCACGACACTGAAATCCTCCTTGCCGCCGAACATCGACGATAGCAGGGTGAAGGGTGATGTGGCCGCCTTCACCAGCAGGTTCTTCAGGATCTTCAGCACCACCCGCCACACACTGAATTGCGGGTCGTCAATCCTTCCGGTCACCGGCAGGTCGAGGTGGATTTCACCCTTGCGGTCCTTGAGCAGGGCGATCGCCAGGCGGACGGGAAGGCTCGTCGCCTTGTCGCTTTCCACCTTGTCGCCGAAGGTGAACTGGTCGATAAATACCCTGTTATCAGAATCGAGCTTCTTATTCTCGATGTGGTACCTCAGGTCGAGAAACAGCTTTCCCTTGCTTATGGAATAGCCGAGATACGTACCCGAATAGGGAGAAAGCGGCGACACTTCGATATCGTTGAAAGCGACTTTCAAATCGACAAAAAGGTCGTTTCGCAGAGGGTTGATCCGCCCGGTAATCCTCAACGGCGACATGTTCTCCAGATTGCCGCGCAAATCCACATCGGCAAAACGGTTTTCTTCGGAGGAGAGACCGCTTATCCGCCCGCCGAGATTGAAAAAAGTCGTCGAAAAATCATTTCTCAGATGATGATCGCTAAAGGAAAGGGTTCCGCCCTGCATGGTAACTGCACCTATTTTGATATTCTTTTTTTCTTTCACCGGCGCGGGACCCGTGGCGGCAGTCGCGGCTTCCGGTTTTTCTTCGGGAGCCTCTTCATCTCCGCCCGCCTCCAGGTGTTGCAGGTTCAGTGTCCCGTCCCTGTTTACAACTATCTTGGAGTAGAAATTGTTCAGCACTATATCGTCGATGGAAAGCGAGAAAGGACCCATGGTGCCATGAATTTTGTCAACCTGCAGACTTTCCCATTTAAGGGAGGTCATCAGCCTCAGCATCAAGACAGTAGAACCTGCGCACGCCGAGTTCTCCGCCGAATTGTCCCGTGAGGGAACCTTTCTTCCTTTCCAGGCGAAGCTTCATCTTTGTATCGAGCACACCGTCGGCAATGGTTACATTGAGGTTTTCCGGCAGATACGGTTCGAAATCGGTAATCGGCAACCTCTTAACAATAAAATCGCCCGCCAGAAGAAGCGGCTCAACCCTGAAGGTGCCGTTTCCTTTCAGGGTTGCGGTTTTTCCATACCGGGCGGAAAAAGTAAACGGTGAAGATTCCCCCGGGCCGCTGAACCCGGAAACATTCACCCCGATCCCATGCAGGGAGAACTTCGGCCGCTCCCGTTTCGAACCGTCGATAAATTTTACGTTCAGATGCTCGCCGCCGATCTTCCTGATCAGGTAATGGAACGGGGTCCCTCTTCCTTCCCGCGTCCGGCATGTCCCGGAGATGCCGGACGCGATCGGAAAAGTTTTCCAAAAGAAAAAGCTCCCTTGCTGTCACGGGAGAAGCGGATATCACCCTTGTCAAAGGTGACCTCTTCGACAGTCACATTTTTTTCATTTAGCCGCAGATCACCTCCCGTCAGAGCCGCGGACGCCAGTTCCACTCCCTCGCCTTTGCCGAAGGGGGCGGAAAGCTGTCTCAAATAAACATCAGCCTTTTCCATTCTGAGACCGGCTTCAGGCGAATAGAGGAGTTCTGTTTTCAGATCGAGCCGACCCTTGACCGGCTCGCGTAAAATCGTATCCAGATAGGGGTAATACGCCTCCAGCACCAGGCTGTTCATATCAATGGAAGATGTTACGGCCAGGGGATTCAGGGAAAACTCTTCCTTGAGCCCCAGTTTTTCTCCGTTGCCCGTTTCGGCGGAAAAAACACAGCGGGCCTTCTTTCCCTGGGCCGTGGAAAAACCGTCCACATCCAGATTAATATCCTTCAGATCAGACCTGAACCCTTTCGCAGGAAGCTGGTCGACAAAATGAAATCTCCCGCTCCGCATTCTGACGGAATCAATGCTTACCTGAGTCTTCTTCTCCGTTGGACTGGAAGCTTTTTCCCCTTGCAGTCGGCTGTGACTCCAGACCCCTTTCCGGTCACGGGAAAGAAACACTTCCAATCCTTCCGTAAAAATTGAGGACAGCTGAAACTCGCCTGCTATCACCTTTGCCTGGCGTATTTTCGCCTCCCCGCGTTCCAGTGCGAAAACCGGCGCACCGGTACGGTCTCTCAGTGATAAATTATAGAGATCGACCACCCCGGAAACATCCAATTCCGGCTCTTCCTTCTTCGCCACCCGGTAAGCGATATTCAACGTGGTCCCTAAGGTACCTTTTTCGACTGAAACCGGCAGACTGACGGGCAGGTACGTCTGGTAGTAAGAGAGGTCCAGGTCTTTCAGGTTGACGACTGCCGAGGCCTCGGCCAGTTCGGGATAAATTTTGAGGTTGCCCGCCACATTGAACGGCGCGCCGTTGACCACGGCGCTCAGGCTCGGAGTTACATATCGGGAGGCCATGTAGGACACGCTGCCGATAAAAGGCAGGGAAATGTTGAGGTTCCGCACTGTATGGGTCTTTTCCACGGGCACTGCCTTGTCATGGAAATCAATTGACCCGTTGCTGATGATAATATTGTTCAAGGAGAATCGCGTGCTTTCCGCCGGTTTTTTCTTGACCGCCCCTGCGGATTCTTTCCGTTGCAGGAGATCGGTGAAATTGTAGGTGTTGGCGGCAGTCCTCTCCAGTCGGACATACGGAGAATTCAGTCGCAGTTCCGAGATTACCGGAGCAGCCCTTATGACCGAGACGGGGCTGACGGAAATCCTGGCACTGCTGAAAGAAGCGAAGGTTACGTTCCTGCCCCTTTCTGTCAGCCGGACCTTTTCAACCTCGGCCGTCCAGGTGATGGGATTAATAGATATCCTTCCTATTGTGAGCTTTCTGCCTGTCGCCGCCTCTACTCCCCGGATGACCCGATCCTTTAGAATTCCGGGGAGTATAAAGGCCGTAAAAGCCGCGATAACGACCAAAAAGGCCGCAATTCCAATAGTTACCTTTTTCCAGGTCTTCATAGCATCCCCGCAGTTAAGTAAGATAAGTATTTTCCAGCAGATATCTTTAATTTAAGTTTATTGTCTGCTTTTATTAATTCTTCCAGAATAAGGCGGCTTGTCAACAAAGACAGGCGTAAACAGGCTATAAACGGGAAATCTCCATAGTCAGTCCTGTCATCTGCAGGTCCATTGCCGCAACCGGATATTGTGGTATATGTTTCAGTTAACATCCCATTTATCCTAAAAACGGCAGTTGGAGGTGTCCGCAGTAAGCAACTCAGGCCTGTTTCGTTGCTGCTCTTGGCGAAATGGAGTGTGGACAGCCGATATTGTCTGAACCCGAAGGGTGAGTTTATCGGCTGTAGCGAAATGAGCTTAGAGCAGCAGAAACAGGCCTCCGGAGCGAACGAGGTTGCCTGCAACTGCCGAATCTGACTAGGTTTATTATTACATTTATTACCTTTGATGGTCTCGCAATAAGTCGTCATACCTGCGAAAATGGTTATCCAGTCTGTTTGTAGCAATTTGAAATTGCTGAATTCCCGTTTACACGGGAATGAT
This sequence comes from uncultured delta proteobacterium, assembly GCA_963815135.1. GTDB lineage: Bacteria > Desulfobacterota > Desulfuromonadia > Geobacterales > Geobacteraceae > CAIWTU01. The sequence goes on from CAWFFO010000008.1 coordinate 53,419, forward strand.
GATCATAAGTCCTTCCGGACTTTTTGTGGGTGCATCACATTCGAATATTCACGGAGTACAAACAGATGCCGGACAAGCCCTCGTTTCCTTTAAAGATTTTCTACGATGGCTCATGTTCAGTCTGCTCCTCGGAAATGCACATTTATATGAGGAAGGAGCACGGCGGACGGCTTGATTTCCTGGATATCAGCGATCCGGAATTCAATCCCGGGGAGTACGGCATCAGTCTGCCGGATTTCATGTACCAGATGCATGCCATTGACCGGACGGGCCGGATTTACCGCGGACCGGAGGCCTTCGCGGCGATCTGGCAGGCGTTCCCGTCATCGGCCTGGTACCGTTTTCTTGCCAGGGTTGTTTCCCTTCCCGGCATCAGTATTCTTGCCCGTGCGGCCTATCTGGGCTTCGCGCGTATCAGAAAATACCTTCCCAAACACCGGAAAGACATCTGTAGGATCGGGAAACACCAGTAGTCATGAACATCCACGGGACACTACACGGACTTCATATAAATATCTGAAAATTCACCTGTATCACTCTTGCCTGTCACTTACGGACAACAATCCGCCTCTTGTGGTAGAATGTTTTGTCCGGGATTGACTTTCGTTCGGGAGGAAGGATGCAATTGCCTGAAAATATAAATGACCATGGAATCAAAGTCGGGGTAAGTTCCTGCCTGCTGGGCGAGAATGTACGCTATGACGGCGGCCACAAGCACGATCATTACATAACCGACACCCTGGGGCGGTTCTTCCATTTCGTGCCGGTATGTCCCGAAGTCGGCTGCGGAATGCAGGTGCCGCGCGAAGCCATGCGCCTGGAGGGAGATGCGGAGAACCCGCGACTGGTTACTATCAAGACGAAAACTGATCTTACAAAACAGATGCAGGACTATTGCCGGCGTGTGGTAGTTGAGCTGGAAAACGAGGACCTGTGCGGATTCATCTTCAAAAAGAATTCTCCCAGTTCGGGTCTTTTCCGGGTCAAGATTTATACCAGGGGGATTCCGGCCAGATCGGGGCGGGGACTTTTCGCCGATGCCGTTGTCAGACACTTTCCACTGCTGCCTGTCGAGGAAGAAGGGCGTCTATACGACATGAATATCCGTGAGAACTTTATCGAGCGGGTGTTCGCTTACCGGCGCTGGAAGGATTATCTCACGGGGAAGGGAAACCTTGGTGAGCTGGTTGAGTTTCACACCAGGCACAAGCTCCAGCTCATGGCACATTCGCCGCAAGTCTACCGCGAGATGGGGAAACTGGTGGCAGAAGGAAAAAGCATTGAGCACGCCCAACTCCTGCTGCGATACCAGGAACTCTTCATACGCGCCCTTTCACTCCACGCAACGGCGAAAAAAAATACTGATGTTTTGATGCACATCACGGGCCATTTCAAAAATGAGCTTACCCATGACGAAAAGGCGGAACTCCTCGAAATAATCACCCAATACCACGGCTTACTCATCCCGCTCATTGTTCCGGTCACCCTCCTCAGACACTATGTCAACAAGTATGACCGGCAGTACCTGAAGAAACAAACCTACCTCACTCCCCACCCCATGGAACTGATGTTGCGCAATCATGTATGACTTTTTGCCGGGAACCTGATTAACTGCTGCAAGGTTAAAACGGGCAATTCTGTGCGTTTTTGCATCTTTTCGCAAAGTCAGACCACATGAATATTCTCAGCAATTAATTATTTTTAGTTGACAAATAATAATTTTTTTAATTATATATGGCGCACATTAAATTATTCAAAGGAGGGTAAGACATGAAGAGATTGGCTGTATGTTTGCTTCTGGGGGCAATTTTCATGATGTTTTCGGCAACGGCTCCCATGGCGGCGGAGAAAGGTACTGCCGCGGCTCCGGAAAACTCCGTCACCGTGATGAAAAAAACGAAGAAAAAAAGATCAAAGGCCGTAGCCGATCTGGTGGATATCAATACCGCCACTGCCGAACAATTGAAATCATTACCCGGCATTACCGATGAAAATGCCCAAAAGATTATCGCCGGTCGTCCTTATGCGAGAAAGAATCAGCTGAAACAGAAAAACATCATTACCCCGGCAGCCTACGAAGGAATCAAGGCCAAAATAGTGGCAAAAAAAGCTAAAAAGTAAGCTTATTGCTTAAACATGAATAAAGAAGACCGCTCTCAATGGCGCAAAAAGCCTGAGCGGTCTTTTTCAATTCTCAAATCATGCTGCATTCACAATGGATTTTCAATTACCAGAATCAGTGAAGCCGGGTTCAACCCCGCGAATTTGCAACTGCGTATCTGATGCGACCTTAATCCGGCTGCCCCTGTTACATGATGACGCCTCACCTTGCAAACTTCCCTGTTTTATCTATTTACATGGCAGGCGTCCCGTCCCGCATATAATGCACAGAGATTGACCAGCACCTCACACGCTTTCTCCAAGGCCGGAACGGCAACCCATTCCTTTCTGGAATGAAACAGCATGCCGCCGGTGAAAAGGTTCGGGGTGGGCAGCCCCATGAAGCAGAGCCTTGCCCCGTCCGTCCCTCCCCGGATTGATTTGCGTACCGGTTCCACTCCGGCCAGGGTCATGGCCTGCTCGGCAATTGCCACGATTTCCGGATAGCGGCAGAGGACTTCTCTCATGTTCCGGTATTGTTCGGTGACGGAAAGCTCAATCCCGAGCCCGGGATGCCTTATGACAAAAGTATCCTTGAGACTTTCCAGCAACACGACACGTCTCCGGTTAGCTTCTTCATCAAAATCACGCAGGATGAATTTAAGGACTGCCCGGTTTTCGTCACCTTCCAGGCCGGTAAGATGGAAGAAACCCTCCTTCCCTTCAGTGTGCTCGGGAGACTCGAACTCCGGAAGAGCGGCAGCGAAACGGGCAGCTATCTGGCCCGCATTGATCATCCTGCCTTTTGCATATCCCGGATGGACATTCATGCCCTTGAACTCGACAACCACACGCAGGGCGTGGAAACACTCAACGTCAATCTCACCGACCATCCCGCCGTCCACGGTAAAACCTGTATTTCCCAGTTTTTTCACATCAATATGCTCCGTACCGCGGCCGATCTCCTCATCCGGTGTGAAGCAGATGATGAGTTCAGGATGACTGAGTTCCGGGAAACGTGAAAAACCCGCCAGAACAGCCATTATCTCCGTGATCCCTGCCTTGTTGTCTGCTCCCAGCAGGGTTTTGCCCGAAGCGGTGATGATGGTTTCCCCCTGAACTCCAGGAGTTCAGGAGAGTCCTCGGGCGAGAGCACCAGATCCGGGTCATCGACAAAGGAAACGGGGCCGCCGTCGTAGTTTTCATGCAGGACAGGTATTACATTCTCTCCGGATTCCGAGGGAGAAGTATCCATGTGCGCCAGTAGGGTCAGTGGGCCTCGGGCGGCACCGGGAGAGGCCGGCAAAGTTGCATAAACATAGCCGTATTCGTCAAGAGTAACACCGGAAAGACCCAGGCCATCGAGTTCGTCCGCAAGTATCCGGGCCAAATTCAGTTGGGCGGGCGTAGACGGGCTGGTTTCGCTGTCTTCGCTGCTTGAGGTGTTCACGGTCACATAGCGGCAGAAGCGCTCCACCGCTTCCCTGCGCAGGAAACCGATTAGTTCGCCGTGATTCATATCATTCCTCCGGACAACATTAATCAGGCAAAATTCAGACTATTACTCGTCCGCATACCCCAAGAGAAGGACTCCAGGTCGAGATTGGATAAAATTGAGTAAAGCACGGGGTTAATTGATTTTCTCCACGAAATCTCCCACTTGCAACTGTTTCCTGTTGAAAATCAGTTCGGTAACACTTTCGGCAGGGAGCGGAACACTGAAATAATAACCCTGGACTTCCTCGCAGCCGTGCTGATCGATAAACTGCAGCTGTTTTCCGGTTTCCACGCCTTCGGCCACCACGTTCATTTTCAGGTTATGGGCCATGGCGATGATCGTGCTGACTATGATTGCATCGTCCGGATCTGTGGTAAGGCCGCTGACAAAAGACTTGTCAATCTTCAGTATATCGATGGGAAACCGTTTCAGGTAATTCAGCGACGAATACCCGGTGCCGAAATCGTCGATGGAAAGCCTTACGCCCATTTTCTTGAGCCTGTCGAGCTTGAAAATGGTTTCATCGATATCCTGGATTATGATGCTTTCCGTCAATTCTATTTCCAGAAGATGCGGAGGGAACCCGGTTTCCTGCAATATCTCTTTGACTTTTTCCGGCAGATTCTTCTGATGGAATTGCCTGGCGGATACATTTACCGAAATGATTAGCGGCGGTGCCCCGTCCGCCAGCCAGGCCATGCCCTGGAGACAGACTTCCCGCAGAACCCACTCGCCCACCTGCACTATAAGTCCGGTTTCTTCGAGAAGAGGAATGAAATCGTTCGGCATGACGACTGCCTTCCCCTCCGGCATCCAGCGCAGCAGCGCTTCGACCCCGGCGATAAGACCGGAGGCGACATCGACCCTCGGCTGGTAGAGCAGAAACAATTCCTTCCTTTCCAGCGCCTTACGCAATCGGGTCTCCATTTTAAGCCGCTCCTGAACCTTTTCGTTCATCTCCTCGGCAAAGAACTGATAGCCGTTTCTTCCCAGTTCTTTAGCATGATACATGGCCGTATCGGCGTTTTTCAACAGTGCATCCGCCGTAACCCCGTCAGCGGGGAAGGTGGCTATTCCGATACTTGCGGTAACAAATACCTCATGACTGTTGATATAAAACGGTTCCTTGAACAATGCCAGAATCTTGTCTGAAATTCCGGCGAGAGCCCGGATATGTTCCACGTCTCTCAACAACAGTACGAATTCATCCCCGCCGAGCCTGGCTACCGTATCGTATTGCCTGACACAGCGCTGCAGCCGATTTGCAGCCTCCAGCAGCAGAAGGTCGCCTGCGGAATGGCCCATTGTATCGTTGATGACCTTGAAGTTATCCAGGTCTATCAGCATGACGGCCAGCAGTTCCCTGTGGCGGTCCTCGTAAGCCAGGGCATTGCACAAGCGGTCATAAAGCAGGTTTCGGTTGGGAAGGCCTGTAAGCGAATCATGATTAGCCTGATACATAAGCTGTTCCTCGAATCTTTTCCGCTCCGTGATATCCAGGATGGAGCCCACCAGTCCGCCTGCGTCGCCGTCGGGATTGGGAAACACGGCCTTGTTGCAGATTACCTCATGCCTTGTTCCGTCCGGATACTGTACGGAAGCCTCATATTTATGAATTCCCTTATTCTGCAGCAGGTCCAGGTCAGCCCTGCAGTATTTATCGGCAACGTCCTTCGGCACGAAGTCGTAATCGGACTTGCCGATTATTTCCCCACGAGGCTTGTTCATATATTCCTCGAAGGCTGCGTTGCATCCCAAGTATATACCTTTTTTATCTTTGTAAAAGATGGGACACGGTATGGTATCGATCAGGATCTGCAGGAATTTTATATTATCCAGCAATCCTTTGGTATGCTTGTGGCCGGTGATATCGAATATCGAGCCGATAATTCCACCCATGTTGCCGTCCGTATTCAGGTAAACCGACCTGCTGCATATTATGTCGCGGATTGTTCCGTCGGAAAAAGCGATAGAGGTTTCATAGGTATGTGCTACTTTGCCGGAAAACAGGTCTGTTGCGGTTTCATATCCAGAGTTTTCGAGCCCTTCGTGGCCGCAATCGCGGGCGGTCTTTCCGAGAACCTGCTCCCTGCGTACTCCCAGGTATTCCTCGAAGGCCTGGTTACAGGCAATATATGTGTTCATGGAATTCCTGACGAAAACCGGAAAGGGAATGGTATCAAGAAATTTATGCATGAAATGGATATTATCCTGAAGCGTGTTCCCTGCCGGCAGCAAACGGCAGAATTCCTCATTTGCCAGCTGGCGGATGTCACCGGCATCCCATTTTTCAAACGACATTCATACACTCCTCATATGAGATTTTGCGTGCAGGAAATGCTGGAAAGCACCTTGTCAGTTTTCCAATGAAGGTTCACACCTGATAGCACAGTTTTTACCTTTGGGAAAGGAAAAAGGGGACTGCTTAGTTCAGTTTTTAATTATAATAAAAATGGAAGGATAACTTGAATAGCCTGATTATCAATAGAGACAGGGAATTCACGGGCATGATTTTGCTATTGAATAGCGTTACAACAATTATGAAAAAAAAGGAGGATAAAAATCGGGGCGGCCCTTTCGGAACCGCCCCATTTTATTGAGGAACATGGGAGAAGCGCACAATGCGCATAACAACAGGATTGTTGAAAATCCGATCAGGGGATAGCTTTTTCCATCGCCCAGACACCACAGGGGCAGATCCCGGCGCAGATTCCGCAGCCGATGCAGTACTTGTCGTCGGAGACATACTCGTAGGAACCGTCTTCCTTGTCCAGACGGGCAATAGCTCCTTCCGGACAGGTTTCCAGGCACATGGAGCAGTCACGGCAGGTGCCGCAGGACAGGCAGCGGTGCACCTCTTCGCGGGCATCTGTAACCCGGAAGCGGCTGCGGTTGCGGGGCATGAACAATTCTCTGTTCAGGTTATCCTGGGGGATCATGACCGGTTTTTTCTTCGGCTCCAGGGGATTGCCAGCCAGGAATTCGTCAATATATCCGGCCACTTCTCGACCACCCGCAATGGCATGGGTCAAAAGGCCCGGCTTGATGGTATCACCGAGAGCGAACACCTTGGGAGCATGGGTGGACTGCCAGCAGTCGTTGGCATCCATCATGCCGCGGTCGGTGAGCCATTCACGGGGAACGTAGGAAAGGTCGGGGCGCTCGCCGATGGCGATGATGATCGTGTCGGCCTCGATGAGCCGTCCGTCCTTGGTATGCAGACCGTCAGCATCGATGCTTTCGGTGAATACCGGCCACTGTATTTCACCGCCCAGGGCGCTGAAATGGTCAATTTCCTTCTGGAACGCGGCCGGACGCTGGACGTCAATGGAAATGACCTTGTCGGCCCCCATGGCATATGCGCCCAGGGCTACGTCCATGCCGGCATTGCCGGCGCCTATTACCACTACCCGCTTTCCGACCTTCGGTCTTTCACCGTTATTGATGGCCTTGAGGAAATCGAGACCCTTGACCAGTCTCTCATGGCCGGGGAACGGAATGACGACCGGGTTGTGCGCGCCGCTGGCGATGACCAGCGCGTCGTACTTTTTCTGCATGGTATCGAACTTCTTTTTGTCGATCTTCTGGGAGGGCCGGATATCGACTCCCATCTTCTTGATGCGGTTGATCTCGGTGTCCAGGATATCGCGCGGCAGCCTCTCCATGGGAATCGCCTGGCGAAGCTTTCCGCCCACTTCCTTGTCCCCCTCGAACAGGGTAACGTCATGGCCGAGCAGACGCAGCTGCCAGGCCGCCGACAGGCCGCCGGGACCACCGCCGATTACCGCAATTTTCTTGCCGGTATCCGCTTTTCTGCCGGGCGCGGAAATATCCTGGGAAAGTCGTCCCAGCTCCTTCATGGCCACCGGATGGTCGAGGTACTGACGGCTGCAGGCGTCCATGCAGAGGTTGGGGCATACCTGGCCGCAAACGCTGGCCGGGAACGGAGAATAATGGAGAACCAGTTCCAGCGCTTCCTTGACCTTACCCTGGCGGAGTAGGTTGATACGGTCCTGGGTCGGGATTTCGCTCGGACACGAACTCTGGCAGGGAGCTCCGTATGCCTTGTTCTGCCAATGGGGTATTTTTAGCCGGTCTTCGCCGGTATTGACGAAGTTGGCAACGCGATCGTAATCGTCAGTCACGACATCGCCGAAAATTCCGCCTTCAACCCATTTTTTGGTGCGGAATTCCTTCATGGTGATTCGTTCCTGACGCTGACGCTCCTCCCAGGACATGGCAAGGATTTTCTTCCACTGGGAGAAATCGGTCAGTTCGGCCAGAAGCTGCGGTCGGCCGATTTTTTCCAGGAACACCGGCATGTTGGATTGCAGGAACTCCCGGTCGGCGTCATCCAGATCGAGCAGCCATACCTGCTTGGACAGACCGGTGACCGGTCCGCGCACATAGATGGTACCGCCCACCATGCCCATGCAGCCGCGGTCGCCGAGGACCGACTCGAACTGCTCGGAGTCGTAGCCGCACACAACTGCGATGCCGCCGCCCATGAACTCGAAGGAAAAGGAGCCGGTATTCTTGAGGATCCACATTTCCGGGGGCGCATAGGACGGGTCGTGCTTCATCAGCGAACCGGTACGGGTACCGGCGCGTCCGCCGACGTAGATCTTGCCGCTTGCCGCGCAGTGGCCGGTGGTATCGCCGCCGTCCCCTTTGAGGGTCAGGGTTGCGCCTGCGTTGAGCCAGCCGACATCGGCCGGGGCAGGCCCTTCCACCACTATCTCGGTCCCTTCGAGGCCGAAGGAGCCGACGCGCTGACCGGGGTTTTTAACAGTAAACTTCAACGGTTTGCCGTCTTTGGTCCAGAGCGGTCCGCCGATATCGTGGTGGCCGGAGGCCAGGATCTCGAATTCGGTCTCGCCCTGGTCGAGGGCGGCGTATATCTTCTGCAGCAGCTGCTGCGTCGAAATTCGCTTATTTTGTTCATCAAAACCTGAAATAAAAGCAGCCATTTTTATATTGCCTCCTTAGCAGACGTACTGGACCTGCAGACGGTCCGCTATGGCCTTGTCGGTAGCGATCAGGCAGTCGGAGCGGCCGATCGGCAGTGAAGAGTTGCCGATGGGCGCCATGAGCTTGCGCAGTTCCTGGTCGACGGCCAGAAAGTTGTTAACGATATTTTCCGCCACGCGGTCCGGATTGAGCCGACGCACGAGGAGCGGTTCCTGGGTGGTGATGCCCGCCGGACAGAGGCCGGTATTGCATGCGTTGCAGCGGCTGTGCTCGTTGCCGAGACAACCTGCCAGCTGGAGGATGAGCTTGCCGGTGAAAACACCGCTGGCGCCAAGGCAGAACATCTTGAAGGCATCGGCAGCGAGATTCCCGGTCTTGCCGAGACCACCTGCCGCCCAGAGCGGGATCTGACCCTGACGACCCTGGGCAACGGCTGCCAGGTAGCAGTCACGCAGCTTGCTGACAACCGGATGGCCGGTATGGTCGAGGGAGATATCGTGTGCCGCTCCTGTGCCGCCGTCAATACCGTCGAGGAAGAAGCCGCCGACGATGTTGTACGGGTCGCGCACCAGGTTGTTGAATACCGAGACCGAAGTGGCGCTCGCCGCCACTTTGATGGCAACAGGTACCCGGAATTTGAAAGCGGCGTTAAAGGAAAGAAACATTTTCTGCACGCTTTCCTCGATGGAGTACAAACCCTGGTGGTTGGGCGGAGACAGGAGGTCCGCCTTGGGCACGCCGCGGATCGCCTGGATGTGCGAGGCGACCTTGGCCGCCATGAGCAGGCCGCCGTCACCCGGCTTGGCGCCCTGGCCGATCTTGATCAGAACACCGGCCGGGTCTTCCACCATGTGCGGCATGGCCTTGATGATACGGTTCCAGCCGAAATGGCCGGACGCGATCTGCAGGATCATGTATTTCAGATACTTGCTCTTGAGGAGCCTGACCGGCATTCCGCCTTCGCCGGAGCACATGCGCACCGGCAGGCCGCATTCCTCGTTGAGGTATGCCACGGCCATGGACACCGCTTCCCACATCCTCCAGGACAATGCCCCGATGGACATGTCGCCGATGATTATGGGATAGATCCAGCGTACCGGGGGAGTCTGTCCCTCTTTGGCCAGATGGCCGTCCGGGCCGACCGTGAAAGGAAGCCTGGTTGCAGGCAATATGCGGCCCAGTGGCGCCAGGCAGTCGAAGGTGTGACGCTGGGCATCGAGACTCGGGTCGGTCATCTGGGAGATGCGGCCGACGCGCAGGGTATCGAGGGTGCGGGCCTGAACATCCAGATTATTGCGCCCGCCTCGCTTGGGGCCGGAGCCGGTGCTTGCCGCGTAAACCACGTTGAAGCGTGAATCGGGGTTGCGCTCCGAGCGGATCGCGTTGTTCGGGCACACCCTCTCGCAGACGCCGCAACCACGGCAGAAATGTTTCAAAATTTTTACCTGGGTGATGACCGGAGTCGCGCTGAACTTGATCTTCGGCTCAGGGGTTTCCGTATCCGAAAATGATTTGCGGCGTCTTTCCACTTTCGGCTTGATGGCGCCGAAGCTGCAGGCCGCGACACAGGAGCCGCACAGGGTGCAGCGCTTGGTATCGTAGATAACCTTCCAGGGAAGGTCGTTGCAGGCAAGATCATTTATTTTTACTGTTTCCATCTCTGGACCTCCAGATTGTTGTCAATAACGACGATTTCCCGCTCATTCGGGTAGATGTCGGTCTCCCAGTCACGATCCGGGAGTATTTCGTTGATCCCGCAGACCTCCGAGGACAGGACCACGGTATCTTTAGTGCTTCCCACCACAATCGGGCGCAGCTTTTTGGCATCGCAGACGACCCACATGGTGAAGTCGGGCAGGGTGCCGATGATGGTGTTGGGGCCGTTTATCTCCAGGTTCGCCAGCGACTGGCGGATGGCGAGCAGTTCTTCACTGTCTTCCCTTTTAACTACATCCTCAAATGGAAGAGGAGTAATGATGTGCTTGTAGTAGGAAAGCGGCCATTCAAGCTGGCGGTGCATGTAGTGCATGGTATAGAGGAAACATTGCGAATCGGATTCAAAGCCGATGTAACCCGGATGCAGCGTGGCCTGAAACTCCTTGTTTTTCTGATAAAAGGTGTTCTCGCCGTTGGTCAGAGTCACATACCCCTGCAGGAAAAAGGGATGGGCCGCGTAACGGACGATGGCGTAGTTGGTATTCTGACGACACTGGGCGGTTATGGTTTTGGCTGTAAATAATTCATCGGGTTCCCAGAGACCGAAGAAGGTGCCGATATCGCGCGGATCGCCGATCTCCTTGAGGGTGATGACATCCGGCCAGAATGAGTAGACAAAACCTGTCTGGTCTTTCTCCAGGGCGGCGCGAAGCTGCAGGCGGGTGTTGGTCAACAGATCTTCTTTTTCCTTTTTGGGCGAATCCTTGTACTGCTCCGGGTAGTCGAAAGTCCGGAATACGTAATTAGGCATGGCCTGGATGTCCATACCCGCTTTCCAGTTTGTTTCGGGAATCCACTGGAATACCTGCCGGAATCCGGCGGCATCGAGCAGTTCCTCGGCGATCTTCAGGCCTTCGTCGGTGCAGGCGAGAGAGATGGTAGGATACTGCTTGTAGTTCTCGAAAATCCCTCCCAGATCCTGCATGATCATAGCAAACCCGGAATTGTCGTGCCCTTTCTGCTGCGAATTCATCAGCTGCAGGGCCCGGCTCGGGTGCACATAGTTCAGACTCTTGATGGCTCCAATACGACACATGAGCGGTTACCTCCAATATTCGGTGATGCGAAACGTTGAGTTAGAAACTTAATTAAACCTGGCGAAACAAGATAGATTGCAAGCAGGGTGCCAATTGTGGTTTCTCTGCGGTGAGTCACTAATATATATAAAAAAAATCGAAAATTCAACATATTGTATACATTTAACTTTTTCAGGGATGCAATGGCAGGAAAGGTTCAGGCAGGCGAAATTCCAAAGTGTTTATATTATCTATACAGTCTAGTGTAAATATGGTACTCAGTACTGTCGCAGGAGCCATGACCACTGATTCGGCTTTCAGGTATCAGTATCAGCGTGAACTTAATGCACGATCAAATGTGCGCTCCCGGGCATTTCCGCATTTTTTCAATCAGTCATTCATTTCTTCCCTCCGCGTTGCGAAAGCGCCGCGGCAGCCGTTATCAGAGACAGATGGGTGAGCCCCTGCGGAAAGTTTCCCAGCATCTCCGCTTTTTCAGTGTCGAACTCCTCGGAAAACAGGAAGAGATCATTTCCGGTGCGGAGCACCCGGCGAAAGACTTCGTGCGCCTCTTCCAAGCGTCCCTGGTTTGCCAGGCACTCCGCCAGCCAGAAGGAACATGCCAGGAAAGCCCCCTCTTTGCCCTCCATGCCGTCATCACCCGCCGGATAGCGACTCAGGAGGCCGTCCATGTCGAGATCTTTGCGAACTGCGTCCGCAGTGCGGACCATACGCTCATCATCATAATCAATGAAGCCGACGGTGGGCAGAAGGAGCAGAGATGCGTCCATCAGCGGATGGTCGAACGCCTGGACAAAAACGCCCCGTTTTTTATCATACCCCTTTGCCTCCACTGTACGCCGGATATTTTCCCGCTCGCGTTTCCAGTCATCCAGGGGCGCTGAACGCCCCATATCATTTGCCAGCCTGATACCGCGGTCAACTGCCGCCCAGCACATCACCTTGGAATGGACAAAATGGCGGGGATCCCCCCGCATTTCCCAGATGCCGCGATCGGGTTCCCTCCAACTGGCAATGGCCCTTGCTACCAGTTCGACGACAAACTCCCAATAGTCGTCATCGGGCGAATAACCGCGGGTATGCCAGCGCCAGGACAGGTCGAGCAATTCGCCGTAGGCGTCCAGCTGAAGCTGCTTTTCGGCAGCGTTTCCCACCCTGACCGGCTTTGCGCCGCGGTATCCTTCCAGAATATCTATCTCCGTCTCCCGGAGTGAACGCTCTCCTCCAACCCCGTAAAGTATCTGCAGCTGTTCGGCGCTGCCGGCTGCGCTCCGCTCGATGAAGCGGCGGAAACCGTCGGCCTCCTTTATGTAATCAAGCCCTGTCAGGGCACGAATGGTAAAGCATGAGTCCCTGACCCAGGTATAGCGGTAATCCCAGTTGCGCTTCCCTCCGGCGGCCTCCGGCAGTGAAGTCGTCGGCGCCGCTGCGATGGCTCCGGTCGGGGCGTTGGTCAAGCCTTTCAGGACAATAGCCGAACGCTTGACATAATCGGCATATGGACTTTCAAACTTGCCGCGGCCCGACCATGAACGCCACCAGTCCATGGTCTCCCGGAAACGACGCTCCAGCTCATCGGCACCCGGGGCATCCCCCTCCGTTTCATCCAGGTTTTCCGGCCGCCCCCATTGCAGTGAAAGGTACAACCGCTCCCCCTCATGGATGGTGAAGGATCCTTCCAGATCATGACGATGCTTCATCTTGAGCGGCAGGTCGCCGGATATGGACAGCCCGTCGCACCCTCCAATCGCCACATGACGACCCTTACCGGCCTTGCGTATCCACGGCTTGAGTCTGCCATAGTCGAAACGCGGCACAACCTCGACAGTAAAACGCAAAACCCCCTTCATCCCTTCCACTATGCGCAGGATCTGCCGGTGGGGATGGTGCTCGCCTCCCCTGCGCATGGTAAAACAGTCGAAAAGCCGCGCTTTTCCTTCATCTGTTACGAATACGGTCTCAAGGATGAGGGTGTCGCCAAAGTAGCGGCGGGAGGTATTATAAGAAGCGGAGGGGACTATCTGGCAATAGCCCCCGTGTTCCCACCCCAGGAGCCGGCCGAAGCAACTCCTGGAATCAATTCGCGGCATGCAGCACCAGTCGATGGAACCATGCCTGGACACCAGGGCCGCTGAGTGGCAATCGGAAATGTAGCCGTAGTCGGCGATGGGGGGATACTTCTCATTTCTCATCAAATGTCACTTCCTTTCAAATTCTCTTGCCGGTCTCGGCATCGAACACCATCACCTTTTCGGGGAGGAATTCCGCATAGGCCTTTCCGCCGGGGAGCAAATCGGCGTCACACCGCGCCGTTCCCTTCATGCGGACCCCGTCACGGATCACATCAACCCAGCTGAAAGCGCCCGCCGGTTCGACCACGGATACGGTCACCTCGAAAGACCCTTCCGTCCTATCATGGGAGACGGTTATATCGTCAGGCCGGATACCGAGGAGCACCTCGGCCTTCATGGGCGTATTTTCTGTCACCGGGGAAATCGTGCGCCCGTTACAGTCGATCTTCAGGGGGGATGTATTCCGAACCGCACCCCTGACTACATTTATGGGCGGTGTACCTATAAAGCCGGCAACGAAAAGATCGGCCGGTCTGAAGTAAAGATCGAAAGGGGTTCCGCACTGCCGGATTTCACCCTTGTCGAGAACCGCTATCCTTTCGGAAAGACCCAGCGCCTCTGCCTGGTCATGGGTGACATACACCGTGGTGATCCCCAGTTCCCGGTGCAGTCTTTTCAGCTCGGCTCTCATCTCCACGCGAAGTCGGGCATCGAGATTGGACAGCGGCTCATCCATGAGAAACACCTTGGGCCTCCTGATGATGGCCCTGCCCAGGGCGACCCGCTGCCTCTGGCCTCCCGAAAGCTGCCGTGGTTTTCTCCGCAACAGCTCTCCTATTCCAAGGAGGCCGGCGATCCGTTCCACCTCCCGGGACATGGTGTCTTTGTCAGTCTTTCTCATGCGTAGAGGAAAGGCCAGGTTCTCCCTCACCGTCATGTGCGGGTACAGCGCATAGCTCTGGAAAACCATTGCCACATCCCGGGCGCTCGGGGATAGGCCGTTTACCACGGTGTCGTCGAAAAGTATCTTTCCCCGGTCTGCCGCCTCCAGTCCTGCAATCAGGTTGAGGATCGTGCTTTTACCGCAGCCGCTGGGACCTACAAAGGTGAAAAATTCACCGTCGCGGATAGTCAGGTCAAGGCCACCGATAACCTTCACGTTGCCGAAACTTTTTTCAATCTTTTCAAAGCGTATTTCCGCCATTTCGTATCCAGAAGATCGTCAATTTTTACTACCATTGTCATTCCCCCTCTCCCACAGAGGGGAGAAGGGGTTATTAATGATTTTATTTCGACACTTTCGCTGGAGTCCTTAGAATCTACACTATTTGATTCAGATGAAAGTGTTCATAAACTTAGCTCCCTCTCCCCTCTGTGGGAGAGGGTCGGGGAGAGGGGAAAAACAATCATAACCCACCTCCCGATCCCCCTAAGAATCAAACTTTACCTAAACAGAGAAAGTTTTTTCTGTCGTATTGTTTCTTGCTCCAGCCAGCCACCCGGCTTTCTATCCTTTTATCGCGCCCGCCGTCAACCCTTCCACTATCCTCCGCTGAAAAAGGAAGACCAGCACCAGAAGAGGAACCGTCACCACAACCGAGGCGGCGGCTATGTCTCCCCACGGGATCTCATGCAGCCCCGGAAACAGGGCGATTGCGACCGGGATGGTCCGCGACGCCGCGGTGGAAGTGAAAGTGAGTGCGAACAGGAACTCGTTCCAGGCGAAGATGAACACCAGGATGGCGGCGGTGAATACCCCGGGCGCGGCGATGGGCAGCATCACCCGGTAAAAGGCCTGAAACGGAGAACAGCCGTCAATTCGTGCCGCCAGGTAAATGTCGTCCGGTATCTTTGCAAAGAAACCGGTCAGTATCCATATGGCCAGCGGGAGGGAAAAAGTGGTGTAAGTGAGAACCAGCGCCCACCATGTGTCCCGCAGTCCCAGGGCGCTGATCACCAGGTAAAGCGGGCTCACGGTCGCTATGGGGGGAAACATGGAAACGGAAAGTACGAAAGCGAGGATAATTCCCTTGTATCGCAAATTGAGCTTGGCAAGCCCGAAAGCGGCCAATGATCCGATGACGATGGAGAGGACCGTGGTAACGGAGGCTACAACCGCGCTGTTGAGGATGATTCTCAAAAATGGGCGTTCCCTGAAGATTGAAATGTAATGGCTCCAGGTGACCCGTTCAGGAAAGACCGGCGGCAGCGCCGTCAGTTCGCTGTCGGGCTTCAGGCTGGTTATAAATTGCCAGAGAAAGGGAGCACAGCAAAAGAAGACCACCAGAAATACCCCGATGCGAAAGAGTGATTTTCCCATCATGACTTCTCCCCGGTGAGCAGTTTAATGTACAGGACGGTGATGCTCCCGACACAGAGAAACACCACCACCGATAGCGCCGAGCCGTAACCGAACTGCAGGGTCTGGAAGAGAACCTTGTAGGCGTAAACGGAAAGAGTCTCAGTAGTATTGGCCGGCCCTCCGCCGGTCAGGACGTAAACCACGTCGAACACCCTGAAGGCATCGAGGGTCCGGAAAATCAACGCGACCAGAATGACCGGCTTCAGCTGCGGGAGCGTGACGTGCCTGAAGACGCCCCACGTTCCCGCGCCATCAATCCTTGCCGCCTGGTACAGCTCCCGGGGAATCACCTGGAGGCCGGCCATGAGGAGGATGGCGACAAAGGGCGTCGTTTTCCACACATCGGCGAATATGGCGGCGTGCAGTGCCCATGAAGGGCTGCCGAGCCAGTTTATTTTCGTGCCGAGAAGGTAGTTCATGATACCGGAATCGGAATTGAATATCCACTCCCACATCCTTGCGGAGACGACCGTGGGAATGGCCCACGGGATAAGGACTACCGCGCGTACGATTCCTTTTGCCGCGAACGGTACGTGCAGAAGCAGCGCGATTGCAAGTCCCAGCAGGATCTCCATGGAGACGGAAACGGCTGTAAAGTACACGGTATTCCACAGGGCATTCCAGAACCGGTCATCCCTCAGGAGAAAAAGGTAGTTGTCCAGGCCCGTGAAGCGTGAGATGTGAAAAATCAGCAGCTTCCGTTGCAGACTCAGGATAATTACGTATATGGCCGGATAGATCGTGATCAGCGAAAGGAGCACAATCGCCGGCACTATGAAGATATATTTCCCGTCCCGTCCCGTCACGACCCGATTCCGTGAAGCTTTGCGCAATGGCGCGAATGTAACCGGGATGACCCTGATTTGAACTCATCACTGCTCACGCCTCACTCCATGCTATTTCAGTCATCATTCGATCTCCATGATATGTCCGATCTGCAGGCCTGCCGATTCAAGCGCCCGGGCGGGTGTCCTGACACCGGTCAGTGCGGCGCTGAACTCCGGCTGCAGGACCTGGGTGATCATCATGTAGTAAGGGGTTACCGGCCGCGGCCGGGCGCTCATGAGGATGTCGAAGAGGCCTGCGACAAATGGCTGTTCCGCCAGCAGCTCGCGGTCACGATACAGCGCCTTCCTGGTCGGCTTGTAACCGATGGTCAGGGCGAGATATTTCTGCGACGACGGCGAAGTCATGAACCTGATGAACCGTTCGGCAGCTTGCTGATGCCTCGAGTAGCGGTTAATGCCCAGTTGCCACCCTCCGAGGGTGGGTGCCGAATGTCCGCCGCTAAACGCGGGGATGGGCGCGACCCCGACCTTCCCCCTGACCGGCGAATTCTCCTTTGCGAAAATGTTCCAGGCATAGGGCCAGTTTCTCATGAAAAGGGCTCTGCCGTTGCCGAAGATGTGCCTGGTCGTCTCCTCGGTGGCTGTCGTGACCAGGGGCGGCGTCACCCGGTATTTCACGATCAGGTCGCGCATGAAACCGAGGGCATACCTGTTTGCAGGGCTGTCTATAACCACCCTGTTACCCTGCAGGACATCGCCGCCGTTTCCCCGCAAATATTCCAGGACGTTACACACAAGCCCCTCGTACTGCTTTCCCTGCCAGACGAAGCCGTACAGCCCTTTTTCCCGGGCTGTGACGAACCGGGCCTCGGACACCAGCTCCTCCCATGTGCGGGGCGGCTTGAAACCGTACCGGCCAAGAAGGTCCTTCCTGTAGTAGAGAACCCCGGCATCTATGTACCAGGGAACAGCCCAGACTTTTCCACGGTAAGTTACTGCTTCCATTGGGCCGGGGAAAAATCCGGAGCGCTCATTCTCCGGAAGCAACGGGTCCAGGTCCAGCAGCCATCCGGCGCGGGCGAATTCGGGCACCCAGATGACATCCATGCTCATTACATCGAAGTCGGCACTCTTCGCTTCGAGATTTATAACGTAAAACTGGTGCTGTTCATCCGACGAGGCGGGCAGGGTTTCGTCGCTCACTGCTATTCCGGGGTTTTCGCGTTCGAATCCTGTAATGAGCCTGCGCAGCGGTGCGGGATCGCCCGCTATTTTTCCGTGTTTGAAAACGAGAACCGTCGCGTCGGCTTTCCCTGCTTCCCCCTGTCTGCTACAGCCCGTTAAGCAGGGAAAAGAAAAGAAGAGATATGATCATAAATATGGAATGGAAAATTTTGTCCGAAAATTTCACATAAAAACTTTATCATGCCGGTCCTCGACGTCAAACCTTCGCGGCATCGATCGACCGGTGATCGCTTTACAGCTCATCCCTTTTTCCACCGAGCCGTCCCGCCTCGTATGTCAGAAGCGGTCTCGGGGTCAGGTATTTCGGCAGGCGCAGCAGGGTAACACCCGGAGGTAAATCGAACTCGTCATAGACCCGTTCGCAATTATGAATGTAGCTTTTGGAAAGATGCATGGGTAGAAAGAAGGAAGGGCGGAGCATGTCCAGCAGGAAATTGATGTCGCTGGTGCAGAGGTGAGCGGAAACGCGGGCCTTGTCCCGGTCTGCTGCAAGGAAAGAACATTCGCTGACGAGAAGGGTTACACTTTGCAGGAGAGCCGAAACTTTATCCAGGTTTTCCTCGGAGAAAGCGATATCGGTAACGTAACCGATACTAGGAGGAGGCTGGTCCTTGCGGATACTCTTGTACAGAGCTCCGACATCGCGGACTTGATCTTCCACGATTTTTCCATCCTTCTGACGTAGAACGTACAGAGGCTCCCCCGGGCGAGGCTCGTGATAGAAAAGCTTTTTCAGCTGTCTGAGCCACGGGCCCTTTACAAGCCCGGCCCGTTCGATTTTCTCCTCGTCAACCAGAAAAGAATCACGCTCGGTGATCCTGAATATGAGCACAGGAATTTTATGGTCACAGAGATCCGCCTCGACCTTGAGGTAATCGTTTCTGTAAATCACCCTGTCTTCCCGGGGCCGCTCCCCCTCCAACCTGCGGGGAAAGCCTTCCGGACCGGGGAAAAGAAAGGTCGAAATCCTGTCATGGTGGATTTCGTGGACCCTGAAGGAGCACCAGTAGGGTTCGGTCAGGTTCCAGTCATAACTGGAGAATTTGGCGGACATTTTTTCGGAAATGCCGGGCGGGCCGAACAGCTCCAGAGTCCTGGGGGATACGTGGTTGTGGCGGATGACGGTATCGACCCCCATGAAGTGGTCCATGTGGGCATGGGTAATGAAAAGCGCGTCGATGGATTTCATGACGCGCTTGGCAAGGTGGTGGGTACGGCCGCAGTCGACAAGGATCCCACGCCCCGTCGTCCTGATGTTCAGCAGCAGTAACGGATCATCGAGAAGTCCAGCGAAAAAAGCCGGTTCAATGGTGCGGAAAGGGAGGCGGGGAGCCATTTCATCCCTTCTTCAACGACTTCGCCACTTCCTTTGCATGGTAGGTGAGAATGATATCGGCGCCGGCCCGCTTGAAGGCCGTCATGGTTTCCATGGACGACCCGTTCTTCGTCGATCCAGCCGTTCTTCGCCGCGGCCTTCACCATGCTGTATTCACCTGAAACATTGTACACCGCCACCGGCAGGTTGAATTCGTTTCTCACCTCGCGGACGATGTCCAGGTAGGGAAGCCCCGGTTTGACCATCAGGATGTCCGCTCCCTCCTCCACGTCCATGGCCGCTTCGCGAATGGCCTCCAGGCGGTTGGCCGGATCCATCTGGTAGGAGCGGCGGTCACCGAACTGCGGCGCGGATTCGGCGGCTTCTCGGAACGGACCATAGTAGCCTGATGCGTATTTTACCGCATAGCTCATGATCGGGATATCGATGAAGCCGTTTTTGTCAAGGGCTTCGCGTATCGCGCCCACCCGACCGTCCATCATGTCGGAGGGGGCGACCATGTCGGCGCCGGCGCGGACATGGGAAACAGCTTCCCTGCAGAGCAGCTCCAGCGTGGCGTCATTGTCAACGTCCCCGTTCTTTATTATCCCGCAATGACCGTGATCGGTATATTCGCACATGCAGACGTCGGTAATGACAGCGAGCCCCGGAACGTTCTTTTTCAACTCCCGGATGGCCTCCTGAATGACACCCTTTTCGTCGTAAGCACTGCTGCCGACCGGGTCCTTGAAATCGGGGATGCCGAACAGGATGACGGCGGGGATTCCAAGTTCATGGACTTCCTGCGCCTCGGCCACGATATTGTCCACCGACTGCTGGTAAATGCCGGGCATCGATGAAATTTCCTTGCGGATGCAGCGTCCGAACGAAGCGAACATCGGATAAACCAGGTCGTCGACCGAAAGGGAGGTTTCCCGAACCATTTTGCGGAATACCTCTTTGCCCCTGATCCTGCGTGCCCTGTAGGTGGGAAAAAACATGTTTACCTCCGTCAAGACCTTAATTGAAACTGCGCCTGTCCGGAGAAAATAACGGCAGGCAATTTTACATTTTCAGTCAAGTATACTTGTATTGTCATGAATATAAAGGGTTTTGTCAGTTAATTATTTTTCCGATCCGTCCCCAGCGTACATGCCAGGAGTTGCCGTCCCATGACCAGTAAATTACTATCGCTTCTCCCAGGATGTCGCTTTTTTTGACGAATCCCCAGTAACGGCTATCGTAGGAGAGGTCACGATTGTCTCCCATCATGAAATATGAATCCGCCGGAACCGTTATCGGTCCGAAATTATCACGCGGCCCCTGAGAGGCGGGCATAATCTCCGGATCTTTGTGAATCTCGTGGGGATTGTGGTAGAGAACTCCGTTTATGAACACCTGCTTGTTCTTTATCTGGATCACGTCACCCGGCACGCCGATCAACCGTTTGATAAAATCCTTGGACCGGTCCTCGGGAAATTTGAAGATAATCACATCGCCACGCCGCGGTTGCCTGAATTCAAGCAGCCTGGTCCCGGTGAATGGGACTCTGATGCCGTATATGAATTTGTTGGCCAAGAGGTGATCGCCGATCAACAGGGTATTTTCCATGGACCCGGACGGAATCTTGAATGGCTCCACCACGAAGGTCCGGATCATGAGGGCTATTACAATTGCCCATAGAATTGATTTTACATACTCACGGACTGTCGACCATCCATCGCCGTCCGGTTTGCGATTTTCAGGGTTGCTGGAAGAATTTCCCATATTACTTTCCTTTCCGCTTCTTTTCATTCTGCCATCAATAACCCGAATCCGTAAGCTACCGTAAATACGGCAATATTACGAATGCGAGTCGAACATCATCTTTTCAACCAGGGAATTCAGGGAAGGATATCTTGCTCCTCATGCTTTCGCGAATATCTTCACCTTGTGGGCGGCTTCTTCCGCCCTCTGCCTGGCCTTGTCCGTATCCCCGGCAAGCGACAGGGCCACACCCATCCGTCGGCCGGGCCTGGTGTCAGGCTTACCGAACAGTCGGAGCTTTGTTTCCGGAACGGAGAAAGCTTCCTCCAGACCTTCGAATACGATATCCGATGCGGACTCTTCCGCAAGTATGACGTGGGAGGCGGCAGGGGCGAGGTTCACGACTTCCGGAACCGGCAGGCCGAGGATGGCCCTGACATGGAGCTCGAACTCGGAAAGATTCTGGGATACCATTGTTACCATGCCCGTATCGTGAGGACGTGGAGATACCTCGCTGAAATAGACCTCGTCTCCCTTGATGAATAATTCAACACCGAATATTCCGTATCCTCCCAGGGCGTCTGTGACGGCCTTCGCCTGTCTTTCTGCCTCTTCCAGGGCCTTGTCCGTCATCGGCATCGGCTGCCACGATTCATGGTAGTCGCCTTTGATCTGGATATGGCCGATCGGCGGGCAAAACCGCGTTCCACCCGCGTATCTGACCGTCAGGAGTGTTATTTCGTAGTCAAAAGGAACGAATTCCTCAATGATGACCTTATCGGCAGCTCCCCGAGTGCCTTCGACCGCATATTTCCAGGCCTTGTCTATATCTGACGCTTCGCGCACCAGGCTCTGCCCCTTCCCGGACGAACTCATGGTCGGCTTTACCACGCACGGCAGGCCGATCTGTTCGATACCCTTGCGGAATTCCTCGGGATTCCCGGCAAAAACGTATTTGGCCGTGGGCAGGCCGAGGTCCTCGGCCGCAAGCCTTCGGATGCCTTCGCGATTCATTGTCAGGTTCGTGGCGCGAGCAGTGGGAATTACGGTGAAGCCTTCCTTTTCCAGCTCAAGCAGGTACTTGGTGTTGATCGCCTCGATTTCCGGCACTATGTAAGTCGGTTTCTCCTGCCGAATCACCCTGCTCAGTTCATCCTTGTCCAGCATGTTGACCACATGGCTGCGATGCGCTACCTGCATGGCCGGGGCGTCGGCATACCTGTCCACCGCGATCACCTCGACACCGAGCCGTTGCGCCTCGATGACGACTTCCTTGCCCAGTTCCCCGGAACCGAGAATGAGCAGTTTCGTTGCGTTTTTTTTCAACGGAGTACCGATCATAACAATATGTCCCCCTTTTAAAATTCATAGTTCATGGTGTTGGGTGGTTAATGACTTTTTTGTCTTTGCTTGCCTAACACCTAAAACTTTAAACCTGATTGTTTCAACATTGTACTTTCAGTTAATGGTAATCTCGAACTGTTCCTGGTGAAAGCCGGGTTTCGCCCTGACGGTGATCCTCTTTTTGAAACGTTTTTCCAGGTCTTCCAGCCCTCGCCGCTCCTCGTCGTACAGAAGATCGGCGACCTGGGGATGGACGGTAAGCATAGCCTTGGTACCGCGCAGATCGTCAGCATCTCCCTGCGCAGTTCGCGGAAAATCTCATGGCAGATGGTGGTCTTGGACTTTACATAGCCGCGCCCCTCACAGTAGGGGCAGGGCTCGCACATCATCCGGCCGATGCTCTCCCGTACCCTCTTCCGGGTCATCTCCACCAGCCCCAGTTCCGAAATTTTCAGGATATTGGTCTTGGACTTGTCGGATTTCAGTGCCTCTTCCAGGGCGGTAAATACCTTGTCCCGGTTGACCTCTTTCTCCATATCGATGAAGTCGATGATGATGATGCCGCCGATGTTGCGCAGCCGGAGCTGATAGGCGATCTCCTTGACCGCTTCCAGGTTGGTCTTGAGGATGGTGTCTTCCAGATTGTGCTTGCCCACGTAGCGGCCGGTATTGACGTCGATGGCGGTGAGCGCCTCGGTCTGCTCGATGATGATGTAGCCGCCCGACTTGAGCCAGACCTTGCGCCCCAGCGCCCGGCTGATCTCCACTTCCAGCCCGAAAGTGTCGAAGATCGGCTCTTCTTCCTCGTAAAGCTCGATGGAGTATTTCATCTTGGGCATGAAGGTGTTGATGAACTGGACAATCTTGTCGTATTCGGGCTTGGAGTCGACGACAATCCGGTCCACCGATCTTCGGTGAGGATGTCCCGGACAACCTTCTGGGTCACATCCAGATCGGAATGGATAAGGCTGGGGGCATGGGCCGTTTCCTGTTTTGTGTCGATTTCCCCCCAGAGCTTGGTCAGGTAGTTCATATCCGCCATGCAGGTCTTCCTCGCTCTTCCCTTCCGAAACCGTCCGGACGATAAAGCCGCTCCCCGGCATTAGGCTTGATCCTCTCGACGATTTCCTTCAGCCGCTCCCGTTCGCTTCGTCCTCGATCCGTGCGGGAGATCCCCACATGATCCACGGTCGGCATGTAGACCAGATGGCGCCGCCGGGAGGCGAGATATGGGAGGTTATCCGCGCCCCTTTGGTGCCGATCGGCTCCTTGGAGATCTGGACCAGCAGTTCCTGACCCTCCTGGAGCAGGTCTTCGATGGGATGAAGGGGGTGGAGCATCGCCTCTTCGCTCTCCTCTCCTTCCGGCTCCGGGATTCGTCCTTTTTCCCGTTCCCGTCCATGAAGGTGTCAAAATCCTCGATCGCGTCGAAAACATCTGCGACATAGAGGAAGGCGGCTTTCTCCAGACCGATATCCACAAAAGCGGCCTGCATGCCGGGAAGGACTCGTATGACCCTCCCCAGGTAGATGTTTCCCACGATTCCCTTGACTTTGCTCCTCTCTATATAGAGTTCGGCAATCGTGCCGTTCTCGATCAGAGCGATCCGGGTTTCGTGGGAGGTGGTGTTGATGACCAGCTCGTTTGCCATATTTGTCCCTTGTCGGCCGGGTGAATGTGCACACTCCCGGGCGTTCCAGCTTCTTGACATGCGAAAAGGAATGAAAGCTGATATTCCTAGCCGCCTCTTTGCGGCCGACTGTATGTAATTTTAAATTATTTTCAAACTGTTGAACCGGTTTTCTCATCCGGCCTGAAAATTACCTCCAGTTTTTCAATTTTTGCGGCCGAAAGAGTTTTTTCAGTCAAGCCGGTAATAGCCGCGGCAAATTCCAGAGGTTTTCCCCTGCCGACGACCATGTCCAGCACTGCTTCGGATGCATGCAGTTCGAAAAGCTCCCGACGCAGATCGATTTCGACGATTTTAGATTGCTTTTCCCGAATGTGGACATATGTCTCCAGTGCCAGGAAAGATTCCGCAAGGGCAGGCAGTCCATGTACAGAGCCCGGAGGAAGGGTTACCCTGTAGCGGACCTTTTCCATAATAGTCGAGAGAGAGTCCGCACGCAACGGAATTTCAAAAGATTCGAGAACCTCCATACCTTCCGGCAACGTCCGGTTGAGCATTTCCTTTACGCGTTGAGCGCCGAATCCCGGCTCTATCTCCATGTCGAGATATTCCGCCAGGGATTCCACGCCGACCGAAAGCGCCGTGGCGAAGGAAAATTTCGGATGCGGGTGAAAACCGGCCGAGTAGCGGATCGGTATCCCTGCCCTCTTCACGGCCCGGGAAAACATGTTCAACATTTCCAGGTGACTGAGAAGGCGCATCTGTCCGATCTTCGTGAAGCGGATACGGATTCGTTCGCTCTCTTTGGCAGTGTTGGTACCGCCATCGGCCTCGTGGTTGGGAGCAGGTGACATAAAGGGTGCCTCCGGCCGCTCTTCGCAAAGCCTCATTTTGATGATCCGGAAGTCGCACACTCCGCAATCGGAACATTTGCCGCTTCGGCAGTCATCGGTCCTTTCCCCTGTCCGGGATTTTTCCCATTCATTGTAAAGAAATTTCTTTGACACCCCGGAATCCAGATGGTCCCACGGAAGGATTTCATCGAATCCGCGTGCGCGGTGGTAAAAAAGCGGATCGATACCTGCCGCCTCGAATGCGTCCCGCCATTTGCCGAAATTGAAATGCTCCCCCCAGCTGTCGAACCTGCAACCGAGTTCGCGGGCTTTCACCAGTACTGCGC
Organism: uncultured delta proteobacterium; assembly: GCA_963815135.1. Lineage (GTDB taxonomy): Bacteria > Desulfobacterota > Desulfuromonadia > Geobacterales > Geobacteraceae > CAIWTU01. The sequence goes on from CAWFFO010000008.1 coordinate 78,423, forward strand.
CGAGCCTTCTGTCACCCCTGGCGAAAACACCCTCCAGAACCGAGAGGGGAGCATCCTGCCATTTGAACTTAAGCCTCTTTTTTTTCAATTCACCACGCAGGAAACCCTGTTTTTCGAGAATTTCCTCGTATTTAATCTGCGCTTCCCACTGGAAGGGGGTGTTTGGTTTCGGCACGAAACTGCCGACCGAGACATTCACGTCCCCACCGCCGCCTGCCCTTTTCCCTTCACGCTTGACCCTGGCGGATAATTCCACGATACCGGCCACATCTTCCATGGTTTCCGAGGGGAGGCCAATCATGAAGTAAAGCTTGATCAGGCGCCAGCCGGAACCGTAAATCTCGAAGGCATTGCGCAGGAGGTCCTCTTCGGTAATTCCCTTGTTGATGACCCGGCGCAGCCTGTCGCTGCCCGCCTCCGGGGCCAGGGTGAAACCGGTCTTCCTGACTTTTTTGATTTCGTCGACCATTTCCTGCGTAATCGTCCCTACGCGAAGCGACGGCAGCGAAACGGCTACCCTTTCTTCGGTATATCTCTCCATGAGAGACTTCAGCAGAGGTGCGATGCAACCGTAATCGGCAGTGGACAGGGAGAGGAGAGAAATTTCGTCATATCCGGAATTTTTCAGAGTGGATTCGATGGTCTCAAGTATCTGTTCCGGGGTCCTTTCCCGGACCGGCCGATATATATAACCGGCCTGGCAGAAACGGCAGCCACAGGTGCAGCCGCGCGCTATTTCCATGCTGACCCTGTCGTGGACGGTTTTCAGGAACGGTATCACAGGCCTGGTGGGATAAGGCACCTTTTCCAGGTCCGCAACAATGCGCCTTTTTACTTCATCGTACCCATTCCTCCGGGGAATTATTTCCGCTATGCAGCCGCTTTCCTTGTAACGAACTTCGAAAAACGACGGGATATAGACTCCGTCTATCAAGGAAAGCCGCTCCAACAGTTCGCTCCTGGACCTGTTTTCTGCTTTCCATGAACGATATGCGGCGGCAATTTCGATAATTGCCTCTTCGCCGTCTCCAAGCAGGAAAGCATCGAAAAAATCGGCCAGCGGTTCCGGGTTGAGGGCGCAGGGCCCTCCGCCGAGTACAAGCGGATACCCCGATGATCTCTCTTCGGCGAGAATCGGTATTCCGGATAGCTGCAGCATGTTCAGGATATTTGTATAAGAGAGTTCGTGCTGCAGGGTGAAACCGATGATATCGGAAGAGGCCAGAGGAGTCGCAGTTTCCAGGGTGGATAGAGGCCGGGAATCCTCCCGCAGCACATCTTCCATGTCCGGCCATGGTGCATAGACCCTTTCCGCGGCAATCCATTCCTCCCCGTTCAGAATCGAATAGAGAATCTGCAGGCCCAGATGGCTCATACCGACTTCGTAGACATCGGGAAATGCAAGCACAAAGCGCACTTCCGCTTGCTTTTTTCTGACCGATCCGATTTCGTCGCCCATGTAGCGGGCGGGTTTTTCTATGGACAACAAACTATGTTCCCGCAAGCAACCCCCATAAAAAAAGGCCCCGACGGGGGCTATCCGCCACGGCCTGTTTTTGACAGCATAAAATAATATATATTGCTTTTTTTGGCAAGGGAGAATGAATACAGGGATTTCTGCAGAAAAAAGCCGTAAGCCCGTAAACGGTTCAAGCGGAATGCTCTCCGCAGATACCGTACCTCATTTGCGGCACAACCTGGATCATTTGCGGTCCATAAATCCTGCCCGGCTCACATCAGTTTTACAAGCATTGATAATTACTAGCAAAAACTGACTACACCCGATTGGCACATTCTCTGCTATATAAAAAACAAAATTATCCATATGGAGGCTTCAAAATGAAAAAAGTTCTGTCCACAATCGTTGCTGCTATCGTTGCCGTTGCTTTCGCCGGTGTTGTATTTGCTGCTGAGCCTGCTGCTGCTCCTGCAACTCCTGACGCAGGCATGAAAAAAGAAGAAAAAGCTCCGGTAAAGAAAGTAAAGAAACACAAAAAAGTAAAAAAACACAAAAAAACTACTAAAAAAGCAGAAAAAAAAGTTGAGAAAAAAGAAGAAGCTCCTGCTGAAGCTCCTGCAGCAAAGTAATTATTCACTTATCAGCATCAAAAAAAGCCGCATCCGAAAGATGCGGCTTTTTTTGTTTCCACAGCAGGAAGCCCAAGAATAGCATTCTAAATTATGAAAAGCGTTCAATCTGAACTTTTACGTCTTGCCGCCGGAAAGTCAATTATATAAAGAAAGATCACTCTTTTTCCCAGACGTAGGACGGTTCAACATACGGATCGTAGAAGCCGGGATAAGGAACGAAGAAGGTTACCAGTTCGCCAACTCCGGCCAGCGTCCGTACCAGGGTCATGCCGATTCCCTTCAGGGGTCCTATGAAAATCCCCTTTGCCGTACCATCTTCCCTGGCGGTCACATAGATCTGCTTCGGCAGCTCCATCCACCCCGTTGCCACATTGGCAACCCCGCGGGCCGCCTTGTTGCCCATTCCGCTCACCACATCCTGCGCGGACCTGTCCTCGATCGGCTTCAGGTCATCCGCAGCAAAGGCATTCACCAACGGAACGGCCAGCAGAACAAAAATAAATACCACAGTAAAAATGAAATATTTTTCTTTCATGCCATTTTTCCTTGTTCTCCAGGGATGAACCGGAAAAGCTCACACCAGGCAACAGTGTCGCAATTCGTGCAGTCAGTCGCCTGGTGTCACCTCCGGAAAAAAGTTGAGATATAAATCCTTTTAGCACAAATGTCCGGGAGTGGCAAGGCGTCAGCTCCACAATTGCGATAAATAGTTCCCGTCCGATTCCCCGGCATAAATCATAGGGAAAAACAGGGCCGGGACAATTCCCGACCCAGCTCCATTCATATTAAGCTTTCACCATCGGACATCTGTTTGCGATCAGAAAAGGGACTCTTCGGCATACAGAAAGGAATCGAATTTTTTCTTCAGTTGCTTCAGTTTATCGATATAGTATTCCGTATTTTCATCGGGATGCGAAGGATCATGGGAGGAGACCGGCCGGCAGTTTTCGTATGCGGTCACACCCTTTCCGCTTCCACATACATAATAACTGATCTGGTCTCCCGCCCGGTAATTGAATGATGAACCGAGAGCGATTTCGAATGCAGCGGAAGCGTTCCGTTTTCCCTGCCTTACTTTCAGACGGTATGTTTCCGGTGATTCCCTGAGAGTTTCCGTTTTTGCCAGCAGGTTAATGTCGAATTTATGTTCCCTCAACCGCCGGACATAATCCCCGTACAATTCATCAGCCTTTGCCGGTCCACCCATCAACAGGAAACGGATCATTTCTTTCATGAATTCACGCAGGTATTTTTCTATGCCCCTGGACTTAAGTCCACTCCCCTTCAAAGTGATTTTTCCTTCGTAATCGAGAAGGGCGTAGTTTTTCATCTTGTAGGAGAACATCGTCCGGTAGCGCCCGTCCATCTCCACCTCGATTCCTTCCGGCAGAGTTGCGGAAAGTTTCCGCACAAGTTCCTCTTCCCGGGCAGCACCTTCAACCTCCGGTGGCGGTATGAAGTAAATTCCGTCGGTGTCGATTTCCACCGGCCTGGCTCCCATTTCCCGGAGCCCCGACAGCATTTTTTTTATGGTTTCCCGCCCGAGTCTCGTCACTTCAGCAGCCAAAGCGGGATCGGAGAAATTATGCAGTGTCGTTCCGAGGTAGCCGTAGAACGAATTGATCAGCACCTTGAAGGTCTGCTGCAGGGCGTTGTAATAGTCATGCCGGCCCTGTTCGACTGCATCCCTCGCCATTTTCTTGGCGGACAGCCTGAACGCCCTCAGGTCCTTGAGCAGGGGGAGAAAAAGGTCAAGGGAATCCGCGGCTGGTTTAAGATTATAGGCAATGAGAAGTGACGGATAAAGAGAAGCCACGTCACAATGAACAACAGGCCCAACGACCCCTTCCTCGAAAACATCGGTGTAGCCGCCTTCGAATTCCACTGCCCTGCCCCCGGCCTTGGGGATTGCCATTTTCCGGCGCAGGTATTCCCTGAGAAACAGCGAGTTGATTTTGGTGGCGTTACCCCTGATAATGCAATTCTGGTAGGAATATGGGAAAATACGTGTCTGCAGGTAGTATGAATGGGAAAGCAGGCGTGACAGGGCAAGTGTTTCCCTGACATCGTCAAGGTTATAGCGGCGAAGAGTGTCGGGATCTTCCATGTAGATATCACCGATCTTTTCCCCGTCCAGATAAGTCCTGTCTTCCGCGGCAAGCCCGAAATGTTTTGCTGCAGCCTTCAGGCCGTAACTCTCGAGTTCTCGAGCGCTGATGTCATGGATCTGAAGAAGGAAAAAGGTGTCGACGATATGCCGCCCGTAAACATCCCATCTGGGGTAGTCTATTATCCTTTCCGCAATGGTGAACCTGGATGAACGGACATGGGGCTCACTGCCGTCCCGCCCCCAGCGGATCTTCACTCCGTGACGCTCGGCCCGTGCCCGGATATACTCCAGGTCGAAACGGAATAGATTGTGTCCCTCGATAACATCCGGATCCCGTTCCCTGATGATCTCTCCCAGCCGCTCCAGCATGGCCGGCTCTTCCATCTCCGTGCCGAACAGCACCTCTTCGAAGCCCGATTCGTCCATTATGGCAATGGAAATTATCCGGTCTTCCTCCCGCTCGGGGTTGGAGAATTCGAAACCTTCCCGACAGTAGGTCTCGATATCGATAGCCATGCGGTTCAGCTTGTGGAAATCAAGACCCTTGAACAGAGTCTTGCCGGTGAGAAGAAGATGCTGGTGGACGGGGTCAGAAATGAACAGATAAGGGGCATCGGTTGAGGATGGTGTTCTGTCGCTCTTTTTCGCGAAAAAATCCCTGGCCTTTATGCATTCGCGCCAGTCCCTGAAGAGAGCCAGGATCCGGTAGCCCGCATCACCTTCCAGAGGTCTTACGGAAACCTCTCCGTCAAATCCGTCCAGCAGTGATTTATCTTCCAGCAGGATGAAAGGCTGGAACGGGTCATCGTGGAAAAGCACCCCCCGCTCGTCCCTCAAAAAAAGGCGTATGAAGCGGCCCGCAAGCTCTGCTGCCACAATTCCCTTTGTCTGGTCGCTGCCGAACAGAACCGTTTTTTCATCAAGAGAAATTTCTTTCATCTCAGTTCCGATAAAAAAAAACGGCGCGGCTTTGATACCGCGCCTTCCATGTGGGCCTGCTGCAAAATGTCTTCCCCCGGGCGGGAAATCCCGGTCAATCCGTTAGCTTATGCCGCCGGAGGGAAAATGGTAACATTAGCGGCCATGCTTGCTCAAGTAATCGGCAACGCCTTCCGCCGTCGGCTTCATGGCTTCCTCTCCCTGCGCCAGTTGGCCGGGCATACCTCGCCATAAGACTCGTAAAACTGTATTGCATCGAGCATGCGGTTAGCTTCTTCCACGTTTCGGCCAAAGGGAAGATCATTGATCAGCGCATGCCGTATCGTACCGTTCGGGTCTATCATGAAAAGGGCTCGCAACGCCACTGATTCCTCGAAAAGAATGCCGTATGAGCGCGAAATCGACTTTGTGAGGTCCTGCACCAGTGGATACTGGATGGCCCCGATTCCTCCCTCCTCGATGGGAGTTTTTTTCCAGGCAAGGTGCGTATATTTGGAATCGACCGAAACCCCTATTACCTCGCAGTTTTTCTCTTTCAGCTCCTTAAGCTGTCTGTTGAAAGCGAGTATCTCGGAAGGACAGACGAAAGTGAAGTCAAGGGGATAGAAAAAGAGGATGACGTACTTGCCGCGGTAACTGGAAAGGGTTACTTCACCGAAGCTGTTATCTCCCATGACTGCTTCCGCTGTAAAATCCGGTGCTTCTCTGGTAACAAGTGTTTCGATGTTCATTCTATGGACTCCTTTAAAGATGTAAAATCATAAACCATGAATAAATGAATACCAGCCATCACCCGATATGTCAATAGGACAAATATTATCTTTTTTATCTTTTTTAAAAATATGTGAAGATACGGTTATTTGGCGAGGTGCTTATCGAATCCTGAATCGTATTTGAACCTTTTATGCTTACGATGCTGCCGTGCGGAAGAAAAGCCAGGAGGGTTCGGACATTAAGTTAACGAGATAGATATTCCTCTTCCGCCAATTTGCGCCCCGTGGAGGTCATGAAAATCCGTTCGATGGATTTTTCCAGTTTTTCAATATCATCCAGATCCATTTCGTCCGGGATATTCACCAGCCAGTCAGCGTCCCAGATAACCCGGAAATTGTCGGTATCCAACTCTCCAGGCGAATGGTGCGAGGCGATTATCTCACAGACCTCTTCAATAAAACCCTTATCGTAGCCGAGGGAAGACAGTACTGCCCGGGCAATTGGCGGTCCTTCGATTTCCTGAAGATTACCGGCGGCGGAACCGTGCTTGCGTTCTGCCTCGTGGATGCCGATATCGTGCAGGTACGCCGCCGCAAGTACCAGCTCCCGGTTGCCGGGTTCATGCTGAAGTATTTTTTCCGCGAAACCGGCAACCTTCAAAGCATGCCCTATCCGCCTCCGGTCTTCGCCGAAATAATCCTCCATCGCCATTCGGATTTTCTCAATACGGGTTTGCATAAAAACCATCCTCTGCTAAAAGCGTGGGCCGGGGGTTTGGAACCGGGTATTTGTTCTTGAGCCCTTCAGCCCTGTGCCATGTGCCTGCCTTTATTTTATATCTCCTTTTATTCCGATCGTCACGACTTCAAGCGGAATATCCTTGCCGCTCGTGGCGAGCGCCTGTTTTGCCGCTGCGACCAGACCGCCGCAGCAGGGCACTTCCATTGCAAGGACGGTTATGCTTTTAATCGTCGACATACGTAATATCTGGGTAAGCTTATCGGTGTAGCCCGATGAATCCGGCTGCTTCGGGCAACCCATGACCACCGCCTTTCCGGCCAGGAAATCCCTGTGATAGTCTGCATAGGCGAGCGGTACGCAATCGGCTGTTACCAGCAGGTCGGCATCCTGGAAATAGGTCGCGTTGGGCGGCACGAGGAAGATCTGAACTGGCCACTGACCGAGCTGACTCGGGGTACTTACCTTGTCCCCCGTTTCCTCTTTCTTCGGTGGAACCGGCTCGAATGACATGGATCTTGATCCGGGGCAGCCTCCACCGTGGTGACCATGACCGGACTCGATTGTTTGTTTGCCGGTGTTCCGGAGATGCTGCTCGACCGCGGTTTCGTCGAACTCGTCAGCCTCTCGCTCGATGATTGTTATGGCGTCCCTCGGACAGTCGCCGAGACAGGCTCCCAGACCGTCACAGAGGTTATCGGCGGAAAGAACCGCCTTGCCGTTTACGATCTTTATTGCACCTTCCGCGCATGCGGGAACACAGAGCCCGCAGCCGTCACATTTTTCCTGGTCTATTGAAACGATTTTCCTTTTCATAGTAAGCTCCTTTTTTCCTGCTGCGTGAAATATTTATTTGTTCAACTTGATCATCGTTTGATAGACCAAGAATATTCATAAAATCGCATTATACACATGACGCAGGTCAAAAAGTGAAGATTTTATGATGCGCAGTATTCCACTGGAACGCGCTTGACCATATACAAAAGCAGGTTAATAATGAAAAACTGTTCTCTGCAATAAAAGGAAAAACTTTTATTTTTCAGCAATTCGCATCAGTTTTAAATGCGGAAATCATTCAGCTGAAAAGAAACCTGCCGGGTCGCGAAATTACACTTTTATGCGTCAGGGGAATTTAAGCGAAACGGCGCAAAGGATTTACTATGAAAAAGGAACGCAATCCGGAACTGACAGTAATGACGCCGGACATGATTGGTGAAGTCGAGCAACTGATTACAAGTGCGATGAATGCCGATGAAGGGGCATGGGCCGCAGTTACCATCCGACGGCACTTCGATATGCTTTCAGCCGGGATCTGCGACGGAAGGCACTACTTCACGCTACTGGTTGACGACGCCGTGGCCGGAATAACCGGTCTGCATCACTACGAGTGGGGACCGGACGAAAATGTATGGCTCGGCTGGTTTGCCGTCTCGCCGACACTTCATGGGCAAGGCATTGGGGCCCTGCTGATGCGCGAGACGGAAAAAGCGGCAAAAACCATCGGATATCGGAAACTTTTCATAGAGACTTACGATTCCCCCACTTTTACAAAGGCGGTACGGTTTTACCTTAAAGCCGGCTTCGGGAACGCCGGGAAGATAGAGAATTATCTTCCCGACGGTTCATCGATGCTGGTTTTCCTGAAAGAGTTGTAAACTGTCAGAGGCTGAGCGGCGGTGTGAACGGAGCCGGGAATTCTGCGAAGAAAACCGGATGGTCGAACCCTACCCAATAGACTGACTTTTATACAAGCAGAGCCGACAGCTATAGAGGAAAATCCGAAGGAAAATGTGTGAAAGATATCTGGATTGTTGATTTAAAGACAATAGATCTGACTGAAATTTCCCTTGTCCCCATATCCGTGGCTAGATTGTGATGAAGAGGAAAAAAGACCTGACCGATAATGGAATATAGTTTTTCAAGTCACTATGTCAGTACTTGTTACGGCCGGCCATTACCCCGCCGTCCACATCCCAGATCGCCCCGGTTACCCAGGAAGCCCTGTCAGAAAGAAGAAATGTTATAACTTCCGCGACGTCGTGGGGAGTACCGATCCGGCCTATCGGATGAAAACCGTTAAACCCGTGCAGCGTTTCATGCACCTTGTCCCTGGGAATAAAAGCTTCATAAATGGGTGTTTCAACAACTGCGGGAGAAACCGCATTGACACGGATTTGGTAGCGGGCAAGTTCCATTGCCAGTTGTTTTGTCAGGGAGTGAAGGCCCGCCTTTGCCATCGAATAGGCTGAGGACGGCGTGGCCTCAACGGATTGTCTGGCCCACATGGAACCGATGTTGACGATGGAACCATGCTTGTTTTCGGCAATCATTTTCTTGACAACTTCCTGGGTGATGAAAAAGATTGCCTTGTTAATGTCGTGATACATGTCATAGTCAGCTCCGGAATGCTCGATGAACGGCTTGGGCATGAATACTCCCGCCGCATTGACAAGCAGGGACACGTCCGCATGCCGGTCCTGAATTCCGGCAATCACCTGATCCCGCTGGTTTTGTTTCGTAATATCGGCGACTATCCCTTCGGCCTTGCCGTACCTAGAAAGATGTTTCAATGCGTCTGTCATCTTGCTTTCGGAACGCCCGACCACGACGGTCTCGCCACCGAGCCGCAGGACCATCGCTGCAGTCTCCATTCCCATGCCGCTTGTACCCCCGATTACCAATAGCTTCTTGCCCGCGAATTCATTGCCCATGACGAACCTCCCGCCTGTTTACATAATCGAATTGAGGAGTAAAGAGTGATGCGTAAAACCCCGTAAGAAACGTTAAACCATCTTCCTCTCCCGATTTTAAGTATAACCGAAAGAACTTGATTTTGGAGTTTTCCAGGGGAGCCCGTTTCAAATATGGATTTAATCGTGATAAGCAGGCACTGGTTAAGACGCCAGGAATGCCAGGTAAGCTTAGACGGTTATATTTAAATGGAAATTTACCAGAATGATAAATATTTCCAAAAACGGCACCTGGAGGTGTCCGTAGTAAGCAACTCAGGCCTGTTTCGTTGCTGCTCTTGGCGAAATGGAATGTGGACAGCCGATATTGTCTGGACCCGAAGGGTGAGTTTAACGGCTGTAGCGAAATGAGCTTAGCCCATCTTCCGCAGTTATAAGGTTGTGAAGATGGCATATCAATAGGTTACGTTGCAAATCAGGCCATTTTCTCCACTACATTTTCAATCACCTTTGGCCGGTTGGGGATGATCAACTTCATTCTCTGTAGCAGAACCTTGAGATGTTTTTCCGGAGTTGCCACCATACGGAGCCGGATGGTTTTCTCTCGGGTGGGCAGCAGCACATCCAGTGATTTGAGTTCTCTGAGCTCCACGATCAGTTTTCGGGGTGCAGTACCAAGTCCTGATGCCTTCATCCATTGCTGCAGGGTACGCCACATGGCCAAGGCAAGGAAGCAGACAAGAATATGCGCTTGGGTTCTCTCTTTCTTGTGGTGGAAGATTGGGCGCATACCGAGATCATGTTTTTCGGTGCGAAACGAGTCTTCCACTTCCGTAAGCTTGATGTAGGTATCCCACAGCGTCTTGGGATCGATCTCTGACCAGTTGGTGCGCAGGATGTAGCTACCGCCGCTATCCAAGGCCTTTTGATAGCGCTGCTCGTTCTTTCTCATTACAATGCTGAGCTTTTTGTCACTTCCCTCGGTGACGTCTACGGTGAACAGTGCCGCTGCCCGGCTATTCTGCTCCAGCAGTCTGCCGATTCTCCGTTCAACCTTCTGACGGTCTTTGAGCTTTCCGGCGTCTGCCTGTTGTACGAGTTTGCTGAGACTGGCTTCAAGCCTTGCCACGAACCGGTTCAGGATGGCGTTCTCTTTCTCTTTGCGCCCAGCAGAGCGGCACAGGACAAAGGTCTCATCCGCCCCTTCAGGAGAGGAACAGATCTTTACCTCGACGCCGTTTTGAACCGTTTCCCAGTCCTGATCGAGAAGTTGTTGTTCGAACTTTTTCAACATTGACTTGGGGGTGCCGACCAGATACTTGGCGTTGGTCGAGCGAAGATATTCAAGGTTGTCTTCGCTCACCATCCCGCGATCCATGACCCAGACACGGCCCGCCTTGCCGTATTTCCGCTCCATAATCTCCACCATCTCCTGGGTAGTGGTGACGTCGGTCCGGTTGCCGTCAAAGACTTCATAGGCGATGGGGAGACCTTCCCTGGTTGTCACCAGGCCGATGCAAACTTGAGGACAGTCCGGACGCCCATCGCGACTGTAGCCTCTCTGGGCTTGAGGATTCCCTTTGGCACTACCTTCGAAGTAAGTGGAGGTGATGTCGTAGAACAGAAAGTCGAAGGTTGAGCCAAACAGCTCGCCATAGCGATTCTGCAGATGTCGGCATAATGCATCCTTATGAGGCAGCAGGGCATCAAGCGCACGATAGAGCCGGTCGTCGTTGATCTTGTCAACCGGCACGCCCAACAGATCGTCAAGTGCACTTTTCTCGAACCATGACTCGGCAATCTGCAACTCCGACGAAGGAGCACAGAATCTGGCAAGAACCAGCAGGGCCGCCATAATCGACCATGGGATCTCTTCCCGGCCAGCCGGAATATTCTCATGACAGAAGTCAGCCAGGCCGAGACGGTTCCAAAGCAAGAGACCAAGGTAAACATCACCGAAGTGCCGCAACCTCTCGACACTTACACCGCTTACATTGACCGTGGCCCAGGATGGTGGTTCTTCAATCTGATGAAATAGTCCTGGTTCTGGCCTTGGCTTCCCAGATAGGATGCGACCAATCTCGTCCCAGCCAACACGCTCTTCACGGTCAAGGCCTGGCAACTTGCCGATGGTGGCAACTATCCGCTGGCGTGGACCTCTGGCGGTACGAACTGATTCAACCAGAGTCCAGCAATCGTAATCAGCACCATTTTTCTGTTTGCGATTTCGTCGCAAGTACATGTCGGCATTATCGCAGGAGTCGCCATGCCCCGCAAGGGGGTGGTCTCCACTACAATTGATTTTCAGAGAACTGGTGTTGAAATCATTATCCTATTGATCTGTAAACGAATCAATTTTGCAGGTTATTAACTGCTATCTGCGGAAGACGGGTTAGAGCTGCAGAAACAGGCCTCCGGAGCGAACGGAGGATGTCTGCAACTGCCGAATATAGGATAATTCACCGTTTTTAAATGTTTAATTTCTTTGTGGAAGAAAATGATTTTTTCAGGATAAAAGAAGAAATGATTTGGTAGACAAACTGCGGAGGCACCCTTAAAAAGCAAATATAGGAAGTATTCTACACTAATAAATGTTTCGATTTGTCGGTGAAGGACCGGCGCCGCAAACAGAAAAGCATCAGGGCAGGCAGGGTGACAAGCGCAAACAGGACTGTTGCGCCGACACCGTAGTTGGTTGCCCAGCCGATGGAGGACATGGCGCCATAATCGGTAAAGGCGAGCGAACCGAAACCGGCGATTGTGGTCAGGGCAGAAAGCAGGACGGCACGGCCGGACTGGACGAATTCCATTTCTCCACATCCGGCCGGGACAGCTGAAAGCCGGTGCATGAGATGCAGACCGTAGTCGCTCCCCATGCCGAGGATGGTCACAAGAACCATGGAATTCATGAAATTGAGCCGCATGCCGGTCAGTACCATCATGCCGAGCATTGCGATTACCCCGGCCAATACCGGGAAGAGCGAATAGAAAATTCCGGCGAAATATTCGAAATGCGCCAGAAGGAGAATAAGGACCAGTATTCCTCCGAGCAGAAATCCGCGAATAAAACTCTTGCGCACCGAATCGGACAGCTGTCTGCTGACGAGGTCGACACTTGTCGCCCGCACCGCCGGATCGAGCGCCGCAAGTTCTGAGAAAAACATCGCCTGGTTGAACTCCTTGCCGGAATAATAAAGATAAAAGAGAAGACGGTATACGCCGTGGTCATGCACGAGGTGGCGTTCAACCACCCCCCGGAGCGGGGAATCAGCAACATGTTCAACCGCGTCTGCTGCGGAAACAGCCGCTCCGTTCTTCAAGCGTGAAAGCCCGGTCAATGCCTCCCGGAACTGCCGAGGGTCGAAACCGTTTTGTTCCAGGGCCATTCTCAGGGCGACGGCGGGCTCCTCCCCGCCGATGTACCCGGACAGTTTTTCACCCGTCTCCCTTGCCTGCGCCCGGTCATGAATCACCTGGCCGAGCCAGGAATACGCCGCAAGTTCTTTTTTCTTCTCGTATTTTCCCAACAGGGCCGCTATGCGCTTCCCCCGTGCCATGACATCGTCCAGATCCTTTCCCTCGACGGACAACAAAACCTGTTTCGGGCTTACGCTCAAATGTTTCTCGATTTTCTCCTGGGTGAGAAAAGCCTCGGAATGCCGCGGCTGCAGATTTTTCAGTTCCCCTTCGAATGAGATGAAAAATGATGCCGCGAGGAGGCCGGCAAGGAGAAGAAAAGACAGCGAAACGATCCTTCCGCTATGTTTTCCGGCCAGTCTCCACAACGGTCCCAGGGCAAATCCGGGAAGAGGCTTATATGTCCGGGCCGGAAAACGGCGCTCGGCGAATATCAGCAGTGGCGGCAGGAAAAATAACGTGGCGTACAGGGAAAATATTACGCCGAGGCCGACCAGCAGGCCAAGTTCGAAAAGGGCGCGCACGTCCGCAATGGTAAGCGCCAGAAAAGGAAGCGCGGTGGTCACCGCCGCAGTGAAAACGCCGTGACCGGTATCGACAACCGCCAGCCTGAGCGCCTCGCCGGTATTTCTGCCACCGCTCCGCTCATGGTAAAAACGGTCATAAAGATGGATGGAATAATCGGTGCCGAGACCTATGATCAGGGCGGTGAAAGCCAGCGAGACGATATTGACCGAAGTGAGGAAAAGCGCCGCGACACCGATCGCCAGCGCAGTCCCGTACATAATTATCAGGGGTATCAGCAGGGTTGGAAGGAAACGGCGGTAGGTAAGAAAAAAAAGCCCGAGCACGACCAGCAGCGATGAGGAGACGCAGGCGATGATATTGCGCTTCATCACCGATTCATCGACAACCGCACTCAAATGAGCTCCGGCGCATGAAATTTTCACCGAAAAGCCTGTGCGCGCCTGGTTTATGCCGGCAACTAGTTTCCGGGCGAAGCTCATGTCGTTCACGGGTCGCGCCGGCTCGGCTATCATGATCAGGACTTTTCCGTCCCGCGAAAGAAAATAGGGTGAGTCCGGGTCCAGGTTGAAGGCCTGGGCGGTCTCTTTCAGATTGGGAAGGATCACGTCCCGCAGACCGAGGGGGTCACTGGCGATGATGTCGCGCATTCCCATTCCAGCCTGGCTTGCCAACTCCGACTTATCCTTCTTCAACGCCCGGTCCATGGCCGCAGGGGTGAGCTTATCCGCAAAGCGGCCGGCATCGCCGGGGGGAAGGAATAATTGCGGATGACTAACTGCGTAGCCGATGAAATCGGCGTATGCCGCAGCTTCAGCAGAGTCATAGACCCGGAAGGAAACCTTGCGGAAAGCCGGTTCACCGTCAACCCTCAGCATCTTCAGACGCCTGGCAAAGGCCTCCGCCTGTGGCACCAGGTCCCGTTTATCCCCTTCCAGGAGAAAATACGCCTCGCGGGCGCTCCCGGTCCACTTGAGGGAATCGAGAAATAGCCCCAGGGGACCACCTTTGGAGGGAAACAGCCTGAAAATATCATTCTCGAAACGGAGCGTCGCTGCTGAAATAACTGCCAGCACCAGGATGAAAAAAGCGCAAACGATTACCCGCAGGGGCCGCCTTGAAGTTACCCGGTATATCCATTCCAGGTGAGCACCGATAGCAGAACGGATCAGTCCGGTAAGACGAGCTGCGAAAGTAAGCGGCATAGCTGGTTAAAAACCCTTGAAATCGCTGAGGGGAAGTACCTTCATTCCGTCAATGACGGGAACGAGGGCTGCGTCATCCACGGGGGTGTTCACCTCCGGCTCGTCGAACGAGACTTTCACTATATCTCCCATGCGATTGCACATTTCAATTGCCGACGGAAAGGCCACCCCGTTAATCTGCCTGTAGTCGTTATAGCGGATCGAGTCGCCTTCCCCGTTTTCTTTCCGTTGCAGAAGCCCCCTTTCATCAAAGAAGAGGATCTCTTTTTCGCCGTCTGTGCCGGTTCGCTCCACCCTTCTCCCATCCGTTGCATCCGAAATGCTGGTATCATCAACGATCCGTCGCATCATGCCTAATCCCTTGAGGGCATTATGGTCGGACAGTTCCGAAAGTGCGCCGGAATATGCGGTATCTTTCGACGGGACGAGGCACGTAATGCGGTCCCCGTCGACAAATACTTCCATCACCGTAAAACCGAAGGGAGAAAGAACTGCCAGATGGAACCTGTCGGGACGTTTGAAAATCAGGTAACCGCGTCCTCCAATGCTTCCCCGGGGATTCTTGAAAGACAGGGAAACCATGGATTGCAGGGTTTCAACTTCTTTTCCCGGTTTAACAGGTGCAACCGGTTTCGGAATGGTGGCACATGAAGAAAGAAAAATAGCCAGCAGCCCAGTGGTGAAAAATAATCGGAGCGGCGATAATATTTTCGGATATGACATCTTGTCTCCCGTACTATATTGGTTTTTCGGACAGCTCATCATATCACAAACATCCGCCCGGTTGCCACAACCCTGAGCAATTTGGAAATATTCCTGTTAATTCGATGGCTTTTCCATCCCGGGAGGAGGAAGATGTTATAATTAAAGATGAATTGTATGCTGAATGCCGCGAATCCCCGGGAACTGTCACTGAAAGGAGGAGGTATGAAAGTATATGGGAAAACACTCCGTAAATTGCTATTCAGGCTGATGTCCGGCTTACTTCTGGCCGCAATAATTTCCGTATTCCCTGCCCCCGTACAGGCGGCCGAAAAAGACAAGGCACAGTCGATTGTCGACAAGGCCATTGGAACTCTCACCGATTTCATGAGTGACCCCGATTTTTCATGGCTGCACAACCACTTCGCAACGGCAAGGGGCGTGATTATATTTCCCCGGGTTATAAAAGGCGGATTCTTCGTCGGCGGTTCCGGCGGTTCCGGCGTCCTCCTGGTTCGGAAACCCATGACCGACGAGTGGAGTGAACCCGCTTTCTACACGCTCGGATCGGCAACCTTCGGCCGGCAGATCAGCGGCGAGGCGGCTGAAGTGGTCATGCTCGTCATGAATCAGAGGGCCCTCGAAACGCTTTATTCTTCGTCATTGAAGCTGGGCGGAAACGCCTCCATAGCCGTTGGTCCGGCAGGACGCGGAACAACGGATGATACAAGCGCGGATTTCATAACCTTTGCCAGATCGAAGGGGCTTTATGCGGGGATCAACCTTGAAGGGTCGGTAATCGAAGTGAAGGACAGTCTGAATGATGGATATTACGGAATGGCTGTAAGACCGGTGGATATCATCGTCAGGATGGCCGCGTCCAACCCCGGCACTGAAGCACTTCGGGAAGCCCTGAAAAACGCGGCAGCCATGAAAAAGCCCTGATAGGCCCAGTCAAAATAGTGTGCGGGAATCTATAAATGAACTGATAACGGCAGAAGCACAGAGACCCGGAAGATAGTACATGGAAATGTTCCCTGACCTGGAACGGTTTTACATGAAAATAAAACTGAGGCAGAAATTCTGCTGTTTTTATTTTAAAGAAAATAAGAGTCTCTGTGCTTCTGTGACTAACTTATTATTAATCGAATTTTGAAAGGATATAGTTGCCAACTTTCTTGGCGTCACTGTTGGTTATTACATTTGGCGAAAAGTGCGGCATTCCGGGACCTGGGTTTCTCATTCTGCTGACAATGTCCCCCGCGCCGAGAATATTATTGGCCGCAAGGTCCTTTTTATGAAGAGTCTTCGCCGGATTTATGGTATTTCCGCCGTCGGGGTGGCAGCCGGCACAATGCTGCGCAAAGATTTGTTCCCCGTTCATCCCGCTTTGCGGTGAACATCCGACCGTTCCGAGCAACAGAACCGCCGTCGCAATTCCGGGTATAATCACTTTTTTCGTCATTATTATCCCTCCCGTTTAAAATTATTTTTCGGACATATTTCAAATCTTGTCCGGCACAATGACACCACCATCACCACTGTTAAAGCTCTTCCTCTTTTTCACACCTCTTGCTTTCGGCTCCGCAGTTCTCACATTCCCTTACCTTCTGTTTGGGCTGGAATATATTAATATGGCCGCATCTCTTGCATGTTACCGGGAGTATATCGTCCAGGTAGATATAACAATTGTAATACCACTCCCAGTTCATGTTTTTTATCTTATTCAGCTCCTCTTCCGTCATTTCCTGTCTGGAGCCTTCCCACGAAAGTATCTTGGGAATTTTCGGGTTCTTGTCGTCCATGGCAAGATTAAGGTCAAATTTTTTATCCATGACACCCTCTTATCGCATAAAGAATTTGAATTTCCAAAACAGGCTTAAAGGAAAAAACCGGATTTCTTTACTCGTTCAAATATTTTCCCACGATATCGACGGACGTCAAGCAGAATTTCCAAACAGCTTCTTTCATTGGGGCAGGTTACAAAAATCAGGCCGGTTCATTCTCCACATAACCCACATAAGGCAAGGCACGGTACCTGTTTGCATAATCGAGTCCGTACCCGACGACCCACAGGTCGGGAATATCGAAACCGAGGTAATCGATATGGACTTCCCTTTCAATCCGTTCGGGTTTTCTGAGAAACACGCAGCTCTTCAGTGAAGCCGGATTACGCGCTGCAAGCATATCAAGAAGGTAGTGCAGGGTGTGGCCTGAATCGACAATATCTTCGATTATCAAAACATGCCTGCCGGCAATGTCGGTCCTGGTATCCATAATCAGGCGGAGTGCGCCGCGGGTGGTATCATGCTCATAGGATGAAACGGCCATGAAATCTATGCTTCTTGGAATTGTGATGCACCTCGACAGGTCGGCAAGGAAAATGTAACATCCCCTCAGGACTCCGACCAGCAGGACTTCCTCCACATCGGCATAATCTTTGGATATTATGCGCGCAAGTTCCCTTACCCGACCTCGTATTATTTCTTCGGAAAAAAGAACCGCGGGTTTGTGCTCTATCATTTCGTCCTCACTCATTTTGAAATAGCGGCAGGATCTCCTGCCGGGACACATCCACGAGACCGAAGTCAGTCAGCTTGAGGCTCGGAATGACCTCAAGACCCAGGAAACTCAGGGTCATAAACGGATCGTAAAGGGAGGACCCCAGTTCCCGCGCCGCGACGGAAAGAGCGGACATCTGTTCGAGCGCTTCTTCGATCGGCCTGTCGGACATGAGACCGGCTATTGGTAGGGGAAGGATTGCCAGGATTTTGTCTCCGTCAGCAACAGCCTGTCCGCCTCCGACGGATGCAACGGCCCTTGCGGCGGTCTCCATGGAAATATCGTCGACACCGGCCACGATCAGGTTATGGTGATCATGGGCGACTGTGCCGGCAATGGCGCCCCGCCTGAGCCCCAGACCTCTGACAAAACCTATCCCGAACCTTCCGGTTGCCAGGTGACGATCGATAACCATCAGCTTTGACAGGTCCCGTTCGGGGTCGGAAACGGCATAGCCGTTTTCCACGCGCGGTTCCATTATCAGGGATTCGGTCAGCAACTGATCCGGTACGATCCCGATAACCCTTAGCTTTTTTCCTCCGGCCGGTATCCAGAATTCGATTCCATCCCAATTCACATGGACAGTATTCCCGACTCTTGCATCCGATGATTCGATCCGGGAGGAGGATTCTCCCCGGACAGGAATTGTTCCGTCCGCCGGCACCTTCACCCCTTTACAATATACCAGCTCAGGCCGTGGGTCGGTGAGGTTGGAGAAAATCACCAGGTCCGCGCGCCGACCGGGGGAGATGATTCCCCGGTCGAAAAGCCGGAAATGTTCCGCCGGATTCAGGGTAGCCATGCGAATGGCCATGAGTGGCCGAACCCCTCCGGCAATCGCCATCCGTACCAGGTGATCGATCGAGCCTTCCTTCAACAGATCGAAAAGAGTTCTGTCGTCGGTGCAGAAACTGATCCATCTCTCGTTGAAAGCATTGATCAGCGGCAGGAGAGCGTTAAGGTTGCGGGCCACGCTTCCTTCCCTGATAAATACCTTCATTCCCGCCCGGAGCTTCTCCCTCGCCTCTGCCACCGTCGTACATTCGTGCTCTGAAGTAATAAATGCCGATGCGTAGGCATTCAGTTCCCTGCCGCCAAGCCCGGGGCAATGACCGTCAATGGGTAGTTCTCGACACAGTCCGATCTCATCGAGGACACGCTTGTCTCCGCAAACCACCCCCTGGAAGTCCATTACTTCACCAAGGCCAGCCACTTCGGGTTCCTTGAGAAGCTGCAAGATATCAGCTTCCATCAAGCTTGCTCCGGAGGTGGAAAGAGATGTGGCAGGGACACAGGAAGGGATTGTGAACAGAAGATCGAGAGGTGTATCGCGGGCATCCCGCAGCATGAAACGGATACCCTCGACCCCGAGGACATTGGCAATCTCGTGGGGGTTCGTAACAACGGTAGTAACCCCGTGCGGAACCACTGCCCGGGCGAACTCCCGGGGACGGATGAGAGAGCTTTCCACATGAACATGTGCATCAATGAAGCCGGGTGAAACATACCGGCCGCCAAGATCTTCAATTGCAAGGCCACTGTATCCGTCGCCGAGCGCGGCGATTTTCCCGTCCGCGATGACTATCCCGGTTTCAAGGATCTCTCCCGAAACGACATCGATGACCCTCCCGTTCATCAATACCAGGTCGGCAGGCTCATCTCCCCGCGCAACAGCTATCAGATGTTCAAGACCCATGGCTTACCTCCGTGAAAGGCGGGAGGGTGACGTTTCGGCATCAGTATTTCAGCAGGTCCCGTATCTTTCCCTGATACGGCGAATGGTCGGCATGTCCGCAGTAAAAGGTATCACCGGACGTTCCGGCAGAGGAATTCGCAAGTCCTCATAAAACGGCGTATCCTTGAGATTCAGGTTGTAGGCCGTTACCATGAGACTTTCAAGATTGACCACATCTTCGATGTTATATGCCAGCAGGGTTTCAAGGGCAGACCTGTCGCGGCTCCTGACGTATTCTCTCCACAGCAGGACCGCGAAAAAGCCGTCAACTCCGCTCAACTCTTTCCTGTCAAGTCCGAGTTTTTTCTCACATCCCTTCAGCCCACCGGTTATGCCCAACCCGCGCAGGACATACATGAGGTCAATATGCACCTGCGGCATCTCCAGACCAAGGGAGCGCCTGATGAAAGGCACGTCGAAACATTTGCCGTTATAGGTTACCAGCAGTTTATAACGCTGTATGTCTGACTTGAATTCCTCCAGGTTTTCCCCATACACATAGTGGAAGACAGACTTCCCGTCATAAAGCGCGATAGTA
The DNA here is from genome assembly GCA_963815135.1 of uncultured delta proteobacterium. Lineage (GTDB taxonomy): Bacteria > Desulfobacterota > Desulfuromonadia > Geobacterales > Geobacteraceae > CAIWTU01. Next base: position 98,389 of record CAWFFO010000008.1, read on the forward strand.
GTGATGTGATCCTGCGAATTACCAAGTCCGGTCGTTTCGATATCTACATATGCAGTCGAATGACGGAATGCAGAAAAAATCCGCCAGTGATGCCTTGAGGGAAGACTCCCGGCGAAAAATCCGGGGTCTGAAAGAGACATATGCTCCCGCGATCTCCGCAGATGATCTTTGATGCTACGCAGCCTGGCGTCTGAAACCGGGGCGACTTCATGATCCATGAGGCAATCCCAGGAATGGATCCCGGTCTCCCAGAGCATACGCTCTAACCGGACACTGACGCCAGGAATATGACAAAAGGTTTTTTCTATCATGCAGCTTCCCTTCTTTTTGTTGCCTCAAAACACAATGCCGGTTTCAAGGAACAATTATACACTTAACTTTCAGTTATGTGTATCTGGTGCTATACTCAGCAGACTCAACCTGTTCCCTCCACCAATTCCGATCTAAGGTACTAACCAGACGAACCAGGTCGTTTTCATTACAATAATTTCCGCCAAAAAAATATTACAATCATCGCTTTATTATTACAGCCGCCTGTCGCCCGGCTTCGTCGGCTGTCACGGTTTTTTCCGATATCTCGCGGATCAATTCATCATAAGTGACAAGAGATTTGATAAGGGGTTCATCTTTTTTCGTCGACTCTTCAAAAAGCTTCAATTTCGCATTGAAAGCGGCTGCACCGTTTTTCAAATTCTGAATACTTTGGCTCAGATAGCTTCTTTCGCTTTTGTCTGCCTCTTTCCTGGAAATTAAAGACTTTGTCTTGTTCCAGTATTCATCAGTGCAACCGGCATAATGGTTGATACTTTCCAGAAAAGACAGGGTTGACGACGAAATCTCGACGGTTGCGGCAAGTTTAGTCCTTGCGTCGTTCATATCACTGAGCAGGCGTTCGTCGGCAAAGCGGACGACTGCGGAAAGATCGCCCGGACTTCTTCCAGACGTTCCCTTGGCAACGGTTTCCGCCATGGAGATGAACTGTCCTGATGTGGAGAGGTACCGGGCGATTGATACCGATGCTGAATTCAGCGCCAGGACGCCCTGGGAAATGAACTTGGTCAGGACCGAAGCCTGTCCCGCATACGGGATCGGCAGGACTTTCGCGAAGCCTGCCGCGAACGAACCGGCTTCGATATATTTGGAGTAGCCGGAAAGATTGGCGGACATCCATTTAACATAGGCCTCAAAATCCTTCATTGACTGTCGCTGTACCCTGATATCGCCCTCAATCTCCACGATCCTCCGCGAGCTTTTAAAGGAAAGCGCTTCGCTTGTCAGAAAAGGGACTTTTTCGATGGCATCAATCTTTTCCTGGAGAATTGCATTTTCCTTCCGCAGGGACTGACTGGATTCCTCCGTCTGCCTGAGTAAACCTTCACAGGTGTTTGTATCGTCGGCAATGGCACAAGTTGCTGACATAACGTAAATAAAAAACAATGATACTGAAAGGATACGGATCATTTCCCTCTTGCCCCCATAAAAATTTGAAAACTGGACGTTCGCAAAATACCGGAAGGATTTCCGCCAGGCAAGCATAAAATTGATGGAATCGAAGCTTTCCGGACAAAGGTTGCCAACAGCTTCTATCCCAAAAAGAGTACGGTTTTTGACGAGTGAATGGACGATATGAAATTTCCCTTTGGAGGGTATAATTATCGTATACAAAACCGGCTTCGTCCGGCTGAAGTTAATGACCACCACAACAGCACGCTGTAAAGGAAAAACATGAAGCCTCTGTTTCATCCCAGCCTTGTCAACAGCCCTTTCGGAGACCCGGGTCTCTATATAGATTTTCTTTTCGAAAAGAGAGCAATACTTTTTGATATCGGGGAGATCTGCCATGTCCCGCCGCGGAAGCTTCTTAGGCTTTCCCATGTTTTTGTCTCCCATACACATGTGGATCATTTCATAGGACTCGATCACCTTGTACGGCTTTTCCTCGGCAGGGAAAAAAAACTTCATATTTTCGGTCCTCCCGGGTTCGTGGACCAGATCTGGCATCGTCTCTCGTCCTACACATGGAACCTGGTCAGCAATTACCCTACCGATTTCACAATCATCGCTACCGAGATTCACCTGGACGGAAAAACCCTCTCTACCGAATTCCACTGCCGTAATCGATTTCAAAGCCAAGGCAGCACATCGCTTGTGTTAACCGGCGACATCCTCACCGAAGAAGACACATTCCGTATCCGATTCGCCTTTCTGGACCACAAGATTCCGGTGCTGGCCTTTACGCTGGAAGAAACCAGCCATGTGAACATTATGAAAAACCGTCTGGAAGAATTCGGACTGCCGGTCGGCCCCTGGCTTACGGAACTGAAGCGCGCCGTTCTCGGAGGCAAGGCCGATGATGTGCCTTTTCGTGTCTGGTGGAAAGACGGTGTCGAGGTCGTCGAAAGGCAGATACCGCTGGGGCAGTTGAAGAGAGATATTCTGCAAATCGTGCCCGGACAGAAGATCACTTATGTGACCGATTCCGTTTATACTCCAGAGAATACCGCCCGAATGACGAAACTGGCGCGCGGCTCGGATTACCTTTTCATTGAAGCGGCTTTTCTCCACGAAGACTCCGATCGGGCCAGGGAGAAATACCATCTTACCGCTCGCCAGGCGGGGCTTGTGGGCAAGCTGTCGGGGGCAGTCAGGATCCTGCCCTTTCATTTTTCACCCAAATATATCGGCATGGAAGGAAGGATATTCAGGGAGGTTGAACAGGCGGCAACGGAATAGATACCGGGTTCATCAAAAATGCCGGGACATCTAATCACTTTTTTTATCAGCCGTTCCGCCACAAAACCAATTTCCAGACAATAATTGCAGATATGCAAAAAAGTAATAGATTCGGGACATTCTCAGGTGAATGTGTTAATATCATAAAATATATAACCACCGAGTTTTCGGTAAAGCCGAAAAATCGGCACAATCATTCTATCAAGCCATTTAATATTCCTTGCAAAGGAGCAATGAGCATTTTATGCCCAAGAGAAAGAAACAGATCGAAGTTTCAGGGACAGTCTCGTTCAGGAAGAAGGAATTGGAATTTCTCGGTAGCGACAGGATCGCACTGCTGGAAAAAATTGACGAGTTCGGTTCAATAACCAAGGCTGCCAAGGCGGTCGGAATATGCTACAAAACTGCCTGGGATACGATTGATACGATCAACAATCTTTCAGACAAGCCGCTCTTCGTCCGCATGACAGGGGGAAAATCAGGCGGCGGCACGAGACTTACCGAAGCCGGGAAGGAAGTAATCAGAAAATACCGCATAATAAACGAGGAACACGATAAATTTCTGGCCGGTCTTGAAGACAAAATGGAGGATGTGAGTACTCTCTATAAATTTTTGAAAAGGATTTCCATGAAAGTAAGTGCAAGGAATATTTTTGCCGGAACTGTCGAAAAAATTGCCAGGGGTGCGGTAAACTCCGAGGTAGATCTGCTGCTGAAGGGTGGCGACCGGATCATTGCCATAATAACCAATGAGAGCGTAGAAAGTCTCGGCCTGCAGGAAGGGATGGATGCTTATGCCATTATCAAGGCAAGCTCGGTTATTATCGGCGACGAAACTGGAGATTTAAGGGTAAGCGCACGCAACAAACTTCATGGACGAATTGCAAAACTGACAAAAGGTGCTGTCAATACTGAACTGAATGTTGAATTCTCCGGGGGAAACACCATAAGCGCCATAATCACCAATGAAAGCGTCCATGAACTGGGACTCAGTGAGAATAGCGCGGTATGCGCCATGTTCAAGGCTTCCAGCGTCATTCTGGGGGTTGGTTGATTTCGCCGGGAAACGGGGTCGTATTTTCAGCGTCCGGAAATACCGGCCTACCGAGGACCACTCTGTTCCGGCCACCGGTTTTCGCGCTGTAAAGTGCAAGATCAGCTGAATGGATCAAGGATGTGTAAGTGTGGCCATCATCGGGAAAAGTTGCAATTCCGAAACTGGCCGTCAGACATCCGAAAGGCATATTATCTTCATTTAAAAATTTCTCTTTCTCGATTTCGCCCCTGATGCGTTCGGCGACGAATGCCGCTTCCTCTTTCGTGGTATCGGGGAGGACGACGCAAAACTCCTCCCCTCCATATCTGACCACGATATCAATATCTCGCACGGAATCTTTCAATATATCAGCGGTTTTCTTCAATGCGCTGTCTCCGGCCAGATGACCGTTGAGGTCGTTGTATGTTTTAAAGAAATCCAGATCTATGAAAATGACAGAAACGCATTTTTTGTTGCGTACACTCCTGCTTAGTTCCTCATCCAGCCTGCTTCTCAGAAAGCGATGATTGTAGAGTCCGGTCAGATAGTCAGTCACCGAAAGCTTTTCCAGCATGGATGTTCTTTCAAGGGTCCATGACCGCTCTATCATCAAAGAAGCAAGGTCGGCAAATGATGCAAGCATATTCAGGTCCGACTCTTTGAATGCTTCCAGGTTTTCCTTGTCGGAAAGGTTAAGTACCCCTATCGTTTTATCCTTGAGTTTCAGGGGAACGCAGAGCAGAGTCTTGCTTCTGAAACGGGGCCGGTTGGGCATGCGGACCCGGTCGTCCTTTTCCACATCATCGACCAGAAGCGGTATGCCGCTTTTTGCTACCCTGCCGGCTATACCTTCACCCATTCTGACTGAAATACTCCGGGCAACGTGCCAGTTCATGCCCTTGCAGAAAGCAATGCGCAGATTCTTGCCGTTGTTGTCGACAAGCATGATCGACCCCCGCGACGCCCTCACCAGGTCAGCCGAGATTTCAAGGATATTCCTGTACAATTCCTCCTTGTTTTCGGCGAACAGGAGGATATTTGTGAGCGACATCAGGCTTTGTGAGAGTGATCCGACCATTGCGCGTTCAACATCGCTTTTCAACATATTCAACTTTGCTGAAATTTTGTCTGCAAGCAAACTGGTCAATTGCTCTTCCAACTGGTCCGGATCATGGTCAAAGACGGCAAGAAAACCGAGAACTGTTCCCTGCTTTTCAAGGGAAAAACATGTGGCCTTGCAGGCTTCCGGCAAATGAAATAATTCCTTTGCCTGCTTGTCGAGTTTTATGGTTTTCGCAGTTGAACCCGGTTCGACGAAAAGGGAGAGTTTACTCTCCGGAAAACTCACGGCTCCGCCATCCTGACGGCCTTTTCCCTTTACTGAAAACTCTCCTTTTTTTTCATCATGCAGAACAATTGCTATATTTGAGCAACAGAAAAATTCCCTAAGAATTTCTTCTGATAGCGAAACTACTTCGTCAAAAGTATTCATCGCGTCGATTCGCGATACTTTTTGTAATGTGAAAGCAATCTGATTCCTGGTGTTGATAATTTGCGTACTGGAAATTTCTTTATCGACAAGACCGGCAAGAATTTTTTGCATCTCAATCGCAACCTGCTCCACGTCTTCGAACGATTTGACCGGAAGTGATTCAATTATTTCAATCATCTCGAAAACATCCATCTTGCTTGTTCTGCATAAATCTTCAAGCTCGGTGATGTTTATACATTTTTCTCTAACGCCCTCACCGACCAGGCAAACAATTCCGCTACGCGTCAGGACCGGAATGAGAAAACAGAGAAGACCTCCATTCAAACGGCGAATAAGAGGCCTCTTGTTTTTTGTGACATTAAGGATATGATTCTTGAGAAATGGAATTACCGCGCCATGTAAGAATGGAATGTTTGAAATTAAACCACATTGATTGACGCTACATATGGAATGATCATTTTCCTGATTTCCATACAGACTAAGGCTGAAATCCGAAAGAAAATGATTTTTTTTGAACGATATGAGCAGATCGGCAAGACTTTTATTATTGATGTTCCCGGGCATATGGCACCCTTGTGGGCTGTGCCGGACCTACTGCTCAAGGAAAGATTCCGGAGATTCCGCCTGGAGCAGAGTGGTCGGGCAATTGTCTTTATTAAGAAGCATCATCCACTAGCTTCAAGCATATCACTTGGTAATTTTACACCTTGAATAAGATTAGGAGACGTGCTAATGTAAATCTTGAGAAAGTGATAAGGCCTTGACAGACCGATGCAGCAAGACAGCAGAAGTATTTCGATTAACATTTTAAGCAAGGTTAACATTAGAAATGCCAAATAGCCTCCATTAAGCATGGACAATATTATCACCAAGATATTATTTGTCAATAATATATTTAATCAGCAATAATTTGAAGAGATAATTTCCATATGAAAACAGAAAATAATTACTCAGCAATCGAGTCAGGTAGACGGATTAAAGAAATCAGACAGCTTAAGGGGTTGACCCAAAAGGAATTCGCTGACTCTCTTGGAATTGTCCAGGGCTTTCTCAGCGGTTTGGAGAGAGGGAAAAAAGTACCTTCTGATACTCTTTTGATAGCTCTTTGTCATCTCTATGAAATAAATGAGGAATGGCTCAACACGGGTTCAGGCGAAATGTACAAGCTAAAAACAGCGAGAGCGAGCCAGATAGTTTCACAAACCTCCGACATTCCACTCCTAAACGTTATATCACCGGATTTCCCTGACAAGATCCGGGACGAAGATGTGTTCGATCATATTTCCCTTCCCAATGTACCGGAAGGTTGTTTTTCCATAATCAACTATGGTGATTTCATGGCGCCTACCATTCGAGATGGAGACCTCGTAATTTTCAAGGCGGATATGAGTTTCCAGAATCGTGATATCGTTCTGGTACACAACCGATGGGGAGAAACTATCCTGAGGAGATACAGGTTGAAGACGAACGAGATATTTCTGGCCCCGGACAATCCGGCATACGCACCTTTCAAACCTGATCCAAATACTAAAATCATTGGAAAAGTCATCGACGTTTGGAGAAAAATTCGCCTTTAGTCCCTTTATTCTGAAATTGAATTTTCAGCCTTTTGTTGCTACCCGCACCGGTACCGGTTTCAGAATCCGCACGACCACCTTCGGTGAAAGACCGACAAGATAGCCGCGTTTTCCACCATTGATGTAAATTTCCGGCAGATCCAGGATGGTTGCTTCGATGTAGACCGGCATTTTTTTCCGCGTGCCGAAAGGTGATGTTCCTCCAACCATATACCCAGAATGCCTGTTTGCCGTTTCCGGAGTGCATGGCGAAACGGATTTTACTCCGATAACCCTGGCCAGTTCCCTGGTTGATACCTGCATGTCACCGTGCATCAGAACTATCATCGGGTTTTTGGACTCATCCTCCATTATAAGTGTCTTAATGACGGCGTGCTCGTCGAACCCCAACTCTCTTGCAGGCTGTGCGGTTCCACCTTTTTCTACATAATGGTAAATATAATCCGTAAATATCGCCTCTTCCCCGCGCAGCAAGCGGACTGCCGGGGTCGCTGGCATCTTGTTCTTAGCCATAAACAGCCTCTCCATATATTATGCACCGTTCGAGCGACACAAAAAAAGCCCCGTCATGACGGGGCTTTTGTGATATTTTGAAATCTGTCTAAAGTTTGCTGACATTTGCGGCTTGCAGGCCCTTGGTGCCCTGGACAACTTCAAAAGAGACCTCTTGCCCTTCTTTCAGGCTCTTGAAGCCATCCCCCTGAATTGCAGAAAAGTGTACAAAAACGTCTTCACCGTTTTCCTGTTCGATGAATCCAAACCCCTTGCTGTCATTGAACCACTTAACCACACCTTTTGACATTACAGCTCCCTCCTGTTACCTGTTCTGGTTATTTTATGGGCTGAGCCGGTGCCCTGGGAAAAACAGAATCTCAATTAATCAACTTGAGAAATAAGGTCACTTTGTTTCCAGTAACGCTGCATGAGCCGCGGCAAGACGGGCTATCGGGACCCTGAAGGGGGAGCAGGAAACATAATCGAGTCCGATCTTGTGACAGAAAATTACGGACGCCGGATCGCCCCCGTGTTCGCCGCAAATCCCAAGCTTAATCCCGGGCCTGGTCGCACGTCCCTTCTCGCAACCCATTTTCACCAGTAGGCCGACGCCATCCTGGTCCAGAGTAACGAAAGGATCTTCCGGCAAAATTCCCGCTTCAACATAGAGGGGAAGGAATTTTCCTGCGTCGTCACGTGAGAGCCCAAAGGTTGTCTGGGTGAGATCATTCGTGCCGAATGAGAAAAAATCCGCTTCCCGTGCAATTTCATCAGCCGTAAGTGCGGCTCTGGGAAGTTCTATCATTGTTCCGATAAGGTAATCCACCTTGACCGCGTAACGTTCCATAACTTCCTGGCACACCTTAACGGCATTTTCCCGAAGATTTTTCAGTTCCGACACCGTCGCGACCAGTGGAATCATTATTTCGGGAACAAGGGAAAATCCCTCGTTCGCTGTCAATTCACATGCAGCTTCCATAATTGCCTGGACCTGAAGGTCATAAATCTCGGGAAAAGTCACCCCGAGGCGACAGCCGCGGTGACCAAGCATCGGGTTGAATTCGTGGAGGTACTCAACTTTCGCCTTCAGTGCCTGAGCACTGACCCCCATGGTCTGCGCCAGGGCTTCTATATCCTTCGCTTCATGGGGAAGGAATTCATGGAGTGGCGGATCGAGTAGCCTGATGGTGACCGGCAATCCTTTCATTTCACGAAAAATACCCATGAAATCGCCCTTTTGCATAGGCAGGATTTTTACAAGTGCCTTTTTCCTCGCTTCTACCGTGTCAGAGAGAATCATCTCGCGCACCGCGGCAATACGGTCAGCTTCGAAAAACATATGCTCCGTACGGGTCAGACCAATTCCTTCGGCGCCGAATTCGCGGGCCACAGCTGCATCGGCCGGAGTATCCGCATTGGTGCGAACTTTCAATCTTCTGTATTTGTCCGTCCAGCCCATCAGCGTTCCGAAGTCCCCGGTCATCTGTGGAGGAACGGTCGGCACATGACCCAGCATCACCTCTCCGGTTGAACCGTCCAAGGTTATAACATCGCCCTTATTAACCGTAAATCCGTTGACTGTAAACGAATCGTTAGCATAATCAACCTTGATTTCACCGCAACCCGCCACACAGCATTTGCCCATACCGCGGGCCACAACAGCGGCATGAGATGTCATCCCTCCACGGGCGGTCAGAATCCCCTGTGCGGCATGCATACCGTGAATATCTTCAGGGCTGGTTTCCACACGTACCAGGATTACTTTCAGGCCGATTTTCGCCGCAGCTTCGGCCTCATCGGCATTGAATACAACTTCACCGCCGGCCGCTCCGGGTGAGGCGGGAAGTCCTTTTGCGATGACCTTTCTCGGGGCAGCGGGATCAAGGGACGGATGAAGCAGCTGATCAAGTTGGCTCGGCTGAACCCTTAAGACAGCTGTTTTTTCGTTGATCAAACCTTCTTTGGCCATATCCACAGCGATTTTTACTGCAGCGCGGGCAGTCCGCTTGCCGTTTCGTGTCTGGAGCATATAAAGCTTGCCCTTTTCAATTGTAAACTCGATATCCTGCATGTCAATGTAGTGCTTTTCAAGGATCTCGCGGATACTAAGGAGTTGCCCGTAACATTCCGGCATGATCTCTTCCATTGACGGGGCGCCGTCTTTTTTCTTCACAGTACTGAGCGGCTGGGGAGTACGGATTCCGGCTACAACATCCTCACCCTGGGCATTTACCAGGTATTCTCCGTAGAAATAGTTATCTCCGGTGGAAGGATCTCTGGTAAAGGCAACACCAGTTGCACAATCATTACCCATATTGCCGAATACCATGGACTGAATATTTACGGCGGTACCCCAATCGGCAGGGATATTGTTCAGTTTTCTGTATGTGATGGCGCGTTGATTCATCCAAGAACCGAAGACCGCACCAATTGCACCCCACAGCTGTTCCTGCGGGTCTTCCGGAAAATCCTTGCCGAGAGATTCCTTGATTTTCGCCTTGAATACCGCTACCAGTTCTTTCCAGTCCTCAGCCGTTAGCTGAGTATCCAGATGTACACCTTTTTCCTCTTTTTTCCGCTCAAGGATATGCTCAAGAATGGAATCATCCATTCCCATTACCACATCGGAATACATCTGCACGAAGCGGCGATAAGCGTCATATGCAAATCGCTCATCACCACTCTGGTCGATTATGCCGCGTACGGTGGTATCGTTGAGACCCAGGTTGAGGATGGTATCCATCATTCCCGGCATGGACGCCCGTGCGCCGGAACGGACCGAAACAAGAAGCGGATTTTTCGGATCTCCGAATTTCTTGTCCATCAATTCCTCGATTTTGCGCAAGTTCGCATCCACCTCACCCTTGAGGGTCGGCGGATAATTCCGGTCGTTCTTATAGAATTCGCTGCAGACCTCGGTTGAAATGGTAAAACCCGCGGGAACGGGGAGACCGATGCTGGTCATTTCGGCCAGGTTGGCTCCCTTGCCACCGAGAAGACTCTTCATCTCCGCAGTCCCCTCAGCCTTGCCGTCACCGAAGAAATACACATATTTCGCGGCCATTGTTATCCTCCTCTGTTTTATTCTTTGCGAAAAATTATAACCCTCATGGGCTTGACATCAATATAGGATAAAATTAAAAAAGCGAAACGGCTGCAACCGTTCCGCTCACGATGAAATTTTCGAGAAATCGGCTATCTTGCCGAATAGCCGTGCTATTCCCGTCAATAGGGCAAGTCTGTTGAGTCGGAGATTTTCATCTTCGGACATGACCATTACCGTATCGAAAAATGCGTCCACCGCTCCCCGCAGCGTTACAATCTCGGAAAGGGCGTCGAGATAATAACGGTCGGCAATTTTGGTAGCAGCCTTTTCCGCTACGGCACTGAAAGCGGAGTACAATTCCTTTTCCGCTTCTTCCCGGAGAAGCCCCTGCTCTATTGGTTTGTCCACCCCCCCCTTGACTATGTTGCACACCCGCTTGAATGCTATTGCCAATGGTTCGAAATCGGGACGCTTCTTGAATTCGGACAAGGCCTCGATTTTTGCAGTCGTCTCGACCAGATCATCGAACGAAACTGATACCACTGCATCCACAACATCGCCAGGGAAACGGTCTGTCAGCAGATTAACGAAACGCCCCTTGAAGAACTCCAGTACGTCCTTGTGCACATCTTCCCGGGTTCTGGTGATTTTGGACTGGAGAAGGTCGAGTGAATCCCCTATGAAAGCGTTAAGTGGCTGCCGGTATCCCTTGCCCAGTATGATGTTTATTATTCCGAGGGCCGAACGGCGCAGGGCGTAAGGGTCGGCAGAGCCGGTGGGGATGAGCCCGACGCCGAAACAACCGCAGATGGTATCCATTTTATCGGCAAGTGATACTATTGCTCCGATGTCCGAGGAAGGAAGCTCGCCTCCTGCCTGGGTCGGCAGATAGTGCTCGGCAATGGCATTTGCCACCTCGACATCCTCGCCATCGTGAAGTGCGTATTCACGTCCCATGATTCCCTGTACCTCCGGGAACTCTCCAACCATGCCGGTAACGAGGTCGGCCTTGCATAAAGTCGCAGTCCTGTGAACTTTATCCACGACCGATTTATTAATTTCAGCAGCAAGCAATTCCGCAAGCTGCCGGAACCGTTCCATCTTTTCATATGAAGTACCGAGCTTCTGCTGGTAGACCACGCTTTTGAGTGCTTCCACCCGATTCTCAAGTGGTACTTTTTTATCTTCCTCGAAGAAAAAGCGGGCATCGGAGAGGCGTGCGCAAAGAACCCTCTCGTTTCCCTTCACCACCACAGAAGGATCTTCCGCCAGGGTATTGGGAATGGCGATAAAGACCGGGAAAAGCCCTCCCTCCCCGTCCATTACCGAAAAGTATCTTTGATGGCTTCTCATGGAGGTGATCAAAACCTCCTTGGGCACTGCCAGGAAGCTCCGGTCAAAGGCGCCGTGGACGGCGCTCGGATATTCGACAAGGCAAGTCACTTCATCGAGCAACTCTTCATCCGGCACAAGACGGCCGCCAGCGGCCTTGGCCACCCGGTGAATTTCCCTGCGAATAATCTCTTTCCTTATCTGAGGGTCTGGTATGACGAAATGGCGTTCGCACTCCTCCAGGTAATGGGCGAAGTCGCGTACCGGAAAGGGCTGATTGGCCATGAAGCGGTGACCGCGGGATACGCAGCCACTCTCGATATTGCCGAAGGCAAACGGCACCACGATCCCGTCAAACAGCGCCACTATCCAGTGGATCGGCCGTGCGAAGCGAACGTCCAGATCACCCCAGCGCATTGATTTCCGAAAAGGAATATTTGAAATAAGGCTTGGCAGGATTTCGGACAGCAGTTCATGTGCCGGCCGGCCTGTCTCAGTTCTTGTGACCGCTATTTTCAACAGTTTGCCGGAAGCGGCAAACTCGATTCTCGCATTGGGAAATCCGCCGATCGGGCCAGGCGAAAATGACTTTACATCCACCTCCAATGGAGAACCATCCCAGCCCTTGCTGCGAAGGAACCCTTCTCCTGCGCGGGTAAGGCCGCCATCGGCACTGAAAGCCACGTTTGCTGCCGGTCCGATATCAGTTATTTCCGCGTCGGGCTGAACCGGCAAAACATCTTTCACAACCAGGGCAAGGCGACGGGGAGTTGCAAATGTCTTTATTTCGCCGAAGGAAAGTCGGGCGGAGGTCAGTTCCCTTGCAATGATGCTTTCCATGTCGGTCATGGCTTTTGGGAGGAACCCGGCTGGAATCTCTTCGGTGCCGATCTCCAGAAACAGTTCTTTTTTCATCAGCGGTCTCCTTTCAAAAGCGGAAACCCGAGCCGTTCACGCATCTGCAGATAGCCCTCGGCGCAGAGCCTCGCGACATTTCTCACCTTGCCGATATAGGAAGCACGTTCGGTTACCGAAATGGCTCCCCGGGCGTCGAGCAGGTTGAACGCATGGGAACATTTCATAACATAGTCATAGGCAGGCAAAACCAATCCGCGCTCAACCAGCCGTATGCACTCCCTTTCGTACATGGTAAAGAGTTGAAGAAGCATGGAAACATCCGCCTCTTCGAAATTATAAGTGGAGAACTCCACCTCGCTCTGGTGATGGATGTCACCGTATTTTACCCCTTCGACCCACTGGAGGTCATAGACATTATCGACCCCCTGCAGATACATGGCGATACGTTCGCATCCATAGGTGATTTCCGATGAAACCGGCTTCAGGTCGATTCCCCCGGCCTGCTGGAAATAGGTAAACTGGGTAATTTCCATGCCGTCGAGCCATACTTCCCATCCCAGGCCCCATGCTCCCAGAGTAGGAGATTCCCAGTCGTCTTCCACGAAACGGATATCATGTTGAGCGGGATTGATGCCGAATGCTTTCAGCGACTCGAGGTAAATGTCGAGGATATTCAATGGGGAAGGCTTCATAATTACCTGAAACTGGTAATAATGCTGAAGACGATTGGGATTTTCGCCGTAACGGCCGTCCGTAGGTCTGCGCGAAGGTTCCACGTATGCCACGTTCCACGGCTCCGGTCCTAGAACGCGTAGAAAAGTCGCCGGATTGAAGGTGCCTGCGCCTTTTTCCACGTCATAGGGCTGCTGGATCACACATCCCTGCCCGGCCCAGAACCCCTGGAGGGAGAGAATCAAATCCTGAAAAGTCAACACGTTTCCTCCAAATATTTAATTATAATTAAAAGTGAAAGATCTGATCCTATCCGGGCGGCGGTATTTTTTCCGATCCGGTTGACATAGTAAAGTTCTCTTTGTCCGTGTCAAATCACGCGAATTTTTATCTGGTCGGAAGCTCTGGATATGAAACCTTCGAGATTAGCACGAAGCGGAACTTCGCCCGCCCCAGCGTGATGATAGTGATTGACGAATATCGGCGCTTCCGGACGGAAATAGGTCAGTTCCGAACAACTTAAGTGCGGCTAAAATAGCCGGATTGGTAAGATTATCCTGCAACAGGCATTCATGTCAAGAATTATCGGCTACCGGCCGGGGTTCAGCAACCACCTCTGTCAACCTGAAGAACCTCCCGCAAAAAAGAAAGAGAAACCAGGGGGCGGTCAAGGAGCAGCGCAATGGTCGAATTCAAGACTTCCTGCGCCTCCCTGAGGGCGTTTCCGTCAAAGCGAATTTTGCCGAAGCGGCCGGTATTCATCGATATTTTCAGTAAAGACAGGGTTTCATGCGAGATATTAAATCCACTTACGCCGCACCTGTCACAGAAAAATCCCGACTGCGGCAGATAACTCAAATCCATTTCCCGGTCAAGAGGCTTATTGCATTGAGCGCAAATTTCAAGGGGAATTCGATAGCCGAGGATATTAAGGAGATTTACCTCGAAAAATAGCCGGTCATCTTCAACAGGTGGGGATGAATCGAGATAGTCCAGATAGGAGACGAGCAGCCGGAAGAGTCTCCTGTTCGGTTGAGCCTCCGGCAACAGCCGGTCGATAAGTTCACATGCATAGCCCGCATAGCCGATTTTTGCGAGATCTTCCCTGATGTGAGGGAAAACCGTCATAAGCTCCGAATCTTCCAGCCTGGAAAGGCCTTCCTTCAGGATGACAAGAATCCGAAGCCTTGCAAAAACCTCAAGAGAACCGCCGAACCGTTTCCTGCTCCTTTTCGCGTTACGGGCAATACCGCTTATTTTGCCGTGTTCAAGAGTAAAAAGTGTAACAATTTTGTCGGCCTCGCCGTGGTCCCTTATGGAAAGGACAATTGCTTCACAATAGCCTGGCCGCATTCTAACTCATTTTCTCCCGATCGAGATTTCGCCTTCGTCTCAGGTATTTAGATAGCCGGCAATTACCTGAAGCCAAACTTTTTCAGCAGGATTCCGCAGTATTTATTCAGAGGATTTCCCCTCTTCAAGCCTGGGAAAACAGGCGGTTTTCTCATTCCCAGTCTTTCCAGTTCCCTGAGAATCTCGCCGTTTTTATCGAATTGCAAGCCATTTCGCAATGCTTGCAATGCTTTATCTCTTTCGTCCGCAAGCAGATAAACCCGTCCGAGATTAAGGTAATGAACCGGATTTCCCGGTTCTTCAGTCATGACTTCCTCACAGAGACCGATTGCCTCCCTATACTGGCCACGGGCTTTCGCAAGACAAAATGCCAGGTGAGAACAGTACATTGGAGACTTTTCCAGGTTTGCCGCCTGCTCGAAACATACCAGCGCCAAGTATACTTGTCCATTGGAAAGGGCATTCAATCCCTTTTCATAAAATTCTTCAGCTTGCATATTAGGCATTTTCGGAAATCTCCATGCAGTGATGTGAAGAGTATCAAAAAGAATATCTACCATGCAAAAAACATGCTAGCCACAGAAATGATACTTGCAGGTTGCCCAGTAACTTTCGTTGTGCGCAAAACACACTGTATTATATATGATTTGATATGCGCGGCATTCCAAGGCAAAATCTGCGAAAAGGACATTTTTTGTCATGGAAGCCCTGGTGAAATGCTTGAATAGCGTCCTGACAGCCAGGATTTAACACAGTTTTGCACACATTTAACTAATAATTCTTTGCAAGCGTGAAACGTAAACCTATAATATCATCAATGAACACGTCTTCAACTGAAAACTTCCCCATTTCCCCCGGCGTTTACATAATGAAAAACAACGCGGGGACTATACTTTACGTGGGCAAGGCAAAGAATCTGAAAAACCGGATTCGCTCCTATTTCGCTAAGTCCGGCGACAGCCGGTACCAGATAAGCTTCCTCATGGCAAGGGTATCCGATATCGATTACATTGTCACGGACACCGAAAAGGAAGCGCTTATCCTTGAAAACACCCTCATCAAAAAACATCGACCCAGATACAACATAAACCTCCGCGACGATAAGACATATTTTTCGCTTCGAATGGACATGTCTGAAGAATATCCTCGTCTTTCCATAATCCGCAAAGTGGAAAGGGACGGAGCCCGTTATTTCGGTCCATATTCATCGGCAACGGCAGCCAGGGATGTGTTGAAACAGATTTACAAGCTGTTTCGTCTGCGGCATTACCCGGAGGACAGCTGCCGACGAAGGGGGCGCCCTTGCCTGTTTTACCAGATAAACCAGTGTTCAGCCCCCTGTTTCGGACGAATTTCAAAAAAAGACTACGCAGCGCTCGCGGAAGGCGCAATCCTTTTTCTGGAAGGGAAAAACCGCGATCTTGTCAAGGTGCTGAGAAAACGAATGGCGGAAGCCGCGGTACTGGAGAATTACGAGGAAGCAGCAAGGTTCCGGGATCTGATTCTTTCCATTGAACTTACGGTTGAAAAACAGAAAATGGTCACCCGGGGGGGGGACATGGATGTTCTCGGTTATTACCGGGAAGGAAGTCTCCTCGTATTGTCGCTGCTTTTTATCAGGGGGGGCTGCCTGATCGACAGCCGCAACTTTTCCCTTACCTGGGAAATGGAGGACGAGGAAGGAATATCATCCTTTATCGGTGAATATTACAACCGCGATGTCCATATCCCCGATGAGATCCTGGTACCGCTTCGTATCGAAGAACCCGGGGTGTTTACGGAACTCTTGTCGGAAAAAAAAGGGAAAAAGGTTGTCGTAACCCTCCCTGGACGTGGAACAAAGCTGGAAATGATCAGACTGGCTGACAGGAATGCGAAAACCGTCGCCATGGAGCGAAGAAGCGAAAAAGAAAGAATTGAAGCCACCCTGGACGATCTCAAAAAACGTCTCCACCTTACTAAAACCCCTCGCCGCATCGAATGTTTCGATATTTCCAACATTCAAGGTCAGATCGCGGTTGGTAGCAAAGTTGCATTTGTCGAAGCAAAACCTGACAAGGACAACTATCGCCGCTATCGAATCAAGAGCGTGACCGGGGCAGATGACTACGGCATGATGCGTGAAGTGCTCTTTCGCAGATTCAGGAAAAATTCTGACGGCGGCGACTTTCCGGACCTGATCATTGTGGACGGAGGTCCGGGACAGCTCAATATTCTGAATCATGTTCTTGGCGAACTGGGTGTCACGGATATAGATGCCGTTGCCCTGGCTAAAAGCAGGGTTGAAAAAGGCATGGACTCTCCGGAAATTACGAAAAGCGATGAAAGGGTTTTTCTTACAGGGCGCAAAAACCCCGTCGTGATGCGACAGAACTCTGCCTCGCTCCTCCTGTTGGCAAGGATTCGCGATGAAGCGCACCGCTTTGCCATTACCCACCACAAGAAACTGCGCGGGAAATCGGCACTTCATTCATCTCTAAATGAAATTCCGGGCGTTGGGGAGAAAAGACGGAAAGAACTGCTGCGCCATTTCGGCAGTCTGAAAAAAATCCGGGGAGCAACCATAGAGGAAATTACCGAAGTAAAGGGAATGGACAAAAAAACTGCCCGGGGGATCTGGGATTATTTTCATGGAACCGGCGACGACCGGGACGAATCCACATCATTGCACACAGCTTAACGTTTTGCACCACGCTGCCCCAACAATGCGGATCAAAATTTCAGGTACCAGGCGGGTTATGAATTGAATTTCTATGATTGCTTGAACATTGGGCAAAAAAAAACGGCCTGATCGGCCGCCTTTTTGCCCATGAGCCAGCCATGGTTACTCCGCCAGCAGCTGTTTTATTGTCTCTTGCAGCGAGCTGAGATTATCGCTGTTAAAACCTTTGAATTCTTCGACCAGCATGCCTTTTTTGTTGATAACGAACACTGTTGGTATCATCCTGATCCCATAATTGTCATATACGACATCCTCATCGGCGATACCGACCGGATAACTGAGCCTTCTGTCGGCAACGAAATTCCTGAGGTCGCCGATATCATCGCCTTGCCCGACATCGAGGCCAAGGATCTGCAAACCCTGTTTGCCGTATTGTTTCTGCATATCCATCAGGTGCGGTATCGATTCTTTACAGCCACCACACCAGGTTGCAAAAAACTCAAGCACAAGAACGTAACCCTTATAGTTCGCCAGCGAGATTTTCTGCCCGGAAGTAGAAACTACATGAAAGGGGGGCGCAGGCTCCCCTTTTTGCGGAAGGGCAAAGGAAACTGCCGGTAAGACCAGCAACAAGGACAGAAACGATGCAGCAAGAATTTTGCTCATTTTCATAAATACCATCTCAATTGTTCCTTTTTCCGGTACCCTGCCAATTACAATGCCTTTTTGATCAAGGCCTCGAGTTGTGCCTTGGGAACAGCCCCCACCACCTGGTCCATGACCTTCCCGTCTTTGAAAAGGATTATGGTCGGAATTCCGCGTATCCCGTACTTGCCGGGGGTAGCAGGATTTTCATCGACATTTACTTTCCCGAATTTGATCTTTCCTTCATACTCATCGGCGAGTGTGTCGACCACGGGTGCGATTGCTTTGCATGGCGCGCACCAGGGAGCCCAAAAATCCACCAGTACCGGAACATCTGATTTTATCACTTCAGTCTCAAAGTTGCTGTCTCCAAAAGCAAGGACTTTTTCGCTGGCCATAATTAGATTCTCCTCTTGTCTGATCTCGGATGTATGCAGTTAATTGTATTATTGACTATAATCGACATGGTAAAAAAATCAAGGAATAATTGATTCAACTTCTTTATTCGGCTAGAATGTGGAAGCAATTCGGTTGTCCGGCTCTAATTCAGGAAACAATCAAAATATAAAACATGAGATATCTACCCATAAATCTGGATGTCCGCGGCAGGAAAGTTGTGCTGGTGGGAGCAGGATCAGTTGCGGAACGCAAGTGCTTTTCCCTGCTGGAAGCCGGAGCAGAAGTCACATTAATCGGCCCGAATATCGTTCCCGGATTGAAAAAACTGGCCACCGAAGGAAAAATCCAGCATTTTGACAGGGAATATCGTCAGGGTGACCTGGAAAACTCTGTATTGGTCTTTGCTGCAACAGACCGTTATGAAGTAAACTCGGCTGTTGCTACGGATGCCGCAAACCTCGGCATCCCCGCAAACATTGCTGATGCACCGGAAAGGAGCACCTTTATTTCTCCTGCCTTCATGTCAAGAGGAGAACTTCTCATTTCCGTTTCCACAGGCGGAAAAAGCCCGGCTCTGGCGCAAAAAATAAGGAAAGAACTTGAGTCGGCTTACGGCCCCGAATACAATCCCGCCATCCGCCTGCTGGGTGCCGTCAGGGAAAAGCTGTTGACAGAAAAAAGAGACAGCCAATATAATAAAAGGCTTATTGTCGAACTGGTGTCCCGTGACCTGCCCGGTCTATACAGGAAAAAATCTTATAATGAAATCGACCGCCTCCTCGTGGAGATATTCGGCCCGGGATTTACCTTGGGCAATCTGGGGGTGGGGGAAAAGGACCCCGAATGAATGAAATTCTTTTCTACACAACCCTGGGCCTCTATTGCGCCGCTTCTCTTCTGTACCTTTTAAACCTGGCTAAACCCGGAGAAATCATCGGAAAGATTTCCCGATGGGTCGTGGCTGCGGGATTTGCGGTCCACTGCGTTTTTACACTGGCACGTTTTCTTAAGGCCGGATATACTCCGATTACCAATCTTCATGAATCGCTTTCCTTTTTCAGTCTTGCCGTTGTCGGTCTGTTCATGGTTTTCGAAAGGAGATACAAGCTGGTTATCCTCGGCGCGTTCGTGATGCCGGTAGCCCTGCTCCTGATGATAACCTCCTGTATTTTTCCAACGACCATCGGCCCACTGGCGCCGGCGCTGCGCAGTCGCTGGCTGGCTGTCCATACAATCATGGCGTTTTCAAGCTACGCAGCCTTTACCGTTGCTTTCTGCGCCGGGATAATGTACCTGATTCAGGAGCATTTTCTCAAAAGCAAGAAACTGGGATCCCTTTACCACAAGCTTCCGTCCCTCGATACCCTCGACGACATAAACTACCGCTGCCTGACACTGGGCTTCCCTCTACTCACAGTAGCAATCATAACCGGGGCGATTTGGGCGGAATCGGCCTGGGGGGCTTACTGGAGCTGGGACCCGAAGGAAACCTGGTCGCTCATCACCTGGTTTGTTTATGCCGCCCTGCTGCATGGCAGACTTACCACGGGATGGAGGGGCAGAAGGGCCGCCATATTCGCAATCGGTGGTTTTTTCATCCTGCTCTTCACCTTCCTGGGGGTAAATCTTTTGCTTCCGGGATTACATAGTTACAAATAAATTGTCAAATATGAACTGGCAGCAATGAAACTAATTAGGCTTACAACCTGCAAAGATTAGCCGGATCGAGATACCTGACCTATGAACATAATCGTCGTGGGGCTTTCATACAATACAGCCCCGCTGGAAATCAGAGAAAAAGTCGCATTTGCGACAAACCGCATCGAAGAGCCGCTTCGGGAGCTCGTTTCCCTGCCCGACATCAACGAGGCCATTATACTTTCCACCTGCAACAGGGTTGAAATATATGCCGCCACCCGCGATATCGCCGGCGGTATTGCCAGGATTAAAAGATACCTGGCCGACAGCCGCAATCTGGTCTTCGACCAACTCGAACCGCACCTTTACGGTCTGCATGGAGAGGAAGCGATTCGCCATGTTTTCCGGGTCGCTTCGAGCCTCGATTCCATGGTCATGGGAGAGCCGCAGATATTGGGCCAGGTAAAGAGCGCATACGGATATGCAGCCGAGTACAGGACATCCGGGATTATCCTCAACCGCTTCCTGCATAAGGCTTTTTCCGTTGCAAAAAGGGTCCGGACCGAAACCAGGATTGCCTCGTCCGCCGTGTCGGTTGCCTTCGCAGCGGTCGAACTGGCGAAAAAAATCTTCGACGACCTTTCCGACAAGACGGTAATGCTGATCGGGGCCGGAGAAATGGGAGAACTGGCGGCCAAACATTTCATCAACAGCGGTGTCCGCGGAGCCCTGGTAGCAAACCGTACATTTGAAAGAGGCGAGAAACTGGCTGCCGAATTTGGCGGCAAGGCCATCAACTTCGAAGACCTTTTCGACCACCTGCATAAGGCCGACATTGTTCTCACGTCCACCGGCGCCCCCCAACACATCATAAAACCGAAGCAGGTAGCCGAGGTTATCCGCCACCGCAAGATGAAACCGATGTTTTTCATCGATATCGCGGTTCCGAGGGACATCGATCCGAAAGTCAACGATCTTGAAAACGTTTACCTGTACAATACTGACGATCTCCAGGGAATCGTGGAGTCGAATCTTCGACAGAGAGCCGTTGAAGCAGAAAAAGCGGAGGAGATAGTCAACCAGGAAATCGGGCAATTTTTCTCCTGGCTTTCCACCCTCGAAGTTACGCCGGCAATAGTCGCGTTACGCTCCCGTTTCGATGAAGTCAGGAAGTCTGAACTCGCAAGGACGATAGCGGGATGGAAAGGGCTCCAGCCCGAGGACGAAAAACGTCTTGAGGTCCTGACCAGTGCTATAATCAATAAATTGCTGCACAATCCGACCAGCATTCTTAAACAGAACAGGCTGGGAAACAGGAACGATCTGTATATCGATGCCCTGCGAACGTTGTTCGACCTTAAAATGGAGCAGCAGGAAAATATCGAACTTGAAGAACCGGAAGAACCTGAAGAATAGCGGCAGAGTTTAAAAGTGGCAAAATCGCCCGCTCCCTTTTGCCGGATTGAAAAAAGTGGGATTACTACCTTTAATATAATTTATGGAGAATGAAAAATGTCTTTGAGACAACTGAAAATAGGCACCCGCGCCAGCCGTCTGGCACTATGGCAGGCTGAATGGGTAAAATCGGAGCTTGAAAAACGTTATTCCGGAATTGAAGTCTCTCTGGTCAAGATTAAAACAATTGGGGACAAAATCCTTGACGTACCACTGGCACGGGTCGGAGGCAAAGGACTTTTCGTCAAGGAAATCGAAGAGGCCATGCTCTGCGGCGATATCGACATTGCCGTGCACAGCATGAAAGACGTACCGACCGAATTCCCCGACGGACTGGGCATTCATTGCATCACCGAAAGGGAAGACCCGCGCGATGCGCTCATATCCCGCGGTTGTTCTTTCTCTTCACTTCCACAGGGCGCGAAAATAGGGACAAGTGCCCTGCGGCGACAGGCTCAATTGCTGAAGGTCCGTCCCGACCTGCAAATGGTTGTAATCAGGGGAAATGTCGAGACCCGCATGAACAAACTTGAAACCGAGGGGCTGGACGGAGTCATCCTTGCCGCGGCAGGGCTGAAAAGGCTGGGTTTCGCCGAAAGGGTCAGCGAATATCTTCCCGTGACATTGTCGCTCCCGGCCATCGGCCAGGGTGCACTTGGCATTGAGTGCCGCCTGGACGACGAAAAGGTCAGGGATGCCATATCTTTTCTCAATCATGAAGAAACCAGCCAGGCCGTGCGGGCTGAAAGAGCATTGTTGTGGCGTTGCGAAGGCGGGTGCCAGGTTCCAATCGCCGCCCATGGAGAAATAAAAGACGGCAAATTATTTTTGAGCGGCTTCGTCGCTTCGGTTGACGGAAAACAATCCGTAAAGGGAAGCATAAGCGGCCCGGCGGACCAATGCGAAAAGCTTGGCATTTCCCTCGCTGAAAAGCTCCTGGCTGACGGCGCACGCGAAATTCTCAGCGAGGTATACCAGCGAGAGGTTTCCCTGGAGAAAGAGTTTCCGGTCTGATAATAACAGGCGGCTGGCAGCTGCAGACCAGCGGCAAGACATTTAAAACTGCTTGCACAAAATATGAAAAAGAAATCAGAAAATAAAACCGGTTATGTCTACCTTGTCGGCGCCGGGCCAGGCGATCCCGGATTGATAACGGTAAAGGGCCGGGACTGCATCGCCTCGGCCGATGTCATTCTGTATGACTACCTGGCAAACATGAGCCTTCTTCACTTTGCCTCCCCTGACACCGAACTGATTTACGCAGGGAAGGTGGGCGGCGCCCATAACCGGGAGCAAGGGCAGATCAATGAAATGCTGGTGGACAAGGCCCTTGCGGGAAATATCGTTGTCAGGCTCAAAGGTGGTGACCCTTTCGTATTCGGTCGGGGCGGAGAGGAATGCGAAGCCCTGGTCGAAGCCGGAATCCCTTTTGAGATCGTCCCCGGCATAACATCCGGTATAGCGGCTCCGGCCTATGCGGGAATACCGCTGACACATCGCGATTACACCACTTCAGTCGCTTTCGTCACGGGACATGAAAACCCTGCAAAAAAAGCCTCGGATATAGACTGGGACAGGCTTTCCCTGGGAAGCGGCACACTGGTGTTCTACATGGGCATGAAAAACCTGCCCCTGATCACGAAAAACCTCATTGCCCGCGGCAGGGCAACAGACACGCCTGTGGCCCTTATTCGCTGGGGAACAAGACCGGACCAGGAAGTCCTGACAGGCACGCTCGCCGATATTGCAGAAAAGGCGCGAAAGACCTTTTTCAAACCACCTGCGATCACAATCATCGGCGAGGTGGTAAACCTCCGTGAAAAACTGCGCTGGTTTGACAATCGCCCGCTGTTCGGGAAGGGAATCCTGGTCACACGAGCCTCCGACCAGGCGGGAGAATTCTCAAAGTTTCTGACGGATCAAGGTGCGCGAGTGTTCGAGTGCCCGACCATATCGATCGTGCCGACAGATAACTTCACCGATCTGGACAGGGCTGTCGGGTCTCTGGAACGGTTCGACTGGTTAATCTTCACTTCCTACAATGCGGTAAAATACTTTTTTCGCAGGATGCACGCATTAAAGCTCGATAGCCGGGCACTTTCTTCCTGCCGCGTCTGCTCGGTCGGTCCAAAAACAGCGGCCGCCCTTGCCTGCTACGGCATCAGGGCCGATCTTGTTCCCGACAGCTATAAGGCCGAAGGGGTGGTTGAAGCGTTTTCTTCGCAGGATGTTGCGGGCAAAGTTGCGCTATTCCCCAGGGCGGACAGGGCCAGAGATGTCATTCCCAACGGATTGCGGCAGCTCGGCATGGAAGTGGAGGCTCCAATAGCATACCGGAACGTAATACCGGAAGAACTGCCTCACAACATTATTGAAGCATTTGAAGATAAAAAAATTCATTGTGCGTCATTCACCTCATCATCAACCATTGAGAATCTGGCAGCCATGGTTGGAGAAAATCGACTCCTTCACCTGCTGGAAGGAGTCGTAATTGCCGCCATCGGACCGATAACGGCCCGTTCTTGCCGCGAGCTCGGCCTCAGGGTTGCTGTTGAGCCTGCAGAGCACACGATTGAGGCGCTGGCCGGAGAGATAGTGAAATTTTTTGCCTGAAGTTTTTTCTATGATATTGTTAGTAGAGAAAAACTCCTTGACATGTTTTCGGAATTTATTTTATATTAACCCGCTCAGCGTAAAATTATAATAAAAGGTGGTGAAGGCAAATGTACGCAGTAGTGAAAACCGGAGGGTAAGCAATACAAAGTTTCCGAGGGAGACCTGCTGAAGGTCGAAAAACTGGAGGGAGCGGTTGGCGAAACCGTTGAACTCAACGAAGTCCTGATGGTCGGCGGCGAAAAGGTAGCAATCGGAACACCTTTAGTGCCCAGCGCCTCTGTGGTCGGCAAGATCATCAGCAGGGGAAAGACAAGAAAATTCTCGTCTTCAAATCCAAGCGGCGTAAGGGACTCCAAGAAAATGAACGGACACCGCCAACTCATGACCATATTTAAAATTGAAAAGATTAACGCCTAGGGGGGTTCCCTTGGATCAGGAGGTATACTAAATGGCACATAAGAAAGCAGGCGGAAGTAGTAGAACGGCCGCGATTCAGCCGGTCAGAGACTGGGCTGCAAAAAATTCGGCGGAGAAACTGTAAGGGCGGGCAATATTATCTACCGCCAGCACGGAACATCCATTCATCCCGGCAACAATGTCGGCCTGCGGCAGCGACTATACCCTTTTCGCCCTGATTGACGGAATCGTCAAATTTGAGCGTATGGGCAGAGACCGCAAGAAGGTCTCCGTCTATCCAGTCAACTAGACGTTTATCTTTACTGGACAGACGCTATTCCCTTTTAGCGGGATAGCGAGTTCATAAAAGCAATTATTATTCAATTATGTAAAGAGCCTGGGGCATTAGCTTCAGGCTCTTTTTTCTTTTGGGGCTTTCAGTACAGAAAATAATCCGGCCTGTTGCATTACTTGGCGAAATAGTTACGTTTAATATTCATATAATTATCAAGCTGATTGAAACCATCAAGACAATAGCCGGGATTCCGTAAATGCACATAATTACCAGATAATTTGCATAGATTGAGCCTATCCGTATGATTTATCGTGAAATAATCTTTACAACGACAATAGACAATGCACATATATTAACTTATAATTATAATCAAGTAAGAAAATATACCGGCAAGTGATTGAATACAATTGTTACGATATAATTTGAATAACAAAGAAAGGGGTGTTGAAGATGCGTAGGCTATTATCACTGGTTATGGCAGGATTGGTCCTGTGTCTTTTCAGTTTTGCCTCTTCCGGCCTGGCAATGGATGAACCCGTTTCCTCAAATTCAGGAACGGTCAAATCATTAATCAAATGCTCAACATGTGGTGTAGAGTTCACATCACGGGCAGGGCTTGAAGAACATCTCAAGACAAATCCCGAGCATAAGGCCGTTACCGCCGAAGCGACAAAGCCATTGATCAAATGTGCAACCTGCGGAGTGGAATTCACATCAACCGCCGGAGTAGAAGCACATATCAAAGCTCATCCGGACCATAAGGCAATAATCAAATGCTCAACATGCGGCACCGAATTCACTTCCGGCGCAGCTTATGAACAGCACATGAAAACCTATCATCCCGAATTATAGGCACATCTCGCCGAACATCGAGATAGTTAACCAGGTTTTTGCAAGTAAATATATTATGGAATAATAGGCATTCAGAAAATTGAATGCCTATTTATTGAAAAAATTGAACTTTCTATGGAATTACATCCATTGACTACACACCATTATTAATATAATCTCTTTCACGGAAGCGCGTCGGTCGCTGGTGGGCCGCCCGGTCTTCAAAACCGGTGTGGGGGGTGAGAAACTTCCCAGGTGGGTTCGATTCCCATGCGCTTCCGCCATATCTTACCAATAATTACAGGTACTTACAAACTAAAACTACTGACTTTCGCATGGACTTTCGCAACTGAGCCTCTTACAATACTAATAAAAACGAGATTGCTCCGCTTCGCTCGTATTGACAAAACCCTTCGTTTTTTTGTCAATGCGAGGAGGAGCGACGTAGCAATCCCGTTCTTCCAACCTATGCGATCTCAACCAAGAAATGGGTAAAAGGTCCTCTTGAAGTTCCTGTCGATGAAATCACTTCCAAAGTATTCAAGAACACTAGGAGCGTCTTTTTCCATATCCTCAACGTACTTCCCATAATTTTCCCAAATCATCTCTTTGGTCATATGGCCCATCAGATACACCAGCCTGTTCGGATCCATTCTGAGCATCAAGCACCATGCCGCGAATGTATGGCGAGTGCCGTACGGTCTCTCGTATTCGACTTTAGCCCTTCTGAAAGCGGTCTTCCATGCGGCTTCCCGGAAGTTATCTGGATCGTACATTGATCCATCACCCATAGTGAAGACATAATCAAAAGTTGACTCAGTACGGGACAAAACCTCTTCCAGTATTTTACGAATCTTCTCGGTGATTGGGATCCTACGATCGCGGCCAGAAGTTTTCAGGTTAGTGCTTTCAATTACTAGAGTCCCACCTTTTTGGCGTTTTCTCACGATCTTATTCTGGACATCAATGACCCCTTCTTTCAAATCACTTTTCCGAAGGCCAGCGATTTCGCTTCCGATCATTCCTGTCAGAATCGAAAATTCTGCAATAGGACGATAGAAAGGATCCATGTGTTCGATGACACTCAGCCACTCATCAAATTTAAAGACTTTGACTATCATGTCCGATTTCCCTGGAAAATCTCTTGGTTTAAGATCAGTAAAAGGGTTCGGCAACTTCAACTGCCAATGATGATCTTGCACTGCATCTGCCCATATTGCGCGAAGAGGGTTGAAAATGTTCCGAGCTCTGGACCTTGAAAGCGGTTGTCCCTCGCGGTACGTGTTGCGCCACTTTAGTTTGCCGATGAACCTCTTCAATTCTACTGTTGTCACTTCATAAAAAGACTTGTCTTTGAAGTATGGCAATATCCAGTCATTTATAGCCTGGTCATAATCGTGACGCTTATTCTCTGATGGAAAGTTGGCCATTATTTCCTTCATCCATTTTTCCGTGTAAGTACCAAAACAAACGTCCCATGGCTCTCTCACATAAGACCGGTTTTCGAGAAGAGCAAAATATGCTTTTTCTTTCTCGGACGCATTCGGAAAGGCTTGTGCAAAGCCTATGATACCTCTTTCAAGTCTTTCGATAAGAATAGTGAGAGCTTCTCTTGCTTTCTTGCGGTTATCTTCATTGTCTGGCAAGCCAGTCGACTTTTCTAAGCGTTTATCGCGGTACTTAAAGTCAAAATAAAGCATTCCCGAACCGTTTTTCCTGGTGATATGTCCTTTTTCCTTTTCCAACAAACTTTCTACACAGCTGAATCTTTTCACATCATTCTCCTTTTTTCCTCCTTTCCGCTTGGTCAAATCCGCAGCGAAAGGGTATCTGATTTATTTTGTCCGCGCAACGGACAATTCGTTCTATCCTCTTTCATAAGGTAACTTCTATTGCAAACTACTAAAATCAAAAGAGCTTCTTCCGTTAATGGTGGGTTTCTTGCGTGCGGTACTAATTTTTGCTTCATGGCTCAGGTTTTGCTTTTCAGTTACAGCCGCACACGTCTGATGAATTTTGCTTATCAAATCTTCACACCAATGGAATCGAGGTTCATCACCGATAAGCATATAATGAACACCAGCTTTCAGCTGACCTGTCACAAGTGCTTTCTTTGCAACTTTTTGCGGAACTTTAAGCCTTTCTGCCAGACCTTTAATATCTACAATAACAATATCAGTATTTGTCTCACTCATAAAATAACCCTCAAAATATAATATTAAACAGAAAATTAAAAAATTTAAAATGTAATAGTAGCTATGCCAATAAAATGTAAACCAGTGTCTATCAGAAACGTTTCATATCTGCACAATAAAAAAGTACAAAAAGAATGTCAATCAAAAAATTAGAAAATAATAATTGTGTTGACACTTAGGATATGTTACACAACTTGCTGTTATCATGGACGAAAACTAACACTTTCAGGTAATTAACACTAACAGTTGTTTAAAAAATATAATATTTGAGACAGTCTAAAGGATGGCTTCAGAGGTAAAAAGACAGTTGCTTTGTTAAGGGAAAGGGACAAGGTCTGTGAGCATTGAGAG
Source organism: uncultured delta proteobacterium (assembly GCA_963815135.1). Taxonomy (GTDB): domain Bacteria; phylum Desulfobacterota; class Desulfuromonadia; order Geobacterales; family Geobacteraceae; genus CAIWTU01. The sequence continues at coordinate 126,466 of CAWFFO010000008.1, forward strand.
TTCTGTCAGTTTACTCTGGATGCAGAAAGGTAGCGTGGGATTTACTGATAGTTGCTTTCGGTGAGGTAGTAACATCCCCCTCTTTCCAGGGGAGAAATTACTGCCGGTAACAAATTAAACGTCCTGCCTTCTGAGCTTACCTCTGGCTAGCAAACGAAGTGCGAAGGCCTAGGGGAGCTGAACGTTCCTCCATCAATGGGCTAGGCTGGTTTTCAGAAAAATCTGGAGGAAGTCAGGCACAAGGATAGACTGATTGGCTCGTTGTCAAGGAATTGTGCGAATTCGTGTATTGTGGGAAACGGGGTCTGTTGGAAAACATCAGCTTACAGATAAGTGTAGTTTCTGCGTCTTAAATCAAGGCATATATTTCTTGTGCCCGACTGCCTCTTTTGTTGCGTCGAGAGATACTGGTTGCACACCTCTGGGAAAGGGGAGAGGTCACCCCATAACAAATCAGGGAATTGGGGTGGCTTCCGGGAAAGTTCAGAGTTCTGTTCCTTGAAAATTTCGACCGGAAAAAAGGTTTGATATGAGGGTGGGCAATAAGAGGGCGCTGCGGAAGGCACCGAGCTGTAGATCAGCACGATCATAGTGAACCAAGGTCAAGGACAGTAGTTGTAACCCTGATATATTCGGAGAAGATTAGCAGCACGGGATGTGCTGCTTTGGCTAAGTGGCTAAAATGACAGTAGTTTATATTTGCTAACATTGAATCTCTCCCAATTCCCATCGTATTTCTTCCACCATAATCACGTATCTCTCCCAATTCCCATCGTTTTCTTCCACCATATCATCGATTTCTTCCACCATGTCATCGTTTTTCTCCCAATTATCGCTGTAAGTTACTGTTTTACAATCGAAAAAAAAGCCTAAAAGGTTTAAAAGGATTAAAATCTTAAAAGCTTTAAAATTTAAAACTACACCAACATTTTTTGTTTTGATGTTCAACGTTAAAATCAAACATGCCAAAAACTGAAAAATGTCCAGGGCGATTAAGGAGGGCTTCACAGCCTATGGCCGTATACCCTCAAAATTCGCCCAAATTTCCCTAATAGGGCTGTTAACTACTGAAAGACAAGGGATACTATTGCCTGAAAATTTTCATGGTCAAAATTGGCTATTTTTTGACCGAGTCTGTAACTTGTTTGGAGAGCAGTTGCGATTGTGGAATATCAACATAGTCTCGAATGCTCTCGCAAATTTCTTGAAACAAAAATACGCAGTAATTATTTCATTCAGATTAAGTCTGAGTTGCAACATGCATATTTTTAACACCCTATCGGGAAAAATAGATTTTCTAACATTAAACATAGCAATTTAGTCAATAATGTACGTTTTGGTGTATTTTAACATGTTCCTTTAGTGCAAATAAGAGACATTGTGCACTTGAAATTTTAGCTATGATGACAATATCAAAATAAATGATTTTTTGCAGATTAGTAAACATAAGAAAGGATGGGGCCTAAGTTTTTCAGCATCAACCGGTTAACATAGTCAGAGGTGATAAGGACAGAATAGGAGACAATGATACTTGTAAGAGATGCTTGATTCACCTAGTCAACAATTAAAACATGACGGGAGTTTTTGTGGCCACGATTTGATCGTAGCTGCCTACTCTTTTATGTCAGTCTAATCTTAATTGAAAAGAATTAAATGGTTTTTGGTTTTTAATTTTGTTACAAGTAACATTTGGATATTATTGAAGATCTAAATACCTTGATGTTCGTAAATGCCTAAATTGGAGTGATATGAATGGGCTTCATAAACTGGTCATTGATTGAAGAAGAGATAAAAACAAAAACCGCCAAGGGCAGATTTTCCCCTCGGCGGTTTTTTTTGTGTCCTATTGTCGAAGATCCATTGATATAGAACCTCATCTCCGTCAAATGCTTCGTAGTCTGAGTCAGTTTGTTATACAACTCGGCCTGTTTGCATGTCTCGGAAATGGCAAAATATTGAGAGCACAATGGAGCAAATTCAATGAACGTTTTCCAGACCCACGAACGCATCATCAATGATTACGCAACATATATCCATAGCTTCATTTCCATCGCTGACCCTGAAATTCACCGTGTCGTCGATCGCGAGTTGAGTAAAGGCAAGCTTTGGCCCGAGCCGCTGCTTCAGTTCAATCCCTCATTTGAGATGTTCGGCAGCCTTAATGATCTCGTTGCAGCCGGCACCCTACATCCCGATATCCGCGATATCTTCAAAGGCTATAAGCTATACCATCATCAGGTAGAGGCAATCCGGCTCGGCACATCAGGTAAGGATTTCATTGTCACCTCAGGGACAGGTTCGGGGAAATCACTCACCTACATCGGATCCATTTTCCACCACCTACTTTCCAATCCAGGAGCAAAAGGGGTAACCGCAGTCGTGGTTTACCCCATGAATGCCCTTATCAACTCCCAATTTGAGGAATTCTCGCGATACAAGAAGAATTACGAAGAGGCTACTGGCAAGGATTTTCCAATCACCTTCGGCCAATATACCGGCCAGGAAGGTGAAGATGCCCGTGCAAAAATGCGGGAGAATCCTCCGCAAATCTTGCTCACCAACTACATGATGCTGGAACTGTTGCTGACCCGAGTTCGTGAACGCTCGATACGAGACGGAATATATGAAAATCTCAGATTCCTGGTCTTTGACGAACTTCACACGTATCGTGGCAGACAAGGGGCTGACGTTGCCATGCTGATCCGGCGAATTCGCTCCAACTGTGCCCAACAGATTGTCAGCATAGGTACTTCTGCCACCATGGTTTCCGATGCAGCCGGTAACCTTGCCGATCAGAGGGCTGAAGTTGCCGGAGTTGCCACCAAGCTGTTTCGGACGAACTTTTGCTCCAGAACAGGTCGTCAATGAAAAGCTGACCCGCTCACTCTCTTCCGAAGGCTTCAATTCCACCCAGAAATAAACTTGCTGATACGATTACTGACGGTATCAATCAAAATGACGATATAGAAAAACTCAAAATTCACCCGGTCGCCATCTGGTTGGAGAACAAAATTGCCCTTGATGTCCGTGAAGGCATTCTCGTTCGGGGTAAACCGAAACAATTGTCCGAGATAGCCCAGGAACTGGCTGCTGATTCAGGTATATCATCTGAAACCTGTCGGACTTTTCTTCAGAAACTCCTTCAGTGGATCAGTATTGCCAATGTCAGGCTGAAAGCTTCCGGTGAGCGATACACTTTGCTGCCATTCAAACTGCATCAGTTCATATCCCAGACCGGTTCGGTCTACACGACCCTTGATCAGGACGATAATCGCTTCATTACTCTTGAGCCAGGCATGTTCAAGAAAGATGAAGTTGACAAAAAGCCGATATTCCCAAATGTATTCAGTCGAGCGAGCGGCCACGCATTCATGTGCGTCTCACGGTCGAGCGATCGTCTTGAGCCTAGAGAATTTCGCGAAACTACTGATGACGAGGAGACCAATGACGGCTATCTGTTTGTCGGTGACGACCTCTGGGATCTTACAGAAGATGCTGAGATGCTGCCTGAGTCCTGGTTCCGTGTTACGAAAGCGGGCGTGGTGCCAGACAGCAAGAAGAAGCATTCCTTTCCGATAAAGCTTTGGTTTGACGAATATGGAAACTGTTCCGAAACAAAAGAGATGAAGTGGTGGGGTTGGTTTATGAAAGCACCCCTCCTGTTTGACCCGACTGCCGGTGTATTCTTCGATACAAAAACAAACGAAGGAACAAAGCTGACCAAGCTCGGCAGCGAAGGGCGAAGTACATCCACCACCATTACTGCTTTTTCCATCCTGAATCGACTGAACGATGCTGGCTATAACGTCAAAGATCAGAAGCTTCTCAGTTTTACCGACAACCGGCAGGACGCTGCCTTGCAGGCAGGGCACTTTAATGATTTCGTCCAGGTCGTCAAACTTCGTTCAGGGATACATAAGGCCCTGGAACAGGCTCTTGGCGGCACACTTACCTTTGCTACTATTGGGGAGGCAGTCTTAAAGGCTCTTCGACTCCCGTTCCTCGAATTTGCAAACATGAATCAGGAACCCACCCTGGCACCGATCCGTCGCAAATATGAGCAGGCTCTCCAAGATTTTCTTGTTTATCGTTCGATTGCAGACCTTAGACGTAGTTGGCGGGTTGTACTCCCAAACCTTGAACAGTGCGCTTTGCTGGCTATTGAATATCAGGACATGGACGAAATAGCCGCCTCCGATGAGTTCTGGTCGGCATCACCTCTGTTGGGGGTTCTGAATCAGACCAAGCGGAAGGAACTGATCAGTACGATTCTCGACTTCTTTCGGCTTGAGTATGCCATACACAGTGAAAACTTCCTTACTCAATCTCGAATTCAGGAATACGAACGACAGTTTCGGGAGTCGTTGAAACGGCCTTGGACTTTGGATCGTAATGAAAAGCTCAGAGAGCCCTATTACATCCGATACGAACCGCTTAACAAGACTGCACGCCTTTACACCAAAAGCATGGGACCGGCCAGTTCTCTGGGTAAGTTCATCAAACAGTACGTCAAAATGCAAGGTATCGATATTGACCTCAAGCGAGACGGGTATCGCGAACTTATTCTCCAGACCATGGATATGCTCGAACAGGCCGATTATCTGAAGTCGTTCCCAGCTCGAAGTGAGAAGAATGAAGAGGTCAAGATCTACCGTCTCCGGCTGGAAAGTGTCATCTGGAAAGTTGGCGATGGTGTCACGGTTAAAGCTGATGTGATCAAGCGACGTTCCTACAAAGAGTTAACTCCGAAGCCTAACGAGTTCTTCCAGAATCTCTACCGACGAGATTTCTCTGTTATGAAGCGTTTTCGAGGTGAGGACCATACCGGGCAATTGAATACTGAAACCCGTCTTGACCGTGAGGACCGTTTTCGCGCTGAGTGGTATCTGGATGAGGCCCGGACGAAACTGGATGAAACAAAGATCAGGTCCCAATCCGTCAGCGCATTGTTCTGTTCTCCCACAATGGAGCTCGGTGTAGACATCGGTTCCCTCAGTGTCGTCCATCTGCGTAATGCTCCGCCCAATGCTGCCAATTATGCCCAACGTTCTGGTCGTGCCGGACGAAGTGGTCAGGGGGCGCTGATCTTTACCTACTGCTCCAGTTATGCCCCTCATGACCGCCACTTTTTCAAGGAACAACGGGAGTTGGTGGCCGGAACTGTCATGGCTCCTCGTCTCGATCTGTGTAATAAGGAACTGCTGCTGTCTCATCTCAATGCTATGGTCGCTTCCGAAATTGGACTGCCTGGTATCGATAATGTTGGTGGTGCCAAGCCGTCCATTATGAACCTGGTTACCGATGACAATGATACCATGCCGCTGGCAGCCAGTGTCAGAGCTGGACTGGCCATTTCTCCGATGCAGTTCGACCGCTTGAAGGCAACGTTCAAGCGGGTCATCCGGGATTTTGACGATCAATTGGCGGTAAAGGCTGCTACCTGGTACTCCGAGCAGTGGATCGATCAGAACCTGTCGAAGATTGTCGAGAACCTTGATGAGTCACTGAACCGTTGGCGGCGGCTCTATCGCTCCGCCAGGACAATCCTGACCAGGGCAACCCAGAAGATCGAAAGCGGCACCCTCAGTCTGGGAAGCGACGAATACAAAAAGTATAAGCGTCATCAGGATCAGGCAACCCGACAGCTCGATCTGTTGCGCAATGACCTTACCGGAAGATCTTCTGAGCTCTCGGAGTTTTACCCCTACCGCTACCTCGCCTCGGAAGGTTTCCTGCCCGGCTACAACTTTACCCGCCTCCCACTACGTGTCTTTCTGCCAACGGGTGATTCCCAGGGCGAGTTTGTCTCCCGCCCACGTTCAATTGCTTTGCGCGAGTTCGGCCCTGAAAACATCATTTACCACAACGGCCGCAAATTTCAGATTTGCCAGTTGGTCATCCAGGATGCCGAATCAGCCCTCACTGAAGCAAAGATCAGCACTAAAGCCGGTTACTTCCTGCCCGCCGATCAGAAAGACCTTGAGTTCTGTCCTTTTTCCGGTCTCTCTCTTGGCGATAATGCCAACAAACTGCATATTCATGATTTACTGGAAATGGCCGAATCACGTGCCAGAGAGATTGACCGAATTTCCTGCGAAGAAGAAGAACGTGTCTCCAAAGGTTTTGATGTCCGCACTTTCTTCTCCGTTGATGGAGGCCAGATTGAACGGGTACGAAAAGCTGTTGTTCACTCAAGCGAGAACCCATTGCTTAATATTCGCTATATTCCTGCGGCACGCCTTGTCCATATCAATATGAAGTGGCGGGCACAGGAGGCAGAAGGGTTCCCCATTGGCATGGTTTCCGGCGACTGGCGTAGTTCAATGCCAGAACCAGATAGCACCATAACCGAGCAGTTCAGGCGTGTGAAGCTCATGACCTCAAACCTTGCTGATGCACTTTACATCGAGCCAATTCAGCCACTGGGGCTGAAACCCGAAGGTGTGATTACCCTGCAGCATGCACTGAAGCGAGCTATTGAAACAGTCTTCCAGGTGGAACCGAGTGAAATTGGTGTGGTAACCATGGGCGATCCCGAAGCTCCCAATATTTTGCTTTATGAGTCGGCTGAAGGGAGTCTTGGTATTCTTTCCCAGTTCGTTGAGAACATTCATGCCTTCCAAAAAGTCATAGAGCAGGCTATTGCAATCTGCCGATACGATGACCCTGAGTACAAGGGACCGGCTTCCTATGACGACCTGCTCAGCTATTACAATCAGCGGGATCACAAGATCATCGATCGTCACCTGATCAAGGATGCTTTAGAGAAGCTGCGCCTCTGCACCATCGAGATTCAGTCAAACCAGAGCTTCGGCAGTTACGATGAACATTACCAGACCCTGCTGCGGGGAATCGATCCCAACTCATCAACGGAGCGGAAGTTCATCGAGTATCTTTACGATAACGGTCTCCGATTGCCAGATGCAGCACAGAAAAGGGTTGAAGGAATTTATGTTCAGCCTGATTTCTACTACGAACCGCGCATTTGGGTCTTCTGTGACGGTACCCCCCACGATGATTCGCTCGTGAGGGAAAGTGACGATGAAAAACGCCAGGCCATCATGGCCATGGGTGATGAAGTGTGGGTTTACTACTACCGGGACAACCTGGCTGAAAAAGTGGCCGAACGACCCGATATTTTCCGGAAGGTACGATGAATACAACCTATCAGCCAGGTAAACTGGTCTCGTTGCGAGGGCGTGACTGGATTGTCCTCCCCTCGAATGATCCCGATCTATTAGTTGTTAAACCTCTTGGCGGTTCTGATGACGAAATCGCCGGAATTTATCTGCCGCTGAATATTCCTGCTGATAAACCTCAAGAAACTGTTTTCCTGCCTCCTGGCAAAGATGATCTGGGGGACATCAGCACTGCCCGATTGCTCTACGATTCAGCACGCCTTGCATTCCGCAACGGTGCAGGGCCGTTCCGGTGTCTAGCCAAACTTTCTTTCCGCCCCCGTTCTTATCAGATGGTGCCGCTCATCATGGCTTTGCGCCAGGATTTGGTACGCCTGTTGGTAGCCGATGATGTGGGTGTCGGCAAGACAATCGAAGCACTCCTGATTGCCAAAGAGTTGCTGGAGCGTCGCAAGATTCAGCGTTTCGCCGTCATCTGCCTGCCGCATCTTTGTGAACAATGGCAGAATGAAATTCGCGATAAGCTGGATATTGAAGCCGTTATCATCCGTTCCAGTACCCAGGCCCGTCTGGACCGCCAGATTCAGGGTGATACCAGCGTCTACGATTACTACCCCTACCAAGTCATCAGCATCGACTTTATCAAGTCCGATAATCGCCGTGACGTCTTTGTCGAGCAGTGCCCGGAACTGGTTATCATTGATGAGGCTCACACCTGCACCCGGCCGGCCGGAGCTTCTGCCAGCCAGCAGCAGCGTTACCACCTGATCAGTCGTTTAGCCAAGAAAGCCAATCAGCAGATGATCCTGCTAACAGCTACTCCGCACAGTGGCAAGCCGGAGGAGTTTCATTCGCTTGCTTGGGCTTGCTAAAAGACGGATTTTGAAACCCTTGATCTGCCAACTTCCAGCCAGAATCAGCGTCGCGATCTGGCAAAGCATTTTGTACAGCGTAAACGGGGTGACGTTGAAAAGTGGATGGGTGAAGACACGCCATTCCCGACTCGTGATGCCTTTGAAGCCGACTATTCTCTGTCGTTGGGGTATCGGAACTTCTTCGAGGAGATACTGGATTTCGCCAAACAACTGATTTCCACTGATCCAGGAAAGATAGGACAGCGCAAAGTTCAATACTGGACTGCCCTGGCACTGTTGCGTGGCGTTATGTCCAGCCCGGCTGCCGGCGTCGAAATGCTCAACACCCGGCTTTCCAATCTGGCGAAAGCAGCTGCTGACGAAACGTCATGGACTGTTGATGCTCTTGATGAAAACCCGGTCAGAGATACAGAGTTCGGGTTTGAGGGAGATAACACTCCTCTTCAATTGATTGAACAAAATGACTGGAGCGCAACCCAACGACAGAAGTTGCGGGCGTTTTCACAACAACTTGAAAGTCTTTCAACAATCAAGGATGACAAAAAGCTTGCCACTGCCGAAGCTCTCCTACAGGAATGGCTGGCGGCAGGTTTTAACCCGGTTATCTTCTGCCGCTACATCGCAACAGCCAACTATGTAGGCGAACTGCTTGCTCCAGCGTTAAAGAAGAAATTTCCCAAGCTCGACATCCAGGTCATCACCAGTGAACTGCCGGATGAACTGCGCAAGCAGAAGATCGAGGAGATGGGGAAATCGAAGCTGCGGGTGCTTGTGGCCACCGACTGTCTCAGTGAAGGAATCAACCTACAGGACCAATTTACCGCAGTCCTCCACTACGACCTACCCTGGAACCCGAATCGTCTGGAACAGCGAGAAGGGCGAGTTGACCGCTTTGGGCAGGTTGCACCTGAGGTGAAGGCATGCCTGCTGTATGGCGCTGACAACCCCATCGATGGTATCGTGCTGGATGTTCTACTGCGCAAGGTACGTGAGATCAAGCGTTCCACTGGCATCAACGTCCCATTTCCGGAAGACTCCCAGAGCATCATCGACACCATTACCCAGGCACTCCTCATCAATCCTGACCGGAAGATTACCCAACGGCGAGACCGCAACCAGCTTGCCTTCGACTTCGGCCAGTTCGACGAGGCGGAGAAGGCCAAGATCAACGTAACCCGCAAGGTAGATGAAGCAGCCGAGCGGGAAAAAGCATCTCGCAGTATCTTTGCCCAACATGCCATCAAGGCGCAGGAAATCGAAGCCGACCTGAAAGAAGTGGATGAGGCGATTGGTGATCCCAATGCCGTGAAAGATTTTGTCACAACTGCTCTGAATAACCTTCTCGGTGTTCAGGTGATTCAGGAGGCCAAAGGGTTCCGAATTGTCACTGCCAATATGCCGGATCAGTTGCGCGGTATTCTGCCAGCCGGTGAGATGGTCAACATCAGCTTCAGTTCTCCCACTCCTGAAGGCTATCACTATCTGGGGCGCAACCACCGTTTCGTGGAGCAACTCTGCCAACTGGTCATGGCCAACACGGTCAGCCGTGTAGACAAACGTGCTGCCCGTACAGCCGTTATTCGTACCCAACAGGTTTTAACCAAAACTACTCTGTTGCTTTTTCGCTGCCGCAACGTCATAGAAGATCGCAAGGGATACCAACAGGTAGTCGCTGAAGAGATGATTCTTTGGGGGTGGCGAGGCACACCACAGCAAAAAGAATATCTTAACCATGATCAAGCTCGTGAACTGTTGTCATCAGCTCGGGCCAGTTCCGATCTTCCGATACCAGCCAGGATGAGTTTTCTGGATAACGAACTGAAGTTACTTCAGACTTTTACAACAGAATTCGATGCCGTGGCTGAACAGCAATCGCAAAAGCTGGTGGAGGCCCACGAACGATTCAGCTCGCTGATGGACGGCAAGCGCTTCCAAGTCGTGCATCCGGTGCTGCCGATGGATCTGCTCGGAGTATATGTGCTCCTGCCAGAATAGCGATTTGCGATACCTTTGAAGCGAGTGGCTAACAATCTAATATTAGACAATAAACTTGTATTTTGTTCACAAATATTGTATGTTCACAAAAAAAGAACAATATTGGAGCGTGAACAAGTGCCATTGACCAACGCCAAAAAACATATTCTGAAAACTGCCATGGATGCTTTTGAACGTCAGACTGGCATTACGCTTGAACTGCTCAAGGAAGGCCCCGAGAAGAAAAAATTACGTCTAAATACGCAAGGTACAACTGCAGAGCTGGAAGTGATGGTACTCGAAGGCGGGGTCCTTGCCGTAAATGGCATGCTTGTCCTGTACAGAAGACTGCAAGATCTGGAACGCCACATTATGGTGCTACAACAGGTAACTGCAGACAAGGCCGACGAATTGCGTAAGGATGGTATCCAGTTCATCGACACTGCCGGAAATGGCTACGTTAACCAGCCGCCAATCTATCTATTCGTCAAAGGGAATAAAACACCAGGTGTTGTAAAAGTTGCTAAGGTTAATCGTGTTTTCAAGCAAACCGGACTCCGGGTTCTCTATGCCTTGCTATGTAATCCGGGGCTTGAGAATGAAACCTATAGAACTATTGCAGCCAAAACAAATGTTGCTCTAGGGATGGTGAATTGGGTTTTCAAGGATCTCAATGAGTTGGGATTTCTGATGGAAAAGGGTACAGGGCGCACCCGCCAGGTTTGGCTGATCCAGAAGGAAAAGCTTTTGGAGCGTTGGGTCACTGCCTATGCAGAGCAGTTACGGCCTAAGTTGGTGCTGGGGCACTATCGCGGTACTGAAGGATGGTGGCACAATGCGCAGCTTAAACCGGAGCAGGCGTTATGGGGCGGTGAAACCGCCGCTGCCAAACTGACAGGCTATCTGAAACCGCAGGAGATAACCCTGTACGTGGACAAAGAGAATCCGGCAGCTGTTCTTATCCCCAACAGGTTAAAAAAAGACCCAACAGGAGATGTTGAACTGGTTGCCCGTTTCTGGCAGACGGAGACCATAGCGCCGCAAGGGGATAGGGTCCATCCGATTCTCGTTTATGCAGACTTAATGGCAACCGGAAACCAGCGCAACATCGAAACGGCAAGGATGATCTATGACCAACATATCGTACAATTTATCCGGGAGAATTGACCCGGTTCTGGTCGATATCCTGAGGATCGTTCACCAGCAGGCGGCATCTCGGGACATGCTCTTTTTCGTGATCGGCGCTACGGCCCGTGACATATGTTCTCAACCACTGCCATGCTATCAGAAGCTATCGGCAAACACGTGACCTGGACATCGGCGTTGAGGTGGTTGGATGGGATGAGTTCCGCAACTGTCCGCAAGCGCTGATTGCCACGGGCAGCTTTACCGAAGCCAGGGAACAGTATCGTCTGATTTATGGCCGGTTTCCTGTTGATATCGTCCCTTATGGGGGCGTCAGCCCTGATAATCAAACTATCAGTTGGCCTCCGGATCACCAGGTGGTCATGAGCATCATGGGGTTTCAGGAGGCTTATGACTATGGCATCACAGTTAGGCTAAGCGATGATCCGGTCCTTGATGTGAAGGTACCGACCATACCGGGCATGGTAATGATGAAGCTCATCTCTTGGAACGATCGTTACCCGGAGCGTCCCAAAGATGCGGAGGATTTGTTGTTTCTGATGGACAATTATGCCGAAGCTGGAAACATCGATCGACTTTACGATGATGAAATCGAGTTGCTTCAGTTGGAAGAATTCGACCACACGCTGGCTGGAATCAGGTTGCTAGGTCGAGATCTGGCATTGGTAGCAACAGCAGAAACCGGCGAGGCAATTAGAACCATTCTTGAGGCTGAAGCCAGAGAACAGGACCGATATCGGTTGGTGCAGGATATGTTACGTGGAACCAGGTTGCACGACCGTTTTGACGAGATTTTCGCCAAGGTAAACAAACTTCAGCAGGGATTTTCAGAGACATTTCAGAGGATGTAAACTGCATGATCTACCCATCCATTCGCATTGAAGGTTCGATTCTTTCCCCTGACATCCTTGAAAAGCTTGATGATGCCATTGGTCAACGTCCGGCTGATTTTGGGCTGGAGGCATCGGTCAAGGTCAAGGACGAGATAGCCCGAGCATGGGCCGATGCCCAGGACTACTGGCGTATTTATAACCGCAAACTGGAAACCCTTAAAGAGGAATCTCCGGCTACAACCGAAACCCGCAACCTCTGGATTGTGCCACTGTTGGGGCTGCTTGGTTATCAGCTGGAATACGAGGCCAAGAGCATTGAGCTGAACGGCAAGCTCTATCCGATCTCCCACCGTGTTACCAATCGTGGGAATGCGGCCATTCAGATTATCGGGAGTCGCGAACCTGCCGGGCTGGACCGTAAGCCTGAAAAGGCCACACTCAAAATGTCGGCCCATGCCATGATGCAGGAGTATCTCAACCTTACCGAGCAGCTTTTTGGCATTGTTACCAACGGAAAGTTGTTGCGACTTTTGCGCGACAGTTCTCGCTTGGTGAAACTGACTTATCTGGAGTTTGACCTCGACCGGATATTCAGTGACGGCCTGTTTGCGGATTTCGCCGTCCTCTACCGGCTGTTGCACGTTACCCGTCTGCCGGTCAGTCATGATACCTCGGCAGAAAGCATCATCGAAAAGTATCACCAGGATTCCCTTGATTCCGGAGCCCGTATCCGTGATGGCTTGAGCAAGGCGGTGGAAGATGCCATCCGCACCTTTGCCAACGGCTTTTTGTCCCATCCCGACAACATGGAGCTGTTACAAGAGATTAATTCCGACAGGCTGCAACCTGCTGAATTCTACAGCCACCTGCTGCGACTGATCTATCGTCTGCTGTTCCTGATGGTCATCGAGGAACGCAACCTGGTCTATCCGCTCTCGCCATCCACTTCCAAGACGGGAGATATACGACCGCTACTACAGCCTGATGCGGCTGCGCCGCCTGTCGGAAAAACGTTATCTGGCCGACCGCAGGCATAATGACCACTGGCTGGCCCTATTGGCAACCTTTAAGCTGTTTGAAGATGGCGGACCCGGTAGCAAGCTCGGCATCGCACCGCTGGCAGGCGACCTGTTCCGCTTCGACGCTATCGGCCACTTTGGACGCTGTTCGCTCGATAACGAAACCCTGCTGCAATGCCTCCGCTCCCTGAGCTTGTATGAAAACCCCAACAACGGCCAGGTGATCAGGGTCAACTACGCTGCCCTCAATGTGGAGGAGTTCGGCTCGGTTTACGAAGGTTTGTTGGAGTATGAGCCGGTCTTCAACCGTATCGACGGGACCATTGAGTTTGCCTTTGCCCGTGGCGACGAGCGTGCCGCTACCGGTTCCCACTACACCCCCGACGATCTGGTGCAGCCGCTGATAAAACATTCCCTCGACTATCTGATTGCCGACAAGCTGAAGGCGGCCGATCCGGAAAAGGCACTGCTCTCCCTGCGCGTGGCGGATATCTCTTGCGGGTCCGGTCATATCCTGTTGGCAGCAGCCCGACGCATTGCCACCGAACTGGCCGTTGTCCGCACCGGAGAGGAGCAACCGTCACCGATTGCCTTCCGCACCGCCGTACGCGATGTCATCTGTAACTGCATCTATGGCGTGGACTTGAATCCACTGGCGGTGGAACTGTGCAAGGTGGCCCTCTGGCTGGAGGCCCACATCCCCGGCCAGCCGCTTAATTTCCTTGATCATCATATCAAGTGCGGTAATGCCATTGTTGGCTTTGCTCGAAGGGAAGAGTTGGAGCGTGGTGTGCCCGATGAGGCGTTTACCACCATGCCGGGGGATGACAAGGAGATTGCCGCCAGCTTCCGCAAGCGGAACAAGGAAGAACGCCAGATACACGAAAAGCAGCTGGTGAAGCAGACCAGCCTGTCATTTACTCCCGAGGTTGAGAAGCACCTTTCGGAGGTGTTGAAAGGGTGGCGCACCATTGCTGCCCTGCCGGAGCATACTCCTGCCGAGATTGAGGCCAAGAAGAAGCAGTACCAGGAGTTTGCTGGTGGGCAGGATGCCTGGCTGCTGAACCAGATTGCCGCCATTCCGGTTGCCCAGTTCTACATTGAGAAAACCAAGGAGAACCAGCCCAAGCTGATTACCGATGAAGAGTATCGCCGCTATCTGGACGGCCACCGCACCCCGCAAGGGCAGGCTACGGCAATGGCGTGGGCGATGGCAAATCGCAAGCGGTTCTTTCATTGGTTCCTGGAGTTTCCAGAGATAATTGAGCAAGGTGGATTTGACTGTATTCTTGGGAATCCGCCGTACCTTGGACGCGGGGGATTACGTTCAACGTACGGAGATGCCTTTTGTTCATATGTCAAATGGGAGTTCTGCCCTGCTGGACTCAGTGACCTGGTGGTTTATTTTGTCCGTCGATATTCAATGTCTTCTCCGTCCACATGGCTTCGCCGCCTTGATCACAACAAATTCAATTACTGATGGAGAAATTCGGAGAGATGGACTGGACCAGGTAGTTTCTAGGGGAGCATCGATCAATTTCGCAGTACGCGGAATCAAATGGCCAGGACGGGCTAACTTGTATGTCTCGTTGCTTGCACTTTTCAATGGGGATTGGAAAGGTAAATGGGTGTTGGATGGGAAAGAAGTTTCCTTCATTAGCTCATACTTTGATGACACAAGCGACGCCGGGGATCCAACTCCACTAAAAGAAAACAAGGACCGGATGTATCAGGGTTCTATTTTTTTGGGTGACGGGTTTCTTCTTAACTACGCGGAAGCTGAGAAAATAATTGAGGATGAGCCACGTTGTAGAGAGGTAATCTTTCCGGTGATGAATGGCCAAGATCTTAATAGCAGCCCAACCCAAGCACCTGGACGCAACATAATCAATTTTGGGAACAAATCTATTGAGGAAGCCGAGGAATACGCAGTGCCATTTAATCGCATCGACGCACTGGTGAGACCGGGTCGAGTGAAGGGAGGTAACACGGAGAAGTGGTGGCAATTCTGGCGCCCTCGAATTGAACTCTACACTGCGTTACGAGGGTTAGTGCGCTGTTTTGTCGCTGCACGCACCACAAAACATCTGAACTTTTCAGCTGCTCCAACAAACTTTGTATTCACTGATGCCGTTTATGTCTTCACCTCGGATCGCTGGGATCTATATTCGACGATCCAATCCTCGATTCACGAGATTTGGGCGCGCAAATACAGTGGATCGCTTGAAACAAGGCTTCGCTACTCACCTTCCGATTGCTTCGGGACCTTCCCTTTCCCCGAACGCCTCTGGCCAGAAGCTAGTCCAGCGCTCGCTACTATCGGGGAGCAGTACCATGAAAACCGTCGTGAATTTATGATTGGCATTCGGCTTGGCTTGACTGACATCTACAACCTATTCCACAACCACGATCTCACCACTGCCATCGTCGCCAAGGTCAGCGGCAAGCCGGATGAATCCGATGCCGGATACCAGAGCATTCTCGGACTCCGCAAACTCCATCGTGAACTGGACGAAGCCGTCCTCGCCGCCTATGGCTGGACCGACCTCAACCTCGGTCACGACTTCCACGAGGTCGAAACCCTCCCCGAAAACGACCGCGTCCGCTACACCATATCCCCCGACGCCCGCAAGGAACTTTTGAAGCGACTCCTCGCGCTCAACCACCAGCGAGCCGCAGAAGAAAAGACTAAGGCACCTGCGAAGGCCGAGAAAGCCGGTAAAGGGAAAGCTGGGAAGGGGAAGAAGTCAACTCAGGAAGAACCGGGGTTGTTTGGGTGATATATGAATGAATTCAAACTTTCTGATTCGGCCCTCTCGGGGCTTCGTGAAGCTGCTCAAAGGGGTACGTTGATTCCTTTTATTGGAGCTGGAGCTTCACGACTTGCTGGGGGGCCAGACTGGGATGGATTTGCTGATGCGGCATTGCGGCAGTTTGTTGAGGCTGGCAAATTCAGCCATGCGCAAGTTGATCAACTAAATGGTCAATCTCCGCGAGTTAAGCTTTCCATCGCGCTCGGACTTCAGGAAGAATATGGGCTTTCTCTTGCGTTCAAAAAAATATTTCATCCGACCGGGAAAAAGGACCATTCCAAAGGCCTACGATTATATAAAAGTCTTTCACTGTTGGGAAAAACTTTTGTTACGACAAATTATGATGAATGGCTCGATGAAGAGATTGTGATCCCAACAGTATCTGTGGGAGGAGTGGGACCAGATCCCAAGGTCTCTCCATTTACCAATAAGAGAGAAATTATCTATAAAGTACAGGATTTTACCCCTGCCAATCTAAATACGGCGAATACAGTTATTCATCTGCACGGATCTTTGCTTGAGCCAGACGAAATGATTATCACTACAAGAGATTATGTCCGACATTACGCCAATGACCGTTCTTCTTCCGATCCAGAAAAAGAAAACCGGGTTTTGACTCTTCTTGAGCACCTTTTCAGCAAAAAGACTGTGTTATTTATAGGATATGGTCTTGAGGAACTCGAAATCCTAGAATATGTAATTCTGAAAGCTAAGAATACTCCAATTGGCTGTAGTGGCGAGGCCCGGCATTACCTAGTTCAGGGTTTCTTTTCGCATCAAAACGAGTTGATGCGAGGATTAAGTCGCTACTACCTCAAAGAGTGTGGGATTGAGCTCATACCTTACCTTCGTGACCATAAGGATTGGGATCAACTGTTGGAAGTGGTTGATGAGATTGCCAAACTTTCTCCAGCTTCTGATCTGATGATTTCGCAAGAATTTGTGGAAATGGAGGACCTGCTTAATGCCTAGCCTTACTGCCAATCAGGAGTCATTCATAACGCTGATGCAAAAGAGCGAGGAACATTCGAGAAAAGGTTTTGAACTACTTGTTAAACAGAGTGGTTCCGAAAAATTCTTTGATGCTCTCGCTGATGCAGGGTTATTTGACCCTAAACACAATCCAGGCCCTGTTTCGGCCGATGATCCTGGATATGTCAGAATTCCTTATTGGAGCGCCCTGGATTACCTGGAGGCTGTTGCAAAATTGTCTGGGTATTCTAATGACCTTCCTCTTGCTGAGAAAGTTATGGGTGTAGTTAGAAACGTAAGTTCAGCCCGTGAACCCGATGGCAGTATCCGCGATAACTACCACACATGGCGCAAATTTGGCGAAATAATCGGATTGGTACCGACTGATGCTGTTGCTTTTGAAGATCTTGGGTTTATTCCAGGCTGGCTCAAAAGCAGATTTGAACGTGGGCTGGTTGCAATTGCACTTGATGAGGGAGTACTGAAGAAATCGCTTGCTAGTGACTCACCTGATGATCTGGAAAAAGCCTGCCGAATTTTGGATTATTGCACGGGAATACAGTGGGAGGAGGAGAAATACGGAGGAGGCCGTAAGAAACCGGTAACCGTGGTTGATGACCATTGGCTCAAGAAATTGATTGGGCATCATGCAAACTCATTTGGCGCTAAAATAGGAAAGGAAGCGTCTCAGATTTTCCGAGATAGGGTTCGTGAGGTATTTCGCGTGGACTCCAGAAAATTGCCGAGTTATGTGGAGCGTCCTGCCGTTGAGGATCATGAACAGAATAAACGGTGGCAGGGAGCAGAAAATTGCACAGTTGAGGGCTTACGAGATGTTCTTCTTTCCTGGATTGACCATGACATTAGTAGGAACCCCGTATCTTTCGTCAATGAAATCCTCAATGATGACAATGAGATGGTTCGACGAATCGGTATTTTTGTGCTGGGTAAACGATGGGAACGGCTAAATGGGTTATATGCTGATGTTGTCGCCCCCGACTTATTTAGTAGCCGAAATATCCATGAAATGTACTCTCTTTTAAGAGAGCATTTCATGGATTTCAGTGATTCTGATAAAGCTGCCACACTAGAGGCACTGCGTGATTTACCACTTCCAGAAGATGATGAAGCTCCAGAAAAGCATCTACATTATACGCAAAGAAACTGGTTATCAGCAATTACTGGTCATGGATATGGGCCGGCAGAGTCATGGTACAGTGAACTTATGGCTGACGGTTCGCTTGGTAGGGTGTCCCAACACCCAGACTTCCATTACTACATGGAATCATGGGTTGGCTCTGGACCTTCTCCGTATAGTGTTCAGGAATTGCTTGCTTTTGCCGCAGATGGAATGCTGATTAATATATTGAATGACTTTCAAACATCAAATGATTGGCGTGGGCCATCAACTGCTGCCCTCGTAAAGACGCTTGAGGAGGCAATCGGAGCTAATCCGGAAATATTCCTGCGTCTGTTGAGTAAATTTCTAAGTGCAAAGCGTTCATATCAGTATGGCGTAATAAATGGCTTCAAGCGCCTTTGGGATGGGCCTCAAGATAATAATGTGCAATTGGACTGGGGTGTTGCTTGGGACAAATTGTTGAGTTTCTTCGCTAACCTTTTAAATGCTGAGGACTTTTGGTCTGAGGCGGTTGTTGAAGAGAAAGATCTAATGCCAACAAAGAATTGGATCCCGTCCGCTATTGCGGAATTTCTTCAGGCTGGGACAAAGAAGGATGAGCATGCATTCTCTGAAGATCTGTTGCCAAAATCTTTTTCGTTGATAGTGATTCTGCTGAAACAGATAAATCCTGTTTCCGAAGCAAATGATGATGCCATGATGCAAGCAATCAACTCGGAAAAAGGGAAAGCGATAGAGGCGCTTTTCAACCATGCTCTCAGAGTCTGCCGAGTAAATGACAAACTGACTGGCGATCATTTAGAAGCCTGGGCCTTAATCAAGCATGTTTTCGACGAGGAGCTTAGCAAATGCACAGACACAAACTACGAGTTTTCGACCCTGGCAGGTGCATATTTGTCGAATCTTGAGTACGTGAGTAGTGAGTGGTTAAAGGCCAATTTCGGGGAAATTTTCCCTCAAGCATTCCAGACAAACTTTTTGTGTGCCGTTGATGGGCTTACCTATTGTTCAACTACTAGGTCCATCTATGGGCTGTTGGTCGAACATGAGGTTCTCGATAGGGCTTTGCAGCTTGATTTTAAAAGACAAGAGGTGCGCAAGAGACTTGTCGAACGCATAGCATTAGCATATCTCTGGGGCGACGAACAACTCGATAGTCCGCGATTTGCCTTCATGTTTGAAAAAGGATTGGTTGAAGATCTTAAAGATGTCAGCGATTTTTTCTGGAGCGTGAGAGAACAGGAATTATCTGATGATCAAATTCGACGTGTACTAGAGTTCTGGGTCCATTGCGCTACTAAAGTTCGATCTTTGTCTGAACCGCCTGTGCAGCTCATGTCAAGCCTCAGCCGACTAAGCGGTTTTGTCCAAACGCTTTCAGGGAAGGAAATGGATCTCATGCTAGACGTGGCACCGTTCGTTTCAGTTGCTCATAACGCTGATGATTTCATTGAGGAGCTAGATCGTCTTTTGGAAGAGTATCCCTCCGAAGTAAGCAGCCTCCTTGGTAAGGTTCTTGAGAACTACAAGCCATCATATGATTATCAAGATCGGCTAAAAAACCTGTTAACGAGATTGGCTGGCAATGGGAAAAGAGATGATGCTCTTCGCTTTACAGACCAGCTTCGCTATCTTTCAGGTTTCAACCAATTGTTTAAGACGTTGACTGAAAGAGTCTGAGAAGCATGAGCCCACTTGAAATCTCCGATTCTCTTTCACGCAGACCTGAAAAAATATTGCAACGACAAGAATATCGTTTCTCTTTACCGTGCCTACAAGTGGGGATCTGATTCATGGGCAACTGGTTTTGAAGATATTCTGAAACTCAAACGGCAACTGGCATCTCATGACGCTGTCGGTGGAGTTACTCTTGATGATGTAAATGGATTTATTTTTTTTGACTGACTGGAGACAACGATGACGCAGATGAAAAGGACAGAAGACTTCCAAATTTATGCTGGGCTAGCTGCGAGAATAGGAGTATTAGCGAAACAGTATGAGGAACTTACCAAGGGTAAGCCTGAAAACGAAATTTATGATGCTACTTTGTCTATTTGTTTATTGCAGTCACTTCTGACAAATGTCTGGGAAGAGGCCGATAAGCGTGGTTTTAATAAGTGGAATGGCGGCTTTCTTGATAAAGAATTTTCAGAAGACAATCCTTCGTTTTGGGGTCTGGAATTTAAAAATATCAAACGTAACAGTTATGGCTCAATGAGGAAATTTACAGTGTTAAAGCAATTACGACATGCGATGAGCCATCCTTGTGCGACCAATCCTCATAATGCATTATATCCATCCACGGGATATTGGATACCTGATAAGAATTCTCATTTGATTAATAGTGTCATTTTTGTTCGAGCCATTTGTCTGAGAATAATCAACCAAAATCCATTTAAAAGTAAGGAGAAAGCAAATAAATATATTAGTCATAGTGATGAATTGAAGAATAAAAATATAACATGCGGATTAATTAAATTCAAAAGAATATTACCTGATGTTCTTGGAAGAAATATATTGCCCGAAATTTATAATTGATATTCCACTTACGGCTTTGAAGACTCTAATTGCTGAATTAAGCAATGGTCTTGCAGCCCAATTGTGCAGATAAGGTGAAAAATAACAGAGATGGGGAATCGGGGTATGACTTTGCTGAGGATATTACCTTCCAAAATGAAATTATAACATGACGGACTACCTAGAACTCCGCACAGCCTTCTACCCTTGTTGTGGCAGGGACATTGAAACACCGTTGAAATTATTGCATGATTTTGTTGACCATGTCGTATTTTGCGATATTTCTGCAATTGCTGCAGAACATCACAAAAAAGTCATTGGAAGAATGCCACGTAAGGTTCCTTCAAGCAAATTTATCGTTGGGTCAGCGCATAATGTAATAAGCATGCTGCAACGCATTGACGTTCTCTTTTATCGATGCGACAGTGGTGGAGAGGGCGGTAGCGATGCTATCATTCTAGGGAATCATTATCTTCAATTTGTCCTTGACCGAATGCCCTTGGAAGGCGGGTTAATCATAACAGACGGTTCAAACAGCCGACAAAGCAATTTCGAAAAAATGACTAGGCACAACGGACTTATCAAGTTCGGGTGGCATATGGGACCTCTTGCGACAACGCCTACTATTAGACCGCCAGATGGGCGGAGTTACAGCAAAGATGGATTGCTCCGAGTGGTACAAGTAAATCCAATCATTGGGGAAAAAGGACCTCCTCCACACTTTGATTTAAGGACGATCTATTTCTAAGAGCGAGGAATTCTGTGAGAAAAATTCAAGAAATAAGGCAAATTATTGCTAAAATTCCGAATGTTTTTTATGAAATACCACCGGACGAAGCAGAGCGGAGTTATGACCCTGCTGTGAGGACATTATGGGAGTCAGATCGATCTACACATGGTGATGCTGCCACACTGAATAAAGCGCCAGTCGAGATCGATGACGATGAGAAGCATGCTGGCACCGGGGACATCGCGAGCCCTGAGGAGGTCTTTGAGTACGGAGCGGAAATTGACGAGAGCGAGCTGGTGAAAGCCTTGGGCGGTGCCAAAGGTGATGAGATCCGAAAAGCGGTTCTCATGACGAAAGGAACCGATGCTCTTGCCTGGTATGTAACTTTCCACGCACGGAACGTGAACCCTGGAATCTACATCCCTATTTCCAGCATCTTGTATTTGATGGTTCATGTTTTCGGCAATCTTCAGACCGATTTCTGGACAAAGTTTAAGTTGGCTTTTCGCGCCCTGCACCAGCATGAGCTATTTCATTTTGCAACCGATTATATGGCTGCCCAGTGGGAGTGCATAACATCTAAACCATGCAAGCTCCCGGCAGATAAAGTATTGAAACAGCCTCTTGGTTATTTTGAACTTGAAGAAGAATTGGCAAATGCACAAATGCTCTTTTCCGTCCGCTACGCAAAAAGAAGCTTCTCGGTTTCGGGAAAGTCACAGGCGCTGAAAGGATTTGTTGCCAGACAGCCGGAAGGTTACCGAGAAGCTCTTGAATATAAAGATCGGAAGAATTTCGATGAAAACTGTTTTTGGCTTTGTAGGTCATACATCGAAAATATCCCCGGATTCAGAAATGAGCACCTTGACGGCATTGACCTGAACAACCTGCTCCCAACATCCCCCAATCTCGACTGGCGTTATTGTCCCATTCATATCGTCCACGATGAAAAACGATTCAATTTGCCAGTTGTTTGGCTTGATCTACCAAACTTCCCCAGGAGGCGCTGATGCCTGAACCGACTTCAATTACCACCGTTGATGATGCTTATCTCTGCCAGATTATCGAGAGTGTCAACCAACGTCTAGTTTTTATGACACCTGGAATGTCTGACCAGGTAGCAGCGGCGGTCTGCATGAAATGGAACCAGTTGCAACCTGAAGCTGTCAATATCATTGTCGATGTTGACCCAGAAGTGTGTCGAATGGGTTTTGGAACCATTGATGCCCTCAAGAAATTACATGAACAAGCCAAAAAGGTCGGCAGCGCCATTCATGAACAGGCCGGAGTCAGAATTGCTCTGCTTATTGCCGATGACGTGACCCTTTTTTATGCTCCGACACCACTTTTAATAGAGGGCGGTTCAGATACAAAAGTGCGCCCGAATGCAGTGAGACTCAACTTGGTTCCTACAGACATAGCCAAAGATATGGGACTTGCAGAAGCTGGTGGAGTCGCAACCGTTGGAACCAACTCAATCAGCCCTCAAAAAATACTGGAGACTACCAACGATTTGGCACGTAATCCTCCGATGAAGTTCGATATTGCCAGAAAGGTGCGAGTCTTCAATTCACAGATTGAGTTTGTAGAATTCGAGTTGAGAGGCCATCAGATTGGCAAGAGGAAGGTCAATATTCCCAGTGACCTGCTTGGTTTGGCAAAGGACGATAAAACCAAGAAGCTGTTGCATAGTTCATTTCAGTTAATCGACGATGAAGATGCAAAAATATCAGGAAAAGAGATTACTGATGAAAAGGAAAAGATTGCCAGGGACTTTCTGATCAATCTCCCAAACTTTGGGAATGTCATTCTCAGGAGCAAAAAAGACGAATTTGAAGCCGCAGTAGAAAATCTGAAGAAGCAAATTGAGTTATTCCAGAAGGAACTTGAGGCTAAACTTCAGCAGGCCATAGACAAGAATCGGGCTTCACTGGTGAGTGCTCTTGCTCCTGCTGTAATTGCCCAAACTCCTGACCGGTGGAAGAAATTCCTACCATCAAATCCTTCCGAAGATGATATCCGTCAAGTATTGGATTGTGAACTTGCGGAACAATTCGGGTCTGCCGAAGCAAACCTGAAGAAGATCGATGTCTCTCTCATTTTTAAGGGGGTCACTTACGAAACGCTCAACGATCCAGAGTTTGTAAAGATAGTTAAGAAGAAAATGCCTATCCTAAAACTGTATGAGGAGTATGACGCTGCCAAAGAAGCTCAACAGAGTCTCTTCGGATGACACAATAGAGTGGAGAATAGGGAGCTTGAATTGTGGAACAACCTATACCCGAAGAGCTTGAGTTAAGCTTGAAAAAATTCTGCGGTGAGAACCGGCTCGGGGATCTGTACCGTGCTTACAGCTGGGGGGATGATTCTTGGGGAACGGGATTTATTGACATACTGAAGATCGAGCGACAACTGAGGTCACATCTTTTCAATGATGGAATAACTCTTGATGACGTAAAGGATATCGCAAGGTGGGGCAAACTGAGGAACCCCGGTAAAATAAAAGGCAATTCAGTCGTCCTCACCAGAAACACCATCTTTGGAACTGAAAACACTCTTGTTCCTCATGCTGCCTCAAATCCTTTGGCAGCTTTACAATTTCTCAGGGAAAATATTGAGACCGGAATCGGCCCGACCTACTTCACAAAGACCCTTCGTTTTGCCGCTCCCAGCATCTATGGAGCAATCGATACAAGATGTGTCAGGGTGTTTGGGAGAGGGGACCCTGCCAGCCAGAAACATGAATGGATTGGCCTCCATGTAAAGGATTACGGCTACGGATGGTTCATACCAGAAAGGCAGAAAAATTGGCCAAAGGGGTACTTCCAATGGCTTGGCATTCTAAAGACAATTTGTTCGCTTCTTCCCGCAAATTGCCCGCATCCACCTGCATTCGTCGAACATGGGTTGAGAGAGAAGGGCGTTTGGACTTGTGCTGATGTTGAGATGGCCTTGTTTACATATGCAAGCAAACAAATCAAAGGGGAACATTGATCTTGAGGAGAAAAACCGGTGACTCAACTATCATATGAGTTGAATAAATATGTCTTCGTCATCCCCGAATTTTCTGAACAGCATTGGCGAAAAGCTATAGATGAAGCAGAAGGATTCGAAAAGGATTTGCGCATTACTCAAATAAAGACACTGAATCTTCTCAATAATATCAATGATACGGAAGTTACGCCCGCAAGGCTTGCATGGATGAATCTTTGGACCAAGTGCATTTCTCAGCTGGACGGCATGAGTGCCTTACTTTTAGGAAATTCGGCATTTATGGTAGAGGTTTTGGAGCGAATAGCATTGGAAACATTTCTTCATGCTCTAACGATTTGCCAGCCGTTAAAACAAGTAGCAGGAAAGTCGTCAGAGACTATAGTTGATCGACTATGTGCCTTTACAGCATGGGCACTTTCTGAGGACATGAAGCATACGATTGAGATTTCGCATCGGTCAAACCTTGATATGGTCTGGAACCCAGCACCCGCCAGAGACATCAAATACCATCCCCAAAAACGTGAGGTTTTTGAAAAGTTATTTGGTGAGATAACTATCGAAACAGACCCGGTTTGCCTGAAAGTAGGGAGAGCACGTCAGGAAGCGGAGTTGAGAGATCAACGAAGAAGGCTTGATACGTGGTTAAAGACACCTGAGCTTATTGTCTGGCTGCAGAAAATTCAAGTTATTACTGAGCGGGTAAAGCCTAATGCCGTTTCGTTTTTTGCACTCATGAATGAAGATGATAAATCTATCAGGAAGCGAATGAAAAGCCTCGGAATTGGCTTTGGCTATATATCGTATCAGAAGGCGTCCATGATTATTCATGGCTCGACAATAGAGCAATTGAATTTGACTCAATTAAACCGGATCGTCCCCAAAATCTCCTCCACACAAGAATACCTTGAAATGAGTGCCGAGTCTGTCCGAACTACATGTAACAATACCGCAATGCTTCTTGCTTTGATGCAGAAGCATATATGGAAAACCTCCATGGAGTAATTGAACTATGGAAATTTCTACTTCTTGGGTAAAACCACCCTACGCCATCGGCGGCCTTGACCATCTGGCCGTTCAAGCCCCATGCATCAGCCTTTATGGTAAAATGCTCCCCGGTATCACCAACGCGACTGATCGTGCCCGTTATTACAGCTTTTATCCATGGGTCGTATGGGCTTTGGAAAAAAATGGACATCACTATGGTGACAACTTTATTGATTTGTTTCGTAAAGCTGATTGCCTGTTTACTCTGATAGCTGAACGACACGCTAAAATTTGTGGTGGTGATCGTGATGACCACGCAGCCGCAACCGTTGGCAGTGGCAACATGGCAGAGCCGGTTTCCAGGATTCGCGATGGTCACTCAGTAAAACTATCGGACTTTGCTTGCCGAGAGGGGAAAACACGATATTTCAAGAACAAGCTGGGAGGTCTCGGACAGTATTATCTCGGTGTGTTCCGCGAACTAAAAATGATGACTGGCGATCTGCTGACCGGCGTCAAGAATATCAGAGAAGTCGGCGGAGCGATGGCGCAGACAGTTGATCACTCTGTAAAAAGGGAGCTGTTCTTTAAGACCCTTGACGAGGATACCGTTTCTGCTCACCGGCTTGACGAACTGCATTCGTTCTGCCCGTGCGCTTTGAATGCTAGTACAGAAGAACACTCTAAACTTTCGGAGTTGTTCTTTGGTTATGGACAGTTTTCAAACCAAGACGCGCTTGCCAGACGTCGTTCGTTAAGAATGTTTCTATCTCTGGCAGATGGTCTAGCACGATGTGGAGTGGCCACAGACATTGAAGCATTCCGAGGATGTTCATACAGTGGTGCTTTCCCAGACAAGTCAAATTGGCAGCTGCCTGAGCGCCTTGAAAAGACCCGCCAGCAATGGGCTGTTTATCAACGAAACGAGCTGCTCTCCCTGGCTGTTCAGGGAATATTTTATGTCATACTCCATGCCTATGAAGAATCCGGTGAAAAATTCCATTCTGTGGAAGACCTTGCTCGCTGGTTTCTGGCGTCGCCGGAAGTTGAGAGTCTCGATTCTGTTTTGTCTCTGAATGATTCAGTTACTTCTCTGATTGGCTCCTCCGGTTCGTGGCTCACCACTATGGAAGATTGGACTAACGACAATCATGAAGTTCACCTTGCAGGAAGAATTGCTTCACTCTGCGGGAGTCGCGAGGATGCTTTATCTAAACGATCAGCCATACTCTTGGCGAGCATGAAGATCCTGATCGCACTGCAAAGCCGTCCAGAGATAAAAGAAGGTTATAGTGACTTTGTCTTCCCGCCGAACTATCTCCAGGCATATCCGATCAACCTAAAGACATTCAATCATTACAGTACCAGCATATGGGGAAATTTGACTACGCGAGAGTGGGTTGGCTGGCTGGCAACAACGTGGGGTATCCATACGCATTTGATGGTGGCTTTGCGCAAATTGCGCGGACAATCGCAGTCTACATTCCGTATCAGACCATCAGACAAGGGACTTGAAATCATATCAGTCCCAGATGCGGTCTTTACCTCTCCACGTTTCAAGCAGGCGCTGCGAATCTTGAAAGACATTGGGGCACTTGTTAAAAACGGCACCTTCTGGACGGTCTCCGATTTCGGTAGACAGTTCATGGAGGCTACCGATGAGTGAGCGGATAACAATACTCAATGAGATCAAAAGCGGCGGCTATGAAGCGTCACTCATCACCACGTTCAATGCATATCTTCCCTTCTACGAAGATGTTGTCCTGCGTCACTTGATGGGCAGCGGTATTCGACACAATGTATTGATGATGGATGCCTCACAAGCAACGCTGGCTGTTGATCGCCATCCTCCCCGGTCTGCAGGTCGGTTTTACACTCTGGCTCCCATAAAGGTTGCCGGAGCGTTTCATCCGAAAGTCGTTTTTCTGGTTGGCAAAAAGAAGGGGACACTACTGGTCGGAAGCCACAACCTCACGCTGTCTGGTTTCGGCTACAATCGGGAGATGACGAATGTCATTCTCTGCAAAGGAGAAGACGACACTGAAGGCGTAGCACTCCTAAGTTCTGCCTGGCAGTCTATCCTTGACTGGGCAGAGTCACAGTCAGAAGTATTGCCTGGCCATATTATCGATATGGTCAAGAAGGTTCAAGATTTTGCCCCATGGTTGCAGAAAAGTGTTGGAACGTTACCAGATAATTGCCGAGTTCTATCCGCAGGATCAAAGACACCAGCTCTATGGCGGCAGTTCATTGAATTTGCAGGGTCGGAGCCAACAAGACAAGTTACCGTCAACGGTGCATTCTTTGATACCAAGCTGGCATTTATTGAGAGAGTTCGTGACGAACTTTCAACAAATGAACTGGTTGTCGGCATCGATCCGGCAACGGTACAGTTATCATTGGACAAAAAGCTGCCTGGTGTTTCTTTTGTCAATTGCTCCATGCTTGGTGTTGTTACAGAGAAAGATGACAAGCAAGCTGGTTATCTGCATGCAAAATCGATATTGATTCAACGAGATGACGGAGAGACGGTACTTGCGATCGGCAGTGCCAATCCGAGCTATCCTGCATGGCTGGCCCCTGGGATGACGCAAAATGTCGAGATGATGATTGCCCGAAAAGGAGCGGATGCAAAAGATGCCGCTGAGAAACTTGGACTGCTTGCCATTGCATTGATGCCACAAGTGGAAGAATATGAATGGCTGCAGATTCAGAAAAACTGGGAGCGTGATGATCATTCTGATCAAACTCCTGAGGCGTCTCAGGTGGTCATTGCCTTGGCTTCAGAAAGTGATATCAAGTTCAAAGTGCCAGGGAATAGCCTCCCTGGAGCCATAGAGTGTGAGATTATCATTTTTGGTTTTGATAATACTGTTCAACGTCGGGCACATCTGATTGGAAGCGAGTATGTTCTCTCTACAGAAAATTTGCCCGCACAGACTTCGATCTTCCGCTTCAGTATACTCGACAGGCAATTTACCGTGCTAGTTCAGTACGTAAAACAGGTTGAAGGCCTGTCCAGAACAAGCATCCAACGCCGTTTTAATGATGCACTGTCGTCTCTTGCTACGGGAATGCCCAACCTTGAGCATTTCGTTGAATGTATAAAGGAAATAATCGGGATCAGTGACTCTGTTGCCATTACTAGGGGTACTACAGCGGCACCATCACAGAGGAGAGGTAATGAGCCGACCGACTCCCAACAAGAAGGGGCAGAGCTTTCCATCGGACTGGACGAGGTAGTGGAACAGGAACATCTGAGGAAGCAGAGATTACGAGGTTCAGATGACCTTGCATATCTCTTGGATGTGCTGCTGTACAATCTGCGCGATGAGAGCCCGGTTGTATTGGATGATGTACTTGAAAATCGTGATGCAATGGGGCGTTCCGAAGAAGAGCAGGTCGATGCTGATGACGAGGATGAAATTATTCTGCCTCCCGTTAAGGCTGAGAAGGACCAAGAAATCTCTGCCGCCAGGAATCCTCTGGACATTTGTCACCACAAGGTTGCAAGTCTTGTCGGAATGGCCTGCGATAAGTTGGATGCACTCAAGCGGGGCAGGGTAGAGCTTGCGCAGTTTGTTGTCATCATGGCCGGCATTCTGTCGGCACTTCGGCTTCTGCGTGGTTTTGACGGAAAGGTCCCTTGGATTGCTGTTGGAGAAACAGCAGTTCCACAAAAAGAGCGTCGTAAGCTTTTCGACAAGATTGCTGAAGTTACTTTTGATGGTGACAAGTCAATCATCTGCCCTTATGAAAGTACTTTTCAGCTTTCGAACTATGATGAATTCGCAAGAATTAAAGGTTTGATCATTTGGCTTGCATGGGATAGCGGCATTACCTTGGCAGACAAGAAACCATTTAATGAAACACCGGATGAACGAAACGCACGCTGCGATATTAATCGTCTTTATGTGGCAACAGCTCAACTGATCAATGGTGATGAGGATGTAATCAGCGAAGCAAAGCAGAGCATCGGGCCACTTAGCTCAAGCGATATGGACTGGTTGGGTAAACTGATGTCAGTTGATCAGCTGTTTCGTGATGCTTGCATCAATCTGACAGGTTTGCAGGACGGTGCTTCAGCAAAGACTGGTGATTTCGGTTTCAATTCATTGAAGCCGGAATTGGGCATTCGAGAAATATTGCTGAAGGATAAGATCACTATAAGTCTGTCATTTCAAAACGTGAACCATCGAAAGTATAGTTTTCCAGTTAGCACGGTTCGGATTATTCCGTTTGAGAAGATATTACATGCACCGGGAATTTAGGTGCGCAACGTATATGTGAAAATAGGACCCGTTATTATGAAAGCTGTTTTAGGTATCGACTGTGCGACAGTCCCCCCAAAACGGGGTGTTGCCATAGGCCGTTTCAATGGTAATTCATGCCTGATTACAAATGTTGCCATAGGATTGAGCAACGAGTCAATTGCATCAATTGTCAAAGAAGAAAGCCACTGCTGCAACCAACTGTTGCTGGCGTTTGATGCACCTCTCGGTTGGCCCGAATCAATGGGGAAAGCGTTGGCCGCACATAAGGCAGGAGAACCTTTGTTGCCAACAGCTGACAATCTCTTCCGTCGAAAAACCGACCGATTCATCCGGGAGAAGTTCAATAAACAGTCCCTCGATGTAGGAGCCGACCGTATTGCACGTACTGCCCATTCGGCATTGAAACTACTCGCGTATTTATCAGAAGCCATTGGGTACCCAGTTCCGCTTGCCTGGGACACTGATTTCTCTGGTGTCGCAGCTATCGAGGTTTACCCAGCTGCGACCCTACGATCTTATTTACTTCCTGACTCTGGATATAAAATGACGCCTGACAGTCAAGCCCGCCAAAACATCATCGATAGTCTCAAAGAAACTGAGGAATTATCTTTTGAGGTATCGACAGAACTGCCCCTTCGGAACGCCGATGCTCTTGACGCTGTCATCTGCAGTCTTGCTGGTTTGCATTTTATACAGGGATCTGTCCATCAGCCGACCAATAAGGAGCTTGCCCGCAAAGAGGGGTGGATATGGGTAAGAAAAACAGAAGATGACAGCGAATGGTAAATTTGTTCCGGAATAGGCGATATGCTTAGACAGCGGTACGTTATAAAGCGTACGAATGTTCCTCTGACAGCAGTAACGTCATGTGATTCTTTAAAGAAGGAAATCAATTGATGCAGAACAGGCCATACTTCAACTTCAAAGGTGAACAGCTTCAGCAGCTTATTGATGATAATCAGAGCGACTTGGAGCTACTTGGGCTGGTTCTTGTCGAGTTACAACACCGTTCAACACCAAAAATGAAGGCATTACGCTCCAAAATTGAAAGAAGTATTGCAGGTTTTAATAATGATACTGGTAACACGAAAACTGGAGTACCGCCAAAAGATGACCGGAAGAAGCAGGAATCCCGGCAATCGCAGCCGCAAAAACCTGAACAGGAAGACCTATTCGGCGATAAATATTCCTCTCAAAAAGAAACAAAAAAAACTGCAACATGCCCAGAGGGAGCGACTGAATCAAAGGCAAAAGAAAAGGCGAATAATTCGGGTAAAAGGGAGCCCAATGAAGAGCCATTACGCGAACCACGTATGGGGAAAATGCGGAAGCCTGGAAAGATTGCCGGTGTGCCGGCTAAGCGAAGCTTCGACCTCAAAGACGAGGTCAAACTTGATGTCAGCAAGGATGCCCCGCTGGTTGTTCGATATGAAGCTGCTGTCAGAGAACTTGTTGCTGAAATGCGGCGTAAAAAAACCGCCTACAAGCAAGTCATACTCGAAGATGGTGTACGGATGCAACTGGATGGCAAGGAAAACGGTTATCAGTTTCCCTACAATGAAGACGCTGAGCTTTTCGAAGGCGCAGCGGTAGTAGCTGTAATAGGAGGCATGCAGTCTGAAGGTCGTATTATCGCTTTTTTGGGAAAACAGATCGTCATCTCTTTGCTAGATGATTTTGGCCCCCGGATTGCCGTTTGCATTCTAAGGATTGACAATACTGCCATGTTAGAGGCTCTTCGTGTCCGCCTGGAAAAAATAGCGAAAGGGGATGCCGTTACCTTCAATGCCAAGCTTGCTGAAGCCGTTATTTTTAATACCGGCAATGAGCTTGCACCGGCTTTTGTGCCGAATGAGTTTGTATCCGATCTAAATTCCTGCCAGAAAGAGGCCGTCGCAAAGATCCTAGCAAATGAGATATTTTATCTGTGGGGCCCCCCCGGTACCGGGAAAACAAAAACTTTGGGTGCTCTCTGCCTTGCCCTTATTGAAGGGAATAAACGTATCCTCCTCTGTTCCAACACAAACCAAGCAGTGGATCAAGTTCTCCTGAAAATATGTGATAAATTCAAAATAACGCATCCAGCAATTCAAGAAGGACAGGTCGTTCGAGTTGGGCAGATTGCCAATAAACAGCTGCTTGAGAAATGGAAGGAATACGTCACCATTGACGGGATTGTTGAGCGAAAATCTCGGGCGTTACTTGCACGAAAAGAAGAGCTTGAAATCCAGCTTGAACGGATAAATTCTTCTATGTCTCGCGCCAATAGATTGATGAAAGCTTTTGCCCTACTGGATGGTCTTATTGCCGAAAGAGAGAGCGTTTCCGAAATTTTTCAACAAAATCAAAAAAAACGAAATACAGACCTTGAACGTAAGCTTTCTTTGGAAAAGCGAATCGAAGACTTGCAGGCTGAAAAACAAAAGGTTCAACTTGCAGGCGCCATAAAACGTGCATTTCTTCGCTCGATTGAGCGCATCGAAAAGGATCTGCAAAAGGCTGGAGTCGATCTGCTGGCGAAAGAAAAACAGCTTGAAACAATCGAAGATAAAATTCGTGACCTAAAAGCGCGTTTGGGTGAAATCGACACGGCGATCAATCCAGCTGAACAGGCTGTTTCTGGAATTGACCGAAGAGGAGATTGAACGCCAACTTGAGGAAGCTGAGGAAAAGAAAAGACCGCTCATAGAGGAAATTTCAGATATTAACAAGCAACTCGATGACATTAGAAAGTCCATTATGGATCGTGCGCGCATTGTTGGAGCTACGGTTACCAAGGCATATCTCAGTTCACAACTCTTTAGCGAATTTGATGTGGTGATAGTCGATGAAGCATCCATGGTAATGCTTCCAGCCCTCTTCAACGCTGCTGGGTTAGCGAAAGAAAAAGTCGTGATATCAGGCGATTTCAGACAGTTGGCACCAATTGTCCAGACGGAGCAAAAATCAATTTTTGAGACGGTTGGCGGTGATGTGTTCCGTTCGACAAAAATTGCTTCAATGAAAGCGCAGCATAGAAAGCGCCTTGTCATGCTCAAAGAGCAATACCGAATGGATGACCAGATCTGCCGTTTAATTTCGTCGCGCATGTACAAAGGCGAATTACACACAGCCTCCAGTCGAGCCAAGTCTGAAATACATCTACCTCAGCCTTTCGACGGACCACTCACTATCGTTGACACTTCACCCATATGGCCTTTTGTGAATCGCGATCTGTTCAATTCACGCTATAACCTAATGAACGCCCTGGCTGTGCGTAATCTGTGTCGCTTCTTGGACTCCAACGGTTATCTTCAAGATGCTTCCCGACTTGGAGTATGCACACCCTATGCTGCCCAATCCAAAGTGTTGCAACGTATACTGGCAGGGTCTGATCTTAACTCAAAGATTGAGGCCGGGACTGTGCACCGTTTCCAAGGCGACGAAAAGGACATTATAGTTTTGGACATTCCCGACAGCCATGGAGAACCACGAGCAGGAATATTTCTTGATGCTGATCATGTTGATGATTCTGGTGCGATGCTCTTCAATGTCGCAGTAAGCAGGGCGAAGAACAATCTCATAGTCTTTGCCAATCTAGCTTACCTCGATCAGAAGCTACCTGGCTACGCAATTCTTCGTGATATTTTGTCTGAGATGCAAGATCTCGGGAAAGTGGTTGATGTCCGCGATGTTCTAGCGATGTATCCAATTGCAGAGGATTTGCGCCGCCTCGGCAGACCATTTAATTTGTCACCTGAAGCTGAAAAAACCGGACTTTTCAATCAACGTGACTTTGAACAAGTTTGTATGGCAGATCTCGAACAAGCAAAAAAGGGGATTGCAATTTTTTCCGGCTTTGTAACCGAGCAAAGAGTTGCTGCATATGAGATGCTCTTCCGACATAAGAAATCAGAAGGTGTTGCTATTCGTTGTGTGACCAGGCCGCCGAAAAACAATGGAAGCATACCCATTGAACATGGAAAGGCTGCACTTGATGCGTTAGAGTATTTTGGTTGTGTTGTGGATACGCGAGGGGAAATCCACGAAAAGGTTGTCATTATTGACGATGAAATTGTCTGGTTTGGCTCATTGAACCCCTTGTCGCACACCGCCCGCACCGATGAGATGATGGCACGAATCCAGGGAAGGGATCTTTCGCTTCAGGTTTCAGCTTTCATGTCCCTTAATCGAGGTTTGAAGCCCGATGCAGCTGAGGGGATCTCAACAAGGGGTGAAAATCCTCGCTGTTCAGTCTGTGGTTCTCGGTCATCTTATCGTAAGGGGAGGTTTGGTCCTTATTGGGAATGTGAAGATTGCTCGTGGACAGAAAGCTTTGATAAACCTCGGCGACAGCAAAAAACGTCTGGACAGCAAACTGAAGAGGCCCCCATGTGTGATTTGTGTGGCTCTCCAATGAAGCTTAGAAGTGGCAGGTATGGCGAATTTTATGGTTGTACTGCCTACCCAGCGTGTAAAAATAAAACGAAAGTTAACTGATTGGTTTCGGGCCCAATAATCGATAGACAGGAGGACTCATGAGAACAATTCAAATTTCTGAAAATGTCTGGAATGTTATTGTTGAACATGGGAAATTTGGTGATACTGCAAACGATGTGCTTGAAAGAATACTTGAAATAGACAACATTGAGCCTCCAGCCATTGAATTTCCAATTGGAGTTAGCCAGCCGCGGCCAGCTCGTAAGGTCAGGCATCATTATGCAACTATTAGAATGGCAACCGAAGTCCGTGGCAATTTTTTGCATGTGAGTTTTGAAAGTGGAGTGGCAAACAAATGGCAATTACCTGACCCCTCGGATAAACAGGGGATCAGAACGGTAAGAGATCTAGCCGTTAGCTTCGCAAAGCAAAATGGTGCTTCTTTTGGTCAAGAGAGAGCTGTTCAAAAAGCTCTTACAAATGCGGGGTATTGGCTTATTAAGTAGACTTGATATTTTGTTATTATTTGTCTGGCAGGGGAGTAGCTCGGTTAATTAGTTTTTCCAAGATCTACACCTACTAAGAATTAGCCCTCGAAAAATTGGTCTGTCGTCTTGAGAACCATTGAGAAGGTTACTATGCCTATTATTCACTTGTAAGTCGGTAGCAATGAGCATGAAAATGTATGAGCCCCTTTTTCAATTACCCTCAATTTGATTTTCACCTTGAGCCAGTCGAATTTTCTTGATGCAAGAATTAAGTGCCAATCGGCCAAGTTACGAACATTTTGGGCAGGACAACGATTTTTGTGTTGCACTTCGGCATTGATTGCCTTCCAAGCTACATGACAGAGACCATTGGGGCCTATTCCTACCCAGTTGTCTGCAATAAGGTCAGTCAAGTCGTAGACGACACTCTCCTTTCTTTGATGAAGCCGTGTTGCTATTTCTTCGACGGAAGATGGTCCGCAACGTCGCAAATAATTAAGAAGCTCCAGTCGCGATTTTCCGAAATTCCTCAAGAACGTTTTCATATCGTCGTAAGAAACGCCACATACTGGGTTCTGTAACTCTGAATTCACCTTTCGCTTTCGCGTGCCAACTTTGTTATTTATTGTCATATTTTACCTCTTTACTATTTCTGGAGTGAAAGATGTGCCGAAGTCAACTTCATGGAGTAGCACGTGATCTTCATTTCCGGCCAATGCCGTATATACAAGTGTGTTAGTGATATTCGCGTGGCCAAGCCATCGCTGCAATGTTGTAAGTGGTACGCGGTGAAGCAAACAGTTGATCGCATAGCTATGGCGAAATGTATGGGGGTGTTCTCTACCATCACTGTAACCAGCAAGCCGACATGCATTCTTGATGTGCTCATGAGCGGTGGAGCGATTGATATTGAAGATTCTGCGTAAATCCCGCTTTTTCGTTGTCACTTTCTCGGATTGAAATTGCTGAAAGAGCTTTATTTCTAATAGGAAATCAGGCTGAATCGGAATTACCCGTTCATGCCCTTTTCGTTTCAATGTCACTACTCGGATTGTTCTCGCCATAAAATCAACGTCCTGATAAAGGGTCGATAGCGCTTCCGACACACGGACTCCTGTGTTCCATATGAAACTGCACAGGAACCACGTTTCATAGTGCTCACGCTTCAACTGATCCGACAGAATGCGTTGTACCTCATCAAATTTGTAATACTTCGGAAGCTTGCAAAACGTCCGGGCAAGTGCTCTGGATCCAATTGGTATTGGCAGCATATCAAAGAACCTCCTTCATCCGAAGATTGACCTAATGACTCCTGTCGGAATTGGCAAATCAGACAAAATAATTTTTTGTCTGATTTTGGCATTGTTTTGTCTGATTTTCTTGCTGACAATACCAAAATTAGACAGTTATCAAGACTAACTCATCGTAAAATCAGACATTTTAGATTATTTTGTCTGATTAGTTGCTAGTTCGTTGTTTAACTATCTTTCCTGAGAATTGAGAGATCTTTATCTGACTAATTTCGATTTGATACTTTGATGGCTATAACTGAATATCGAAGATAGGCTGCCGTTACAGCTGTATAAATGCAAAAGTAGTACAGCTGCAATTGAATAGGCGACGGAAGTGAAGTGAAATGTTGCGAGCACATGAAGTGCAAAATGCTAGAAGAAACTCTGATAGTGTTGCAAAAATGCTGTAATAATGATGGTGCCTAGTACTCTCAGAGATCATTGCTCCTCCTTATGATACTTATGATTGTAAATAAACTATTATCTATATATCAACATGACACAAATACATAAACATTATACAATACATATAATAATGACACAAGTAATTTTAACATTGACTAAATATAAATAAGGAATGACAAAACATAACAAATAAATACATGCTCGCTACTTATGTAACTAGATAACTGCATATTGCTAACAAACTATTAAAGATCTTGTAAATAAACAAATTACTATTAACTATTGAAGTGTAATAGTCCAATTACGTAGACATAAATAACAATGCGGTATGAAGAATACTTTATAAGTCTCAGGCCTTATAGCAATGACTTCGAATTATCTCTCGATAAGATCAATACAGTCGATGATTATGCCATTGAACCGCTTTTTGAAAAGTTACAAGAGGAATTCGTCATGAACTCTCTCAGGTTTTTGGAATATTCGTAAGGACTGACTCAAGGTAATAAGAAGAAAGCCGTGTCCACGGTATTAAACGCAGTTTATTATATACTTGTTTTTTGTCCAAACAGCCTTTTTTACGGGTTTTTCAAGCTCCAGTACTGTAATAGTACGCAGTACTATATGTACTTGCTTTTTGTCCAGTATCTGAAAAGCTACAGGTGTCATCGAAAAATGTTTCACTATCGGCAAACAACCTTGCCTTGTAACCATTTATAAAACTGTTGTTATTACATCTTGTTACTAACTTGTTAGTGGTTTAAAGATCTTGAAGGAGGGCAGGAAATGTAAGCAGGTCAGGCGAAATACTGTTCTGCCTGTTAATCAGACTCACAATAACATCGATTGCTGTCCTTTTCGTCGGGGTCGGCTTAGTGTGCTTCATTGGATAGTGTACAGTAAGGAGAAGTCTATATGATACGCGTGATAGCAGTTGAAAACAGAAGCCCGTGGGCGATGGTGGAGGAAGACGGAAAGTATTTCACAGTTTCCGTTTACCCCGAAGGCGAACCACAACCGCCCGCTGACCAAGAGCGGATATTCGCAGTACTGGGGAACAATCCGGAAATAGTTATACAAGTGGTCACTGTCGGGGTATTTTGAATTCCACGAGGGTGAGCCAGTCAGTGACAACGTGCATGACCGAGTAAAGAAGATTATGGCAACATGCAGGCGGGCACCAGAAGAGCCGACAGGCAACTAAACGAACCGTTCCACAACTATTCTTCTTACGAGGTCAGGCAGGGGCGCGGGGGGGCGAAAGCACCCGTATTAATGCTGGCCAGCAAGACAAATATTCCCTTGTCACAATAAAATATCGTTTCCCCCAAATAAAACGACACCACCTGTCATATATCCAGTGCATACTGGCAGCACTTCAGAGATTTTTGTGCTCTATCTGCCCATGGGGAGTCAAAATGTTTCTGATAAATTCTCACGAGACTACTACACAGCTTATCTTTAAGGTATAGATATGACGACCGGCAACCACGACACCCTCGTTTATCGACTCGCACAGATTCTGGTCAAGTTGAACCAGGGGGAGAAACTCAATCCTTTGGCGCTGGCCGATGAGTTCGGCGTCAATCTTCGAACCATCCAGCGTGACCTCAACTTGAGGTTCGCATACCTTCCTTTACAAAAAACTGATGGTCGTTATCACCTCGATCCTGCCTTTCTTGGCAAACTTAGCACCCGCGACATTGAGCGATTCGCCAGTCTGGCCGGTGTACGGGGCTTGTTCCCGTCTCTTTCTGACGACTTCCTGAGTGACATATTCGATAGCCGTATCCAGTCGGCGCTTCTGGTCAAAGGCCACAACTACGAAGATCTCGCTGGCAAGGAAGATGTTTTCCGCGAGTTGGAGCGGGCCATTGTTGCCCGCTGCCATATCTCCTTTGATTACGTAAAGGACGAAGGGAGCAAATCCTACAATGCTGTCGCACCATTCAAGCTGATCAATCACAAGGGGATCTGGTATCTCGTTGCGCGCGACGGCGACAAGCTCAAGACCTTCTCCTTTGCCAAGATCGAACGGTTGAGCCAGCTTGATACCCGCTTTGCCCACGATCCGGAGATCGACAAGATGCTGAAAGAGGAAGACGGCATCTGGCTGGGCGAGGAGAAGAAGGAGATCGTCTTCAAGATTGCCCGCGAGATTGCCGGTTACTTCAAGCGCCGCAAGTTGATTGCCAATCAGGTCATCGAAAAGGAACTGGAAGACGGTGGCCTCATCGTCTCGGCCAAGGTTGGTCACGCTGAACCAGGTGTTGCCCATCGTTCGTTACTGGATTCCCCATATCCGCATCATCAGTCCTGAGGGGTTGCAGGCGGAGATGGAGAAAGATTTACGGAGTTATTTGGAGCGTGCTGGTAGTTAATGTTGGACAAGAAACTTTTAAAGGAGGCGAAATATTATGAAACTCATAGGGCTGTTGATAGCGATCATCATCGCCACCTGGGTATTTTTTGATGCCAAGTCAAGAGGGAAAAGCCATGGTGTGGCCTTTGGCTGGTTTTTAGGGACACTTTTTTTATTAGTTATCTTTCTACCGCTCTGGTTTATTTTTAGACCAAAAAGAGTCCTGGAAATATCAACTGTAGAGAAACCAAAACACTGTGATCATTGTGGGAAGCAATATGAAGGAACACCGTTTTTTTGTACTAATTGTGGGAAAGCACTGAGGGAATGAGATTGGTGAAATAAGTAAGGAATCATATATTAATAGGTGTATTTTACTAAACAACAAAAGGAGTTTCAAAATGTCTATGATAAATTGTAGTAAATGTGGCAAGGATATTCCAAGTCCAGCATTTTTTTGCAGTAACTGTGGAGCGCCACTCTCAATATCAAACGCAAGTCCAGATGTAACACAAACCCAAACCAGGGAGGATATCGGCGATTTGAATGGGGACGGAAAAATTGATTTTGAGGACTTTAAAATTGCACTATCCAGATCGAAAAAATATGCCACTGATAAAGTCAACGAGGTAGTAACGTTAGCCCAAAAAAAAATGCAGTCTGCCAAGGCAAAAGATGCTGCTGCAGTGGAAGAACTGGCCAAAACTTTTGAGAATGAGGTGCCAACTGAAAAAACAGTATCACAAACCAATCGAGAAAAATTTCAATCTGCGCTGACAAGTACAATTGATGTCAAGTTTTCAGAAATTATGGTTCCTAAGAAGGAATCTGAAGCGTATCTTTCGTATATTGATGCGCAGATAATGACCGCAAAAGTACGTGGAATTTTTAAAAGTTTGCTGACCGTTATCCCACCACAAGTGGAAGCGGCCTGCCTGTTGAGTGAGACGATCCTTGCACCATCAGCAAAAGATAAAGAGAACAAAATAAAGGCGGCCATTGGTATCGCTGGTGGGACAGCAGGCATTGGTATCGTTATAGGTGCTATCGGTTCAGCTCTCGGGTGGGGGGCAAGTATCATCGCTTCCGTTGCTACCGTGATAGTTGGAAGTTCAGTTGCCGGGCCAATCGGTTGGGGTGTTGCAGGTCTTTCACTCGCAGCCATTGCTGGATATTTTGCTTCAACCAGTAACCATCAAACCGACACAGAACGATTTTTACGAGTTTTGAAAAGCTCTACTGTGCGAGCTGTTGATGCTATCTGGCCACAATACGAAACCGAGCTTTCCCATGCCGTAGATCAAGCCGCTTCAACAGTTGCTGACTGTGCCAAGTAGTCATCCCCCATAAACTATAACTCTAAGGACTGGACAAAATGGATACAACAGAATCTCTCCTGATGGGCGGAACAGCCATCATTGTTCCGGGTCAAATGGCATATATGAAGTTGCCTGCCGATTTTATACGGAATTACGTCGATAGTAAGTTCCCTATGCTGGCACACTGCCCAGATGCCGATTTCATTAAGGGGTATGGACATCGATGGATGGGTGGACATGATTTGTTGATAGATGTGCCGAGAACTTTGATGAATGGCGGGCCGCTCGATGCCATAAAGCATGCTGGTCATATTATCCTGACAGACTTCCCGACCAAGGCTGGCATTCCTATTCCCGGACTATCTGGTAATGGTCTTGGGCGTTGGCTCGTTGAAGCAGGTATTCCGAAAGGATGGCTGAATATCCACTGGGCAGATGGGTGTTTTGGGCTTCTCGCAATTCCTGAGGGATCATTGGATCTCATACAGGCATTCCAGGGTTCTCTCATAATGAATGCCGAGACTTTCTTTGATACCTTTGTTGAAGGAGGTGTTGAGCTAGCGGTTGCTTTAAATACAGCAAGTTTACCAATTGCGTTTAGTGCGATAGAAAATATCCTTGCAGGTGTATTTTCCGTTTATCATACGGTTTCGGTCTACGTTGATCCTTTGGATTTTTTCGGTAGCGCAGGCACATCCGCGCTCATAGGATTTGGTTTGGCCTATGGACTTGCAGATGGATCACTCAGCGAGGCATCAATTAATGGATTGCGTGGTGGGGCGGTCGGTTCGTTTTTGACGTTGTCACCCGCATTCGGCTATGGCGTGCTCGCCGGGTTTGTCTCTTTCAAGTTGGGTAGGTCGCTTGCCAAAAAACACAATTTATCCATGAGGGGTCTGCTGAATGTTGATGCGAATGCATTTAATCAATTGATCAATGAAATGTGCCTAGGGAATATTCATCTGGCAGAGTTTATAGATCGTGCAGAGACCCGCATCATATTGGTGGACAATGCTTCTACGCTCTCAACACAACCTTTCGTTTTCGAAGATATCTCTCAGATACTGCCGGACAGCGAGCATTCTTTAGACTCAAATGAAAGCACACTTCCTGAAAAAATTGATCAGTTAATGACAAATATGAACACGATTTCTGACGATAACCAAATACTTACGGACTGGTACAGTAAGGTGCTAAGTTAGAGGGGAAATGGACGAAGATATTTGTTTAAAAAGCCGAACAATATCCAACAAGAAATAGGAACCCTCCCGAAAAGCTGATAGGTCATTCCCAATACAGTTGGGCAGGGGAGGCTGATATGGGAGGCGCCATTCAAGGATTCTTGATATTTTTCAGTGTAACTGGTGGTACTAGTGCTTTAGTTTTTATTCTCCTCTGGTTTTTTTCGACGCTCCCCAAAGAAGATTCAGGCTAATTGTGTATCGTACGATGTTATGGAACGATCAAGCAAACGAATTGCTTTGCGCAATCCATCACCGTTCTGCTGGCTGATGGCTCTAACGTATGTGGGTTTATTTTACTTGAGCTTACCTGTCCTGATCTGGCGTTACGGCATATACCGGGCATTAGGTTTGATCATTATCCCAATCGGCATTAGTTTCGGCATTTCCCAGTTTCTCGCAATTACATTTGGATTGGATGCAATGGTTATCGGTTTTTTTATGATAATTATTATTCGTGCCATTGGAGGGTTGTATGTTGTGGCTAATGACTTGAAATGTCGTGAAAATGCCCTTGTGTTTCGTGGCTGGAGCCACCTCGGTTCATGTCAAGCAACTTCAAGAAAACATGCCAAAAATTATTTCCAGGATGCACTGAAAATATCTGACACTGGAGAGAAAAAGTGTCGGAGTGGGTGGACTTCTGTTTTGACAGGCTTAATAGCTCGCTTACCCTATCGCAACTGAGACCAGACCGATACACCCTGGACAAACCTTGTAATACGTCAACATTCTTTAAATGCAGATCATTAATCGGTCAGTGCTGACTACCGAAACACAACATCGCATTAAAGCTGTGTTTAACGCAGAGTAGTATTTACGTGCCCCTCCCTTCCTCCCTTGTCTGCGATATAGTTGTTCAAGGCGAAAGCCCTTCAGTATGGAGTTAGCAAATAATTGTGGCCTATTAAGTCATCATGATAATGGTTAACAAGAAGCCACCATACCGCATGTGCGGCCCGCTCCCTTTGTTACTCAGTCTATTTTTTTCTCCTTCAGCTTTCCGCAGAACAGCCGAACACGTTCCGCCCACCAATAAGGAACAGGATATTTGTCACAGAAATCGAGGTAATAGCGCAGTCAATTCTTGTATTCGGCAATCCTGTCCGACGGCACCTTTCTATTATCGAGGTGATCAGCATGCCTATCGAAAACGACGTTTGGAAGTATCAGCATGGAAATCCCCTTTGACTAATTTCATGAACGGAAGTATATTCTGCCAGGTCTTGAGACACCAAAAAAGCACGAAATTGTATGTTAATCGTAAACCGCTCAACAGCCAATTCGGCATATTAGGCTTATGTAATATGCTTTGATTAACAAATAGCTGCGTCAACATTTGAATTGGTGAGAATAGAATTTGTGAAAAAAGGGTAGATGGGCAGGGGATCATCATTTAGTGGTTGGAAAAGAAACTATGAATGAAACGGACTGGCTACAGGGAGTTTTGGGCGATCTTCCGCATGAACCGGATCGCTCACTTGCGATTGTTGGTGTTGCATACCTTGACGACCTGCTAGAAAGTGGTCTTAGAGAGCGGCTGCGTGATGCTAAGATTATGCTTCAAAGGCATTTAGACACTTTTGCTGCAAAGACACAAATCGCTAAAGCTATTGGTTTTATCGATGATGATGAGTTCCATGATCTTGAGCTGTGCAGGCGCATCAGAAACGAATTTGCTCATATCCCTAACCAAATATCTTTCATAACTCCCAAAATTGCTGATAGATGCCAAGAATTAAAGTATGGGGAAATGGTTCCTGAACTTGTCGCTGCACTTGGTTTTAATGACACGCCCCGGCAACGGTTTATTTGGACCGTGCAGACACTTGCCTTTAGCCTGTATGGCAGATGGCAGACTGCTGAACTGTTCCAAGAGCCTGAACCATCATGCATTCCAGGCGGGCCACCGCTTGAAGACAAATCTGGTGATGAGTCATAGGCAGTTAGCGCAGAGAAATTTTCAACCAAGCGCAACAGGGGTGAACCCGCTGTGCTCTCAGCGTTGGCAACCAAATCAAAAAAGGAGAAAAAGACGATGAAACCGCCAATACTGAATTATGCAGTTCCTCAGCGTAAGGATGAAGGGGTTAGCTACTTTTATGACGAAACCCTAAACATGAACGTCGTGGCAACCGAAAATGGTAGGGCAAAATTCATAGATTTCGCAGGCTGTAGCATTGAATTTGCAACAAAAACGGATGTGGTCAGAGAACGTGATGATGTTGGTGAACGCGAGATTGCCGGCTTGGAATTGGCTACAAAAACAGAAGTTAATAGGGAACGTGATGATGACGCCCTTGAATTTACCACTAAAACGGCGATTCAGCGAGAAGGGGATGATGATAAGGGCTATCACCTAGCGGAGTACATGACTAAAACCTTTGTAGAGAGAGAAAAAGATGAGGATGGCTTCCGCAATATGCTGGAATTTCTCACGAAAACAAAAATAGAACGAGAAAGTGACGACGCATGATTCTGTTAATCACAAGCAAAGAAGATGTAACAACCGACCTAGTAGTCGATAAGTTGAACTCTTCGGGCGCTGAGTATTATAGATTTAACACCGAAGATCTTGGCAATAACGTCAGCATGTCGTTTGAACCTCAATTTAAGAGGTTGATTCTTTTCGATGAAGGCAAGGTCACACCGATCGATTTGTCCACCGTAAGAAGTGTGTATTACAGGCGTCCAAAGATTCCAAGCCCTCCAGCTGACCTCGTACCAGGTGAACAGCAATTTGTCGTCAATGAAACGGCGAGCACCCTTGAGGGCATCTACAAG
The DNA here is from genome assembly GCA_963815135.1 of uncultured delta proteobacterium. Taxonomy (GTDB): domain Bacteria; phylum Desulfobacterota; class Desulfuromonadia; order Geobacterales; family Geobacteraceae; genus CAIWTU01. The sequence continues at coordinate 170,184 of CAWFFO010000008.1, forward strand.
TATCTAGATGACAAGTTTTGGGTCAGCAAGGTCTTTGCGATCAGGCAAGCTGAAAACAAGATGTATCAACAGCTGATAGCAGGTCGCTTTGGCCTAGTTACACCGAGAAGTACTGTAACCAACAATCGCGACAGAGCCATCGAGTTTCTTAGGGCATACGGGGAATGCATATTAAAGCCAATCAAGACGGGGTTCGTAAGCGATGACGTCAATCCCAAAGTCATATTTACCACACTGATAACAAATGACGATATATCTGCGTTGGAGCGTGTCAGAGAATGCCCTACTTATCTACAAGAACACATCATCAAAATCGCAGATGTGCGGGTAACCGTTGTGGGTTCATCAGTTTTTTCTGCAAAAATACACTCTCAAGCAACAGAAGATACACGAATTGACTGGCGTAAAGGTGAGAATATTAACTTGAAATATGAGGCGATCGAGCTAGGCCCAGAGCTAAATGACGCATGTATTAAGCTGACTAGGTACCTCGGTCTTCAGTTCGGAGCATTAGATTTTATTTTGGACAAAAAAGGAAACTACATTTTCCTTGAGATAAACCCAAATGGCCAGTGGGGCTGGATTCAATACAGACTGAACTATGATATCTCAGGTACCATCTCAAATCTGCTAATCAACCAGGCACAATCATGACTCTTAAAGACGAACTCAAAAATTTTAGGGAATTTTTTTGGCCCTTGCTAGAGCCGCTTGAAGAGAGACAACCGTCAACCGTCTCTCTTGAAGATGTGAAACTTTCATGCGAAGACCTCGACAAGTGTTACGACCTTGCAATGAAATATTACGAAGATGAGGCCGACAGAAAGAGAAGCGTCGAATCTAAATCTACAATTTTCATCAGTGCAATAGGATTTACTACTGCAATACTTTTATCAGTAACAAAAGACCTAGTTCTTGGTGTTAATAAAGAACTCGCATCTGTTGTGTATCTACTTTTGATATTGCTAGTGTGCATTGTGATCTACATGGCACGCGCGGTATGGTTCGCGATAAAGGCACTGGAGCGGCAAGGCTACCACAGCTTGAGCTACAAGGACATAATTAACATAAATAACAGTGGGGAGTATCGCAATCAATTAATTGTGAAGGTGATTAACTTTACCATCAAAAATCAAGACGTTGTTAACCTGAAAGTCGATTACATGGTAATGGCCCATGAATACTTCAAACGTGCAATTATAGCGATAGTACTCTATTCATTGTGCCTCGCAACTACGTACCCATTAATAAAGTATTTAAATTGTGACGTCAATGCTGACAGAATGATAAAAGTTCTGAGCAGTACAAATACTGGAACATGGCTTCTCTTAGGTTGTCTGGTCGTGATTTGCTTAGACTGTTACATCCAAATGAGACGTAAATGATATACCCTTCAATAGCTGAGTTTGCCAACAATCGGCGGCAGTCGGTCTCGGCTTCGCTCCGCCGCTGCACCTCACTACCGTTGAACAAATCAGGAGTGACTTAATGCCCCAAACACGTACTGAGGCCTTGATCGCTGTTCTCGATGATCTTGCAAATATCGAGATTGGATTAAATGAATACTACGACGATGCTGAGCCGCAGGCGGTCATTGACAACGTGCTGACAGGAAAAATCAACAGCCTTCGAGCGTTCTGCCAAGTACTAGGGTGGTCAGAACTTGTCACGTCTATGCAGGACATGACTCCACTCCAAGGCAATGCAATCGAATCGCTTGCAACCATCCAGAGCTTTGTCATACCGGAAGTACGACGACTTCTCGCCAATACTGATGTTGAACGCACTCCGAGTCCCACCCAATGGTTCTGGGAGTTTGTGCATCCAAGGATTTGTACGCTGGCCCGACCAAGGTTTGAAGCTGGATTCTTTGGTGATGCTGTCGAGGCGTCTTTCAAGGAAGTGAACGACGCCGTCAAGCGAATCGTTCGAGACACCGAAGGAAGAGAACTTGACGGCGCAAGTCTTATGACAACTGCTTTTTCACCTCAGAACCCGATCATTCGCCTAACCCAACTGGTCACAGACACGGATCGAAATATCCAGCAAGGGTACATGCAAATCATGGCCGGATCGATGACTGGCATCCGAAATCCTAAGGCTCACGGGAATCTAAATCCTGATAGCACGAAGGCGTTACACCTCATTGCTCTGGCAAGTCTGCTTATGCACAAAGTAGATGAACGCATCTGAGGAATGCATTAGATTGATAATGAGTGATCAGTCATTGAAAACAAAATGACAGGACCTGGTTAATGGCACCTGATGAACGTCAACTATATTTCCCGGTCGTATTGCCTCACCAGTAATTCTTACCGCATTGCCTCACCTGAAATCTTACCTTTTTAGAGTAGTTGCCTCACGAGAAATGTAACCCATAATTTCCCAACGCTATTTCATAACAAAGCTAAGGGGGATATCGTGAGGCTGACAATGAGTTTCCAATCCAGACGTGAGTTGCTTGTTCAAGTGGTTTCCCGCTATAGGGAGGCCACACACAAACAGAAATCGATCATTCTAAATGAGTTTATTGCTTCAAGCGGCTACGCCAGGAAATATGCCATCCGGCTGCTTACCATGCCGGTCCAGGCGCATGTGGCTTCTATACAGAGACCGAGACAGCGTATTTATGGCGCTGAAGTGCAGGAAGCGCTACAGATTTTATGGGGGGCAGCCAATTTCATCAGTTCTAAAAGGCTAGCTCCCTTTCTTGAAGAACTTGTGCCCGTGATGGAACGTCATGGGCACCTGGAGGTTACTGAGGAAGTTAGAGCCCAGTTACTTTCTATAAGTCCAGCAACGATCGACCGAATTTTGCATCCTTTTAGAAAGTCAGCTCCAAAAGGTGTCAGTACAACCAAGTCTGGTATTCTTCTCAAAAAGCAGATTATATTGCGTACGTTCTCAGATTGGAACGAAACGGGACCAGGCTTTTTTGAGGCAGATCTTGTGGCCCATTGTGGGCACAGCACTGACGGAGCCTATCTCAACACCTTTGTCCTAACTGACATCGCTACCGGTTGGGTGGAATGCCTACCTCTTTTGTTCCGCAGTCGCCACGCTGTCATTGAATGCATTGATTATGTCCGTAAGATATTGCCTTTCCCACTCTTGGGTCTGGATACAGACAATGGTAGTGAATTTATCAATGCGGACCTCTTGGCTTACTGTGAACGAGAGAAAATCACATTTACAAGAGGGCGTGCCTATAAGAAGAATGATCAATGCTATGTGGAACAGAAAAACGGGGTGGTAGTAAGGCAGTTGGTTGGTTATGATCGGTTTGAAGGAGAAGCGGCATATCTCCAGTTGAGGGAGCTTTATCGTGCAGTTCGTCTGTATGTAAATTTTTTTCAGCCCTCGATGAAGCTTCACGAAAAGCACCGGAATGGAGCCAAAGTACAAAAGATATATTATCCCGCAAAAACCCCATTCCAGCGCGTACGTGCTGCACTGGGTACCGATGCAACCGAGACCCTTTATTCATTCTATCAGGCTCTTGATCCTGTAGAACTTCTTCGTCAGATAAGAATCCTGCAGGATGCACTATGGAAACATGCTGTGTTGCGGACAGGGGACCCACCTCCGGAAAACAATGACACAGTTTGCCTTCCTGAGATACAATTTGAACGAGCAGCATTGAATCATTCTGTGCAGGATGCGAGGAAGAAGATCTCTAGCACAGTGTCAAACAATCTTGATCAGCAGAAACGTAACTACCGGCGAACGAAAGCAATTCGGGTGCCGCATACCTGGCGTACACGTGAAGATCCTTTTCAACAAGTATGGAATGAAATCTGTGAAAGACTTGAGAAAAACCCAGAACGTACGGCAAAATCACTTTTTCTGGAAATTCAAAAACTCTATCCAGATCAATACCACATTGGCCAGTTACGAACATTACAAAGGCGTGTTCAAGAATGGCGAGCAAAGGCGATCCTCACCTTTGATAATAGATGGCTTGAGGAGGGACAACTCTTTCAAGAAGGACTACCACGACCACTTGGGGTAAAAGTACAAAGTGATGAACTTCCCGGTGGATGATCATAGTTATTAGCGAATCTGCTTGACAACTGATTTAAATTTACCAAAATTGGATGCGGCGGCACCAACTGAGGATGAATAATGAAAAACGCAGATGACTACGGCAAAAAATTGGCTGCCCTGGACGAACTTATTCAGGAAATCATTGTTGACGCCTACGGTGAAGATGAACAACTCTGGGCATTCCGGCAGGTCATAGAAGACGAAGTGAGCTTCCCTTGCGCCGGATTAGTGATCGGCAAACCCATTTCGGTGATCGAAATCGACTACGATGGGAATGAGCGGCGTGGCTTGATAGCAAAGTGCCGGAGCGTGGATGGCACCGAGCATATTGTGGCAGCGGCGGATGTTGTGTTCCCCAAGCGGTCGATCGGTGCCCGCTACATTGCCAGCTACCGCAAGTGGCTGGGTATAGAACCATTCCCCCCCGAGGTTGCCGCGGCCATCAGTACGCCGCTGCACAAAGAGGCGGAAACTGACTTTGACCAGTTTGATCCCGTCGAACTGGTTGTGCTCTCGGTTAAAGATAAAGCGGCGCGCTGCCGTATACTGGGAAGTGATCTTGTTGTCACTTTCCGCACAAGCGGGTTATGGGATTTGGTCCCCGGCGAGATAGCAGTAATCAACCCCCGCAAGAGGTGGAACTATGCCGGCCACCCCTATCTTTCCGGCGAGATAGAGTCAGTGCGACTCGATGCGTCTGCATTGGGTCTCGTCCCCCTCAAACTCAAGGACTGGGGTACCTGGACTCCCGAAGAACATTACTGGGGCGAGAAGGACGAACCGATAGATGAATGGGCCAAACCGATCATTGCTCGCGGCTCGCGTCAGGAATTCGAGATGGAGCAGGTTCTACCTGGGGTGGACCCCGATGACTTTGACTCTGACCCAATAGGCGAGTCCAATGACCTCAAAGACGCCGGAGACCGCAAAGCCGCGCTAAAGATTCTAATGGAACTCTGCCAGGCTGATCTTCGTTGCCTGGACGCCCATTCGCATCTCGGCAACTTCTATTTTGACAGTTTCCCTGGTAAGGCAATCCGCCACTACGAAATGGGCCTACGCATCGGTGAGTTGTCACTTGGCCCTGGCTTCGAGGGGCTGCTTCATTGGGGACTCATCGATAACCGACCATTTCTTCGCTGCATGCACGGGTACGGCCTCTGTTTATGGCGACTCGGTCGTTTCGGGGAGGCCGAACGGATATTCAACAAAATGCTTTGGCTCAACCCATCCGATAACCAGGGTGCGCGCTTTCTGATCGAGGATATGAATGCCGGGACACCCTGGGAAGAATGTCAAGAAGATGATTGAAAAAGTGCACTCGGTAAGATTTACCGTGAGGCAACTATCTTCACGGAGTAAGAATTACTGGTGAGGCAATACGGGCGGGAGGTTTAATTGTCGCTCATCAGGCACCATGAGGAGGATAATATGAAATCAGCCACCGATGAACTACTGTCCAGCCTGTGGGGCACCTTGCAACAAGGACAGTTCCTATCGACACCTTCTAAAAGAAAATCCTTCGAGATTGCATCCATCACTTCGAAAAAAATCACAATAAAAACTGAAGGTGCAACTGAGATTGCCATCAACCGGCAGGCTTTTTTGGCCGCACTGAACTATTTAAACGTGAACAAGCATTTGGCTTCAAACAAGGTCAAAATTGGCTCAAACAAAGATATTACAAAGGCTAGCCCTTTATGTGTGGCCATTAGGAATGCAAATGGAGTCAATATAATGGTTAGTACCTATGTGATTCCGATGCTTGTCAGGATGGGCCTTGTCGGGATCGATAGTAGCCGCCCTAATAGGACATGGCTTCTTTGAAACAAGGTAAAAGGTTCAACCAGAAAGAAGCAGCGGCCTAAAACCGCCGCTGTTCTCCTCCCACGTTAAAAGAATATGAAAAGAACCGCAAATAACATAAATGAATTTATACAATGTCTAGAAGAAATAGGCGATCCGGATATTTTTCGTGGTCAGGCCAATAGAAACTGGGAAGTTCTCCCTTCTTTGGCAAGGAAGCACTCGGATTTAGTAACGGCGCCTTATGTTGTATCTAGCTGGCTTGATCTTGAAGATATCATCCTTCAAGATTTTATTAGGCAAGCAGTGCCGTTCATGGACTTTAAACCAGAAAATCAAATCGAATGGTTAGTTCATGCACAGCACCACGGCTTACCAACAGTTTTATTGGATTGGACTACCAATGCGCTAAAGGCCTTATTTTTCGCAGTGGAAAACCCTTCCCATGATGATTTTGATGGGGCTGTTTATTCCTACACCCCAGCTGAATGGTATCCAACAACTGAAAATGTTCGGAAAACAAATGAAACAATATGCTTTTATACAAAACACATAAATAATCGAATAATTGCTCAAGAAGCATGTTTTATTTACTTTTATATCCCTGAAGGGATGGAGCCATTTGAACCACTAAAAGTCAACGATGAAGACAACCCGTCTGATGACGTATGGCTTGACGAAATAATTATTCCAAGAGAGTCAAAGCCGCTATTCAGAAAGAAGTTAATGAAACTAGGAATTACCCATCAGTCTATATTCCCTGGACTTGACGGAGTTGCAACAAGCATTAGAAGAAACATGGGGTGGGAATAAACATAACCAGTGCATGAAGGCGGACGAAAAATAGCTGGGCTGTTCTCGAATGCATTCTACTCAATTGTTCCGGCACGTCGTCGCCGCTTATGCATAACTCGTCAACCTTCAACTAAATAAAAGAGAAAGCACATTATGGACAAATTCGATTTTCATAAATTCTGCGTGAGATTCCTTAAAATATTGCTCAATTTTAAACTAACTTTCGACGTCCAATACTATATGGTTGAAAAGGAAATATCTCGTTGGAGAGATTTTGAAGAAGAACAGCACCATCTCGACTATCCTATTAAAGGAGCAGGGTTGATTGTTACTCCCTCAAAATTGAAATCTTGGACTTTTCGGAAGGATACAATTTTACATTTGGAAGAAGATCTCGCGCCAGAGGAAACAGGTGCGGAAATCGGTGAATTCCCTCTCCAAACTGTGTCTGTGGTTTATATCTATTCTCTCCTTGAAGACTTCGGAAATACGATATGTGACAAGATCCACCCATCATATAGAAAATCACGGCAGGCATGGCATCATGGTGTTTATGCGGATTGTGATCTGGAAAAAGAGGATGATATAGAAAAAGCATTGACCAATTTTTGTAAGCCGTTTGGATTTAATAAAGCAAAGATCCCGATTGGTGCAATCGTTGCGCTAGTTGAGCTGAAAAAGGAAAGAAATAAGATTGTTCATGAGTTGCGTCGTTCCGATTCCTTCGAGTTAATGTTCAGGTGCGTAATGATGGTTGCATCCAGCATATATTTTCAGTGCCCCAGAGCAAGAAAGGAGCTAAAAATATACAATTGGACGGACTACCACGACAAATATAAGTCCTAGCATCAGAAATTAAGCCAAGAGGATGACATAACTAGCGGCGGCAGCTGGTCTTCGCAACGCTTCGCCGCTGCGCCCCCACGACGTTGAAATGTTAAGCTCATGAAACGAAATAATTTATGACATTTTGGAGGACTCTTTGGAATATAGTGGAATCGAATACGGTGGCATATCTATAGATACCTCCATCTTTGATATGCACGGATTGCGTTTAGAGAGCGGACTGCTGAAGAAGCTGACTCAATTCAAGCACGGCCCAGTCAAGATCATAATATCCGACATCGTGATGAACGAACTTCACAGCCATCTCGTGAAGAAAGCATCAGAAACCTTGTTACAATTGGACAAAGTGCTAAAAGATGTTGAAGATTATCTTGTGACCAGCGAACTGGCAGAAAAAGTTAAGCAACTTGATAATCATTCAGAAGATTGTGACCACATAGTTCAGCAAAGAATTGATCAATTTGTTATGGACACTGGGTTGGATGTCATTAAAGCTGATGAGAGCGTAGAACTCGGCGTACTTATAGCTCGTTACTTTGCGAGTAAACCTCCATTTGCCAAGACTGGCGAAAAAAAGAATGAGTTTCCAGATGCAATAGCCCTATTGTCGTTAGAGAGGTGGGCGGAAGTCAATAACACCAAAGTTGTAGCGGTTTCTGCAGATAAGGATTGGATAGCTTATGGTAGTGAATCCGTCGCGATAGACGTTATAAGTGATTTGTCTGAAGCAATTGCTAAATTCCAACCTCATAATGTAGCTTTTGCCTTTTGTCATAAATTAGCAGAAGAGATTCCGAAAGGAAAGGCTCCTAGGTTTGTGGAAGCAATAGAAGAATTTCTCAAGGATTATGTTGCTGATATGAGTGTTTATGCTGAAGCCACATCATACTTTCATTATAATGATGATTTGGTAGAATGTGATTTCGATAGCTTTTCATTCTTTGTTAACCGTAAGAACAAGGCCTTATTAAAGCCTGTAGAAGTAAAAGAGGATACAATTGTTATTGCTGCAAAAGTTAACATAATTGGGGCGGCAACTTGTAACTTCACGTTTTCAGTACATGATTCTATAGATGGTGATGATGTATCAATTGGAGATTGCACTGCTGAGACAAGGTTCGAATTTGATACGGAGATACTATTTACTTTGTCTGGAGATTTTGAAGAAGGCCAGAAGAAGTAGATATTGATACATTTGAAGTATTGTCATCACCCAAATATATAAACTTTGGTGAGGTTGAACCAGATTATGGTGAACCTGATCCGGACGACGATGTCTATGAACCAGATGCGGATGATCCAAATTCAGATTTCTAACCAAAAAAGACGCAGGGCCTGCCCTTGAAAGTGGAAAATTGAAATGGATTCCCAACGAGACCAGTGGACCCGGTCGCGATAAACCTGCGCCTGATCACCGGTCGAGCCGTTAATGTTCAAAATGGAGCTAAGCACTTGTTCGAACATGAGCACATAGACAAGAACGGTTTTGATGATATTCCACTAAATCAAGACTGTCTGCTAATGAGCGATCAATACATGGAAGAATTCAGTGCAGCGCTCATAAAAATGTTAAGTGGACACGAAGTCAATCCTTATGAGGTTGGCTATGTCGGCTACGTTTCAGGTAGAAAGATAAACACAAATTCAATTGAGTTGTCTTGGTACCCCAATGTGCACACTAGGTTTCACGAAGTCTCAATTAGCATTCCGAAAGATAAAATTAAGGCATGTGTTGGTTGTTGGCGATACGACATAAAGCCGTACATATTCGTCGAACATGAATGGCTCGAACATCTCTATACTAGAGAGTATTCTGTTTTTGCACTTGTAGATGCCATCGGTGTAAAAATTGCAATACGCGACAATCTATTAACAAAAGAAAAGCTAATTGAACTGCGTGACAAGATCGATGCTCTAGCAGAGCAATATAAGGATATATCTTTTATTTCATTTGCTGACAGCCTTATCTTGAAAAGCAATTGGTCAGTTGGCTACTTCAAGAAAGGGATTGATTGCACATACGAACCAGAGGTGTTTTTAATCATAATCGAAAAAATACAAGGCATTTATCGCGACGTATTGGGACTTGAAATCTATGCCGTACTGACTCAGGGAAGTAACGAGTATTACGATGAGTCACTCTTACATATCTCTCCAACAAGAAATCATATTTGCCTTAATAGCCTAGGACTTCCTTTTGCAGAGCTTTTGGCCATTGAAGGCGCAGCAAAAACAGCCCTTCGAAACAAGACGCATCCGCCTGCGGAAATCTACATGGATGAACAGTATTACCATTCTTTGAGGTTTAAGTATGAGTTCGACAAAAACAACAAGCCAAAGAATGTGTATAAGGCAATTATGAAAACCGAAGATCCGTACTATTTCTATTCGTCATTGGATGTATTATTGAACAATATAGAGAAGTAACGCGAAAACATTAATAAGGCCTTTCAGCGGACGCATCCCTTATCGATCTTGCTCCATTAAAGGCCCCGTTGGCGCTAAAGTGAGGAACAGCATGGTGATAAAATGGCGCCATCTAAACGAACTCGGCGGAGATCCGTGGGTACTGCCCGTTTGGAATGCTGTTAACGCAGATGTAAAGGATAAAAAGGTCCGGCGACTTCCTGAGGCCTGTTACAAGCTTGGGCTACACGTTTCAACAAGGCTGAATATCCTTCCCCGAGTGGTTCGTCGAGTCAACAAGGGGGCTTCGCAGTTGCTCGCTTCTGCAAAAGTGCATGCCCCAGAGCATGTATTCACGAATGCAGGAGAAGCTATTGTTTTTCCGGTGGACAACGACTTGAAGTACTGCTTACTCGCCGACATCGACTCACTCCTATTTGAGCTGAATTCTGCATGTGAGCTCATGATGCAGCTTTTCGCGCACTTGTACACCCACGTAGGTCGCCCAATCAAAAAGGGCGAACTAGGGAAAGCCGTCAGAGATGCCCTTGGGGGAAAGTTGGAGGATTCCGCTTGGTTTCAATCACAACAGCTAACGACGGCACAGACCTGACGCGGGAAATACCGACACTCAAGTCACGCCGTGGCCTGTTGGATTTCAGATAAAGGAGGGAAGTGTGTCAACGGAGTTGCTATGTTTACTAGCCTTGCTGATCGCACTATCTTCAACTGTGATCAATTATCTGTTGTTGCGCCTTCAACGGGATCCAGAAGTGATTGTGTATGCGGTTCACGACTGGCAGAGGCCCTTGATAATCAACCTAGTGGTTGAAAACACAGGTAGAGGTGTTGCCAGCGATATTAAGTTTGAATCCAATCGAAATATTCCTGCTAGAGCGTTTGGCTTTGAAGATGCACCGAATCCCGAAAATATGACCGACGGGCCTTTGATTAATGGCATTCCGTCCTTTGGGCCGGGCGAGAAACGCATTATCACATGGGGCCAATATTATGGACTAAAAAAAGGGCTGGCTGACGAAGTGCTCGATATTACAGCAGTATATTTTAGCCAACCACCGTTTAGGATAAAGAGACAAAAGCACAAGACTACATCAAGAATTGATCTACGATCATTTGCAGGAACGGATGCATCGGATCGAAATTGGGATAAGAAAGCGGCTGATCAGCTTGAAGATATCGCCAAAACTCTATCGCGGCTTACGGATGTATACGAAGAAACACTGAAATTACCAATCAAAACGGTGCAAGAAAAAGAAGATTAACAAAGAAAACGACGGGGTCCCCCCTTTGAAAGGGAATAATTTAGCGACTCCCACCACACAGATGGATGCCGCCTGCCCGAATAAAGCTGGCTGGCGGATCAACTGCACAGCCGTTGCTCAAGTACTGAATGTAATTTTGATGCAGGCAATAAAACATTTGGAAATGAGATCGAATTATGAGCTCTTCCCTCTCCTTCTTTAAAGAAAAACGCGCTTGGTCAAGGATTAAGGATGAGCTGCTGAAGGCTTACCTTGTCCCGTATCTCGCCAAGGTGTCCAGGACACGTCGCCCTATAATCGTTGCGGATTGCTTTGCCGGAAAAGGGCGTTTTGACTCCGGTGAGCCTGGTTCGCCATTGATCATTGCCAACATAATAAAACTTCAACTTTGCGACCCTACCACCCAGGCAATCAAAGGGGTATTCATCGAGAATAAATATTTCAAAGAGTTGAAGGCCAACATTCCATCAGCACCCTGCTTTGCCCTGTTGGAGGGAGATTACGAGGAAAAGATGGACCATTTCGTGAATAATTATCAGTCACGAAATCAGAAATCTGTTTCTGTACGTTGATCCATACGGGATCAAGAGTATTTTCTTTTCTCACTTCGAGATGATCCGTAAGAAGAAAGACTTCCACACCGTTGAATTGCTCCTGAATCTGAATACTTTCGGTTTTCTGCGAGAAGCATGTAGGCTACTGAATTGTCCTGATTCAGAGAAAGAGACCCCCGATGACTACGAGCGTGACATTAATTCACCTGAACGCCTGGATGAGATTGCCGGAGGTACTTACTGGCGTGAGATAATTGCCAAATATAAAGTCCATCAGAAAATGCAATCTGCTGAAGAGGAGTTTATCGACAAATATTGTGATAGGCTTAGGTCAGTTTTCCGTTATGTTGTCAACATACCAATAAAAGTTAAGCTCAGCCATTTACCAAAATACCGAATAGTTTTCGGCACCGACCATGAAGATGCACTGCTACTTATGGTTGATAATATGAATAAGCGCTGGGGCGTTTTCCGGGAGGAAGCCCGTAATCATCAGTCACCGCTTTTTGAGTGCGACTTTCCCGATCCATCTAAACAGAGTGCTTCCTGGAATCTTGAAAAAGAGATAGTTTCCGTTATTGACGACTCTGACATTGAACTGAAGGAATTGCTGGTAAGATTGGTGCAGAAGTTTGGAATTAATTTTTCAACGCTAGATTATAAAAATTGCTTGAAAAGTATGGTGGGCAATCAGATAGACTTGTTTCGTAATCCGCCATTGACACCAGCAACCGGCAAGCCCAGCACAAGCTGGGATCACACAAATAAACAGCTATCAATCAAGATATCAAGGAGAGCGCAATGGCAACCTCCACTGCTATAGAGTGGACAGAAGAAACGTGGAACCCTGTTACCGGATGCAGCAAAGTCAGCGCTGGTTGTGCAAACTGCTACGCAGAAACCATGGCCCGCCGCCTTCAGGCAATGGGAGCGCCAGGGTATGACAACGGCTTTGACCTGACACTGATGCCAGAACGGCTGACCCAGCCGCTTCGCAAGAAAAAGCCGACCCGGTTCTTTGTGAACTCCATGAGCGACCTGTTTCATGAAGATGTTCCGGATGAGTACATCGACGAAATTTTTTCCGTTATGAGCCGGACACCACAACATACTTATCAGATTTTGACAAAACGAGCATTCCGATTGCCGGAATATTTCGGTTCCAAAACCGTTCCACCAAACGTCTGGCTCGGGGTAACTGTCGAAGACCGGAAGAGTGGCATCCCCAGGATTGAGCATTTATGTCGGGTCAATGCAGCAATTCGCTTTCTGTCGGTTGAACCGCTGCTTGAAGATCTTCGTAAAATTGATTTAACCGGGATTCACTGGGTTATTGTTGGTGGGGAGTCCGGACCAAATGCCAGGCCTATGAATCAGGAGTGGGTTTTGTCGATCAAAGAGCAGTGTGAAAAATACGGCAGCGCTTTCTTCTTCAAACAATGGGGAACTTGGGGGATTGACAAGGTTAAACGCAACAAAAAGGCGAACGGACGTATGCTGCTTGGAAAAACGTGGAGCGAGTATCCAACTCAGCCTGCCATTTTAGAAGTGTTGGATTAGACCTCTAGTGATCCGCAAGGCTACCGGAAAAAGGGTACGGATGTGGATCGGATTCCAAATTTTTCGAGGTCAGGAAGGGGTGCGGGGGCGAAAGCCCCCGCATTAATACTGTCAAGACAAATATTTCCCCTCGCGACTTTCGCTTAACTTTCGCAGTAATATCCGTTTAAATACCCATTTTTTGACATTGTGCGGACTGATGCCAAGCGGAAAAACAGGATAACTATACGTTATTTAACAACAATTTGCTTTTTCTTTTTCGGTGTCAATATTGGTGCTCACGGTTTCGATTCCCATGCGCTTCCGCCATTTTCCTTTTTAATTACAACTACTTACAAGTGCATACCGCAAAACTTTCGCTACCCAAGGGAACGTTTCCCATGCGATCTCAACCGTAATAATCAGTCATTACAACTATTTACACATCAATCTGTGAATCACAAAAGGTTTAAAATTGCAAGCCGACGCACGTACTTCTTTGAAAAAGCATATGGTCAAGAAGGTTACTTCCCGCAGTCTCTGGCACATTTGCTATAATTGAAATTCAAAAAAATGGATAAAGGGATCATCCGATTGCCTAAGGCCGATAACGTAATGAAAAAGCTGAATAACCTGATGGGCTCAACACAGCTGGCGGTATTGGCAACGGATCATTCGGGAGAGCCTTATGCCAGCCTTGTTGCTTTTGCCTTTTCGGAGAATCTTCGCGAAATCCTTTTTGCAACGAGTAAGGCCACGAGAAAATTCTCATATCTGAAAGACAATAACCGGGTTTCACTCCTTGTGGACAACCGATCCAACAGTATTGAAGATTTCCAGAATGCCATGGCCGTTACTATTCTCGGAACCGCTTCACTGATAGAAGAAGATGAGCGTCGGAACTATTTGAATCTTTACCTTGATAGGCTGCCTCATCTTTCAGAGTTTGTCGCATCCCCAGACTGCGCACTCATTCTTGTTAAAGTTTCCAGCTATTACCTAGTTGAAAATTTTCAGAACGTAATGGAGTTCCATTTTTAGTCATGAAGCTTTTTCTCACATTGAACCTTATTACTGCAAAAGACCATTATGAAGTGCATGGTGGCAAGGCTCATGCGCTCGCCACGCCGCAAAAGTTCGTATGCCCAATTTTCTGTAAAACCTCACATCTGTTGCTGATGCCACTCATCTTATGAAAGCATGTGACATCCCCGCCATGCCTCAGTCGGAAATGTACTTTCAAGCCATTTGATTTATTTACTTAAAATCAGACCAGACTTTATGTGCATTCCTTGTCCAGAACTTCCCGTACTTTCTGCAATAGATCGTTTTTCTTGAATGGTTTTGCGATAAAATCTGTGATTTTGTCAAACATACCTTTTTCCTGCATGACTTCCACCGCGTATCCGCTTATGAAAACTGCTTTGATGCCAGGTTTTATCTTTCTCATTTCGTCCAGCATTTCCTTGCCGTTTTTCCTTGGCATTACCACATCGGACAGAACAAGGGAAATTTCATCATGTTCCCTCATGCGCGCCACTGCTTCGTCACCGTTGCCGGCAATGATTACCTTGTAACCTGCCCTTTGCAGGATTTTCTCCGTAAATGTCCTTACGTTCTCTTCATCCTCAACAACCAGCAGGGTCTCAATACCTCCGGGATATTGGGCAGTCATTATTGATTCTTCCTTGAGAGCATGCCCCTTAACCAACGGTAGGTATATATCGATTGTCGTCCCTTTGTCGGTTTCGCTTCTGGCCCGAATGGAACCGTTGTGCTGTTTGATGATACCGTGCGCTATTGACAATCCAAGCCCGGTACCCTTGCCAACTTCCTTGGTGGTGAAAAATGGTTCAAAAATATTTTCCAGAGTCGAGTATTCAATCCCAGTACCGGTATCAGACACGGATATAAGGGCGTATTTGCCAGGCGACAGCAGGTCAAGCTGCGTTTCCGAGCCCGCCTTGACATTAACCTGGCTCGCAGTGATAGACAGATGGCCTCCATGTAGCATTGCGTCTCGGGCATTTGTCGCCAGATTCATCAATACCTGCTCGATCTGTCCGGGATCAGCGTTGACCACCATGTTTTTTACAGTTAAATTGGTACTTAACTCGATATCTTCCCCAATAACCCTTTGAATAAGTTTGGCGGTGTTACTGACAAGAGTGTCAACGTATACTGGTTTCAGGTTAATTACCTGTTTCCTGCTGAAGGCGAGGAGACCTCTGGTGAGCTCTGCAGCCCGGTCAGCGGCTTTCAGTACGTTTCTGATACTCTCTTGCGAGAGTTCGTCTTCTTCAGGGATATTCTCCTGAAGTATTTGCCCATAGCCGGAAATCGTGGTGAGCAGGTTGTTGAAGTCATGAGCCACCCCACCGGCCAGAATACCCACGGATTCCATCTTCTGCGCCTGCAATAGCTGTTGCTCAAGTTTTTTCCGCTCCGTTACATCGCTAATTGATCCTGCCAGCCGGTAAGGCTTTCCTTTCACGTCTCGAAGGCAAACCGAACGGCTAATGATCCATCGATAGCTACCGTCTTTGTGACGAAGCCGATGTTCAAACTCAAGTTCGGGTAGGCTAACCTCAAAGAAAGCTTTGAATAATTCCATCACCCTTTGGTAGTCCTCTGGATGAATCCTGCTCTCCCATTCTTTGACGCCACCGGAGATTTCTTTGTCTTCATAGCCGAGAATGCTCTTCCAGCGTGGTGAGTGGTAAGCCTCTCCGGTTTCTAAATTCAGATCCCATATACCGCCTTTCGCTCCCTGCACGGCCAGAGCGTATCTTTCCTCGCTGATACGCAGATCTCCCAAAGCTTTTTCCAGCTGCCTCGTCCGCTCTGAAACCCGTTTTTCCAACTCGTCATGCGCCAAGAGCAGTTCCTCTTCCAGCCTCTTGCGTTCGGTGATGTCGCGGGCAACGGCGTAAATGCTTGTCCCCGATGGAAATGAACGCCACTCAATCCAGCGATACGAACCGTTTTTGCAACGGCACCGGTTTACGAAATTCAGCACTTCCTTTTGCTCGGAAAGCTGGGAGAGTGTCTGCAAGGTCGCTTCTATATCGTTCGGATGGACAAAGTCCAGGAAGCATTGCCCTTCCAGTTCCCGAACAGTATAACCAAGCGTGGACTCCCACTGCGGATTCAACCTGCGGAAGCATCCGTTAGTATCAGCAATGCACAACAAATCCAGGGCATTCTTGAAGTAGCGATCTAGTTCCTTTGTCTTCTCCCACAATGCTTCCTCGGTGCTTTTGCGCTCGGTGATATCCCAGGAAAGGTCACCCAATTGCGACACTATCTCAAGGTCATTTTCGTTATAGTCCGTGGATTTGTTGCCAACGCCAATGATCGCTTTGATCTGGTTGCTCCTGAAAATCGGCACAACGAGTTCCCTGACTACAGGAGCATGGCCCTCAGGCATCCCTTTTCGATGGGGCAGCGAGGCATAATCGTTGTGAATAACGGGGCGACCTTCATGCAGGCAATCGACCCATACGCCTGCTTGGAAAATGTTATAGTGTCTGCCCTTTCCCTCAGCCGAGCACATGTTCTTCAGGGTGTTCGTCGACCAATTCTGCAAGGTGAGCGTTTTTTGATCCGATTCGAGAAAATGATAAAAGCCAATTGTACTTCCTGTCAGAGCTTCAATTTCATCCAATGTTGCAGTCAGCAATTCATCCAGCGAGTGATTATTGGCAAATTCCAGCAAGCGGAGGCGCGCCTGCATAACATTCTCTAAACGCTTGCGCTTGGTGATGTCCTGTACCATTCCAACCGATCTGACAATGAAGCCGGACTCCCCCCGAATGTTTTCGCATCTTTCGTGAACAATGCGTATCTCACCGGTATCCTTCTTAACAATCCGGTGTTCGATATCGTATTTGTCCTGCCCCTTTCTGATGGAAGATGAATAGGCCTCGTCTACCGCTGCGCGGTCCTCAGGATGAACCCTTTCCAGAAAAGCTTCGTAGGTCGCGCCAAACTCATGAGGCTGAATGCCGAAAATCCGGTATACCTCATCCGACCAGCTCAGTTCGTTATTATCTGTGTCCAGCTCCCAGCTGCCGAGGCGAGCGATCTCCTGAGACCGCCTCAGATGCTCC
This sequence comes from uncultured delta proteobacterium, assembly GCA_963815135.1. Taxonomy (GTDB): domain Bacteria; phylum Desulfobacterota; class Desulfuromonadia; order Geobacterales; family Geobacteraceae; genus CAIWTU01. The sequence continues at coordinate 187,572 of CAWFFO010000008.1, forward strand.
TCGCTCTGTCGTAGCGCCTCCTCTGTCTTTTTGCGCTCGGTGATGTCGTGGGCAATCGTTGATGCGCCTGTGATATCGCCTGCTTCAATGATAATTGGAGATATATTCAAAGAGATGTTGATCTGTCTGCCGTCCTTCGTAACACGCACGGTCTCGAAATGCTTAATACGTTCTCCCCGCCTGATCTTTTCAAGAATTCGCGATACCTCGTCTTGTCGGTCGGGTGGAGAAAGAATTGTGATATTTTGACCAATTATCTCCCTTGCGGAATAGCCGTAAATATTTTCCGCACTTCTGTTCCAACTGAAAACGGTACCATCCAACGACTTGCCTATAATCGCGTCTTCCGAGGAGGACGCAAGGTCATTAGCCCAGGAAAACATTGTCTCTTTTTTCTTCAGCTCCTCGATTAACTCGGCTTTGGTCATTTTGTCATACTCTGCCACTTGTTACCTCTATGTTGCCAATATATGAATGATTGCAAGGTAGTTGTAATTGCATATCATATCATATATAGGCCAAATTACACTCTTTTACCGCTTTATGCGGTTTGAATCTGAGCTAAAAATTGCGATGCCGCCAAGACAAAATTCTAGCCTGTAAAGGATAAGAAAAGACCAGATTCCCTCGGATTATGGCATAATAGGTAGGATTGTTGCCCCTTTAGCTTTCTCTTTTTCCTTGCTTCTTCGAGCTTTCTTTCACGCTCTTTGAAAATCTCCTGGTCCCAGCAGTTCAGTTTGTCGTTTGGAGCAACATAGCAGATAGCACTGGGCAGCCTCGCGGTGTTGATTTACGCGCGACCTCAGACCGTCAACGCAATCAGCTTATCCTCTGTGACATAAGAGAAGCACTCCATCAAAAGCGATCGCCTATACTTCTCACTGACAGAAAGGACCATCTGGAGTTCTTTGTAGAAAACCTTCAGTCGGAGGTGAGACATTTGATCGTCTTACAGGGGGGTATGGGAGTAAAGCAACGACGGGAGATTACGGCGAAATTGTCGGCGATTCCCAATGGTGAGGAACGGTTGATCCTTGCCACCGGTCGTTACATCGGTGAGGGCTTTGATGACGCACGGCTGGACACTCTTTTTCTCGCATTGCCGTTTTCGTGGAAGGGTATGTTGATACAGTACGCCGGGCGATTACACAGGGCACATACAGGAAAGAAAGAGGTGCGGGTCTATGACTATGTGGACAGCTCGGTGCCAATGCTTGCCAAGATGCACGGAAAGAGGATGCGTGGGTTCAGGATGATGAGGTATGAGCAATCAATTAACGAACCGTGTCAAGAATAACAAACCTTCCAAAGCAGTCAGGCGGCTTTTTTCCATTCTTTGTTTTCGACCATAAGAGAGAGCTTTTCGGAAGTCCTGGTTCGAGTGAGAGCGGCATCTTCGACATTGTATTCTTCAATTTTATTTCCCAGTGCGACAAGAGAACGCAGCAGGAGTTCATTTGCGACGCTCATTTCAATTCTGCCGTTCTCCCATCTTGAGACTTGAGCAGGCGCACAATGCATTTTCCTCGCGAAATCGGCACCGGACCAGCCCAATGATTTGCGTAAAAAGGCTATCTCGGCAGGAGCCAGTCGTTCCGGTTTTTTGATAAGTTCCAAGGCTATCGTTCGGTGCAAACCTGACATATTGGGAATGCCGGCGTATTTCATGCCGCAGTTAGGGCAAAGCCTCACCGGTATCTGCTTCAACACTATGTTTGGCAGCCCGCTTTCTTCGTAACTGTAGTTTTCGGCAACGGTTTCGATCAGGTCGGCGTTGTTGCAGTTATGACATCTCATTTTCTTTCTCCGATTCTCCACGCAGTCACAACCAATAGCTCAAGGTCGGACAGAAACTGAATGACAACCGTTATTTTCCCCGTAGCAACCTGGTATCGCCATTCTCCGTTTTCAAATTCAGGTTCCTGGACCGCTCCTGCGTGAAGTACATTTTCGCAGTCAACGGTTGTCAGATTCCATTTTCTGAGGCGGTCAATCGCATGCGGTTGGGCATAGAATACAGTCCCCACGCTCAAAATCATGCGAATCAGCTTCTTTGCTTCCGGAGGCCTCAGTGGTTCATTCATACAGTCATTTTACACTATTAAATTTTTAAGTCAACAGTTGCGTTTAGCGCAATAAAGCTTTTAAATAGCGGAGCTGAATGACACATCTTTGCAATTCCGACTTTCGCTAAACTTTCGCTGCGATTTCCGATTAAATACCATTTTTTTGACAGTGTGCGGACTGTGACCAAACGGAAATTCAGACTAACTGCTTGTTATTTAGACACTTTTTCTTTATCAGACTTCTTTGCCAATTATACTGATCACGGTTTCGATTCCCATGCGCTTCCGCCAATTATCATCCAAACAACTCAAACCAAACATCCTTCCGTAAACCCTTCTTAAATAGAAAAGGCATTAGTTTCAATCTCTCCGGATGACGTGAAATCGGCATCGATTGCCGCATGTGATTCCACTTCCGCCTCCGCCAGCGGAAGGTAGATTGTGAAATTCGCCCCTTTGCCCTGCTCAGAGACGACATCGACGTATCCGCTATGCTGCTTGACAATTCCGTAGACAATTGCCAATCCGAGACCCGTCCCCTTGCCAACTTCCTTTGTCGTAAAGAAAGGCTCGAAAATTTTCTTTTTTGTCTCCAGGTCCATCCCGCAACCCGAGTCACTGACGGAAAAGCAGGCGTACCTGCCCGGCGCCCCATAGCCATGCTTATGCCTGAATTGGTCATCAATGATCATCGAATATGTGCTTATTACAATGGAGCCGCCGCTTGGCATGGCATCTTTCGCGTTCACCACGAGATTCATAAGAACCTGCTCAATTTTGCCTTTGTCCGCCAAAACGGCAAGGTCTTCCCCGGCCAGTTCCAACTGGAGCTTTATATTCTTGCCGACGAACATTCTCAGCATGTTTTCCTGTTGTTCCACTACTTCGTTAAGGCTTATGACTTGAGGCACCATGATTTGCTTCCTGCTGAATGCAAGGAGATCCCGGGTCACTTCCGAAGCCCGATCCGCGCATCTTATAATTTGTCCGGCATAATCCTGAATTGAGTCATCCCAGGCCGTTTTGTTTGCCAGCAAGTGTGAATATCCGATAATAGCAGTAATGATATTGTTGAAGTCGTGGGCAATTCCGCTGGCAAGCTGGCCGACTGCTTCCATTTTTTGCGCCTGATAAAGCTGTGATTCCAGGCTTTTTCGGTCGGTAATGTCGATATTGGCCCCCATAATCCCGATTAGGCACTGATCGGTTTTTATGGGCGCGATGATGTTGTAAAAGAAACGATTCTCGCCATTAACCATATATTCGACCTCACACTTTACCACCTCACCGGCAAAGGCCCTATCATTCTCATTGTGCCATTTTTTCAATATATCTTTCGGTACCGATGTTTCCCCGGGCTCTTGCCCGATAATGTTGCCCCAGTACTCCCGGCTTACGGTATTTTGCATAAAGTAGCGGCCGTTCGAGTCCATTGCCCAGAGCTGAAAGGGAAGGTTATCTATAAGAGTCCGCAACTGAGCTTCCTTCGATTTGATCTGTTCTTCGGCAATCTTTCTTTCTGCGATATCACGAACCAGGGCAATCAGACTATCGATTCCGCCGATTGTCGCCCGCCGTATGCTTACTTCGGTCCAGAAGAGATGGCCATCTCTGTGCCTGCCGAGCCATTCGAAGGTTTGGGGTTCATTTTCAGCCGCCAGGCGCATCCATGACATGGCTTCCTGCCGGCTGTACGGGGGCTCGCCCTGACTTATGTTCTCAACAGAGAGCTTGCAAGCCTCGTCGTGGTCATAACCGTACATGTCACACATGGCCTGGTTTACTTCGAGAATTGCCCCGGTATCGATGTCGTGAATAAAGATTGCATCGCTCATGTGATCAAAAATTTGTTGGAGCTTTTCTTCACTCGCCTTCAGCAGGGCTTCAGCCTGGAGACTCTCGCGAAGTCGAATGTCGAGCGCGGCTGTCATTGTATCGAACGACTTTGCAAGGAGTCCGATCTCGGCTCCCGAGTTTTGCAGACCGGTCCTGACTGAAAGGTCGCCGTTTGCCACCATCCCGGCAACGGACGCCAGATGCTCGATGGGATAAACGAAAAAACGCCCCATGAGGAAATGATTCAATGCCAACGCGAACAATGCCACCAGGATAAACAGGGCAATCGACCTCATAATGTAATGGTTGACACTCGCCAGGACCGAATTTTCAGGGGTAGATACCTGGATGTACATATATGGCGGATCCCCGGGATTCAGTCGCAGGCGCTTGAAGGCAAACAGCCGCTTAATGCCGTCCAGTCCATAATCGACGAATACTCCTTCATCGTTCGGTCCCGTAACGTGTGCATGCAGTTCAGGCTTGTCGGAAATGCCCGGTTTTATCTTTTCCTGGTATGGATAATGGTGGAGAACAATGCCCTTGTAATCGGTCAGGTTGAGGGCGGAATTCGCAGGAAGTTTCTGCGCATCGAAGATTTTGTTGAATTGGTTCAGATCGAATGTTGCATAGAGGACCACAACGGGATCACCTGCCTGGTCCAGTACCGGAAGTGCGAAATTGATCGCAGGCCTTTTGACAGCCCTGCTGATAACATATTCCCCGACGCTGAAGCTCCCGGTTCGCAGGGCATCCCGGAAAAATTTCCTGTCTCCGACATTGAAGTGCGAGGGAACCCCTGACGCGATGAGATTTCCCTTCAGGTCGACGATCCCCATATTCACAATCGAAGGACTTTGGAGAAGAATTTTCCGGATTATTGTAGTGCATGCTTGCGTGTTTTTATTTTTTACTTCCGGAAAGTGTGACAAGGCTGTGAGGAGATTGCGGATGCCTTCGACCTGGGCATTATATTGATAGGCGATTGACTGTGCTGTGACAATTGCGGCCTGCCCGGTTTTTTTGTAACCGGTTCTGTACAGCACAAAAAGATGAAAGCATGCCGCCGCTACAACCGGAAAACCGACTGCCAGTATGATGATGCTCATTTTCGTGCGAATGGAAAAGCGTCGGAATAAAGTCATGTCCGAAGTCCCTGCTCTAATTAATAATGCTCATCCATTCAATAGCATATTGTTTGTCGATTTAGAAAGGTCTTTTGCGTTTTTCTCCCTATCTCCCTGCAAATTAACTGATACTACACTTACAAGTCAGTTTGTCACTTCCGGGAATGACACTGGCATATTGCCCTTCCTTTCATTTGAAACCCCTTTATCGGGTTTGTATGAACAGACGGGCTCTTTTATCCAATCCGAATCGTTATCTTCCATGCCCGAGAGTGGATAATTTAAATGGTCATCAGTGAAGGGCTCCCGGTAAACGGGGCCAATACCGGGAGAAGGAGGGTAAGGATTCATTCGATCTACTGAATCGATGCCTGTGCCAAAGCACATAAAAAAACAAACCCCGTCTTTTCAGGCGGGGTTTGTTTTTTCAGGGTAAGCAATTTTAAATTCAATCCGGTACTACTGGAACATCCATGAAGTTGCCATAGTCCTGCCGAACGCATCCGAGGCGCGAACATCTATAAATACCCCAGTGCAAAACCATTCACCACAGGTGCAAAACCTGCACTTGTTTTTGCACTTATTTTAACTGGACACCGATTTTAAGCAAGACACAGAGGCCAGTCAAACGCATCTTTTGGGATGTGATTCCTTCGGCATGATTCTTGGACTATCAGACAGAAATCAGATTTCGAAACTTAAAAAGTGTCGGGTAAGCCAAGGTGCACGACAAAAAATAATCACCGTCAATATCGACATGATGAGAAACAACAATATACTTTTGAAAGTGGACTGATTTTAACCACACCAAGGAGGATGCAATGACTATGCACAAGCTGGCTTCTTTTTCCGTGATTCTGGTATTGGCCCTTGCCCTGCCCTTTACTGCCAATGCCGCGGAGCAGGCAGGCAAAAAGGTGCAAAACAATCTTTCCTTAACACTGGGGGTCGACTACACCAACGGCGATTACGGAACCAACACCACCACCGACGCAGTCGCCACGAGGCTGAAAGCTACCTGGCTGCCCACTGATCATCTCGATTTATCCCTGGAAATTCCCTACCTGTACCAGAGCAACAGCGTGACGACGCCGTTCGGCATGGGAAGGTTCAGGACATCGAGGATGCAGGGATCAGGTGCGGCGCGGGGGCCGATGCGCGCGGGCTCTTCATCTTTTGCGTCCACTTTCGATGTGACGAAGTCACAGAGCGGCATAGGCGACCTGATCCTGCGGGGGGGCTATATCGTGGTGCCGGAAAAGGGTGTCATCCCGCAGATCCGCCCCGAGGCGTACATTAAATTCCCCACGGCCGACGAGAAAAAGGGACTGGGCACCGGAGAGTTCGACGGCGGAATCGGTGTAACGCTTGTCAAATGGATTGGAAACTGGAACGGCGCTTTTGAAGGAGTGTACAATTTCATAGGCAAATCGGCGGACTTCAACCTGAACAATTATTTCAGCTATGAGGCTGACCTGGGATACCAGCTGACGGACCGTTTCATGCCCGCAGTGGCCATCAGGGGCGCCTCCAGCGCGTCAAGCGATTCATCGGCATATTTCGAGATGCGGGTCAAGGCCCTCTACAACATAACCGGAAGATTGGGCGCCGATGGCTACCTGGGCAAAGGCTTTACCGACGGGAGTCCCGATTACACGGCCGGTGCGGAGATCTCCTACCTGTTCTGACGGATACGACCCACCGAAGCGATACCGGAAAGGGTGCAGCTGGATGCTGCGCCCTTTTTTCATTTCCGCGCCAAGACTTGCTAATCCTCCTCTTCAATTACAACGTGTCGTTCAATTGCGGAAGGGTGCAGACTGCTTCACTCAGCGTGCAACAACTTGCACCGATCGCGAAGCCATCGCCACTCTTTCGTTATAAAAATATACGCAATTACGGCATGTTGCATGTATAACCGGTTTTGGCACGGCCCGTGTAATACCTGATAACAGAAAGCAAATCGATGGAGGTACATTACAATGAAGAAAACGATTACTTATTCAGCGGTAACGGCAATTGCAGCACTGGCGCTTGCGGGCCAGGCGTTCGCCTTCGGCGGTATGGGCGGCGGTATGGGCGGTGGCATGGGCAGAGGAGGAGGCTTCGGCGGCATGGGTGGAGGCGGTGGCTTGGGCCATGGCTCGTCCTCAGTCAGCCATCAGGGAAGTTCCTCCAATTCCCACTCCAGAAGCCAGTCCTCAGGCCGCAATCCCGGCAGGCATCTGGCCCTGGGGCATCAAAAGGGCGGACACAATGGAGCAGGCTCATCCACTGGGGGAGTTTCCGGAGGATCACATCAGGGAACCAGCCAATCGGGTTCCGGAATGGGCGGCAACGGTACATCGGCGACAGGCACATCCGGCGGATCGCACCAGGGGAGCCAGGCCGGATATGGTCGAATTGGCAGCGGCACTTCCACAACCGGCGCCGGGACTACAGGACGGACGGGAGGCTCGCAGGGTCAGAATCAGGCTTATGGCGGTTCGCATAACGGACAGGGGCAGAACGGCTCTTCCAGCATGAACAGCGGTTCCACGGGTGGAAATTCGGGACAGCAGGGTACACCAACTACTACAGCGGGTAATTGATCCGCGGAAATTTCCTAGAAGAACGGAGCAGTACCAATGAAAACAGGCCGCTTTTTCCTGATCCCGGTGTTGGCGACATTTCTGTTTTGCCTCCTTCCGGGAAGGGCCTTCGCCGCATTCGGATTCGGCGGGGATTCAGCGGGGAAGAGCGGCCTGGACTTTTCGACAGGCTACGATGTCAACACGGTAGCCACCGTTTCGGGCAGAGTCAGAACGCTGCCCGATCCGGATGACAGCGAACACGCGATCATTGGAATAAATTCGAATGGCGAAAGATACTACGTTTATGTCGGACCCTCCTCGTACTGGGAGCGAAAAGGTATCTCCGTCCGGCTAAACGATGAAATATCGGCAAAAGGCTCGATTGCCCAGGGACAGAACGGAAGGGTGTACCTGCTTGCGCAGAAGCTGACGAACTTGTCGACCGGCGGCCGGCTGGCGTTGCGGGGAGAGAGCGGCGAACCCCTCTGGTCCGCAGCAAACCGGGGCAGCGCCGGACACGGAGGATCTTTCTTCGGCTGGGGAGGCGGGAGATCGGGCATGACAGGAATGGGCAGGGGCATGATGGGGATGGGCAGAGGCATGATGGGACGCTGACCTTAATTCCAGGGCAGCAGGACTTACTGACGGAAAAAGGAGGTAAAGGTGAAAAAATATATTATTGCAGTATTCGGCGCAGTCGCAATACTGGCGTCGGTACCCGGCGCACAGGCGTCCGATGTGGGTTTCTCCCTTGGAGTGAATCTCGGCAATATAGCGGCACAGGTCTATGCGCCTCCGCGGGTGGCGTTCGCGGAAGCGCCCGAATTCGTGGCGCAGCCGGGTTTGGGCTTCTCGTTCGCGGTCGGCACGCCCTATGATTTATTCTTTGCCGCGAACCGTTATTTTCTTTGCCGGGGCAACTTGTGGTACGCGGCGCCCTATTACAACGGGCCCTGGGTGCAGGTCGGCTACAGAGCCCTCCCCTGGGCGCTCCGCAGATACCCCGTTGCCAGGCTGCGTTACTTCAGGGATGAAGGATGCAGGCATTATCGCGATGATGGAGATTACGGCTACCGTCATTTCCGCCCCGAAAGGCGCGGCTGGGACAGGCAGGCCCGATGGGATGGCGGCAGACCATGCGGGATGGATCATTATCGCCACGGCATGCGGCGGGATAACGACGATTATTAAACCTTTGGCGCGCCCCTTTTTTACCCTCCTACAGGGGGCGCGTCCTTTTTAAGTGAACCCTATCCTTATATATTTTTGGAGCCCCATGTCTGAAAGATGACCCATCCTGGAGACGAATCGTAAGGCTTATTCAGTTCAAATAAATCCTACAGCCGTTCCTTCCGCAACCGCAGGGCATTGGTTATCACGGACACGGAACTGAAGCTCATGGCGGCCGCGGCGATGATCGGGCTGAGCAGGATGCCGAACCAGGGGTAGAGAACTCCCGCGGCAAGGGGAATGCCGATGCTGTTGTAAACAAATGCGAAAAACAGGTTTTGTTTGATATTCTTCAGTGGTGGCACGGCTCAGGCGCCGGGCCCTTACGATGCCTCTCAGGTCTCCCTTGACCAGGGTAACCCCCGCACTCTCCATGGCCACGTCCGTACCAGTGCCCATGGCAATGCCCACCTGGGCCTGCGCGAGGGCGGGAGCATCGTTTATCCCGTCCCCCGCCATGGCAACGATCCGCCCTTCCTCCTGAAACCTCTTTACCGTGTCCGCCTTCTGGTCGGGAAGCACCTCAGGTACCACCTCATCGATGCCTAATTTGCGGCCCACGGCCTCGGCGGTTATGCGGTTGTCGCCGGTGAGCATGACGATGCGGATGCCTTCGTCGTGCAGCCGTTTGATGGCATCGGGCGTGGTGGCCTTGATGGGGTCGGCGACTCCCAGAAGGCCTGCCGCTTTTCCGTCCACAGCCACCAGCATCACCGTCTGGCCTTCCTTGCGCAACACCCCGGCTTCAGCTTCGAGCTCCCCGGCCGCTATTCCCGTTTCATCCAGCAGGCGCCTGTTCCCCAGGACCACCTTGCGGCCATCCACTATGCCGGTCACCCCTTTGCCGGTCGAATACTCGAAGGATTCGGCATTGGCCGGTTTCACGCCCCGCTCTTCCGCGCCCTTTACAATCGCGGCGGCCAGCGGATGTTCGCTTCCCCGCTCCAGGCCGGCCGCAAGCCGCAGCAGGGTTGATTCATCCGTCCCGCCGACGGGGCTGACCGTGACCAGTTTCGGCCTCCCTTCGGTGAGGGTCCCGGTTTTATCCACCACCAGGGTGTCGACCTGGCGCATCACTTCGATGGCTTCGGCGTTTTTGAACAGCACGCCGAAAGTGGCCCCCTTGCCCGTGGCCACCATGATCGATACCGGGGTGGCCAGCCCCAGAGCGCATGGGCAGGCAATTATGAGAACCGCCACCGCATTGACGATGGCGTGCGCCATGCGCGGTTCCGGTCCCACCAGGGCCCAGACGATGAAGGTAATGACGGAGGCGGCAACCACGGCGGGGACAAACCAGCCCGCCACGACATCCGCCAGTTTCTGAATGGGTGCGCGGCTGCGCTGCGCCTCGGCCACCATCCGCACGATCCGGGACAGCACGGTGTCGGCTCCCACCTTTTCCGCGCGCATCACCAGGGAACCGGTACCGTTGATGGTGCCGCCGATCACCCGGTCTCCCGGTCCCTTCTCCACCGGAATCGGTTCACCGGTGATCATCGACTCATCCACCGAACTCGTCCCTTCCAGCACGGCACCGTCCACCGGGACCTTTTCGCCGGGCCTGATACGAAGCCTGTCATCCGCATGGACCTCGCCGAGAGGTACGTCCTCTTCGCTGCCGTCCGCCCTGATGCGTCGCGCGGTTTTCGGCGCCAGCCCCAGAAGCGCCTTGATAGCCGCGCCGGTCCGGCTGCGGGCCTTGAGTTCCAGCACCTGCCCCAGCAGCACCAGGGTGATGATGATCGCCGCCGCCTCGAAATAGAGGGCGACCTCGCCCGATTCCGAGCGGAAAGAGGCTGGGAATATCTCGGGAAACAGCTTCGCAATCACGCTGTATATATAGGCAACCCCGACACCCAGCCCGATGAGGGTGAACATGTTCAGGCTGCGGTGGACGAGGGAATTCCAGAACCGCTGGAAGAATGGCCAGCCGGCCCAGAACACAACCGGCGTGGCGAAGGCCAGCTCGATCCAGCCCAATGCCTGCGATGAAACTACCCGTTCCAGCGGATGCCCCGGGATCATTCCGCCCATGCCGATAACTACCACCGGCACCGACAGCGCCAGGGCGGCCCGGAAGCGCTTTCTCATATCCGCAAGTTCCGGATTTTCCTCTTCCACATCGACCGTCCGGGCCTCCAGGGCCATGCCGCACTTGGGGCAGTCACCAGGCGTGTCCCGGACCACTTCGGGATGCATCGGGCAGGTCCATTCGGTGCGCTGGAGAGGCGCCGGCTCCCCGGCGAATTCGAGCGCCATCCCGCATTTCGGGCAGGGGACCGGCTTGGTCTCATGCACTTCCGGGCACATGGGGCAGAAGTATTCCCCTTCCCGTGCCACCTCAGGCCCGGCCTCCGCCTCTGTTGCAGGGGCTAGATATTTGTCGGGATTATCCCTGAATTTGACCAGGCAGTTCTCGCAGCAGAAATAATATCTTTCTCCGTCATGCTCGTGGCTGTACGCTGATGATTCGGGGTTTACATCCATGTTGCAAACGGGATCCTTCATGGGTTCTCCTTCGAGTAAAGGTATTACGTCATTTGAATCATATACTGTCATGAATATTCAGATAATACAATTAAATATCCCTGCGACAACCGGAAGTCGACGCCGAATCCGGATTCACTTTCCACCGGGAACCATCAGGGTTCCTCCTGCGTAATTTCCGACCTGGTCCTGATGCGGAAAAGCTTTTCCACGGGAATCACGGCGATTATGCCATCGCCCTCCATGCCAGTGTGGGCGACCTCCATGATAGCCCCGGCTATATCATCCGTCCTTGTTCCATCGGTAAAAATTTCGATTCTTGAATGGGTAACCAACCAGTCGGGATTGAAAAAATTGGCGTACTCCCCGTAGCCCTTTACCTGGGTCACGGTAATCCCTTTTACATTCATATCGACGAGCCGCCCTTCGACCTTTTCCAGGGCCTCATTCCTGACGATCGCTACTATTTTCCGGAACCCCACATCAATTCTCCTTCGGCTGGATTTAAACCAAAAAACATAAATAAAGCATTTTACCAAGGCGCAGAGGAAAACAATGGTTTAAGAAAAATTGCGCCAGGCAGGCCACACCAATGATGGGTAGATGAAGCAATTCAAAATTCAAAATTCATAATTGCCTTTATCATTTCAGATCCTTCCCAACCAGCGCCTCCAGCTCCGCCCTCTTGATCTGGTAGTCGGCAAGGGAATCGTAGTACTCCCGTTCGTAGTTGAACAGGACCATCTGGCTGTTCAGCAGGGTCAGGAAATCCACCTTGTTCACCCGGTAGTTGATGGTGGCCGACTCAAGGGCCTGGCTGGCCTGGGGGATAATGCCGGTCTTGTACAGTTCGACGAGCTTTTTCCTTTTTTCCAGCTGCGCCAGAAGGTCCGAAACGCCGAAATTTATGCTGTTCTTCAGGCTGTTCAGTTCTTCCTTCGCCATGCTGGTCTCCGAGTCCGATTCAGCCGCCGCCGCATGCCGTTTCGCCCTTTGCACCGGCAGGTTGAAGCTGACCCCGAGAGAATACATGTCGCTGCCATCGCTACCCATTACCGGGTCCCTTTGCATATATTCCGCGAAGACATTGAAGTCGGGATAGAATTCCCTCTCCGCCAGCTTGAGTCCCGCCTCGCCTTTGCCGATCAGGGCGGCAAGGACTTTCACCTCGGGCCGGTTTTCATATGCGCTCTCGCGCAGCTCTTTTCCGGACTGGAGGACCGGCTTGATTTCGAAGTCCGGTATCTCCCCACCGGAGTTTCCGCCGGACGGTAGAGGAGCGTGTTGAGATTGGCCTGCTCCGATTTTCTCTGCTGCTCAAGACTTAGCCGCATATCCATGAGCTTGGAGCGCTCCACCTGGGCCTTGAAGATATCGGTCTGGGTTCCCCGGTTCACGGAATACCTGGTCTCGGCGATGGTAACGAAATCATCGAGTATCTTTGTGTTCTTGTCTACGATGCCGATGGATTTGTCGATGTAGTAGAGCCGGTACCAGGCTTCCTTGACCATGCGCTCAAGCTCCACCTTGCGTTCTGCCACCGTCCATTGGTATGACTCCGCCGTTTTCGCGGCGATCTCTCCCCGCAGTTCGCGCTTTCCCCAGAAAGGCAGCTTCTGGGAGAGTTCTATGACCTTGCCGGTCATCGGCTCCTTGCCGAAGTTGAGCGGGTCGGTGAAAACGCCGTTGCGTATGGCCAGAGTCAGCATCGGGTCATCGAGGGAGCGGGCCTGTTCAATCTTCTCTTTGAACATGTGCCAGCGGGCGTCGGACGCCTTCAGCTCGGGGTTGTTCGCAAGAGCAGTCGAGACGAGTCGGGGCAGTTCTTCGGACGGACGGCCGTTTTCGGCCATGGCAGAATTCATATGAAATAAAATGAGTAGCATGAGGAAAGCGGGGACAAAATGTCCTCTCCGGATTCGGGATGGTCCCTTTAACATAATATTCTCCATGAAATTATCAGGTGCAAGAGCGGGAACACTGAAAGGTAAGGCAAATTCGCGTTTATTTCAGTCAAACAGGAACTAAATCCGCCGCAATGTGAAAAGCATCCGATCAAAGCGTATCCTCACTTCAGTGCTCTTTTATTTCAAGCGGCATGGTATTCTCCCCCTCCGCTTCGCGCCCGAGTTTATCGGCGACCTTCCAGCGGACATTCAACTGCATGCCGGAAGTGAATAGGGACGGGTCCTCCGGTTTCAGAACGGCCGCCATGTCGAAAACCGAATGATAGATCTCTCCGGCGAAGGGCTTGCCGTTCTCACCGTAAAAATCCACATCTTTCAAGTCGACCGGCCGGTCGAAATAGATCTGCACGTCTTCGATGTTTTTCGCCCCCTTGTCTTTCAGGGCGGCAACCTCCAGGACCCTCGGAGGCCCGGGGGACTGTATGGAGCTTTCATCAATCTTCAGCGGCTGCCGGATCAGGCAGCGCGGTGTCAGGTGTATGACCCCTTCTTTCCCCTCCACGGCAATACGCACTTCCCTGACGTCCGGAAATTGCGCCAGGGTCAGGGCCAGGGCATCCAATGAGCCGGCTTCGCACACCGTATCCGCGCCCGGATTTTTCAGCTCCCGGCTGAAATTGACCGTGACCGTGCCTTTTTCTTCGGATACTCCAAGCAGATGGGTGTCCGTCGGAAACGGCTGCAGGAATTCGCCCTTGTAGCTTCCCACATCCATGCCGCTTAAAAGCCTCGCCACGGCAACTCTCTTGATGCTGTCCTCGTCGAAGGTGAAGAACGGGAACGGCACGACCCTGCCCGGAGATTTCGCCGACGGGAAATAAATGACAAAGGCGAAACAGGTCCCCTTATCGGAGGTCGGGGCGGTGCCGAAGTATTTCCCGTATGCCCCGGTCGCCGATATCCGGGTCTGTTTTCCGGCGGACGGCTCCTTTTTTTTCGTGCAGGATGCAGCGGGAACGATCAACATAAGCAATGCGGACAACAGGATCAGACGCGGCAGTGTGCTCATGGTTTGCTCCTTCAGGCAGGGAGAGGCGATTTTTGCATCACCTCTCCCCATGCGTTTTCCAACTCATTTGATTTTCTACTTCACAGTGTACCAGAACTTGAAGGTGCGGATTTTGCCGTCAGCAAGCTTGCACTTGGTCATTATGCCGTATTTGCCTTTCGCCGACAAATTGACGTCGGCGCCGAATCCGCCTTTCATTCCCATCATGGTTTTTACCTGCTCGGATTTGTCCGGGCCCGCGATCTTTACCTTTACCTCGCCTTCGCTGAGCATCTTGCCGGTTTTGGCATCGGTAAACATGATCATGAGGTGATGGGTGTCCTTCATGCCCACGGGCATCTCCATCCCCTTCATCTTTTCCTTCAAGTCGATCAGCCGGAAAGTCGCCTTGACGCCTAGTACGGTTTCCGTATTGATCAGTTTGCCCATGGATGTCATTCCGCCATGATCCATCTCCATATGCATGGAGCCGTGCTCCGCCGCCGAAACGACCATGGGCGCACTCAAGGCGAAGGTTGCCGCCATGATTACTGCTGCTGTTCTTTTCATTTCTGATTCTCCTTTTTTGTGCTGTTACGTTCCCCCTCAACAAAGGGGAATATGGGGGTTTTAATGCTTCATCCCCGAATATTTCAGTTTGCCCTTTTTCAGATCCCGCATCTTCATCAGCACGAAGATCACCGGCGTCATGATGAGAACATGGATGGCCGAGGTGATCATCCCGCCGATCATCGGCGCGGCAATCGGCTTCATCACGTCGGCGCCGGTGCCGCGTGGACCACATGATCGGCACCAGGCCGAGGAGGGCCACCGCCACGGTCATCAGCTTCGGTCTTAGCCTGAGCACGGCTCCTTCGTAGGTTGCCTCGTAGATATCCTGCTCTGTCACCGGCCCGTTGAAGAAGCCGTTTGTCCAGCGCCTCGTGCAGATAGATGACCATCACCACCCCGGTTTCCACCGCTATCCCGTACAGGGCGATGAAGCCGACCCAGACCGCTACCGACATGTTGTAGTGGAGCAGCCACACCAGGTAGACCCCGCCAACCAGGGCAAAGGGGACCGAAAGCATGACCATGGACGCCTCCAGCGCCGAGTGGAAAGTGAAATACAGGAGGATGAAGATGATCAGCATTCCCAGCGGAACGAGTATTTCGAGCCGCTTTTTCGCCCGCACCTGGTTCTCCCACTGGCCCGACCAGGCCACATAGTAGCCTGGACGGCAGTTTCAGCTTCTTCTCCAGAACCTGCTTTGCCTCGGTAACGAACCCTCCCATGTCGCGGCCCCGTACGTTGAGGAAGACGATGGAGCGCAGAAGACCGCCTTCGCTCTGAATCATCGGCGCGCCGGTGGAGACCTTTATCTTCGTAACCAGCGACAGGGGAATCTGGGCGCCGTCTTTTCCCGACACGAGAATATTTCTTATGGCCGGAATATTGTCCCGGTAGTCCCTCAGATAACGGATGCTGATCGGGAAAGCGGTCCCGGCCTTCAACCGCCGTGGTCAGTCGCTCGCCGCCGAGGGCGGTCTCGATTACGTCCTGGATATCACCCACGTCTATGCCGTAGCGGGCAGCCGCTTCGCGGTCCGGCTCTATATCCAGATAGTTTCCGCCGGTGACGCGCTCAGCCACCACGTCCGCCGCGCCGGGAACGGTCTTGAGAATACCTTCGGCCTGCTCGGACAGGGATTGCAGCACGTTCAGATCGCTGCCGAATATTTTTACCCCCAGGTCGGTACGAACCCCGGTGGAGAGCATGTTGATCCGGTTTATGATCGGCTGGGTCCAGCCGTTTCTGACCCCAGGGATCTGCAGCTTGGAATCGAGATCGGCGACAATGTCGTTCTTGGTGATGCCGGGACGCCACTGGTCCTTCGGCTTCAGGGTGATGATGCTCTCGAACATGGAGACCGGCGCCGGGTCGGTGGATGTTTCGGCCCGGCCCACCTTGCCGAGAACCTCCTTCACCTCCGGCACGCTCATGATGATCTTGTCCTGCACCTGGATGATCCTCTTTGCCTCGGTAATGGAGACATTCGGCAGGGTCACCGGCATATAGAGGATGGACCCCTCGTCAAGGGGGGGCATGAACTCGCTTCCCAGGCTCATGAACATGGGGATTGCAATGCCCAGCGCCAGCAGGTTCAGAAGGATGGTGGTCTTCTTGTATTTCAGAACCCACCTGATAACCGGCGAATAGAGTTTGATGAAGAAGCCGGATACGGGGTTTGCGCTCTCAGGCGGCATCTTGCCGCGCATCAGCCAGTACATGAGGACCGGTACCAGGGTAATGGCGATGATCGCGGACCCCATCATGGAAAAAGTCTTGGTGAAGGCAAGCGGGTGGAAGAGTTTCCCTTCCTGTCCTTGCAGGAGAAAGACCGGCACGAAGGAGAGGACGATGATCGCCAGCGAGAAGAAGATGGCGCGTCCCACCTGCTTGGCCGAGGCGATAACCACCTCCAGCCTCTTTTCCTTCCTTTCCTCCGGCGGCATCTCCGACAGGTGCCGGTAGCAGTTCTCCACCATGATGACCCCGGCATCCACCAGCACACCGATGGCGATGGCGATACCTCCCAGAGACATGATGTTGGAGGTGACCCCGAGCAGTTTCATGGTGATGAAGGAAAAGAGGACCGCGATGGGAAGGGTGAGGATGATCACCAGGGCGCTCTGGAAATGGAGCAGGAAGATGAGCACCACCAGCGATACAACGATGGATTCCTCGGTCAGCGCGTGTTTCAGGGTATGGATGGCCCGCTCGATCAGGTCGGAGCGGTCGTAGCGGGCGACAATCTTTACGCCGGGCGGCAGCCCCTTGGAAAGGGCGTCGATCTTCTCCTTGACCCGGTCGATGACGTCCTTGGCGTTCTCGCCGTAGCGCATGACGACGATGCCGCCCACCGCCTCGCCGCTCGCCGTTCAGATCCAGGAGGCCCCGGCGGATATCGCCACCCAGCTGCACGGTCCCAGGTTTTTGACGTAGATCGGCGTACCGTTCAGGTCAGACGCCGACCACGATGTTCTCCAGGTCGTCCTGCGATCTGACGTAGCCGGTGCCGCGGATCAGGTACTCGGCGTCCGGCCTGCTCCATGAGCCGCCCTCCCACCTCGTTGTTGGAGCGCTTGACCGCCTGCATCACGTCGCGGATCTTGATGTGGTATGCCCAGAGCTTGTTCGGGTCGAGATCGATCTGGTATTCGCGCACGTAGCCGCCGATGGAGGCCACCTCGGCCACGCCGGGGACGGTGTTCAGCTGGTAGCGGACGAACCAGTCCTGGAGGGTGCGAAGCTGTTCGAGATCGTAACCCTTCCCCTCGATGGTGTACCAGAAGACATGGCCGACGCCGGTGCCGTCCGGGCCGAGGGTCGGCGTGACGCCGGGCGGAAGCAGCGAAGCGGCGTAGTTGAGCCGCTCCAGGACGCGGGTCCTGGCCCAGTAGATGTCCGCCTTGTCGTCGAAGATCACGTAGATCATCGAGTAGCCGAAGGCGGAGGAGGCGCGCACCGCCTTGACCATGGGCAGCCCCTGGAGGTTGACCGCCAGCGGGTAGGTAACCTGGTCCTCCACCACCTGGGGGGAGCGCCCGGGATAGTCGGTAAAGACGATCACCTGGTTGTCGGACAGGTCGGGGATGGCATCCACCGGGTGTCGTGTAGACCGCCCAGAACCCGCGGCGATGACAAGGGCGAAGATCATCAGGATGATGACCCGGTTTCTGGCGGAGTATTCGATAATTTTTTCAATCATTTAAAATCCTCAGGGGCATAGGCTGAAGGCTGAAGGTTTGAACCCTATCATTCAAACCTCTTTACCTCGGGAAGATATTGACTGAATTCTTGTAGCCTTCAGCCTGCCTTTATCACATTTTCATATCATCCATATTCATGTCGTTCTTTTTCGGCGCGGCGGGTTTCCTGCCGCCCTGTTCCACAGGCCGGGCCGGAGCACCCTTTTTCATCCATCTTCATACCCGGCATGGATTCCGCCCGACTCCGCTTCAGCTGGGATTCGGAATCGATCAGGTAGCCGCCGGACGCGGCGACCTTGTCGCCCCGCAAGAGCCCGGACAGGATCTGGACGGTCGTCGCCCACCCGCGCGCCAACCTGCACGTCCCGCGGTTCGAATACGCCCGGCTTCATCTCAACCCAGACCACCTGGCGTTTGCCGGTGTCCAGCACCGCCGTAACCGGCACCGCCAGGACATTGCCGAGGGGGACCTTCATCGACGGCATTGACGAACATGTCCGGTTTCAGCTTCAGGCCGGGATTGGGCATCTCCACCCGCACCTTGACGGTGCTGGTCTTTGGGTCAAGGAAGGGGTAGATAAAGGAAACCCGGCCGGTGAATGTTTTGCCGGGATACGACTGGGAGGTTATGTCGACCACCTGCTCCGTTCTTGATGAAGGGGAAATCGTTTTCGTACACTTCCAGCTCCACCCAGACCGTGGAGAGATCGGCAATGTTGAAGAGGGGGTCGCCTTCCTTGACGTACTGCCCCTTGAGGACCATCTTGTCGATGACGATGCCGGAAAGCGGCGTATAGATCGGGAGACGGATATCCGGCTGACCGGTCTTTTCCAGCCGGGCGATCTGGTAGTCCTTCACCCCCCAGAGTTTGAGCCTTTGGCGGGCGGACGCAACCAGCCCTTCCCCCCCTTGGGAGATGGAGCGGATGGGAGAATTTTTCAGCTGGTCGCGGCTTTTCAGCGCGAGCAGGTATTCCTGTTCAGTGGCCACCAGGTCGGGCGAGTAGATCTCGGCCACCGGACGCCGGGTGGAGACCCAATCGCCGACCTTGTCCACATTGAGCCTGTCGATGCGTCCCGCAACCCAGGCGGTGACCTTCGCCTGGCGCGCCTGGTCGTACTGGACGATGCCGACGGCATTGATCTCTTTGGCAAGCGGCTTCCTGTCCACCTTTACCGTGGCAACATTGGCCATCACCAGCTGGGTCGGAGACAGGGAAACCTGTTCGAGAGCCTTCATCTCTTTTTCCTGCGTGTTTCTCACTCCCGGATTTCTTGACCGGGACCAGGGTCATGCCGCAGATCGGGCAGGCGCCCGGCTTGTCCTTGATGATGAAGGGATGCATCGGGCAGGTATACTGGGTAGGCGCCTGGGCGGTTTTCTCCTCTCCCCCCTTGTGGGCTTTCGCACGCCACAGGTAATAGCCGCCGCCCGCAGCGGCGGCTGCCAGAATTGCCAGCGCCACGATTATTACTTTACTTTTCGGTGCTTTCATTGAATGACCTCGTCGATAACATTATTACAGTAACGGGGCTTACCCCGCCCAGAAGGGGTAAGAGGGGGGCACGCCCGGCCTCTCAAGACACCGCATGCAGCGCCTGAAAGAATTGTAATCCATTTAATTTAAAATTCATCTTGTCTTTTAACATCCGCTAACGCGCTTCGATCGCATCTTTTCAAAGTTATTTGCGAGAGCCGTAGAGACGGATCCGGACTTTTTCGACGGACCTGACCTCTTCCACAAAAACCGCAGAGTACACGGTCAGGCATGATTTCGGAAGTCGGTAAATCAAGATTGCCGTTTCCATTGAAACTCATCTCGTCACTTGCAGAGAGTATGTTCACTTGTCGTGCCAATTTTGTAACTCATTGTTTTTTCAATATTTTAAATGGACAAACAACCGGGAGGTGAAGAATATTCAACAACCAGGGAAGAATATTCTTCAATCATGTGGGGATAATATTTTTTCGGTTCTATCCCCCAACAAAGGTTGAGGGGATTTGATCAAAGAATCCGATTGATTACTGAGGAGAAGCATCATGAATTGATTTTAGGGGAATATTTTAACGATATTCACCGCGAACGGCCGGAACGGCCGTCCTTTTCGGGAAGGGGGATTCCAAGTTTCTTCATCTTGCGAAACAGGGTGCTTTTGTGGATTCCGAGTTCAGCGGCTGCGGCAAGGCGGTTATTGCCGTTTCGCTCCAGGGCTGAGCGGAGTGTCTGCGCATCCAGCAAATTGCGGATATTTTTCATTCCGGAAAAGCCCGACCCTTCACGGGAGCGGGCGGAGGTGAGCTCCTCGGGCAATTGCCCGATGTCGATAAAACCGTCACTGGCCAAAATGAACGAGCGCTCTATGGCATTTTCCAGCTCGCGTATGTTACCCGGCCAGTTATGGGCCATGAGCAGGGACAGCGCCTCGGCGGAAATGCCACTGACAGCTTTCCGCTGCAGCCGGTTGAAACGGGCTATGAACTGCTCCACCAGCAGGGGGATGTCCTCTTTGCGGTTCCGTAAAGGAGGCAGTTCGACACGGACGACGTTTACCCGGTAATAGAGGTCCTCGCGGAATACGCCACGTCGTGTCTGTTCGGCAAGGTCCCTGTTGGTTGCGACGATTATCCTGACGTCGGCTGTTTCCGAACGGGTTGCGCCAAGCGGCTCGTATACTCGATCCTGGAGGACGCAAAGCAGCCTCACCTGCAACGCGGGACTCACTTCGCCAATTTCATCGAGGAACAGGGTGCCGCCTTTCGCCATGGCGAAACGGCCCGGCTTGTCCCTGTTGGCGCCGGTGAATGCACCCGCCTTGTAGCCGAAAAGCTCGGATTCAAGAAGTGTATCCGGCAATGCGCCGCAATTGACCGCGATAAAAGGGCCCTTTTGCCTCGGGCTGATCGAATGGATGGTCCTGGCCAGCAGTTCCTTTCCCGTACCCGTTTCTCCAAGAAGCAGCACAGTACTGGGGCTGGCGGCAATGGCCGGCAGGACTTCAAACAGCTTCTGCATCACCGGACTGCGACTGGTGAGGTCGCCGACGCGGAAACGGCCTTCAAGTTCGCTGCGCAGGGCCTCGACTTCGCTCAGGTCGCGGAACGTCTCCGCTCCTCCTGTTATCCGCTGATCTTCATCCCTGAGAACTGCCGTCGATACGCTGATCGGTATACGCCTGCCGTCTGCATCGATAATATAGCCGGACTTGCCGATGACAGGTTTTTCCGTTTCCAGGGTCCTGCGGAGCGCGCATTCCATCTCGCACATGCTGGACCGGAAAACCTCTGAACAGAGCCTGCCGATGGCCTCGCCTCTGGCAATACCGGTAATTTCCTCCGCGGCGCGATTGAAGGAAGTGATCCTCCACTCCAGGTCAACCGTGAAGACTCCGTCGGAAATGCTTTCGAGAATAGCCTCGGTGGGGGAGAGTTTTGAGTTGTTTTTTTTCTTTCCTGTAACCCGCATTACTTGAGAATAGCACATATCCGGCACTTTTTCATACGAGTGAATCTGCCGGCAGGCGACAAAAAACCCGGGATTTCTGCAATCCCGGGTTGCTGACCGAATTATACGACTGGTATTTACTTGTATCCAGCAGTGTCCGGTTAGGATTATGTATACACAATTTTCCCCCTCTCCCTTGCCCTCTCCCACAAGGGGAGAGGGAATTCAAAGCCCCCCCTCCCTTCGATGGGAGGGGTTGGGGGAGGGTGCAAAGATGTGATTTTCAGCCGGGAAACAATTGCTGCAACTTTCTAACCGGATACTGCTGACTTGTACCAGACATTCATGCTTTCCAGATTTCCGCAGATATTGGTGTTGTTGGTAAGCGTGCCGCCGAAACGGTACCCGTTCCGGGCAAAGGTAATGTTCATGCCGAATGAATAGGCCCTGGCAATGGTATAGAGCGACCGGATACCCCGTGATTTCATCTCTTCTTCCATCTTCTGCAGCAGAAAAAGGGCCAGTCCGTTACCGCGATACTCCGGCAATGTGGCGAAATCGGTCATCTCCACCGAACCGGAGCGCGGATCCATTTCGGCGGAAGAAAGCGCCGCTATCTTCCCGTCTTTCCAGACCCCGAAATAGACGGTTGCGCCGTGCATGGTTGATTGCAGATACTCCGGATCATGGATCGGGAACGGGTAGGTGGCGAAAACCCGGCGGTAGATTTCGGCCATTTTCACGGTATCGTCTTCCCCCGCAATCCGCGATGAGAATCCCGCCGGGAGTGGGGGAGGAGAAAAAGGTTCCCGGTCCTCCGCCGCTGACAGGATTTCCCTGATCTGTTGAGGCTTGCGCTCCTCCCGCCGGGTGCATCGAGATACTTCCCCAGGAAGCATGCATCGGCACCATCCGGAAAAAAGCCCGGTATGGTGGCTTCTAGCCGGTACCCCTCGTCCTTGAAACCCTGGAGCACGTCCGCCGGAATCTTGGCGAAGATCTTGGAATAGCCCCTGTCGGCTGCAAGCCGGTCGAGATGGTCGACAATTTCCGGATAGTCCGCCTTTCCCAGCTTCATCAGATAAACCCGGTCATTGCACGGCCCATGCTGGACCACCGAGTTTCCCATGGTTTCCAGGATATCATTCACAGTCATAGTCAATGTTCCTCCGCTTCATCCGGTCGTTGTCCTCCGGGGTGAGCGATATGGTTTCGTCGTAATCGGACAGAAGGCGTTCGATACCGATCGCGGAATATTCTTCCGTGCCGTCCAGATTCAGATCAAGCTTGCAGCTTGAACAATCGCGGTCGCAGAAAACCGGCTCGTAGTTGTCCGGCTCCTTGTAGGTGGTTATCACTCCTTCATAGTTCCGGAGCACCACTTTATTGGTGGCAAGGGTGATCAGGTAGTTGGGCATGACCGGGATCTTTCCGCCGCCGCCCGGCGCGTCGATCACGTAAGTGGGAACGGCAAAACCGCTGGTGTGGCCTATCAGGCTCTCCATGATCTCCATCCCCTTCCCCACCGGGGTGCGGAAGTGGGTCAGGCCCTCCGAGAGATCGCACTGGTAGAGGTAATAGGGGCGAACCCGGTTCTCCACCAGTTTCTGCACCAGAGTTTTGATGATCATGGGGCAGTCGTTGACCCCGGCCAGCAGAACCGTCTGGTTTCCCAGAGGTATTCCGGCGTCGGCCAGGCGGGCAAGTGCCTCTTTCGCCGATGCGGTAATCTCTCTCGGGTGGTTGAAGTGGGTATTGAGCCAGAGAGGATGGTGCTTCTTCAGCACAGCGATCAGCCCGTCAGTGATACGATAGGGCAGCACCACCGGCATGCGGCTGCCGATGCGGATCACCTGTACATGGGGTATGGCCCGCAATTCCCCCAGAATCCAGTCCAGATATTCATCGGGCAACATGAGAGGGTCGCCGCCGGACAGCAGCACGTCACGGATTACCGGGGTCTGGCGGATATATTCCAGTCCCTTCAGAAGCTCCTCCCTGCCCGGGATGGAATCCACGTCCCCCACCTTGCGTTTCCGCGTGCAGTGCCTGCAGTACATGGCGCAGATGTTGCTGATATGGAAAAGGACCCGGTCGGGATAACGATGGGTTATCCCCGGGGCGGGACTGTCGGCATCTTCATCCAGGGGATCTTCATGCTCGTGGGGGCAGATCTGAAGTTCGTCGGGCGAAGGGAACGCCTGCCTGAACACCGGGTCTACGGTATAGTTTTTCCTGTCGATCAGGGAGAGATAATAGGGTGTTATGGACAGGGGGAATTTAGCAGTGGTTTTTTCAAGCTGTGCCCTGGTATCGGCGTCGAATTCGATACCGAGCAGACTCTCGAATGTCTTTATATCACGTATGGTGTGCCTGACTTGCCATTTCCAGTCCTTCCAGTGTGACATTTCAGTGGCTTCGCCGATTTTCCTGGCAATATTCTGTTGTTTTTGCGAATAAATCATATTGTCGTCTCCTTTGTTCGAGATGTTTTTGCGCCTTTGCAGCATTAAATGATGGCTTGAGCGTTAGTGAGAGGGGACTTCTGATGGGACATCGGCTGTTAGCACCACTGTCGATGTGATTTTCTGACAATTTACCTGGTGTGCGTTTTCTTCTGAAAAATCAATATTTTGTACTCATAATATTTGTACACAAATAAAATTATGTCAACCATTTTTCCGAAACTTACTTACAAGCTGCGGTATTATAATACATTTTCGTTATTTTTGCAAATCCCCCCGGGATTGCTGGTGACTCGTACCTTGCAAACCGGACTCGAACTTCGGCAGGAAGTTCGATAACTGCAGAATAGCGGGCCATAATGTTACAACGGTGAAAAATATCCGGACGGGTGTAAATGCAGGGGCTCACCGTTATTGAAATATCCCTGCAATACGGTTACTATTTAATAAAAATCGGCATATCCGGAGAGTGTCTTGAAGCAGAAAAATAAACGTCTTGCGGCTATAGATATCGGATCCAACTCAATCCGCTGCATCGTAGTGGAGGTCCGGGATGACGGCAAATTCAGGGTCCTTGATGACGAGAAGGCAACGGTGCGTCTCGGCGGAAGACTGCAGGATGACGGAAGAATATCGCCGGTCGCATGGGATCTGGCCCTGGAAAATCTGGAGCGCATGAAAAAAATAGTGGCGGGTTACGGTGTCAGGGCCATCGAGGCAGTGGCCACCAGTGCCGTCAGGCGGGCGGTGAACGGCGGGGAATTCATCAAGGCCGTGGCAGACAGGACCGGAATTGAAGTGTCGGTCATTTCCGGCGAAGAAGAGGCGAACCTGGTTGCGCTCAGTGTCCTGCACCATTTCGACATGGAAGATGCGCGTTATGCCATGATCGATATCGGTGGCGGCAGCATCGAGATAATAACCGCAGCTTCAAACCTCGTGGAGGAGGTATATTCCCTCGAACTGGGTGCGGTTTACCTCACGGACAAGTTCATCCGGCACGACCCGATGAACAGGGATGATCTCCAGAAACTGCTGAAACATGTCCGCAATTCACTCAGGCACACATTTGCCGGCGAGGAAGTCAAGGCACGATGCATCATCGGTTCCGGCGGGACAATAACCTCCATTGCCTCCATGTTAATGGCCTCGCGCAGTGAGGGCTACGGGTCGGTCCACGGATACGAAATCCTTCGCTCCGACGTGGTTCATCTCCTCGCCATGCTCGCCAGAAAAGATCTGGCGGCGAGAAAATCGATTCCCGGGCTGAATCCGGACAGGGCGGATATCATTGTCGCTGGGGTCGCGGCAATTGACGAGATCATGCGTTTTTTCGACGCGAATATATTACGTGTCAACGAACGGGGAATCCGCGAAGGGCTGATCCTGAAAAGCCTGAGGAAACACGACCTTATCGGCACCGCCAGCAAAACCCGGAATTGGCGCGACGCCACCCTGGACTTCGCCCGCTCCTGCCACGTGGACGAGGAGCATGCGGAGCAGGTCGCCCGTCTGGCACTGACAATCTTCGACAGTCTGGCAGAACCGTTCTCCATGGGTGAGAGAGAACGGCAACTTCTCGAAGCGGCGGCACTGCTTCATGATATCGGCTATTTCATAAGCTACACCAGCCATCACAAGCATTCCTACCACCTGGTCCGCCATTGCGACCTTTTCGGATTCACGCCCCGGGAACGGGAACTGATCGCCAATATCACACGCTATCACCGGAAATCCCTTCCGAAAAAGAAACATGAAGGCTTTACCGCCCTATCGGAACAGGACAGGCTGCTGGTAAGCAGGCTGGGCGGCATCCTGCGCCTGGCCGACGGTCTCGACCGACGCAGGAACAGCATGGTAAAAAATATTGACTGTACGATCTCGCAGGCTTCCATCCGCATCGGACTCTCGGGGGGCGACCAGGACCTGTCCGTGGAAATTTTCGGAGGCAGGGAGAAGGGGGACCTGTTCGAAAGCGCTTTCCAGCGGAAACTTGTCCTTATCGCATAAACGGTCTACCCCGATTTCCGGAGGTGTTTTTTGATTTCCCGGCGTTCCGCCGACAAGTGACTATTCAGTCGACGTCCATGGCCAGGCGGATACCGGTGAACTGGAATTGTGTCGAAGGAGACCAGAAATTGCGGTAGCTTTTGCGCATGTGCCGTCGGGGAGTGGCACAGGATCCGCCCCGCAACACCCTCTGATTGTTCATGAATTTGGAATTGTACTCAACAAGGCCTTCCGGCAAGGGTATGTAGCAGGGGTAAGGTTCATAATGGCTGGTCGTCCATTCCCATAAATCCCCGAACAGC
This sequence comes from uncultured delta proteobacterium, assembly GCA_963815135.1. GTDB lineage: Bacteria > Desulfobacterota > Desulfuromonadia > Geobacterales > Geobacteraceae > CAIWTU01. The sequence goes on from CAWFFO010000008.1 coordinate 213,847, forward strand.
TGTGCCGGAAATTTAGCCCCGACTTCCACCGCCGTCACGGGATGATATAAACCTGATTCCAGGAAATTTCCCTCGATCACCGCGCTGCACGACCTCGCCGAATGCTCCCATTCGCGTTCGGTGGGCAGCCTGGCTCTCCTGAAGCGATCGTCCGTCCTGGATTTCCACAGGGCGTAGGCATGTGCTTCATAAAAATTCACGTGACAGACAGGCTCATGGGGATCCACCCTTCTCATTCCTGAAAGTGTCCACATCCACCAGTTCCCGTCGATTTTTTCCCAATAAAGCGGGGCACGGAGAAGCCCTTTCCTGATTAACAAATCATATGCGGTGGAGAGCCACAAACCGCAATTCCCGTATCCACCATCCTCCACGAATTCAAGGTATTCCCCGTTGGTCACGAGACGGTTCATGAGTGCAAAATCCCTTACATAAGCGGTATGAATCCCGAGCTCATTGTCCCAGCACCACCCGCCCTCCACGTTGCCGAATTCGGAAATGCCTCCCTTAAAGTTAATAAAGGCAGCCTCTGGGGAAAATTGAAATCCGGCGCTTTCCGGAACACTGACGTAAGTACGGCGCAGCTCCGCCACCGGAATTTCCCACTTGATTCTCTTGATCTCCGTCATCAGGAGTTCCATATGCTGCTCTTCATGGTTGCAGGCTATTTCCAGGAGGAATTCCAGCCTGGAAAGGTCGCTTTCACCGATCCCCAGGATCAGGCTTGTCATCCGGTCACGGACGGAGTTGCGGTATTCGTACGCCTTATCATTGGCCGGTTCGGAAAGCCTGCCCCTTATCCTCTGCTCCAGGTAAGGTCCCAGGGCATGGTAATAGGAATTGAGCAGGATGTCGTACTTCCGGTCGAGGGGAAGATATTACCCATCTCCATGAGGATGTTCCTGGCATAGAACCAGCCCGTGTGCATGACCGACCACCATGGCGGGCTCACCTCGAGCATGGGCTGGATGCGGTGCTCCTCGGATGTCAGCGGCTCGCACATGCGGTCGAACTTTTCCTGTACATCCAGAAACCTTCGTACGAGCCGATCTCTTTTTTCTTGCATTTTCGGTACTCCCCGGAATTTTGTAATACTTCAAATTTCGCGAACACTGCATTCGTGGCGGTTTGATAAATAGTAACCATTCTCTCGTCATTCCCGCGAAAGCGGGAAACCAGGAATTAAAAATTGTTTTAAATGAATGTTTTCCTGCTTTCGCGGGAATGATGACTCTTTGAAATAATATCAAATAAAATAACACGGGATTTTACATACCTGGATCTAAGTTCATTCAGAAGAGTTCAGATTCAAGTACACTTGGTACCCGCTACCATGGGATCCATTTTATCCGCTTATTGCCGCCGTGCGGCGCAGCAGAATCAGCGCGAACCATTCCCGTTGATCCGTAAAGACCTCGCTGGTCGTGAATCCGAACTTTTCCAGGTATGGGATAAATTTCCGCAAAAGGAACTTCCGGCTTATTTCTATGCGGATCATCTCTCCTTCGGCGATATCGAACACTCTCTCCAGCGGCTCGATCCGGAGCTGCTGCCTGCGGGCAAACCGGGCAAATATTTCAATCTGTTCGTCTTGGGGGTTGTATTCCGCAACATGTTCCACAGCCGACAGATCGATACCGCTGCGCAATTCACGGTTCATTCGGGCAAAGAGATTGCGGGTAAATTCAGCTGTCACCCCGGCTTTGTCGTTATATGCCGCTTCGATGAAATGCCGCTGCTTAACCAGGTCGATACCAAGAAGAAAAAAGTCATCAGGTGACAGTGCGGCCGCCATTGAGGCAAAGAAATGCTCCATCTCCCGGGGTGCGAAATTTCCTATGCTGCTGCCGAGAAAAAGCACCATAACAGGGGAGACCTCCCGGAACAGGGGAAAGGCGCCGTAGTAATCGGTGTTCACACCGATTACCCTGACACCGGCCAGGGAACGGGAAATATTGCTACCGGCTTTTCTCAGGGCAGACAGGCTCACGTCAACAGGAACATAACAGGCAGTTTCCCCCCGGGAAAGCCAGGCTCGCAGCAGGCAACCTGTTTTCTCAGCACTTCCGGATCCGAGTTCGACCAGAGTTACCGGCCCGGTGGTTGCACGGATGCGTTCCGCATTAACCTGGAGGATCCCTGCTTCGGTCCGGGTGAGGTAATATTCAGGCTGTTCCGTGATCCGGTCGAAAAGGGCGCTTCCTTGCGCATCGTAGAGGAAACGGTATTCCAGGCGCCGTGGTCTCACCGTGAGCCCTTCAAGGGTTGAACGGGCAAAATCGCAAACCGGATTTTCACTATTCTTTCCCTGTAGAATAGATGAATCCATGCCGGCAAGTTGATCGCGAAATTCACTGTACAGTGACTCGCCGGACGAATCCGTTTTTCCTTCATTTGCAGCCATATGGACACCTTTTCATCCGGTTTACAAAATATACTAAAAGTTTATGCAGTGTGCAGTGGTTGTCAAATTTATCAAAAATCCGGCCAAGGAAATATTCTTCGCCCCCTTGCGTCGCTGTGGATATCAGCCATTCGAAGTGATTAAATCTTTAAATATGAAAACAGCTTTCATATGTTAAATTAGCTATCCTGAAAGAGACATTACACAAACACCTTTATTTGATTGCAAACCCTTGTATAATTTCCTCAGGAAAAGCAGGAGCCGGAAGGCAAACCCGGAGGCACAGTATGCAGATAGGCATGATAGGACTCGGACGGATGGGTGCGGACATGACGCGAAGGTTGATGAAAGCCGGAATCGATTGTATCGTTTACGACCGCAACACGGAATCTGTGGCCAGCATGGAGAAAGAGGGCGCAACTGGCGTTGGATCGATTGAAGATCTTGTGGCCGGACTCGCCAGGCCCCGCGCTATCTGGATGATGGTGCCGGCCTGTGTTGTGGACGAGGTAATCGACTCCATTGCGCCTTTCCTGGAACAGGGCGACATGGTCATCGACGGGGGCAATTCCTACTATCGCGATGATATCCGGCGTTCCCGCCAGCTTCTGGATAAAGGCATACAATACCTGGACGTGGGGACCAGTGGCGGCGTATGGGGAGTTGACAGGGGTTACTGCATGATGATCGGCGGAGAAAAGGAAGTCATCGCGCGGCTGGATCCAGTTTTTGCCGCGCTTGCCCCCGGTATCGATGCGGCGCCTCGTACCCCCGGACGCGATAAAAGCCGCGGGACCGCCGAGCTGGGTTATCTCCACTGCGGGCCGAGCGGGGCCGGCCATTTTGTCAAGATGGTGCACAACGGCATTGAATACGGTTTGATGGCGGCTTATGCGGAGGGCTTCAACATCCTACGTCACGCCAACGAGGGAAAGCGCGAACGGGATAAGGACGCAGAAACAACGCCGATACGCGAACCGGAATTCTACCGGTATGATCTCGATCTTCCGGAGATCGCCGAGGTCTGGCGGCGCGGAAGCGTCATCGCTTCATGGCTGCTCGATCTGAGTGCCAGGGCGTTGCTGCAGAACCCGGAACTGGAGGATTTCAGGGGAAAGGTCTCCGATTCCGGCGAAGGTCGCTGGACGGTCATCGCTTCAATCGACGAAGGGGTGCCGGCCCATGTCATAAGCTCTGCGCTTTACGAACGGTTCGCCTCGCGCGGCAAGGACGACTTCGCCGACCGGATTTTGTCTGCCATGCGCTACGAATTCGGCGGGCACAAAGAAAAATAACTTAAATAAGGCCAACCCGGCAGCAACGACACAGGCTCGGAGAACCAGAGGAATTCGCATAGAAAATGCTGTTTACGATAATCACCAAAATCAAAGTGTATAATTTCCGGCAAACAGCTTTTTTTGTTAATTAACGAAAAATCTCAACGCCTTTGTGACAGCGTGGTAAACTGTATTTTTTCCAGAATAAAAGGAGAACGACCATGACTTCTGCCACCGGCACGACATCCATCACGCAGCTTCCCGCCTGGAAGGCGCTCGAGGCGCATTACGGTGAAATCAGGGACATTCATCTGCGGCAACTCTTTGCCGATGACACGCGACGGGGTGACCGTTTCGCGGTTGAAGGGGCCGGGCTTTATCTCGACTATTCGAAAAACCGCATCAACGATGAAACTCTCCGGCTTCTGCTGGAACTGGCAAAAGTGCGCCGTTTGACCGACCGGATCGAGGCCATGTTTCGCGGAGATAAAATAAATGTAACCGAGAACCGTGCCGTGCTGCACACGGCATTGCGCGCCCCGCACGACCGGCAGATACTGCTGGACGGCGAAAATATCGTACCGCAGGTCCACAAGGTGCTTGATCGGATGTCGGATTTCTCACGACTGGTGCGCGGCGGCAAGTGGCGGGGTTATACCGGTAAGCAGATCCGCAACGTAATAAACATCGGCATAGGTGGCTCGGATCTGGGTCCGGTCATGGCCTATGAAGCACTCCGTCATTACAGCGTACGGGATATTTCCTTCCGCTTCGTATCGAATGTGGACGGCACCGATTTCGCGGAAGCGACGCACGGCCTCGATCCGGCGGAGACGCTTTTTATCGTTTCCTCGAAGACCTTCACCACACTGGAGACAATGACCAACGCCCGTACCGCACGGGATTGGGCATTGAGAACTCTGCTTTCAGATGAGGCTGTAGCCCGGCATTTCGTCGCTGTATCGACCAATGTCGAGGAGGTTACGAAGTTCGGTATCGATCCGGAAAACATGTTCGGCTTCTGGGACTGGGTCGGTGGCCGCTACTCCATGGATTCGGCCATCGGTCTTTCAACCATGATCGCCATCGGACCGGCAAACTTCCGTGACATGCTCACAGGTTTCCATGCCATGGACGAACACTTCCGCACCGCCCCGCTGGAAAAAAACCTGCCGGTACTGATGGGACTTCTCGGCATCTGGTACGGCAATTTCTTCGACGCGCAGACAGTGGCGGTCCTCCCCTACGACCAGTACCTGAAACGCTTCCCGGCCTACCTGCAGCAGCTGGCCATGGAAAGCAACGGTAAACAGATCACTCTGGACGGTAAACGGGTCGACTACGAGACCGGACCGATCTACTGGGGCGAGCCGGGCACCAACGGCCAGCACTCGTTCTTCCAGCTCATACACCAGGGAACCAGACTGATCCCCTGCGACTTCATAGGCTTCTGCAACTCACTGAACCCGCTGGGTGCACACCATGATCTGCTTATGGCGAATCTGTTCGCCCAGACCGAGGCACTGGCATTCGGCAAGTCCCTTGAAGAAGCAAAGTCAGATGGGTCTCCCGAGTGGCTGGCACCTCACCGTACATTTGAAGGAAACCGCCCTTCCAACACCATTCTGGCGGAAAAGCTGACCCCTGAAACCCTGGGCAAGCTTGTCGCTCTCTACGAACACATCGTATTCACCCAGGGGATGATCTGGAACATCGACTCTTTCGACCAGTGGGGGGTCGAGCTTGGGAAATCGCTGGCAAAACGCATCATCCCCGAACTGGAAAGCGGGGAGCCTGGCCAACCGGGCCACGACAGCTCAACCAATGCCCTCATCCGGCGCTACCGGCAGGCCAGAGATTCCAGAGCTTAAGAGAATCATCCGGAATTCGGGATGGGAACCAATCGGTCAACCTTTTTCCCACCGGATGAACAATCCGCGCACTTTTCACGCAACTGTATCAATTTCTTCACATTTCCTTGCGATAATAAACTGATACATTCTCCATGGCACATCATGCCAACTCATCCCTCCACCCGAAAGAGGCGGGAACCTCCCCGTCTCTTTCCGTGAGGGAGGCGGCTTAGTTGCCAAAATGAAATAATTTGTTGTTTTAATACATTAGATTACGTAATATTGTGAAAAAAAAGAAATCGTGTTTTCTGACAGACGATTGAACCGGAGAAAAAATGGCACTTAGAGAAGAGTTCGAAAACAGCGGCAACTGGTTGTTCAGGTGGCGGAGTTACATGCCTTTGCTTATGACAGTCATTGTGATTGCCAGCCTGAGAAAATTTCATTATCTGGACCACAGCGAAAAATACGATGAATTGTGGGAGACCTTTTGCCTTTGCGTGAGTTTCTTCGGACTGGGAATCCGCATTTTCACGATCGGGTACACCCCGAGAGGTACTTCGGGCCGAAATACCAAGGAGCAGATTGCTGATACCTTGAATACCAAGGGCATATATTCCCTGGTGAGACACCCTCTTTATCTGGGAAATTTCTTCATCTGGCTGGGTATTACCTTGTTTCCGCACCAGTGGAGCCTGACCCTGATCTGTGCCCTGTCGTTCTGGATCTACTACGAAAGGATCATGTTTGCCGAAGAAGCTTATCTGAGAAACAAGTTCGGCAAGGTCTTTTTAGATTGGGCCGAAAAGACTCCCGCTTTTATCCCCAGCTTCAAAGACTGGAAAAAACCGGAATTGCTTTTTTCCGTGAGAAATGTTCTCAAACGGGAATATAACGGTTTCTTCGTGATAATTCTCTCCATGTCGCTTCTTGAGTTTACGGGAAATATTTTTGCCATAGGCAAACCGCAATTGGACATGATGTGGCAAATAATCCTGTGCGTCGGTTTTTTGATCTGGTTTACACTCAGAACCCTGAAGAAAAAGACCACGCTTTTGCATGTTGAAGGCAGATAAGCGCCTCTTTCCATAGACATCAAGGGGATATGCTCCTTGATCACCTTTCGGAAAAACTCCCTTCAAACCATGAATGTCAATATGGTGTATTTTTACTTCATGAAGGCAGGACGTGACCGGCTATAATACAAACTTTCCCCCTTTCAGAAAGGGGGAAAGATAATATTTCAATTTGCATTCAGACGAATGAATATCACATCCAACCCTATCCCATCCTAATTTGTCAGTGCTTTTATCGGTTAAATGAAAATTTCAGTACCAAACAGAGAAAAGTGGAAAAAACGTTTCAAAACGTTCATATCGCAGGACGCCCATCCCGGCCAGATAGCAGCGGGCCTGGCCGTGGGGGTCTTTATAGGCTGCATGCCGCTCTATGGGCTTCAAACACTTACAGCCCTGGGAGCAGCCTTTCTTTTCCGCCTCAACAAACCATCCTGCATCGTCGGTCTGTGGATTCAGAATCCCTTCACACTGGTCCCGCTTATCGGCATCAGCTATAAATTGGGATGCCTGACACTGGGACTGCCCGTCGCCGCGCTGTCGCTTAAAACCGTAGACTGGCGTCTGCTCGGAAACTGCGCCGAGCCTTTCCTCCTCGGTTCCCTGGTTACAGGGCTGATTGCCGCCGTTCCGGCATATCTGATCAGCTATTTTCTCATCCGTTTCATCCGCAGAAACGCGACAAATGCATAGTTCGGACAAAAGAGATATATGAAAATAACGGCTTCAGGCAAACCGTATGACGTAATCGGTCTTGGCGTGAGCACCCTGGACCTTTTGATGCTCTCGGAGGAACTGCCGGGTGAGGAATCCGTGCAGCGCGCGCACCAGTCGGTGCTCCAGGGAGGCGGGCCGGTAGCCACGGCGATGGTGACCCTGGCAAGACTCGGTTCGCGCACGGCCATGATCGACAAGATCGGTGACGACTGGCGGGGCAGGCTTGTTATCGATGAATTCAGCAGAGAGAAAGTTTCCACAGGGCATATCAGGATTGTCAAAGGCGCCACCACATCTATAGCGTCAATAACGGTCCGCAGGCGGGACGGGGCGAGGGCGATCATCTATTCTCCCGGTGGTTGCGGAGAACTGCTCCCGGAAGAGCTCCCTGCCGATGTCATTTCCGCAGCGGAGATTCTCCACCTGAACGGCCGCCATTGGGCCGCATGCTTGAAGGCCGCCCGGATTGCAAGGGCCGGCGGAGTCAAGGTATCCTTCGACGGCGGCGCATACCGCTATAGAGATGACATTCGTTTGCTTCTTGAACTGACGGATATTTGCATCGTCGCCAGGCAGTTCGCATCTGCTTTCTCGGGTATCGAGGACGTGGAGCTTGCAGCGGAGAAACTGCTTCAGGCCGGGCCGGAGACAGTCGTTGTTACGGGAGGGGCTGAAGGAAGCTGGATATCGCTGAAGAACGGGGGCAAATTTCATCAGCCGGCATACGACACCGCTCATGCGGTTGATACAACCGGTGCCGGAGACGCGTTTCATGGCGCTTTCCTGCACGGAATCGTGACCGGTCTGGATGTCCGCGAATGCGCAGCACTGGCAAGTGCCGTCGCCGCGATGAACACCAGGCATCTAGGAGGGCGGAGTGCGATTCCGACGCTTGACCAGGCCCGGGAATTCATGGCAAGGATCGGATAAAATAAAACCTACCGCAGATTCCGCCCCCCTGCCCCCTTGCCCTTCTGTTTTTTCAGACGGGCGAATCTCTTCAATCTTGTCTCCGCAAGGGCGATGAGCTTCTCGTGGCTGCCCCTCTCATCAGCGCCCGCTGCAGGCCTGCGCTGGACATAGGTCCCGTCGGGCTGCATATCCCAGGCGCTACGCATGTCGTTCAACTGCGTATCCAGAAAGTCCCGGATATCCCTGCACAGCTTTTTGTCTTCCACCGGGACGACCACCTCCACCCGTGCCTCCAGGTTCCTCTTCATGGCGTCGGCGGAGCCAATCAGATACTGTTCCTTGCCCCCGTTGCGGAAGTAGTAAACGCGCGCATGTTCCAGGAAACGGCCGACAATGCTGATGACCCGGACATTTTCCGAGATGCCCGGCAATCCGGGGCGCAGACGGCAGGTGTCGCGGATCAGCAGGTCCACCCTGACCCCCGCCATGGAGGCCTGGTAAAGGGCCCTGACTATATCCGCATCCTCCAGGGCGTTCATCTTGAACTGGATCAGACCCGGTTTTTTCTCGGAATGGATCCTTATTTCATGCAAAATCAAGGAAAGGAGCTTCTTTTTCAGCACCTTGGGCGCGGGAAGGATCTTTTCGTATTTCCGCCTCGGAGTGTAGCCGGTGGTCAGGTAGTTGAACAGCTCGGTGGCATCGTGGCCGATGCCGTCATCACAGGTGAGGATGCCGAGGTCGGAATAAATGCGGGCGGTAATCGAGTGGTAGTTGCCGGTGCCTATATGTACGTACCGCCTGAGGCCGTTGTAATCCTGGCGGACCACGAGGATCACCTTGCAGTGAGTCTTCAGGCCCACCACACCGTATGTCACATGGATTCCGGCTTCTTCCAGGCGTGACGCGAACCGGATGTTCGCCGCTTCATCAAAACGTGCCTTGAGTTCCACCACCACCGCTACCTGTTTGCCATTCTGCGCCGCGTGGATGAGGCAGTCGATGATGCGGCTTTCGCTGGAGGTCCGGTACAGGGTCATTTTTATGGCGCGGACCTTCGGATCATCGCCGGCCTCCTGGAGAAACCGCTCCACGGAGGTGGAGAACGATTCATAGGGATGCTGCAGCAGGATCGATCCGGTATCACGGATAATGTGGAAAATATTGCGGGAGTTCTGCAACCGGGGATGGTCGATGGGATGATGCGGTGTATCGTGCAGCTCAGGATATTCCAGGGTGGCGATTTCCATCAGGTCCCGCATCGCCGGCATTCCTTCCACCTCGAAGACATCCGCGGTTTCATCCAGGGCCAGTTCGGCGGCAAGCATACCGCGACGACCCGTATCCATGCCCTTCATTATTTCCAGGCGAACAATGGGCGCGAATTTGCGGTCCAGAAGCTCTGATTCGATCATGGAGAGGAGGTCATCGGCCTGCTCCTCGTTTTTCTCCGTGTTGGCGTTGCGGGTCACCCGGAACAGCTCGCTGGCGACGACATGCATTCCGGGAAACAGGATATCGAGGTTATTGCGCATGACATCTTCGAGAAGGACAAAACGGGACCCCTTCCCGACGCGCAACAGGCGTGGTATTCCGGCGCCGACCGGGACCTTTACCCTGGACAGGGAAAGGTCCTTGTCCTTGGGGTAGCGGAGGGTGACCAGAAGGTTCAGGGACAGGTTTGAAATGAAAGGGAACGGATGGGCCGGGTCCATCGACTGCGGAGTAAGGAGAGGGAATATATTCCTGAAGTAAAACTCGCGCAACTCCTTTTTTTCCTTTGCCGACAGGTCCCCGAATGAAAGGATCGAAATATTACTTTCTTCCAACTGCTCCAGCAATTTCGGCAGCAGTTTCTGCTTTACTGCTTCCAGCTCCCGCACTATGACAAAACATTCCTCTATCTGCTGTTTCGGCGTGCGTCCGTCCACTGTCAGGGCAGTGATTCCCGCGCCCTGCTGCTGCTTCAGACCGCCGATCCTTTTCATGAAAAATTCGTCCAGATTGGAGCTGACGATGGCAAGGAATTTGACCCTCTCAAGCAGTGGAGTCCTCCCGTCCTGCGCCTCGTGCAGAACACGCCTGTTGAATTCCAGCCAGGTCAGTTCCCGGTTCAGGTAGAACCGCGGCGAGGAAAGGTCGGGAATTTCCTCCCTGGTTACGGTCGAGTCAGATTTTTCCTCACCAGTTGATTTCGTTGAAGAATAACCTTCGGTTTTCCTGCGCAGCGGAATCGGCGCATTTACCTTTTTCACTGCCGATGCGGATAGCTCCGCTGCGACATCCGGCTGATCGGTTTTCAAATGGTCAGATATACTCAACAGTTTCTCCCGGGCCCGGCCTCCAGCGTTTCCGGAGGCACTGTTTCAAGCATTGCGGAAAAATCCGCAAACAACTTTTCCCTTTTCTCTTTAATACTATAACATAGTTGCTCTTTTGCCGGAGCCGGCAAATCAGATTCCAGAATTATCCCGTCGAATACATCCATATCATGCATTCTACCCAGCACATCCTGGTATCCCTTGACCGCGGAATGGATCTCCCCGTAGTGATCACCTGCAAGAAAAGAGAGAATTTCCAGTCTGTAACGATAATGCTTCATGGCAATTCGTAAAAGATGCTGCGAGTCGGACTCTCCCGCCTGTCTTGAAGCCGGAACAAGCCTCGTCACTTCTGAAAGCCTTTCAAGGAGTGCGGTCCGGGCGAAGTCGCCAAGCGGGGCAAGGAGATCCACGCCCGGCGGCGCTTGTCTGAACAGCAATGGAGCATTGACCGAGCTGCGATAATGGTCGTACAGCGTCGGAGATACGATCTCCGGCAGACCCTTTTTCAACTTCCTGATTGACTTTTTTTCTTTTTTCCTTAAACCGGCCAAGCAGCTTTTCCAACCCGTCGCGACCGGACTGGTCGACTTCTTCGGAAAGTGCCGAGAAGAAAAGAATTGCTTCATCGGTGTTGCGGATATCCCCCAACAGTCTTGTAACCCGCCTGATCTTTTTTACAATGGGAAGGATGAATTCCGGCGGGTAGCATGGCGCGAACAGCGCCAATCCCTCGCGCAACCTGCGGGAAGCGACTCTCAGGTCATGAATGTCATCCGGTTCGAAATTTTCCAGGACCTTGTCCGTACGCCTGAAAAAATCATCTCCCCTTTCATGAAGGAGAGCCCTTGCGGCAATCCACAACGGCGTATTTTCATCTACGGCTTGTGTCACTTATAGACTTTCTTCAATGATTTTCTGGCTTTTCTCATTATTTTGCCGATTTCAGCCAGCCCGCTGTCTGAAAGAACGGAAATTCTGTTTTCGGCCTTTACCAATCCCTTCCCCGCCTTTTTTGCCCTGGCGGGGAGTTTGCCCTCTATCTTTTCCAGCGACAGGATAAACTTCCGGATCTCCTTTTCCACTTTGTCGCCCTTTTTGCCGGTAATTTCTTCCTGGAACCGCTCTCTCAATTCAAGAGCCAGGTCGTTTATCCGCGTCTTCATTGATGCGGCCAGGCTCTTCAACTCTTCAATTTTCTCGTCCCGGCTCTTTTTCTCCTCTTCAGCCAACAAGGCTGCCTGGGCAATTATCTGCGACAGCATGCGTGGATTGACCCCGGGAATCTTGCGCAGGTCTTCCTCACCGGCGGCGGCAATCTTTGCCGGTGCATCGTAACCCGCTTCATAAAAACGCCTGGCAAGAATTTCACCTATTCCCTTGAGCTTTTGCAGTTCCCTGATTTGCCTTTTCATATCCTGTCCTTTTCCTGACTTTATTGGGTCGATCTATGCTGAGCTGTTAGTGAAAATATCTTTTCATATGGCTTTGGTGAGCTTGCCGCCCGAGGCCAGCCATTTGAAAACCGCGGGTTGACCGGGTTCCTCAAGGTTGATGTTAAGCTTTACCGCCGATCCTTTTTTAAAGGCAAATCCCTCGGACAAAGAGAGAAGGGAAGTTACAATGCCGCCCAGGTCGGGTTCATGCCCGACAATCACGATTTCCCTGGCATCTTTGAAATTAGCCAGAAGCTGACGCAACTCTTCAACTTCTACACCGGGAGCAAGTTCATCCGTCGCAATAAGCGGGCCTTTATAGGATATCGCCTCCGCGAGTATGTCCGCCGTCTGGACGGCCCTGATCAGGGGGCTGGTAAGGATCAGATCCGGATCTATGCCTTTGTCTTTCATGGTTTCCGCCGTACTTCTGAAAAACGACCTTCCTTCCGGTGTCAGGAATCTTGCCTCTTCCCGGACATCCGCCGACCTTTCGACGGCCGCCGCGTGTCGAACGATAATGAGCCTGGACATAATACCCGCCTTCCTTTTTCCGGTAATTGTTAAATAAACCAACAAATAACCATCTTGCAACATAAATGCAGCCTGTTAGGTCCGGATAATGAAAAATTCACACGATTGTAACATTCCCGCTCAGAGCAACGCTTGACCGACCGCAGGGGAAATTCCGACCTGATAATATTTTATCATTTCACTACGGGAGAACAAGAGACGGTGGCCGACAGGATAATGCAAAAGGGGAAGAAGCAGGGAAGTGATTTGGATGTAAAGGGCAGGATCAGAAGGAGAAAAAGACCCCCGGAAGCCGGGGACGGCGGCCGGGGGCTTAACATGGCGCCGCGGGGCGGCGCCGGTCCGGATTATTTCAGCCTTGAGTACAACCGGTGTGAACTGCCTTTCCCATATTGCTTTTGCTGGAAAAAGAGCTCTTCATCTCGGCGCCGCATGCGTACTGAACAATTTCCATTTTGAAATTCGGCATCTTGTCGATAATGGTATTGACAGCATCACTGCCGCAATCGATACATTGTCTGCGCAGGTTCTTCATTTTTTCTCCTCTTTCTTATCTTTCCTGAAATTTTCCCTTCACAGGGTATTCGCTGCCTGTTCAGTCCATAACTGCTCCGCCTGGGCGCGCATTTCCGCCGAAAAACTCCATTGTTCCCTTCAGACAGGTCCAGGATAACAGATGAAGTTTAAGACGGTGCAACATCCACGTAAAAATTACCCAACAATGGTTGATTGGCCGGCTCGATGGAGAGGGACAAACAGTTGCTGCGGGGACCATGTGGACTAAGGCAAAAAAATGGGGGAAGCTGAAGCTCCCCCGTCGGATAGAAGCAGTTTATACTTGTGGATGAATAAAAATCAACATAAAAATCGCACGGGCAACAATTACATGATTTCTTTATCTTTATACTATCATTATCTTCATTTCAATCAGCCGTGGTAAGAGTTATAATAGGCGGAAAGAGAGACAAAGGAGGCCGTATATGAAATTCATGATAATTTCCGCAATACTGGCGATAGGACTGGCAGCGGGACTGGCCCTGTTCGGAAAGGCGGACAGCAAGCCGGCAACCGCTGCTGCGGCATCCCCCATAAAAGTTTATTCGGCGGAAAAGGGTAAATACATAATGAGCAGTGAAGTCGTCAAAACCAGCGCTGAGTGGAAGAAAATACTGACCCCGGAGCAGTTTTACATCCTTCGTGAAAAGGGTACTGAACGTGCTTTCAGCAACATGTATTTCAACAATCACGATCACGGGGTTTACCGCTGTGCCGGCTGCGGACTGGACCTGTTCCGGTCCGAAGACAAATTTGATTCGGGCACCGGCTGGCCGAGCTTCACCAGGCCCATCGCAGCGGAAAATATAATAACAAAGGTCGATAACTCATTCTTCATGCACCGCACCGAGGTGCTCTGCCGCCGCTGCGGGGGACACCTGGGACACGTCTTCAATGACGGACCGAAACCGACCGGGCTGAGATACTGCATGAATTCGGCGGCATTGCTATTTGTCCCGACTCCGGAATGAAGCCGTTTGCATTCCGCGTTAGATATTTTATAAATTTTAACTGGAAAATGTGGAGATGTAACAAACCTTACAAGCCCCCATTCATTTGTTCAGTATTGTCCATTGACCCGGTACAATCCCCCTCCAGAGTCTTAAACAGATCAATTGAAAAATATGACTTTCAGTCGATGAAAAGAAAAAAATCTAAAAAGATTTGACAATATTCAATTTTTTCTATATATTGAAATCAATATTTTTGTAATTCCTTGTTTTTATTGTGTAAATCAGGGAATTCAAGCAGAATTTTGAAAACAGTTAGTTGCGTACCAATGGCCTTTTTTACAAACCAATAACAACAAATATTCTTTGGAGGAACATATGGCAAAATACCTTATCGTGGGAGGCGTTGCGGCGGGCATGTCGGCCGCGACACGGCTCAGGAGGCTGGACGAAACGGCCGAGATTATCGTCTTTGAGCGGGGAGATTATGTATCCTATGCCAATTGCGGGCTTCCCTATTATGTGGGCGATGCGATAACGGAGCGCGAAAGGCTCGTGGTGCAGACCCCTCAGGCGTTCAGGGAATTGATGAATATTGAAGTACGCACCGGCAACGAGGTAATCGCCGTTCTTCCGCAGGGAAAGACCCTGCGGATAAAGGATGTCAAAGCCGGTCACGAATACGAGGAATCCTATGACAAGCTCCTCCTTGCAACCGGCGGTTCCCCGGTAAAACCTTCGATTCCCGGCTCCGATCATCCTGCGATCCATACCCTCTGGACAATTCCCGATTCGGACAAAATCCGGGCAATGGTCGATGACGGCAATGTCAAATCCGCCCTGGTGGTGGGTGCCGGATTCATTGGACTGGAAATGGCCGAAAACCTCCACGCCAGAGGCATAGACGTCGTGGTGGTGGAAATGGCTAACCAGGCGCTGAATGTCATCGACTTTGAAATGGCCGCCATTGTCCACCGCGAAATGCGCATGAAAAAAGTCGGGCTTTACCTGGAAGACGGTGTATCCTCATTCGAAAACGGGAACGACGGCGCCGTCGTCGCTCATCTCACCAGCGGCAGAACCGTCTCCGCCGATCTGGTCCTGCTCTCCATCGGCGTAAAGCCGAACACCGGCTTCCTTGCCGATTCAGGCATCAGGCTCGGCGCCCGGGGGCATATCGATGTGGATGAAAACCTCAGGACAACCGACGAGTATATCTTCGCCGCCGGCGACGCCATCGAAGTGATGCACCCCATCACCAACCAGAAGATTGCCATTCCTCTGGCAGGCCCGGCCAACAAACAGGGGCGTATCGCCGCCGACAATATCCACGGCAGAACCCTCCGCGCATATAACGGCACCATGGGAACGGCAATAGCCAAGATCTTCGACCTTGCCGTGGGTATGACCGGCGCCAGCGAAAAATTCTGCAAGGCGAAGGGAATCCCCTATGATTCGGTCGTCATCCATCCCAACGACAGTGCTGGTTATTACCCCGGCGCCATGAAAATGAGCCTGAAACTTGTTTTCTCACCGGAAACCCGCAGGGTTCTCGGCGCCCAGGCAATCGGCTACGACGGTATAGACAAACGCATCGATGTTATCGCCACGGCCATCAAGGGCAATATGACA
This sequence comes from uncultured delta proteobacterium, assembly GCA_963815135.1. Lineage (GTDB taxonomy): Bacteria > Desulfobacterota > Desulfuromonadia > Geobacterales > Geobacteraceae > CAIWTU01. Next base: position 229,514 of record CAWFFO010000008.1, read on the forward strand.
GTCGATGACCTCTCCGAAATCGAGCACGCCTACGCTCCCCCGTTCTCATCGGCCAAAGATCCCGTCAACATGGCCGGGTTTGCCGCACAGAACATCCTCGACGGGCTTGTCAGGAGCACGAACTGGGAGTATGTGCACCAGGCCGATAAGTCGGAACTCTTTCTCCTCGACGTGCGCACGCCGGCTGAATTCGCAACAGGGACCATACCGGGGTCGGTCAATATTCCGCTGACAAATCTCCGCGAAAGAATTGCCGGGATACCGAAGGATAAAACAATAATTATTTTCTGCCGGGTGGGACTCATCGCATACAATGCCGCGCGCATTCTGGAAGCAAACAGCATTACCAACTATTATAATCTCTCCGGAGGCTACGAAACCTACCACATAGCGACAGCAACCCAGGACACCACCGGTGAAACTACAACGGAACAAAGCAAAGAAGGGAAAGAAAAAGGAATGTCGCCAGCAAGTGTGAACCCATCTAAAACAATAGAAGTCAATGCCTGCGGCCTGCAGTGCCCCGGCCCCGTCATGCGGCTCAAACAGGAAATGGACAGCCTCGCCACAGGTGAAGCGGTCTCCATAACTGCCAGCGACCCCGGCTTCTACAGTGACGCTGCTTCATGGGCCAGGTCCACCGGCAACATCGTTCGCGACATCAGCATCGATAAAGGGATAGTGAAAGCCGTAATCGAAAAAGGCGGGGAAGCACCGTCCCCTGTCCCGGCTGCAGGCAACGACAAAACCATTATCGTTTTCTCCGGCGACCTGGACAAGGTCATAGCCAGTTTCGTCATCGCCAACGGCGCCTTGGCCATGGGCCGCAAGGTAACCATGTTCTTTACTTTCTGGGGCCTGAACGCGTTGCGAAAGCAGGACAAGGTGGGCGGGCTCGGCAAGAACATCATCGAGGCGGCCTTCGGCTGGATGATGCCGCGCGGCAGCAAAAAGCTTGCTCTTTCGAAGATGAACATGGGCGGAATCGGTGGAATGCTGATCAGGGGAATAATGAAAACCAAGAACGTACCGGCGCTGGAGGAAATGATGGCCTCGGCGATCCGGGGTGGCGCGAATCTCGTTGCCTGCCAGATGTCCATGGACCTGATGGGCATCCGCGCCGAAGAACTGATCGACGGTGTCCAGTACGGCGGCGTCGCTTCATACCTGGAAGCTTCGGAGCACGCTGACAATAATCTGTTTATCTAGTTTCAATCCGAAAGCTCCGAAAACGTCTCAAGAGCGGGGGCGGGGCTTTACCGGAGCAGACAGAACGGTTTTCATGCAAGCTGTCAATGCGAGGAGTAATGCCCGAACTGACTGTTTTTACTTTGTTCGGACAACAATGGTTCAGGATTACTGCTTGATTCGGGAAAGACGCGAACCTGGTCCGGCAGGTACTTTCCGGATGAAAACCAGTTAGCATCCGTAATTATATTAATCTCTCACAAAAGAAATGCCGGGGTTTTGCCGCAGCTTAATAGTACATATTTCGAGCAAGAAGGTAATTCGGGGGAAAGAGATCAAATCTTCTGTTTTTACTAACTTCTGGCGCTAAAGGTTCACTTTCACTATTTTTGCGGCAAAGCCCTGGTGCCGATCCATGCCATACACTTTCCAGGGGAAAAATTCTGCTTCATGACTTTTTTGCCAGTTCTTCCCCTTCCTGATTCTCCTCCCTCATCTCCTCCCTGAATCGGAAGTATTCCTCCGGTGTGTTGATATTGCGGAAGGATGAAAACGCCGGGTCTATGGCGGCGATTTCTTCTTTTTTGACTACGGTTACCTTCTGCCAGTCCAGGCACTCGACAATCTTGCTGTTTCCCCTTGAGAGCGCTTCCTCCATCGCCGGCAGACATCCTTTTCCGTAAACGGCATGGAGGGGCTCCAGCCCGCCGTCGCTTTCAGGCAATACGACATCCTGCCCGTGTATATTTCCTGTCAGGCTCCTGATCAGCGATTCGTTCAGATAAGGCATATCACAGGCGACCACGAATATGTACGGAGTCATGCTCAGGCTGAGTCCGGCATGGATACCCGCCAGAGACCCCATTCCCGGGAACATGTCCGGCACCGTGCGGCAGGGGAGAAACTGGTACGATTCGGGGTTGTTGGTTACGATGATAACTTCGGGAAACAGCGCCGCAAGCTGCCGGTAAATACGTTCGATGAAAAGCTCCCCGCTGAAAGGGAGAAGCGCCTTGTTGCTCTTCATCCTGGTGGAGCTGCCTCCGGCCAGGATAACTGCAGTCACCCCGGCAATCCCTCCCTCGCTCGCTGCAACAGAAAGCGACTCCGGATGTGAATAGACATTGAACCCCGAACCGCGCAGGTAACCGATCAGGGTTATCCCCGCCTCATCCGCCAGGCGGACGGCAAGATCGGTGGGAGATGTGCGGGAGGCGATCAGGGACACTCCCAGCATAGCCGCTTTTGTTACCATTTCCGAAGATACCCTGCCCGAGGTAATTATGACTTTGCCCGTAAGGTCGATTCCCTTGAAGAGCGCTTCCCCGGCCAGACGGTCAATGGTATTGTGTCGGCCTATATCCTCACTGTAGAGGAGAATGGTACGGCCCTCGCACAGCGCCGCGGAATGTATCCCCCCCGATTTCCTGTATTCGTCGGCAAGCCGTGCAAGCTGGTCCATGAGGGCATAAAGGTCTTCCGGGGCAAATTTCAGATCCCTTTTTTCCGGATGCTTTTCCAGCAGATTCATTTTCTGATGAAGATTGAAGGTTATGCCCGTACCGCAGCCAGAGGTAAACGCGGGCTTTAGCTTTTCCGGCAGCTCCCCCTTGATGATGACGTTGGCGACCCCGAAATCCTCGCAGACACTGAGCATCTGGAAATCGTCGATGCTTTCCACGAAACCCTGCAGCCTGAGAAATCCGGCAACCAGGCAGCGCAGATCATGGGGAGAAGATATGAGGGTCGCCAGTTCCCGTCCGTTTACTATCAGGGAAAGGGGGAATTCCCTGACCGGCTCATGCCCGGCAATGCACATCTTCCCCTTCTCAAACCTGAATACCGTTATTTCGCTTTTTTTTCCGTTTTTATGGGGTTTTTCCATATGGCACCTGTAAAAGGCGGCTTCGCGAAGAAGCCGCCGACAGATATTTACTCTTTATTGTAACAAAACAGGCATGTTTTGGCCCTTATTTTCAACATTACCCGCCGAAACTGAAACTTATTCCGGGTAATGTGAAAACGGCCTATGTCTGCAGGTTCAGCTTGGCCATGATATCTTCCAGACCGAGCGCTTCCGTCCAGGTTACCTCGACAAACTCGCCGTCCTTCTTCATCATTGGGGTCGGCGGCTGCTCGTTGTGGCGCAATTCCATGCCCAGCCTTCCCTTCAGACAGAGTGGCCTGCCATCTCCGGGCACTTTGGCGACAACACTGATAACCTTGCCGTTTTTACGCACCACGTCAAACAGGCAACCCGCCTCGCACCAGCTGCAGGTCATCTCCTCTTTGTCCATTTCCCAGGTTCTGGCCTTTCCGGCCATGGACTTGTAAGTGAGAGCACCCACCGGGCAGACCGATACACAACGGGAACAGGAAGCACAGTCAGACTCGGCCAGGCTTGAATCAAGGGCAGGTGCCACCTTCGTTTTAAAACCACGGTAAGCGAAGTTGATTACCGCCCGGTCTTCCACCTGTCCGCAGGTTCTGACACATTTACCGCAAAGCACGCATTTGTTCATATCCCTGGCGATGTACGGATTGGAATCATCCAACTGGCAATCCTTCTTCTCGCCACCGAAATTCGAGTTTTTCACATCGTAGCGAAACGCATAGTCCTGTAGACGGCAGTCACCGCCCTTCTCGCATGTCATGCAATCGGTGGGATGGTTTGCCAGCATCAGTTCGAGAATCGTTTTCCTGGCCTCCATGACTGCAGGGGAATCGGTTTCCACTACCATTCCGTTAGCTGCAGCGGTTACACATGATGCCGGCAGGTTGCGGGCGCCCTTGATTTCCACCACGCAGATCCGGCAACCGCCGTAACCGGGATTGGCCGGATCATGGCAAAAGGTCGGTATGAAAAAACCGGCTCCCGCCGCGGCATCCAGCACTGTGGTGCCAACCGGGACCGTTACCTCCTTACCGTTTATGGTAAGAGTGACAGTAGACAATTGTGGTACCTCCTTCTAGTCTCTTACGACTGGAAATTTATATTTTTGATCAATAAGTATGGTTTCCGTAAGCGTATTCCGGTTAAAAAGATGCTGTATTCCGTTTTTGGGTTAAAACCACGTCTTTGCACCCTCCCCCAACCCCTCCCATCGAAGGGAGGGGAGTGTTACAAATTCCCTCTCCCCTTGTGGGAGAGGGCTAGGGAGAGGGGAAATTTACGGCTGCAAAAATCTAACCGGACAATGCCGGGTTTCTTGTCTATCCTGTTCAATCGGCCTTTGACTTACAACTTCACGATCGCGTCGAATTTACACTTGGGAACGCAGGCGCCGCACTTGACGCACTTCTTCGGATCGATCGTGTGCGCGACCTTCTTCTCGCCGCTGATGGCTCCGACCGGACAGGCCTTGATGCACACGCCGCAGCCCACGCACTTGTCTTTGACGACGGCGAAGGTGAGCAGAGCCGGACACAGTCCCGCCGGGCAGCGCTTGTCCACGATGTGAGCTTCGTATTCCTCGCGGAAATAGCGCAAGGTGGTAAGGACCGGGTTCGGGGCGGTCTGCCCCAGGGCGCAAAGCGCCGAGCTCTTGATCACCCTGGCCAGCCGCTCCAGGGTCTCTATGTCTTCGGACACCCCCGCCCCTTCGCAGATCCGGGTCAGTATCTCCAGCAGCCGCTTGGTCCCCTCGCGGCAGGGAGTGCACTTGCCGCAGGACTCCAGCTGGGTGAAGTTGAGGAAGAACCTGGCCACGTCCACCATGCAGGTGGTCTCGTCCATGAAAACCAGGCCGCCGGAGCCCATCATGGCGCCGGCACCGATCAATGAGTCGTAGTCGATGGGGAGATCGAGCTGTTCGGCGGGCAGGCAGCCGCCCGAGGGGCCGCCGCTCTGCACCGCCTTGAACTTCCTGCCGTCCTTGACCCCTCCGGCGATGTCCTCGACTATCTCGCGCAGGGTGATTCCCATGGGAACTTCGCACAGGCCGGTATGGTTGATCTTGCCGGTGAGGCAGAAGACCTTGCTCCCCTTGCTCTTCTCCGTGCCCATGGCCGCATACCACTCGCCGCCGTTCCTGATGATGAAGGGGATGTTGGCGAAGGTCTCCACGTTGTTGAGGCAGGTGGGTTTCTGCCACAGCCCCTTGTGGGCGGGAAAGGGCGGCCTGACTCTCGGCATGCCCCTTTGTCCTTCGATGGAATTGAGCAGCGCGGTCTCCTCCCCGCAGACAAAAGCGCCCGCCCCCGCCTTGATCCTGATTTTGAAGTTGAAGCCCGTACCCATGATGTTGTCGCCCATGATGCCCATCTTCTCCGCCACTTCGATGGCCAGGTTGAGCCGGCGGATGGCCAGGGGGTATTCGGCGCGGCAGTAGATGATCCCTTCGTCGGCGCCGATGGCGTAGCCGGCGATCATCATCCCTTCCAGCACCGCGTGGGGGTCGCCCTCCAGGACGCTTCGGTCCATGAATGCGCCCGGGTCGCCTTCGTCGGCGTTGCAGACGATGTATTTCCTGTCGCCGGCGGCGTCATGGACGAACTGCCACTTGGTGCCGGTGGGAAAGCCCCCGCCCCCTCGGCCTCTCAGCCCCGATTTCTTGACCTCGTCGATGATGTCCAGCCGCTCCATGGCCAGGGCTTTTTCCAGTCCTGCGTAGCCGCCGGTGGCGATGTAGTCTTCGATGCTTTCCGGGTTGGTGCGCCCCAGGCGCGAGGTGACCGAGCGGACCTGTTTTGCGTAATAGCCGGATTTTGCCATGACGGGTATGTCTTTATAGGGCGCGGCCGCGCCGGGTATCTGGATGGCGGCCAGTTCCGTGACCGGCTTTTTGCCGACCACGTGGTTTTCGATCAGCCGTGCCACCTTGTCCGGGTAGATTCCGCCGTAGACGACGCTGGCCGCGCCGGGAAGCGCTATTTCCACCGCCGGCTCCGCGTAGCACATGCCGATGCAGCTGGTGAAATCCACATCCACATCCAGCCCCCGGGACTTGACTTCCCCCCTGATGGCCGCCATGACCTTGTTGCCGCCCGCAGCGATGCCGCAGGTGCCCAGACCAACCACGATCCGGGGGCGATTCAGTTTTTTCCTGTACTGCTCCTCGATTGCGGAGCGCGTTTTTTCAAGATTGCTCATCACTGCCCCCCTACTCGTATTGTTCAAGGATTTTTTTCATGTCGGCCGCAACCAGGCGGCCATGGGTATCGTCGTTGATCATGATGCACGGCGCCAGGCCGCAGGCCCCGATGCAGGCCACCGACTCCAGGGTGAAGCGCAGGTCTTCCGTGGTGCCCCCGTTGTCCACGCCCAGCTCGTCCTTCAGCGCCTGGAAGATCTTCGAGCCGCCCAGCACGTGGCAGGCGGTACCCAGGCAGACCCGGATGATGTTGCGTCCCCGCGGCTTCAGGTGAAACTGGGCGTAGAAGGTGACCACGCCAAAGACTTCACTGAAGGGTATTTTCAGCTCCCCGGAGATCTTTTCCAGCACTTCCGCGGGCAGGTAGCCGTAGATGTCCTGCGCCCCCTGCAGCACCGGGATCAGTCCCCCGGCGTAGCCCCGGTAATGCTCCAGCAATTCCATTAATTGTTCATCTTGCGGCAATTCGACTTGCTCGCCGGTGCACTTGCATACTGCCATGACTTTTTCCTCCCCCCGTTTCTCTTGCATATTTATATGTTATGAGGCTCTCCGCCAACTTTGCGAATTTGTGCCGCTTCGCCTGAAAAGAGCCTTTAGAAATATCTCCGTAACGCAAACAGGCCTTGAATTTTTCGAGACGGCAAAAAAACGGGACCTGAAACCCTGTGCAACGAATAACAGGCCCCAGCGCATATAAATGTCTATGTTGTACTGCACTTTTACACTTTGAAAAACAAATCTGGAGGGCAAACAGGCCGTTTGCCCTCACCTGCGGTTCATGTCTAATCGACTGCGGGAGCCGGTTTTGCTTCCTGAGCGGCGCATGCGGGAGCGAATTTCCTGTTGCTCAGGGCAAAGGTGATCAACAATCCGAGAACGAGAATGACGGAGGCGGACATGAAGGTATATTTAGCCGCCTGGGCGGCAAAATTGTCTTTCAGAAACGCCACTATCTGGGGTCCGACGATCCCGCCGCAGCCCCATGCGGTCAGAATCGTGCCGTACACCACCGGCATCAGCCTCGGACCGAACACGTCAAGAACGAAGGAAGGCATGGAGCCGAAGCCGCCGCCGTAGCACAGCAGCACGTAGCAGACAAGGGCGCTGAAGATGATCGGGTTTTTAACGAACAGAAGAGCGATGAAAACGAACACCTGGCTGCCGAGGATGAGGCGGAAGGTCTGGACACGGCCGATCTTGTCGGACAACCCGCCCCAGAAAAAGCGGCCAACACCGTTGAAGATGGAGCTGACGGCGATGAGGGTAGCACCGGAAGCCGCCAGGGATGCCACAACCACCGGATCGGTAAGTGTCGCGGGATCAAGGGACTTTTTCAAAAGGTCCTGAAGCAGCGGAGACTGGAAGCCGATAAACATGATACCGGCAATGATGTTGAAAAAGAAGGCGGTCCACATCATCAGGAATTTGCCGGAAAATATACATTGTTTGGCGGTGATTGCGTCATCGGATGCCTGGGCCGATGCGGTTGTTGCCGGTGGCGTGTATCCCTTGGGCACGAACCCGGCAGGCGGATTAACCAGGAAATAGCCTGCGGGCAGGGTAATGATGAGCATGATGATGCCGAGGTAAGAGAATACCTGGACCAGGTTGTTGCCGGTCATGGACATGAAGATGGGCGCGAGGATCTTGGACATGACCAGGGCGCCGAAGCCGAAGCCCATGACCACCATGCCGGTGATGAAACCTTTTTTATCCGGGAACCATTTGGCCGCGGTAGCAACGGGTGTAACATATCCAAGGCCGAGGCCCATGCCCCCGATGACGCCATATCCTGCATAGAAGAGCGGCAGGTTCTTGATGGAAAGGGCGTAGGCACCCACCAGGTAACCGACGCCGAAGAGAAAACCTCCGGTCATGGCAAGTTTGCGTGGACCGAACTTGGGTAGGTTGACTCCGCCCCAGGCCGCGGCGAGACCAAGGAAGAAGATGGCCAGGCTGAACGCCCAGGCGGCCTGGGTGTTGCTCCAGCCGTTGGCGGCCATGACCGGTTTCTGGAAGTAACTCCAGGCGTACACCGTTCCGAGGGAAACCTGCAGCAGGGTGCCCATGATGGCCACCACCCAGCGGTTGGTAAGTTTCTGTTCCGTCATTTGTAATCTCCTTTTCTCATTTGTCATTGCACTACATAGTGATTTTTAACACGGTGGACGGACTTCCCGGCCGCCGCGCTCCTTCATGCGAACGCTTAACCGCGCTTTGCGGAAGTTTTTTTCCGCGAGTCCATCTTCCGGATATTCACCGCGCAGACCTTGTATTCCGGCTCCTTTGCAACCGGGTCCAGCACCGGGTTGGTCAGAACGTTTGCCGCACCGTCAGAGAAGTGAAACGGCATGAATACAATCCCCTCCTTGATTTTTTTCGTAAATCTGGCCTTTGTCGCGATTTCGCCCCTTCTGGATGAAACGAGCAGCATCTCTCCGTCCTTTACACCGAGCTTTTCTGCAGTAGCCGGATTCACTTCCATGTACGACTGGGGATGGAGTTTGTTGAGACCCTCCACTTTCCCGGTCATGGTCCTGGTATGGTAATGGTAGAGAATTCTTCCGGTTGTCATCAAAAAGGGATAGTCGGCATCGGGCAGTTCGGCGCTCTGTTTGTAGTCTACTGCCTTAAACAGCCCTTTGCCCCTGGCAATGGAATCCTTGTGCAGATAAGTTGTCCCCGGATGTCCGGCATTGGGGCAGGGCCACTGCAGACTCCCGGCTTCAAGTCTTTCATAGCTGATTCCACCATAGGAAGGCGTGAGTGACGAGATTTCCGCCATTATCTCGCCGGGACTATTGTACGACTTTTCGTAGCCCAGGCGATTCATCAACTCCATCAGGATAACCCAGTCGGATTTTGCACCGCCTACTGGTTCGATTGCCTTGCGGACCCGCTGCACCCTTCTTTCGGTATTGGAAAATGTACCGTCCTTCTCGGCGAAAGAAGCTGCCGGCAGTACCACATCGGCCATTTTCGCCGTCTCGGTGAGGAAGATATCCTGCACCACGAGAAATTCCACATTATTCAACGCTTCTTCCACATGGTGAAGGTCGGGGTCTGATATCATCGGATTTTCACCCATGATATAAAGGAATTTGATATCCCCGTGGCCCGCCTTGTGAATAATTTCGCACAGGGTCAGACCCGGCTTGTCGGACAGCTTGACCCCCCATGCCTTCTCGAACTTCTCCAATACCTGGGGATTCGCCACCTTCTGATATCCCGGCAGGTCGCCGGGCAATCCGCCCATGTCGCAGGCGCCCTGCACATTGTTCTGTCCGCGCAGCGGATTAACCCCGCCGGATTCGATGCCGATATTGCCGCACAGCAGGGCCAGGTTGGACAGCGACATGACACCGTCGGTGCCGGTGCTGTGCTGGGTTACTCCCATAGAATAATAGATGGCCGCCTTTTCTCCGCCGGCATAGAGGCGCGCCGCTTTTTTCAGGTCTTCGACGCTTATGCCGCAGATTTCGGCAACTTTTTCAGGCGGGTAGTTTTTGACGGCCGCCGCCAGATCTTCAAAATTCTCAGTGCGCGCGGCAATGTAATCCTTGTCCTGCAGCCCCTCCTCTATGATCACGTTCATCAACCCGTTGTACAGGGCGACGTTCGTTCCCGGAGTAATCTGGAGGAAGACTTCGGCATCACCGGCCAGATCGATCTTTCTCGGCTCGGCAACGATTATTTTCGCGCCCTTCAGTTTCGCCTGCCTGATCTTGGCGCCGATTACCGGATGACCTTCCGTGGTATTCGAGCCCGTGATAAAAATAACGTCCGACTTCAGCACCTCTTCGATGCTGTTGGTCATTGCTCCGCTTCCAAGTGTAGTTGCCAGACCGGCAACTGTCGTAGCGTGTCAGAGCCGGGCACAGTGGTCGACATTGTTGTTGCCGAACACCGTGCGCACCATCTTCTGGAACAGGTAATTCTCTTCGTTGGTAACTCTTGCCGAAGTAAGTCCGGCAAAAGCATCCGCGCCGTGCTTCTTCTTCGTTTTGCTGAATTTGTCTTCTATTACGCCGTATGCTTCTTCCCAGCTCGCTTCCACCAGCTTGCCCTTTTTTCTGACAAGCGGCGTTTTGAGCCGGTCGGGATGATTGACGAACCCGTATGCAAATTTCCCTTTCACGCAGAGAAGGCCGTTATTGGCCGAACCGTTCGCCGGCTCGACGCCAACCACTTTGCCGTCCTTGACCAGCAGGTCCATGGAGCAGCCAACGCCGCAATATGAGCAGGTTGTCCTGGTCCTGGAGACTTCCCAGGTGCGGTATTTCTCTTTCGCTTTCGGCTTCAGGGCGCCAGTCGGGCACACGGATACGCAGTTGCCGCAGGAAACGCAGACCGAATCACTGACCGCCTCTTCGAACGGAACGGCAACATGAGACGCGAATCCCCTCGATGCAAAGTCTATGGCATCGGTGCACTGGTAGAACTGGCAGACGTTGGCGCACCTGCGGCAGTTCACGCATTTGTTCATGTCCCTGATGTAAAACTCGTTGGATTCATCGACGGGGAAACTGTTCATCATCCCGCTGAAACCTGATTCTTTCACATCATACTGGTAACACAGGTCCTGCAATCCGCAGCCTCCGGCTTTCGCGCAGGTAAGGCAATCCTGCGCATGATCGGACAGAAGAAGTTCCAGCATGATTTTCCTGGACTTGTGAACCCTCTCGGTGTCCGTCCAGACTTCCATCTCCGGCGCGACCGGTGTCGCACATGCGGGGGCAAGGTTCTTCCTTCCCGCGACTTCAACGCAACAGATCCTGCATGATGCGTTCAGCCCCGTCACCTCCTTGTGCAGATCCAGGTAGCACAAGGTGGGAATAGTGACGCCTGCCGCCTTCGCGGCGTCGATGACGGAGGACCCTTTCGGGACCTCCACCACCTTCCCGTCTACAGTAAGTTTGACCATCTTCAGACTCCTCTCCCATATTCCAATTGGTAATTCCAACATCAGTCGGATTCCTGCGGGTTTCAATCAAACCCGCCACTCCCGCCGCCGGTTTTCAGTTGGCAATCAGATATTAATTCCAAACATCAATATTGGCTCTTTTGCAGTAAACGATATTATCGGCAACGCCTTAAATCACAGGCATAAAAGCAAGAAAACCTGTTTTTGACAGTAAATTTCAAATCAAATTAATCTGGATGCAGCAGCACAGACGTTTGAGCGAAATACCGGTTGAAGCCTGTTTGCGAAACAGTGTCACTTTATCCTCAGGACGCCATCCAGGTGTTTTTTGGACGAAAGTCTGCCGTCTGCACCATGTAATCTTTGATGCTTTGTCTGTTATTCGGGGGAAGTATCGCGCTAATCAGGTTATTTATTGCGGAGGTACAAAAATGGAGGAGTATGTCACCGGAAGCTGTTTATGAGATTCCAAAGTTTTCCGGCGCATACTAAGCGGAGTGTAAGAATATGAAAACGAAATCGATTGCATATGAGAGGAGCACGAGGAGCCGTACTCGTTTATGTCATCTTCTGCCTTCTCGCTGCATGAATGGTTTTGAACAGGATTTTTGGAGTTTGCATTTGCCGAGAAACAACTTGTATCAGACAACCCGTAACAATGCCTGTTCTGGTTTACTGATGCGAAGACAAAGATAGGAGAAAGGAGGAAGAGAGCAATAACAAGTGATCCGTAATATTTCCCGTGCAATTTCATTTATTTCATCACCGGAGCAATAAATATGAAGTTAATAGCGACAGAGTTGACTTACATTTCCTTATGAGTTGTTCCGGTTCCAAAAGAACGGAAACACAGAAAAAATATTCTTAAGTATATATGACGTAGATTTACAATCCTTATAGCAAAAACTATCTTTTAAAGTAAAGGAGAAATTAACATTTAGGTAAAATAATTTATCTATCCTAAAATAATATCGATATAATTATATAAACCTATATACTGCATTTAGATGATAAATCACAATTAAGACTTTAATATCTGAATAGGCGGCGAATATTAAAGGGTCTTTTCGGAGTTGAACTTCACAAGCCTTGATATAAAAATTCCCGCCTGTTATATTGAACTCTTATATCAAGGAATTTAAAAGCGGAGTTGAACAAAAATGAAAAACAGGAGCGTAATGACTTTCTTCATATTGATCATGCTGTCGATGGCACTGGTATTCGCCGCCATCTACCATCAAACCGGGAAACTGCCGCTTAAAATCGTCGGGCTCATTGCCGCCACCTGCCTGCCGCCGGTAGGGATGCTCATGTATACCAGCCGGGGCAGGAAAAGATAGCATCCTGCCCTCAATCAAGAATGCGACTCCGCCGGAGGTAACCGGATAAATGCCGAATTTTCCCGCCTATATAAAGATCTTCACCGCATTGCTGGCAATTCTCAACCCCTGGGGAGTATTGCCATTTTTCTTGTCCGTAACACGTGACTATACCGATGAGGAAAGAAAGAAAATCGCCAATACCATAGGGTTGTCGGTCGCCACGGTCCTGACCGTGACTGCACTGTCAGGCCAGCAGATCCTGGGATTCTTCGGCATTTCCGTGGATGCTTTCAAGGTCGGAGGGAGCATACTGCTGATGATCATGGCCATTGATATGCTGAAAGGAAAAGGGAAGGCTTCCCAGGAACCTGAATCACCGCTGGACAAGGCCGGGATCGCGGTAGTGCCGCTTTCGATCCCTCTCATCGCAGGTCCGGGGTCGATTTCGACCGTCATAATCTACGCTAACCTGTCCAAAGACTGGCTTCACCTGGCGATGATCGTCGTTTGCATCATCCTGGCCTCGCTGGTAACCTGGCTGATCCTGCGGGCCGCGAGCCGTATCGGCAGCTTCATCGGCGCCATCGGCCTCAATGTGGCAGGAAGGCTCATGGGGCTTCTGCTGGCTGCCATCGCCGTGGAGTTCTTCGTCAGCGGCATAAGCAGACTGCTGCCCGGGCTTGCCTGACAGCAGGATTTTCATTCCGTTGCCGGCAACTCCTGCCGATTTTCATTGCCGTTCACTTCTATTTTTTTCAGAATCTCGCCGGCGGCCTCTTCTATCGCCCTGTTGGTCATGTCAATGACCAGCCATTTGGGGTTTTTCCTGAATAGCCGACGGGCGTACACCAATTCCGTCTCGACACTTTCAAAGTTTGCGTAGCTGTCGCGGATGTTATGGCCCAGCTTGGATAGCCTGGCCATGCGTATGCTCACCAGACGCTCCACACTGATCGTAAGGCCCACTATCTTGTCCTGATCAACCTGATAGAGTTCCGGCGGAGGTTCGACGTCGGGAATCAGGGGGATGTTGGCCACCTTGTAGCCCCGGTGGGCCAGGTACATGGACAGGGGGGTCTTGGAGGTCCTGGACAACCCAACCAGTACGATGTCGGCCTTGGGAAGGTCCTTGGCAAGCTGGCCGTCATCATGGGCAACGGTGAAGTTGATTGCATCCATCCTCCTGAGATATTCATCATTCATCAGGTAAAGCAGTCCCGGCTTATGCTTTGCGGGAAGGTCGAGGAACCCCTTCATCTCGCTGAGAACCGGGGTAATCAGATCAATGGTCGTAAATCCGAGCCTTTCCGCCTCATTTCCGAGATATTCCGAATGCTCCACGTCGACCAGGGTATGCAGGATCAGACCGGGATTCTGTGCCACTGCGGCAATTGCCTTCGCTATATCCTCGAATGTCCTCAAATGACTTTTTTTGTGCAGAAATATACCTGCATGATCGAATTGGGACAGGGTCGCCTTGACTATTCTTTCGCCGGTTTCTCCGGTGGAATCTGAAAATATGTAAATATGTTTCATCTTCATGCTTGCCCTTTCATGCTTTTTACCTGACGGTTGATTCATAATGAAATATTAGCAGAAGAGTCGCGCTTTCCGAAAGCTTTTTCAGCCTGCTTGATCCTGTACGGGCCGGCATTCGGCAAGGGCTATGAAAACCTGGAAATGATCATTTTGATCGCTTCAGGCTTGTACGCAGGATCTTGCCGGTGGCGGTCTTCGGCAGCTCTTCCAGGAATTCGATCTGCACCGGACACATATACGGCGGAAGTTGCCTGAGACAAAACCGTCTCAGTTCCCGTTCAAGGGAGGCTCCGGGCTCATGGCCTTGATTGACGACAACAAAGGCGATGGGACGGGTGAGGTGCTCAACCCTGCGTCGGCCCACGGCGCACTCCATTACCGCCGGGTGTTCCTGCAGGACGGATTCCACGCGGACGGGCGACACCCAGTGGGCATCGACCTTGAACAAGTCGTCACTGCGCCCCTGAAAGGTATAGCAACCCCGCTCCTCGACAAAGATATCACCGGTTTCCAGCCAGCCGTCGGCAAGCATCGTTCGAGCCGACTTTACAGGGTTGTTCCAGTAGCAGGTTGTGATAGACGGCCCGCGCAGCTGCAGTCGCCCGGGAGTTGCCGGAGGAACCGGCAGCCCCGCGTCATCTACGATTCGCGCCTCGAAGGGAGGGATAATAGATCCCGCAGTTCCGGGAAGCGCCTTCTCCGGGCGGTTGGAGATATATATGTGCAGGGCTTCCGTCGAACCTATGCCGTCGAGCAATTCAACACCTGTAGTCTTTTTCCATTCACGGTATAGTGGGGCCGGAAGCGGTTCCCCCGCGGAGACGCAGAGTCGCAGGGAAGAAAGCCTGGCGCTGTTTCCCATGGTTTTGAGAAGCATGTTATAGGCAATCGGGACGCCGAAGAAAAGGGTCACGCCATTGCCTTCGATACAGCGGATGATGTCCGCAGGTTCGGGCTTGCCCGGGAAAAGCACCACCGTTGCACCGAAGCGGAGCGGGAATGAAAAACTGTTGCCCAACCCGTAGGCAAAAGAGAGCTTGCTGGCGGAGAATATCACATCCTCTTCATTCATACCGAGCACCGTCCCGGCAAAGGCGTCGGCCGAGGCTAGGATATCCCCGTGACGGTGTGGCACTCCCTTCGGTGACCCCGTGCTGCCCGAACTGTAGAGGAGAAAGGCAATTTCTTCAGCCGTCGGTTTATGGGGGGCGAAATCCGGAGAAGCCGCGGCAAGCTCCTCCGCAAAGCAGTCTTCATCAAGCAGAATGGTTCCCCGCAGTTCAGGTGAACCGGCGGCAAGGGCATCCGAGTCCCTTTCCGTGACCAGAAAAACCGCCCCGCAGTCGTTCAGAATGTATTCGTAATCCGCAACAAACAGAGAAGTATTGAGCAGCACCGGCGGCGACCCGAGTTTCAGGCATCCGAGTATGGCGAAAAAGTATTCAGGTGTGTCTCCCGCCACAATCGCGACCCTCTCCCCGGGGCTCACACCGTGCCCGCGCAGTAGGGAAGCGAATCGGCTCGACTGGAGATCGAGCATTTCGTAGCTGACGGAACTTTCGCCGGCAATAATTGCCGTCCTGCCGCCACGAAGTTGCAGGTTCGGACAGAGAAGCGCAACAGCGGCATTTTGGGAATATGTCATGGAGCTCACCTCGGGAAATGTTGTTTTATATAGGCTTGCCTGTGATTTTTTGTCAAATGAAAAATCTGCCCGTTTTGCCGCAGCTCTTTTTTCAGGTTTGAAAATCCGGTATACTGGATCGCTGTCAAATTCACATGACCATGGGACACGAAAAACATATGAAAAACCGGCTAATTGAAATCTTCGACAGCCTGCTGGAATATTTCGGACCGCGCTTCTGGTGGCCGGCCGACAGCCCTTTCGAGGTCTGTGTCGGAGCCATCCTGACCCAGAATACAAACTGGTTAAACGTGGAAAAGGCTTTGGAAAACCTAAAAGGAGAAGACCTGCTGTCGCCGCCGGGGATCAGGGATGTCCCGGCAGGGAGGTTGGCAGAACTGATAAGGCCGGCAGGCTATTTCAACGTGAAAAGCGCAAGGCTGAAAGATTTTATCGGCTGGCTCTTCGACCGTTACCATGGGAGCCTCGAAAGGATGTTCGCCGGAGACTGGCGCGATCTGAGGGAAGAGTTACTGGCGGTGCGCGGGATTGGCCCGGAGACCTGTGATTCGATCATGCTCTATGCCGGGCACAAGCCGACTTTCGTCGTAGACGCCTATACCAAGCGTCTCTTCTCACGCCTCGGCCTGTTGAGCGAAAAAGCTCCTTATGAAGAAATCCGGGGTTTGTTCATGAAAAGCCTGCCCGAAGATGTCCGGTTGTACAACGAGTATCACGCCCTGATCGTCCAGCACTGCAAGGATTTCTGCCGCAAGAAACCTCTCTGCGAATCCTGTCCGTTAAACTCCCTGTGCAAGTATTTTTGTGAGAACCGCTGACCGCTTTCTGTCAGGATTGTCTCCGGACAGCCATGCTTGACGGTTTATCCTGAAAAAAGCATTTTAGCCACGAATTTTCACGAATTAGCAAAGCTTTTTCCAATAAAAACAACCACCAGATTGGTGACAACAAAAAGACAAATAAGGGTTTAATAATATTCGTTTTTATTCGTGTCATTCGTGGCTAATTGCAGTTTTTAGGGTTATCGGTTTTATTCGACAAAAAGATGGCGAGGTACATCCAGAGGGAAAGGAAGCATGGCTTCGATCCGGTTTCTTCCTTTTGTCTTCGCCCTGTACAGGGCTTTGTCGGCCTCTCTTATCAGTGCCTCGGCGGAATTTATTGCCGGTGCCGGGTATGTGGATATACCCAGACTGACGGTAATTTTCATATTTTCCCCGTTTTCCTGGAAAACCGCCCCTGCGATGGATCTTCTTATGCGCTCCGCAACCGATGCGGCATCAGTCAGGGAAGCTTCGGGAATGATCGCCATGAATTCCTCTCCACCATAACGTGCTGCAATGTCGTAGTCCCGTAATTCCTTCCTGAACAGACTGGCCACCTTGCAGAGAACGGAATCCCCCTGCTGGTGTCCGTAAGTATCGTTAATCTTCTTGAAATGGTCGATATCCATGATCAGGACAGAAAGGCTGTTCCTTTTCCTTTGCACCCTTTGCAATTCCTTTCCCAGCGCCTCTTCCAGGAAGCGCCGGTTATACAGGCCGGTCAGATGGTCGGTATTCGAGATGGCAACAAGAAGTTCATTCGCCTGCTTCAACTGGTCCTGAAGGTTTTTTATCTTCAACTGGACATTGACCCTTGCAACCAGTTCGCCGGTATCGAAGGGTTTGGTAATATAATCGGACGCTCCCTGTTCAAGACCCCTTATTTTAGAGTCACGGTCTTCCTTTCCGGTAAGAAGTATAATAGGGATATTCCTGAACTCGTCGCGGGACTTGACCATACTTATGAATTTGAAACCGTCCATCATCGGCATATCCACATCACAGAGGATTATGTCAACCTTGTGCTTCAGCAGCACCTTGAATCCCTGCAGGCCGTCCATTGCTTCATGATAAACAGAGAATATGGATTTCTCCTTCAGGGTGTGAACAATTTCCCTGCGAACGGTATCGGAGTCATCGACTACAAGTACGCTTACTTTCATAATGTCACCTGTTTTGAACCACTAACAAGCACGGGCACCTCTATGGATAAACATTTCCATATCAAAAAACCAGATCGAGAAACTGTTTCAGCATTGCTCCGGTAACCCCCCAGATTTCATCATCCCGGTAAGTAAAAAAACAAACGGGATGGGTCCTCCCTTTCCAGCTCCAATCCTCGACCCGGAAAACCTCCGGTTTCAACAAATGCTTCAACGGTACTTCAATTACCCGCTCAATTTCGTGTGAATTTAAATTGTATTCGCACCCGTCGGAGAGCATCCCGACAAATGGGGTAATCAGGTAGTCATGGATGGAATAGAAGTCGTCGAGAACACCCAGGATTTCAATATCCGAAGCTGGGATGCCCATTTCTTCCCTTGTCTCGCGCAGCGCCGTCTGCAAGGCGTCTTTGTCCTCCGGCTGACGCACGCCGCCGGGAAAGGAAATCTCCCCGCGGTGATGCTTCAGGTTTTCGGTTCGCTTGGTGAAGAGAATGTGATATTCGCCTTCCCTGCGAAAAACCGGAACCAGGACGGCAGCCGGCGCCGGGCCGGGCGGCATCGGCACCCTTCTGTGCGCTGCCAGCGCTTCTCTGATTCTCTCCTTCAAATCCGTATCTTTTTTGTACGACATTTACACATCCGGGTTTCAGGTTTTAAGATTCTAATCCTGACTCTTGACTCCTCGAACTAAAGCACCGGTTCCCTTGCCAGTTTTTTCATCTCATCGATAGTCGCTGCGTAATCCGTGCTTCCGAAAATTGCGCTGCCCGCCACAAAAACGTCCGCGCCCGCATGGGAGATACCCTCCACATTGGACACTTTGATACCCCCGTCAACCTCCAGTTCGGTTTCCAAACCCCTCTTATCCAGCATCCCGCGCAGGGCATGGATCTTCGGCAGGCAGGCATCGATAAATGATTGCCCGCCGAACCCCGGGTTTACCGTCATGAGCAGAACAAGATCAAGATCATCGAGAATATAGTCCAGGCAATGCAGCGGAGTAGCCGGGTTGAGGGACACGCCGGCTTTTTTGCCGAGCGATTTGATCAGCTGGACGGTCCGGTGGATATGGAAAGTCGCCTCGGCATGGAAAACGATAATATCCGCTCCGGCCGCGGCAAAATCGGGAATATACCGGTCAGGTTCGACAATCATCAGGTGGACGTCAAGGGGCAGTTTCGTGACCTTTCTGGCAGCTTCCACTACCAGGGGACCGATGGTGATATTGGGCACGAATTGCCCGTCCATGACATCAACGTGGATATAATCCGCTCCGGCCGCTTCAACGGCGCGTATTTCGTCACCCAGCCGGGAAAAATCCGCGGAAAGTATGGAAGGGGCTACCTTTTTCATATTACCTCCGATATATGCAAATTTATTGCCATCAGGATTCAGTCAGACGGGAAATAATTTCATTAAAACCTAACGGACGAGGAATTCAGGTTCAAACAAGGAGGAAGGCCTGAAGCGGTTCATTCGCCCCAAGCCCGACTCGCGGCTCTTGCAGCCAATACCTGCAAATTGCCGCGGATATTATCGTTTTTTCCTTAACCGGGCGGCAAAAAAGCCATCCATTCCGTGCAGGTGGGGCCAGCTCCGGAAGAACCCCCGTTCGGTAAAAAGTGCGGAAAAAGCAGGGAATACTTCCCTTAAGTCTTCTACCACAAAATCGTTCCTGCCGGTGAGAAAATCGTCCAGTACCCCTTCATTTTCCTCCGTCGAGGTGGAACAGGTGGAATAGAGGAGAACTCCGTTATCCGCAAGACGGTCCGCGGCATTTCCCAGGATGCTTTTTTGCAGACCTGCGAGCCTCAGAACATCACCGCGGGTCCTGGACCATTTGCCCTCGGGATTGCGCCTCAGCACCCCGAGACCGGAACAGGGAGCATCGACCACTATCCTGTCGAATACCTGTTCGCCAAGCGAGACAAGCGGCTTTTCCGCATCCTGGACCTGCGTCCGAATGATCGATATCCCGAGGCGTTCGGCGGTTTCTTCGACCATCCGGAGTTTTTTCTTATTCAGGTCGCAGGAAAACACCATGCCACGGTTGCCCATCAACTGGGCGATATGGGTCGATTTTCCGCCTGGGGCGGCGCAGACATCCAGGGCCACGCCACCCGGTTCCGGATCGAGGAGAACGGAGGCCAGCTGCGAAGATTCGTCCTGGACGGTAAAGAGGCCTTCCGCAAATCCCGCGGTTGTTGCCGGGTTGAGCGGAGACAACACTTTAATGCCATCGGGAGAAAAAGGGCTCTTTTCAGCAAGGATTTTTTCTCCCGCAAGGCGTTCCAGTAATCCATCCCTGGTTATGCGCAGGGTATTCACCCTGAAAGTGAGGGGAGGTATTTCATTCATTGCCGCGGCAAGAGATTCCGCCTCTTCCGGACCAAGCTGACTGATCCAGTCTTCAACCAGCCATTTCGGCTGGGAATAATAAATCGAAAGAAAATCTGCCGGTTTTTTGCTCCTGTCAGGCCAGGCTATGGCATCCCTTTCCCTGTCGGCCCGGCGCAATACTGCGTTTACCAACCCCGATGCACGCGGTGCGAAAACTTTTGCCAGCTCCACCGTTTCATTTACCGCGGCGGACACCGGAATCCTGTCCAGGAAAAAGGATTGATAAAGCCCGAGGCGAAGAAGGTTCATAACGGCAATTTCAAGCCTGTCCGACTTCTGCCTGGAAAAATTGTCGATAATATGATCGAGTGTCAGCCGGCGGCGCAATACGCCGAGAACCAGTTCCCTCAGCAGCCCCCGGTCCGGCCCGCGGAGTCGGTCATCGGAAAGGCTCCGGTCGATGAGAGCATCTGCGTGACAGTTCTCTTTGTCCACTTGCGTCAGAATTTCATACGCGATGCGTCGCGGATTCGATTTGCTCAAAAAATATCCTCCGAAATAATTTATGGCTGCAAAAAAAACAGCGCGGTGCAATTCACAACCGCGCCAAACTCCCGACAGAAAACTCACCAACCGCAGAAGCGGATGTTCTCTGCCCCCCCCGGTTCGACTCATCTTCAGCTTCCGGTCTCCGGCTTTCGCTCTTTGCCTGTACCTTTTCCCGGCGCCCTGCGCAGCCAGCGGACTGCCAGCTGCCGTTTATTCACCCTCTCTGTCCGTAAACCATGGATTCAAGCCTCTTTATACGCTCTTCAATCGGCGGATGGGTTGAAAAGAGCGACATCAGGCCGCCACCGGTCAACGGATTGACAATAAACATGTGGGCGGTGGCAGGGTTCGCATCCATTGGAATCTGCTTGTTGGCCATTTCCAGCTTTCTCAGGGCATTAGCCAGATAAAGGGGGTTCCCGGAAACTTCTGCCCCTCCCCTGTCGGCTTCATACTCCCTGGAGCGCGAGATCGCCATCTGAATCAGCATTGCGGCAAGGGGGGCAACGATTGCCATGACGAGAACTCCCAGCAGACCGCCGCCTTCATTATCCCTGTCGCGCCCTCCTCCGAAAATGGCCGCCCATTGGGCCATTTGCGCAAGATATGTTATGGCGCCGGCAACCGTGGCCGCGATGGAAGAGATAAGTATATCCCGGTGCTTCACGTGGGAGAGCTCGTGAGCCATAACACCCATGAGTTCTTCCTTGGAAAGTATGCGGAGGATACCGGTAGTCGCCGCCACCGCAGCATGGTCCGGGTTCCGGCCGGTGGCGAATGCATTGGGAGTATCGGACTCCATGATATATACCTTGGGCATGGGAAGCCCCGCCTGGGTGGCAAGCTGTCGCACGACACCGTAAAATTCGGGGGAATCGGACTCGGTAACCTGTTTCGCTCCATACATGGTCAGTACGATCTTGTCCGAGAACCAGTATGAAACGAAATTCATAACCCCGGCCATAACCAGGGCGAAAGTCATGCCGTTGCGCCCTCCTATCGCGCCACCGGCCAGAACGAGAAGCACTGTCAGAAGACCAAGAAGAAAAGTCGTTTTTAGCGTATTCATAATTTTCACCTCATAAAAATCAATCTACGGTCAAGTATAATTATTGCCGCATAAAACTGCAAGGAATAGCAGTCAATCCGGTCCATACTCCGGAAAGAACTGGTATTTTCTTGACTGCATAAGGAGTTGCAGCTATCTTCCTCCTGTAAGGCAGGGACTCCATCATCCGGACCGGGAATCAATTTGGATCATATCCTTAAAATTCTTATCATTATCTTCTCCGTTTCCGTTTCCATCATATCGGCAGGCCACGCCCTGATCATGAAACGCGATCCCCGCTCTTCGCTCGGATGGGTCGCCGTAAGCCTGCTCCTGCCCGTATTCGGCCCTCTCCTCTACTGGAGCATGGGGATCAACCGGATCAGCCGCCGGGCGCGTCGCTGGCTGGAAAGCGGGCTGCGCCTGGTGGGGAGGGACACGTTCCGGGCCATGAGGGAAACGGAGTCCGCCATCGGGACCACCCCCGGAAGCGGCGCATCTTTCAGAACTGCGCACCCTGGCCGGCAATATCATTCTTTCTCCCTCCCCGCCTGCAACATGCTTGTTCCGCTCGAGAACGGCGATCAGGCTTATCCTTCAATGCTGGAAGCCATCGGCAGCGCCAGGCATTCCGTACACCTCAGCACCTATATCTTCGACGGGGACGACACCGGAAGTAGTTTTATCGATGCTCTTAAAAGCGCCGCCGGCAGGGGAGTGCAGGTCAGGGTGATCATAGACGGTCTGGGAGAAAAATATTCTTGTCCGACGGCACGCAAACTCCTGCGCAATTCCGGGGTCAGGGTGGTGCGTTTTCTCCCTTTCCGGCAAGGGGGAAGGCTGAACCTGAGAAACCACCGGAAGATCCTGGTAACGGATGGTCAGGTATGCTTCACGGGCGGGATGAACATCGGTGACAGGCACATGGTCAAGCGGAACGGAAGGCCGTCGCCGGTAAAGGATATGCATTTCCGGGTGGAAGGGCCGGTGGTTGCGGAGCTGCAGAAAATTTTTCTGGAAGACTGGTTTTTCGTAACCGGGGAACTTCTCGACGACACCCTGTTCTTCCCGCGACTCCAGCCGGCCGGAACGGCCCAGGTCAGGGCTGTGGGAGACGGTCCCGACAAAGAACACAGAAAACTTCACTGGATGATACTCGGTGCGCTGTCATGTGCGCGGCGGAGCGTACAGATCATGACTCCCTACCTCATACCTGACAGGTCCATGATTGCATCGCTTGCCACCACGGCCATGCGCGGCATTCCGGTAACCATCATTCTCCCCGGAAAAAACAATCTGCCCTATGTCCATTGGGCCTCAAGGGCTTATCTGTGGGAACTCCTCGAATGCGGCATCAGGATATTCTACCAGCCGCCACCGTTTGTGCATTCCAAGCTGTTTATCGTCGACGGCGTCTGGAGCCTCATAGGCTCGGCCAATCTCGATCCGAGAAGCCTTCGACTTAATTTCGAGCTTGACCTGGAAGTGTATGACCGGGATTTCACCGAAGGACTTGAGCGGTATTTCCTGGCGGCCCTGGCAGCCTCGCGGGAAGTAACCCTCGAAGAAGTTGACGGGCGTCCCCTTCCGGAAAAGCTGAGAGACGGGGTCGCCAAGCTGTTTTCGCCTTATTTGTGACAAATACCACATCGCCGGGAACCCTGAAACCCCGGTATCTGTTCCGCTTCATCCAACCTTTCCGGGCACCTCATCCTTTTTGGAGAATGGATATTTTCCAGCTCTCTACAAGATTCTTTTTTCAGGACAATTTAGTCTTCTTTTTTTCCGTGCCTGGATATCACTTCCTCGGCGCAGACCCCGCATCTGACCAGCTCTTCCATTTTACCGATGGCATTTTGCTGACCGAGAACAATCAGGGTATCATTGGCGCCTATTATGGAATGTGATTCCGGGTTGAATACCATGGTCCCGTCTGCCTTTTTTATACCCACGATCATAACCCCGGTCTCTTTGCGGAACCCCGAACTGATCAGGCTTTGACCGACAAACCCCGATTCATGGGGAATCATGATCTCCTCCATTTGCAGTTCCAGGTGCTCACGGCCGGTGGCGATTTCAATAAAATCGACTACATTCGGGCGGAGGATGGCCTGCGCCATCCTGCTGCCGCCGATAAGGTACGGGGAAATCACTTTACTTGCACCTGCCCTTTTCAATTTTATTTCGGAACCTTCCTCACCCGAACGGGCAAGAATATAAAGATTCGGATTCAGTCCGCGGGCGGTCAACGTTATATAAACGTTTTCGGTGTCCGATGCCACCACCGACACGAGACCCTTAGCCCGTTTGATGCCTGCCTTGAGCAGGCTTTCATCATCCGTCGCTTCTCCATGGATAAACAGGTAGCTCTCTTCTTCCAGCTTCGGCAGCACTTCCGCACTTTTCTCTATCACCACGAAGGGTAGAGGCTTTGCAGCGAATTCCCTGCATATGAGGCTGCCGATGCGGCCGAATCCGCATACTATGTAATGGTTGCGAAGGGCTTCAATCTTTTTTTCCACTTTTTTCCTCCCGAAAATGCGCTGGAACTGTCCTTCAAACATTATCTGGGCGAGGCTTCCCACGGTATAGCCGATCACGCTGACGCCGAAAACAATCAGCAGCATAGTAAAAATTTTTCCCGCGTCGCTGAGGGGCTGGACTTCCCTGAAGCCGACCGTGGCCAGGGTTATCACCGTCATGTACAGGGAATCCAGCAGCCTCCAGCCCTCTATCACCGTATATCCGACAGTACCTATGGTAACGAGTACAAGTAGAACAACTATGGAAATTCTCAGATGTCTTACCGGATCCATTCCGCCGCTCCTTTGCCGAAAAGATTAACCTCGCCACTGTCAAAAAGCAAGTCAATTGAAACCCGGTTTTTTTTAACGGCGACTGTGTCGTGAATACTTGACAATTTATCAGCACTGTTTACAATGAGGCCAAAAAACGTGTACTTATAAGTATATATATCGACTGTTCGAAAAGGACACCGGCATTGTACAAAAAGATCCCCAAAGTTGACAGGATACTGGATTGGCCGGAAATAAAGGATGTCTTTTCACTTTATCCGCGGCCGGTAGTCATTGCTGCGATACGAACCGTCCTTGATTCGCTTCGCTCGGAAATCAGCCAGGGAGAAGCATCATCCGTGTCCCTGGACGATAAGGCACTTAAGCAACGCATCTTTGCCGAGCTCGCTTCTTCGACCGCCCCGAGCCTTAAACGCGTGGTTAACGGCACGGGGATAGTCATTCACACAAACCTGGGAAGATCAATTCTTCCGGAAACGGTCAGGGAGAAACTTCTCGATACGGCTTTCGCATATTCGAACCTGGAATTCGATACGCAAAGCGGCGAGCGTGGCAGCCGGTATTCCCATGTGGAGCCGCTCCTGTGCAGACTGACCGGGGCGGAAGCGGCCCTGGTGGTGAACAACAATGCTGCTGCGGTTCTCCTGGCGTTGACCGCCCTGGCCCAGGGAAAAGAGGTTATCGTTTCCAGGGGTGAACTTGTGGAGATTGGCGGCTCGTTCCGCATTCCCGATATCATGCGGCAGAGCGGCGCCTTTCTCAGGGAAGTGGGGACCACCAACAGGACACACCCCTCGGATTACCGCAATGCGGTGGGACCCGACACCGGACTCCTTCTGAAAGTCCATACCAGCAACTTCGCCGTTGTCGGATTTACCGCTGAAGTCGGTGTCGCCGAACTGGTGGGAATAGGCCGCGAGCATTCACTCCCGGTAATGGCGGACATGGGGAGCGGCAACCTGCTGGACCTGACGGCAGAGGGCATCTGCGGTGAGCCGATGGTCGGCGATTTTGTCCGGGCTGGCGTCGACCTGATCACCTTCAGCGGCGACAAGCTGCTGGGAGGACCCCAGGCCGGTATCATCGTCGGCAGGCGGGCCTGTCTGGAACCCTTGAAAAAGCATCCGCTGTTGCGGGCACTGCGCATCGACAAATTAACCCTCGCCGCACTGGAGGAAACTCTGCGTCTCTATCTTGATGGTCGCAAGGCCAAACAGCTTGTTCCAACTCTCCGGATGCTCACCATGGGTGCGGAGTCGCTTTCTTCCCGGGGGAAAAACGCGGTGAGACGGATACGACGCTCTGTCCCGGGCAAGGTCAGTGTCACCCTGGTCGATGGTTTTTCCCAAGTCGGCGGCGGCGCCCAGCCTCTTCTGGAAATGCCGACAAAGCTGCTCTCTGTTTCCTGCGAAGGAATTTCATCCGGGGACCTGGAAAAAAAATTGAGGGAATTCCCCACTCCGGTTCTTGGCCGGGTTCGTCGGGAATTCTTACTTCTCGATATGCGTACCATACAGGACCAAGACATTCCATTGATAATTTCCGCCCTGCAATCGGTTGCCGAATGTGCCTCAATGGTTTGACAGTCCGGAAAAAGACCGCATCATCAAATTTTCATTGACCGCTTCATGATAAGGTCATTATTATAGGAAATTTCCATCCGGAAACACCGGAAAATGTCCGGAGAAAGATGATCCGATGCAAGTGACTGCACTGATTCCGGCGGCGGGAATGGGAAAAAGGATGGCCGCCGGCATAAATAAACAATATCTGAAACTGGGCGGAAAACCGATATTGGCCCAAACCCTGGATATCTTCGAAAAAGCACCCTTCGTTGACGACATCTTCGTCATTGTCCCGGAAGATGAAATTGCCTACTGCAGGGAAAATGTAATCGAAAGCTACAAATTCCGGAAGGTACGGCAGATCGTCGCCGGCGGCAGGGAAAGACAGCAGTCTGTTTTCAACGGCCTGAAAGCCGCGGAAAACCTTAACGCGGACGACGTGGTCATCATACATGACGGAGTACGCCCCTTTGTCCCCGTCGAAGTTGTTCGCAAATCAGTGGAGATTGCCTGCAACATGGACGGTGCGCTGGTTGCGGTACCGGTCAAGGATACTGTCAAAATCGCGGTCGGAGGGGTAGTTGTCAGCACACCCGACCGTGGCAAGATCTGGCTGGCTCAGACACCGCAGACTTTCAGGTACGGAATTATCCGGGAAGCTTACGAAAATGCGGAAAGCGAAGGCTTTGTGGGTACCGATGACTCCTCCCTGGTGGAAAGAGTCGGGAAAAAGGTACAAATTGTGATGGGAGACTACAGGAACATCAAGATTACCACACCGGAAGACATGCTCCTGGCCGAGGCGTTTCTCAAGGAAGTGACGAGTTACAGGTAACGGGTTAAATGTCAACATTCAGAGGCTTACAACTTCACAAAAAACCTTTAAAATCATATTAACCAGGATGAATGGGATACAGGGGATAAGGTCAAAATCAAGACAAATTCTGAATAAACAAAGCGGTTAATGGTTTTGATGCTTTTTGATTTTATCCCTTTCATCCCCTTTATCCCTGTAAAATAAAAGATTTTGCTTCCGGTTTTGCCGGCTTAGGAAAGGATTCATATGCGCATAGGGCATGGTTACGATGTTCACAGGCTTGTGACGGGAAGAAAACTGATCCTCGGCGGAGTCGATATACCATACAGCAAGGGGCTTCTGGGCCATTCCGACGCGGATGTCCTTCTGCATGCCATCTCCGATGCAATCCTGGGAGCGATTGGCGAAGGGGATATCGGAAAACATTTTCCCGACACCGACCCCGCCTACAAGGGTATCTCCAGCATC
Source organism: uncultured delta proteobacterium (assembly GCA_963815135.1). Taxonomy (GTDB): domain Bacteria; phylum Desulfobacterota; class Desulfuromonadia; order Geobacterales; family Geobacteraceae; genus CAIWTU01. The sequence continues at coordinate 256,821 of CAWFFO010000008.1, forward strand.
AAGCTGCTTCGCCATGTCATGGCGCTGGCGGACGGCAAAGGCTACCGGATTGGGAATCTCGACGCAACCATAGTGGCCCAGCGGCCGAAGCTGGCCCCCCATATCCAGGAAATGCGCGCCAATATCGCGGAAGCGCTCGAAACCGAACCTGAGCGGGTGAATGTCAAGGCGACCACCACTGAAGAACTGGGCTTCGCGGGGCGCGGTGAAGGAATAGCCTCATACGCGGTGGCGCTGCTGGAAACAAAGTAGATATAACTTCCCGACAGATAAGAGGAAACTGACATGACAATACCGAACCAGGGTGTTCAGGGGGAAAAGGATAATGCCGCTGCTGCATCTCCGGTCAACTTCATCCGGACCATCATCGATGATGATCTGAAATCAGGAAAACACGATGCAATCGTCACGCGCTTTCCACCGGAACCGAACGGATATCTTCATATCGGGCATGCCAAGTCAATATGCATCAATTTCGGCCTGGCAAGAGACTATAAAGGCCGCTGTCATCTTCGCTTCGATGACACGAACCCGACAAAGGAAGAAACTGAATATGTCGAAACCATCATGGACAGCGTGCGATGGCTCGGCTTCGACTGGGGTGAACACCTTTATTATGCTTCCGACTATTTCGAACAGCTTTACCAGTGGGCGGAACTGCTCATCGAAAAGGGGCAAGCCTATGTGGACGACCTTACCGCGGAGCAGATCAGGGAGTATCGCGGAACGCTGACGGAACCCGGCAAGGAGAGTCCCTACCGCACCCGGGCGGCGGAAGAAAACCTGAATCTCTTCCGGAGGATGCGGGCGGGAGAATTTCCCGACGGCTCCAGAGTGTTGCGGGCTAAAATCGACATGGCGTCACCGAACATGAACATGCGCGACCCGGTCATGTACCGTATCCTGCACGCGACACACCCGCATACGGGAGAGGAATGGTGCATCTATCCCATGTATGACTATGCACATGGCCAATCCGATTCCATCGAGGGGATTACCCACTCCATCTGTACCCTCGAATTCGAGGATCACCGGCCGCTTTACGACTGGTTCATCGAGCAAATCGGTATTTATCACCCGCAGCAGATCGAATTTGCCCGGCTCAATCTCACCTATACGGTTATGAGCAAGCGCAAACTGCTGGAACTGGTCCGGGAGCGGAATGTGAGCGGCTGGGATGATCCGCGCATGCCCACCCTGGTCGGCATGCGCCGCCGCGGATACAGCCCGGAGTCGATCAGGAATTTCTGTGAACGCATCGGAGTCGGAAAGAACGACAGCTGGATCGACATGGGAATCCTGGAAGAAAGCGTTCGCGAGGACCTTAATGAACGGGCGCCCAGGGTCATGTGCGTTTTGCGGCCCCTGCGACTGGTCATCGTCAACTACCCGGAAGATACGGTGGAGGAATTCGATGCCGCCAATCATCCCAACAAGCCGGAAATGGGCAGCCGCAAAGTCCCTTTTTCACGAGTGGCATATATCGAAAGGGACGATTTCATGGAGGAGCCGCCGAAAGGTTATTTCCGCCTGGCTCCAGGTCGCGAAGTCAGACTGCGTTATGCTTATATCGTTAAATGTGTCGATGTAATCAAGGATGAGAATACCGGCGAAATAGTGGAAGTTCATTGCACCTACGACCCGGATTCCCGCGGCGGGTCGGCCCCTGACGGCCGAAAGATCAAAGGGACCATTCACTGGGTTTCGGCTCCCCATTCGCTGGAAGCCGAAGTACGCCTATACGACCGTCTCTTCACCTCCCCTAACCCGGGAGGGGAAAAGGGCGGGCCTGACTGGAAGAGTTGCCTTAATCCGGATTCCATCGAAACTCTGCCGGCGTGCAGACTTGAGCCCGGCCTGGCCGGAGCCGGACCGGAGGATCGTTTCCAGTTTGAAAGACAGGGATATTTCAGCGTCGATCGAGTCGACTCGAAACCGGGGTCTCCCGTCTTCAACCGGACGGTTACGCTGCGGGATTCCTGGGCAAAGAAACAATGACAAGTGATATGTAACAAGTAACCGGCTGTCAGCATCAGGCGGCCTTTACAGGGGAATTATGCCATTACGAGTATTCAACACCCTTTCCGGCAGGAAAGAAGAATTTGTCCCGACCATTCCAGGCAAGGTAAAAATGTATGTCTGCGGTGTCACCGTTTACGACTACTGCCACATCGGCCATGCCAGGGCCAACGTCGTTTTCGATGTCATTTACCGCTATCTCCAGTCGAGCGGCTTTGATGTGACTTATGTCCGCAACTATACGGATATCGATGACAAGATAATCAAGCGGGCTAACAGGGAAGGCGTGCCGTTCAATGAAATATCGGAAAAGTTCATCAGGGAGTTTGACAGGGACATGGAGGATCTGGGACTCAGACTTCCTTCTTTCCAGCCTAAAGCCACGGAACACATAGGTGAAATAATTCAACTGGTGGCTACCCTGATCGACAAGGGATATGCCTACCAGGCCGGTGGCGATGTCTATTTCTGCGTGGAAAAATTCGAGCCCTATCTGAAGCTTTCAAAAAGGAACCTGGATGATATGCAGGCGGGAGCCAGGATCGAGGTAGATGAGCGGAAACGTCATCCCATGGATTTCGCCCTGTGGAAAGAGGCCAAGCCCGGTGAGCCGTTCTGGGAGTCACCCTGGGGCAAGGGAAGACCCGGCTGGCATATAGAATGTTCGGCAATGAGCATGAAATTACTCGGAGAAACCATTGATATTCATGGTGGCGGCAAGGACCTGGTCTTTCCCCATCATGAAAACGAAATAGCCCAGTCCGAGGCCGCCACCGGCCGACCGTTCGTCAAATACTGGCTGCATAACGGATTCGTAAATATCGATTCAGAAAAAATGAGCAAATCGCTCGGCAATTTCTTTACCATAAGGGAAATCCTCGAAAAATATGACCGGGAAGTGCTGAGATTCTTCCTGCTCACGGCCCACTACCGTTCCCCAATCGATTTTTCAGACCAGAACATGAAAGAGGCGGAGTCCGGAATTGAGCGGATTTACAGTACGCTGGCAAGAATTGACGGCGGGCTTGCCGCAACAACCGTTACCAATGGCACTTCTATAGACGTAAACTCCCTCGACGTGGCGGGACGTGAACTGCTGGATAAAACGGACAACCTGCCAGGACTTTTCAGGGAAGCGATGGATGATGATTTTAATTCGGCTCTGGCCATGGGCCATATTTTCGATCTCCTGCGTTGCGCAAACAAAGTCATGGCGGATGAATCAAACCCACCCTGCACAGTTGCAGCAATCCTCACGCGGACCAGGAAAAACATTCAGGACATAGGTTCTATTCTGGGAATTTTTACAACTGATCCGCAGACTTATCTGCAGGGGATAAAATCCGAAAAAATGCGTGAGCTGGAAATTTCGGAAAGCGAGATCGCAAAACTGATAGAAGAACGAGCAGAGGCGAGAAAAGCCAAGAACTACAAGAGGGGCGACGAAATCAGGGATTATCTTCTTGCCAGAAACATTGTGCTCCTTGATTCCGCCCAGGGAACGACATGGAAGGTCAAGTAGCCGCAGTTTCAATAAGGCCGCAGGTAACAGCCGTCAACTGATTTCCCATCTTGAGACATTATTAGAAAAATTGTTCTGTTTATAAACACAAAAGGCCGCAAATACCTTGCGGCCTTTTTGCATATTCAACAAAATTTCAGGCGGCTTTATTTTCAAGCTGGGGTTTGGCCCACTCTTTTTTGAATAAAATCATCGCTTCGCGCATTATATCAGAGACGCTTTTCTGTGTCGTTTCCATAATTTCCTGAAGAATTTCCCTTTCTTCATCACTTATCCTCATGGAGATTACGTTATATCTGGGATTCTCTCTCATTCTCCCCATTTTCTTCCTCCTGTATCTAAGTGTCATATCTTCAAAGATAATATACCGGCATATAATGCTATATCCATGCCAAGGCAAACTTCATTTTGCGGTACGGCCAGAAAAGCCCGAATAGCGGTTTTCGCAGCAAAACAGGTACAGACTGGGATTTTATCTCACATTTGCCTGAATGTGCCATCTATGGAACGTTTGTGTACAAAATTATACAGCGAGACCTGAACCTTCGCGAACTCAGACCGGACTGATTGCGAGTCGCAAGCTGAGTTTGTATCGGTTGAACAGTAAATTTTACTGGATGAAATTGTCAAATCGGGGCATATAGAATGTTTTTTCTTTCATCCGTCAGGACATTCAAGAATAAAAAAAGAGAGGAAAAAAAGAAAGGCTAAACCTGGAAAGATCATCCTCGCTGCTTTTGCAGAATGAGGGAAAGGGTGAGAAGGAGACAACAGGTAATCCGGAAATAATGGAGACGAGGTTTTTTCCCGAGCCGGCAAATAAGAAACCAAACAAGACAAAACCTTAATTAAACGCGGAAAAGACGGAAAAAATCCGATAAAGACGTACCATAACCCATTTACAGATTTAATATTTTTTGATCCGCTCTGATCTGATAATTCCACGTTCCTTTGCCTTGAATTTATTGTTTTTCTGACACTGCTATGCAAAATATTTTGCTCAAAGGATGTGAAGACCCAGGTCAGAAGAGACTAAAACCATAATTTTATCCCGGCAACTGCAATGCGTTGCTGGAAAAAGGCTGCAAATTCTTGCTACGTTGAGAACTGGTGCGTATTCCCGGCATCCTTCTTTCTGGTCCGAAATAATTGCCGCCGTTGCCTCTCAAGGTGTCTCTTCCGATTACCACCCACCCGCTCGAGCGGCGGAAAGCCTTTATCATGCCTGTTTCCAGCAATCGGTCCAGTTCATTACCGGAAACGATTTCATGATGATTGTCCTTGAAAACCACCGGGATCTTTTTCATGTGCGACCCTTCCGCAACAGGACTTGAGGAGATGGATTTAAGTACATCATAGTAAGTACCCGGGGCTTTATCAGGTGTTCGAGCTTCTTCGGCTTTTTTGAAGAAAGGTCCGAAATATGATTCCTCCAGCATACGTAAGGCAGAGTAAGTCAAATTGCCGTATATCTTTATTCTTTCCATTTCCTGCAATCTTTTTTCATGGGGTACATTTTCCCGGATAAATTCTCCGCAATTGAAGCCTGGGCAATCGGGCAACATTACGGCTAAAATCGAGAGATCATATATGCCCTGTTCATACATTGCGAGCAGGTCATCAAGATAGACTTTCAGTTGATTTTCATTCCACGGGCATTGACATTTCCTGGGACCGCCGACTTCATTTTTACATGTGATTATTGCCTTTTTCACTGCCAACCTCCTGTTCATGTATTAACATCGGCTCCCACATTTATTGCTCCCGCGATTGAAAAGGTCAAACTCAATCGGTCATTTCCCAGTGGATATCCGGCTCCATGACGTTTCATCAACTAAAGGGAAAATCTGTCTTACCATCGGTTTGACAATATGAAAAATCGTGATTCGACTAATCCGGCTTCATACTGAATCTATTACTCGTAATCTTATCAGAAAAAACAAAAGTGGCAATAAGTGCACTATGTTATTTCCACTGGATATAAGTTAAACATCAAGGCTAAAACATAATTACGGTTTGTCTGAAAGTGATATTATTAATATTATTTTTTTAATATTTAGGAACCTCTGAACCCTAATTAGTGTCTGTACGAAAATCCCGGAGTTGAAACAAAGTGTACTGGGTTGACAGGCGCATTGATTTGCGCGTGCTGGTCCGCGGTAGCCGGCTCATGGGATGCCTGGGTGAGGGCCTTTAAAAGCGCGATTCCTCAGCCGTTGCCGCTTATTCTCGGATCTGACTTGTCAGGAGTTGTCGAAGACGTTGGTTCTGGAGTTTCCGGTTTTCACCCTGGCGATACACTCGACCGATCCTTCGAGGTTATCAGGGCCTGGGGCGTTCTCGTGTCTTCGGTCGCCATTCCCGATCAGGAGAAGGCCGCAACACCGTGTGCGAGGCGTGTTCTTTCTCGTCGCCGTAACATCTGAAGGTCTGCTCAGGATCTCCGATCTGATCGATTCCGGTCAACTGGCAACGAATGTCGGTGCAGTACTGCCCCTCGCAGAGGCGCGCACTGCACACGAAATACTGGCTGGCAGACCCCACAAGTAGGGCAAGATCATTTTGTCGGCAGATGTATGATCAAGCTCGTGCAGTAGGTTTTTTATCGCTATCATTTTAAAAATTGGCATCATACGCTTCTATACAGGGATGTATGGTAAAATATAATTGGAGGCACTGATTGTAATTAAAGGATGCTTAGTAAAATCGGTATATTGCAGGAGTATGAGTATCTTTCAAGTGAGTGGTGAAGGTTGTCTTTAACTTTCCCGAGGATCTGCAATTGGTTGTATTCTTCGCATTTGAGCGGGCAAACCTGGGATGACAACCGTGAATTTGTCGAATTGATTTATTACCCACTATCGAGCAACCAGGGATACGCTAATGGAACAATGTATTGACAATATGGTTTCATTACGTCTAAAGTTAATACAAATACAAGAACAGCCACCGATAAACGACAATACTAAACCATTCGCGAGAATGGGACGGAAAGCCTTTGGGTCTCAAGCAGACAGCCGGGTCGCCGAAATATCGCCAGATATTTTCTCCCCGGCTTTTTTGTACCCATATTATACCGGAAACCCCAGGCACCGTGGCCTGCATGCGTCACTGTCAGTTTTGAAGTGATTCCTGATAATGTTTCCGAAGGAGGCCTTCATGCCGGATACATCAACTAAAGAAAATATTCTTAAAACTCTATTGTATTACCATATATTCAATCATCCGCTTACCCTGGACGAAATCTACTACTTCCATCAAAATACCAGGGTTACCAGACGTAAAATCAAAAGCGCCTTGCATGAAATCGTATCTGAAAAAAACGGCATGATCGGCGAATTGAACGGGTTTTATTACATCAAGCCAAACAAGTCCTGTGCTACGGAGCGGTTAAAAAAAGAAAATATTTCAAGAAAAAAATGGAAAATCGCCAAATTAGCTTCACTTTTCATTAAACGTGTTCCTTTTGTAAGGGGTATCTTCGTTACGGGAACACTCTCAAAAAACAGTTCAGACGTAAATAGCGACATCGATTTCCTGATAATATGCAGGGAAAACCGTCTTTGGATAGCAAGGACAATCCTGAGATTGTTTGCCAAAATATTTCTTTTAACCAAAAATAAAGATTTGTGCTTCAATTATTTTATTTCTGAAAAGAACCTGGGGATTGAAGACCGGAACATTTTTACGGCAACAGAACTCGCACATATCAAAGTCATGTACAATACGAAAATACTCGACCGGTTTTTGCGAAGCAACAAATGGATGAAACAATACCTGCCCGTTTACCCGAAATCCAACGGCTTGTTTAATTTCCCTGTCGAAGATATTCAAACCAGAGATGTGCGAAGCATTTTACAGCCATTCTTTGAAATATTTTTCCCGGGGAAATTCGGCGACGCAATCGACGAATTCCTGCAGAAGCGAACCCAGATACACTTGAAAAGGAAATTTGGCGCATACGATAATCTCGAGCAAAAGCAGAGCTTTGTCCTGTCGTCCAGGGCTGCTAAAATACACGGAACAATTGCAGGCGACCACAAAAGAAAAATCCTGGACAAATACCAGGCCCTGCTGCACCGGTATAAGATTTTTGAACGGAAGATGCCGATAACAGCGGCAAATCACAGACAATTTTGTGATACAGTGCCTTGGCATCAAAAACGTGCCGGGAAAAATATCAATTCGCCTCAACACGCCGTATTCTCCGGACGCAGCTGATATCCCTCATAGGAACGGCTTTTAATGATGGATGTTGTCAGAAAATGGAATTTCTGGATAAATAAAACCACCGGTCGCAAAATTTTCGGCGCGGCGATGGTCATCGCTTCGCTCTCCCTGATTGCCAAGGCGGCATCTACCGCCAAGGAAATTGCCATTGCCGGTTCCTTTGGAGCCGGGGATACCGTCGATTCATTCCTCATGGCGCTACTCGTGCCGACTTGTGCGATAAGCGTTATCGGCGGTTCATTCTGTTCAGCGCTCATCCCGACATATATCCATGTCAGAGAGCGGGAGGGAGCTGCTTCTGCGCAGAAGCTCTTTTCGAATACCCTGGCAGGGAGCCTGGCATTGCTTTCGTTCACCACCGTTGTGATGCTGGCAGCCGCACCGTTTTACCTGCCGATAATCGCTTCCGGGTTCAGTTCCGGGAAAATTGCTCTCACAGTGCGGCTGCTCTGCCTGCTGTCACCCATTGTCATACTGCGCGGCATCAACACCATTTGGGGAGCTGTTTTAAATGCGGACCACAGGTTCGGTCTGGTTGCGGCCGCGCCGGTCATAACTCCCTTGATCGTTATACTGTTTTTGTATTCCTGCGGCACAAGATGGGGGATTTCATCACTCGCGTTCGGTACGGTTTGCGGAATGCTTCTTGAGCTGTCACTTCTGGGCGTGGCATTGGTGCGCAAAGGAATTTCTCCATGGCCCAGGTGGCATGGACTGGACTCCAATCTGCGGCAGGTAATCAGACAGTTCCTGCCGATGATTTCAGCAGGGTTACTGATGAGCTCGGCCGGATTCATCGATCTGTCGATGTCGGCCATGCTTGGCTCGGGAAGCGTATCAGCCCTCAGCTACGGCAGCAAGATAATTTCGGTCCCGCTCAGCTTGACTGCCGCGGCCCTGGGAACGGCGGTAATTCCGTATTTCTCTGCCATGGTGGCGCGAAAAGAGTGGGCGGAAATACGCCGCACCATCAGACGCTACTTCCTTCTGATATTTTTGACGTCCGTGCCGGCAACGGTCTTACTCATCAGCGTTTCCGAACCCCTGGTGCAGCTGCTCTTCCAGCGGGGGGCTTTCACCTTTCAGAATACCCATCTGGTTGCGCAGGTCCAGTCCCTGCTCGCCCTGCAAATTCCTTTTTATATTGCCGCCATGCTGATGGTGCGCCTGATCTCATCACTGTTGGCGAATCACATTCTGATGATTGGCTGTATCATCAATGTCGCAGTCTCTGTATCGCTGAATTATGTTTTCATGAAAAAAATGGGAGTCGGCGGTATTGCCCTGTCCACCAGCTGTGTATATCTGATTTCATTTCTATTCCTCTATTTTTCATGGCGATGGATATCCAGGAATTACGCGTACGCCGAATCCGTTGCAATTCCGGTTTGGAAAGGGGTCCCGCACGATTGAATCGATCATGAATTCGAACCTCCCGGAATGGACGGTCAGACACCACAATTTGAAAGGATCGGAAGCAGATGCATCAGGATGAGGCAAACCTTCATACGTATCCGGTTGACGGAGCAACTGTTCTCGAACAGCCGCGGTGTCCGCTCTGCCAGGCACAACACGCACAAACCCTGATCGAGGGGCGGGACGACTGGGTGCCGGACGGAGTCGCCGGGACGCAGCACTTTTCAGTTGTGCGCTGCGATGCCTGCGGGGCATATTACACAACCCCCCGATTCCGCGAAGAGGAAAAACACCTGGCCTTTGCCGGTTCGTATCCCTTTTACCTTCGAGCCCGCCGGGATGCCGTTCCGACGGAAACGGAGATGCGGGCCTTTGACCGGCGGGTCGGTTTGGTGGAACGTTTCTGTCCGCGGCAGGGGAAGATCCTCGATATCGGGATGGGGGACGGAGTATTTCTCGCTGCAATGCAGCGGCGGGGATGGCAGACTGCGGGTATCGACAGCGAGGCTGACGTAGTATCATACGCACGCCAGCGACTGGGGCTTGCATCGTGCATGGTCGCCGACGCCGAACGTGATCCGCTTCCAGAAGGCCCGTTCGACGTCGTGACAATGTGGGGCATGCTGCAACTAACCTACCGCCCGCAGCAGCTCCTGGAAAAGGTCCGGACCTCACTTTCACCCGACGGTATAATCGCCATCGGGGTCTCCAATATCGGCAGTGCGGGAGCCAGGCTGTTCGGGGCGAGGTGGCGGGGCCTCGGACTGCCACGGCATCTCGTTCACTTTGATCCCGATTCCCTCCAACGCCTCGTGGACGGGTCGGGCTACCGGACTCTCGACATCGCATTCGAAACACCGTACTGGATTACCGGCCAGTCGGTCACGGCAGCCGTGCCTCTCCCGGGTATACTTGGGGGAATCACACGGCGTTGCGCGCACGCTATCCTTTCTCTCGGCGGACGGTCGCGGCTCGGCGACACCATGATACTGCTTGCCCGGGTCAGCAGGTGACGCATCACTTCTCCCCACGGTCCGCAGACCGCCGGCGTACGACCGGGAAGCTTTTACCTGCGAATCATTCTCAAAACAGGAGCCGTATGTCGTGAAAAAAATAGTTCTTTTCTTCCCCGAAACCCACCTGCAGAGAAGCGACGATACCTGGTGCCTCCCTCCCCTGTCTCTCCTCGCCATCGCCGCACCTTTGATCCGGGACAACTACGAGGTGAAGATTTTCGATGCACGGGTTGACGGCAACTGCCTGCCCTCCATTCTCGCCGAGGCGCGCGACGCTGTCTGTCTCGGTATCAGCGTCCTGACCGGGCATCAGATCAAGGATGCTCTCCAGGTCTCCAGGGAGGTAAAACGGAACCTGCCGGCGCTTCCGGTGGTGTGGGGAGGGTATCATCCCACCCTGCTCCCATTGCAGACCATTGCTGATCCCGCCATCGACATCGTGGTCAAGGGTCAGGGGGAGATTACCTTCCGTCTGCTCGTCGACGCATTATCCAACGGAAAACCACTGCACGGCATCGAGGGAGTGCTGTTCAAGGAGCAGGAGAAAATTGTCGTAAACCCCGACCGGGGCTTTGCGGACGTGAACAGCTTCCCCCCCCTTCCCTACTCCCTGGTTGACATGGAAACCCATTTCCCCGATCTGGAATTCGGTACGCGGACCATCGGCTACGTCTCCAGCCAGGGGTGTCCCCACGGCTGCCAGTTCTGCGCCGAAAGCGTCGCGTACAACCGCCGCTGGTCAGGCCTTTCGCCGCAGCGGGTGGGAGATGACCTGGAAAAACTGATCCATCGGTACCATGGCGACGGGGTCATTTTCGTGGATAACAATTTCTTTGTCGATGAAGAACGGGTGCAGGGAATTTGCTCCGAAATCATCCGGAGGGGGTTGGATTTCAAGTGGGGGGCTCAAGGGAGAGCAGACCGGATTATGCGGCTTACAGACCGGACTTTCGATCTGTTGCGAAGAAGCGGCTTTACCGTTTTCCATGTGGGAGCCGAGTCGGGCTCCGATCGTCAACTGGAACAGGTCTCGAAGAGTATCGACCGGCAAACGACCGCCGCCTGTGCCCGGGTATGCAAAGAGCAGTGGATCAGGATTTCGTTCGGGTTCATTTTCGGATTTCCCGGTGAAACAGCAGCGGATATCCGGGACAATTTCTCCCTCATGGAAGAAGTGACCGAAATTCAAGGCGAATTCGATTGCATCGTCCACTTCTTCGCCCCATCCCCCGGCGCGGAATTATTCGATGTTTCGGTCGGGCTCGGAGCCGCCCGACCTGACCGACTCGCGGACTGGATACCTTTTAATACCGTAAGGGGGATGACACCGTGGGTCGATGCACGATATATCGACAGGATACGGCGAAGAATCGAATTCTTCTATCCATTTGCCCGTCCCACCTCGGTTTTCCGGGAGAGGATAGCCCGGCGCACACGGGGAATGTTCCTGTTCTACCTGCTGCACATGCTCAACCGATTGCGCTTCCGTTTCCGATTTTATGCGCTTCCTGTCGATTGGTGGTTCTATAAGCAGTTCAAAAACATGCGTCGCAAGGGGAAGTCCAGGGGGCAGATCCCAACATTTGACTGACATCCGGTGATTTGCACGACAGTCTCTTTTCTCCCCAAAAGGGAAGACAGCACCGGTTTGCGAAACAGTTGGAAAGTGTGATCGGAGATTGGTCAACCGTCGCCAGGGTTACAATGATACATGAACATCCCGTCCATTACCCGGACGTATCTATTCGCCTATATCCTCTTTCCAGAGCTGCTGATTTTCGTCGATGAACTTCTCCATGAGACACTTGCATTCCTGGTTATCGACGACTGCGAGTTCCACTCCGCGTGAGCGCAGATAGTCTTCAGGCCCCCTGAAGGTGCTGTTCTCTCCGATAACCACTCTCGGGATTCCGTAGAGGAGGACAGCTCCGCTGCACATATCGCACGGAGAAAGTGTCGAATAGAGGGTCGCCCGCCGGTATTCGGAAGCTTTCAGACGACCGGCATTCTCCAGGCAGTCCATCTCGGCATGCAGAACAGCGCTACCGTTCTGAACCCTCCGGTTGTGCCCCCGACCCGCAATCCGCCCGTCAATGACCAGTACCGCTCCAATGGGAATCCCTCCTTCAGCCATCCCTTTTCTCGCTTCCACGATTGCCGCTTCCAGAAATTTGTCCATGCTGACTCCTTGTATCTCGCTTGACCCGGTAAAAAGGGAGAATCCTGATATGACATCCCTCCGTTTTCCCCCTTTTCCATGTCGCAACTATATCAGGCAAAATCATCTTGTGCAAAGCATGCCCCTTTGCCCCTTTTCGTGTTCCGGATAATCGCCCGGCAACCGGTTTTGGCAAAAAGACCTCAGGGTGTATACTTTAATGAACTCGAATATGGTTGCTGATTATTTTTCACGCAGATGTAAATGCCGCTTAAGGAGGTTTTAGTGATGTCGCTTCCCGGTACCATGAAATATATTGACCATGGCAAGGGTGGACCCGCATCGTGCCTGCAGGTAAGACAAGGTTCGCTCCCGGAACTCAAACCCGGCGAGGTGTTGCTCGAAGTAGCTTATGCCGGAGTGAACCGTCCCGATATGATGCAGCGCACCGGATCCTATCCTCCACCTCAGGGCGCCTCGCCCATACTGGGCCTGGAAGTAGCGGGCAAAGTTGTTGCGAAGGCAGGTGATGTTACCCGGTGGGAGATCAACGACTGTGTCTGCGCGCTTGCCCCCGGCGGCGGATATGCCGAGTACTGTGCGGTACCGGCATCCAATTGTCTGCCGATTCCCGGGGGATTAACGCTGGTTGAAGCGGCAGCCTTGCCTGAAAACTATTTTACCGTCTGGACAAACGTTTTCGATCGCGGTCGTCTGCAATACGGAGAATCTATCCTGGTGCACGGGGGTTCGAGCGGAATCGGCATCACTGCCATCCAGCTTGCCAAGGCTTTCGGTGCCAGGGTGTATACGACCGTGGGTAACGCCGATAAGGTCGAAGCGGTCAAAAAACTGGGAGCCGATGCGGCCTTCAATTACAAGGAGCAGGACTGGGCAGAAGAGATATCCAGGCTTACCGGGCGGCAAGGAGTGAATTGCATTCTCGACATGGTCGGTGGACCCTACATCCAGAAGAACCTGGAATCTCTGGCATTGGAGGGGCGACTGGTCCAGATCGCCTTTCAGCTGGGAGCAAAAACCGCCCTCGACTGCACTCCGATTCTGGTCAGACGGCTGACCTTTACCGGCTCGACATTGCGACCAAGAACGGTTGACGAAAAAGCGGCCATCGCCCGGGCTTTGCTGAAAAATGTCTGGCCTCTTCTCGAAGCGAAAAAAGTCCGCCCGGTTATTCACGCCACGTTTTCCCTCGGCGATGTGAGGAAAGCACATGAGCTGATGGAAACTTCAACTCATATCGGCAAGATCATGCTGAAGGTCAAGGGTGACTGATTATCTTGAGAATTCCCGTGGTACTTGACAATCCGGCCAAACATGCCATAAATGCAACTATGATTCCATGGGGGCATTTTATAAAACCGGGAAAAACATCTTAAACGCTCTCCATGGACTGCCCATCGAACAGGAGAGAAAAATGATTAAAATCCGCTTCACACTCATTGCACTATTGTTGCTGTTCTGTTCGGCCGCTTCAGCACCGGCCCAGGTGAGCATCGGTATCGGGTTGCCCAACATCCGCATTGGCATAAACCTGCCATTGTTCCCGGAACTCGTCCCGGTTCCCGGCTACCCCGTTTACTACGCCCCACGGGTAGATGCCAACTATTTCTTTTATGACGGTATGTACTGGGTTTTCTGGAATAATAACTGGTACGCCAGTTCCTGGTACAACGGTCCCTGGGCGCTTGTGGGTCCGGAATATGTGCCGCTGTACATCCTGCGTATTCCCGTGCGCTACTACAGGGAGCCTCCGGTGTATTTCCGCGGGTGGCGGTCGGACGCTCCACCCCACTGGGGGGAACACTGGGGCCATGGTTGGGAGCAGCATAGGAGAGGGTGGGACAAATGGAATCGCGGCTCCGCCCCGGCGCGTGCGCCTCTGCCCGTCTATCAGCGGCAATATAAGGGAGACAGATATCCGCATGTGAAGCAGCAGCAAACGATACGCAACCGGAACTACCATTACCAACCGCATAATGCGACTATACGGGAGCACTATAGAGGACAAAGACCTGCCCCTGCTCATCCGGTAAAGCAGGCAGCACCTCCGGTGAAACATCCTGAGCATAAGGAAATCCGGCGCTCTGCTCCGCCCCGGCAGGGCGGTCCGTCCGGACAACCATTTCAGCCACCACACCATGGAGGCAAAGAGCTTCAAAGACCGGCCCCGGTCCAACCCGCTCCTCAGCAGCGGGCTCCGTCCCGGGAGCAGAGGCAGCAGCCGGGAGCCGAACAGCGAAAACACCAGGAACCGGCGGCCCGAGGCGGGCAACAAAGATCGCATGAACCCGACAGAGGTCACGGGCAAGGCCAGCAGAAAGGTGAGGAACGAGGCCGGGACCACAATAAATAGTGCCTGCTTGCCTCTCATAACAAAAAATCCGTCATTCCCGTGCAGACTGGTTTGACGGATTTTTGTGTTTTCCTTTATTATTCAATGATCTTGGCCGGAAGCTCATGCAACTTACGTCAAAACCCCCTTGCCAGTTCGTTGCAAAACCTGGTTAACCCGGGTATTTTTAGAGTGTAATGAATATTTCCGGAAAACGGGATCAGCAGGGTCCCGGTCGGCAAAACGTCACACTGAGGAGCGGTTTTTAAATGGACAGTTTTGCTCTTTTCACCGATGTGAGCCTCAATCCCCGGCAAAAGCTCGGCATCGGCGGTTATCTGCTCGTTCCAGCGCAATACCTGGAAACGTTTCCGTCTGACATCGAGCGAAACGAAATCTCTGCACGGCTTCGATTCAGGAGGTTCACGGAGACTTCATCGACAAAACTTGAAGTTCAGACAGTTTTGTGGGCATTGGAAAACTTTCGCGAAGAATTCAATTGTTCAGATTCGCAGAGTTTGTGTATTTATACCGATTCACAATGTGTCGTCGGGCTTTTGGCAAGAAGAGCCGGTCTGGAGTCCAGTGATTTTCTTGGCGGCCGCTCGGGGCGGACATTAGCAAACGCGTCCCTATATCGTGAGTTTTACAAGGAATATGACACAATCGGGTTTGAGCTGATCAAGGTAGCGGGCCACTCCCGCGCCAAGTCCCACGACACCGTGCGCCGGATTTTTTCGTATGTGGACAGGGAAGTGAGGAGAGAGCTGATCATCTGGACAGGCGAGGAGGCTACGGAAGATCCCTTTAGGGCAACGCCGGAATTTTTCACAAACCCCGACGGAACCGGGAAATGATTTCCGGCTGGCAACTGAATAACTGCTTGTAAAGGAGAAGACAACATGGGCTGTCTGAAGGGAAAATCAAAGGCAAAACCAAAACCGGGCGCCTACAAATGTGAAAAATGCGAAGCCGTATCCAAAAAGAAGGACGATCTGTGCAAAGCCAAGAAAATCAAGGAAAAACCGGACAAGGATAAGAAGAAAAAGTAAGGAACCGGATGATAAGAATGCTTAAAATCTGCTGATGATCAAGGGAAACATGGAACTGGCGGGAATATACCTGGATAATTTTTATGCCCACTCATACCATTCGGGATCTTACTGCCATTAAGGTATGGAGTGCGGACCGGGCTGGCCGGCGGACCGGTCCGCAATGGCTGGTTTTCGCGCTGGGTCACGGGACATTCATTTTTTTGCTATTTCCGGTGGGAAGAAAAGCTTTCAAGTTCGCAAGAGATCATGGGTACCGTCGCTTCCCCTCATGGGTTACAGCCGCACGTAACCTCAGTACAGCTTTTCGATGAACTCCCCGATATGTTCCCCGAGACTCTGTGCCTGGTGCGGGAACAGGTCCTCAAAATTCTCCATGCTGGCAACGCCCTTGTAGCCTGTCTCCTGGTCCCCGAATGACGCCAACTCTTTGCCGGTCCCGGCATCTATCAGGCGACCCTTCACCTTCAGGTATGTTTTACCCGCACCGAAGCCGACCCAGAACCTCAGAGCCCGGTTACCGCCGTTGAATTCTATGAAGTTACCTTCGAGAACGACCGCATTTCCCTTCACGTCACCGTTCAAAACCACATTTTTGAAAAGCTTCTTCTTTTTCATTTCAGCTTCGACGCTCATGGACAGATTTTTCACGATGAGCGGTTTCAGGGCTTCCACCTTTGGTTTTTCCTCATCGTCGATCCTGTCAAAGACGGCACCCTCGGTTGAGAAGTCCCTTATGATCAAGGTGTCGTAAGTCGAGAGCTGTCTGGAAGTCATGACCGTTTCTTCGTTCAGGATATCAGGCTTGGGAAGCGGCTGTTCATCAGCACTGACCACCGATACAAGCGTCAAAAAAAACAAGGCTGCCATATACAATACTTTTTTCTGCACGATTTCCTCCTTATGCATTTAATTGAATTTTCATAACGGCTCTTCATTTAACGTCAGGATTCAGGACCATAAAGGGACAGATAAAAGAAAATCATGAAAATTATACTAAAAGACAGGAAAAACCAAATGTAAAAGAAAAAGAAAAAAACGGCCGTCGCTTACGGGAAGCGGCGGCCATTGTTAAGACCTTTCAGCAATAGTGGAGCCGTCCGCTTTCTTCGCAGCAAGTACGACCCGCTTTGGAGAGATTCTTCCTCTTTTGGTTATTTGCAGCTTCCATCCTTTTTCGTGGTCTTGGTCCTGTCCTGAATCTTGTCGGCGGCAAATACCTGCGCGCCAAAGGAAAGGGTCACCACCGCCAGCAACATTGCAACCATCAGTTTACGGGTTTTCATCTGTCTTACCTCCTTGAAATGTTAAAGATGCCTTTACTTTTCAAAGAGCACGCCAATTTGGGACATTGTCTTAACTTAACGATAATTAAAGATATTTTCTTTCAGACGATAACTTTAACTTTGAATTTCCGGTGCAGCTTCTGCACGAGTTCGGGCAATAATTGCACCATTGAAACACTAGAATTCGTGAAACTGGCCTTTTGTATCGAATGGCCGGATGTTCAGGGCTGGAGGCTGTTTGAATTCCGGGGCTGGTTTAACCAGCACCTCCCGGGTTAGAACCTTGGCATCAGGGCGCTCCTTTTTGGTGGGAGCAATAGAATCGCCGGCCTGGAGAACAGGGATTTCCCCCGGTTTTGACGTGGTTGTGTTCAGGGCCTCCCACAGGACAGAGTCTCTGTTGTAAATGTCCCTGGAAAACCGCAACTGACCCTGGTCATCTACCCAGGCAGTCCAGTACAGAAAGTGAACCATCCAATCGGAATGTATTTTAACAACGCATCTTTGTCCCTCTTTGATAAGCTGTTCCAGCCGCTCCCGTGTCCACGAGGGATCTTCCGCCTGGAGAATGAAAAGTGCCAGATCAAACGGTTTCTGCAGGCGGATGCAGCCGTGGCTGAGATCTCTGCGGGCAAGCCCGAACAGATTGCGATACGGAGTGTCATGCATGTACACATTGAAACGATTGGGAAATATGAACTTGATACGGCCGAGAGCATTTTTGTTTCCGGACTTCTGCCGGATGCGCAAGGGGAAATTATCGGCGTTGAGGGTATCCCAGTCAATTTGCCGGGGGTCTATTTCCTCATCGCCGGATAATACCTCGTAGTCATTTCTGGCCGCGTATCCCGGATCTTCCTGTAGTTTCGGAAGAAGTTCTTCCACTGCTATGCTGCGGGGAACATTCCAGTACGGATTTATCACTATGTAGAGCATTTTCCTGCTGAAAACAGGTGTCCTTTTAAGGTCCATTCCCACTATGACCCGCATGGAAATCTGCTTATCCTGACTATGAGCGGTGAGTGAAAAGGCGGCGGCATTGACGAGAATGTAATTGTCCTCCCACTTGTGGTGAAGCCATCGCCAACGTTCCAGATTAAGCAGGATCTGATCCCGGCGTTGCACGGCGGACACGTTGAGCTCTGCCCTCGTGTTCGGCCCCACCAAACCATCCGGTTCCAGTCCGTGGAAAAGCTGGAATTTCTTTACCGCGATTTCCAGGACTTTATCGTAAAAGTCCGGTCCGGCAACAGTTTTTCGCCGCTTCAGTTCGCCGCTTATCCGCAAGCGCCTGCGCAGCATGGCAACCTGTCTGTTCCGCTGTCCCGGCCGGATGTCTTCGCCGTCCGGGAGCTCGGGCCAGCCACCGGCATCGATCACATCCTGCATATCACGGGCGGCATCGACCAGACGCCAATATTGCTCATGATCGGGCGCAAAGCTCCTGATCGTTCCCGCCAGATCTCGAGTGCTTATCAGCTTGTCCAGAGCGACCAGAATATCGGTCTTCTCCTTTTTCGAAAACCACAGTGGATAGAGTTGTTCAGGATCCACCTTGCCGATGGACAGATTCGACGCGTAAACCATGAAGGCATCGGTCATCAGAATATCCAGGTCGGCCAGTTTTTCCATGTCCGGCTGCTTTTTAATGTCCAGGCTTGAACTGAGGCTGGATATTCCGGAATTGATACAGCGGAGATGATAGTCATCCG
Organism: uncultured delta proteobacterium; assembly: GCA_963815135.1. GTDB lineage: Bacteria > Desulfobacterota > Desulfuromonadia > Geobacterales > Geobacteraceae > CAIWTU01. The sequence goes on from CAWFFO010000008.1 coordinate 275,585, forward strand.
GATCGAGTCCCTGCAGCCGGGCGTCGGCCAGCTGGGCAGGCAGGCCCCTTCCGAGATCGTTCAATCCCCATTCATTCATCCAGACGGGAGCAAAATTGTGTTCTTTATAGAATGCTATCAGGTCGCCGTTTGCATGGACGATTTCACAGCCTACCCAGAGTTTGCCGGGTGGCTGAACGGACTCGAGTTTGCCGCGAATTTTGTCGGCAATCCCGTCGTCGGCATATGCCCTGGTGCAGAAAACCACTCCTGTCAGCAGAAAAAAGCAGACAAGCAATATTTTTCTGAGAAAAAAATAGCGGCACGGTATGCCCGATCCGTTTCGTTCCATATTGCCGGTCCCTTTAATCTGTTAAATGAAGGCTCGCATTTAATGGTTCATTTTGAACGTGACGCCCTTTTTGGCGAGCTGAGATAGCGCCGCAGATCGTAGTACGAGTTTTGTCCGCCTGTCTCCCGGGGGGCACGCTCCCGACCGGCAGACCGAGTCAATCTGCATTCGCCAATTTATGGAAAAATGGAAATTCCCAAACATCAAAGAAGGGAACTGCAGGGTTTTCGAGTTTATTCCACGGTGCAAGTTAATTCGGTCCGTTTCGCTTTTATATGATACTGATACTTTAATGTGTTTTCAATGCCATATAGATGAATTCCTGACAAGACCTATATTTATCCAGGTTTTACCTAATTATCATATGGATTATGCTATTCATGATTTTTTGACGGGGTTCCCCTCGATGCCGATGAATATATAGTTCGAGAGAACGGCAACAGCTAAGCGTCTGTTTCACAGTTAACACACTTGCCGATTTATTCATCTTTCATTAACATTAATAAGATCTCTTCCGGATTTCTTGACTGTGAAATGTTTTTTAATTTACTTGTGCCAACCGGTAAATACTGATAAAACAGAGAAAATTTTTTGCCGGCTAAATGCAATGTATGGAGGGAATAATGAAGAGCTCGTTCGTAATCTTGACAGTAATTGCCGCAATCTTATTCATGTCGCCGCAGACTCATGCCAAAACCTTTTACCTGAAAAACGGTGAGCAGATCGAGTACAAGTCGTATCAGCGCAGTGATGGCGTGATCCATCTTCTGATCAACCGGGATACGGAAATAGAAATTCCGGTATCCGAAGTTGACCTGGCCAGAACAGCAGAATCTGCCAGGAAAGAGAAAAAGACTCATCCGGCAAAATTCACAAAACATGTAAAAAGACATGCCGTCCACAGAAACATTAAACATGGGATGCCTTCAAAAATCGGCAAGATACCTGCTCCGGCTTTGACTCCGGTTCCCCATGAGAAACCGGCTCCCGTCACAAAGTCGGTGCATGTTGTGCCGGTACCGGTAAAGATCAGACAAGCCAATACCAAAAGCGGCTCTCCAGCGCTTTGCAAGGAGCTTGATGCCGTTTTTGGCGAATATTTCGCAGCCATGCGCTCCGGCAATTCAAAGGAACGGTTAAAGTATGTGACAGGCGAGCAACGCAGACAAATAGAGCAACTGGAGAAATTGCCGAAAGCACAAAAAAAACAAATGGATGCCATGTTCAGGGAGGCGCTCGCCAGCGGATACAAAGTTACCGGTTGCAACATCACCCCTGACGGAAAAAAAGCGACCCTCAACTTTACGAGAAAGGTTCCTACCGTACATTATGAACTCGGAAAAGGCAAAAACGGGAAACCTGCAATGATCCAAAAGGGGAAAACCGAATATGAGGATAGTTCCTGTTTCGCTGATTTCGTAAAGGTGGGAAATGATTGGAAGATTGGAAAGAATGATGTCAGGTAAGTGAAATTTTAAGTACAGTTGAAGCATATCGGCTGTTAATAAATCACATTTAAAAGAAGGGGACCGGCAAATCTTGTAAGAATAAAATCAGCCGTTCCCCTTCTTTATCAAACCGTGTCGGGCTGGAAGATATTCGTCGCGGCTTCATGCATTTACTTGTACTCGAATAGTTGGTAACCACGCCTCCGGGAACCTTTGCCTTACGGCTGAGCCCGCTGATTATCTCTTCTATGTATTTACCTTCCGGGAAATAGCTCCAGGTTCACCTGTCGTCGATAACTCAAAATTATGTTTTCAGAATAACATTCATCCCAAAAACGGCAGTTGGAGGTGTCCGCAGTAAACAACTCAGGCCTCCGGAGCGAACGGAGGATGCCTGCAGCTGCCGAATATAGGTTAATTCTTGGCTGTCCCCATTCCCCCTATAGTCAACCTTCAGGCATAACAAATAGTGAAGTAAACCTCTTCCCGCCGAAAAGGTAGACATTCCAGCAGCAGGTCCGATATTTTTTTGCTGCCGTTTCAAACCGCTGTTTTATACAGTTTATACAGCTAATTAGCCTCTATTTTAAGGTAAATGCAATCCTGTAAACAGTTTTGCATTTTATTTATTATTATTGACATAAATGTTTAGTTTGGCTTAAAAACTCTAAGTGTGATTTCCACGCAACCTGCCGACTGAGTTATAATCATTGAGGAAAACCAGTTGCCGCATGCTGCATCGATCGGAAATTCATTTAGTTTTTAACCGGGTCCAGCGACCCGCAATTTCAGGAGGTTTTAAATGGTACAGGAAAAGATCAATCAGATGGTTCAAAAAGCCAAATCAGCCCTCGATGAGTATAAAAAACTCGACCAGGTGAAAACCGACGCAATATGCGAAGCAATTGCCAGGGTTATCGAAGAAAACAAGGAAGAACTGGCCAAGATGGCCGTTGAAGAAACCCGTCTCGGTAACGTGGCCGACAAAACCATCAAAAACCACTTCGGCTCCACCGTTATCTGGAACGACATGAAAGATGTCAAAACCGTAGGCGTCGTCAAGGACGAAAACGATATCATTGAAATCGCCGAGCCCGTTGGCGTGGTAGCCGCTGTCACCCCGACCACCAACCCCACCTCTACAGTAGCCTTCAAGGTTCTTTCCTCCCTCAAAGGCCGCAACGTGGTGATTTTCGGCTTCCATCCCCGCGCCCAGAAATGCTGCACCAAAACCGCACAGCTCTGCCTGGATGCCGCCATTGCCGCGGGCGCACCCAAGGATTGCATCCAGTGGATCGAAGAGCCGTCCGTGGAAGCCACCAATGCACTGATGACCAATCCCGGCGTTGACGTTATTCTCGCCACCGGAGGCGGCGCCATGGTCAAGGCCGCTTACAGTTCAGGAAACCCCGCTTTCGGCGTAGGCGCTGGCGGCTGCCCCGTGTATGTCGCTTCTGACGCGGACATCGACCAGGCCATGAACGACGTTGTCCTCTCCAAGACCTTCGACAACGGCGTTGTCTGCGCCTCCGAACAGAACCTGATCTTCGACGACGCTAATGTTGCCGAAAAAGCAATCGCCAAGCTGAAGGAAATCGGCGTACACCTCGTCAACGCAGAAGAAAAGGCAAAACTGGAAAAACTCTATTTCGGCGACTGTACCGTCGTGTCCGGCAAAGTTGTCGGTCAGGCTGCCCCGGTGATTGCAGAGATGGCCGGCTTCTCCGTGCCCGAAGGTACCCGTGCCCTGCTGGTCGGCCCCCTCAAGGGGATTCAGGATGTTGAGCCCATGAGCCGCGAGAAGCTTTCCCCGAGCCTGGGCTACTACATCGTCGACGGCAAAGATGCAGCCATCAGCCTTTGCGCCGATCTGCTGAAAAAAGGCGGCGCAGGCCACACCGCCGGCATCCACTCCGCCAGCGACGCCCTGTGCGTCTGAATTCGCCGAGAAGGTGGACGCAAACCGCGTAACCTTCAACTCGCCCACCAGCCACGGCGCCATCGGCGGCCTGTTCAACGTGATGATTCCTTCCCTGACCCTCGGCTGCGGATCACAGGGGAACAACATCACCACCGACAACGTCAGCTTCCGCAACCTGGTCAGCATCAAGCGCGCCGCACGTCGCGTCGTTCAGGGCTGACATCTGCAGAGCACGGTGTCGTAACTTGAAATCCCCTCTCCGTCGCGGCGGAGGGGGGACCTGAACTTTCTAGTCCATCCTGATTTATAAACTACCATCCTCGCAGGACATTATTCTCTCTCAACTTCGTTCTCTCATGCTCTCTGTGACCTGAATCCGTGGCCCATGAACGCCGTAGTGAGCTGAATGCCGGAGTTCAACGTCGCTGACATCGTTACATGTCTGCTAAACCGGATGAACTTCGTCAGGCCGCCTCACATTTCCGAAATACAAAAACTGAGGCGTTCCGCGCAAGTGAAGGCGTGAATGTGTCATCAATTCAGGTGTAAAACAACCCTATTTCTTTGCCGCCTTCCTGATCGCATAACGCCCGTCTGCCGCGGCTAGCCGCCTTCTCTGTTCGTCGGTTTCGGCAACCAGTCCCGGCACCGTTGAGGGACGGCCGTTATCATCCAGGGCGACAAAAGTCAGGTAGGCAGATGCCGTATGCCTTACCTCTCCGGTTCTGAGGTCTTCCGCTTCGACCCTCACACCCACCTCCATGGAAGTCTTTCCTGCCCGGTTCATGGAGGCCTTGAGTGTAACCAGGTTGCCCAGAAACACCGGGTTGTGAAAATCCAGGCGGTCAATGGAAGCAGTTACCGCATTCTTGCCGGTATGCCTTGCGGCAACCACATAGGCCGCGTTGTCGATGAGTTTCATGATCGTCCCGCCGTGAACATTGCCTGCCGGATTCGTGTCGGCCGGCAGCATGATCTGGGCCAGCACAACGCTCGACATCGAAACTTTCTTTTCCTTTATTTCCATTTTAAAACCTCTTTAAAAACAGTATTTGCAACTATGGCGCGGACAACATAGAGCTCAGCAGTTGCCCGAATTCCGCCATGTTGTATGGCTTTGCTATTGCGCCTTTAAAACCGTAGGCATTGAAGTCGGACATGATCGGATCATCCGAATAGCCGCTGGACACAATCAGGCAGGCGTTCGGATCGATATCAAGGATCCGTCGTGCCGCTTCCTTTCCTCCCATGCCTCCCGGTATGGTCAGATCCATGATAACCGCTGAGAAGGGTGTTCCCGATTCTTTTGCAGTTTTATATCGTGCTATTGCCTCTGTGCCATTCTCACAGGTTGTCGCCGCATATCCCAGAAATTCCAGAATTGAAGTCATTATCTCCCGGATAACCTCCTCGTCATCCATGACAAGAATGGAACCGCCGGCATGAACACCGGTGGTCAGCTCGACAGAACCGCCTTGATGATTTGTATATGTCTCGCCGATTGACGGCAGGTGGATCGTGAAGGTAGTACCTTTGCCGGTTCCGGAAATAACACCGATGTGCCCGCCATGCCTTTTTACTATCGAATGTGCCGAAGCAAGCCCGAGTCCCTTCCCGGACGCCTTGGTCGTGAAATAGGGGTCGAAGATTCTTTTCAGGTCATCGTCCGATATTCCGCAGCCCTGATCGGCGAAGGAAAGGCTGACAAAGCTGCCGCCCGGGAGGGCCAAGTCGTTCTTATTGCACAGCGTCTCGTTCCGTGCCGTGACAGTCAGCGTCCCTCCTCCCGGCATCGCTTGCGTGGCGTTGATGATTATGTTGTGAAACACCTGGCTCATCTGGCCTTCATCTGCTTCGATGGCATGTATGGAGTCGGGTATTTCGACGGTTCCCTTGACGTTGGAGCCGCGCAGGACCAGCGAGACGGTTTCATTCACGAGATTCCGGAGTGAAATCACCTTTTTGACCGGCTCGCCGCCGCGAGCAAAAGTCAGGAGCTGATGGGCAAGTTCTCCGGCCCGCACCGCTGCTTTTTCCGCTTCAGCCAGTGGTTTACATGACTTGTGACCGGCATCGAGGAACAACTGCGCAAAGGATATGTTTCCCATGATTCCGGTCAGAATGTTGTTGAAATCGTGGGCAATGCCACCTGCAAGGACACCCAGTGATTCCAGTTTTTCAATTTTCAACAGTTCTTTTTCATGCTTTTTGCGTTCGGTTATTTCCCTGGTTATACCGTAGTAGCCGGTAATTTTGCCTTGTTCATCGCGTTCGGGTGTGGAGCTTACTTCCCCCCATAACCAACTGCCGTCTTTGCATCGGTGCCGCGCTTCAAAGGTTATGGTGCCCGACTTCGATCCCTGTTGCTCAGCCTCCAGCCGCTGCACGGCTATTTTCCTGAGTGACGCGATACCCTCTTCGTCGAACAATTCAAAAACATGGCGGCCGAGCACTTCGTCGGCCCTGAAGCCGCGCAGCCGCTCGTCCGCAGGACTGATATAGGTGAACCGATAATCGCCATCCACTTTCCAGACCACATCGCAGGCATTCTCCGTGAGCAGGCGGTAGTGGGCCTCGCTCTGCAGCAGCGCCTCCTCGGTCTGCTTGTGCTCTTCGATTTCGCGTGCCAGCCTGTCATTTGATCCGCTGCAGATTATCGTTTGCCTCGGAAAGCTGAATCGTCCGTTCGTCGACCAGTTTTTCCAGGTACTGGTTCCGGTCCACCAGTTCCTTCATCGGATAGACTTCGCCCTCACGTACCAGGTAGTAGGGAATGGATATACTGCTGTGCGAGATTTTCCAGCCTGCGGATTCCTTGCGGAAAATCAGAACCAGGCGGGCGGTCTCCCGTGACAGGATGTGGTCTTCGATCGGCAGATGGATGGTGAAAAATCCGGTCGCGACGGCGATTGTGTCGGCCAGTGACTGGATTGCCAGGTCCTTGAGTTCGATCCGGATCGGATCCTTGATCTGGGCGAAGTCCTGGCGGGTAATCGCAATCCATTCATCCCTGTCTTTGACCAGAAAATCTCCGCCTCCGGTAAAGCCGGAAAAATCCTCGCTGAAATAAGTGGTCAGCCGATCATCGCGGGATGAATACATCCGCAGATAGTCGTCAAACAGTTGCCGGATTTTCCTGTAGTCGCCTGCATCCATTGATTGGGACCCTTTATCGGCAATAGAGACTGGAGTGCATGTTAATGGGTGGCTGAGTGACGCTGGATATTTATCGTTATGAGACAATATACACCATGTCACGTCACTTGCCACATCAGTGGCCTTTTTCAGTTAAAAATCAGGAACTGTTATTTCTTATCGGCAGATTTCTTCATTTCTTTAACCTGAGCACTGCAATGGGAGAGCATTCCCGGAAGCAATTTACACGAAACTGATAAGGAGATAAAATTGTTGCAGGAGAGTGAATGCACGACAGAGAGCAGGACCGTCCCATATCAAGGGCAAACTGCCGGATTCTCGACCATGGGGATATGTTGCCGAACGATTTCCATACAAAGAATTCGAGAGGTGTGAGATATGAAGAAAATATCGATGGTTCAGTTGTTCATTCTTTTTATTTCAGCAATTATACTTTCAGGCTGTATCGTCCCGGTCGAAGGAGAAGGTGGGCGATATCATGACGGATATAGCCGCGGCGTCGAACACCATGAGGAGTATGGCGGTGACCATCAGGATCACCATGAACATCATGATGAAGATGAGGATTATGGCGGATACCGCTGAATAAAAAGGAATCCGGGGAGAGCTTGGGCGTTCCTTCTCTCCCCGGTTCTTTGTCAGGAAAAACATTGCGGTGAAAGATCCCTCGAAAAATAGCGTGCCATAGCGGAGCTCCCGCAAGGACAAGATCTCCGAGCGCATGTTCTAATAGGTTTTGGGAATAGTTGTGCCGGGGGGTGGAGTTGTACCCTTGGGTGCAATTGCTCCTTTGGGCGGAGTCGGCACTGGAGGTTTCCCGGGTGTAACCGGGGGTGTTGTTGCGGCCGGTGGCGGCGAGTTCGGCAGGCAGTTTTTATGGCAATTATCAAAGATGTCCTGATTCATTTTCAGACACTGGCCTCGACCCTGGCCTGCGCCTTCGTCAGGTGACGGGCAGTTTGCATCATCTGCCGTTCTTTGATCTGTACAGCTTTTCAGGCAATCCTGCGCGAGATCCGCGGAGTGGACACCCGGCGACATGAGAAAAACCCCGGACACGGTGAGAACAAAAATAGATCGATTGATTATTTTCATAATTCCTCCTCGTTTCGCTTACCATTTCTCTTCGCCTTATAACCATTATGTCTAATCTGATTTCATTTAATTATACAGGAAATTTTGCCGGAAACAGCAGAAGCGCAAGATAACATAGCTTTGCATTTTAACTATTTGAATGAGATACTTGAGGCGAAAGCGGGGCATCAATGGCGATGGCAGGGAGATCCAGTGCATTCTGATAATCGAAAGACAGAAATCAAATACAAATCAATAATTCTGGACGACAACAGAAACAGCATTAAGTCAAAAATAGCATTTCTGTATAAACATCTTTACCTGTATACCGGCATCATCCTGTCGGCAGGAATCGGCAGTGCGATTTCAATATACCTGGCTGCAGGTAATTCACCCGGTACGGATTATAACTATGAATTCGAACACTCCAAGGTTTATATTCACGATCTGGAGCTTTACGGCGGGAAGTTCAATGTACTTGCCAACGAGCTCATGAGCTGGTTTGACGGTTTATGGCACGGGAGATCTCTTGCTTACACGGTAGCAGTCATCACCGTTTTAATCTCCATCGGTTTTTATTTCATAGTCGATAAACTGCAGTTCGAAATGGAATCTGATGTCCACCGCGGAGATGGTAACGACGGAACTGCCTGAAATGGTACCGGGACATACCGGAAAAAGCCATGGGGATATTCAATTGTGGTTTCGAAAAATCCCGGATTTACTGGCCCCATTCGATGACGCTTCGCTCGAATTCCACGTGGTAGCGGAAATTTCTCAGGAAATCCATTCCCAGCAGACCGTCTTGCTCCTCGCCGCCGCTGCCGGGCAGGACGGATGTCCGGACGCCATACAGGGTGTTGGACCCGACGCTGATCGAATCAGCCACGAACAGGTATGATCTTAAAGAACGGCCATCCGCTACAGTTGCCCTTCCAATCCGCACATCCGTTGGCTCGATTCCCAGGCGCGCGGCAAGCCTTCCACTGATGGTTGTGGTACTCGCTCCGGTATCGAGCAGAAGATGCGTCGCCACCGAACGGCCATGAAAGGACAGCGTTACAGGTACCAGCACCTGGTTACCATTAATGACGACCGGGGTTTCATTGTTGCGTGGTACATCCGGCGGAGTTTCTTCCCAATTTTGTCAAGCGTATCTGCCGCTAAAGCATGTCGCTGCTCATTTGAAGATGCAAGGTTGAGGTTGCGGGAGAGAGCAGTGGAAAAGGATTGGCAGAGGATGGAAATGGACATCAACAGCCGCCTTTCACACAGAAATCAGTCAAAATGACTACGGTTATTCAGGTTTTGGACATTCATACTCCCTGTTTGGCGTAACATCGTGAGAGGTCACCTGACTGTTTTTAGATCAGGTGCTTCAGGAATTTTCAGCAGAGATGCCGGAATCGAAGATAAACAGGACAAATTCTTTCCGGCAGGGCAATGCCTAAATCAGCGGATGCCGCAGGCGGCCCGCTGGAATGATTTGTCAGGCATTTTAAACAAGAAGGCCCCTATTGATGAGCCTCCTGGAGTAGGCTATCACCGCTACAGCAATACCCCAACCTAATAACATTCCTATCAGGCCTGGCCCACCGACAGCTGCAATCCAGCCCTTACCGATTGAATGTAAAATCGTTAAGAGCATGCCGGCACAAAGTGCACTTAGGAATAAGTAAAAAGCCTGTTTGCGCAACAGAAACAATGCAATTGCGCCAAGGAAATTGGCTGCTCCGATCAATATAGTGATTGTATAATCCAAGGTAGACAGGTTATCGAAATATGCTTGCTGAACCGGTTTGAGAGGAATCGCACCTGTATGAATTAAATAAAATGATAAAAGAGTGTAACCTGCTGACAAAAGATAAAAAATTGAAATAACCCACACCCAAATCGGACGCTTCTTCTTTATTGCTGTATCCATGGTTCCCTCCAAAATTTGAATTATAACGTCATGGGCGCTTACCTGACGGCTTTATCAGTAAGGTCTAGCGACCGGGTTACGTGTAATTCTCAAGATTTTCAAGGCATCAGTGCATCGGAATTTACCCGGAACTCTAATATCTGCCACTGGCTATCATGTTTAATTATTCGAAATTGAATTGTTGCCGGTGCTTTTTCAAAAACAGCATTTGCTATGTAAGAGCCTGTAATTACCTTGCCTTCCTGAGTTGTAACTGAAACGTTAGACTGGCCCCTGGATCCTTTATATTCCTTCAGCGGGCCTAGCTTTTCTGAAAATACCTTAAATAATTCCTCAATTTTTTCCTTTGGAGCCACTTTCATTAATTCCGGGCTGGCTCTATTCATCATTTCATCAGCATTCCAGTCCGTTAAAATTCGGGGAAGATTTGAGTCAACGTATGTTTTACTTTCTTCGTCAAGGCCGGCACCAAAATGGTTTAATACAAAAAATCCGACAACAGCCACGACAATTAGAACAGCGAAAATCCCGCCAAGTATTGTAAAAAATTTCTTCATTCAATTCTCCTGACTGGTTAGAATCGTTAACTCACTTTTATACACATAATTTCGTGGAAGATTACCTTACATATTTTTGGTCAGGTGCATCTTGCAGGTTGGCTGTCAGTTCCACACCTTCCACCACGGCTTGGGCTCCCCCTTTCCAATAGGTGAAGCACTGGCGTTTGCAGCTGCGACGATTGCCACATTGAGCAGTCGGTACAGATCTTCCGAAAGACGATCATAGAGAACCTGATCATCACCCTCAAATCCGATATCGTTCCAAGAACCCATGCCGCCGAACACCGTAAGCTTCCCTGTCAAGTAGACAGTTTGAAAGTAGAGTTTCCGGTGTAGTTTTTCATGTATTCAATCGGTGTCATGTCCTCAAGGGAATCGTGAGGACGCAGTTCATTGTAATCGTTCAACCACCAGTAGGTTATCTCTCGTACCTCTTTCAGATTTCGGAAGAGATAAAGAGAAAGAACCTCTTCGCGGTATGTACGATTAAAACGTTCGATAAAGGCATTCTGGTTTGGCTGTCCCGGCTGGATGTACTGAATGAAGACTCCGGCGGCCTCGGCCCAGGCAACAAACTCTCCGCTTAGGAATTCAGGGCCGTTATCAACCCGCAGGACATCCGGGAGTCCTCGTTCAAGCCGCAGTCGCTCAAATACGCGAATGAGTCTTTTGCCGGTGATGGATGTGTCGATCTCTATAGCCAGGCATTCCCGGTTAAAGTCGTCTATCACGTTAAAGGTACGGAAGCGGTTGCCGGCATAGAGCGTATCGCTCATGAAGTCGGCCGACCAGACCTGGTTCGGCTGTTGTGGAACCAGCAACGGCTGTTTCTCTCGTTTCGGCAGCCTTCTTTTAGCCCGGCGCTTCTGGTTTAACTTCAGGTTGCAGTAAACACGGTACACCCGCTTATGGTTCCAGCGCTGGCCCCGACTGCGAAATACTTTGAAGCATTTCCAGAAACCCCAGCGGGGATGACGCTCCACAAGCGAATTGAGGGCAGTGATGACCTCCTGATCGGCATCTGAGTCGCAGATTGTAGTTCGGTAATAGGCCGCACGAGCAAGGCCGACACAGCGACAACTGCGCTGTATTGAGAGCCTGTGCTCAGCGATGAGGTAACAGACAGCTTCTTTTTTCTCGAACGGCCTCAGAGCTTTTTTTCAATCAGGTCTTTCAGAGCATGGTTTTCAAGGGCCAGTTCGGCGTACATCCGCTTCAACCGGCTGAGTTCAGCTTCCATTTCTTTCATCCGTTTCAGATCGGAAGCTTCCATGCCGCCGTACTTTGATTTCCAGTTGTAGTAAGTGGCATCGCTGATCCCGTGCTTGCGACAAACGTCTTTCACAAGCATTCCGGATTCGGCCTCTTTAAGAATTGCAACAATCTGTGTTTCAGTAAATCGGGCTTTCTGCATTTGAACCTCCTGGCGCTATAGAATGCCAGAAAGCTCTACTTTTTTCATGTCTCATTTTTGGGGAAGTTTACGCATGGAATACGCCAAATTTTTTCTCGTACAGTTCTACGACGGCCATTTCCCATGTAATATCCCTTGAGAATATTTCGAGGATATAGCCAGATATTTTTTCTGGGTCAATGTTGTCAAATTGGTCAAGAGAGGTGGGGCTTAAACCTGATGGCTTCCGAGGCGAGTTTTCAACTCCGAAAATCAAATAACCGCCTTTATTGTTCGCAAAGGCGGCAAAGTCCCTAAGATACTCTGCAAGTCCTGCAAAGTTAAATTGCTCTTTAAACTCTAGATCTTGACTTTCTCTATGAAAGAGATAGTCGCCTTTTTTACGCAGGAACTCATACAAAACATCTTCTTGCATGTGTTGGTCTTCCTCTCACACAACGGGGCTGAGGGTTTGCGGTCTTGACCGCACCACCCGATGGTTAGACATTTGGAGGAAATGGATACTCAGCAAGCGGCATGTGATTTACAGTGCCATCGCTTTTCTTAAGCCAAGTCCATACCTGGTCAGGTGGAAAGTAAATTTTTTCAAAAGGTGCGCCGGTATACTGCGAAAGCAGTTTTGCGTATTGCTCTTGATTCCAATCATTGAATAAGGGTTTGTTGCTAAAACCTGCGAGCGGTGCTTGGATAACTTGGATTGGATCACCCTCCACGATCATGTATTTGGGCACACGGTTAAAAAGTAGAGACTTATATTTCACCATTACAAGAATCTCGCGGAACTGGTGTGGGTGTAGTTTGATATTATTCACGTAATCAAGTAACTTGGTGGCCATGTACTCATTGGCTCCTCCGTCCATTAATACGGCAAACATGGCAACTTTTCCCATCCTGACTGCAATAAAAAGCGAGTGCAAATCATCTCCAAAGTCCCATTGCATCAGAGGATCTGTTGGCTCTTGTGCTTCAAATATCATTATTGAGGCAGGAAAAAAATCTCTAAAAACCATCGACACTCGCGAACTCTGAAGGAAATAATGGAGCATCTGAAACTCCATCATCAGTTCGTGATTTGTAATTGTCTCAGCCGATTCAGGATTATGTCTCTCTGCCTGGAGAAAGTTTTCCTTGTACAGTAGGCCGTAGTAAATTTTGCTAAGCCAAATATAGAGCTTCTGACGGTCAAGGTTCCGAACAGCGTCTACACCTGCCAAAACAGCTTCGGACACCTCGTCTTCAATGGGACGAAGATGTTTATTGTTACATGAAAAGCAGCATGGAATGGTGAGTTGGCGGTAGGGAATTTCAGTACGATTCAAAAGAATCATCTTTTGATCCCATAGTTGATAACGCTCCTGAGCCCATCGAGGAATGACATGTTCCCGTGTTCGGTTCTCCTCGTTTAAATCACAACCACATAAAAAACAGATATCATTTCCAATTTTTCTGCTGATAACTGCTTCAAAAAGTTCCTGCATTTATTTTCCTTTTCTATGTATAACGGGCCGCGCCCTTGACCCGCACCGGGGCGCTTCTAAGCCCCGGTCGGTGTCCAAGGGCCTCGTTGGCAACCGCAGTTAATTCTGTTCTTTCTTCAGGAATTGGTACTCGGCTAGCCATTGCATGTTTTAACTGAAGTTGCGTTTTCCTCGCTTCCAGTTATCTAATACATCTTTGAACAGCCAGAAAGTTATCAGAGCGGTGAGATTGCCAATCACTCCGAAAAGCGCCCATTCAACTTTGTTTTTATTTACCTTTTTATAAAGCCATGCTGAACACAGTAAATTTATAGCAATCAAAGCCATTGAATACATTATCTCGTCTAGCTGTAATCCGTTTTTCCTCATGGCAAACTGTGCTATCGAAATGAAAAATCCCGTATAGCCAAGAATTACCATTGCGATAAGAAATTTTTTCATTTTTCCTCTTCTCATTGGCCAACAACTGAATGATGAGCCCCTGCTCAACTGCCCAATTTTCACAAAAATAATTCAAAGCAGTTCAACAATTACCGCAACTATCTGTAAATTGAGGTAAATTGCTTCCGAATATTATGCCAAAACGGCAGTTGAGAGTTTACGGATAAACATTCCGTTTCAGGGGAATAACACTCTCAGTAAAGCGGGGCGACCGCGAAAGCAGCGTTGTAGTTGATGACCGCCCAGGCAGTGTTGGTGGCCGGGTCAAAACCGTAGGTTCCCAATCCGTAGGCTGAAACCCAGGGGCCCCGGATGAACTTCCTGGTCCCGCCCGTATTCCGGTCCACCGCATTGGCCCACACGCCGTTTACCGGGGTGGCCAGCGCCAGCCAGCCATTTGCAATTACATCGTTCCCGGCGAGGTCGGGGTTGTACTGGATGGAAACAGCATAGGTATCGGTCTTGCCGTCCGAACCCGGAAGTGCCATCCCCCAGATGTTAAGCACCGGACTCAACAGTCCCTTGGGGCCGACCTGCCAGCCGGTATTCACTGCTTTCGAAGTGGGCAGTCCGTTATAGTCGGGGCCCTGGTCCGCATTCACGCCGCCGAGGATCCTGGCAGTCGTGCCGCTGAAGCTGTCCACCACCGTGCTGTACGCCCCACCCTGCGGGATCAGGAATTCTTTTCCGGCCTGCCCGTACCCGAAGGTCTCGCGCCTGGTGAAGGTCAGGACCGGGGTTTGGTTGAGCTGATATCCGCCACTTCCCCAGTTGTCGCTCGCAGAATAGACCGAGGGCACCTCGGCACCGTAGTAGTCCACGGTCACATTGGGTCCGTCCACGGTGTAGATGTAGTAGCCTATATGATTCACATCCTGGCTGTTGACGCTTCGCCGGAAGTCGGGAAACAGCGCGGGATCATACCACTGCCTGCTACCCCTCGGTACGAAGAGCTCATTCGAGGAAGGTGCGGAGAAGATCTCCGTAACATTCTTGCCGCTGCCGTCGGAAGTGGTGACCACGCTCCGTTCGTGGAAGTGATCATGCCCGAAGATGTGATACCTTACGCCGTTGTCGTGCAGACTGCTGATGAATGCGTCCTGCACCGCAAACATGGACTCGAAAGAGGCAGATGGATAGGTACCGAAGAGTGAGTCCGGCTGGTAGGGACAGATGAGCCCCTGGTGCGAGAACACGAAAGCGTGGCTCCCGGCCGGCCTTGTGGACAGAGTGCTGCTTAGCCAGCCCTGCTGGGAAGCAATGGAATTGCTCCCGCCGTCGAATGGTGTGTATTGGTCGAGCAGCACGAACCGGGTGTTGTTATAGTCGAAGGAATAGCTCAACCCCTGAAGCCTCGAATTCGGACTGCTGAAGTTGCTCCCCAGCTGGAATGGCGCACCAGTCCTTGCCACGGGCTTGGTTTCGTCATCGTCGTCGGTCGTCACGAACGAATCCGCGGGCGTGGCGTTATTCATGCCGGTCCGGGTCTGCGGGAACGCATGGACGAAGGCCGACGCATCCTCCGCTGTGGGCTCATGGTTGCCACGGAGCGGGAAGTATCCGATTCCCGCATTATAAAGGGCCTGCACGTAGGTTGCGCGGATGTTCAGGGCACGCTGTGTCCCCGAATCCGTGAGATCACCCACCTCCACGACGAACTTCACCTTATGCTTGATGAACTCGGCGTTCAACAGGTTGATGATGCCGACGGAAACACTTTCGGGATTGTCGCCGTCATCCGCGCCAAGCCACTGGCTGTCTGCCATGACGGCGAAACTCCATGACGTTCCGGAGTCAGTGGCGGTAATCTTGGCCGGATATGCCGCAGACGCGGCAGCCGAGGAATTGGAACCGCCACATCCTGTCACCCATACCATGATACAGGCGAGGATCACCATGCGCCCGATGGCCGCAACACTCTTGGGCACGTCGATGGAACCACCCGTTTTGAAAACAGGAAGGTTTTTAGGCATGAAAAAGAACAAACTGCTCCGGAGCTTTTTAATCATTGCGGATACCCTGAATAATGAGGATCCTTTCCCATTTACCCTTCTTTTTTGAAATGTCATAATCATCACAACGGCTTCCAGTAAACCGCCCTTTCGGGAAACACCCACCTCACTCCGCCGCGCGGGCTTTCGCAGTCACCCGTATAGCGCGGGATCAGGTGTATATGCAGATGCATCACCGACTGCCCGGCGGCGACCCCGTCATTGATGCCGATGTTGAAACCGTCGGGTACAAACGAACCGGCCCGGTCAGCATACGGGGGACTGCAATTCAACATACTTTCGCGGACTCCGCCAAGAAGCTCGAACATGGCGGACCTCTCGTCCGCCGTTGCTTCGAAAAACGAGACCATATGCCTTTTCGGAATTATCAGCGTATGTCCCGGAGTAACCGGAAAAGCATCGAGAATGGCCATTGCCAGCTCGTTTTCCGTGAATACACGTGACCGGTCCAGGGTGCAGAACGGACACCGGTCGGCATTTTCGTGTTCCCCGCAAATATGAATATGTTCAGCGCTCATCATCAACCTCCCGGGTTGAACCCGGATATTTCGGACAAAAACCGGAAAAATCCGTTTCGTCCGCCACCGGATACTGGCACGGCGAGCCGTATCAATCCCACGTACAAACAAAAAAGCCGTACGGTCAGCACACTGCTGACACGAACGGCCCCGTTCTCAAGAAAATAAATTGTGCCCTCTTCGAACCCATATTTCAGGACTCCGAATACAAATAAATAACAAAGTAAAATTAAATCATTTTTACACCTTGCCACATTAAAGTGTCAATATATAAAGAAATTATTTAATTTGAATTAAAACAAGGAGAGCCATTTTCAAGGGTAAAAAGCAGCCTCTCGCCAGGCGCAAATAATGGATGAACAACCAGCTAATTTTTCAATTCTGCTAAATCAGGGAAGGAATTACAGGGTGTTAAATTCCTGTTATTTTGAGTATGTAAACCAGGAGACAAGGTTCAAATACCAACTATATCAAGCGCCGTTTTCTCAATAACGTTTGCCAGTTCCACTTCTTCCAGCCATTTTTGCGGAATCGCACCCTTGCCTGAAAGTGATCCAAGAATATTACCGGTTATGGCGCCCGTGGAATCCGAGTCACCGGAGTGATTGACCGCAAGCCTGACTCCCCGCGCAAAATCACCCTCCGCGGCAAGGGCACAGTAGAGTGATAAAACCAGCGCTTCGTCCCCTACCCATCCGCCGCCAAGTTTTTCAACCGTTTCGGGACCGGGTTTCTTGTTGCGCTTCATCCTGAGGGCCTGGTTTACCTCCGCTGCGAGCTCGCGTTTCTCGCGTTCGGGTCTTTCCGCCAGGATCTCCAGTGTGGCCGGGATCGCCTCTTCGAGGCCCCTCCCGGAAACGAGAAAAAATATGACCGCAGCAAGAAAACCTGCCGGCAAATAGCCGAGCGGGTGACCATGGGTGATGGCGGCGCAGGCGCAGCCACTCTCGAAGGTTAGCCGCGGGGTCATGGTTGTATCGCCGGAATTGTTCAACGCCGCGCAGAATAGGCCGACCGGTGCAACCCTCATCACCCCGCCGCACCCCTTGCTTTCATTTACAGGCCGGTCGACAGTCCCCATCCTGCCTTTTATCAGAGCTGTGAGGCAGGTTGTGCCCGGTGCGCGCCTGTGATTAAGCTCCGGCACATCCATGAGTCCGCCGTCCAGACAGTCGAGGAAGTCCGGATCATGGGAGGCTTCCCGTTGGGTATACAGCCAGCGGAGGTATGCATGATATACGGATTGGGCATATTCGGGATGCTCGCCCGTGCCATGCACCCTTCGGTATTCCCGGAGAAGTCCTTCAGCCGTAAACAGGCTCATCTGGGTATCGTCGGTAATTACACCGGCAGCGCCAGAAGTTTCCTCAAAGTTCAGGATGCCGTCGGCACCGTAACTTTCACGAATATCTTCGATGGACAAGAATTCCACCGGCCTGCCCATGGCATCGCCGACTGCGCCTCCGAGCAGGCACCCGGAAAATTTATCTGCAAGCTGCCGGTTTCCAGAAGATGTTTGCATATCCGTACCTTCCTCCTGGTCATATTGAGAAAATCCGTTAACCTGATATTCTGGCTTTGCAAGTTTGCATTATGCAATTATTTTTATCTATACAACAAATTTTTGAACTCTTTACCATTACCACGAAAACATGGATCTATTTGGCAGTTTTTTGTTCTCGGATATGCTTCTGAGCTGAAGTCGACAGTACATTACGTCTTGGACACCTGTAAAATAGATTGTGCAAATATGCAAAATAAGCTAAATATCAATCCAGAGGAGGGGGCACATGAGCGTTAATGAATTCGTCGATTACTATGAGTTGCTGCAACTTAGTCCGAACGCCGACACCGATACCATTGAACGGATGTTTCGGCATTTCGCCAAAAAGACCCATCCTGATAGCAGCGAATATGCGGACAATGACCGGTTCCTGATGATTGTCGAGGCTCATCGGACTCTCGTGGACCCTGAGACCCGTGCCGGTTACGACGTCAAGTACCAGGATTACTGGAACCACAAATGGAGGCTCGCGTCGGAGGCCGGCGACATGTCGGCGTTTGCCGACGACCAGGTAACCCGTGAGCGGCTGCTTTCACTGCTGTATGTTCAGCGCCGGCGTAACATGAATGAGCCGGGACTGGGTGAGATTGTAATTGCCCGTCTCCTCCACACTCTGCCCGAACTAATTGAATTCCACTTGTGGTACCTCAAGGCCAAGGGTTGGGTGGAACGTCTTCAAACCGGACATTTGGCGATCACCGCCCCTGGAGTCGATGAGGTTGAGCGGAGCCGGCTCCTGCTCATGCCCGATCGTCTGCTCGAAGATCAATGTCGCTCCAGCGAGGATGTGGAGGAAAGGGAAGACAGCGATACAGATTTGCTTGTTTCCCGGTAAGAAAATACCACCAATCAATAAATCTCGCTGTCCCCCCGGTTCAGGCCGTTTTTAACTATATTACTTATTTCTTCCGGGCGTTTCCTGTTATAAACCCCATAATACAAAAACATCCTTTGTAAATCCTCATAGGAAACTATGTGCAGATCGACGCACTTGTAGAGATATTACTTTCTCTTTTCAACCGGTTTGGCAACCTGGCAATACTTGAAAACGAAAACTCCCGGTTCCCGGGGCGAAAAAAAGGCAGGCTACTTTTTTAATTAAGTAACCTGCCCTTCTTTCATATCCCATCGGAGGTACAAAGTCATCTGCCCAGAAATGTCTCCGGCTGACAGAGGTATAATGAGTCATGGGATTTGGCACCGCATTTGGCACAGCTGAATTGCGAATCTACCGACATGAACCTTAACTGTTTCCCGTCAGATATTTTGCAGATTTTCACATCTGCTTTCTTGCCTTTCACTCCTCATCCCTCCTTCCCGCGGGAAGGTCTCTCAACACTCTTTCATGATACACCAGACAATTAAAAATCAATATCTAAATAATGCATGAATTTCCGCACCGACATCTCCGCCTTCACCATGCTATGCAGCATGCAGTACCGGATATTTTGCGGGATTTAGTTGATTCTCCGCGAGGGTATCTGATGCCTTACTCTGCAAGCCAGAAACGGATACCGTACTTGATGGAAAAAATTCATTCAATTGACGAAGTCACACAGGAGAACTGTTAGTTGCTTGATTCTCTTGACTCGTGTGGAGGACAGTTTTCTAAGGTTTCCGCACATAATAAATAGTTTTCAATTAGATATGATGGTTGAACCGACAAAATGAGTGCGTTCCCCGAAGACTTGCCGATTTCATTTAAATCATTCCCTTATTCAGGAATACCAGTACTTTTTTAAAGGGGGATGATTCATACCGAAGTTACTTACAGTACCTATTTGTGCTTATATACGCAACAAGGGGCCAGGCCTTATGACCTAACCCCTTGTTTTTATTGGTGGAGATGAACGGGATCGAACCGTCGACCTATGCGTTGCGAACGCATCGCTCTCCCAGCTGAGCTACATCCCCTTAAGTTTTGAATTGGCTATGGCAGTTTCGCGTAAAAAGGCAATTTCCACTGGCTTGCCTTTGTTTTGTGTACCTATTTTTTCCCCAAAAATCAAGTAAATTGTGTAAACGCTATTGACTCATCGGGAGGAGGAATTTGTGATTTATTCCTTCGGAGGGTTAACAGGCAATACGACCTTGAACTGCGCCCCCACGCCTACACGGTTGTATACCAGGATCTTTCCGCCGTGGTTGGAAACTATCGCATGAGAAATGGGGAGTCCCAGACCGGTTCCATAATCCTTGGTGGTAAAAAAAGGATTAAAAATATTGTTGAGAATTTCCAGGGGGATTCCTCCTCCTGTGTCCAGGACCTTTACATAGAGGGCATCGGCTCCGTCGAGCCTGGCCGGGGCGATACTGATGGAAAGCGTGCCGCCGTTTTTCATCGCATCGGCCGCATTGGAGAACAGGTTTATGAATACCTGCTTGAGCTGGAGGAAATCGCCGGTGAATGGCCCGACATCGGGGTGGGAGCGAAGCCTAACCTTGATGTTTTTTTCTTCCAGTTGCCTGGAAACCATGGCCAATGACTCCTCGATGATCACATTTATATTGCAGGAGACGCAGCATATCGCCGCCTTCTTGGAGAAAAGCAGCGTATCGGTCAGCATCTTTTCCAGCCTCGCGGCTTCCCGTGCAATGGTTTCGGCATATTTCCATTCCGAAGAATCAGTCGGCAGTTTACGTTCCATACGTTTGGCGAGGCCGCCTATCGAGACGAGGGGACCCTTAAGCTCGTGGGCTATGGAAGCTGCCATCTCCCCGATTGCGGCCAGTTTTTCTCCCTGGATAAGCCTTTGCTGAACTTCACGGAAATCCCTGTGAGCATCTTCAATGCGGCTGTAAAGCATCGAATTTTCTATGGCAATGCCGGTCTGGTTGAGAAGCAACTGCAAAAACCTGAGGTCGCCCCTGGTTATGCCCTTGCCGGTCAGGGGGTTATCGACAATCACCAGGCCAACCACTTCGTCCTTCGCCATGAGAGGCAACGCGGCAAATTCAGTTATGCAGAACCTTTTCACGAAGTCCTGGTCAACGCGTTTTTCCTTTGCAGCATCATTTACATGGAAGAGTTTTTTTTCCAGGATCGCCCTTGAAGATATATTCAAACTTTTATCCAGAGGCATACGCGCCTCTTTCACCTTGCGGCTGAATTCGGAATCAGTCTGACCTGCCAGATCCTCTCCGGAAAATTCCCATCGGGCGTTGAGCGGGTTGCCCTCCTCCTCTCCGGGCGCGATGAAATTTCTCGATGAGTTATGGGTAACACCCATCATACCCTGGATAACCCCTGCTCTTTCGTTGACGAGAAAAAGCATGGTCCGTTCGAAGATAGGGACAGCACCGGAAACGAGCACGTTCAGGGCAAGGGATATCATTTCGTTAAGCTTGATGGTTGAATGCATGGCATTGCTGATGCGGTAGAGGAGGGAAAGTTCCCTGAATTTTCTTTCGTTTTCGGAAGCAAGAAGTTCGGTCTGCCGGTTATTCGCCGCGACTTCCAGCGCCGCGGAGACCGGCGCCGCCATTCCTTCGAAAAGTTCCCTGTCTTCTTCGTCGAAATTCACAAATCGTCCGTCTTCCTCACGCTTGCCAAAGAATGTAAGGGTGCCCGCTACCTTCGACTCATTATACAGAGGCACACAAACACAGGACGGAGGTTGAAGCATTCCTTCAGCGATCAGGTCGGTTATGAGGATCGCCGTTCCAGTGGAAGAAACCCTTTGCGCATACTGTTCTTCCAGTTCCAGCAAAGAGGGAAGTGAGGCGCGGAAATCCTTTCTGTATTTTCTCTGCAAGCCGGATAATAAACCTCCATATCCGGAAATTCGCAGGATAGTGCAGCAGGAATCCGTCAAATCGTGACAAGTCTTGAGTAGAAACGAAGGGAGAGTTTTATATGGATAGGGCCTGTTTACCGTTTTGCCGAGTTCGTTCAGGGTAACAAGATTCCGCACTCTTTTGCCTGACCTTTCGACAATCTCTTCGCTGTGGATCAGGTTGCCCACGACTGCGGAAATATCCCGCAGAAGTTCTGTTTCCTCCCGGGAAATCATCAGCCTTTCCCTGGATCCGATGGAGATTACACCCTTGACCCTCTTGCCGGGAGGCACGGGGACACAAAGCATTTCCCGTTCAGTCCCTTTGACAAGTTCGTCATGGAAAAGGTCTTCTTTCCCTTTTTGAGTTAATGATTTATCAGCGGCACAGGCGCCGGCGGCACCTTCATGCAGAGGAATTGAACAGGACAGAATTTCGTCGTGATTTTCATGTGTTATTTTTTTGGAGAGATACCGTCCTTCTTCATCGAGAATATAGACGGAAGTGGATTCCGCGGCAAAAAAATCATTGATTGATTTCGCGATGGATTTAAGGCGCGCTTTAATTGAAAGGTTTTCGGAGCCGGCCGTCCGAACTGCTGAACCTAATAGTCTGTACCTGTTTTGAATCTCCATTGAATCTCCAGGTTTCAGGCATGTCCAGAGGGTGTCAGTGGAAACCGCCGGTTTTTGCGGACGGCGTTCTAAAGGAGTTTTTCCTGTTTTTCCTGCTCGATTTTGCAGTCAATGCAGAGGGTCGTTACCGGTCGAGCCTTGAGGCGGGCTTCGCTGATTTCGTCACCGCACATTTCACATACTCCGAATGTTCCCTCTTCGATCCTTTCCAGTGCTTCCCTGATTTTGTTAATCAGTCTTCGCTCCCTGTCCCTGATGCGAAGTTCGAAGTTGCGGTCGGATTCCTGGGTGGCACGATCGGTCGGGTCCGGGAAATTGGTATTGTCAGCCGTCATTTCCGAAACGGTTTTGCCCGCTTCCTCCAGGAGCATCCTCATTTCTTCCTGCAGAACGCTTTTGAAATACTCTCGCTTGTCACTTTCCATGGCCATCTCCATATGCATTATAACTCCGGGTAATTCTAAGGTATACAGACTGTCAAGTAAAGCAAATTTTCGATTTTACCTTGCCGGTGTCCGCTCAGAACAGCCTTTCGAGCGCCTCTTCCACCGATGCAACACCAATCAGTTCGACACCATCGGCTTTCACTTTTCTCATACTTCCGGCAGGGAGGATACAACGGTTGAAACCGAGCTTTGCGGCTTCCCTCACTCTGATTTCCGGTTGCGTTATTCCTCTGACCTCCCCGGCAAGCCCGACCTCGCCGACAACCATGGTCTGTGCCGGAATGTTTTTATCGAGATGGCTCGATGCCACGGCAGCGACCATTCCCAGGTCCGCCGCGGGCTCATTGAGTTTTATTCCCCCCGCCACATTGAGAAATATGTCGCAGCCGGCAAGGTTGAGTCCCACTTTTTTTTCCAGAACCGCCACCAGCAAGGAAAGACGGTTATGGTCGACTCCTATGGTGGTCCGCCTTGGCACCCCCAGAGACGAGGCCGTCACCAGGGCCTGCAGCTCCACCAGCAGCGGACGGCTCCCTTCGATGGTCGCTGCCACCACGGAACCGGAAGCTTCCAAAGGCCTCTCGGAAAGGAACAGTTCGGAAGGATTGTTCACTTCGCAGAGCCCGCACTCCCTCATTTCGAAAACCCCTATCTCGTTGGTGGAGCCGTACCTGTTCTTTATGGCCCGGAGAATCCTGAATGGATGGCTTGCATCGCCTTCGAAATAGAGGACCGTATCCACCATGTGCTCAAGGACCCTGGGGCCGGCAATGGAACCGTCCTTGGTGACATGACCTACGATAAAGGTCGGGATACCGCTCTGCTTCGCCAGCATCATCAGCCTGCCCGCCGTTTCCCGGACCTGGCTGACACTTCCGGGCGCCGACTCCAGCGCCGATGTAAAGACAGTCTGGATGGAATCCACCACAAGCACTTCGGGTTTCAGCTTGCGGACATGGTGAATGATTTTTTCCAGGGAATTTTCCGGTAGGATGTACAGATCGCCACCGGTGGCTTTCAACCGTTCCCCCCTCATTCTGGTCTGGGCAGCCGACTCTTCTCCCGACACATATAAAACCGTGCCTTTTCCCCTGGCCAGATGATCCATTGCCTGCAGCATCAGAGTTGATTTGCCGATTCCCGGGTCGCCGCCGAGCAGGACCAGTGATCCGGCCACGAGCCCTCCCCCGAGGACCCGGTCGAATTCGGAGATACCACAGGAAAAACGCTCTTCACCGACTCCGGTAATCTCGCCGATCGGCACCGGAACAGATTCGAATCCCGGTTTTTCGGCATGTGTCGATCCCCCGGCACGGATTTCTTCCACCATGCTGTTCCAGGCATTGCAATCGGGACACCTGCCCAGCCATTTCGGAGACTGGTATCCGCATTTCTGACAGCAATACAGCGTCTTGGTTTTCACCGGTTTCCCCCGGAGCTAATTAATTGACCGATAGTATCTTTATTCCCCGGACATGTCAAATGAGGGTAAAATCACTTTATTTTCTCGTACCTTATTAACACTATAAAATTTGACAAACATTTGCTTCATGGGATAGTATTTTCATACTTCTATTTATGGGAATTGTCGATGTCAACAGGAAAAAGCCATATCCCGCCTGATACGAAACTCCCCCACGGTTCGGGGGGGGACGCCGTTGCCGAAATCTGCAAGGCCCTGAAGGCCTCATCCTTTTATCCTGAAAACCATCCTCTGCGCATTGACATCATTGACCGCGCCTACAAAATTCTCATGGAAACTGTAAACGGCAGGGACCTGTCGCTGGTCATCACGCTGAACGGCCTCTCTTCACCCGAAGGACATCCGCCGGTGGAAAATACTCTTGCCGCGAAAACCCTGGCCAGGGAACTTTTCACCAGAGAAATCCAGAGACTCAGTTTCCTGCCCGATCTTTCCTTAAAGGAATTCGAACTTTTCCTTTCGCTTCTGATGATGGACCCGCAAAGGATCATATCGGAAGGAGGAATGGAGAAAATCCTGGTGGATTCGGGAATACGGGGCATTGTAACAAACGAGATCGACATCACGGCGGTGTTCACCAAAAAAAGCACCGCCGGACAGGAATCCCCCGAAGCATCCGGCGGCATAACTGAATTTAGAGAAACCCTGGCGCCAGCCGATTTTCTGCCACCGGATCAAATTGAAGAAATGGCGATCGACGAGATTATTGAAGCGCTGAAAAAAGAAGATAATGATGACCGGTACGCACGTCTTGCCGCAATTCTTCTGTCAAAGGCGCGGGTGGTCAAAACCCGGGGTTTGTTCAGCGAACTGGTGCCGACCCTTCTCTTCCTCTTGAATCAGAGCTCGGACAGTGTCAAGAGCCCCTTGCAGCAAGCATCCGCGCAAGACGTTTTCGATGATCTGGCGGAAGGAACAGTAACTGATTACCTGCTGGAGAAATTGAAGGAAAGAGACTTCAACTCCAAGGAAACGGTTTATCTGATCCTGAACCGCCTTGGAGAAAAAGCGGTGGCCCCTGCCATCCGCATCCTTATAAGCTCGGGTGACATCCATTCCCGAAAAGCAATCGCGACAGCCCTGGTCAGGATAGGAGGCCCGGCGGTACCGTCGCTTTGTTCATTTCTCATGGACTCCAGGTGGTATGTGGTGAGAAGCATGCTGGCCATACTTGGAGACATTGGCAGCAGCGATTGCATCGGCAGATTGCATACGGTAATTTACCACGAAGAAGCCAGGGTCAGGAAGGAAGCCGTGCGCTGCCTGACAAAGATCGGCGGATCGGAAGCCGTGAATTTGCTCCTGGAAGTACTGCCGGACCGGGATCCATCCATTGTGAAGCAGGCAATATTTTCTCTCGGGATCCTGAAAAACGACAAGGCGGTCGATGCGCTCTTGGCAATAGTTGGGAAAAGGGATATGTTCCTGAAATCACTGCCCCTGAAAAAAGAGGCTGTACGGGCCATTGGCGTGATCGGCTCGAGAAAGTCGCTTCCCGCATTGATTAAACTGGCGACGAAGAGGCATTTGTTTGCCGCAGATCGTTGGCAGGAGCTGAAAATTTCTGCAATAGAAGCCATAGCCATGACGGACGGACAATCTGCCGTCGACTTCCTTCTGTCCATGAGCGCCTCCGACGGGGCTGTGGGCAATGCCTGCAGAGATGCTCTTGATTCTATCAACACCAGGACAACCTAGTTTCCACCCGGAAAGTACCTGCCCGGACCGGGGTCGGGTCTATCCCGGCAAGCCCTGCAACGGCGGCCTCTCTTACGATCACTCCCCGCTTTTTATAAAATTTTAGAGCTTATCTTTTCTCAACGACGGTGTATAACGATGGTCCCCTTGTACAGTGCGCGCTCCAGTCGCTTGCGCAGCCATATTTTCAGCAGTCTGCGACTTGCCGGTACCAGGAAAAAAATACCGAGGAAATCGGTGAAGAAACCCGGGGTCAGGAGCAGGATTCCTCCGGCGAGGATAAGTGCTCCGTCGAGAAGAGGACCGCCCGGGACCCGCCCTCCGGCGAGTTCGTCGCGGATCTCGGTTATTACGCGTAATCCCTGGGATTTAGCCAGCCATGCTCCGACCGAGGATATTACGAGCAGCAGGGCAACCGTCGGTAATGCCCCGAACACCCGGCCGACCTTGATCAACAGCCAGATCTCAACAATCGGGACAACGGAAAAAAGAATGAAAAGACGCAGCAGCATTTCGGGGTTCCTTTAATTCTGCGAAGTTATCTGATTAATTCATTTATTCCAAAATAGAAGAGTTTCCCGGAAAAGTAAACGTTCAAATCAAAACGGTGTCTACCAGAAAGTTTTTGCCGGGAGTGGGGCGGCTCTTGCCCGGAACAAACAGTGGCCTTTAAGCATCGTCATTCGAATATGAACAAGTAACCGCCAGTCCGCGCACTTTCTCTCGAACTGCCTGCTTGCATGAAAGACTTACTATCTGCTCCGGCTCCTCCGATCATCTGTTTCTAACTGTTGCGCTATTCCGTTATCTGCGTTACAAGATACGACATGGCACGGATATCCGCTTAAAACCTGCGATGCTTCCGTCCAAAACCAGGACCGTACAAAGGAGCTTCAGACAATGGCGATCGACCAGGCGTTCAATGAGACTGTGGAGTATTACGACAGCTGGATCCGCAAGGCGGTGCCCGGCTATGATGAACTCTTTGCGGCGGCGAAGGAATTGGTGCCCTTTGGACCGGATGCAACTCCGGAAGTTCTTGACCTTGGCGCGGGAACCGGTCTTTTTTCCGCACAGGTTCTGCAGATGTGCCCGCTGGCGCGGTTCACGCTCTGGGACATAGCCGGGAAAATGCTCGATGTCGCTCGCAGACGCTTCCATGATCGTTCGGGGCAATTTCGTTATGTGACCGACGACTACCGCAACCTTCCCGACGCCGGAAAATTCGATATGGTTATTTCCAGTCTGTCCATTCACCACCTCGAGGATGCCGGAAAGAGCAATTTATTCAGGCGAATCCGTGAGATTCTGCGGGACGGCGGAGTTTTCATAAATATCGACCTGATCAGGGGACCTACTCCGGCACTGGAGGATTTTTACTGGGAAAACTGGCTGGAGAAGATCAGGCTGGCCGGGGCGCCGGAAGCGGAAATACAGGCGGGCATCGAACGCAGGCAGGCCTTTGACAAAGATGCAACCATGGAAGAACAGATACTTTGGCTGCGCGAAGCTGGCTTTTCAGATGTGGATTGCGTGTACAGGAATTTCAAGATGGGACTTTTTTATGCCGCTGCGGGTTGCGGACGGGAAAGGTAATCAACATGCGCACATTCCTTGGAGCCGACATATTTACGCATTTGCTTGCGGTGCTAGTGCTTTTTTCCAGACTGGCGGATGTGATCAGCACCCGCCTAGTCACCCCCACTCTCCGGTTGGAGGCGAATCCGATCGTTCGGCGATTTGGATGGCGCTATGCCTTTCTGACGCTGTTCCTTTGCGCGACGCCTTATTTCAGCAGGGAGCTGGCAGTTTCCATCCTTACGGTTTCTTTCTTTGCCGCCGGTTCCAATTTTCTCAGGGGCTGGGTTGCCCGCGCGATGGGTGAGGAGGAATTCGCGAACTATATGCGAAGCGTGGTCCTTCGGGGCAGCAGAAATGTTTCTCTGGCCTTTGTCCTTGCCGGAGCCGCTTCATACTCGATTGTCGGGATACTACTCATGATCTTGAGCAACAGCGAATCCGAATGGGGGTACTGGTTTGGTCTTGGTATCCTCCTGTATGGCGTTGCAATTGCTCTATACGGGTCCCTGTCCATCATCCGGGTTTTCAGTTCGGCCGGACAGGGCAAATGAACCTAAAAACTGCCATTAGACACGAATGACACGAATAAATTCGAATGTTATTAAACCCTTATTTGTCTTTTTATTGTCACCAATTTGGTGGTTGTTTTTATTGGAAAAAGCTTTTCGAATTGTGCTAATTCGTGAAAATTCGTGGCTAAAATGCTTTTTTCAGGATGAACCTTGATCCGGCAGCTGCAGGCATCCTTCGTTCGCTCCGGAGGCCTGAGTTGCTTACTGCGGACACCTCCAACTGCCGTTTTTGAGATGAATTGCTTTTTGCTTTTAGGGGAGATGGATGGCTGAGAGACTGGAGCTGAAAGGTGAAAAAGATGCCTTTCAAAGGCTCCGTGAAATCCTCGCCGGGAGTGGAATGCAGTTTGAAATCCACGAGCACGAGGCGACACGGACCATCGAAGAAGCTGAGCGCAACCTTTCTTTTGATGTTGAGAGAATTGTCAAGACGGTGGCGTTTCGCACGAGAAGCGGCCATATCGTTCTTGCCGCTCTGCGCGGGACGAGGAGGGTGGATTATGCCCGGCTGGCTGCTCTCCTGGGAATGAACAGGCGGGACCTGGCGGCCCTCTCTCCCGGTGAGGTATTGAGTTCGCTCGGTGTCGAACCCGGGAGTGTCTCGCCTCTTCTGCGGATAGAGGGGGCTGTACTTCTTATCGATGAAGATGCGCTTATGATTAGCCCCACACTGTACTGCGGTGCCGGACGTCCCGACCGGACCGTCGAAATGGCGCCCTCCGACCTCGCGCAGCTGACCGGCGCCCGGGTTGCCTGTTTTTCCAAAAAGCGGACAGCATGAAGCAGCACCAGCCAGAGGTTCTGCGGTTACATACTTTCCCCCAGTATTCTGTCATAAACCTTGCGGATTGCATCGGTGACCCGTTCGTAGTCGCTCATCAGTGCTTCTCCCGGATTGCGCAGTTTTTCGTCATACCCCAGGCGTCGGGCCAGCTTGTTCAGATATACCGGCGACCCTCCTAGATCGTTCATGGAGTAGTCATGGATCAGGCGCAGCCGGTTCTCCAGGTGGCGAAGAAAGACATACCCTTCGCGCAGGGCATGAAAATCTTCTTCAGGGAGCAGACCGGTGTCGCATAGCGCCAGCAGCGCAGGCAGAGTACCGACGGTACGTATTTCCTGGTGATCAATGCCGTACTTTAACTGCATGTACTGCACTATGAATTCCACATCAACCATTCCGCCGCGGCCGGTCTTGATGTTGTAACTACCCTCCGTTTCGCGGGCAAGCTCATGCTCCATGCGCATGCGCAGCCGATTAATTTCACTGCGGACCTCTTCATCGGCTCCGGATCCGTATACCGTCCCGCTGATGATGTCTGCGATCTCTTCCCCGAGCGCTCCTCCGCCGGAGACCACCCTTGCCTTGACAAGGGCCTGGCGCTCCCAGGTCCTTGCTTCGTCCTTGTGATAGCTCCTGAAGGATTCCAGCGAAGTCACCAGCGGACCTGCGTTCCCTGAAGGGCGCAGCCGGGTATCGATTTTGTACACATAGCCTTCCCTGGTGGGAGTGGAAAGAATGGAAATGATCTTCTGTCCCAGTTTGGCAAAGTATTCGTGATTACTCAGCGGCTTTTCACCGTCGGTGGTGCCTGGAAAATCGTAGACATAGATGATATCAAGATCCGAATGGTAATTGAGTTCGGCCCCTCCGAGCTTGCCCATGCCGATTATTGCCAAGTCCGCCTCGCGGACAGTCCCGTCTTCAGCGGTTCGGGTGGGTCTGCCGAACCTGGATAGTTCCGTTTTCGCCATTTCACGGGCGGCGGCAAGGCACACTTCCGCCAGTTTCGTAAGCCTGGCGGCCGTTACGCTCTGGTCCGGTTTCAGGTAAATGTCGTCCATTCCGATACGTAGGAACTCCTCGTGCCTGTATCTGCGCAGAATATCCAGCCGGTCCTCGAAATCTTCCACCTTTCGAAGATGGGCGATCAGCTTGTCACCGGATATTTCCTGTCCGTTGAAAGGGGAGACGGACGAGCTGTCGACCATATTGTCCAGGATCTCCGGATGTCCGATGAATATCTTCGAGAGAAATTCCGACATGCCGAACAGGGAAACCATCTGCCCGAGGATATTCCTGTTTTCCGCGAGAAGTGCGTAGTAACTGGAGCGCAGTCCTACGGAGCGGAGAAACCGCTCCATGTTTGCCAGAGCCATGTCCGGGTCGGGGGCGGCGAATACCTCCTGCAGGAAGAGTGGCGCCAGCTTTTCCAGCAAACGGCGGCCCCGCTCAGCCAGGTGGGCATGTGGCGGGCCGTCCCTGAGGACGACGAGATTTTCGTAAGCAGCATCGACATGCTCGAAGCGCCGCTCGGCAAGCATATCCTTTACCAGGTCGTAGTCCGCGCGCGGATCGAGAAATGAATAAAGTTCCGGGGCAATTTCTTCGGCAAGCTTTTTGTCCCTCGACAGGAAGAGGTCTCCATAAATTGACGAGACATTTTTTCTGTGTTTTTCCAGTGTTTCCATGAACAGCTCTGTTCCGCCCATCTCTGTGAATCCGCACCGTCTGGCAAGACAGATGAGGTCCTCCTCTTTCGTCGGAAGGCTGTGTGTCTGTCTTTCCTGGACAACCTGGATACGGTGTTCCACGGTTCTCAGAAAACGGTACGCCGCACTGAGCGCGCCACAGTCTTCGTCACTGATTACGTGTCTTTCCCTGAGAGCCTGAAGGGCACGGAGAGAGTTGCGTTCCCTGATGCCGGGGTTCTTCCCGGCGAAGACCAGCTGCAGGGCCTGGATGAAAAACTCTATTTCGCGGATCCCACCCCGACCCAGCTTTATATTACATTCGCTTTCCTTTTCGCGAAGCAACGAGGCGTCGATCTTTTTTTTCATGGCCATCATATCTTCGACCAGGTTGTAATCGAGATATTTCCTGTAGATGAACGGGGAGAGAGTATCGAGAATTCTGTTGCCCAGTTCGAGAAAGCCCGCCACCGGCCGCGCCTTGAGCATGGCGGACCTTTCCCACGACTGCCCCCAGGATTCGTAATAGATTTCTGCCGAACGGTGGGATATGGCCAGGTCGCCGCTCTTTCCCTCCGGGCGCAACCCCAGGTCCACCCTGAAGACGAAACCGTCCTCGGTGACCTGCGAAATGGCCTTGCTGATCATTTCAGAAAGCTTGACGAAAAAGGCGTGCAGTGAAATCTTTCCCCTGAGCTCGCCATCCCCACCTTCCACCCCGGTTGTCTCGCCTTCATCGGAGGAATAGAAATAAATGAGATCGATATCCGAGGAAAAGTTGAGTTCCCTCCCTCCCAGTTTGCCCATTCCCATGACGACCAGATCGGCTTCATCCCTGCCATGTATGAGAGGCCGGCCATGTTCCTTCACGAGTCGACGGCGGGCGGCTTCATAGGCTATCTGCAGGCAGGCGGCAGCCAGAGCGGCCAATTCTCCGGTTACCTCTTCGAGGGAGGCCAGACCGTTCAGATCCCTAGCGGCTATGCGCAGCATCTCGCCGTATTTGAACCGGCGCAGAACAGGAAACAGTTCGCGGTATTCTCTTTCATTGCCCGCCACGGCGCGAAGTACTGCAAGGGTTTCAGCCTCCGTCCGGGATATTTCAATCATGCCCTGGATGAAAAGGTTTCTGAAGTATACCGGGTCGCGGCAGAGAATGCCGGTCAGGAAAGGGGACGAGCCGCAGATGGTGATCAATCGGGAGAGATTTTTGTCGTTGCTGCATACAGTGAGGAAATCTTCACATGAAACCAGGGAACTGATCCGTTCCAGCCCGTTGAGGGCCACGTCCGGAGAAGCGGTTTCCAGTGCATAGCGGGCGATAGTTGCGAGAATTTCCGGCGAAAAGAGATGGGCCAGCATGCAGAGATTGGCAGCGGAGCGCTCCGGACCCGGGAATTCGCGAGTTATGAGAAGATCCGTCAGTTTCTTTTCCTGCCCCTCACCTGTCGCTTCCGAGAAAAAAAGGGCGATTTCGTCGAAGACGGAATCCCGGCCGCTCATTTTGCCACCAGCGCCCGTAGTTGCCTGGTGTAATCGCCGGTCGCAACACCCTTTTCAGTGATGATGGAAGTTATGTAGCGTGCCGGGGTTACATCGAAAGCGGGATTGCGCACCTTGACCCCTTCGGGGGCAACCTGGAAACCGGACAGATGGGTAACCTCCCGGGCATGTCGCTCCTCGATCGGTATTTCCTCTCCGGTCTGGAGGGAAAGATCGAGAGTAGATATCGGGGCAGCGACATAGAAGGGAACATTGTTCTCCCTGGCAAGCACGGCCACGCTGTAGGTACCGATCTTGTTGGCTGTGTCGCCGTTGGCAGCTATCCGGTCCGCGCCGACGATGCAGCAGTCGATTTCGCCCTTGTGCATGAAGTATCCGGCCATATTATCGGATATCAGTGTAACCGGGATACCGTCCTTCATCAGTTCCCAGGCGGTCAGCCTCGCCCCCTGCAGCCAGGGCCTTGTTTCGTCGGCAAAAACCTGGATATTTTTTTTCGCCTCATGGGCAGCCCGGATGACGCCCAGTGCCGTCCCGTAACCCGCCGTGGCCAGCCCGCCTGCGTTGCAGTGGGTGAGGATGGTCCAGTTCTCCTTGATCAGGCGGGCACCATTCCTGCCCAGCCCTTTGCATATCTCAAGGTCTTCCTGTTCAATGCGGATGGCCTCCTGCTTGAGTATTTCCCTGATAATCTTCAGGTCTTGATCGCGGTTTGCCTCGGCAACCCTCTTCATCCGATCTATGGCCCAGAACAGGTTGACGGCAGTGGGGCGCGTTCTGGCCATGACATCGCAAACGTTGGACAGCTGCTGGAAAAAAGATTCATGGGTGTCCGCCATGATTTCAACTGCCCCCATTGCAATCCCCATGGCCGCCGCCACTCCGATGGCCGGAGCCCCCCGTATCACCATCCCGCGGATTGCCTCGGCGACACTCTTGAAGTCACTGTACTCGTTGTAGACTTCCTCTCCGGGCAACTTTGTCTGGTCAATCATTACTATTTTGTTGTCACGCCATTCAATGGTTCGGAAAGACATAGCACCAACCCCATATATTTCATTTAATTTCGTTTCCCGCAATAATGCCGCAGTTTATCGGTTGAGGAGGGTAAAGGGGATAACTGCTCGAAACTTTTCGTCAAAACAGGCAATCATGGTAGCACAAGGAAGGTAACTTTTCAATTTAAGTATTGCTGGGTAATAGCTGTCCAGAATTTTAATGACATTCTCGATAGTTATTTGTCAAATTGTAGAACCAGTCTTCTCTTCGGTGCTACTTGTTTTTAAAGGCTGCGCCGGGATAAAAAAAGGACAGGCTGCTTTTCCTTTTTATTTGAAAGCCGCCTGTCCCTGCGAGATTTTCACGAACTCCGCCAGGAGTTGAGAATTTATCCGAACAGTCGATACCGCCTCATGTATACATTTTACTTGCCGCCATACCAGCCTTCGTAAAGCGCGCTTGTTGCATCCACGGAATGCCACTGGCCGGCGTCATCCTGCCACTCCAGAAGCTGCGTGGTTTTATTATACCTGGTGTCCTGTACATCTTTTTTCCACACCTTCCCACCCTTTTCCGTAACCACCAGCTGACCACCGCCGCAGCCCGCCACTAACAGCGCCATTAACAATACAATGGTTTTCATGGTTTCCCACTTTCTTCCCGTCAACATTTTGTGACAGAATATAATATTAGTTATTTATAATATGCATAAACAAATGTATGTCCGGCCATCCGGTTTGTCAATATTTATTTCATTCCATGAAGGGAGAAATCCCCGGAAGTGCACATCTGGTGGAAAAAACCGGCAAATCGGATTACCATTATTTTGTGAACATTTACGTGGATCAGGAGCAGGACAATGAGACTGACAATGGAAAAAGGGCCTATAAGGCCTCCCAGCGAGTCGGGAAGTCTGCTGATACGAACGACCAGAAATTGTCCATGGAACAGGTGCGCGTTTTGCCATACATACAAAGGTAGGAAATTTGAATTCAGAAGTGTCGACGAGATAAAGGACGAGATTAGGACGGCAAAGGCCATTGCGGACCGGCTGGATGATCTTTGCGGCGGTGCGGGCCGGATCACCCAATCAATTGTTGACTTGATTCGCACCGAGGGAGAGTTCGCCAGAGACAGCATTCAGTCGATCGCCGGATGGCTCTATAATGGTGCGGAATCTGTATTTCTGCAGGACGCCGACTCCCTGGTCATGAAAACCCGCCAACTCGTGGATGTGCTGAAATTCCTCAGGGAGAATTTCCCCTCGGTCAAGCATATCACTTCCTATTGCCGCTCAAGGACTGCGGTGTCAAAAACTCCGGATGAAATGAAAAAACTGCAAGAAGCGGGGCTCACCCGACTTCATATCGGCATGGAAAGCGGTTGCGATCATGTGCTTGATTTTATGCGAAAAGGGACTTCAGCCTCCGATCATGTCACCGGTTGTCACAGGATAAAGGAGGCCGGAATCTCTCTCTGCGTGTATGTCATGCCGGGACTCGGCGGACGCCGCTGGTCCAGGGAGCATGCCGATGGAACGGCTTCAGTCATCAACCGGATCGACCCCGACTTCATCAGGTTGCGGAGCCTGCACGTCGCCAGGGATTCTGCACTTTTCGGGATGATGGAAAGCGGTCTGTACGAACCTCTCGGCGATGAGGAAACGGTCGGGGAAATCGGGCGAATGATTGGGGCCCTCGAAGGTATCTCTTCGAGGGTTGTCAGCGACCATGTCCTTAATCTGCTGGAAGAACTGGAAGGCAAGCTGCCGGAGGACAAGCCCCGGCTCATGGCGGTGATAGACCGGTTTTTTGCCCTTACTGCTGAAGAAAGGCTTATTTTCAGGCTCGGCAGAAGGAAAGGCATTTTCAGAAAATTAGATGACCTTTCGGATAAAAACACTTTCCAGTGGCTTAAATCCGCGATTGACCAGTATGCGCTAACCGACCCCGAGCAGCTGGAGCGGGATTTGCGTGAGGCCATGGAAGGCTTTATATGATGTGAAAAAAATACTGCAGAAATTACTTTTTTTGTGCTCATGAAAATGAAAAGTGTCATCATGTTATTCCAGCCACCGTTCCCTCCGGCCGACAACAATCATTCAACCTTCAGCCGTCAGATGCCATTCCACATGTGCAGTTCTGAACTTGCTATTTTATATTTTCTTATTAAACTTATTCTAATATCATTCCGAAGACAAACATGCAAACGACAATACTAAACCATCCGTGAGGATGGGACGGAAAGCCTACAGGGTCTCGCAGAGACAGCCGGGTCGCCGAAATGCCTTGCAAAGGAAATCGGCCCCGGCTTTTTTTTTCGGAAGGAGGTGAGCCAGGAAGAGAGTATTTCCGGCCCTGTTCATCGAGAAGTGATGCATTTCAATTATCGGAGGTATTCATTATGCGAACGCGTAGAAATTTTCTCCATCCGCCTGAAGGAAAAGGTATGAAGAAGGCGATCCTGGCGGGAGCACTGATCTTCTCCATGCTTGCAGGCGCGGTATGCGTCGCGGACAATAAAAATCCGGAAGGGAAAGTCCCCGCAAAACCGCAGATGCTGAAGCAGGCAGAGGTCACCGGAGGGTCAGGCGTCGTCTCTGTCGCAGCCATCAGGAGATTGAACGGCGGGAAAACGGTACAGGTATTGTTCAACGAGAGGGCGCAGATATTTACCCTTGAAGCAACCGGAAAGAATGCCGGGAAGTTGCTGGCCGAACTCGAGACCGCACTGAAAACTGAACGCCCTCTGGCGGTGACCTTTGATGCCGCCCGTGCAACTATCAAGTCGGTTGCCAGGCCCAGCGAAAAGGAAATGGAACTATTCCGGTCCATTCGGAAGAAAGTCCTGAAGTCCGAAAAGCCGCAGGTCATTGACCTGAAAAAAATTGATACGACAAAATTCAACGATATCAAGAACTTGAAGTTCCCGGTCTGGAAGCTTTGTCTCAAGACGGTGCCGAATTACACCAAGGCAAAAGAGATTTTCGATTATTGCGCCAAACAATCTTGCAACCTGCCCGGTCCCTACGACATAACGCCCTGTATTCCGTTTCAGTATGTGAGAGACGGCTGTTATGCGCGCGCGCACAAGATGAAATGGATAATCTCGAACCATTTCGGGTATTGCAGTGAAAAGGTTTTCAGTTTCGCCAACAGCAATAACGACGACCTTGCTGTTATCGCCTCCAAATGGGGAGGGTGCTGCGTAACCTGGTGGTACCACGTCGCGCCGGTAGTCCGGGTGAACACCAGGATTATTTTCAAG
This sequence comes from uncultured delta proteobacterium, assembly GCA_963815135.1. Classification (GTDB taxonomy): domain Bacteria; phylum Desulfobacterota; class Desulfuromonadia; order Geobacterales; family Geobacteraceae; genus CAIWTU01. The sequence continues at coordinate 311,859 of CAWFFO010000008.1, forward strand.
GGAAAGACGCTGAAACTGGTCCTTGCCTACGTCATCGACCCGGGCATGTTCGACAAGCCGGTATTATTGTCGACCTGGCTGCAGGCACAGGCAAACACCGCCTGCTCGTCTCACGCGAAAGTGTCGGCCTACACCATCCAGCCGTCCAGCGCCTACACTCCGGCCAATTACCAGGGAACCGCATTCACCACTGATCCACAGTACACGTCGACCAATTCGACCCTGATCAATTATCAGAACCTGACTACGTGCAATTGAAGGATGGTAACCGATGAAACAAGCCCGGAAAATCGGAATTCTGCTGACGATTACCTTCATCGCCGTGATAGTCGCCGCATCATGCTGCGCAACGGCCCCTGAGACTCAATCCATGAAAAGCAAAAACATTATGAAAACCCTTACTGTCGCCAAAGTCATCGATGCCCCTGAAAACGATTACCTCAAAGTCCTGTTTCTGGAATCCGCCCGGATCTATAAGCTGATGCGCAATAACGCCGATTTCCAAATGTATTACAAGATATTAGAAAAAGCTGAAAAGAACAATTCGTCAGTGAAAGTCCGGCTTACCGAACCGCAGGGGGACATTATCGAAAGTGTCGAGTAAAAGAACGGACCGAAAGAATTACCGTCTGTTCGCAATAAAATCAGGCAGGTAAATGTCAATCACGCTGAGAATGAAAGGAGAAAGCTCATGGTATGCAACTCATTGCGGTTTTTACGCGCCCTGTTTGCCCTTCTGGTCCTGGCGACGGCGTCTTTTGCCTTCGCTCAACCGGACACTCCCAAACTGATGCCCGTTTCCAGACTTGCTGAAATAAAGGATGTCAAGTGGATAGCGCTGCAATCTTCCCGAAAAGAGGTGATGCGAGTCCAGCCGACACTGACCAAATCCGCGGCCCGATTGAAAATGTCTGTTCCCGGCTACGAAACAGGCTCCGTCCGCATGGAAAATGTGCAGTTCTCGCGCTTCGACGTCCCGGGCGCCGGCGTCACTCCCGTTGTCGGCAAGCCGGAATTGCCTGTAGTACGCCGTTTCGTAGCCGTTCCCGATGGCGCGCGAATCAGTGTCAAATTCAACGCCGGAAAGCCGAAAGTCCTCAAAAATGTTACGGTATATCCCGTGCAGGAGCCCTTGCCGGAGCAGCATTCGAGTATCGCGCGACCGGACCTTCCGATAAAATTCGCCTTCAACCGGAATTTTTACACTATCAGACAGAACTATCCCGCTAAACTGGTAACCGTTTCCGAACCCATGAAACTGCGCAATGTTACGGTGGTACTGGTGGAAATGGCCGCCATGCAATACAATGCGGGGCTGAAAACACTGACCGTCTATCCCGAGATAAATGTAAGCCTTTCCTTCTCCAAACCGTTCACGCCGGTATCGACCACAGTGAAACCGCTCTCAGGGCGGAGCGTGGAAAAACTTCAGATTGATGGAAAAGAAGCCGGCCCCAAATTGAAAGAGGTGGACAAGACCGTAGCCCTGAACCTCCCGCTCTTGCATGTATCTGACAAGATCATCGCCAACCTGGACTGGATCAAGGATCTCCTGGCACACCTGAAATGGAACTACCTGATCATCACCCCGGATACCTACTATGATGAGATTCAGCCCCTGGCCAAGTGGAAAAGGGACAAGGGCCTGTTAGTGCATGTGACCAAACTTTCCAGCATCGGCGCCGCGCCCACAGCAACACAGATTCGCGATTACATCAAAAAGGCCTACGAAGACCACGCCGTGGAATATGTACTGCTCGTGGGCGACACGGACACCCTTCCCGGATACTACTACCCAAATGGCGGTGGCACTATCACCGACTATTACTACACTCTGGTTTCAGGCGCCGATTATCTGCCGGATCTGGCGCTGGGACGGTTTTCCGGCCGCAGCAAGGCGGAAATCACTCACATGGTTTCCAAGAGCGTCAACTACGAAAAATCGCCTTCCCCGGGCGCCTGGAAGACGCAGGCTCTCTGCATATCCGATTCCGGCTATTTCCAGGATACCTCGAATTACATCCATGATCTTCTCGAAACCCACGGATTCACAGCCGACAAGCTCTATGCGTCGCTTGGCAACGCCACGACGGCCAATACCGCGACGGCAATCAACAACGGACGTCTGCTGGTGAGCTACCGCGGCCATGGTTCCCAGACCGGGTGGGGCACCACGGGCTTTTCCAACGCAAACGTGAACGCCCTGGCCAATGGAGCATTGCTGCCCGTCATCATCAGTCCCACCTGCCTGACCGGCAGCTACGATTACGCGGCTTCGGACTGCTACTCGGAAACATGGGTGAAGAGCTACGGAGCGGCTGCGCCTCTCGGTGCTGCGGCCTACTGGGGTTCGGCCCGTATAAGCTACGGAGGATACAATGACGAACTTGCCAAGGGAGCCTTTGAAGACATGCTGACCGGCGGGGATCACGTGATCGGAGACGTAGTGAATAACGCCAAACTGCACATGATCAGCCACTATGGGGTTGCGGACGGCACCGCCCTGCTGGAGCTGCACATGTTCAACCTGTTCGGCGATCCGGACCTGCAGGTAAATTTCTGAAGTTGGCGAATGGTTGTCAAAAGTTTAGCTGGTTATAAGAAAACCCTCCCCTTTTTCGGGGGAGGGTTTTTCCGTGAATTGTGTCAGCAAAAATGATTTCAGATAACCAAAAACTGAGGCTGAAAATTTCGCAGTTTATTTTTCGCGGTACATAGGCCCTGCCAGATCAACATGGGTCAGATACAGCCTCACGTCGAATTCCAGCTGGTGGTAGGCCGGCACCATGTATTCGCAGAGCTGGTAAAAAGCCTTGTTATGATCCTTCTCCTTGAAGTGGGCCAGCTCGTGAACGATTATCATTTTCAGAAATTCAAGGGGGGCATGCTTGAAAAGCGATGCGATCCTGATCTCGTTTTTCGCCTTGAGTTTCCCACCCTGTACTCTTGATACAAAGGTATGCGTCCCCAGGGCGTGCAGGATCACATTGAGCCTGCCGTCATAGATCGCCTTGCTGAGGGGTTGTGATTTGCGAAGGTATTCGTTTTTCAGAGAAACGGCAAAATCATAGAGTGCCTTTTCCGTCCTGATATCATGCGGCGTCGGATACTTCTTAAGCAGGTAGCTCCCTAATTTGTTACCGGATATCAGCTGCCTCACCTGGTCCGTGATTTTTTCCGAATATCCCGCCATGTATTTCAATTCATGCATGTCATCTTCCTTGGCGGGAGATCATCCGCTCGGCAGTGAAACTGAAAAAAAGGGAAACTTCGCGGTTTCCCTGTACAAGTAAATAATAATCGTGATGTTCCCCCTTGCTCTCGCAATGAAGGGGATATCAGCCTTTAAGCTTCTTCAGCAGCAGTTCGTTCACCACCGACGGATTCGCCTTGCCCTTGCTGGCCTTCATCACCTGGCCGACGAAGAAGCCGAAGAGCTTCTCCTTGCCGCCCCGGTAATCCTCGACCTGGCCGGGATTGGCTGCCAGGATCTCGTCGATGATCTTCTCGATGTCGCCGGTGTCGGAAACCTGCACCAGTCCCTTTTCTTCGACAATGGCGGCTGGTTTTTTGCCGGTCTTGTACATCTCGTCGAATACCGTCTTGGCGATCTTGCCGGAGATGGTCCCTTTTTCGATCAGCTGGAGCAGCTCCGCCAGAAGGCGCGGCGTTACCGGACAGTCGCCGATGGCCCTGTTGTCCTCTTTGAGCGCGCGCGACAGCTCCCCCATGACCCAGTTGGCGACCGGCTTGGCCTGCGGGTAGAGAGCGACGCACGCCTCGAAGTATTCGGCGAGTTCACGCGAGGCGGTCAAGCACCTCGGCATCGTATTCGGGAAGACCCAGTTCGTCGACATAGCGCTTCCGTTTTGCATCCGGCAGTTCCGGCAGGGCGCCGCGGAGTCTTCCACCCAGTCGTCGGCGATCACCAGCGGCACCAGGTCGGGATCGGGGAAATAGCGGTAGTCGTGGGCCTCTTCCTTGCCGCGCATGGAGCGGGTCGTGCCGGTGGCCGGGTCGAACAGCCTGGTTTCCTGGATCAATCTTGCCGCCTTCCTCGAGGATGTCGATCTGCCGCTCGATTTCGTACTCGATGGCCTGCTTGACGAAGCGGAAGGAGTTGACGTTCTTGGTCTCGGCCCGGGTGCCGAAGTTCCGATCCGACCGGCATGACGCGAGACGTTGGCGTCGCAGCGGAAGCTTCCCTCCTCCATGTTGCCGTCGCAGATCCCCAGGTAGACCACGATCTGGTGGAGTTTCTTCAGATAGGCCACCGCCTCGTCGGCGCTCCGGATGTCCGGCTCGGAGACGATTTCCAGAAGCGGCGTGCAGGCGCGGTTCAGGTCCACGCCGGACCGCTCCCCGGCACCGGTCATCCATGTGCACCAGCTTGCCGGCGTCCTCCTCCATATGGATGCGGGTGATGCCGATTCTTTTCACCCCTCGACCTCGATGTCGAGGTGGCCGTTCTGGCAGATGGGGAGCTCGAACTGGCTGATCTGGTACCCCTTGGGCAGGTCGGGGTAGAAGTAGTTCTTGCGGGCGAAGATGCTGCGCGGCGCGATGCTGCAGTTGGTGGCCAGGCCGGCCTTGATGGCGTACTCCACCACCTTCCTGTTGAGGACCGGCAGCGCGCCGGGAAGGCCGAGGCAGACCGGGCAGGTCTGGGAGTTGGGCTCCGCGCCGAATCGGGTGGAACAGCCGCAGAAAATTTTTGAGTTGGTCAACAGCTGGACGTGGACTTCGAGCCCGATGACGGCTTGGTATTTCATAATGAATTCTCCAAATTATGTAGGGGCGTCTGCGTGCATGCGACTCCTGAGGCAGTGCAAGCCTATGCCACTATTCACGGATATTTATATCGCTGCCTTCAGCTGTGTGCCACTCCGTCGCCTGCTCGAAGGCATAGGCCGCGCGGAGGATGGTCTCCTCGCCGAAGGGGCGGCCGATCAGCTGCAGGCCGATGGGAAGGCCGCTGCCGCTCAGGCCCGCGGGGACCGAGATGCCGCAGGTGCCGGCCAGGTTGACCGGAATGGTGAAGATGTCCGACAGGTACATCTGCAGCGGGTCCTCGGTCTTTTCGCCGATCCTGAACGCCGGGGTCGGCGCCACCGGGGTGAGAATCACGTCCACCTTCTCGAAGGCCCTGATGAAATCCTGCATGATCAGGGTGCGGACCTTCTGCGCCTTGAGGTAGTAGGCGTCGTAGTAGCCGGAGGAGAGGGCATAGGTGCCGAGCATGATCCGCCGTTTCACCTCCGGTCCGAAGCCTTCGGCGCGGCTCTTCATGTACATCTCCAGCAGCCCCTGCGCGTCGGCGGTCCGGTGGCCGAAGCGGACCCCGTCGTAGCGGGCCAGGTTCGAGCTGGCCTCGGCGGTGGCGATCAGGTAGTAGGTGGCGACGGCGTAATCGGTGTGGGGGAGGGAGATCTCCAGGAATTCCGCGCCGAGGGCCTTATAGGTGGCGATGGCGTCGTCCATGGCCTTCTTCACGTCCGGATCGAGCCCCGCGATGAAATATTCCTTCGGCAGGCCGATCTTGAGCCCCTTGACATCGTTGACCAGCGCTTTCGGTAGTCGGGGACCGGCAGATCGACGCTGGTGGAGTCCTTCGGGTCGTAGCCGGCCACGGCGCCGAGCATGACGGCGCAGTCGGCCACGTCGCGGGTTATGGGGCCGACCTGGTCCAGGGAGGAGGCGTAGGCGATCACGCCGTAGCGGGAGACCCGGCCGTAGGTCGGCTTCAGCCCGACGCAGCCGCAGTGGGAGGCGGGCTGGCGGATGGAGCCGCCGGTGTCGGTGCCGAGGGTGGCGGTTGCCTGGCGGGCGGCGATGGCCGCCGCCGAGCCGCCGGAAGAGCCGCCGGGGATGCAGTCCGGGTCCCAGGGGTTGCGGGTTGTGCCGAAGGCGCTGGATTCCGTGGAGGAGCCCATGGCGAACTCGTCCTGGTTCAGTTTGCCCACCAGCACGATGCCCCCGCTCCTTCAGCTTCGCCACGCGGTGGCGTCGTAGGGGGGGATGAAATTGTCGAGGATGCGCGAGGCGCAGGTGGTGCGGATCCCCTTGGTGAGGAAGATATCCTTGAGCGCCACGGGGATGCCGGTCAGCACATCCATATCTCCCGCCGCGATCCGCTTGTCTGCCGCTTCGGCGTTTTGCAAGCGCTTCTTCCGGGGTGACGGTGATGAAGGCGTCTGACCTTGTCCTCCACCGCCTCGATGCGCGGCGAGGATCGCCCGGGTCGCCTCGACGGAAGATACTTCCCTGCTTCTTCAGCTTGTCGTGCAGTTCATGGATGGTAGCTCAAAAAGTTCCATCAGATATCTCCAAATTACGGCCACCACCGGACTAACCTGGCCGCTAAGTCCTGTTATTCAATAACCTTCGGCACCCGGAAAAAGCTCTCCACCCGGTCGGGCGCATTCGCCAGGGCGTTGTCGAGCCGATGGAGGGCGGTCACGTCCTCCCGAAAGGCGTTTTCCATGGGGACCGCGTGGGAGGTGGGAATAATGCCGTCGGTATCGAGTTCGTTCAGTTTGTCCACATAGGCGAGAATGGCGTCCATCTGGCCGGTGAACGTCTCTTTTTCCGCCTCGGTGAGTTCCAGCCGGGCAAGCTTCGCCACATACTCTATCTCTTCTCTGGTTATTTTCATCGATTGCTCCGATGTTGATTAAGGTTATAATTTTAAATGCATATTTGTAGCACGATTGCCTGTGAAAAACAATATCTACGCCCGTTCCAGCCCGGCGAAACGGAGCAGGAGTTTTTTCTGGCCGACCGAATTGAACCAGACCACGGCTTTCCGGTCATCGCCCCGGCCTTCCAGAAGGCGTATCGTGCCCACCCCGAATTTACCGTGACGGACCTTCATGCCGACGAATACTTCTCCGGATTCCTCCGGGATAACCTCAACTTCCCTGACCATCACGGGATCAGCCCCGGCCGCAAGAACCGACTCCAGGTTGTGATTGTGAGTCCTGTTCGGGACAGCCGGCCCGCCGGGCGACGACTCATGGCGAACCCGGTTGTAATCGAAGCCGAAAGCGGGCTGGTATTCATCTTCCAGATCGAGCAGATCCTCAGGTATGTCACCGATGAAGCGTGAGGGGGGATTGCACTGTTCCTGGCCGAAGATCCGCCGCCTGCGGGCATTGGTGAGATAGAGCCGTTCCTTGGCCCGGGTCATCCCCACGTAGCAGAGGCGGCGCTCCTCCTCCATCTGTTCCGGGTCTTCCAGGGAGCGGACATGGGGAAAAGCCTCTCTTCCATGCCGATCATGAACACCACCGGGAATTCCAGCCCCTTGGCGGCGTGGAGGGTCATGAGGGTCACGGAGCGGGATCCCCTTCTCCCCTGCTCCAGGTCGGAGACCAGCGCCACCTGCTCCAGGAAGCCGGAGAGGGTCTGCTCTTCGCTGCTCCGCTCGAACTCCTCCAGGGCGGTGATCAGTTCCTGGAGGTTGTCCAGCCGGTCGCTGCGCCTCGTCGCTCCGCTCCTCCTTCAGCGGCCGCATAGCCGGTCTCCTCGATGATGGCGGCGGCCAGCTCGCGAGCGGAATCGTGTCCACCCGCGTCCGGAACCGTCCATGAGCGCGGTAAAGGCGGCAAGCTTCCCCCGCGGGCCGGCGCCGAGCAACTGCCGGATTGCTGACGCATGGCAGTGCCTCGTAGAGGGTGGTGTCGTTTCCGGCAGCCAGCTCGGCCACCTTGTCGATGGTGGCGTGGCCGATGCCGCGCGGCGGGGTGTTGATGATCCGCTTCAGGGCGATCTCGTCCGCCGGGTTGTCCAGGACTTTCAGATAGGCGAGGATATCCTTGATCTCCATCCGCTCGTAGAAAACCGCAGCCCCCCACCATGTGGTAGGGGATACCGTCCGCCATCAGGCGTCTCTCGATCACCCGCGACTGGGCGTTGGTCCGGTAGAAGACCGCCAGTCTCGCCAGGTTGTCGTCCCGCTCGCTAGAGCCGGGCACCGATCTCCCGGCAGACGAAACGGGCCTCGTCCTCGTGCTCGTTCTCTAGCCTGCCGGTAGACAATCTGCTCGCCGCTCGGGTTCTCGGTCCAGAGGGTCTTCCCCTTACGTCCCCGGTTCTTGTCCACCACCTTGCCGGCGGCGGCGAGGATGGTCCGGGTGGAGCGGTAGTTCTGCTCCAGCTTCACCACCTTGACGCCGGGGAAGTCCTTCTCGAAGTCGAGGATGTTCCTGATGTCGGCGCCGCGCCAGCGGTAGATGGACTGGTCGTCGTCCCCCACCACGCAGAGGTTCTTCCGCTCGCCGGCCAGGAGCCTGATCAGCCGGTACTGGATCGGGTTGGTGTCCTGGTACTCGTCCACCAGGATCCAGCGGAACCGCTCCCGGTAGCGGTCCAGGACCTCCGGCGCTGTCTCGAAGAGCCTGACCGTCAGCAGCATCAGGTCGTCGAAATCGAGGGCGTTGCACTTTTTCAGCCGCTCCTGGTAGAGCGGCGTAGACCGTCGCCACCTTATCCTGGAAATAGTCGCCGGCCGGCAGGTCGTCGGGCAGGTGTCCGCGTTCTTGCAGTCGTCGATGGCCGCGGCGAACAGTCTTGGCGGGGAACGTCTTCTCGTCCAGGTTCATTTCGCCGACGAATCTCCTTGAGAAGTTTATCCGAATCCTTGTCGTCGTAGATGGTGAAGTTGCCGTCATACCCCAGGCGACCGATCTCCCGGCGCAGGATGCGCACGCAGGCGGAATGGAAGGTGGATATGAGGGGGAGTTTCCCCTCCGCCCAGAAGCTTCTCCACCCGCTCCCGCATTTCCCCGCGGCCTTGTTGGTGAAAGGTGACGGCCAGGATCTGCCTGGGGGGAACACCCCGCTCCCTGATCAGGCATGGCGATCCGGTGGACGATGACCCTGGTTTTGCCCGAGCCGGCTCCGGCAAGGATCAGGAGCGGCCCTTCACCGTGCAGTACCGCGTTTTTCTGGTCAGGATTGAGGTGGTTGAGAAGTTTCATCTATATCCCCTTAATCAGAGCTTGTCCGTAAATGTAAAGAAATTCAGGAAAAAGCTCAAAATCTCAGGGTCAATATAGCACGGCGGGACGATGTAATCAGGTATTTTTTTCAGACTGGAAAGGCAAGCCGGGCAAGCGGGGTCTTTCTCCGTGAAAAATGCATCAACTTTTGGGAATTGTCACTCTTTCTCCCTCTTTTCATTCACGGGAACAAGCAGATGGGGAATGGAAGTGCGGCTGGTCACGTTCGGGGTGGCACTTCCCGACCAGAAAGCTTCCATACCGGCCTTTCCGTCTGTGGCCGGATCAATGTAGGCGACGCTGGCCACGAGGGCCGGTCCCATGAAAGGCAGAAAACCGGACAACGGCCACTTTTTCCCCATCCTTCAAAATTTCCATCGCTTCATCGACTGTTCCCGCTGTTGTTTTTATACGCGCTTTTCAAGCGCTTCACCCGTCAAGCTATCCAATGAATTTTTTATTGCGCCGTTATACCTTCTGAATTTGTATGGTGCAGATTTACACGTAATTTTACAGTATACTGTCGACATCAGTTTGTGGGATTGTTTGGCATCTGCCGATCAGGGGGAGGGAATCATGGAGTATCCTGAAGCAATAAACCTGCCGTTCAACAGTAACGTAATAAGGGAATCATATTTTCCGTTGAAACCGGGAGAGGAGGAAACGGTCGAACCGGGATTCTGGGTTATCGTAATGGATGACTACGTGGTTTTCCGCAAATCGGGCGAGGAGCTTTCACTTTTTGAAGGTGAGCTTCCCGAATTCCTGAAGGAGAGTGGGGAAACAGTTTCGTTGGGAAGATGGAAAGACAGGCCGCTGCGGCTGCTCAGGATTGATAGCGATATCGAGCTTCCACCCGGGTTTGCCGGGGAGTTACTTCTGCTTCTTTTCCTCAGGGAAAGTATCGATGACGAACTGTTGACTGTAACGGGACTTGCACAACAGATAGCCAAATGGGAACGCAACAGTTTGAGGTGCCCGTGCTGCGGGGGTAATACTGCCAGGATCGCAGGGACATGGGGAAGGAGTGCGTCAACTGCGGGTACCATCATTTCCCGAATGTCTATCCGTGCACAATAGCACTGGTCACGCGAGGCGACTCGCTGCTCATGATCCGCAAGCCGGAATGGCCGGCGGGATATTACAGTCTTCCCTCTGGTTTTTGCGATTTCGGCGAATGCCTTGAAGAGTGCGTCGTTCGGGAAGTGAAAGAAGAGACCGGCATACTGGTGAAGAACATGCAATACCTGGGAAGCCAGAGCTGGCCGTTTCCCAGCCAGCTCATGGCGGCCTTTTCGGCCGATTACGAAAGCGGCGGGGTTGTCGTCGATATGAATGAACTGGAAGATGCGCGGTGGTTCGAAAAAGTTGCCCTGCCGCCCACGTTCTCCGACAAGTCGATAGCCGGATGGCTTATCAGGAGATTTGCGGACCGATGACTCGGGCCGCAAATCTCCAAGGTGCCAGTGTCAATTACGATTCGGTTGCGGAGGATTCCCGCGACACGCTACTGGACGGTTTTGCTTACTTCATTGGAAAAAGTGCTTTCTGTTCCTGACGAGTCATAGCTGGTAACTGAAAAATAATAAGTGCCGGGCGCCAACCCGCTGAGCGAAAAGGTTGTCTGCATACCGGTATCTGCCGTCTTGTCATAGTTTCTGGACGATGTCCCGTAATGCACTTTAAACCCCGTGATATTCGACACCGGCGTTCCGTCGCTGTTTGTGGGTGCGTCCCAGGCGAGATTTACGACGCCGACGGCGGCATTTGACGTGGTAGACGAGCTCCCGCCATTGGTGGCGGAGCTATCCCCCGAACCCGGTGTGCTTCCGGTGGTCGTCGTCGCGGCGGCACCGCTCCCTCCCGAGCCACTGCCGCAACCCGCGATGGATGTCATCAAAAACAGTGACAGGCAAAAAGCGAAAAGAAGCTTTTTCATAATTATCGTATCTCCCTTGTTGTTTTATTCAGGAACCGGAAATTTCGGACACAAAAAAGCCGGGGCTGAATATCTTTGTGATATTTCGGCGACCCGGCTGTCTCGGTGAGACCCAGTAGGCTTTCCGCCCCATCCTCACGGATGGTTTAGTATTATCGTGTATCCCGGATGAATCAAATTTTGGACGGAGGCAAAATTACACCAGAATTCAAGTCAAGTCAATATAAAATCCCAAATAACTAACAAATACGTAACATCCACGTGGATTCACGGCATCGTTTTTCGGATTGAGCAGTGCCTGTCAGAAACCCGGGGCTTGCCATTCATCAGGCCTTGCACAGCTCCCCCAGCATGCGTTCGGTCATTCCCAGCGCCTCCTTGAGGGCAACGTCGCGATCCCATGGATTGGTGATTCGCGAAATGGCAATAATGCGAGGCAACGATATGCGGAACAGGAACGCCAATGGCAAAACAATGGCGGTATTCAAAAGCGGCATGTCGGAGCCGTACAGCAGGCGCCCGTGCAATTCCCTCCGTTTCAGCAGTCGGGTGAGATGACCTGGCCGGTTTATCTGGGTAAGAGCGGAAACATCAGCGAGAAGGTTGGGAAATTCCCCTGCCAGCCGGAGAAATCGCAGATAATTGGGCTCACCCATGCTGCGGCCGTTACTTGCGGCATGGGCGGCGATCACTGTGACGCCCATGCTCAGGGGCAACCGGAGCCGCTGCGGGTCGGCAAACTCGTTAAACGCCCTGGTGAAGGAATGCTCGTTTCCGGTGTGGGTCAGGAGAGGAATGCCGAGTTCTTTCATTTGCCGGTAAAAAGGGGTGATTCTTCCATCAGCGGGATCGATCCTCTGGATGGATGGGAGCCATTTGACCAGTATGGCGCCGTTGGCCGCCGCTTCCTCCAGTTGTTCAAGGGCGTCTTTGCGGTAGGGGTTGATACTCGCGCCGAATAGAAGATTGGGGTAACGACGGGTTTCCCGGGCGATGAAGGAATTGGGAACATATATCTCCGTTTCGCCGGGGTCAAGAGCGCCTCCGGAGTCGACGACCCCGTCCATGGCCAGAATGACAGCCGCAGCTACCCTGCGTGATCCGGCAAGCCGTTCCGAGAGACGGCTGAGAATCAGTCCGTCTCCTTCTCTGAGCAGTTCTTTTTCTCCGACGCCGAAAGCCCTGAGATAGATGGAGTATTTCCAGCTGCCCCGGAGCGCCGGAGAAACAAAACAGCCGCTTTCTCCGGCACCTGTTCCGGCGCAATGACAATGCATGTCGATCAGTCGCTGCAAGGAGCACATGAAAATTTTCCCGCCTGATTATTCGGGGAATGTTTCCGGTATCTGCGCCATCTGGTCAAGCCAGGCCGTTGCCTCGCCATCGCTGGGGGCTCGCCAGTCGCCGCGCGGGGAAAGTGACCCGCCTGATCCGACCTTCGGTGCGTTGGCCATGCAGCTGCGCTTGTACTGGCTGGTCTTGAAAAAGCGTTTGAGAAAAACACCGAGCCAGCGCTTGATGTCGCCGATAGTGTACTGGTGGCGCTTGTCCTCGGGGATGTCGGGCCACAGGCCGAGGCTCTTGTCGCGCCAGGAGCTCCAGGAGAGAAAGGCAACCTTGGACGGCAGGTAGCCGAGACGGAGAGTGTAATAAAGGTTGAAGTCCTGAAGCTCGTATCGCCCGACTATGTCTTCGGTTCGCTGGACCGGCTGGCCGGCATGCTCATCCCCTGGAACCAGTTCAGGGCTGATTTCGGTTTCCAGAACCTGCTCGAGCACGACGCTCACTTCCGGTCCGAGCTGATGGGTCATGGCAGCCCAGCGGATAAGGTACTGTATCAGTGTTTTGGGGACACTTGCATTGACATGGTAGTGGGCCATGTGATCCCCAACTCCGTAGGTGCACCAGCCGAGCCCGAGCTCGCTCAGGTCGCTGGTGCCGACAACAAGTCCTCCGTACTGGTTTGCCAGACGGAACAGGTGGCTGGTCCTTTCACCCGCCTGGACATTCTCGAATGTTACGTCATACACCGGCTTTCCTTCGACGAACGGGTGCCCGATATCCTTCAGCATCTGCATGCAGCTCGGGCGGATATCGATTTCGTGGTAGGTGCAGCCCACCGTTCTGATCAGTTCGCGCGCCTGGTCGAGGGTCCGCTGGCTGGTGGCGAACCCCGGCATCGTATAAGCGAGAATATGGAAACGCGACAATCCCATGACATCCATGGCTCGGGCGCATACCAGCAGCGCCTGGGTGGAGTCCAACCCCCCGGAGACGCCGATGATCATTTTATCGGCGCCGGTGGTTTTGAAACGCTTTACCAGACCCTGCACCTGGATTTCATAAACCTCGTGACACCGTTCATCCCTTCTTGCCGGGTCACTGGGAACAAAGGGAAAACGCTCGTACAACCTCTCGAGAAGCAGGATGCCCGCACCGGGAAGTTCGGCGCTGAAACGCACTGAGCGGAACCCGGCTATCTCATCGCGATATTCTCTCACTGTCTGTCCGAAACTCGTCTGCCGCATCCTTTCCTGAGCCAGGCGGTCGAGGTCTATATCCCCCACAACGAGTTGCGGGGTATAAGAGAAACGTTTCGATTCCGCTATGCAGCTGCCGTTCTCGTAGATCATCCCGTGTCCGTCCCAGGCCAGGTCTGTCGTTGATTCACCGCACCCGGCAGCACTGTAGAGGTAGGCGGCCAGACATCGTCCGGACTGGTTGCCCACAAGCTGTCGCCTGTAGTCTGCTTTGCCGACTGTGATGTTAGAGGCTGAAAGGTTTATCAGGACGGTGGCCCCGGCCAGTGCCGCATGGGTAGATGGGGGAATGGGCACCCAGACATCCTCGCAGATTTCAGCAAAAAAGGTGAGGAGGGGCTGTTCTTCGACCTTGAACAGGAGACGGTTACCGAACGGAATCCCCTGCTGTCCGAGGAGGTCGATGGTGTCGACCGGGGAATAGGGTGCCGGTACAAACTGGCGCAATTCGTAAAACTCCCGGTAATTGGGAGGATAAGTTTTGGGCGCAACGCCGAGTATACGTCCGCGATAAAGTACTACAGCGCAATTGAACAACATACCATGAACCTGCAATGGCAGGCCCACCACCGTAATCACCGAGATGTCGCGGGATTCAGTGACAATATTGTCGAGCCCCTCCAGGCAGCCGTTCAGAAGGGCCTGCTGATGGAAGAGGTCATCGCAGGAATAGGCGGACAAACCGAGTTCCGGGAAAATGGCCAACAGGACCTTCTTCTCCATGGCCTGCTTCATCATGACAACGGTTTGCGCCGCGTTGTAAGCGGGGTCCGCCACCCGCACATCGGGGCTTGCCACGGCAGCCCGAATGAAATTATGATTATACAGATTGAAAAATGAATTGCTCACCGGTTCTCTCCTCTCCCTGTTCAAAAGCCCGAAATTCCGCTGAGTCTAACACATTTTCTGCGCTTAGAAAATGAATGTTTGGTCATATGGATAAGCCGCATGAGTAGCAAATAGGTCAATTTGCATTGAAAACCGGGTAACTGTCAAAGGGACCCGTATTCATAAGCATGGTGGTGAAGCCTCAGCGGGGAGTCATCTTCTGCATTTCCTTGACTATTTTGGCGCCATATGTTAGAAATCCGCAATCAGCAGATACCGGTACAAGTGATAGACGATAATACTCAACCATCCGTGAGGATGGGGCGGAAAGCCCAAAGGGTCTCCCTGAGACAGCCGGGTTGCCGAAATATCGAACAGGATATGAAGGCGGCCCGGCTTTTTGCGTTTCAGTAATTCCGGTGTCGCGAAGAAAGCTGGAAAGGTCCGGTGGAGATACGCATTACCTCGCTGCCATAGTCCATGACCGATCCCTGAGCCTGACCAATTGGGAAAAAAGGAGAAATGAAATGAAAACGGCAAAATATATGTTGGCAATTCTGGCAATCTGCGCCCTGTCCGGCTGTGCCGGAATGACGAGAACGCAGCAGACCACCCTCAGCGGCGGGGCCATAGGGGCCGCAGGCGGGGCCGCGCTTGGGGCCATAACCGGCGGCAACGCGGCGGTCGGGGCGGCAGTCGGTGGCGCAGCTGGCGCACTCGGCGGATACATCATCGGCGAAAACGGCAGATAACGGGTTCTCTATTTTCTTATTCCGGGATCTGGAACAATCGGATATACGGGATTATGCTCTCGGGTCCCGTCAGACTTGACGTTCCAGATTTAACGAAACCGCGGGAGTAGCGAGGCAGCATCAAAAACATTGTGATTGAATATACGGCAAAGATAGGCTGATGGCGAGATATAAACCCAAAAACGGCAGTTGGAGGTGTCCGCAGTAAGCAACTCAGGCCTGTTTCGTTGCTGCTCTTGGCGAAATGGAGTGTGGACAGCCGATATTGTCTGAACCCGAAGGGTGAGTTTATCGGCTGTAGCGAAATGAGCTTAGAGAGCAGCAGATACAGGCCTCCGGAGCGAACGGAGGATGCCTGCAACTGCCGAATACAGGATAAAAAGTTATGATTGTCTATTCCGGGTCTCTTGGAACAATTAAGCAGCGGATATTTGCCGCTTGATTTCGGCCTTGTCCTGGTACATGCGCATATCCGCTTCTCTGAGTGCATGCTGCATAGTGCCGTGTTTGTCGGCAGTCGCCGCTCCAACCGCCAGAGACACCTGCGGTACGCTATTTTCTTTTGTTCGGGCACAGGAACGGATACGCAATACTATTTCGTCCGCAGTATCCGCGGTTGTCTTCGGCAACAGGATGGCAAACTCGTCGCCTCCGATACGAGTAACGATATCACCGGCGCGAACCGCTGACCTCAGGACATCGGCCGCCTTCCTGATGAGAAGGTCGCCGGCGGAGTGTCCCTGCAGATCGTTTACATTCTTCAAGCCGTTGATGTCGACCATGATAATACTGACCGGAAAATCGCGCCCATGGCTGAGCCTTTCGAATTCGGCATCGAAACAGGCGCGATTGAAAAGACCTGTCAGGGCATCGTGAGTACTGAGATGCACAAGGTTTTCCCGCATGGCGGCGAGCCTTTCGACCATGGTATTGAAAGCTTCCGAAAATTCTCCCATGAAATCGACCCGTTGGCTGAAATCACCGTCGGCGATCTGTTTAGCCTGCCAGGTGAGATGACGGAGATTTGCCTGGAGAGCTTTGAGGCTACCGGCGATCGGGCCTCCGAACATTTCCTGCGTTTGGGAAAGATCCCCGCGGCACAAGGACATGGCGAAATTTTGCAGGGACGCAAAATATTTTTTGAGATGTTCGATTTCCGGAGCGTATTCGCTATCCGGCTTTATTTCACCGGGAATCTGGCCGGAAGCCATTTCTTGCAGAATTTTTCTGGTACTATCATCCATAGTCGGGGACTCCGGTGATCATTCCGTTGTCTCGGCCAAAAACCGGCAGGTCTTGCCGCCGGTACACCAGCAGTCGACTTCCTTGACATTAAACTCTTTTCCGGTAAATCCCTTGAGCAGACCTGCAATAAAACCCTGGTCGAACGTGCACACCTCAACGCCCGTTTCAGGGCGGCCCGAACAGTCGAGATCCTCGGAAACCGTAATTACCAGTCTACCGTTTTTCAGGTCACTCTCTTCGAAACGAAGAATGCCGACTCCCATTTCACGGAGTGAGGATTGCGCATTCATGGCGAAATCATTGAATGAAGAGGCTTCTCCCAGCATGTTCCTGTAAAACTCGATTCCGGCAAGATAACCCGCCCTGTGGAAGATCTTGTCCGCGATCACACTGCCGTATTCGTTTTCGATTACATCACGAATACTGAACTGCATGAGCCGGTAAATTTCCAGTCTCGTGGACGGACCAAGATTAGGCCTCCCCAGCTTCAGATCGCCCAGTTGCTCCCATGAAAAGCGATATTTTCCCGTGTTTTCCATGCTTGATATTCCTTCCGCTGAAACATTCCGCCATTTTTCGAACACATGCACTGAATTTCGCCGATGTTTCAGCCTAGGTGTTGAGGGGCAATCTTTCATTAAAGTGTAAATGATCCGCATCAATTCTTCAACCCGAAACAATCACTTAGCGAAAAAGGCCGCCCTGTTCAAGGAGCGGCCTTTTTTGTTCAAGTCCGGGAGATTGTCAACCCATATTCTTGTCTATGTAGATGGCCAATTCTCCAAGGCAGTTCACGTAGCTGCCGAATTCGTTGTCGTACCAGCCGAACAGCTTGGCATGGGTGACGGGAATCTGCACTTCCTTGTCGGCTTTCACGCCCGCGGCAGCAAGGGTTTCCGGCGGTATCGTGACAAATCCGGTACGGGCATGGTTTTCGTGCCCTTCGACAACGACTGCGGCCCGTGTACCGAGTATGTCGGTGGAGACATTCTGCCTGTCGCTGAAGACCAGCAACCCTTTCTGCGATCCGTCGGCCGCCTTTTTGTAGACCTCGTTCAGGAAAATCTGGGAAACCACGGGCTGGCCGGCGGCATCGAGGGGCGTATGGAAGGTGATGTTGAGAATGATCAGTGAAACCGTGCTGGTTGGAATCCTGACCGAATCGGCCATGAAACCGACCTGCTTGATCTCCGGCAATACCTGCTCCAGGGCCTTAGCCGAACCGGTCGTGGAGAGGATGATGTTGTTCATGATGGAGCGGTTCTTGCGGAGGTCGGAAGCGGAGGCCTTCGGAGGCGCATCGAGCACGCTCTGGGTATTGGTCGCAGCATGGATCGTCGACATGGAAGCTGTTAAAATCTTCGATGTTTCCCTGGTTTCAAGCAGCGGCTTGATCAGGTGCGCCAGTCCGGTGGTGGTGCAGGATGCTGCCGACAGGACGTGATGGCGAGCGGCATCGAAAGAGGTATGGTTTATTCCGTATATGAGACAGGTACTGTCATCGGGAGTCTTCAGCGATTTGTCCTTGATCTTGAAAGGGGCGGATGCAATAACTTTTTCCGCACCACCTTCCAGGTGACCGCGCAGGCTTCCGTTTTTCTGGTCCGCCGGGACGGTCGGGTCCAGGAACTGGCCGGTCGTGTCGATTACCAGCCGCACCCCTTCCCTGCGCCAGGCTATATCTTTGGGGTTTCTCGCCTCCCTGAGGACTTTGACCATCATTCCGTCAACATCGAACAGGAGATTTGTCGAGTCTTCCAGCAGCTTGATTTCGCATTTTTTCGAGTAACCGTAAAGGAACTTGCTGAGCGAACCATAAGTGGAATCGGTTTCCATTACCTGAACGAGATCATCTACGGATTTGCCGACTTCCCTCCCCATATTTACGACGATTCCGTCGAAATGCCGCTGGTGCAGGAAATTCCACAGGGTCAGTTTGCCGATCCGTCCAAGTCCGTTGATGCCGAGCAGTCGTTTGCCCTTTACACTTACACTCATGTTCTCCTCCGTTTGCCGTGATTTATTTTGATGAAGCTCTGGGGAGCTTCTTGATTCCTATCAGCCAAGCCTATCAATTTCCTTCGGTATATTCAACAGGGTAATTTCCCTTGTAGATATTTCCCAGCCTGCCGTCGATGGCTATCTCATCGCCGGTATGGAATTCGACGCCGTTGATGAAACATTTCTTTTCCGATTCGATTACTTCCAGGACCTTGCAGTTAACGATGCAGATTTTTCCCAGCCGCACCGCCGTTACCGCCGCGTGGGAGGTTGCTCCGCCCCTGGCGGTGAGAAGGCCGTCGCATTCGAAGATCATGTCGATATCGTCCGGGACGGTGTCCGGTCTGACAAGTATGCGTTTCATTCCCGGGTAACGGGTCTCAGATTCCACCAGGTCTTCCATGGTAAAGACAAGGATGCCGTTCAGGGCGCCTCCACCGATGCCGATGCCGTTGCCGAGGAACTGCATGGATTTCCTGTCGGCGGCGAAGACTCGAATTTTTTCCTGTTGCGTGGTCGTATGCTCCCTGGTCTGCAGGATGTAAAAGTCCTCTTTCCTTGGAGATTCGAAAGTGAATTCGATTTCCTGATGACCGAAACCGTATTTTTCGATCAGCTCCCTCGAGCGGAACAGCAGTTCCTGGTAGATTTCCGGATAGTCTTTTTCCAGGGAAATCTTCACGTTATCGGTCATGCTCTTCCTCTGTTTCTCCGCTATGGGAAGGGTGTGTACCAGGCCGGCGACCACGTCTTCCCCCTGGCTGAACAGGGTGAAATCGCCATACAGGTTGACGCCCGGCTTGTCCTCCAGAGGGTCATGGGTAAATACAACCCCGGTTCCCGACTCGGAACTCAGGTTGCCGAGAACCATTTCCTGGACAATGACGGCAGTGCCCCATTCTTCGGCGATCTGCAGGTGTTTCCGGTAGGTCTTGGCGCGCTCAGTGTACCACGAGTCCAGGGCGGAGCGGATCGCCTGGATGAGCTGGAGGAACGGGTCCTGTATTACGTAAACTCCTCTCTCGGCAAGAAGCTCCTTGTATGAATAGGTCACCTCGCGCATCTGGGACGGGCTGAATTCTATCTTGTGGCCGACCGAGTACATGTTCTTGAACTGGTTGATCGTCCGGTCGAACTCGTCACGGGGAATGCCGTGGGCCATGCCCAGCCCCTGGATGAAGCGCCTGTAACAATCCCACGCGGTCCACCCCATGTTCATCCGGCGGCTAAAGCCCTCCGCCACTTCATCGTTCATTCCGACGTTGAGGAAGGTGTCCATCGCCCCCGGCATGGAAATAGCCGTTCCGGACCTGACCGAAAAGAGCAGCGGGTTTGCGGGATCGCCGAGTTTCTTTCCGGTCAGTTCTTCAATTTTGCCGATCTCCAGGCGGATCCTTTCGTGGACTTCCTTCATCATCTCCGGATGGAGCCCGATCGCCCTTCGATGCCGGAATACCTCTGTGGTGAGAACAAATCCCGGCGGAATGGGGAACTTGTTGGAATACAGTTTCTTCAGAAAATACGCTTTAGCTCCCAGAAATATCTGGTTGTCGACTTCCGGCGTTTCCTGGCTGATGGGGCTGATCACCAGGTCGGGATCGAAGCTCATTACATTGTGCAGCACTTCGGGAGAAAGGTTGCCCACCATGGAGTGCAGGGTATTGAGAATGGTGGAAATAAAGTTGTCCAGCTGCTGCATGAGAAACGCCGAGGAAAGCACCTCCCGGTAGAACTTTTCACAGTATTTATGTATGAACTGCTGTTCCGTCGCGGAATCCGGCGAGGAGGCACGCAGAACCCTTTTCTGCTGCGTGATCACGGTTTTCAGCGGAGCGTCGTAGTTGCGGAGGAAATACTCGCTGATGATCGCCGTGATGTCCTGGGCCATGAACTGGAAGAGATTGACGAACTGGTCCAGGGAAAAGCTGGCGGAAGTCAGGCTGTACTGGAACATCTTCAGGTTCGAATCGAATCCCTGATTGTAGACTCCATCCAGAAGCAGCCCCTGTCGGAACAGTTCGAGAATCCCGGATATTCTCCGGAGAGATTTGGCGGTGATATAGTTCATGTTGATCTGGCTGGTCATTTTCTCCACGAGCATGGAGGCGAGGTTTTCCAGGCGGAAGGTGAGCCCCAGCGCCTCGAATTTCGCTTCGTGGTATTTGCCGTACATGGAGGGGATGCCCGCCGCGATGTGACGCTTGTAGTAGATGTTTTCCCATCCCTCGGATACCTCGGGGTTGAGAATGATCTTCTTCAACCGGTCCATGAAATGATAGACCTGCTTGAGCGCCGCTTCGGGGTCGTTGTCGCGCAGCAGTCTGCCGAGAAGTTCGATTTCCGCATCGGTAAAGAAATTGTGCAGTTTCAGTATCGGTATGATGTTGCGGTAATCAAGGGTGTATTTCGCCTTCAGGAGCCTGTTCAGGGCCACCAGGTTACCGATGCGGATCCGGTCGCTTTCCTCGCTGCCCCGGAGATCTTCCGTGAGATCCAGGTCATCGGTGTCAAGCAGCTCTTCCGGCTGCATTTCGTATTTTTCACACAGCCGGGTCACGATCCCGTGCACCGGGTCAAACCATTTGCCGCTATGCTGGGTGGACAGGTAGACGTCCCGCGGCAGAATATCCTTCAGCGCCTTTTTGTTCCCGTCATACCAATAGCGGATAATCTTCCTGGTCAGTTCGATATGGGTATTGTTGCTCTCCGTGTGGACCTGCTTGCGGAGAAAATGGATAAGACGGTCCTGGCGCATGGACACTTCGTCCATTGCCGTCGTGATTTCGCGCAATTCGCCTTCGGCGCCGATTTCGTTATAGTAGACGGGGAAGATGCGGGCCAGCTGCTTGATCATCTTGTAAATGGGGTTTATGTCCGAGTTGAGCAGTTTCGTTATGTCCCGCTGGAACAGGTCGGTATCGGAGATGAAAATCCCGCCGACCCTAAGGTTCACGATCAGCGCCGATAGGAGCTTGAGCATCTTGCGCGGCGCGCATTCCACCAGCTCCATCCAGACGCGGATGTTCTTGACGTGATTCTTGTCGACGCATACCTGCCAGTCCGTGTTTACTCCATGGACGCGTCCGGTGACGAAGCCGAACCCTATCACCTTGTCGATGAAATAACTGATGATGAGGGTGTTGTCCTGGGAGATAACTTCCCTGCCTAGGGTGAGAATGCAGTCCAGCAGGGTATTCATGTGTTCGGATTTCTGCGCCTCGAACAGGCGGAAGATCCGCTCCATAAAAATGAGCATTTCCTGTTCGTTGCATTCGCTCTTGACTATGCGCAGCATCCTGTTCAGGTCCCAGAGGAGGTGCTCCTTCAGATGACCCATGCCCGGCAGGTTGAGAAGGTAAAAAATGTAGTAAATGCGGTCGAGGGCGGATTCCTGCTCTTCCAGAAATGCGCGGAAACGGTTTGCGATAGCGGAAAAATCCATCACGCCCTTGAGTTCATCCAGAGTCTTCGCCTGTGCCAGCTCTTTTCTTGCCTCGGTGAAGAAGGGACCGCCGACATAAGGTATGAGCCCGCTCATGTCCGAATGGAAAATCTGCCTGTTGCCGGTAAGCCAGGCTTCCACATCGCTGCTCATTTCCCAGAACTCGAGGTTTTCCGCCAGGGAGCAGCGCATCAGGGAGATTATTACCTCCCCGAAAACCGGGTCCTCGCTCAGCCTGCGCACCCTTCCCTTCATGAACCCCGAGAAACGCACCAGGACATACCTGCTGAGAGGCAGTGTTTTCTGCAGTATGTCGATAAATGACTTGAGCAACCCCCTGGCTACATCTTTCTCGTTGTACAGCAATTCGCCGAATTCCAGGAAGGTCTGCATGGCCCGTTCCTGCTGCTGATCGGGCAGAGGGCGGTTGAGCAGATCGTCGAAGATATCCACAAGAATGGCCAGAGCCTTTTCGTGCTCCGGGAGAGCAAGGTAGAACCATGTGTCGTCGAGGGCGATTTTCCGGAGGAAATCCACCACCAGTTCCTGGTTTGTGAACGGGTGATGATATTCCATCATGAATTCACCGGCCCTTTTATGGATGCCGAAGTGTGTCTGCGAAAGGGAAACAAACCATTGGTGTTCGGCGGGTATTTCGATTTTTTTGCTTCGTGTGGCGGCCAGGTTTGCTTCCAGCGCCTCGGAGACAAAATTTTTCATCTTTGGATTCCTGAATTTAATTGTGCAGTGATACCGGCTGCGTTGATCCGGTAAAAGATAATTCCGGGCGGAGATTTGAAGAACAAGATGGTGTTATTGTAACACAATATGATGCAATACCGGCAAGCTTTTCAGCCCTGCTTTCCCGAGAGCTGCTTCAGCCTCTCCATGTCATGGACAATTACCCGACTTCCCTCAACATCGATAATACCATCTTCCTTCAATTTCTTCAGGGTTCGGGACAAGGTCTCGCTAACCGTGCCGATGTGCGAGGCGAGTTCCCCTTTTTTCATTTCCAGGTCGAGGTATGTTTTTCCCTGGTAAGAGGTCGACTTTCTGTCTGCAAGCTCGAGAAGGTATGCGGCCAGCCTGGCGGGGACTTCGGCAAAAGAAAGCTCCTCTATCTGGCGGGCAAAACGACGCAAAAGCAGCGAAAGTGAGACGATGAGATTCAGGGAAAAACGGGGGTTTCTCTCCAACAGACCCATGAAGGCTTCTTTGGGAAAAAAAAGGGCTTCACCTTTGTCAAGTGCCTTTGCCTCGGCCGGATAAGCGCCATCGCCGAAAAAGGCGGCTTCGGCAAACGTTTCGTTGGGGTGTACGAAGTGGAGAACCTTTTCCTTCCCGTCGGGGGAAATCTTGCACAGTTTGATCGAGCCTGAGGCAAGCAGGTAAAATCCTCCGGCTTTTTCACCTTCGGTGAATAGAGACTCACCTTTGGCAAAGGTCTTTTTCGCGGCTATGGCCGCCACATCCGCGAGATGCTCTTCGTTGAGGCCGGAAAACAGGAGGGATTTTTTCAATATTTTGATATATTCCATCTGATGATTTACCCCTTTGGTCAGTTTATGGCAAATTTTCCTCTCCGTATGGTAAACACTATAACGGGCGCGGTATACCGTGTAAAGCCGAATTCGTGCAATTAATTAATCACTCAGTAGGTTTTTTTACTCATGAACAATTTCATTCGGGATTGATTTGTCCCCCGGAAAGTATATAGTAGATTATCCTTTGGAGGTTTCTTAAATGGCTGATGCTCATGATATTGTAATTCTGGGTTCGGGCTCGACCGCGTTTGCCGCGGCTCTGCGTGCGCAGGCGCTCGGAGCCAAGGTAGTCATGATAGAAAAGAGTGTTCTCGGGGGAACATGCATAAATTGGGGCTGCATCCCGAGCAAGACCCTGATTCATTCCGCCCTCTTTCGCCATGAAGCGCGTCTCGGCGCTGGCATCGGACTCGACCTGGAGGTAAAGGGAGTTGATTATGAGCGTCTCATGGCTCACAAAAATGATGTCGTAAAACATCTTCGAACCACAAAGTATCTCGATGTCCTGAACGGCGTACCCGGACTCAGGCTGGTCAAGGGCACGGGACGGTTTATCGCTCCCGGCACCGTTGAGGCCGGTAATGAAACACTGTGTTGCGACAAAATCCTGATAGCTACCGGAGGCTTCCCCCGGGTCCCTAATATCCCCGGTCTCCAGGAGATCAAATATCTTACCAGCAGGGATGTCCTGCTGCTGAAGGAATTCCCGGCGTCGGTGGTGGTAGTCGGCGGCGGGGTGATAGCTCTTGAATTGGGACAGATGTTTGCCCGTATGGGCGTGAAGGTTACTGTACTGGAGCATGGTCCGCGACTTCTTCATGCTGTGGAGCAGGAACCGGTTCTGGCACTGCAGCAGGCGCTCATGGAGGAAGGGCTTGACATCCGCCTGAACGTCGTCATTTCGGAAGTCTCCGGAACAGCGTCCGGTGTAAAGGTAAATGCTGTCATTGATTGCCGACAAGAGGAATTTATGGCTGAAAGACTTCTTGTCGCAGTCGGGACCGCACCTGCTTCCGCCGGGATCGGTCTGGAGAATGTCGGTGTCGAGGTGAACGGCGGCGGGTTCATAAAGGTGGATGAACTTATGCGGACCACTGCCCCGGGCATCTGGGCAGCCGGTGACGTCACAGGCGGGATGATGATAGCAACCGCCGGAGCGAGGGAGGGGATTGCCGCCGCCGACAACATGCTAAACCCGGGCTGCGAATGCAAAATTGACCATCTGTCAACGCCCATGACCATATTTACCGATCCGGAGGTCGGCCTGATCGGTCATACCGAGGATTCGGCAATCAAGGCAGGCCTTGAGATCATCTGCAACACCCTGCCCGTCTCCGCAATCCCGAAAGCACATGTTACCGGACATACGGCGGGGGCCATAAAAATGATTGCCGATAAAAATACGAGGCGGCTGCTTGGCGTACACTTATCCTGTCACAGGGGAGCAGAGCTCATCAACGAGGCCGCGCTGGCGATACGTTTCCGGCTCACAGTGGAGGATCTGGCAAGTACTCTGCACGTCTATCCTTCCATGGGAGAGGGGCTGCGGTTATGTGCCCAGGGGTTCACGAGGGATGTGTCGAAACTGTCTTGCTGCGCGGAGTAAGGGAGTCAGGAGTCGGAAGAGAACCGGGTGATTTTTGCTACATTCTGAATTCTGACTCCTGTATTCTGCCTTCTGTCCCCGTCTTTCAAAATTGCATGAGGATGCCGCCCCAGGAAAGCCCCCCGCCGAAGCCCATCATCAGTACCAGGTCACCTTCTTTAACCGTCCCGTTTTTCAGGTTTTCGTCAAGGACCAGTCCCACAGAAGCGGAAGCGGTATTTCCGTAACGGTCAAGGTTGAGAAGAAATTTCTCTTTGGCGATCCCGGTCTTTTTGGAAATGATATCGATAATTCTCACATTTGCCTGGTGCGGTATTATGTAATCGAGGTCGGCCGCTTCGATACCGGCTTTTTGCGTTACTTCCTCGATGATTTTCGGGATTATGTCGGTGGCGAAAATATACACATTTCTGCCATCCATCTTAAAGGTGTTTTCCCGCAAGGCTATGGTTTCATTCGTTACCGGTTTTCTCGTACCGGAGGAAGGGACCTGTATCAATTCCCAGCCGCTTCCGTCGCTCCTGACAAGCGTATCGAGGATACCTTTCCGCTCGGTGGTTGCTTCCAGTATTACCGCTCCCGCGCCGTCACCGAAAAGCGGGCATGAGGTCTTATCCTGAAAATCGAGGATTTTGGAATAGGTATCGGCGCCAATAACCAGGACTTTCCTGTACTTGCCGGATTTTATCAGGCAGTCGGCGGTATCGACCGCGTAGACGAAACCGCTGCACACGGCATTCATATCCATGGCAAAGGCGTTTTTCGCTCCAATACTTTTCTGAACCATGCAGGCTGTGGGCGGCAATATCATGTCCGGAGTCGATGTGGAGACGATTATGCAATCCAGATCGAGGGCATCGAGGCGACCCCTGCTCAAGGCATCTTTTGCAGCAGCGGTAGCCAAATCCGATGTCGCTTCGTCTTCCCGGACGAAGCGTCTTTCCCTGATGCCGGTACGGGAAAAAATCCAGTTGTCGGCGTCTTCGACCAGGTAATCAAAAAAACTGTTCGTGATGACCCTGTCCGGGACGCTGCTCCCCGATGCCAGCACTTTTGAATATATCATTTCCGTTCTCCGGTTGCTTTCTTAACAGACAAGGCCCCTTTACCGGGGCCTTGATGAGTTACTGAATTTATTCCATAAAACTGGGTTCTTTGTCAAATCATATATTTGTTGAACATTTACAGCGCGGATACAGGAGCCCTTTTTTTCAGTTTCGGTTTCCGGAACGAGAAAATAGCGCATCGGCGATGCTGTAAATCCAGACACACATCAAACTCCCGGTAAGCCAGCTCAGGCCCGGGGTTTCCCTGATAATGCGTTTTGCCATTATTACCGGATCCGTTGTCGAGGTAAAGTGGCCGGCAATGAACAGCAGGTAAATATCCCGGATTATAAGGGCAAAGGCGATGAAGAAAAGAATGTTCACAGCAAAAATAATGATCAAGCCTTTAATCTTGCTGCCTTTATATATTTGTCCTATGCCCGGGAAAACCAATCCTGACAGGAGGGCGGCCTTGATGTTTTTTTTCACTTTGTTTACTCCTTCCGGCATATCATCGGAAACGCATTTTCTAACATAAAATATTTCGTAAAGAAATAACAGCCTTTTGCAAATAAAGTTATATCTTGCCGGGAGCGTGAAGTTTTGCTAATAGATACAGACATGGAAACTATAGATAGTTTGAAAAGAAGAAAAGAGGCATTGGCAACCCTGTTGAAAGACCCTGTCGATGAAGTCAGAACCGCCGCGGCTGCGGCCCTGGAACGTCTCGAAGGTGTCGGAATGCTTGAGGAAGTGCTTGATTCCCTGAAAAAAGGGGACCTCGCGGCGAAGATCAGGGCGCTCTATGCCCTCGGGCGGATCGGCGGCGAGAAGGTGCTCCCCGCGCTTATCTACTGTGCGTCCCGGCCTGAAGCGGACATAAAATCGGTCGCAGTGGAAGTGCTGGGCGATTTGGCTAACCCCAAGGGATTGCCGGTCATTATCGAATGCCTTAATGATACGGATTCCGCCATTAGGTCAAAAGCGGTCGCGGCGCTCGGGAACTTCAGGGATCCCTCTCTTGCCCCATACCTGGCTCCATTTCTCGATGAAAATGATGGTCTGCTGGACGCGGAAGCGACCGTGTCACTGGGCAAGCTGGGGGATGCGTCTTTCGTGGACAAATTCATTGAACTGACGCACTCGCCACACCCGAGAACCAGGGAGGCTGCTGCGTTTGCGCTTGGAGAGGTTAACTCTGAATAGTGTCTGGAGTATTATGAGGAACAGGGGATAATCGGATGGGAACATGCCACAACCGATGCTTTGTCGGCCTGCCCGCAAGAAATAAGGAGAATTTATGATAACAGCCTATACCACCGAGCAACCATTCGATCATCTGGATCTGTATCGTACATTCCTGGAGAGGGAAACCGACTGCAGCGGTACGGTCGTCCTTCACCATGGACGGGTCAAGAGACCGGGCAAGCAGGTCCCCGATTTCTCCAGGGTGGAACTGAAGCTCCTGACTGCGGATGCAAACGGCAGACTTGAAAACCTGGCAAAAAAGGTGCTGGAAATGTACGGCCTGAATCAGGTGCTGATCGTGCATCGGCTGGGAATCGTGGGGTCATGCGACACGGTGCTCCTGGCGATTGTTTCAGGCGCAACCCGCGACCGCTGCTTTGCCGCCTGCTCGTTTCTCGTCGATGAAGTAAAAAAAGAAGAGCTGATCCAACTGATCGAACATCCCTGACCTCCCGCTCATGGTCCTTGATTATCATGCGATTATCAGTTAACATTCGCAGCTTTCCAAATCAATACGAGCGGGAGAAACATAATGGGAATTCTTTCAAATACCGTAAACATCTGTAATTTCAAGGTTGAAGGTGACCTTCCCCCTTCAACCGACCTTTTCCAGTGGGCATCGGAGCGTCTCGCCAGGGACGGCTTCAAACCTATCGACCAGGGCGCGGCAGAGCTTTCCGTCGGATGGGTCCAGGTGGATGATCACCGGAACAGCGAATTTTCAGTGCCAGCCGCATTCTGGCGCGACCACTACCTGGTCTTCACTCTGCGCCGCGACCAGCGCCGCATTCCGGCCGCCCTTCTCAAGGCTTATCAACAGGTTGCGGAGCATGAATACCTGTCAGCAAATCCCGGACTGAACCGCGTTCCGAAGCAGAAGCGCGAGGAGCTGCGGGACGCGGTCCGCGCATCGCTTCTGGCAAAAACCCTCCCCGTTCCTTCAACCTGGGACGCGGTATGGGACACCCGTTCCGGTATACTCACCTTCACTACCCTGACCACACCGGTAGTGGAACTCTTTGAAACCCAATTCAAGAAAACCTTCGACGGTCTGAGGCTCGTCGCAATTCATCCCTACGCACGGGCGGAACAGCTGGTCAATGAGACACTTCTCCCTTCTCTGCACAAAGCCAACCAGGCCTCCACCCAGGCAGCTCTCGATCTGATAAAGGCCAACCGCTGGATCGGCTGGGATTTTCTGCTCTGGCTTCTCTACAGGACACTGAACGAATCATCGGAATATCGCGTCAGCCGTCCCGGTATCTGCCCGGAAAAAGAACCATTTACCGCTTACCTCGACAATCGTCTGGTTCTTTTCTGCGAGAGCGAAACCGGTATCCAGAAAATTACCGCCGCCGGTCCCCAGGATCATTTCAGCGAAGTTCGCGCCGCCCTTTCCGCCGGCAAGCGGATCATGGAAGCAACCATTCACCTGGAGAAGGACGAACTCCTATGGAAAACCACCCTGAAAGGTGAAATGTTTCATTTCGGCTCCTTCAAGACCCCGTCGGTCCGCATAGAAAAGGACAATACCGTTGACGAAATCAGCGAGAGAGAATCGGTCTTTTATGAGAGGATGTATGTGCTCGAACAGGGAATGCAGCTTTTCGACAGCCTCTTTTCCGCCTTCCTCGAAATACGGTTGGGAGACGGTTGGTCCGAAGAGCAGAAACGGATCGACGAATGGCTTGAGGGGGTATAAGCACCAAGCTGTAACGCAATTTGACAAAACCGCGCATTACTGATAAAATTAATGTAAATTCAAGCTGTTACAGAGGTGGCCCATGAAAAAAATTATATTTTTATGTGCCTTGGTCTGGCTGCTTGCGGCAGGTTGCGTTTATTACCCTTACAGCTATGACGGTTATTACCAGGGAAGCGGATATTATTCCTATCCCTATTACGGCGGATACTATTATCCCTATAGCTATTACTATCCTAGCGTCAATTTAGGCTTCGGGTTCTATTCCCATGGCGGCCATTATGGAGGATATCACGGCGGTTATTACGGCGGCCATCATGGCGGCGGACACTTCGGACACAGGTAGATTCCGGTGCTGAATATATCAGGATTACCACTGCCTTTAGTTGCAGTCCGACTTCAGATACTGATGACGATCTTTCCGAAATGCGCGGCGCCCTCCATATAATAGAGGGCTTCCCTTGCTTCCGCAAAGGGAAACACTTTATCTATAACCGGGCGGAGCCCATGAAGCCCGATAGCCCTGTTCATAGCTTCGAACATTTCTCGCGATCCGACTAAAATTCCCTGAACCCGGATGCTTTTCATGACCGCAGGCAGAGGGTTAACTTCACCGTCAGTGCCGGCAAGAACCCCGATCAGGCTGATGCGCCCTCCCATTCTTACCGACTTGATCGATTTGTGCAGTGTGCCTGCTCCACCAAGTTCGATAACCGCATCTACTCCTTCCCCGCCGGTAAGTTCCTTAACCCGTTTTTCCCAGTCAGGGTTCATTTTGTAATTAATGCAGTCCGTTACCCCCATGTCCCTGACACGGGCCAGTTTTTCTTCACTACCCGAAGTGATGATCACCCGTGCTCCGGCAATCCTGGCAAACTGGAGCGCAAATAGTGAGACCCCTCCCGTGCCGAGTGTCAGAACAGTTTCCCCGGGCTTCAAGCCTTCCTCGATAACTGCATGCCATGCAGTAACCGCCGCACAGGGAAGCGTAGCTCCCTCTTCAAAGGAAAAATGCTCCGGCAGATGGACAAGGCCGTCTTCATGCAGAACCACATACTCGGCCAGCATTCCGTCAATCGATCCTCCCAGCGCTGACCTGGCCTTTTCTTCATCCAGCCCTCCCGACAGCCACTTCTGCATGAAAACCCCGGCAACCCGGTCTCCAACCTTGACCCTTTTGACCCCTTCGCCAGTGTCAACCACTTCACCCGCTCCGTCGGAAAACGGAATGAGGGGCAAAGGCAGGTTACGGGAGTACAGACCCTTTATAACGAGCAGGTCGCGGTAATTGAGCGAAACCGCCGACACCTTGACCAGAACCTGACCGGGACCCGGCTCCGGCACGGGCCGCTCGACAGCCTTCAGTTCATCTATTGAAAAATCCCTAATCTCGTACACCTTCATGGTTTTTGTCCTTTCTTTGCGCATTTCAGGCTTGCCACAATGTTTATTCTATCCCTCCTTGTCGCTAAGTAAAGAATACGAACCATTACTGTTATTCACCTTCCGCTATGCATGCCGGATATATTACGTTTTTCCGGCAAATCCAGTCATATGGCTGCTGTTGCCGCGGAAATTTGCAAATTATTTTCATATGGGATAAAGTTGTGAACTGGATGGGTTCCTGATATGAACAAGATTCAAATGCTTCTGATTTTACCGGTTGCATTATGTTTTTCCTTAACTTGCACGAAGGCGCATGCCCAAGACATGCGCCTTTCCTTCAGGCACATCCATCAGAGCATACCGGAAAGACCGGAAAAGATAGCAGACGAATTCCTGAAAAGGATGGAAGTCCCGTCGGCATCCTGTGTGGCGGCCTGTTCCGCTTTCCTTCCGAAAAACCCCTTGTTTCCATTCAATACGGGCAGCAAGCCTCCTCTCCTGAATCATGAGCCACCTGAATCCGCAAGGGCTCCTCCCATCAATTCCCGGTGCTGAATCGACTTTTTCAACCTTGTTTTATCATCATTTTTCATGCGGACCAGCTCCTGGCACCAGATCATCCCGTCAAAGCAAAAATCGTTGATCATGGTGGCTGCCGCTTTGAAATTCTTCCGATTCCAGAATCAGAAACCGTACCGCATGCAAAGCCAAATTGACAGGAGACACTATGCTTAAACAATTTTTGCAACCATTAAAAGTAATCATCACAATGAGCGCAGCAATGGTTTTCATCATTTCCTGCGGCGTCGCCCAGGCAAAACCGGTATTTCCGGATTTCGTCGAGCTCGCGAAGAAAAGCGAACCTGCAGTGGTAAACATCAGCACCACGAAAGTAATCTCCCCGCAGGCGCAGTCTGCCCTTCCCTTCGGAAGCGGTGGCTCGAATCCTTTTGACGATTTTTTCGGACGATTTTTCAACAATGCCCCAAACCGGCCGCAAACGGTGCGCAGCCTCGGTTCCGGTTTTATCATCAGCCAAGACGGGTACATTCTGACCAATTACCATGTAATAGAAGGCGCCGATGAAATAAAGGTCAAGCTTTCCGATTCCAGGGAATTCAAGGCAGTGGTGAAGGGAGGGGACAAGAAACTCGACCTGGCGCTGCTCAAGGTCGACATAAAGGGTCATTTACCTGTTGCACCCCTCGGCGACAGCGACGCACTCGAAATCGGCGAATGGGTCATGGCCATCGGAAATCCCTTCGGTCTCGGCCAGACAGTAACGGCCGGAATCGTAAGCGCCAAAGGCCGGGTAATAGGCAGCGGACCGTACGACGACTTTATCCAGACTGACGCATCCATCAACCCCGGCAACTCGGGAGGACCGCTTTTCAACACCAGAGGCGAGGTCATCGGCATCAACACCGCAATCGTTGCCGGTGGACAGGGAATCGGATTTGCCATACCGATCAACATGGCCAAAGAAATCCTCCCCCAATTGAAAGCCACAGGTAAAGTGACAAGAGGATGGTTTGGAGTGGCTGTTCAGGAGATTACACCTGATTTGGCGAAATCCTTTGGTCTCAAGGAAAACAGCGGAGTCCTGATTTCACAGGTGATGAAAGACAGCCCCGCGGAAAAAGCCGGTCTGAAGAGTGGCGATATCATCACCGAATTCGACGGCAAACCGATCCGTGAGATGCATGAACTTCCACGCATTGCGGCAAATCTGCCGGTGGGCAAGAAGGCCCTGGTCAAAATAATCCGTAACGGAAAAACTGAAGAAAAAACCGTAATAATAGAAAAGATGAAAGAGGGAGAAGAAGGGGCGGCCTCCATCCAGGGGAAAATGGGTTTCGCCGTAACGGAGCTTAACCCGGAAATAGCAGCCAGGATTGGAACCAAAGAAACACGCGGAGTTATCATTAGCCGTGTCAACCCCGGAAGTGCGGCCGAAGAAGCCGGTATGGCCGCCGGAGACATAATCGCTCAGATTGATAATGCACCGATAATGACGATGAACGATTTCAACAGGGCCATTGAATCCCGCAAACCAGGGGATTTTCTCCGCTTTCTCCTGCGCCGCGGCGATTCGTCCCTGTTCGTGGCATTGAAACTGGAATAGCCTTTACATCCACTGTCAAACTGGTGGCGGTTATTATCAATACTGCCACCAGTTTGATAACCTTGATCCGGAAGTTTTCAAATGATTGTGAACAACGGATTCCGGTTTTGCTCCGGCAACTTTATTTTTCATGCCGGCTTTTCTGCATGTTTCGCCCGGATCCCGGCAGGAATCGATACCGACCGGCGCAAGGAACGCAGGTATCGAAATAGAAATCCTGTTTTCCTGTTTTCAAAGCAGAACCCATTCTGAATGGCAAGCTGCTGAATGGCAAGGGGCAGGGATAAACGCGAATTCGGACGTGCCCGCAGGCAAGCCGGGTTGGTACATCCGTCATCCAGATCCGGCGAGCCACACTCCGTACAATACCACGGGTTGCCCCCTATCATAATTTCCAGATTTCCATAACGCTCCATGGCAATACCTCCTTTGCATCAATACTTCACATCAACCGGTGACCCAGTTAAAGACTTCCTGAACATGGTCCGGTTCAATGTTCGAGGCGTGGCATTGTTTGGTTTCCCCGAAATATCCAGGGGTTTGAATTTGCTTTTCAAGATTCGATTTATCCTGAATGGCCGGGAGACACTGCCAGACCATATTCCTGAGGATTCGAATTGCGCGAAACTCACCTAAACCAATATATTATTTTCTTGATTCCACCGGGGCGACAGTATATGAAAATAATTCTATATCTTTTTCTTTACAAAGCAACTTCCTGCAAACCGGTTTGATTACGTACCTACCCTGTAAACTGATAACAGGACGATATAAATGACGGCAAATAGCAGGATATCCCGAAGCAGTGCTTCGCTTCAGATCCTCCTCAGGGCTCTCAGATACAGGAATTTCCGTCTGTTCTTCATGGGCCAGGGAATATCCCTGATCGGCACCTGGATGCAACAGATCGCCATGAGCTGGCTGGTATACCGCATGACCGGTTCGGCATTCCTTCTCGGCGTCGTGGCATTCTGCTCCCGGATACCAGCCTTTTTTCTATCTCCGTTTGCGGGAGTGCTGGCCGACAGGGTGAGACGCAGGCGTCTGCTGGTGCTCACCCAGATACTGTCAATGTTGCAGGCCTTCATTCTGGCGGCACTTGTGCTGACCGGGACCATTCAAATCTGGCATCTTATCTCCGCCAGCATATTCCTGGGCATGGTAAACTCTTTCGACATACCTATCCGGCATTCCTTCTACATCGAGATGATAGAAAAGAAAGAAGACCTGGCAAACGCCATAGCCCTGAATTCCTCGATGTTCAACGGTGCCCGCCTGATCGGACCCGCCATAGCAGGAGCGCTTATCGCCATCCTGGGCGAGGGACTCTGTTTTCTGATCAACGCTGTCAGTTACCTGGCGGTCCTGTGGGCGCTGGCGATTATGAAGCTGAAGCCCACGGAAAATGTAATCCGGAAAAATCCGGTTCTTCATGAACTAAGGGAGGGATTTAACTATGCTCTTGGTTTTGCGCCTATCAGGATACTCCTGACGATGCTCGCCCTTCTCAGCATGGCCGGTATGCCGTATACCGTGCTCATGCCGGTTTTTGCAGGAAAAGTCCTGCATGGAGGTGTTCACACCTACGGGTTCCTCATGACCGCCTCCGGTGCCGGAGCTTTCGTCAGCGCTGTTTTTCTTGCATCACGAAAAAGCGTTCTGGGTCTCGGCAGAATCATATTAATAGCATCTGTACTGTTCGGCATTGCATTAATAACATTTTCAATGTCCCACGTTCTCTGGCTGTCCATTGTGATGCTCTGTATAGCCGGCTTCGCTGCCATAACCCAGGTTGCGGCCTGCAACACGATTTTGCAAACCATAACTGATGATGACAAGCGCGGCAGGGTGATGAGTTTCTACACGATGTCCTTCATGGGCATGGCCCCTTTCGGCAACCTGCTGGCAGGTGCGCTGGCCGCTCGTATAGGCGCGCCGTTTACAATTATGATTGGCGGGATTTCATGCCTTGCCGGTTCATTGTATTTCTTCCTGAAGCTGCCCGCGATCCGCGGTATGATACGACCACTCTACATGAAAATGGGAATAATACCTGAAGTGGCTAAAGGCATTCAGACCGCAACCGAAGCCGCAATTGACGGGGAACATGAGGATGGAAGTTGACTGCACAGCTTGAAGGATATCTGATTCCCTGACATAACCTGTTAATTTACGATTTCCAATTTCCACTAAGAACTTGGAAGAAGACGTGGTCGCCGGTCTGATTGATAGAAATACAACAGCCCCATGCATGGGAGAAACATGGGGCTGTCATAAGGAGGAATGGGAAGTATTGAGTAATCGAAATATAGAATAATATATAACGTAATGCAAGAAAAAAATTTACTATATCGAATTTATCTTTAAAATTCGATTCTTACGTAACATACCTTCTCTTCAAAGGTTATACAGTTCGAATTACAACAGTGTGATACAAACCCGCAGAATGGCATGATTCAAAAGTGAATGGTTGACGAAATGTCAGTTCATATGCGAAATTACGGTGTCGCCCAAAATATACATCTCAGGAGGTTTAACCGTGCAATTTCAGTTCAGTATTCCCAGTTCCATAGCTTTCGGCGAAGGGAGTGCCCAGAGTGTCGGGCACATAGTGCTCGGCATGGAACTTAACCGGGTTTTTTGCATATATGATGAGGGAGTCAGGAAGGCGGGTGTTGCGGAGATTGTCGTCGCATCATTGAAAGACGCCGGGCTGGATGTTGTCGAATGGGATGGCGTGGTGGCAAATCCTTCCGATCTCCTGGTTGAACAAGGGGCAAAACTGGCCAGAGAAACAGAATGCGAGGTTGTTGTCGCCGTCGGCGGGGGTAGTGTAATGGACGTTGGCAAAGCAATCAGCGTCCTGCTGACCAATGAATCCCCGATCAATCAATATGAAGGCATCAATATGGTAAAAACGCCGGCCGCGCCCCTGGTGGCAATTCCCACTACCGCCGGTTCAGCAAGTGAAGTGACTGCTTTTGCAATCATAACCAATACGGTCAAGTCAAAAAAAATGGTGATCGGCGGTCAATTCATCGGTGCAAAATACGCCCTGATTGACCCCCTGTTGACAATGAGCCTGCCCTCTTCGGTGACAGCTGCAACCGGAATGGACGCATTGTCCAATGCAATCGAGGCGTACCTGTCCATTAATGCTTCCGTTCCCACGGATCTGAATGCGCTGAAAGCAATAGTACTGATACGCGAAAACCTGGCTGCATCGGTGCTGAACGGTGCTGATTTGCAGGCAAGGAGCAATATGCTTCTCGGCAGCATGCTGGCGGGATTCGCCTATAATTCCGCTGCGCTGGGCCTGGCGCATTCCATTGCCCATCCGCTGGCCGTGCATTGCGGAATGCAGGTCGGCACCGCCAGTGCGGCGGTTCTTCCCCACGTTCTGGAGTATAATGCGGAAGCGGCTCCGGACAGGATTTGCGATATCGGTGTTGCCTTGGGGCTTACTTTCGCAGGTAAGGATGAGGAACAAGCCATAAAGGAAACGGTTGCGGCAATCAAGGAACTTTCGCAATCAATTGGAATTCCGTCCCTGAAA
Organism: uncultured delta proteobacterium; assembly: GCA_963815135.1. GTDB lineage: Bacteria > Desulfobacterota > Desulfuromonadia > Geobacterales > Geobacteraceae > CAIWTU01. The sequence continues at coordinate 347,824 of CAWFFO010000008.1, forward strand.
GAATCCGGGGTATCCAGGGATCTTTTCACTCGCATCGCCGATGACGCACTGAAGGAAATCAGCACTATCTTTAACCCGCGCGATCCGAAAAAGGAAGACATAATGGAAATTCTGGAGAAAGCATTCTAAAGATTGAAGGAACCGGGAACCGGAGACCGTAAAGGCAGTGACTGGTAACACTCTGAAGGAAATTTCCATCCACAGGCAACCAGTCACAACTTTGCGATTTCCGGCTTCCTGCCCTGGTACAGTCGGGAATCATTTTTGTCCGCTCTTCAATCAGCCAGGAATCGGGACCTACAAAGTCTCCGTTCAAACAGAATGAAGGTGCACAAAATCGGTTCCGTCACCATTTCTTCCCGCTCCACTTCCATGAAATCATCGGGGATTTCGGGAAAACGTACTTCACCATCCGCATTCATGTGAACGACCGTCAGGTAGATCCTCGACGCCAGCGGCAACGCCTCCCGGTAAACCTCGCCGCCACCGCAAATGAATACTTCACCCGCATTTTCGCACGCGTCCAGAGCATCCCGCAGGCTGTTCACGACAACGCTCCCTTCGGCCTCGTAAAATTTGTTCCTGGTCAGGATAACCGTTTTCCTTCCGGGCAACACCCCGCCGATACTATCGAAGGTTTTCCTGCCCATGATCACCGGATGCCCCATGGTTATTGCCCTGAACCGTTTCAGATCGGCGGGAATATTCCAGGGAATGGAATTTCCACGCCCGATGACCCTGTTTTCCGCCATGGCCGCAATGAGAGAAATGATCAACGCCAACCTCCCGTAAGAATAAACCATGAAAAAAGCAACTTGCCGGTTTTTGATTATCGCAAGGTAACAACAGTTGCCCCATTGCCCCCTTCGTACTGCTCGCCGGGCCTGAATTCACCCACGAGCGGATGACCATCCAGGTATTCGCGAACCGCCGCAAGAAGCGCCCCCGTCCCTATTCCGTGTATGATACGAACTTCTTTCATCCCCTCAAGGGAAGCATGGTCGAGGAATTTTTCCAGCATCGCCAGGGCGGCATCAACGCGCTGGCCGAGAAGTTTAAGTTCCCGGGAGGGGCTTTCTTCCTCCTGGACCGTGCGTCGCGATGCCTTTTTCGCCGGCTGCGCTGATTTACCCTTTTTCGGTGAAAGATCGGCTAGCATCACCTCGATATCCATCATCCCTGCCTTCACCCTGAGTTTTTTCTGCTTCCTGTCAATCTTGACCACGACGGCATCATAGCCTATCGACCTGACGAACACGGTGTCTCCTTCCCGTATTTCATCAATCGACAGGGATGCTTCCGGATGGAACTCATCCAGTTTTTTCTCAACCAGCTTTTCCGCTTCATCCAGTTTTTTCAATGCCGAACGGCTCTTTTCCCGTTTTGCCTCTTCGAGAACGGCTCTGGTTTCCCTTCTAGCTCCGGCAATTATTTCCTGCGCCTCCCGGTAAGCTTTTTCCAGAATACCCCGCTTCTCCTCCCCTGCCAAAGCCTGGCGTTCCGCAAGAAGCCGCGCTTTCTCATCCAGCTCTATCTCCCTATGCTCGAGGCCGGCCAGGGTTTCATCGCAACGACGCCGCTTTTCCTTGAGTTCGGCCAGAAGACTGTGGAATTCCGTGTCCATACGGCCGAGCATGCCTTTGGCGAAATTTACGACGTTTTCTGGCAGACCGTAACGCCTGGCAATTTCCAGTGCATGCGACTGGCCAGGCTCTCCCGTTATCAAACGGTACAGGGGGGTAAATGTCAGCTGATCGAATTCCATTGCCGCGTTTATCATGCCCTCCGTCTTGTGGACAAACCCGGCAATCTCCGTCAGATGCGTGGTGGCGAAAACAAGTGCCCCCTTTATCTGTAATTCCCGCAACACCGAACAGGCGATTGCCGCACCCTGGACAGGTTCCGTCCCCGTCCCCATTTCATCGATGAGAATCAGTGTCCTGGAGTCCGCCTCCCGCAGGATTTTCGCTATGTTGGAAACATGTGCGGAAAAGGTGGACATGCTGCTTTCAATAGACTGCTCATCACCGAGATCGACAAGCAACCGGCCGATGACCGGAAACGAGGAAGCCGCGCCTGCGGGAACGGGGATGCCTGACTGGGCCATGAGATGTAAAAGGCCGACTGTTTTGATGGAGATGGTTTTCCCTCCCGCATTGGGTCCGGTTATCACCATAACCGAATCATTTCCGCCCAGGGCGACATCCAGAGGGACAACGTCTTGCAGACTGCCGTCCTTCTGCATCATCATCAGGATCGGGTGGCGAGCCCGGACCAGGCGTATTTTACCGGACTCGGTTATCAGCGGGACCTGCGCTTCGAGACTTCCGGCAAAACGCGCAATGCAATTCAACATATCCAGGTATACAAGAGTGTTGAATTGTGACTCTATATCCTCGGAATCTTCCCGTATCCAACCGCTTATCTCCCGAAGGATACGGATCTCCTCCACCTTTTCCTCCGCGACCAGATTTTCCAGCTCATTGACCAGTCCTATGATTTCCAGAGGCTCCACAAACGCGGTTTCCCCAGAGTTTGAGACATCATGCACAACACCGGCAACCTGCCCCTTGGAATCCATCCGTACGGGAATAACCCATCTTCCGCCCCTCTGGGTAATGAAATCATCCTGGAGAAAAACCGCGATTCTGTCATCCCGCACGATCTCTTCCAGCCTTTTGCGTATCCTGGCAGTAAGGTTTCTTTTTCTTGTCCTCAGATCGAAGAGAAGATGTGAAGCCGTATCCAGGATATTCCCCTCGGAATCGAGAGACTGCTCAAGCGGTTCCAGGATATCGGGAAAACCGGTTACATGAGCGGTAAGATCCCGGAGGAGAGGAATGTCCGTCCGATATGCCAGCTGGGAGGAAATAGCCGACAGGATTCTTAGAACAGGCATGAAAAGCACCAGTTCAAGAGGGTCGAGGACCGCGCTCTCAGGTCTTGCCTTGTCCAGAACCGGCAGAATATCGCCAAACCGGGAAAGTCGCAGTGGAACCCCAGCCCGGTCGAGCCTGCGGATTTCTTCCACCTGACCGAACCGCTTATCTATTTCATCCTTCGTCGAAAGTGGAAGGATATCAAGAACAGCCTGCTTTGAGATCCCGCTATTGGCTGCCCCCCCCATCTTTCCAAGTATCTTGTCGAATTCAAGTCTTTTCAGTGCTTCCCTGTTGATCATCAGCTGCTATCTCCACATTTCCGTATTTGTCTTTTGCTCTTCTTTTTCTTTTTGCTTTCTGTTTTCGTGCTTTTTCGCTTTTCATGTCTCGTCGAGTCTCTTCACCTTCCAGCGGAGCGAGTCTCTCCAGGAGTTCCCTGCGGGCAAGAAACCTGTTAACGGACTGGCTCCGGTCTTTCATGCATTTTACCTCGATGCCCGAAGGTATGTGCTTCAGCCAGACACAGGTGGAGGTTTTGTTGACATGCTGCCCTCCCTTTCCCGACGAACGGACGAATTTTTCCTCAAGGTCGGTCTCTTTCACTCCAAGAGTTTCCATCCTCTGCTTCAACCACCTGTTTTTCTCTTCACTTACGGCAAAGGCGGGCATAGGGAATACCTGCTCCGATAAATTTATCTCATATCCGAGGCAATAATACACCCCCCGAAGGTATGTTGCCCATAACTTTTTATTGAAGAATTCCCGGCATCCAATCATCCATGAACAAAGAAGGGATAAGAAAAAATACTTGCGTCAAAAGTTTGCGACTTATTGTGTCACACACATGTGATAATCTTTCTTTCAAATAAACAAGGAGGATTGATATGGAACCTTTAGTAATTTTCGGTGCCGGACTGGTTGTTTATTGCGGATATCTTGCCATCGTGGACGAAATACAGGTTTTGAAAAAAAGTTATGCAATACGTCAGATTGCAATACGGAAAAAATCAAGGAATTCCGCAAGGGAAACGGTCAAACCCGTTACCGAAAATATCCGGCACTATAAAGGAAACAGGAGATATGCTGGTAATGGAAGTTTGCTTGCCCAGCATCTCCGCTGAAATTCCTGGTGTTTATCCTGAAAATGGCACTTTTTCGAATTTCCTAGCTTATGCCCGGCAAAAAATCGTCAACCGGTTGACCTACTGTCGCCATAGCTTTTGCGAAGGCGTGTGGCAGGGGTCCAGGAATATTAAACATATGGGAAGGCTGTATTCCTGCATTCAGCCAAATTATCGGAAAACTCATTTCCAGGATTTTTTGAATTCATCAAACCTGTTAACTCCGTTTGACATAAGCTAACACAGCTATTGCAGTTTAAACTTTAATCATCCTGAAATCACAGACTCTCTTCTTGTTCTACCAATGCCAGCCCGCCTTACACAAAAGCAGTCTTGCAGCGCCATCCGCACATTATCCTTTGCTGTAAATTATCACTGAATGACCGGGCCCTCGAACTTGACCTTTTCTTGTGAGGGGTATACGATTACAAAGCTGTTACGGCTATATATAATAATCCGTAATGGGCCAAAGATACCTGACCTGAACAACGGATTAGACTTTTTACGAGGAGGAGGCGTTCATGAAAGACATCATTGAGATCCAGCCGGATGTTTACTGGATAGGCGCCCTGCATCCCAACCTTAGAATATTCGACGACCTTTTTCCCACCGGAAACGGAACCACATATAATTCCTACCTGGTTAAGGGAAATAAAAAAACAGCCATCATCGATACGGTAAAGGGAAAATTTGCCGGAGAGTTCATGGACAAGGTGAAACGCCTGACTGACCCGGCAAAGGTCGATTACATAATAATAAACCACACGGAACCCGATCATTCGGGTGCTCTGGCCATGCTTCTGGAACATTGTCCCAATGCCGTTGTTTACTCGACGCAGGCTGCGGCAAATTTCCTCGGAAACCTGATCCATACCCCTTTTACCGGCCATGTGATCAAAGACGGAGAGATCCTGGATCTTGGCGGAAAGCATTTGCGCTTTATTGTTGCGCCTTTCCTTCACTGGCCCGATACCATGTTCACCCTGCTGGAGGAAAACCGCACGCTTTTCAGCTGCGACGCCTTCGGTGCGCATTACTGCGGCACCGGGATATTCAATGACGATATGCCTGACGTCACCAGCGATATGGAGTTTTATTTTGACTGCCTGATGCGTCCCTTCAAGGAAAAAGTACTGTCCGCGGTCGGCAAGATAAGCAACGAACAAATCGATATGATATGCCCGAGCCACGGACCGGTTCTCCGCAAAGAGCCAATGAATACCGTGTCGCTTTACAGACAGTGGAGCCTCCCGGCTTCAGATGGGAAAAAAATCGCCATTTTTTACCTTTCCCCCCACGGCAATACCGGGAAAATGTCGGAAGCAGTTGCCAAAGGCGCATCACTTCCCGGAATACAAGTCTGTCGTCGTCATATCAACGATATTACAGCTGATGAAATCCGTGACATGATGGAAGAAGCTGATGCCGTTATCTTCGGCATACCCACCATAAATCGTGATATCCCCAAGCCGATGTGGGAAGTCATGGCATACCTGTCAAGCGTTACGCTGAAAACAACCATAGCAGGGCTTTTCGGCAGCTACGGCTGGAGTGGAGAAGCCTGCAAGATGGCCGAAGACCGCCTGAAGGGGCTGCAATTCAGCTTTCCTGCCCCGTTAGTTCGGGCACCCTTCGCCCCAAAGGCTGAAGCTTTTGCCCAGTGCGAAGAGCTGGGCAGGGCGGTCGCCGAGGCTGTCCTGCAGAAACAATCGTGAATTCTCCCGTCTCCGACATTATAGAAGTGGCAGTACCCTTGCCGCTGGACAGGACCTACCACTACCGTGTTCCGCAGGTCAATGTATCTGCTGTTGAGCCGGGCAAAAGGGTTTTCGTCCCGTTCCGCGGGAGAAAACTGACCGCTTATGTTCTGGCCTGGGCCGGCGAAGTTTCGGGCGAGCTGAAAGATGTGATTGAAGTACTTGATCCGGAGCCGCTCTTTACTCCTGAAGAGCTGGCTTTTTACCGCTGGGCGTCTTCCTATTACCTACACCCTCTTGGAGAAGTCATAAAAGCGGCCCTACCGGCAGGAATCAACCTGGAAACCAGAAAGCATTTATCTAAAAGCAAAGACGGAAGTATCGTAGCGGAAGACCGCCTCACAGGTGGCAAACAGGTTCGAACCGAACTCCTTTACCGTCATCTCGAGCCTCCTCCCGACCTCCCCGTCTTGCGGGGCAAGGCCGCGCTAATCCTCGAATTTCTCCAAAATGTAGGGGAAGCACCCAGAGTCCTCATCAGCAGGAATTTCGGTGACTGCTCCCAGCAACTTAAAAAACTCGTTGGGCTGGGCATGATTGGCGCAGAAAAACGCGAGGTTTATCGTGACCCATTCAGCGAAGAATTATTCGAGCAAGATTCGCCCCTGGTTCTCAATGAAAGCCAGTCTCACGCTTTTAAACGGGTAACCGCTGCCATTGACGGCGCTAAATTCTCCCCTTTTCTTCTGCACGGCGTGACCGGAAGCGGCAAAACCGAGGTTTACCTCCACATTATCGCTCATTGCCTCGGACTCGGACGAAACGCACTGGTACTCGTACCTGAGATCGCACTAACGCCCCAGCTTGTGAAACGTTTCAAAAGCCGGTTCAGATGCGGCATCGCCATACTGCACAGCGGCCTTTCCGCGGGAGAGCGCTACGATGAATGGCGTCGCATCAGGCGTGGCGAGGTTTCCATTGTCATCGGTGCACGCTCTGCCATTTTCGCACCTCTTGAAAATACCGGAGTCATTGTCGTCGACGAGGAGCACGAAGCCTCCTACAAGCAAACTGAAGGCTTCACTTACAACGCCCGGGATCTGGCACTAGTCAGGGGAAAGTTACAAAATTGCGCGGTTGTACTCGGTTCGGCCACTCCCCTCATTACCACCTATCACTCCGCCATGCAGGGAAGACTCGAATATCTGGAACTGCCTGAACGAGTGCGCAGCCTTCCCCTGCCCGATGCACGGATCATCGATGCCAGGAGCCGGAAGGGTGAGACATTTCTGCCCGAGCTGGTTGCCGCTTTGGCCGACAATCTGGCCGCAGGCGGGCAAACACTTCTTTTCCTAAACCGCCGGGGTTTTGCTACTTATCTTGTCTGCAGCGATTGCGGCCATGTATTCCACTGCCCCAATTGCTCGGTTACCCTCACTTATCACCGGCTAAGACAGCGGAATTTCTGTCATTATTGCGACTATTCATTGCCTGCGCCTTCCATCTGCCCCGGTTGTGGAGGTGCTGATATCGTTCTGCTGGGAAGAGGTACTGAGCGGGTGGAGGAAGAGGTGAAAACGCTTTTACCCCAGTCGCGGGTTGCCCGCATGGACAGCGACACAACTACGGGTAAAGGCGGACATGCCCGGATACTGAAAAAGCTGGAGGATGGCAGCATCGATATCCTGATCGGCACCCAGATGATCGCCAAAGGTCACGATTACCCCGGTGTGACCCTGGTGGGAGTAATTTCAGCGGATACGACTCTTAACCTTCCCGATTTTCGCAGCGCTGAACGGACCTTCCAGATGATAAGCCAGGTTACCGGCCGCGCCGGCAGAGGCGGATCGCCCGGCAAGGTGCTGATCCAGAGCCTTACTCCCGACCATTACGCTCTCGTCAGAGCTGCAGCTCACGACTTTAAGGCATTTTATTCCGAAGAAATAGAATTTCGCCGTGAAACCGGATATCCGCCATTTACCTTCCTTGCCACTGCAAAACTTTCCGGTACCTCAGACAAAATGGTTGAAAAAAGTTCTGAAGATGCCGCATCCTGCCTGCAAAGGATAAGAAAGCGGCTGGGATTGAAGACGGAAATTCTCGGTCCGGCCCCGGCACCTCTTGCCATGGTCCGCGGCAGGCACAGACGTCAGATACTGCTGAAGTCCATGTCGAGGAGAGATTTGAACAGAATTCTGACTTTATTCAGAGCTGAATATATACCGCTGAGAACAGTAAGGATCAACATAGATATGGATCCTGTCGATATGCTTTAACAAAACAAAGAACTGGATCATGCGTAATAAGAACAACTTAAAGGTTTTGCTTCAATAAAATGAACTATTGCCTATTTCGCTTATTTCTCGGCTTATCACATCATGTGTTATTTAAATTGCATCGTTTAGAGCGTTTTATCTTCGGTGGAAATCTTTGAATATCGGCCGATGCAATAATGCAAAACTGTGATAAAGTTATTGCTGTCAGCGTAAACAGGCTCTTTTTCATAAAATTATGAATATTTTCCAGTGAGTGAATAATGAGAATAAGGAATTATGAAAAAGGTCGCGGCGTTTGTTAATTCAACCTGCTTTCGGAAAAACTATGAAAAAAATTATTCTGATAATTCTCCTGGTTGGAATAAGCGGATGTGCATCCCTTACCAGACCCGGCGCTCCATTTTACGAAATGGAGCAGAGAGACAAGCTAGATAAGGCAACGATGCTTCAGAAAAAGGAAAAAACAGCAGAAGCCGTAACACTGTTGACGAAAATCACCGAAGATCCCGGGGTTTCGGGCGTCACGGACGAAGCTCTGTTCCGCCTGGCTATTCTGCGACTCAGCTCGGGTTTTGATGCTGACAATTTGGAGCAGAGCAAAAGGTTTCTTGTCAAACTCAAAAAGAATTATCCGGCAAGTTCATGGAGTTTGCCAGCATTATCATTGACAGAATTTCTTGAATTATCGGATAAGGCTTTGCAACAGGGAATGAAGTTAAAACAACAGAATATCTCGTTAACCAGAGAAAACAAGGAGTTAAAAGAAAACAACCTTTCAATGGCCAGGGAACTGAAAAACGTGAAGGAAACCAACCTCAATCTGTCCAAAGAAATCTCGGAGCTTAGCCTGAGAGTAGAAAAGCTTAAGTACCTTGATCTTGACATGGAGAAAGGCAACAAACATTTACGCCGACCACACTTTCGTTAGCCAGTATTCCCGAAGTTTCGCCATCCTCATCATACAGACTAAACCCTTCCGGCGGCCCTGAACAGCGCCATTGCGGTCTTACCGTCGTTAATCTCGCCTTCGAGCGCCATTTTTACTGCTTTTTTCAACGGGAGTTTCACTACTTCTATGTCTTCATAATGCTCAGGTTCTGCTTTTCCCTGGGTAAGTCCGGTTGCTAGAAATAAATGAACGACCTCATCAAAGACACCTGGCGAAGGGTTTATTATGCCCAGAGATTCCAGCCTTTCGGCAACAATGCCGGTCTCTTCCGTCAATTCACGTCTGCCGCACTGCTCCGGAAACTCACCGACATCGAGGCGGCCGGCAGGTATTTCCAGTAAAAAAGATTCCACTGCAGGTCTAAGCTGACGGATCAGGGATACCGTTCCATCCCCATGTAACGGCAGAACGCCCACACCTCCAGGATGGCGAACAATCTGGTATGTGTGCCAGCCCTTGTCTCCCACCTTAACTTCCATCTGTTCCATATCTACAACCAGTCCTTCAAAAATAATTTTCCTGTTTCTTGTCAACATTAAATTCTTCTCCTTATAATAATTCCGTGACGATTATATATTGAAATAACTAGAGTTTAAGAAATTAATTCAGAAGGCGAGATATTCCAGATAAAGTTCATATTGCCAAAGAGAAACCAAAATTTGCCGGACATTTATTTCGTTATAATTTTTCGTCGTAGCCCAATAATTGACGGACATGAGTCCAGTTTTTCTGTTCGACGAAAGCATTATCATTTTTGCGATAGGGACGTGATCTGGAGAAGAGTACCGGTGTAGTGGGACGGTCGGTGAAATACCTCACCAGGTGATGGTTGAGGAATTCGGAGCCGTTATCGCAGTCAAAACCGAGAATAGGGAAGGCAAGGCCCTGTTCGATATCCTGGATCCTTTTCAATACCCCTTGAGAGCCTCTGCCCCACACGGCTCTGTTTTCTGTCCAGCCGCTCAGGATATCTGTAAAGGTGAGGCTGTAGACAAAGTCCCCAGCCATGGAGTTGCCGCAGTGAGCCACGGTGTCGGCCTCAAAGTAGCCTGGCTGTGTGACATCCCAGTGATCGGTCTTAACAGGGATCTGATTTTTTAGAAGCGTTCCCGGCCTGGTGGTACAGCGGCCCTTTTTGTAGAGAGCTCTGTAAGGCTTGAGTAACCGATCGATAGTTGCAGGGCTTATCTGCAGTAACTTCTTTTCCAGGACCTTACCCAAGGGCTCGTATTCTTTCTCGTAAAAGGGGAGCCAGAGGGCAAGCGCGGCCTTGAGCTTCTTGGAGCACATTTGGTCAGTTGCAAACCAGATGCGTTTCAAAGCCTCAAGCAGCTTCGTATCGTGGTAAATTGTCTTGGGGCCGGGACGATTGCCGGCTTTTCCAGTCGGCTTCTTATGGGCCTTTTTGAGCAACCTGATGGCGTACTTGCGGTTATAGCCGCAGTTTGCACAGAATTCATCCAGAATAAGGGTCTTGACTCTTTTACCAGCCCGCTGGTAGCGAGTGCTAATTGCTTCCAAGTAATCACGCTTTGAACGTAGCACCATATCCAGGCCTCCTTTCGGTTACCTTTAATATGATGCAACGTTCCTGTTTCATGTAATGCTACGGTTACATTTAATATGAGTCAATTCGATTATTCATGTTTGTTTTGCTTTGTTTGCTCTTTATGATATGATTTTTTGATAATGGCCACAAAACCAGCTTGAATGCTCGTCAAGGAGTTGCTTGTGAAGACATTTTCATTAATTGCTTTGAGTTGTATACTTACACTTCTTGTCGGTTGCACAATGTTCAGGAGTTGGCAGTCTATACCGCCACCCGGGGGCTGCGACCAGTGCCACACGGTTCCCATTAGCAAGAACTGGTTTCTCGCCTACCAGGCCCCCAATCTCAGCGATGAAAGAAACCGCGAATGGTTTCAGACTGAACAATATAATATGCCAGACAAGTCAAAACCGTCCTCTAAAGTTGAAGTGCAAAAGCTCGAAGACGCGAAATGTTTTGATTGTCACAGGGCTCCGGATATTGCGCACAAGGGAAGGATGGGCCGCTTTCATCACTGAAACATTCCTGTTTGTTTCAGTATTCGTAAATGGAACCTATTCTGATTGGATGGATTAAGTTGCAAACCGGTACCTTGACAGGGTTTTATAAGATAATTCGAAAGATTGCTTTATCTAGATTTATTCATCCGATGAGCTGCATTCTAACCATGAAGTCGTATTTATCCATGTAGAGACCCGAAATTCGTCCTTTACTCTTATACAGGATTCCAGTGAATCATCCCTTCCTGATGCTCTATTTGCGTCCATCGAAGTAATTTTTTAAGGTTTATGTATTTGAGAGCTTTACCGATTTTTTTGAATGATGGTTTTTTCCGAGGAATTCAGAGTATTCAGCGCTTCTTTAAAGGGGTCACCTGCTCCCTTCAACCAATTGATCCTTGTCCCGTTCCGTTCCATTCGTCGGAACCAGGTTTCCTGTCGTTTGGCAAAATCATGAATCGCGCTATTCAGTTTCTGAAACAGGTCGTTTCTGTTCAGTTCACCTTTCAGATAACGAGCCAGAAAACGGTACTCAAGTCCGTAAAATTCCAGTGTTTCGAAAGAAATACCATTATTATGGAGTCTTTCCACTTCTTCTATCATACCGTTGTGCAATCTGTATTTCAGACGTTCAGTGATTCTCCTGCGCAAAGTTTCCCTTTCCCATCTGATTCCGAAAACAAGCGGTCTTATTTCCGGAAGAAGCCTGCTCGGGATTTTGATCTCATGCTCGGCAATTTCAATCGCCCTGATCAGACGATCACGGTCAACCAGGTCGGTATTATTATGATGGTGTGGACGGATATTCCGGAAGCGTATGATCAAATCTTCCATGGACATACTATCCAGCTTATTGCGTAACCCTGCATTCCTTGGGACTTCCTGCAGATGGTAGCCCATCAGGACTGAGTCCAGATACATGCCGGTCCCACCGACAAGTATCGGTTTACATTCACGTTTTTTTATGGATTCAAAGGCCTCGACAAACAGACTCTGATACCTGAATACATTAAACTCGAAGCCGGGGTCAATGATGTCTATCAAATGATAAGGAATTGTTCCGTATTCGGCCAGATCTTTCCCGGTGCCGATATCCATTCCCCTGTAAACCTGCCTGGAGTCAGCTGATATAATTTCGCCGTTTAAAATCTCGGCCAATTGCACGCCGAGCTTTGTTTTGCCTGATGCAGTCGGACCCAGAATGACCAGGAGATTATAATTCATGAACTGCCCATCCCCCTCTGTATTTTAAGACCATTATTCCACTGTGTCCTTGACAGCAGCATTACATGATTGCTCTAATCCCAATTGCCGCCGTACAAAAGAAATCCCTTTTTCTATATCCGAGAATATTGCCACGGACTCTTTATTTTGGTTACATTCCGGACAGGTTAGTTCCATAAGCAACGCAAGCATGAATATAAACCATTCTTTGCTGTCATGCATTGGAGGTATTGCGTGGGTATTTGCTATATACGCAACTGCACGCACAAGAATATCCGGATCACAGCCCCGCTCCCTGGTCCGGTTCAATTGGCTCATGGCAATTGAAAAAAAGGAATCGGCAAGATCCTTTATCTTCGTAACATCAGTTGGACGAACATCCCACATTGCACCCCTGGCCGCAGCAAAACATGCTTCATGAAGGGCATCGAAATCAGGTTTCATTACATTTACCTTTATTTTCTGTCACTCTTTTATAGCCTGTATGATCTCCTCGGGTAACCTCTTGGCCTTCATTCCCGGGCCCACGCACACCAATTTAACTTTCCCGTCTGCAAGGAGCTTTCCATCAATTGCTCTTAAAACCTGTTGACCCAGTGTGAAGGATGTTTTCCCGACTTCCAGCACTACGGTTTGAACTTTAAGCAGGTCGTCATGCAGAGCCGGGGCACGGTAATCAATTTCCAGATGCACGACCGGAAAGACAAAACCACGTTGCGCCATTTCTCCAACAGATAATCCACGATCTCTGAGGTATTCCGTTCTTCCCCTTTCAAAGTACTTCAGATAATTTGAGTGATAAACGACACCGCCTGCATCTGTGTCTTCATAATACACACGAATTTCCATAGAAGATCCCCTCTGGCAAAATTATTTTCTCCTGGTCTGATCGCGACAAAAATAATATTCCAGCGAAAGTAACCCATAGTCAAAAAAATATTCAGCGGATTTTTTCATAACTCTCTAAAAAAAACAGCTTACACAATTGCCTTCTGACAGCTTTTTTTTACATTAACCATAGGATGCTATTTTAAATTAACATTTCGTCTCAGAATTCAAAATTAAGCCTCTATTTTAGATATAGAATTATATGAATATATATTTCATATTTATTTTTGGATTTTTTCCATTACAACAAAACTTCTAGGCTCACCTGAAACAGGGAGCTTGAGATAAACAATTTCCGTTATGGCAATCCCCATTCGCGAAAGCTCTGTCATTGAATCTGTAGCCTCCCCAGCTCCACCTTTTCCCTTCATGGCAATCATCCGCCCTTTTTTAGACAACAACGGGGCAGCCAAAACCGTAAAGGAAATAATGTCGGAAAAAGCTCTTGAAACAATTAGTTCAAAATGCCCTGCATATTGCGATGGCAGATCTTCACACCTTGCATGAACGGCTTCAAAATTATCAAACCCCAGAATTCTTGAAATATGACGCTGAAACAGAATTTTTTTTTCAACGGCATCCACTGAGACGACTGATAGTTGGGGTATTACTATTTTTACGGGAATCGAGGGAAAACCTCCTCCAGAACCAATGTCCAGCAAATTTTCGGAGTCCCCCAGAACCTTCAGCAATAAAAGAGAGTCGGCAAAATGCTTGAGCGCAAGCCCCCTATCGTCTTTTATGGAAGTAAGATTAAATTTTTTGTTCCATTTTTTCAGTTCATCCGCGAAGAGAAGAAAGTTCTGAATTTTGTCCGGAGAAAGCCCAAGGCTGATTTCCTTCGCACTCTGCAGCAGCAAATCCCTGACAATCTGGCTCATCTTGCTACCAACGACCTGATTGCTATGGAAAGAACTGTAATGGCCGCAGGAGTAACACCAGGGATCCTGGATGCCTGGCCCAGCGTATCTGGTTTGAAACGAATCAATTTTTCTCTGACTTCCGAAGAAAAGCCAGAAATTGAATTGTAGTCAAGACAATCCGGAATCTTCGTTCCCTCAAGCTTTGCGGCCCTTTCCACCTCCTGCAGCTGGCGGTCAATATAACCCTGGTACTTTATCTGAATCTCTACTTGTTCTTTTACAACCGCAGGAATATCCCTTGATATAAAGTCTATTTCCTCCAGATCGGAATAATTGATATCGGGGCGACGCAGAAATTGCTCGTAGGTCACAGCATTATTCAAACCTGCAAAGCCATGTTTTTCGAGAAAAATTGGATCCGTTTCCGACTGGATAAATTTGCTGTTGTGAAGCCTGCCAAGTTCTTCTTCGATCATGGCACGTTTCATCTGGAAATATTTGTATGCATCGTCCGGAATCAAGCCGACGTCATGACCTTTTTCCCTAAGTCGTAGATCGGCATTGTCCTCGCGTAGAAGGAGCCTGTATTCCGCGCGTGAAGTAAACATACGGTACGGTTCACCGACACCCAAGGTAACAAGGTCATCGATAAGTACACCGATATATGCTTCACTCCTACCCAGGATGAGCGGTTCTCTGCCACTGACCTTTAATGAAGCATTAATACCGGCAATAACCCCTTGGGCAGCAGCCTCTTCGTATCCGGATGTACCGTTTATCTGACCCGCATGATAAAGATTGCTTATCAGTTTTGTTTCAAGAGAGGCGTGAAGCTGGATGGGATCAACAAAATCATACTCAATTGCATAGGCTGGTCGCATTATTTCGACATGCTCCAAACCTTCTATCGACCTGTACATGGCATACTGGACATCCACAGGGAGCGAAGTGGAAAGTCCGCTGGGGTATACCTCAACCGTATCCGTTCCTTCCGGCTCAAGAAATGTCTGATGTCTGCTTTTTTCCGGAAAACGAACCACCTTGTCCTCTATTGATGGGCAATATCGCGGCCCGATTCCCTGGATCACGCCGGCATATAGAGGTGACCGATCAAGGGAGGATCTTATTATTTCATGGGTCTTTTCATTGGTATAGGCAATGTGGCAAGGGAGTTGCGGACGGTCGATCCTTTTCGTTGAAAAGGAAAAAGGCTGCGGCACCTCATCCCCGTACTGCGCTTCAAGCTTGCTGAAATCAATAGTACGGCCATCAAGCCTGGCAGGAGTACCCGTCTTCAATCGTCCAACGGAAAAACCAAGTTCTTTGAGATGGTCAGAAAGTCCCACTGAAGGAGGGTCCCCTGCCCGGCCACCAGGGTAATTTGTCAACCCCACATGGATGAGGCCTCTCATAAAAGTACCCGTTGTCAACACGACAGTCTTTCCCGGATACCTGATACCTTCCCTGGTATCAACACCTAACACCCTGCCATCTTCAACATGAAGCCTGACTACTTCACCCTGCTTTAATTCCAGGTTGCCCTGTTTTTCAATTACATGTTTCATTCTCAAACGGTACAGCTGCTTATCTGCCTGAGCTCTTGACGCGCGCACTGCCGGACCTTTTTTTGTATTGAGAACCCTAAACTGAATGCCGGTGTCGTCAATATTCTTTCCCATTTCGCCGCCAAGCGCATCTATCTCTTTTACCAGATGTCCCTTTGCCAACCCACCAATAGCAGGATTGCAGGACATAAGGGCAATAGCATCGAGATTGATAGTCAACAACAGAGTTACATGCCCCATACGCGCCGCTGCAAGCGCAGCTTCACAACCCGCATGACCTGCCCCGACCACAATAACATCATATAATTTTTTGTAATTCACCACGGATCAACCTCTGAAAACTTGGATTAACAATAATCCGGGAAGCATAGTAAATGTTTCACGTGAAACACTCTCATTTTCCTATGCAAAATCGCTGAAATATGTAATCCAGAATATCATCCGGAGTGGTCTCTCCGGTAACTTCACCCATTGCATTCAATGCGTATCGAAGATCAAGCGCTAAAATTTCCTGGTTCATCCCGTCTTGATAATGCTCAAGAAATGAAGTCATATGATCACTTGCTTTCCTTAATGCATCCCTGTGTCTCGTGCTTGACAAAACAACATAATCCCTGCTGTCAACAGCCTTGTTATGCATGAATGTATCGAAAATCATTTGCTGCAGCATATCTATCCCGTCACCGGATAAGGTCGATATTTCTACGTTTGGCTTATGATTCAATTCCAAAGGTAGTTCTATTTTACATGGTAAATCACTTTTATTTTTAACAACAATAACATTTTTTTGCTCAATAGCTTTGATAATATAATTGTCTTCCATCTCAAAAGAACGAGAACCATCCAGCACAAATAAAACGAGATCAGCTTGCTCGATTTTGCCGAGAGCAAGATTCACTCCTTCCTGCTCGACCAAATCATCTGTTATTCTGATGCCTGCGGTATCAAGCACTCTGACAGGAAGGCCACGAACATTCACAATTTCTTCGATTATATCTCTGGTTGTTCCAGGTACTGAAGTGACTATCGCACGCTTTTCACGTAGCATTGCATTAAGCAGACTTGACTTGCCGACATTCGGTTTTCCGGCAATCAGAACCGATACTCCATCCCTCAATACCCGTCCCTCATCAAATCCCATTAAGAGGTTAGCCACCTTCTCCTTGGAGTCGGCAACTGATTCCTTTATCTTGGTGCTCTCATCGGGCTCGATGTCCTCCTCGGGGAAATCAAGGTAAGCCTCTATCATGGCAAGAGCATGTATTAGCCCTTTTTTTGCCAGATTGATCTCATTTGACAATAAACCTTCGCGTTGATGTTGGGCAAGGGCGACAGCTGCATCAGTTTTACCACGTATAACATCTATTACTGCTTCTGCCTGCACCAGGTCAATCCGGCCATTTAAAAAGGCCCTCTTCGTAAACTCTCCTGGTTCAGCCAGCCGTGCACCTTGCCTCAGTACAATCTCCAGTATCTTACGCACAACCAGATATCCGCCGTGACATTGTATTTCCAACACATTTTCACATGTGTAGGATTTTGGTGCGGCCATAAATACAACCATCACTTCATCTATTAAAGATCCGCGATCAGGATCTCTTATATTTCCATAATAAAAGCGGTGGCTTTGCAGGCCACCGCTTTTTTCCCTTACAAATATTCTGGCTGCTATTTCCCGTGAATTGGCACCACTTACTCTTACTATGCCTATTCCCCCTTCTCCCACAGGGGTGCTTATTGCCGCAATTGTATCTTGCACATACATTTCTATATCTTTCTCCGTCAGTTCCTCTCTATTCCTTAAGTTTGCTGTTTATGTAGGCCTGCTGCGCTATTGTGAGTATATTGTTTACAAGCCAGTAAATAACCAAACCTGATGGAAAGTTCAGGAACATGAAAGTAAACACTATGGGCATGGCAAGCATCATTTTTGCCTGCGTTGGATC
Organism: uncultured delta proteobacterium; assembly: GCA_963815135.1. Classification (GTDB taxonomy): domain Bacteria; phylum Desulfobacterota; class Desulfuromonadia; order Geobacterales; family Geobacteraceae; genus CAIWTU01. The sequence continues at coordinate 365,284 of CAWFFO010000008.1, forward strand.
CATTGTAGACGGTGTCATTTTCTGTTGGATGAACATGGTAGCGCCCATTATAATTGGTGTCACATAATATGGATCTTTTGCAGACAGGTCAGTTATCCATAAAATGAACGGCGCGTGTCTCAGTTCGATTGAAAACATCAATGATTTATACAGAGCGAAAAATACCGGAATCTGGACTACCATCGGTAAGCATCCACCAAGAGGATTTACCTTGTGGGTTTTGTAAAGTTCCATGGTTGCACGATTTAGTGCTTCACGGTCGTTCTTGAATTTTTCCCTCAGTTCCTGCATCTTTGGCTGAAGCTTCTGCATTTCTTTCATCGACTTGTAGCTCTTGTGAGTGAGTGGGAAAAACAGAATCTTCAAAATTACAGTTATAATTATTATAGCTACACCATAATTGTGTGTGTACTTATAAAAGAAGGTCAGTACATGTAAAAGCGGCTTTGCTATAGCCGAAAACCATCCAAGGTCAAGCGCTTTTTCAAGATCATGCCCTTGAGCTTTTAAAATGTCGATATCCTTTGGACCAAAGAAAAGTCTATATGAAGCCGTATACTCCTGTCCGGGTTCAAGGGTAATAGCATTCGATTTTATGGTTGTATTTATATAACTGTTCTTTCCCTTTACTATTGTAACTGATGGCATATTGTTGTTTTCCGCCAAGACCGCACCCAGGAAATATTTGTCGGCGAAACCAGTCCATTCAACGTTTACATAATTCTTCGCACCTTCCTTTATTTTTTTCAGGGTGTCAGTGTTTAATTTATTTTCAGCAAATGTGACTGGGCCGCTGACTTCGAACCTGCTTTCCTTTGTTTTGTCTTCAGCCAGATAAGGGAATATTAAATCAATATTTCCGGCAATTTTTTCATTTCCACTGTTTGATATCTTGGTGAGCAGGTCTATTTCATAACCTCCTCCATGGAATACGTACGTTTTATTGACAGTACATCCGCTTGGAGAAGTATATATGAAATCAAGTTGTCGTTTTTCGCCTTTGCTTATGGTTAATTCGTCTGAGGAATAGCTGTACGTGGACAAAGGATCCAGCATGAAGCCTTCCGCAGCTGTCTGCAGGGCATACTCGGCTGGGTCAGTCTCGTTTACCAGGGCAACCAGCTTGCTGTTGATTTTATTAGTTTCCTTATATTTGTTTAATACCAAACTTTTTATACTGCCACCCTTGCTGGAAAAAACTGCAGTATAAAGATCTGTTACTACTTTAATATCTTTTTCCCCAACCGATGTTTTTGCCAATGGAGACGGGGGCGATATCTGTTTCTCAACATTTACAGGTTGCACTTTTGTTGGTAAAGTCGTTGTAACCTGGCTTACCGGCTGTTTTGTAATTTCCTTTTTTGGCGGTGGAAATACAAGATAATATGCGTAAAAAAAGGCTATTGACACAACCGCAGCAATAATTGCACGTTTTTCCATGAAAACTCCTGATATCTATTTTACCGGGTCATAGCCGCCTGGATGGAAAGGATGACATTTGAGAAGACGAACAATGGTATAAAAGATACCCTTTGCCAAACCGTATTTTTCCAGAGCTTGCTTTGAATATTGTGAACAGGTGGGGTAGAAACGACAGGTGTTCGCCAAAAAAGGCGATATGAATTTCTGGTAGAATTCAATGAAATATATGAAGATTTTAGTTAGCATCTGTTACGTGACACAATTTGCAATAACATCTTGTCCAACTCCAGACTGAGATCGTGGAAAGAGAGCTTGTCAGCACCTCTTTTTGCAATCACATTATAATCAGCCTTTTCGAAAAGCTCTTTATGCAGTCTGAAATATTCACGTATCAACCGTTTTATACGATTTCTCACGACAGCCATTCCCACTTTGCGGCTGACAGTTATACCGAGTCGTGTCCGCCCTGTCGCTTCTTCAGACCATACTATCAGAAAATGCTCCGTATGGTTTTTTTTGCCGGAGGCGGATAAGAGCTGATAATCGGCTCTTTTCCGCAGGCGTTAATTTTTTACGAGAACAAAGCCGCCCGGCACTTATTTGGTTGCAATTTGAACCGCGAGTCTCTTACGGCCTTTTGCGCGCCGTCTTTTTATAACCAGCCTGCCGTTTTTCGTCGCCATTCGAACAAGAAATCCGTGAGTTCTTTTCCGTGATATATTGCTCGGTTGATAAGTTCTTTTCATTTTCAAGCTCCTCTGTTTGAAACATGTAAATATTGTACATAAAGAGTTTATTTTTAAACATAACGTTGCTGTTTTGTCAAGTTCTAAATTGAATACAGCAAAAAATTTAACCTTGCAAATTATACATGTCTTTGGTAGTCTTCAAGACTCTTAATTTCGAGTAAAGCTCTTTTTTTAGCTCTCTCCCACAAGTCAACTGCCTGATTTAAAAGTATATTCCATTTTATCAACAACTGTTGATAAAATTGTGTATAACTCTCGATCTAAATGAAAAAGGTCTACATATGGAAAAGGTTTGGCTCGAAGCGCTTTCTAACTTGCAAAAAGTGCTTACCCAACATACCTTCAATACCTGGATACAGCCTATCAAGTTGTTGGATGTAAAAAATAATTCTCTCCTTCTTGAAGTTCCCAATGATTTTTTCAAGGAAATGGTCAGTGAAAACTATCTCTCCATGATTGAAGAAGCAGTGTCCGCAATTCATAAATCCAAACTGGCAATAGAGTTGAGGGTTTCCCGGATAAATCCTGCCGACAAAGGCACCATTGCGGAAGAAATATCCGTCACCAGCCTAAAATCTGACGATACTATATTGAGTGGGCAAAACGGCAAAAGTCCTGATTTTATTTCAAACCTTAACCCTAAATACTCTTTCGATACTTTCGTATGTGGAGCCAGTAACCAGTTCGCTCATGCAGCCGCTCAGGCTGTCGCCAACAATCCCGCCACCAATTATAATCCTCTTTTCATATATGGTGGTGTGGGTCTTGGAAAAACCCATCTTGTATCGGCCATTGGCAATTATGTATACAGCAACAACAGGAATGCTCGAGTCTGTTATTACAGCTCCGAAAAATTCATGAACGAATTGATCAATTGCCTTCGTTACAACAAGATGGACTCATTCCGAGGGAAATTCCGCAGTATGGATGTTCTCCTTATAGACGATGTTCAATTTATTGCCGGCAAGGAAAGAACCCAGGAAGAATTTTTCCATACCTTCAATTCTCTTTATGAATCACACAAACAGATTGTTGTCACTTCGGACAAATTTCCCAAGGACATGCCCGGTCTTGAACAAAGACTTCGTTCACGCTTCGAGTGGGGACTGATTGCTGATATTCAGCCACCCGATATTGAGACAAAAATTGCCATTCTTAAGAAAAAGTCCGAATCCGACCATATAAATCTTCCTGATGATGTTGCTCTATTCCTGGCTTCAAGTTCCACCAGCAACATTCGGGAACTTGAAGGTATGCTTATACGTCTGGGGGCATTTGCCAGCCTTACCGGTAACGAAATATCCCTTGGCATGGCCCGGGAAGTACTTAAAAGATATCATTGTAGAGAAAAACAAAGATCTTACTATCGAGATGATACAGAAATATGTCGCCGAGTTATTTCAATATTAAAATATCTGATCTCAAATCCGAAAAAAGGCTTAAAAATCTCGTAATTCCCCGCCAGATCGCAATATTCCTGTGCAGAGAACTTACCAAAGCCTCATTTCCCGAGATAGGCGACAAATTCGGCGGAAAAGACCATTCGACCATTATTCATTCGGTCAAGAAGATAACCAAACATATAACCTTTGATTCAGAGCTGAAAAACAATCTGGAAACCATAAAGAGAGGACTGTTGGACTAAACAGAATAAAGTGTTTATATTTCTTGAACGTCTGTTGAAAACTCTTTCCATTGTTAATAAACACATGAGAATTTCAGAGTTATTAACATTTGTTTCAACAACCTGAAGGCCCAAAATCAGACTTTTTATACATATTTTATACATTTCAACAGGCATCTGCTTTATACTACTTAAAAACTTATAAAAACAATAGAAACAGATACCTGTTAATTACCGGGGGACACATGAAATTCACCATTTCGAGAGAAATCTTCGTGAAAGCTCTGCAAAAGGTCCAAGGCATAATCGAAACAAGAAAAACCATGCCTATTCTTTCAAATGTCCTTCTTGAAGCTCATCACGGCAAAATATTCATTACGGCTACCGATCTCGAAGTTGGAATGAAAAGCTCTTATGACGCAACCGTTATCGACGAAGGCAAAATTACAGTATCGGCCAAGAAACTTTATGAAATCCTCAAAGAACTTCCCGAAGCTGATATTAATTTTTCAACCAGGGAAAATGACTGGGTTGATATACAATGCGGCAAGGCACGCTTCAACATCGTTGGTCTTTCTCCGGATGAATTTCCTTTTCTCCCGAAAATAGACGATACAGCCCACATTTGTATTCCCTGCTCAACCCTTAATAAAATGGTTGAGAAAACCGCCTATGCTATCTGCCAGGATGAAACGAAATACAATTTGAACGGCATTTTCTTCAAAACCATCGAAACAGACGACACGACATCCCTGAAACTGGTAGCAACTGACGGTCACCGCTTGTCTCTCGCTGAAAGTGATTTTTCTAACGTGTCCGGTTTTGATTTGAACAAAGGTGTTATTTTCCCCAAAAAAGGAATCTATGAAATCAAGAAAATTACCGAAGATGAAGCCGGTGAAGTTTTTCTTTCTTTCGTTGATAATAATGCAGTAATCAGAAAAGGAGACACCGTTCTCATTATGAGACTTGTAGACGGTGAATTTCCCGACTACAACAGGGTCCTGCCATCCGGCAATAACAATATCGCGGTGATAAACCGCAACGATTTTCTCCATTCATTGCGCAGAATGTCAATACTTTCCAGCGATAAATTCAAAGGTGTAAAACTTGAAGTACAAAACGGAACCATGGAAATATCGGCAAATAACCCTGAACTCGGTGAAGCCCATGAAAACATGGAAATCAATTATAGCGGAGACACAACGGCAATTCGATTCAATGCCAGATATATAATTGACGTATTATCAGTACTTGATGATGAAGAGATTGAACTTCACCTTAAAGATGATCTTTCACCTGCTATTCTCAAACCATTGCAAGCTTCGGACTTTCTGTCGGTAATTATGCCGATGAGGCTTTGACAACCCCCATTAGTTGTAAAACATGCCTTAAAAAGGCCGCTCTGCATTGAGAGGCCTTTTCTTACCGTTGCTTGACCTTTAAATAAATGAAACTTAATAAGATTTTTATTTTTTCTTTTCGCAATATTGATGAAATTGAATTGTCTCCAAACGAACAATTTAACATTCTTACAGGCAATAACGCACAAGGAAAGACAAATATTCTTGAGTCCATATATCTGCTCGGTACGATGAAATCTTTCAGGGTAACAAGAAACAGCGAGCTTATTCAGCACGGTTCAAAACATTCAATTTTAAAGGGATCAGTCAACAGGGATGATATTGCTCGTGATATCACCGTACTCATAGAACCGTCCGGTAAAAAAGCGAAGGTTGACAATAAAACAGTTTCCAGGCTCTCCGATTTTTTTGGCTGCATTAATATGGTAGTGTTTTCACCTGAAGACACATCAATGGTCAAAGGGATGCCTGAATCGCGAAGACGTTATCTGGACCGGGCGGTTTTCAGTAGTGATTTCAGATATCTTGCCATTCATCATGAATATTTCAAGATTCTCAAAAACAGGAACTCTCTTCTTAAAAACGGTATTTCTTCCGGTCTTGATGTTTGGACAGAGAGACTGGCATCAGCAGGCGCCCGCCTCATGAAAGCGAGAATATCCTATATCAAAGAGATATCCACCCTTCTTGCCGATTTTTATGCTATTATATCTGGTCCCTCGCAATCGGCGGATATCCGTTACCGTTCCGAATCAATAATAACGGATACAGTTTCAGCTTCTCCCGATGAAATCATGCACAGTCTGCTTACCGTGTTATCCAAAAGGTCTGTTGAAGAGCGGCATAAGGGAACTACACTTGCAGGGCCTCACAGGGATGACCTTGAGTTTTACCTTAATGGCAGGATTTTAAAGCTCCATGGTTCACAGGGCGAAGTTCGCAGTTTTATATTAGCGTTGAAGATGGCCGAAATAGAATATATAAAAAGAAGGCAACTATATCCGCCGGTACTTCTCCTCGACGATATGACTTCAGAGCTGGATGGAGACAGGAACCGCAACTTTTTGTATTTTCTCAAAGACAGGGATATGCAGGTTTTCATCACAACGACAAGCATGAACAACCTCTGTCTTCCCGAAACCCCAAATAAATCTGTCTTCACCGTTCAGGACGGTAAGATATTCCAATGAGGTAACAGATGAGCGATGAAACTAAAAATGACTACGGTGCCGACAAAATAAAGGTACTTGAAGGCCTTTCAGCGGTGCGCAAGCGGCCTGCCATGTACATCGGCTCCACTTCAACTCAGGGGCTACACCACCTTGTTTACGAAATTGTAGATAATTCCATAGATGAAGCTTTGGCGGGTCATTGCAACGAGGTGAATGTAACCATTCATCTGGACGGCTCAATCACTGTAGAGGATAATGGTCGGGGTATTCCCACCGAGATTTATCCTTCGGAGGGGCGATCAACAGCAGAGGTTGTGTTAACCGTTCTTCATGCCGGGGGCAAGTTTGACAATAGCGCTTACAAGGTCTCCGGCGGTTTGCACGGCGTCGGCGTCTCCGTCGTTAATGCCCTCTCGGAAAAGCTCGAGTTGGAGATACGCCGCGAGGGAAAGGTTTGGCAGCAAACCTACCACAGGGGGGAGCCCGACGCACCACTGGAGGTAACCGGTGAGACGAAGAAGCGGGGAACCAAGATAACCTTCTTCCCGGACAGCGATATCTTCGAAACCACCGAATTTTCCTTCGATATGCTCTCTCAGAGGCTCCGCGAGATGGCTTTCCTCAATGCAGGGGTGCGGATTACAATAGTCGATGAGCGCGAGGAGGGTAAACAGCATGATTTCCACTACGAAGGAGGTATAGTATCTTTCGTTGAGTACTTGAACAGGATCAAGACTTCACTCCACCCTAAACCCATCTATATTAATGGTGAAAAGGGCGGTACGGAAATAGAAATTGCCATTCAGTACAATGATTCATATGACGAAAAGGTATTCTCCTTTGCCAACAATATCAATACCCATGAGGGAGGAAGTCATCTTGCCGGCTTCCGGGCATCCCTCACCAGGACGATGAACACTTACGCAGCCGCCAACAACCTGCTGAAGAATGCAAAGGTTTCCATTTCGGGTGAGGACCTGCGCGAGGGGTTGACAGCTGTAATATCGGTGAAAATATCCCAGCCCCAGTTTGAAGGTCAGACCAAGACGAAACTGGGTAATTCCGAAGTTAAGGGATACGTGGAATCACTGATGAATGAAAAACTGGCTGTTTTTCTCGAGGAAAATCCGGCTGTGGCCAAACGTATTCTGGAAAAAACCATTGAAGCGGCACGAGCCCGCGAGGCAGCACGCAAAGCCCGTGAACTGACCCGCCGCAAGGGAGCGCTGGATGTCAGCAACCTCCCGGGAAAGCTCGCCGATTGTCAGGAACGTGATCCCGCTCTTTGCGAGCTGTACCTGGTCGAGGGCGATTCAGCAGGAGGCTCGGCAAAACAGGGTCGCGACAGAAAGTTCCAGGCAATTCTGCCCTTGAAGGGCAAGATACTGAATGTGGAAAAGGCACGCTTCGACAAGATGCTCTCCTCGGCTGAGGTGGGTACTCTTATCACCGCCCTGGGTACCGGAATCGGCAAGGATGATTTCGACATTGCCAAACTCCGCTATCACCGGATTATCGTGATGACTGACGCCGATGTTGACGGATCGCACATTCTCACCCTTCTCCTCACCTTCTTTTTTCGTCAGATGCCCCAGATCGTTGAAAGGGGCCATCTATATATCGCCCAGCCCCCGCTTTACAAGGTTAAAAGAGGCAAGAGGGAGCTTTATCTGAGGAATGAAGCGGCTATGCAGAACTATCTCCTGGAAGAAGGCACGGACGAGATGAACCTCACCATGGAGCACGGAAACAAGACCTATACAGGGAAACAGATCATTCCCATTCTTCGTCAGCTGGTGGAATTCAGGATGCTTCTTGACAAGGTGGTACGCAAGGGAATAAACGAAGAGGTTGTCCGTATCTGCCTGCGTCTCGGCATAAAGCAGGATATAGAGGATCTTGAAGGATTGGTTCCTTATATGGTGAGGGTTTCTGAAGTATATGAAGGAGCGGATTCCTCAGTTCTCGATGACGGCCGTATAATTCTCCGTCTCGGTAATCTTAGAGTTGCGCTCGATTCACATGTACTCGACATTATCACTTCCTATGAATACGGACTCCTGAAGGATAGTCACCGCAAGGTTCGCGACATATTCGGCACCGGCAGGGCCGTAGTTTCAAGTGAAGACAATGAGATTTTCAGTACCACCACGGGTCTGGATCTTCTGACATTCTTCATGAATACCGCGAAGAAAGGCCTTTCGATCCAGAGATACAAGGGACTAGGCGAAATGAACCCGGATCAGCTCTGGGAAACGACCATGGAACCGGCAAACCGGCCACTTCTCCAGGTGAAAATCGAGGACGTAGTCGAGGCGGACACGGTTTTTACCGTTCTCATGGGAGACCAGGTTGAACCGAGACGCGAGTTCATCGAACAGAATGCGTTGAACGTATCCGAATTTGGATATATAAATCCAAGTCAAATCATTTATATTAAATTTCCCGGCGAAATAAATCCCCTTTCCGCCCAGAGGATAGATAATGCTCGAAACCGATCAACAAAATTTCAGTCAACATCGAAGATGAAATGAAGCGGTCTTACATGGATTACGCCATGAGCGTGATCATCGGCCGGGCGCTGCCCGACGTCCGGGACGGCTTGAAGCCGGTGCATCGGCGTTGCCTTTACGCCATGTACGACATGGGTAATGACTGGAACAAGCCTTACAAGAAATCGGCCCGCGTCGTCGGCGACGTCATCGGTAAGTATCATCCCCACGGCGATACGGCGGCCTACGACACCATCGTCCGTATGGCCCAGGACTTTTCGCTGCGCTATCCCCTGGTGGACGGCCAGGGCAATTTCGGTTCCGTCGACGGCGACTCTCCGGCGGCCATGCGTTACACCGAAATCCGCATGTCCCAGACTGGCCCACGAAATGCTGGCCGACCTGGACAAGGAAACGGTGGACATCGGGCCGAACTATGACGATTCCCTGCAGGAACCGCTGGTCCTGCCCGCCAAGGTTCCGAACCTGCTGGTCAACGGTTCGTCCGGTATCGCCGTGGGCATGGCCACCAACATCCCCCCCACAACCTGTCGCGAGGTGGTTGACGGCATCATCGCGCTTGATCGAGAATCCCCACTTTCACTGGAAGAGCTCATGGAACATTGATTCCGGGACCGGATTTTCCCACCGCCGGCTTCATCTACGGCACGGAAGGAATTATCCAGGCCTACCGCACCGGCCGGGGAATCATCCAGATGCGCGCCCGGGCTCTGGTTGAAAAGCAGAAAAAATCCGAACGCGAATCGATCATCGTCACCGAGATTCCGTACCAGGTGAACAAGTCGCAGCCTGATCGAGAAGATAGCGGAACTGGTGCGGGAGAAGAAAATCGAGGGGATCTCCGATCTCAGGGACGAATCGGACCGGGACGGCATGCGGATCGTCATCGAGCTGAAAAAGAGACGAAAATCCCCAGGTGCTCCTGAACCAGCTCTACAAGCATACCCAGATGCAGACCATCTTTCGGCATCATCATGCTCGCCATGGTCGACAACCGACCGAAGGTACTCACCATCATGGAGGTGATCCGATATTTCATCGATCATCGCCGGGAGATCGTCACCAGGCGCACCATCTTCGAGCTGAAAAAGGCGGAGGCCCGCGCCCATATTCTGCAAGGCCTGAAAATCGCCCTGGACTGGCTCGATGCGGTCATTGCCCTGATCCGGGGCTCCAAAAATCCGGCCGAGGCGAAGGAAGGGCTGATGGCCGGAAGCTTTTCCGATCCCGATTATCTTGCAAAGCTCGACGCCGAAGAGCCGTCCGCCGTAACTCGCTCCGTTCACCTATCGGAGCTGCAGGCGCAGGCGATCCTGGAAATGCGGCTGCATCGCCTGACCGGCCTGGAGCGGGACAAGATCATCCAGGAGTATGAGGATATCCTCCGAAAGTAATCGCCCGGCTACAAGGAAATACTCGGGAGCGAAGCCGAGATTCTGAAGATCATCAAGGATGAACTACTGGAAGTAAAGGACAAGTTCGGCGATCCCCGCCGCACCGAGATCATCGGCCAAGACCGCGCGAGATCACCCTGGAAGACACCATCGTCGAAGAGGACATGGTGGTGACCATCAGTCACACTGGTTACATCAAGCGGAGTCCGTCTACCCTCTACCGTGCCCAGCGGCGCGGCGGCAAGGGAAAGACCGGCATGAAGACCAAGGAAGAGGATTTCGTGGAGCATTTGTTCATCGCCTCCACCAAGGACTATATCCTCTTCTTCACCGATGCCGGCAAGGTCTACTGGTTAAGGTCTACGAAATCCCCGAGGGGGGCGGGCCACCCGCGGCAAGGCGATCGTCAATCTGTTGAATCTTGCAGGAGGGGGAGAAGATATCCGCCATACTTTCCGGTGAAGGGCTTCACCGAGGACCGGATCATGATGATGGCGACCCGTCTCGGCGTGGTAAAGAAGACGCCTCATCTGGAGTACTCCCAATCCGCAGGGTCGGCGGCATCATCGCGGTCAATCTGGATGAAGGGACAAACTGATTACCGTGGCCCTCACCGACGGCAAGAGGACGTATTGCTCGGCTTCGAAAAACGGCAAGTCGATCCGTTTCCGGGAGGAAGATGGCCGACCCATGGGACGGGTGTCACGCGGGGTGCGGGGGATGACCCTGAAAAGGACGACGATGTGGTGATCGGCATGGAAATCGTGAACGAGCATGACCGGGTCCACCCTATTTACCGTAACGGAAAACGGTTTCGGCAAACGGACCGAACTTTCCGAGTATCGCCTCCAGTCGCGCGGCGGCAAAGGTGTCATCACCATCAAGACCACGGAGAGGAACGGCTGCGTCGTTGGTATCAAGCAGGTAACCGACGAAAATGATCTGATGCTGATCTCGGACCAGGGTAAGATTCATCAGGATGCCGGTTGCCGGTTTTTCGGTTATCGGCCGGAATACCCAGGGGGTCAGGCTGATGGTAACAGAAGAGAATGAAAGAATCGTCGCCGTGGCCAGACTTGCCGAGAAGGAAGACAGTGACGAATCTGAAGTATCTGAATCAGAGTTGGCTGAAGATGCATTGGAAACGGATTCAGATGACGAATAGCCAAGAGGGGAATGCCGCTCACTTGGTTGACACCAAACAGGGGTTTAGTTATTTAGGGATAAATTTTACGTTGAATTCACGAATAAGGAAATATTCCTTTGAATAATATGCCGTAATCTGTTTATATCTGTATTGACTAAAGTTACTAAAGTTCAATTGACAATGATTTACCGTTTTTTAGGACGGTAAGAAAGTAAAGCATGGAATATTGTCATAAAATAGACAAGAGCCTGACGGAACGACTTACCATTGTGAATCTTCTGGAAAGTCTGAAGAAGGAGGACATCACCATGGAGGAGATGGAAAAGATAGGTGCATTGCTGCAAAAAGCCGGCAGACGTGCCCTGTCACCTCTTTTACGCAGAATTTGGCGTGAAGAGAACGGAGATCATATCAGCCGTTATGTATATCTTCTCGATTTCTTCGAAAACGAGATCTGGATCGACCAGATTATACGGATCGCTCTTAAACGCAATGATCTGGAGGAGGATGGAAAAGCTGCTCTCCTTGCGGTTCTGGAAGATTACGGGATCGATATCGGTTCCCCGCCTTTCTCAAGGCTGCTGGAAGAAATCAACGGTCCTTTGGAATCTGCTCTTCCCAAACTTCTGGACAAGGGAGAAGCGGGCATCATCTCATTTCTAGAGGATTTCCTCAGCTATGCACGTGAGACGCAGACCATCGTGGTCAGTTCCCTGTCAAAGGTTAAAGATAAACGGGTTATCTCCCTGCTCGAAATACTGCTGGGATTCGACGACAGGGAAATAGTAAAAGAGGCAATTATAACTCTCGGTAAAATCAGGGACAGGGAAGCCGCGTCATTGCTTTGCTCCTTTGGTGGCCATGGAGATACGGAATTTCAAAATCTGACGGAACGAAGCCTGCGAAGGCTTTCCTTCCTCGGGTTTCTGCCTTACCCGCAACCGACCGGTCTGCCCAGCAAGTCTAAATTTGCATCATCAGTCAGCTCAATTGATGGCATAGGCAACAGAACCCTCTGGTTCACCCGCCGGGGACAAGATGGTCGCTGCGATGTCCTCGTCATGCAATTGCACGAAAAAAAAGGGATGATGGATGCCCTGGGATACAGCGACATATCCCGGGAAAAATACGATAAACTGTTCAATGAAGTTGTCGGTGAAGAAGCTCTGGTGGAGATTGATCCGGAATACGCCGCTGTTCTCGTTCGTGATGCGCTTTTCCTGAACAGGAAAAACTGTTCCCATCTACCTGCGGAGTTCTATGTGCAACGGGGTGTTTTGCCCGCAGAAGCACTCGTACCAGAACATTATTTACCCGAATTCGAAGGATACGACCTGGAAATGCTCGCGGATTCGACAGTGATTCTGGAACAGAGCGCAACCCTGTTTGAAGAAGAATATTTTGACGGCTGGTTTACCGCCGACAGCAGGTTGTTCGACCTTGCAGAAGAACTCGAACTCCTGGAAAAGGATCTGACAGGTCATAACCTGGCTAAATCGGTAGAGAGCTTTATAGAAAAATTCATAGAGGACAAAGTTGCTCACGATAGTGAAAGGATAGCCAGAAGACTCTTCCTCATTGCCGACCTCATGCGCAGAACAGGAAGGGAAAGGGTGTTGGTGGAAAAGACATTGGCGGTCGCGGAGAATCTTCTCCATCCGCGGCAGCCTTACAGAAGGACACCTTTTCTTCGGCAATTCGCCCTGGAAAGCCTGAAAATAACGAGGGAGGCGGTTGCGGAAGGATTCGATCTCAGAATGCAATGGGACTGGGATGAAGACGGAGAGCTGTGGGACTGACGGTACGAGGAGGCAGGGAACGTTGAAAAAAATTGGCGTTATTGGAGCGGGAAGCTGGGGAACAACACTGGCGAATCTTCTTGCCAAAAAGGGGCACGATGTCATTCTTCGTGTTCACGAGCCGGATGTTGCCGAGGAAATGAAAAGAACCCGTGTCAACGCTCTTTATCTGCCTGGCATACAATTGTCCGATCGGCTCGAAATAACGGGAAGCCTAGAAAAGGCGGTTTCAGGTAGGGAACTGATTCTATCCGTCACTCCTTCACAGGTAACACGTTCAGTTCTCAAGGAGGCACTGCCCCATATCCCGGAAAACGCAGTCATCGTAAATGCTTCCAAAGGGATCGAACTTGATAACCTGCTGACCATTTCACAGGTTTGCGCGGAAATTCTGCCAAAGTCACTATTCAGCAAATATTGTGTCCTTTCAGGCCCCACCTTTGCCAAGGAAGTAGCTATGGAAATGCCCACAGCCATCGTAGCTGCTGCAGCCGACAAGGCAGTATCGCAATTTGTTCAGGGTGTATTTTCCACCAGCTATTTTCGGGTTTATACCAATCGGGACGTCATTGGGGCTGAGCTGGGTGGGTCCATAAAAAATGTTATTTCCATAGCCGCCGGTATTTCCGACGGGCTCGGTCTGGGCCACAACACCAGGGCTGCACTTATAACCCGCGGACTTGCCGAAATGGCACGACTCGGGGCTTCATTGGGAGCGCATCCTTCCACTTTTTCCGGCCTGGCCGGCATGGGCGATCTCGTCCTAACCTGCACTGGCGATCTGTCGCGTAACCGGACTGTGGGCATGAAACTTGGACAGGGAATGCGTCTCTCGGAAATCCTCGGAGAAATGAGAATGGTGGCTGAAGGGGTGAAAACGACCCAGTCGGCTTACAATCTGTCCAGACGGCTGGGGGTGGATATGCCCATAACCGAAAAGGTTTATCAGATTTTGTACGAAGACAAGCCTGCCCGGCATGCGGTCCTTGAACTGATGGCCAGAGATTTGAAATCGGAAGAAACATGATTCAAGGGGTAATCGAGCGTGAAACAACCTCTTGCCGGCATTAGAATAAAACTCTTTTTTTCCTTCCTGCTGATAATTTGCATCTCATATTCCAGCCTTCTTTTTATTACCATAAATAGTGTAGATACTTCTCTGGAAAATAATTCCGAACCTGTGCAAGCGCCGGACCGGACTTTTTCACGTGAATACAAATCCCTCGGCACCCGGCACGCCTTCCCGTCAGTTTATATTTCCAGGGAAGAATTAGCTTCAATACGTGAGAAAACATTTGAACATATCATGGTGTCCGCCGCCTTTGGCATTTTACTCTCATTCGCCCTAGCATACCTGTTGGCCCGCAAGTTGACCGGACCTGCGCGGGAGCTTTCCCTCGGGGCCGAAAGAATCGAAGTCGGTGATTTTGCCCATCGGGTCAATGTTGCCGCTTCCGATGAGTTCGGCAGTCTTGCCGCCTCATTCAACAAAATGGCCGAAGCCCTCGAAGAACGTGAAATCACCATAAAAAGAAAGACTCTCGACCTGGAAATCCTCAACAGAAGTCTCCATGAACTGAATGAAAAGCTTGAAATCAAGGTTGCGGAGAGGACCGCCGCCCTTGAAACTGGAAAAGGCAGGCTCGAAGCCATTTTGACCAGCATGGCGGAGGGGGTGCTGGTTACCGACCAGGAAAACCGGATAATTCTCTTTAATCCCTCGGCCCAGAGGATTTTCGACATGTCTCCCCACAAGGCGCTAGGACAACATATCGATCAGGTTTGTTCCCTCGGGGGATTCTGTCAGTTGCTTGAATTTATAAGAGAAATACAAAATGGTGATTACCTTTCGGAAGGACGTGAAGAACATCTGGAAATAAAGGGCAAGAAGCTTAAGGTAAATATGTCACCTCTTCTGGACAAGAGCTGGGAATTTGCCGGGGTTGTCATGTCGATACGCGATGTGACCCTGGAAGAGGAAATAGACAGGATGAAAACCGAGTTCATCTCCACTGTTTCCCATGAACTGAAGACACCATTAACCTCCATAAAAGGCTCTCTGCAGATAATCCTCCGCAGGAGCAGTGAACTGCATGACACCGAGCGGGAATTGCTTATCGTCTGCCAGAGGAATACCGACAGGCTGATCAGGCTGATCAGCGATATACTCGACATATCGAGGATTGAAAGCGGAAGCATTGATTTCAACTTCAAGCCGGAATCGGTAGGCAGGATTGTTTCCGAGGCAATAGAAGAGATGACCGGTTTTGCCTCCGAACATTATATTACGCTGATTGATACTGCCGGATGTGATCTGCCTCCGGTTTTTGCGGACTGTGACAGGCTTCTCCAGGTAATGACCAATCTTCTTTCCAATGCGATCAAATTCTCTCCCGAGGGGCAGACCGTCACTGTGGAGACGGAAAGAATCGGAGATTTCGTTGCCGTTTCAATAATCGATAACGGGCTTATTATCCGGAAAACCGAGCGTAACAAATTATTCCGGAAATTTCAGAGGCTCGGCGGTAATGAACCGGATGAGAGGGGAGGCACCGGTCTCGGTCTGGCGATCTGCAAGGAAATAATCGAGAAACACCACGGAAGGATCTATTACAGGAGCAGGATGGGAGGAGGCAATATCTTCACCTTCACCGTCCCGGTCTACGGGAAAGTCTATGAACAATAACAAGATACTTATAGTTGATGATGAGGCTGATATTGCCCTGATTCTCAAGTTGCAGCTGGAAGACGCAGGGTATCTCACGGTGAGAGCAAGGGACGGTCTGGAGGCCCTAGCGTTACTTGACAGGGAAAACTTATCACTGATCCTACTGGATATCAAAATGCCGCGCATGGACGGTATACAGGTGCTGGAAAAGGTGCAGGCCGACCATCCCGACCTGGCGGTAATCATGATGACCGCCCACGGCAGCGAGGACATTGCCGTGGAGACAATGAAAAAAGGTGCTCTGGATTATATAGCCAAACCTTTTTCCACGGAAGACCTGTTGAACAAAGTGGAAAGGACACTGGAGCTTAACAGGACCAGGCTGGAAAACCGAAGGCTTCAGCAGCAACTGGAGGGAGAGCGGAAAAAACTGGAGGCCATTCTCCAGGGGATGGCCGATCTACTCGTTGCGGTGGACAGGGAAGGCAAAATCATAATAATGAATAGGATGGCAGAGATACTTCTCGGCGTCGGCTCGGAAAAATTCCAGGGAATGCCGGTGGAAAAACTCCTCAAAACCGACATTCCGCAAAATGAATTGCCCTGCAAAACAGTGCTGCGCACTTCTGCTCCCTGTCTCGATGTCACCTATCAACTGGAAGTGGCACAGGGTAAAATACCGGTTCTTTCCAGTGCGACCCCCTTGTACAACGCTCAGGGCAATCTTATCGGGGGTGTTGAAATAATTAGGGATATATCAACACTCAAGGCTCTGGAGCAGGAAAAAGAGGATTTCGTCAGCATGCTGACCCATGACCTGAAAACACCCATAACCGCGGTAATGGGCTCCATCGATCTGATCCGGGAGGAGCGTCTCGGCAAGATAAATGCTGAACAGAAGGATTATCTGGAATCGGCCCTTGAAAGCTGCTCGGAAGTGGTGGAGATGATAAATACCCTCCTGGACCTGTACCGGTTCGAAGCGAACAAAATGGTCATGACTTTTGCCAGGGAGGATGTCGGATTACTGATTCAGCGGGCGATGGCGGGATTTCGTTCCCTTGCGGAGCGTTCGCGGATAAAACTCAGTGCACACATTCCTGAATCTCTGCCGCAAGTCATGGTAGACCGTGCCAAATTCGTCCGCCTGATCAGCAACCTGATTACCAATGCGCTCAAATTTACCCCTGATCGGGGAGAGATAGATTTGAGGGCCGAAATAGCGGATGTTGCATCGGTGCAAGGCAGAATACCGAAAATAAATTATCCTGACGCCAAACTTCCCGAGAAGGGAAAATATTTGAAGATTGAGTTGAAAGACACCGGAATCGGTATTCCCACCGAGTCTCTGGGAACAATCTTCGACAAATTTGTTCAGGGTGGTACCCGCACCCGTCTGAAAAACAAAGGGACCGGTCTGGGGCTTACCTTTTGTCGCAAAGTAATGGATGCCCACGAAGGATATATCTGGGCAGAAAGTGTTCCTGATGAGGGGAGTACGTTCATCGTGCTGTTTCCATTGCAGAAGTAAGATGATGGGAAAAATGCAGTTGGCTGCTGATCAAATCTGAATCAGACGGTTTTACGCAGATTTTAAAGATTCAAGGTAAAACCCGAAAGGTGAAATTTTCCGGAAAACTGTTACTCCGTCGTAACACGGTAAATGGAGAATCTGCATATGAAGAAAAGGCGGAACAGGACCTCTGCCAGCGACAGGCGGCCGGAGGTGAGGCTGGCGAAACTCAACAGGTGCCTGCTCAGTTTCGGATCGGATTCCGACGAAAACATTAATCTCCTGGTGGCTCTTTGTGGAGAGGAGCTGGAAGGGGCATGCGCCTTGTATAACCGGAGCGTGGACGGTATGCTGTGCGCCGTGGGGCAGTGGCGAACCCCTGCCGATTTCGTTGCCGTAGACAAGTCTGAAGGCCATATATGCTGGGATGTTATACGTGGCAGCAGGGACAGACTTTGTCTTGTCCGTAATCTTCCCGATACGGTATATGCGGAAACCGACCCCAATGTGACCCGCTACTGCCTGAGAACCTATTTCGGCAAGGCGGTTTCTTTTGGTGGTGTAAATATAGGATCCCTGTGCGTGGTGTATCAGGATGACCGTGTCCCCAGCAGGGAAGACGGCGAATTTCTCGAGATTCTGGCTTCCGCCATCGGGGTGGAGGAAAAGCGGAGAAACGCAGAAGATGAGATTCTGAGACTGAACAGCGAGCTGGAAAATCGGGTCGCGGAACGCACCGTGCAGTTGCAGGCCGCCAATAACGAGCTGGAATCATTCAGCTATTCGGTTTCACATGATCTCCATACATCGCTGATGATCCTCGACGGATTTACCCGCCAATTGGTCAAGCAGTATTCCGGCCAGCTGGACGAGAATGGCAGGTATTATCTTCAGAGACTTAATGCGGCAAGTCAGCGAATGAAGCAGCTTACCGATTCCTTTCTCAGATTGTCGCATGTTTCGCGTGGTGAATTGAGACGAGAGTCGATCGATCTGAGCGCGCTGGCCATGATTGTTGCCACGGACCTCAGACAGTCGGAACCGGAACGCAGGGCCGTGTTTGTTATAGAGCCATCCATGAAGGCGAAGGGAGACAAGCGTCTGGTAAAAGTTGTCCTGGAAAATCTGCTGGGCAATTCCTGGAAATATTCTCAAAAAAAAGAGGAAGCAATTATCGAGTTCGGTTCCGTTGACATTGACGGGCAGAAAACGTTTTTTGTCCGGGACAACGGGGTCGGTTTCGACATGAGCTACGCCGACAGGCTGTTCGGAGCCTTTCAGCGCCTGCACAACGAGGATGAATATGCCGGTCACGGGATCGGCCTTGCAACGGTTCAGAGGATATTGGAAAGACATGCGGGGAGTATCAGGGCCCATGGCGAAGTCGGCAAAGGGGCGACCTTTTATTTTACTCTTCCGGGATAACCGAAAATTGAATAATGTAAAATAAACGCGGATGTTCACGATATAAAGGCTCAAAGACTGGATTGGTGAAACATTTTTATCAGGGCAGGTTTTTATGAATGATGCAATCTCATTGCAATCCATAACCAAGGTTTTCAATGGCCTGCAGGCAGTTGACCAGGTTAGTCTCGCTGTCGAACGGGGAATTATTTTCGGCCTCCTGGGCCCCAACGGTGCGGGAAAGACCACTCTCATCAAAATCCTGACGACGCTGATGCGTCCCACTTCCGGCAAGGCTTTTGTCGAGGGGCACGATGTCATGACCGACGGAAAGGCGGTGAGAAGGATAATCGGGGTGGTGCCGCAGGAAAACAACCTGGACCGTTATCTGACCGCAAGGGAAAACCTCATTCTCCATGCACGCATGCATGGCATTCCGTCCAGGGAATACAACCCCAGGATCGACCAGCTCATGGAGCTGACCGGGCTTGCCGGTCGCCAGCACGATTTTCCGGATACCTTTTCGGGGGGAATGCAGCGCAGACTGGTAGCAATACGGGCGCTTGTCCACAATCCGCTGGTGTTGTTTCTCGACGAGCCGACCACGGGTCTGGATCCACAGTCGCGCCGCGCACTCTGGGATTATATTCAGTCCCTCAGGACGAAAATGACCATATTCCTTACCACGCACTACATGGATGAGGCGGATGCCCTGTGCGACCGGATCGTCATCATGGATCACGGCAAATCTCTGGTAGACGGGACCGCCGCACAGCTGAAAGAAGCCTTCGCCCATGCCCATGTCTACGAGCTCGAATTCAGGTCGGGTTCGGACAGATATGAGGAAGTGCTGAGGCTTCTTCCCTTTGTGAAAATCCTGGAAAGGAAAAAAAACAGGTTCATGCTGGAACTGGATGGCGAAGAAAGCCTCAAGCCGCTCATGGACAATATCGACAGCCTGGACATAAAATGCGTCTGTCTCCGGGAACCTTCCCTGGAGGATGTTTTTATCGAGCTGACGGGAAGAAAGGTAAGAGAATGAAACTATGCTGTCCGACGTTCATTGATCAACGTCTGTCGATGAAGAGTATGCCTGCGGGGTTCGAAACACTGTGTCTGGTGGAGCAGATCGCACGAGGCACACAATGCTGAGGGGCGCCGTTTCCATATGGCGAAGGGAAATGCTTGTTTTCCGCCGGAGTGTCTTCTCCGAGCTTCTGGCGGTAATTGCCTATCCCCTGACCCTCTACCTGGCATTCGGCATCGGTTTGAAGGGATACATTTCCAATGTGGAAGGAATTCCCTATGCCATTTTCATTGCCCCCGGCCTCATTTCCATGACCGCGGTTAACGCGGCCTTCGACGAAAGCGCCTGGAGCATGTGGTTCCACCGGAAGGTCCAGCATACCATCGAGGAGTATCGGGTCAATCCCATTACCGTGTACGATATAGTTATCGGCAAGATTCTTTGCGGGTTTTCCCACGGCGCCATAAAAGGAATAGTGGTCGCCCTGGTGATTTTTCTGCTCACGCCATTCCGTTTTCAACTTATTCACATACTTACCTATCTGTTTTTCATCATTACAGGTTCCATGATTTTTTCCTGTATCGGCACCATCTGCGGGACCATTATAGACAAGCCGGAAAATATCGGCAGAATGCAGGGAGTAATAATCGTTCCGCTCATTTTCATGTCGGGAATTTTTTTTCCCCTCTCCTCCTATCCTTCCAAGGTTCTTCCGTTTATTAAACTCTTGCCCACCACCGCCATTTTCGAAGGGGCGCGGCTGGCCCTGCTGTCGGGGGAGCTGCGAGCACGCTATGCCCTGACGGTTATCGTGACTGCTTTACTTTCCTTTGTCCTTGCGGTTGTTATTTTCAACCGGAAAATTGAAGAATAGGGGCTGTTCCGAACAGGGCTTTTTCGGTGGGAAGGCTCTTCGGTTCATTTCGGTTTGCTTGACAGTCGATTATGGTTTACAGTACTTTTTGCCGCACAAACGCTTTTCTTTTCGGTTCTGACTTATCAATAGATTTTTTCGAAAATTCAAGTTCTGCGAGGATGGTAGAAACAGACGATGACACCTAGACAAATTGCGTCAATTTTTATGATTGCCGTTACCTTTATAATATTAAGTCATTTTTACCTGGATAGGGAAATTGCCGGGTTTTGCGCTGAAATGCTTAGAAAAAAAAATCTGCTGTCCAGGTTCGCCTCCGACATTCCGGATCTCCTTTTGCCGGTATCGATTGTATTTACAGTTACCAGCTGGGTGTTTTACTCCTGGCTCGTCAGCAAGGGAAAAGGCGGCGCCTGCCAGCGGTTCTTTCATTTGACCGGCTGGACGGTTCCGGTATCATTTCTTGCCAAAACCGCCTTCAAGGACATCTTCGGAAGCGTAAATACACGCTATTGGCTGCTTCACCGTGATCAGTTCGGCTTTCACTGGTTTAACAGCAGAAGTGAATTCAGCGGTTTCCCTTCCGGTCATATGATGATATTCACTGTTATCATTATTGCCTTGTGGCGGTTTTTTCCCCGTTCCCGTGCCATTGGTGCGGTATTTCTCCTGCTGTTGGCTGCAGCCCTGATCATTACCGATTACCACTTTCTCAGCGACGTCGTAGCCGGCACCCTGCTGGCTGTCCTTGTGGATGTTTCCGTTTTCAACCTTCTTTTTTCTAAAAAGGAAAAGTGCCGGGAATTATCCGATAAGTATTGAGACGGAGTGAATCAACAGCCCTATCATACCGCCGACCAGCGTTCCGTTCATTCGTATGAACTGCAGGTCGGACCCGATGCTCAGCTCTATTTCGCTGACGAAGTCATCGTCCTCCCATTGCTTGATGGTTCCCGAAATATGTTTTACGAATCCGGATCGCAGGCCGTCAGCGTAATTCCTGACTATCATTTCAAGATGTTCGTTTATGGAGTTTTTCAGGTCATCGCTTTTCGATAAAGTTTTGCCGAAACCTTTGGCTGCATCGGATATCCTGGTCCGGATCGTTGAATCCTGCCTGTCGAGGTCTTCGCGCAGCCAGTTTTTCAGGTCGCTCCAGAGAGCATTTACATACTCGTTATAAGTCGGATTTTCGACGAGTTCATGCTTGAAGGCTTCGATCCTGCCTCTCAGATTGTCGTCGTTTTTCAGCCTGTAGACCAGGTCAGTCACCGATTTGTCAAAAGTATTTCTGAGTTCGTGTTCGGGATCGGCGTTGACTTCCTGTATGAATGCGTTGATTCTTTTCGCGATCTTCTCTCCTGCGCCCTGCAGGAACTGGTCGCGGTTGGGGATCATTCTGCTCAAAAGCGGATATTCATTGTTGGCCCATTTATCGATGGCGGAAGCGATTTTACCCTGAGACTCAGGAATTTCAGTCCATTCGGCCACCTTTTTCAGTATTTCGTCAAGGACGGATTGATGACGGTTGTCCTTTCTCAGGAAATCAAGCAGCTGCCCCGCGGAAGTTGAGAGGTCGATTTTCTCGACCCTGTTGTTAATAACGGCACTGAGCATCTTCCGCACCCGTTCGTCATTGATAAAATCCAGTGATTCTGACAGGATGCGGGTCAATGCCGCGGCCGCCGCATCGGCATTTTTATCCAGAGACAGATAATCCGAGAGGCGCTGGGCAGGATTCAGACCGCGTAATTTGCTCACCAATGCTTCAGTTGCCAGGAATTTGTCCCGGATGAAATGAGCCAGACTGTCGGCGATTGCATTTTTCTTGTTGGGTACGATGGCCGTATGGGGTATCGGAACTCCCATGGGATGTCTGAAAAGCGCAACCACCGCGAACCAGTCGGCAAGTGCGCCTATCATGGCTGCTTCGGAAAAAGCGGAGACCCATTCCCAGTATCCGAGTCCTTTTTGCAAGTGCGCGATAACAAACAGTATTGCGGCTACCACCATCAGCCCGCCGGCTATCGCCTTGTTTCTGCGTAAAATTCTTCTTTTATTTTCCACGTTTTTCACCTTGCTCATGAATTTTTCATCCAATGACTTCGAATGAAAGGTTTTACACCAGCTTTTGCTTTCCTGTCAACCTAAGTATAAGAATTCCTGTAATTCCCGTTTAGAGAATTATCCCAAAAACGGCAGTCGGAGGTGTCCGCAGTAAGCAACTCAGGCCTGGTTCGTTGCAGCTCTTGGCGAAATGGAGTGTGGACAGCCGATATTGTCTGAACCCGAAGGGTTAGTTTATCAGCTGTAGCGAAATGAGCTTAGAGCAGCAGAAACAGGCCTCCGGAGCGAACGGAGGATGTCTGCAACTGCCGAATCAAGAATTATCCGTCTGGTGATTTGCAGTTTGACAGGGTATGATGGAATCAGGTTTGGAAACAATACGAAAAGGAGAACAAGATGGCAAGAGAGTTGTATGTGGGACATATCTCGTATGATGCCACCGAAGAAGATCTGCGGCGAAGCTTTGCCGTGGCCGGGACGGTCACTTCGGTTCACATTATTACCGATCCGGTGACCGGCAAGTCGAAAGGTTGCGCCTATGTGCGGATGTCAAGCGACAGTGAGGTCAGGGAGGCGATAGAATGTCTGGATGGTGCCTTGCTGGGAGGTCTGATAATTTCCGTAAGCGAGGCTGTTCCGCAAAAGAAACAGGGAGGCCAGCCTGGTGGGACGAAAAGGACATCCCGTCCCGGTAGCCGTTTCCGTCGTGGAGATAAATAATCCCGAATACGGAAAAAACTCCATGGAAACATGATTGCGCGCCGTGTTGTCCGTGTTGCCGGAACAGTTTCCGCTGCGCAGGAGGTGCAGGCACGGAGATACAAATGAATTTGTGTTTCCGTGCTTTCCTGACAGATTGACTTTTCAGACTCATTTCACATTGATTAAATAGAAAAATCCGTCGGAAAAGTAGGGGTCACCGGTAAAACTCCTCCCTGACATGGGAGGAACGAACCGGAACCGGCGGTATGAATCAGTTTCGCCGCTTCGCAACAGGTCCGCGAGAAGCAGATCTCTGTCTCTATCCGGGTTGGGTCCCATTCTTGGGAAGATCCACCACTTGGTTCCCCTGATTGACGTTGCTATTCCCAGATAAATCCTGCGACCTTCTTGAGTAACGAATGTGGTTTTCCAGAGCCTGACCTCGAGCCTTCTTCTTATACCGCCTTTTGACACCGGTTTTACAAAACCCGATTCATTTACACTGTTTTTCCAGAAATAGGGCGTTATGGGGGCGGATGGATAACTTTCATTGAAAATATAGGCATTTACCGTTTTCGCAACCGTGAGGAATGTGACTTTATCGGTGGAGTGCCACCCGGCTTTATCGAATGCCCGGGCCAAAGTATTATCGTCATTTGCCGTGATGAGCAGGCTCAACGGCTCCTGGCGTTCGCCGGAGATCGATTCAGTGTACCTGGGCAGGTCGTAATCTGAAAAGATGCTTACAGGGTTTGCGGCGGAAACAGTCGCCAGCCGTTCTTCCTGGGGGAGGAATCTGGATGGATTAAATGAGAAGGCGGAAAACAGGTAGAAACCCGCCACGGCGAGCAGGATCAGCGAGGTCAGAAGCTTTGTTTTCAGAGTTCCCGACAGCTCGACCTCCCGTTGAGGAACCGGTTGGAAAAGACTCAATTCGCTGATGCAGATTCCTATAATCAGCCAGAGCAGCCCCAGTAGGTATCCCCCAAGGACATCGCTGAGAAAATGAACTCCGAGATACAGTCTGCTGAAACCTATGGTCAGTATTGCCATTGCCGCGGCAAAAATGATATTCAGGCGTGTTTTCCATGTTTCAGTTTCCGTCCAGAGGAAATATGCGGTAAATCCGAACAACGCCATGGCTATGGTCGCATGACCGCTGGGGAAGGAAAAATAGGATTCGCTGTATACGGCGAATCCGGCCGGCCTCGGACGATGAAGCGCTTCCTTGCCGAGCAGGATGAAAAGAAAGCTTCCCGCGAGCGTTATCCAGAGCGGAGCGACAAGTTTTAACCTGTTCCAGAGCCGGAATATGAGAGTCAGAGCAAGGGCGGAAGCGAGTACTATCTTGAATTTTCCGAGGACGGTTATCCAGAGAAATACTTTGACCAGGAGAGGACTTCGGTATACGAAAAGCAGGTTTTCGATGTTTTTGTCAACCGTGACGATGGTCTCCGAACGCAGGATATCATCGATGACACCAAGGAATACCAGCAGGATATAAAAAAAGGCAATGACGAGAAGGGTCAGGGGCAGGCCGGTAAATTGGCGTGAATCCAGCCTGTTGCCCAGGTAGGCGAACAGACGCGGGTGATTCGCGACGAAGCGGCGGACAGCGGGTTTTTCTGCGAACGATCTGAATGCCGAAGAAATTATGGTACCGAGAAATGCAAACAACTGCTTTCCTCTATGCAGAAGAAACCGCTTGAACAGGTAACCGCAAAGCAGGAATATTGCAGCGGCGGCGAGGAATACCCCGATACGCGTCGACCAGACTTCCACCAGCCGCCAGGCGTGGCCCAGGAAATAACCGAGAAGCAGGTGTGTCGTTGCCCAGAGAAAGGCACTGGCTATGTCCCAGGAATAGAATCTGGCCGGATTCATGGCCGACAGCCCGGCGATAAAGGGGATTACGGCCCTTACCGGACCGACGAACCTGCCCAGGAAGATGCTCTTCGCACCATGCCTGCTGAAAAAATCCTTTCCCTTTTCCAGGAAACCGGTCCTGAATATCCTGTTGTTATCACTGAAGAATCCTGTCCCCCTTTTGCCTAGATAATAACTGGCCGCATCGCCAAGCACCGCTCCGGCGACGGCGAACCATACCAGGTCGACGATGGAGAAATAACCATTTGCAGCAAGTGAACCGAATAATATTATGAAAAAGGTGCCGGGAATCAATATGCCGACAAATGCCAGAGACTCCAGCATGGCGATCAGCAGCAGTATCCAGTAACCGAGAATATGGAAATGCTCAATTTTGGGAAGAATGTAATTGGTGAGGTCCATGTCATGTTCCGGTCAAAATAAAATGTTTTCCTAAAATGGAATTATGCAGTATATATTGAATATGTGATACTTAACGCATATTCGAAGTTTTTTAAAGTATAGAATATTTCTCTGCTTTTGCCGGGTATTTGGAAAAACCCGCGGTATCAGAACCGTTCCTTGTGTTTTATATCAATTTCATTGTAGAATCGGAAACATGACTGATCAAAAATTCATACCCAAATGGCTCGCATGGGAGGTCACCCAGAGGTGCAATCTCAAATGCGTTCACTGTCGTTGCTCTTCCGATATGACTTCGTCGGAAGGTGATTTTACTATTGAAGAAGGCAAAAAGCTGCTGGATGACATCGCCGACTTCTCCAAACCGGTTGTCGTGCTTTCCGGAGGAGAGCCCCTGATGCGCGACGATATCTTCGAACTGGCTTCATACGGCACTTCCATCGGCCTGCGCATGTGCCTGGCCACCAACGGAGTTCTGGTTACCGACGAAATCTGCCGGGAAATGAGGAAAGCCGACATCAAGATGGTTTCTCTCTCCCTGGACGGCAGCACCGCGGAGATTCACGACAACTTTCGCCAGTGCCCAGGCGCTTTCGATGGGGTGATCAGGGCTGCTGAAACCCTGCGCAGAAACGGGCAGAAGTTCCTTATCAATTCCTCCTTTACCAAACGCAACCAGGCGGATATCGCCAATGTCTTCCGCCTGGCCAAATCGCTGGGCGCCACCGCCTGGTACATGTTCATGATCGTCCCCACCGGCAGGGGGGAGGAAATCATGAACGAGCTCATATCGAAGGAAGACTACGAGGAAATCCTGGACTGGCATTATCAGCAGGAAAAGATGGAAGACGAGATCCTGATGCGTCCCACGTGCGCCCCGCATTATTACCGGATCGTCCCGCAGAAGGCCAGGGAAGAAGGGGTTTCCTTCGAACGGAGATCGCTCACCTTTTCCACCGGCGGAGGCAAGGGGTGCATCGCAGCCCAGAGCATTTGCCTTATCGACTGTTTCGGCAACGTGAAACCGTGCTCTTATTTTCCCAGAGTGGCCGGCAATGTCAAAGAGACAACCTTCCGGGAAATCTGGGAGAAATCGGAACTGTTCAGGGACCTGCGGGATTTCAAAAGCTACAAGGGAAAATGCGGCCAGTGTGAATACCTGAACGTCTGCGGTGGCTGCCGGGCCAGGGCGGACGCGGTGTACGGCGATTACATGGAAGAAGAGCCGTTCTGCAATTATGTGCCGATCAAACTTAAAAACATGATTTAGCAGGGATATTCAGGATTGTCGGGATAAAAAAACCTTTCTGATAAATAAAACAATACTTAAACAAACCTTGCTTTTTTGTCCCTATTGTCCTGGTTATTGTTTTATCGTGAAATTCCTTAAAATCCCTGACAGATAAAAGTTTATTTATTTTCTATTATGGAGAACATGATGAATACACGTTTTTTAGACGCCTGCAAGGGCAAACCCGTTGACAGAACGCCCGTATGGCTTATGCGCCAGGCCGGCCGCTATCTTCCCGAGTACATGGAAGTCCGCAAAAACTGCACCTTCCTCGAACTATGTAAAAATCCCGAACTTGCGGCAAAGGTCACCCTGCAGCCGGTGGACATTCTCGGCGTCGATGCCGCTATTCTCTTTTCCGATATCCTCACCCCCGTGGAACCGATGGGATTGAAACTCGACTTCGTACCCGGCCCTGTGTTCGAGCAGCCGGTCCGCACCATGGCGGATGTGGAAAAACTTCGCATTCCGGTGATGGAAGAGTCCGTTCCCTTCGTGATGGAGACCATTTCAATCCTGCGCCGGGAACTGGCCGACAAGGTACCGCTGATCGGCTTCGGCGGAGCGCCTTTCACCCTCGCCTGCTACATGGTGGAAGGGAAAGGGTCGAAGGATT
Organism: uncultured delta proteobacterium; assembly: GCA_963815135.1. Taxonomy (GTDB): domain Bacteria; phylum Desulfobacterota; class Desulfuromonadia; order Geobacterales; family Geobacteraceae; genus CAIWTU01. The sequence continues at coordinate 392,919 of CAWFFO010000008.1, forward strand.
TCTCCATGATCAAGCGGATGATGTATGCGGACCCCTTGACCTACTCGGCGCTGATGGACAAGATAACCTCGATGATGATCGATTACCTGAATGCCCAGATTCATGCCGGCGCCCAGGCCGTGCAGATATTCGATACCTGGGGAGGCATTCTTTCTCCCGGTGATTACGAAAAATATGCCCTTCCCTATACTTCGCGCCTCATCCAGGGGCTCGATAAAGGAGATATTCCCGTCATCCATTTCGTGAAGGGCGCGGGAACCATGCTTGAGAAGGTGAACAAAGCGGGCAGCGATGTAGTCGGCCTTGACTGGCATGTGAACCTCGGTGTGGCGCGGGATATTCTCGGAAATGTTGCCGTACAGGGAAATCTCGATCCGACAGTGCTATTTGCTCCCCAGGAAGTCATAGAGTCAGAGGTAAGAAGGATTCTCGATGAAAACGGCGGCCGTCCGGGGCATATTTTCAACCTTGGGCATGGCATACTGCCTGCCGTACCGCCGGAAAACGCCAAGTTCATGGTTGAGTGCGTGCACCGGCTGTCGGAGAAATAGCAGCAGCTAGCTGCTGGTTTTAAATGAAGAGAGTTCCCCATGTCCGATAAAACCGCTGTGCTGCTCCTGCAGATGGGTGGGCCCGATTCGCTTGATGCGGTCGAGCCTTTCCTCTTCAACCTGTTTTCCGACAGGGATATAATCAGGCTCGGCCCGGCCATACTGCAGCCTTTCCTCGCCCGTCGCATCTCGCGCAAGCGGGCGCCCAAAGTGGAACAGCAGTATGAAAAGATCGGCGGCAAATCTCCAATCAGGGAATTGACCGAGGAACAGGCGCGGACTCTGGAAGAAAAACTCGGCCGGAATTACCGCTGTTTCACGGCAATGCGCTACTGGCGGCCCTCAACCCTGGAAGCTCTGGCGGCGGTGAAGCGGGAAGGGATTTCCCGTGTTGTCGCCCTTTCCCTCTATCCCCATTATTCCAGGGCAACTGCCGGTTCCAGCATCAATGAAGTGAAAAGGGTGCTGAAGGAATCCGGTGCAAAATTCCGGGTTTCATATGTGGATAGTTTTTTCGATAATCCGCTTTATATCCAGGCCCTTGCAGAAAGAATCGAAGAAGGTCTCGGCCATTTTTCCGACCGGCAATCTGCGGTAATCCTTTTTTCCGCACATTCTCTGCCCAGGTCATTCATAGATGCCGGCGACCCGTATCTTACCCAGGTTGAAGATACGGTAAGGCTGGTTATGGAACGTTTTCGGGGAATGGAGTTTCGACTGGCCTTCCAGTCGAGGTCCGGCCCGGTGAAATGGCTGGAACCGGAGACAAGCGGCGTGATACGGGAGCTGGCGTCAAAGGGGTGCGGAAACCTGCTGGTCGTTCCGGTATCTTTTGTTTCCGATCATATCGAAACCCTGTACGAGATCGACATCGAATACGGTGAGCTTGCCCGCTCCCTGGGTATCGGGAACTTTCACCGGGCCCCCGCACTTAATACATCATCCGCATTTATAGATTGTCTTGCTGAACTGGTCACGGAAAAAGCACGGGAACTGCCCGCCTGAACGATTTCCCTTGTCATGTCGTCGCCTTGTCGGTCTGACTTTTTGATACCAGGAAATAGACGATGCCCAGGATTAAAAGGGTTCCGGAGAGGAAAATCTGGGTTTCCAGGGAATCGTGTCGAAGGGTCGTTATGAGTATCTCCCGGATCAGTGCGACTATGATGACCCCGATGAAGACCAGGATATTGAATCTGCCCCCCTTCAGGTTTTTGATCTCGTTCCCCATCAGTTCGATCATCATCCAGATAATCAGCAGGTTGCCGAGTGCACCGAGAATGGCCTTCTCCACATCCCCGGTGAAGATCTGCAGGATATCCCAGACGAACAGCCCCACCACGGCCAGGGAAACACCCGCCAGTGCAACCACCAGCACCAGGTTGAGACCGTAGGTAAAACGTTCCGCTGCATGGATCAGCTTCGATTCCAGGTGGTGAGAGATGAAGACCTTTTTCATTGCTTCTTCCTGGTATGAGGCGCTCAAGATGTCCAGGTTTATGTCTATGATTTTTTCGGCGGCGTTGCGGTATTTGCGTCGTTTTTCAATATTGGGGAAATTCTCCTGGAGAAGTTCGATGACAAAGTGTCGAACTATGTTCATCGCCGTGTTTACGAAATGAGAATTAAGACCTATTCGCACATGGGCGTACCCCACCCTCTGCAGGGTATGATAGTACAGGTTGTCATAATTGCCGGAGAACATGTCGAGGAACCATTCCCGATGTGTCTGGAACAGCTTTTTCCGCACCAGGTCGTCCTTCAGGAACTCGGCGGTTTCCGGGATACCGAGCAGATAGTCGTAAAATTCCTGGGCCATCCTTTCACTGTTCGCCTCTGCCAGCGGCCTGAGCTCCCTGAGCAGCCCGGCGTCTTCATCGGTGAAAAAATAATGGCTTTTGATGTCGTGCATGGTGATCATACTACTCTCCTTGCTCCGGATTTTGCTACAGTATAAGGATAAAGATGACGGTTTGCAAATGCTGACCCGCATATGATACAAATAAGCGCATGGAGGTCACATGGAACACATCATTTTAGACGGAATAACCCTTTCCCTTGCACATCCGGTGGAGCTTTCCCTGAGCTGGATCGGCCAGGAAGAAATATTGCAGCAACTCCTTGCGGCCTGGATGGTCATCGACGACCGCGATATACCCTTCAATCCCCGGCTGATAGGCAAGCCCGGTGTCGGCAAGACAACCCTCGCCTACGCCGCGGCCAGGAAGCTCGGACGGGAAGTATATCTCTTCCAGGCGACCATGGATACCCGTCCGGAAGACCTGATCATAACTCCGGTGATCGGGCCGGACAACAAGATACAGTATGCAGCCTCGTCTCTGGTTACGGCGATGATCAGGGGAGGCGCGCTGATTATCGATGAGGGTAACCGGATGAGCGAGAAATCGTGGGCGTCGCTGGCCCCACTGCTCGATGACCGGCGTTATGTGGAATCCGTCATAACCGGCCTGAAGATACGCGCCCACCGGGATTTCCGGGTCGTGGTGACCATGAACGAGGACGCATCGACCTTCGAGGTGCCCGAATACATCCATTCCCGCCTCCAGCCGCAGATCTACATCGATTTTCCCGAGGCCGACGAGGAGCTGCTGATCCTAAGGGAGAACCTGCCCTTTGCCGACACCGAGATTCTTGAATATGTGGTCAAATTTCTGCAGAGGGCCCATGGCGCCGATGAATTGTACTCGGTTCGGGACGGCATCAACATCGCCAGGTACGCGTTGAAAATGATTAAGGCGACTGGTAAGTCCCGGGATGAACTTCTCTCCCTGGCTGTGCTGAGGGTGCTGGGGGAAGAGGCGCTGCATTACCTGGATTAATCGTCGATCTTCACTCCTCCGGCTGGAGAAAAGCATGCTTGCAGATTCAAAACAAATTACAGCTTTGCCGTTTCTGCTGACGCTCCTTCGCGACAGTCCGGCGGGTGCGATTTACGGACTGTCCAATAAAAAAATACTGTTCGAAGGACTGGATGGCTGCCTGCACGGTTCCGTCTCCGGCGCCGAATGGCGTAATGAAGGGCGTATCCTGACCCTCAAGATGCAGAAAGGTCAACAAATCTCCTTCACCGCGACCGGAGACCGGCTCTCGACCGAATGCAGCTGCCCGGACTGGAACCCGGCTTTGCAATGCTCCCATGTGGTGACCTGCTGGGCGCTCCTCAAGCGAACCGTTTCCCCCGGCAGTCTTGCAGCTTTCCGTTTCAGCAACCGCCTGTTGCGCGACATTGAAATCCTTTTAGGTCTGAAAGATGAAAACGAGTCTTCGGCGTCTGAGCAGACGCCGGTCCCGGAATCACTGATGGCCCGTCTGGAGCGGGCGCGGGCGATACGGAAGGCTGCGCTCGGAGTGAAATTGACGGCAGGTAATCCCGATAATAATTTCATCCGTCTGGCGTTGGAGGTCAGGGAAGGATATGTCTCGGGCTCGGTTCGCATCGGAAGCGATAACGTCCATATGTTCAGCCGGGGGATATTGCCTGCCGACCTGCGTGCGTTCATGACAGAGCACTACTTTTTCAAGCCCACGATAAAATACCTGAAGGACTTCGCTTCTCTGAAGGGCGGGTATCCGATTGTCCTTCTAGACGGGAATAATAAGGAAACCACCCTTGAATTTAAAGATGATGAGTCCCTTACGGCTGGTATCACCTTTTCCCTGGATAACGGAATGGTGGGGATAACCAAATGTCTCGGCGACGGCTCGCCGCTTCCCGATAATGCGGTCGTCGCCGGAGAATTCGTTATAGATCCGGCCGGGAAGACGATTCATTCCGTTTGCGATCAGGAGCCGTGGAAGTTGTGGGATTCGTTGTCTGACGTGCTTTATGACATTTGCGAACTCAGCGACAAGTCTTATGACCACTTCGGAGCGACCCTGACGGCAAGTGTACAGTCCTTCAATTACGCTGCAATGGGGATAAGTACTCAACTCCTGAAAAACTGCGGTTCAAGAATTCGCTTCGTTGCAGATGGTGAAATGGTTGATACCGCAGTGGCCCCTTCCCCTTCCTATATTATTGAGATTGAAGACAATCTCGACGAAGAGTTTATCAAACTGTCACCAAGGGGCGAAGTGTCCGGGGTATCCTTTCCGCTCTCACCGGATACCTTCCGGCTGTTCACTCCAAATTATCGCTCCGGATTCTCCCCGCCGCTCAAGGCGAAGAAGCGTGTCACGGCAATGATTGAGACCGGTTTCGCACTGCTGGATGCGCCCAACCCCACGGCCCGTGATACGGTGCTCAGGCGCGGGTTCGGGGGTCCGGATTTCGCAAAGCGTTCCGTAAAGTCCGACGCCAGACGTTTGGTAAAAGCCTTTGCCCGGAATTGCGAAATGCAGATGCAGCTTGTTTTTGCCACTTCCGACGGCTGGTGTTTCTGCATGGAGGACCGTTCCGTCCAGGCGGGACTGGTCAGACTCCTTTACGGTATGTTCGGACTCGACTCTTTTGCCGATGGCGAATTACCATGTGCCATGGAGCTTTCCCGCGAAGCGCTGCTTCCCCGCCTGGGTGAACTGGCCGCCACCCTGGCCCGTGGGGGATTCACGCTCCGTCTCCATGGAGAGCCCCTCGCCGCCGGAAACTGGGATTTCGCCGTAACCGCCGATTCCGCAGGTATTGACTGGTTCGAACTGAGACCCGAGATCCGTTGCAACGGCGAGCTGCTTGCCGTGGAAGATATCCGGCAACTGGTCGCGGGGGGAGTGCTCCGCCAGGGGAACGCCTGTTATCTCCTTGGAGCCGAGCAGCGCCGCATACTGGAGCTCCTCACCGGCGGTGGAGACGGGAAGGGAAAGCGGAGAAAACAAGGGGAGGTCGTCCGTATTCCGCGCCTGCAGATCCTTGACTGGCTGGAACTCAGGTCCCGCGGTGTCGCCCTGCGGCTGCCGCCTGAAGAAGAAAAGCTCCTGGCCGGCCTGACCCGCCTGGAGAAAGTGCAGGAGCATCCCCTGCCGAAAGGCCTGAAGGCCGAACTTCGCCCCTACCAGAAGGAGGGGTGCGACTGGCTCGCCTTTCTCCACGAGCACCGCTTCGGCGCCTGTCTGGCAGACGACATGGGGCTCGGCAAGACAGTGCAGACCATCACCTTTCTCGCCGGGCTGGCCGAGGGGATAGTTGCGTCCGCCGAAAAGGAAAGTCTCCCCCATCTCATTGTGGTGCCTCCCTCCCTGCTCTTCAACTGGGAGAGCGAGATTACCCGCTTTTATCCCGGTTTCCGGGTCTTGACATACGCCGGGCCAAAACGAAACCCGGACTTCACCGCCGCCGACATCATCCTGACCAGTTATGGTATCCTCCAGCGGGACGCAGACATTTTCGCTTCAATTCCTTTTCATGTGGCCGTCTTCGATGAGGCCCAGCAGGTGAAAAACATCCATGCCGCCACCACCGGCGCAGCCCGGCGCCTCAATGCCCGATTCAAGCTCGCCCTGACCGGCACGCCCATGGAGAATCATCTTGGAGAATACTACTCAATCATGGACCTTTGCGTATCAGGACTTCTGGGAAGCTTCGACGAGTTTCGGCGGAGCATGGATATCCGGGGCTTCGGAGGGGTAGACACCCTGGTCCGCCGTACCCGCCCTTTCATCCTGCGCCGCACCAAGCAGATGATAGCCGACGAGCTGCCGCCCCGCGTGGAGGCCGACCTCTACCTGGAGATGAACTCGAAGCAGCGGGCGCTATACCAGAGGACCGTCGAGGAAGTGAAGGGGGCGGTTGACGAGGCCTACCAGTCCAAGGCGCCGGGACAGGCGCGGATGATCGCCCTGACAGCCATTCTCAGGCTGCGGCAGATCTGCCTTTGCCCCTCGCTTATCGATTCAGGCTCCAGGGCCGACTCCCCCAAGCTGCATTGTCTTGCCGAACAGCTCACGGAGCTTCGTGATGAAGGACATTCGGCCCTTGTCTTTTCCCAATTCACCAGCTACCTGGACGTCATCGAAGAAGGCCTGAAGCACCACGGCCTTCCCTATCTGCGCCTTGACGGATCCACGCCGGTGGTCAAACGAAAGGAACTGGTCACCAGCTTCCAGAAAAGCGACGGGCCCCTGGTCTTTCTCATCAGTCTCAAGGCGGGCGGGAAGGGGCTCAATCTCACCCGGGCCACCTATGTCTACCATCTCGATCCGTGGTGGAACCCGGCGGTGGAGAACCAGGCATCCGACCGTGCCCACCGCATTGGGCAGACCTCCAAGGTCACCGTTACCCGGCTGCTCATGCGTCACACGGTCGAGGAAAAAATGATGGCGCTCAAGGAGCGCAAGCTGAAACTCTACAGGGCTCTCCTGGACGACGCCACCGGGGCGGGAGGAACCGCGCTGTCGAAAGCGGACTTCGATTTCCTGCTGGCGCCGTGAGGGTGATTGACAGGATAAACAGGATAAAATCAAAATCGATTTCGGTTCAAACAGATTTTTGGTTAAAATAAATACCATGCCCCACAAACTCTACCTTGAAAAATTCGGCAATATCCATGCCCTTCCCATCCTTCACTGCCGGATGGAGTTCGCCTCCCTGGTCCGGCAGGCGGTTGACCGGTTGAAGCCTGACTGCGTGGCCGTGGAGCTTCCGGTAACCGTCCAGGAGGCTTTCCTGAGGGGGGCAAAAAGACTTCCGCGGATATCGGTGCTCATGTTTGATGCATCGCCGGATTCGAAAAATAAGGGAGCTGATTCCGGGACGGTCTACCTGATGATCGAACCGGCAGACGCCTTTGCCGAAGCCACCCGGCTCTGCCTGGAAAAAAATATTCCGCTTCATTTTATTGATGTCGATATTGACGATTACCCGATTCATGATGAACTGCTCCCCGATTCCTATGCTGTGCGGAGAATTGGGCTCAAGGCGTATTACGGAGAATATGTCAAGTCAGGCAGGACAGGTCCTCCCGGCAAGTGCGACCTGCGCCGTGAACAGGGCATGGCCTATCGGCTCAGGCAACTGGCGGAGCGCCATGAAAGGGTTCTGTTCGTTACCGGCATGGCCCACCTGGAAAGGGTCAGGGAGCATTTTGCCCGCCCCCAGGCTGTGCCGCTTGAGCGGACAAGGCGAAGCGACATCCGCCTGTTCAACGTCCATCCGGACTCGTGCCGCGAAATACTGGGAGAATTTCCCTTTCTTTCCGCCATTTACGAAACCGGACGCGGCCCCCTTCCTCCTGAACCGGCCCGGGATAAAAAATCGCTGCGCAAAAAATATAATGCCTTCGAACTGGTCCTGGGAGGCAAAAATGAAATACCGGAAGAAGAAATTTTGCAGGATTCCATAATCCGCAGTGCTCACCACTCGGTAAAGAAAGGCGAGATCATCGACCGGCAGCGGGCGATCCTTAATCTTTTCCGGGAAACCGCCGTTCATTACAGGCAGGAAACGGGCGAACCCTTGCATATATGGCAGAAACGGGCTTTTTTCAGATTTGCCCGCAACTATGCGCTCATTTCCGGCACGCTGCTTCCCGACCTGTTCCAGATGCTGGCTGCGGCGCGAGGCTGCGTGGACGACAATTTCGCCTACGCCTTTTACCGCCTGGCCACCTTTTATCCCTGGCAGACCGAAGTCTCCGATATTCCGACCATCCGGCTCGCCCCCGATGATGTCTGGGGTGGATGCCGGAGGATCAGGTTCCGTCCGAAATCCAGGCAAAAGAGGAAAGGTTTGTCCCATCTGCAGTTCCTGAAAAGGAAAAGGGAAACCCGCCCCGGAGAATGGCTGGAGGGGTTTGACAATCCTTCCATATGCTCATATCCCCCCGAAGATCTCATTATAGAAGACTACGGCAGGTTTCTCCGCAAAAAGGGGGTCAAGCAGGTATCGGAAGAGCACAGCCGGGTCGAGCAGTTTTCCGCCTCCATGCTGGACGGAATCGACATGCGGGAAACCCTGCGAAACCTCCACGAGGGAAAGATTTACGTACGGGAAAACCTGCGAGTAAAGGGCGGGGTGGGAAGTGTCGTGGTCATCTTCGACGAAGACAGGGAGATGAGAAAATTTCCGTACCTGATGACATGGCTGGGAGAGCATGAACAGGAATCGGATATGGCGTTCTATGGCACCGATCCCTCTGACAATATCGTCGGTCCGGGCATTTCCCGTTGCGAATACGGGGGATTCATGCTTTCCAGTCCTCCCCGCCGGATGATGGATGTATGGCAGGACGAGGATTACCATTTTGTCCACAGCAAGGCCGAGACCCTTCTTGTGGCTGCCCTCGATTATTCGATCGAAAAGCACGTCGTTTACGTTGCCGCGCGGCCTCCCAGGAGCTTTCTCAAACAGCTCGCGTCACGTCTCGGGAAAAAAATCATCTATATACCCATCGGCGGACTGTCTCCGGTAAAGCTGAAAAAGATCCGGATTTTCCATGTACTCTTCGGCCATGACAAAAGGGACCTTGCCCGTGATTACATATGGTAACCTGTGGGTTTAGCGATTTTTGTTTCAATGGTTGCATAAAATATCATTGTTTTTATTTGATTTTTTTTGTATTAATCTTCTTCATATAAATATTTATATCGAGCGGATCATGGGGGGGAATCATGAATGACCAGGAGCGACGCAGATCAGAGAGAAAACATTCCCTCAATCTGCTTGACAACATAGTCCTTGGGGATACCGGTGAAACGGTTGCCCATGAAATGGGAAGGACTGTAAACATATCCGAAAACGGCCTGCTGCTGGAGACACATTTGCCATTCCAGCTGCAACAGGTTCTTGTCATTACGGTTGCACTGGATGAAAACCTGGTGGAAATCAAGGGGCGGGTCAAATATGTGGAGCCCAGCGGGGAGATGTTCCAGTCAGGGGTCGAATTTATTGAGATTGACGAAAAAGGCAGGCAAACACTGAATCAATATCTGGATTCCTTGAACGAAGATTAACGTTTAAGGATTTATCCCTTTCGCGGTATACGCTTGTCACCAACCCTTATGGTTACTTTCTCCCGGTCAAAATATTCGAGAAGCGGGATCATGAATTTCCTGGAGAGTCCTGTCAGTTCACGGAATTCGGGTGGAGTAATCTCTCCTTTTTCCTTCAGCCGTGTGATGAGTTTTTCCCGTATGTCCGCCAGGGCCCACGGCGCGTAAAACAAATCCCCCTTGATTTTAATTGCCAGGTTTTCTCGTGCCAGAAGATTAAGGTGATCGAGCATGTCCTTCTCCCCGAGCCGGAGAGAATCGCACAGTTCCCTGACCGAGGGAGGCTCGTACCCGCCCCTATTCAGGGCGGATTCTATCTGTTTGTGAATTCTCGAACTGTCCTCCCCGGCAGAAGTTCTGTGTCCGGGCTTTTTTACCAGTTCCCTTTCGACAATTACCTTCTCGTCCTTTTCCAGTGCCGACAGTACAGGTCCGAAGAACCGGCAATCACTCCTTTTCGGCAGACGCGTCCGCAATTCCTCTTTTCCGATACCCTCCTTCAGCGGGTTTTCCCGCAAGTAATCTTCCAGTTCCCCCATTAGCGAAGATTTCAGATTTTCAAACGCCTCGGCCGACAGGAATGTTCGGGGGGTCCGGACTGCCTGCACTATTACCCCACGTGACAGCATACCGGTGAGCACTGCCTCCAGCGGTTTGGCGTTCAGTCCGCTCCGGGTGGAAATTTCTTCAATGGATATTCCCGTGAGGAGGCTCTCTCGCACCAGCAGGCGGACTTTTTCCGAATCTTCCCCCTCTTCCAGGGTATTGAGAAGCTCCAGTGCTTCGGTGGAGCGACGGCGTCTCCGTGGAGGCGCCGGATCGAGAACCACACCTCCACCCACCGTGATCGGGGGTGAGTAGGAACGCAGGATGAAAAAGTCGCCCGGGAGCAGCAGAACGGGACTTTTCAGGCGCAGCTGCACCATGCGGGTTTCTCCGGGGGCAAGGGAATCGCCTTCGAGGATGATTACCTGGGCAGGGACCTCGTAGGTTGCGGAATGAAGGCGCAGTACCGACCGGTGCTTCAGTTCCCGGGGCGCGGAGGGGATACAGGTGAGACGGGCGTCGATTGCACGGGTCGTCCGGTACGTATCCCTCGGTACAATAACGTCGCCCCTTGTTACCGCGGCGTGCTCCACTCCCTGGAGGTTTATGGCAATTCTCTGCCCGGCCGCGGCATGGTCTTCGTTTTTGCCATGGGTTTGCAGGGTGCGGACACGGGATTCTATTCCTGAAGGGAGGATTTCCACCTCGTCACCGGTCTTGACCGAACCTGAAAGAAGCGTCCCGGTTACGACCGTGCCGAAACCGGGCGCGGTAAAGACGCGGTCAACGGGGAGCCGGAACGGCCCTTCAGACGGTTTTGCCTCGACCTCTGCCGCCAGTCCGGCCAGTGCAGTTTTCAGCTCTTCAACTCCTTCCAGGGTTCTGGAGGAAACCGGAATAACCGGTGCGCCTTCCAGGAAACTGCCGATGAGATACTCGCGCACCTCTTCCGTCACCAGTTCCAGCCAGTCGGCGTCCACCATATCGCATTTGCTGAGCGCTACCAGCCCTCTTTTCACCCCGAGCAGTCTGCAGATGTCCAGGTGCTCCCTGGTCTGAGGCATGATTCCCTCGTCCGCCGCGATTACCAGAACCACCATGTCCATACCGCCCGCACCGGCGGCCATGGTACGGACAAAACGCTCGTGCCCGGGCACATCCACGATACCGAGAACAATGCCGCCCGGCAGTTCCAGGTGGGCGAAGCCCAGCTCTATGGTGATGCCCCGCTCTTTTTCTTCCTTCAGCCGGTCCGTGTCTATGCCGGTCAGCGCCTTCACCAGGCTGGTCTTGCCATGGTCGATATGTCCGGCGGTGCCAAGAATCAGATGTTTCATGGATGATATCCCTCGTGAACAATTCCATTAAGAATTCAGAATACAGGAGTCAGAATACAGGAGTCAGAAGTCAGAAGAGAAGCAGGGCCTTAGTTGTCTTGGTTGTCATTCTGGCTTCTGTATTCTGAATTCTGGATTCCCGCAACCCGAAGATCGCTGGGAGTAACTCAATCCTTGAACTGCAGCTGGTACAGCTTCGAATACAACCCTCCCCTGGCCATAAGCTCCGTGTGGGTCCCCTCTTCGCACTTTTCCCCTTTGTGGATTACCACGATCCGGTCGGCATCCTGGATGGTGGAAAGGCGGTGGGCGACCACCAGGGATGTCCGTCCGGTGAGAAGGCCGCGCAACCCTTCCTGGATCAGCCGTTCGCTGGCGGTATCGACGCTGGACGTGGCTTCGTCCAGCACCAGTATTTCCGGGTCGAAGGCAACCGCCCTGGCGAATGACAGGAGTTGGCGTTCGCCGACCGACAGGTTGCTTCCCTTTTCCCTGATCTCTTCATTGAAACCGTCGGCCAGGTTCCTGATGAACCGGTCGGCACCGACCATGGCCGCGGCCTGCTCCATCCTGTTTTCGGCTTCTTTGTCCCCGAGGCAGATATTGTATGCGATGGAGCCGGTGAACAGGAACGGCTCCTGCAGGACGACCCCTATCCTTCTGCGCAGGGACTCCATCGGTATGTCGCGGATATCCGTCCCGTCCATGAGTATGCTTCCTTTGCCCACCTCGTAGAATCTTGAGAGAAGGCGGGTCACCGTGGTTTTACCACCGCCGGTTTCCCCCACCAGCGCGACCTTTTCCCCGCGGCGGATGGTCAGGTTGAATCCTTTCATGACATAATCGTTTTCATTGTAGGCAAACCAGACGTCGCGGAACTCGATGGTTTCGACGGGGGACTTGGTTTTGTAAAAGGGGGATTGAGGGGAATCTGCCGGTTTGAGGGTGCAGCAGACTGCGCGTCCACATAATCCTTTTCCGTATCCAGAAGCTGGAAAATCCTTTCCAGTGCCGCCATCGCCCCTTGCATGATCGAGTACTTGGCAGACAGGTCGCGGATGGGCGAGAAAAATTTCTCTATATACTGGATAAAGGCGACCAGGGCACCGAAGGTGAGTGCGCCCCGGATGATTTCGCCACCACCGTACCAGATGATCAGACCTACGGCAATTGATGAAAGTGCCTCAACAACTGCGAACAGGGAGGCGTCCCAGGTTATTACCGGCAGATTTGCATCCCGGTACGAGGCATTGAGGCTGGTGAAGCGGCGCCGTTCGCTTTCCTGCTGGTTGAAAAGCTGGACGATGGACATGCCGCCGATGTTTTCCGCCAGGAAGGAGTTAAGGGCGGACAGCCGCGACCGGACCTCGCGGAAGGCGCGGCGCATCTTGATACGGAAGGTGAAGGCAATATAGATGAGGATGGGGAGCACGGAAAAGGTGACCAGCGACAGTTTCACATTTATCCAGAGCATGATGCCGATAATGCCGATGAGCGTGAGGATATCGCCGACGATGGAAATGATCCCCGCGGCGAACATTTCCCCCAGCACCTCCACGTCACTGGTCACCCTGGTTACCAGCCGCCCTGCCGGGGTGCGGTCGAAGTAGGAAACCGGCAGTTTCTGGATATGGGAGAAGAGTTCCATGCGCAGATCGAACATCACCTTTTGTCCCATGTATTGCAGAAGGTATATCTCCAGGTAAGTGAGGAGAGCGTCCGCCAGGATGAGTATGAAGAAGTAAAAAGAAAGAAGCGGAAGCCCGCTCATTTCGCCTGTGACGATATGCTTGTCGATGGCTATTTTCAGGATCAAGGGCTGGGCGAGCTTGGCGCCGGCCATGAGCGGCAGCAGAATCAGGCTCCATATGGCCGTCCAGCGGTAAGGGCGCAGGTGGGCCAGGAAACGCACCATCAGGCGTCTGTCGTAGGCCTTGCCGACTATTTCATCTTCGTGCATACCGATAAAATGCATTAAAAAATTTCCTTGAAAAAAAGAACCGCTGCGGTAAATATCAATTCGAATATTCCGCTATTTCTTCCCGCAACTGCTGTTCGTGGTGCATCGCGGCATAGATGCCGTCGATTTCCAGGAGTTCCTCGTGGCTGCCCCTTTCCCGGATGCCGCCCTCGTCGAGGACCAGGATCTGGTCGCAGTTGCGGAGGGCGGAAAGGCGGTGGGAAACGATGATTACTGTCCGGTCTCCGTAGTATCCGGAGAGCCCCTTGAGGATTTCCTCTTCAGTGCCGGCGTCAACTGCGGAGAGGGGATCGTCGAGGACCAGAATCGAGGGGTTTTTCAGCAGGGCGCGGGCGATGGCCGTTCTTTGCCTCTGGCCCCCGGACAGGGTCACTCCCCGCTCTCCCACCATTGTCTCGTAATCGTCCGGGAATCCGGCCACGTCCCCGTCCAGACGGGCTATGCGAGCCGCATCCTCTATCTCCCGCGAAGTCGCGTCAATTCGGCCGTAACCGATGTTGTCGGCAATAGTCCTGGAAAAGAGAAAGCTTTCCTGCGGTACATAACCAATGGCATCCCTGAGTTTTTTCAGGGGGATGCGGTTGATGTCGACACCGTCGATGAAAAGTTTCCCGTCTTCAACCGGATAAAGCCTGGCTATGAGTCTGACCATCGTGCTTTTGCCGCTTCCGATCGGTCCGACGATTCCCACCCGCATTCCCTTGTCGATTTTCAGTGAAATTCCTTTCAGAAGGCTCTTGCCGTCATACCCGAAGGAAAGATCGCGGAATTCTATTGCCCCTTCAATTTTATCCATTTCCGCCGGATTGGCGGGTTCACGGATTACGGGCCTGGCGTCGAGCACCGCGTTCAGGCGGGACATGGACGCCGCGCCCCGCTGCAGCAGGTTCAGTATCCAGCCAAACACCACCGTCGGCCAGATGAGCATTGCCAGATAACCGTTAAACGCTACGAAATCGCCGAGTGTAAGGACGCCGCTGATGACCCTTGCACCGCCGGCGAGCAGTACGATCAGGGTCCCTATCCCGCCGACCGAAGCCATGAAAGGGATCAGGATGCCGCGCAGGTTGGCCATCTTCATGCTGTAGTGGAGGTAACTGGCGCCTATTTTCCGGAATATCTCCACCTGGGAGTGCTCCCGGCAATAAGCCCTTACCACCACGGTGGCCGAAACATTTTCCTCGACCTGGCTGGAGAGGCGGGCGAGTTCTTCCTGCGCGCGTTTCGAGTGGTTGTAAATATGATGACTGACCCATTTTACCAGCAGAATCATCAGCGGATAGGGTATGACGGCATACAGGGTCAGGATCGGACTGAGACTTGCCATCAGGGAAATGGCCGATATGTAGACGAGAACGGTATTGACTACGTTCAGGGTGCCGAAGCCGAGAAGCATCCGAACATTGGTCAGGTCATTGGAAAAACGGGAAAGTATGTCGCCGGTGCGTTCACCGGAAAAATACGGAAGATCCAGGGATATCAGGTTCGCATAGAGGTCTTCCCTGATTTCGTATTCTATCTGGCGACCGGCATGGAGAATATGGGTGCGTGAATAAATGCGAACTATTCCGTGAGCGATTGCGGCGCCGATGATCAGGACTGCATAGTACGCAGGGGTATGCGGAGAGGTGGCCGGACTCTTCAGGCTCTCCACCGCCAGTTTCAGGAGCCAGGGAATAAAAAGGGCGAAGCCGTTGGCGCCCAGCAGGAAAAGGCATCCCAGCAGGTATTGCGAGGAATATTTCCTTAAATAACCATATAGTCTGTCGTATTCGCTGATCGGTGTCTCCTGAATATTTAGTGCCGAAAAATTTGAAGCTTCGGTTTAACTCTTGCGCCCTTTGCTTTTTACCCTTTGCCGGAATTTATCAATACCGCATTCTGACCCTGTAGGTCAACTTCACTTCCTTGTCCTTCGGAACCGGAAGATCGAATTCGGCCAGGTGGGCTTCGGTTTTTCTGAATTCATGGGAGGATCCGAGCATGGTCCAGTCACCGGGAATCGGCTCGATCACCTTGACCTTCACATCTTCCTTCTTGTGGTTTCTGAGTGAAATTTCGAATGCCGCTTCATAAGTATCCGCAGCGATTTTTTTCCAGTCGGTCTGCTTTCTGCTGCCCACCACGTCGAACGCCTCTCCCATCTTTATCTTGAGCTTTTCGTCTTTTGGCGTGTGGTCAATGGCGTCTTCACCGACGAACTGAAGGCTGCCGTCTCCGTCCTGCTTGTAAACGCGAACGGTACCTTTCGGCAGTGGAATGCCGAGATGATGCTCCTTTTTATTGACGATCTCCAAAAATACGCCGACTTTCTGATTTGAAACCGTTTCTCCCAAGGGACCGCGATAATAATAATCCTGCCCCCGGTATATGAATTCCTTCTTCACCGGGATGTCCGAGGCCTGAACCAGCTGGATCTGCTTGGTCTGGTTGTCCTTTATGGTCGAGGGGCGCTGAAGCGTATAGATGTGATATTCGAAGAACCCTTCTTCCTTGAATTGGGGCGCCGCCGCTTTTCCCGCCAGCAGATTGCCGTCCAGCATCCTCCCGTACCTTTGTTCTTCCATGACCCGGTTGACGTCCCCGGCGACCAGTTTCAGGGAGGCATTCTCGTAGGTGGCTCCGCTTTTGTTGTCGATGGTAACCCAGCCGGCAAGGTCGGCCCGGTCATCCCTGTTGTTCAGGGTGACCACGTAGTCGGCGCGCCAGTTGATGCCGTTGGTCAGGTAGGATGCCTCAAGCCGCTGCGGCCCGGTAAGCGAGTTGTCCAGGAGCCATACGAGAGTTGGCCTGGCGATGAGGTTCGGCGGAACCTCCGGGAAGATGATCCTGCCCGGGTAACCGAAGGTGATATCATTGCCGATCTTGAATATGGGGCTTCCGTTGTTTGACAACAGGGTGGCGGTAACGGTTTCCTCACGTTCCGTGTATGGGTTTTTCTGGTAGAGTTTTACTTCCTTCCCCACGTATTTGTCGAGGAGTTTCTGCGGGTTGAGGAGGTCGTATTCGTAGTTCTGTTCAAGCACCGTCAGGCTGGCGGGGTCGATCAGTGACTTTATGGAAACGCTGGCCGGTATGATGTCCGATGCCACATCCATGAACAGGAGTTCGCCGGTTCCTTTGGCAAGATTCACCTCCCGCTGGTCCTTCACCAGCCCCAGGTTTGAATTGTAGATGGTAAGGGCCATGCTCTTGCGGTCCTTGCCGGTCGAAGTCTGCCGGACGGTTTTTTCGCCGGCGCCGTATGATACGGCAGTTATCGAGACAGAGGCGATAAAAACAAAAGCAAACAGAATGGCGCGGGAAAGGCAAACCTTCTTCATGTGGAACCTCCTCTATGCTGAGAATAATTCGCTGCTTACCTCGATGTCAGTCATTCATTTATAAGGCAAGTCATGAAACCGGTCAAGCTATCTCATCGGGAAATACGGAGAGGCGGGATCCGGCTGATCAGAACCGGCCGGAAGAGAGAAGGAAATGTAACGGGGATAAGCATTTCAAGACCTTTTACCCCCGTGCTGATGCCAAGGACTGGCGTGAATAGAATTGTCAATTGTCTCACGGTTTATTCGCGGATTGTGTTTTCGGATCGTCGTACCATTTGAAATATGTCTCCAATCCGGCGGTTCCTGAATCGACCAGCTTCTGCTTGGTATCGTCGCTCAGGCTGAAATCGGTTGCTCTTACGTCAAGGGAATCGATGTAGATGGTTCTCTGCCAATCGTCGCCATGGAGGTGCATGCTGTCCTGACTGTCCAGCACTGTACCAATGAGCGCCTTGGCGTAGTCGAAGAAGTCCTTGATCTGCTCGTGTACCGGCTCGGCATTGTCCCGGAATACGGCGATCTCCTTGGCTGCGTCGAGACGGAACCCGAGGGTCTCCTGGTTGAAGACGTAGGCGCTGATCTCCTTTCCGGCTGCCGCCAGAGCGTCGTTATGCTGCCGGTAATATGCGGGTGTCGTGGCATGGGCTTCGACGTACTTTTCCCGGTCGAAAAGCTTGACCGGGTAGTTGTCCAGGACCCCTCCGTCCACGTAAACGTCATTGCGGAAATTACGTTTCGCGGCAAAGAACAGAGGGATGGACATGGATATCCGGGCCGCGTCCGCAACGCACATTCGAGGGGTATGCTCGTTGGAGAAGACTTCGCTGAAGTGTGTGGAGAGGTTGGTGCCGATCAAATAGATATCCCTGAAACCCCTTTGTGGCTTGAGGGCGGCGACGTCGTTGAAGGTGGCCTCGCTGTTGCCGGTCTTATCCCTTATGATCCCGGCGATCCAGTCGCGAAAAAAGTCTCCCTTGTACCAGCCGAATTCGGTCAGGAGCCGGTCCGTATCCCTGATCGCCCCCCAGGAGTCGTCCATGAACCTGTTGAAATCAAGCCCTTTCAGAGTGGCCTCTATTTCGGCCGTGGAATAGTTCAGCCCGACGAGAATCGCGGTGATGGCACCTGCGGAAGTGCCGCCGACCCTGACGATATTCTGCAAGATCATCCGCTTCTCGAGCCCATGAAGCGCACCGACGTAACCTATCCCTTTTACCCCGCCACCTTCGAAAACCAGGTTTCTGAAATGATAGTCCATGTTTGCCTCCTCAAGATCCATGAGAATTGTAACTGCGCATGAAGAACCACAGTGTATTGCAGACTAAAAAAGCCGCGAGCCGGTTCCGTCCCGCTTATGCGGCCCATATTCCGAAAATATTTCTCCCATCCCGGAATCCATCAGAATCCCCTGACTTTAAAATTGAAACAGCTAATTATGCCACGCTTACAATATCATACGTATACTGGTTGTCAATTCAACAGTATTACCGTGGTGAATGGGGCCGATGCATCGTGCTCCCCTTCTGCGAAAAGAACTTGGCGCGGCAACAAAAAGAAGTTACGTTTACAGTTGATTTGGCTCCTGATGTATGGGATAAAAGGAAAATTGTTGTATACAATATAAATTCAATGAGCTGCGGGAGGTAGCTTTGTTGCGGATAAAATTCGGTACCGATGGTTGGCGGGGTGTTATTGCCCGCGAATTCACCTTTGAAAATCTTTCTCTCGTGGCCCAGGCCACCATGGACTACCTGGCAGACGAGGGCCTGGCGGAGAAGGGGCTGGTTGTGGGTTACGACCGGCGTTTTCTGTCACGCCAGTTCGCGGAGAGGGTGGTCGAGGTGGCAGCGGGCAACGGCCTGAAAGTTTTCCTGACCGACAGGTACGTCCCGACCCCGGCGGTTTCCTGGGCGGTGCGCCACCTGGGCGCGGGCGGCGGAGTGATGATCACTGCCAGCCACAATCCCCCTGTATATAATGGTTTCAAGATCAAGGAAAGTTTCGGCGGTTCGGCCCGGCCCTCCACCACAAAAAGGGTGGAAGAGATTGTTGAAAAGAATATCGCAGACGGGCGCAAGGTGCTGGAGACTCCTTTTGCAGAAGCAGTGGCAAGCGGAATGGTTGATGTGATCGATGCAAGGTCATCTTATTATGTGCAGCTCGCCTCTTACGTGGACCTGGACCTGATCCGCAAGGCCGGAATAGCGCTAGCGGTCGATCCCATGTACGGCGCGGGCAGCGGGTGTTTGCCGGAGCTTCTGCCGGGTGCCATGGAGATCCACGGTGAAGAAAACCCCGGTTTCGGAGGACGGCCACCGGAACCCACGGAGGAGCACCTGGCCGAGTTGTCCGCCCTTGTCCGCAGCGGCAGATACCGGGTGGGACTTGCACTTGACGGCGATGCGGACCGTATCGGCGCCGTGGACGAAACCGGAGAATTTTTCTCCTCGCACCGCATATTCACCGTGTTGCTCCGCCATCTTTACGAGCGCAAGGGAATGCGCGGCGGAGTGGCGAAGACGGTTTCCGCCACCCGCATGGTCGATCTGCTTTGTGAGAAATACGGTCTGGAGCTTTATGAGACACCAATTGGTTTCAAGCACATCTGCGAACTGATGCTGGATCATGATATCCTCATGGGCGGCGAAGAGTCGGGAGGGCTCGGGGTGAAGGGACACATCCCTGAAAGGGACGGCATATTGATGGGCCTGCTGCTCCTGGAGGCGATGGCAATGACAGGCAAGGGGCTGCGGCAGCTGCTCGAAGAGACCATGGACGAGATCGGATATTTCCATTACAGCCGTATTGATATTCCAATAGACAAGGCAAGCAAGGAACATCTGGTCGAGCGGCTGAAGGCCGGAGGCATGACATGCATCGCTTCCCGGCCGGTGGTCAGGGAGAACTTCAGGGACGGGTTCAAATACATTTTTGGTGACGGCTCCTGGCTGCTGATCCGGCCGTCGGGAACGGAACCGGTTCTTCGCCTTTACAGCGAGTCGAGCGATCCTGCGGTGGTTGACGAACTGCTGAAGGCGGGCAGGGAAATCTCCGGGGTGTGACAAAATCAAGTGCCCCCTCTCCCCTGCCCTCTCCCACAAGGGGAGAAGGGGTGTTTTATTTTACCACTTTGCAGAGTCCCGACAATTTGATACCACTGCCTTTCCATGGGTAAGTTCACAAACATAACCCCCTCTCCCCCCTGTGGGAGAGGGGCAAAACATGGCAAACTGTCTTGTAATTTACTCCCCGGATTGCCCCGACTTCGCGAACAACCTGTACAGCCGGTATAAACCCTCATAATCCTTCCTTTGCACATATCCCAGGATGCCGGACAGCGCGTCCGCAGGCAGCGCATATCTGCCGCTTTCCAGAAGCCAGGTGAAAAAATCGGGCAGGCTTTCATGGGACATGATTTTGTATTTTTTCATGTCTCCTTCCCCTTTCGCCATGTACTGAAGCTTCAGAAAATCAATCGGTATTTCCACTTCATGAATTTCACTCCAGCAGTCGCCCTTACCGGTGTAACTGATATATACCCCGGGAATTATGAAAACGGTCTGACCGTACCCTGCGTGATCCCGGCATTTGAGGTTGCCAGTTTCATACATGCCGGCCGGGTCATTTGAAATGACTGTATTTTCAGACCATGAAGAAATTGGCAGGCAGGTAAGGCAAAGCAGCAAAATAATCATGAAAGGCAATATTTTCATTTTAGATTCTCCAGATTTTACGATGCATTTCTTTCCCGGCAAGGGAATAGTGCGGATTAAAATTTCGATGCAATACGTACATTTACATGGTACATTGAACTGTTGGGATGTCAAAAGGGGCGCGGATTTCCGTAATATCTGTATACTTACAGGCTATAACTCATTTTCCGGTGAACTACAATGGCGAACGATAAAATTATTATCAAGGGGGCGTGCGAACACAATCTCAAGTGCATCGACGTCGAGATCCCCCGCGACAAGCTGGTGGTTATAACGGGCATCTCCGGCTCGGGCAAGTCGACCCTGGCTTTCGATACCATTTACGCGGAGGGGCAGCGCCGCTACGTGGAGTCGCTTTCGGCCTATGCCAGGCAGTTCCTTGAACAGATGGAAAAACCTGACGTGGAGTCCATCGAAGGGCTATCACCCGCCATCTCCATAGAACAGAAGACTACCAGCAAGAACCCGCGGTCCACCGTCGGGACTGTTACCGAGATTTATGATTACCTGCGACTGCTCTTTGCCCGGGTCGGCAAGCCGTTCTGCTACAACTGCGGAAAAGAGATAACCTCGCAGACGGTTACCCAGATGGCGGACCAGATAACGGCCCTGCCGGAAGGAACTAAATTCAACCTGCTTTCCCCGATGATTCGTGGTCGAAAGGGCGAATACAGGAAGGAGCTGTCCCAATTGCGCAAGGACGGCTTCGCCCGGGTAATCATCGACGGTAAGCCCTTCGATCTTTCCGAGGAAATCACCCTCGACAAGAACAAAAAGCACGATATCGACATCGTTGTCGACCGACTGGTCGTCAAGGAAGGTATCAGGAAGCGCCTCGCGGATTCGCTGGAAACGGCCCTGCATCATGCGGAAGGGGTAGTCAAGGTGGCGATTGTCGACGGTGAAACCCTCCTTTTCTCCGAAAACCTCGCTTGTATCGATTGCGGAATTTCCTATCCGGAGATGACCCCGCGCATGTTCTCCTTCAACAACCCTTATGGTGCCTGCCCTGACTGCACCGGACTCGGCACGCGCATGTATTTCGACCCCGAACTGGTGGTCCCCGAACCCCGACCTCTCTCTTCGGGAGGGGGCCATCGCCCCTTGGGAAAAACGGCTCTCCGGCTGGTACCACCAGACCCTGGAGGCGCTTGCCAAGGCATACAAGTTCGATATCCGGACACCCTTCAAGAAACTGCCGGACAAGGCAAGAAACATCATCCTGAACGGTTCCGGCAAAGAGAAGGTCGAATTCTGGTGGGAAGAGGACGGCGGGCGCAGGCATATCTACTACAAGGAGTTCGAGGGGGTGCTGAACAACCTGGAGCGGCGCTTCCGGGAAACCGAATCGGAGCAGGTGCGCGAGGAGATGGAAAAGTACATGAACGTGATGCCCTGTCCCACCTGCCAGGGCGCCCGGCTGAAAAGGGAGGCGCTGTTCGTCAGGATCTCCGGCCGCAATATCCGGGATATCACGGCACTTTCCATCAACGATGCATTGTCCTTCTTCGCCGACATTTCATTGTCGAAAAAGGACGAAGAAATCGCCCGTCGCATCCTGAAGGAGATCAGGGAGAGGCTCCATTTCCTGGTCAACGTCGGACTGGATTACCTTTCCCTGGACAGATCGTCGGGCACTCTTTCAGGGGGCGAGGGGCAGCGGATCAGGCTCGCCACCCAGATCGGCTCCAGCCTGGTCGGGGTGCTGTACATCCTCGATGAGCCGTCCATAGGGCTCCATCAGAGGGACAACGCCAGGCTGCTGCAGACCCTGAAGCACCTGCGCGACCTGGGGAATACGGTGCTGGTGGTGGAGCATGATGAAGAAACCATCCTCGAAGCCGATCATGTTATCGACATGGGCCCCGGCGCGGGAGTGCACGGTGGCAGGGTGGTGGCCCAGGGGGTGCCGGAGGATGTAATGAAAAATCCCGACTCCCTGACCGGAAAGTACCTGTCCGGCGCCCTCTCCATCCCGGTGCCGGAGAAGCGGCGGACGCCGGAAAAATTCATGAAGATTATCGGCGCCGCGGAAAACAACCTGAAAGAGGTTGAGGTTTCCATCCCGCTCGGGGTGATGACCTGTGTAACCGGTGTTTCCGGATCCGGGAAATCAACCCTGGTTATCGATACCCTGTACAGGGCCTTATGCCAGAGACTCTACCGGAGCAGGGAGAAATCCGGTGTGTACAGGGAAATAACCGGGCTCGATGTGCTGGACAAGGTCATCAATATTGACCAGTCCCCCATCGGGCGAACCCCCCGCTCCAACCCGGCAACCTATACCGGGCTGTTTGCCGATATCCGCGACCTTTTTGCCAAGCTGCCCGAGTCCAAGATCAGGGGCTACAAACCGGGGCGCTATTCGTTCAATGTCAAGGGCGGCCGGTGCGAGGCCTGTTCCGGCGACGGCATCATCAAGATCGAGATGCACTTCCTTCCGGATGTGTACGTGCAGTGCGAGGTATGCAAGGGGGCGCGATATAACCGGGAAACCCTGGAAGTCCACTACAAGGGAAAATCCATCGCCGAAGTACTGGACATGACGGTTTCCCAGGCTGTGAACTTCTTCGAGAACATTCCGCGCATCAAAACGAAGCTGAAAACCCTCGATGAAGTGGGACTCGGCTATATAAAACTGGGCCAGTCGGCCACCACCCTCTCGGGCGGAGAGGCGCAGCGCGTGAAACTGGCCAAGGAGCTGTCCCGGCGCGCCACCGGCAGAACTATTTACATTCTCGACGAACCGACCACTGGCCTGCACTTTGCCGATATCCACAAACTGCTGGAGGTGCTGGACAAGCTGGTGGAGACGGGCAATACCGTTGTCATCATCGAGCATAACCTGGATGTGATCAAGACCGCGGATTACATAATAGACCTGGGGCCGGAAGGCGGACATCGCGGCGGTGAGATCATCGCCACCGGCACCCCCGAGGAAGTAGCCGTGGTCACCCGCTCTTATACCGGGCAATTTTTGAGGAAGATGCTGTAGGAGAAAAGTTGAAAAAGTTCAGGCGGGAAAAAAATTCATGGTGCGGATTCGGGGTGTTACCTTACCAGAAAACACATCATTTTATGATGAATGTATTTATCAACGTATTCCGAGACTGGCCATTTCAAATTCCGAACGGTACTTCGCTTTCATAAATTCACTGCAAAGCCAGTAAACTTTGCTGCCGTCATGGGTAACCAAGCGATAAATTGCTGTTATGACTTGTGCTGGAAGGCAGGTTTTTCCCGGTATCCAGCCAGCCGGGCGAGGGACCATGTCAATCAGATGTGAGCATTTCATATTGTCCTCCAACATCCTGTTGAATACTTCCTTTACGTCATCGTTGATTTCCCAATGTTCCACGTTCGAACGCCCGAAAATTGAGGCCAAGATGGTTTTCAGTTCTTGTTGTTCGCTATGAGACATCATGGGTTTATTCCCTTTCTTTGCGTTATTGTTCCGATTACAGATTTAAATTCTTCAAAGGACATATTTGCCGATCCGAGTTTCAAAATGTAATCAGGACTATTACCATTGATGACCACGGCATTGTTTATTATCGTGCCAGTGTCCCTTTTTTCCGACAAATAGTATGCGGTCAGAGATTCTTTCTTGCTTGAAAAGACGGTGGAGCCGTCCTCAAAAAAGGCCATTTTTAAAAACATCGCCCAATACCAGAATTTTCTGTCATCCGGACATTCCGGAGCCTTATCTCTGGTGGTTCTGGTAAAAGTCGCCTGGACTGCATCGGCCATGGTCATCTTGGACTTTTTCGTGTTTTCGTGTAAATCAGGAAAGGATTCCCTTGAGATTTCCTCAAAAGTCAGAACTTTTTTGTTCTTATAGATGAACATGAGCAGGTAATCCGTTCTTTTGATGCGAATGAAACCGGCAGGAATATCAATCATAATGGCTGGATGTTCTTCAATGGAAATCGAATCGCCTTTGAGAGGGGACGGCCAGGAAGATGGAGGTTGGGCAACGGAAAGACACCATTTTTCCTCGCATTTTTGTAATCGCTTTCCAACCTCATGAAGTTCGTCGGTCCCGGCGTATACGTCGGAACAGAAAAAGAAGATGAAATTAACCGAGATAAGTGCAAGCAAGACACGCATGTAATATTCCTTATTAAATTTTTTTATCAATTACCACGGAAAAGGATTTTAATCAATATTTAATGCTTGTGGATTATCTTTTTGTAGATATCGTCCGGCTTATAAACTTAATAGGGGTCGGTTTATGATGAGGGCGGTTTAGGCTTGCACGGACAAACATTTAATAGGGCTACTGCCGCCACAGGTACAGAAACTGCGGTGACGAAAACATCTCCAGCCCGTCGGCATTGATGTTGATTAGGTTGACTTCAGATGCTGCACCTGGCGCTGCCGCGGAATAAATGGATCCCTTGTAGCCGCCGGGACGGTAGTAGCTGACTACCTTTGCTTCAGTGATTCCGAGCGTCTTTTTCATTTCCCCTATCGCGTTGTCGAGATATTCCACCCTGTCGATCAATCCCGAAGCGAGCGCCTGGTCCGCGGTGTAGATGCGGCCGTCGGCCAGTTTCTCAAGCTCTTTCTCGCCCAGCCTGTTGTTGCGGCGGGCCAGCACAACCCCGCGGAAGCGGGCGGCGAAACTGTCGATGATAGTCTGCATGATCTTCTGCTCTTCGGGGGTACTTGCCCGGAAGGGGGACATGATATCCTTTTTCGGGCCGGACTTTATGGACGTTTCAGTGATTCCCACCTTGCCGAGCAATCCTTCCACGTTGAAGCTGAGGACAATTACCCCGATGCTGCCGGTTATCGCGGCCGGATGGGCTATTATCAAATCCGACGCAGTTGCTATATAATAGGCGCCGGATGTTCCCATCCCGGTGATGCAGGCATAAACCGGGACTTTTTTGCGACTCTCGAATCGCTTGATCTCATGGTAGATGATATCACTTGCCGCAACCGTTCCGCCTGGCGAATTGATGCGCAGGATCACTCCCGCAATGTCCTCGTCCTTTTCCGCCTTGCCCAGGATTTCCTTCATCAGCGACACGATGGAAGGTTTTTCCCTCATGAGGTTGACCCCATCCGGGTCCTTTTCCGAAATGAAACCGGTTATATCAACGAGCAGCAGTTTCTTTGCACCTTCCCCTTCGATGACTTTTTCTTTAAGGGGTTTGACCGATGGTATGATGTCCACGTTGAACATGGTGCATCCGTTCAGGAAGAGAGGAAAGAGAATAAGTATCGACAGCAGGCGACTCGGATTCGACATGGGACCTCCTTGGAAAGGCAGCGATTGTCGGCCGGTAACAGGCCAAAGAGAAATCAGGTTGGTTTTGTTGGAAGTATACCAGTAAATCGGGCATTCTGAAGGCGAATTGTTTTCAAACGATGGTGGGGAGGAACTGCTGATTTAAAGTTGACAAAGCGGCTCTAGGCCAGTACGGATTTCAGCGCCTCGTCAACTTTCTCTGTTTCCACTTGGGTATTGTAGCAGGGACCGAAGGGGCGGTCATTGAGGATGCCGAGCACAGGCAGCGGGTAGCAGTCTTTGATACCGGATGTCAGGTCACCTTCGCAGGCAACGGCGATAACCAGTTTGGGCCTTTTTTCCATGATGACTTTCCTGGCCAGAGTGCCGCCGGTGGCGACCGAGATGCTTATGCCGTATTTTTGGGCCAGGTCCGCCAGTCCATTGATATTGCACCGGCCGCAGCGAACGCATTTTTCGATGTCCCCGGTGACCTTTATTTCACAGTCGAAAAGCTGGATGCAGTGCGGAAGGAGGATCAGCAGCCGGTCCGGTTTGATGGACAGCCTCTGCGACATTACCAGGCTGTTGTTCATGGCAATAAAGGACTGGCGGATCGAGTCCCTGGGGATGCCGAATATTTTGCCGATAAACTCGATTACGGGGAGAAGCAGCTTGATAACGGCCCCGCGCAGAAGGCGGGTAAGGAAGATATCTTTGCCCAGCATGGTGGTCAGGATCAGCAGCAGGGTGCCGAAGATTATGACCCCTGCAATGAAAGCCAGGATTACCCCGGTGATTTTCGGCAGGTACGGGTGTATTGCGGCAAGCCCGGTATGCTCCAGCCACCAGATGAGCAGTATGATGCCTGCAATAAGAAAACAGGTGAATCCCATGAGGATTACAAATAACAGCTTGCCCGGAAGTTTTTTTTGAATCTTGTCGTTACTCAAAATGTTAATCCCTGTCACCAAATATTGTGCCCGGCGCTATTTTATAACCAGCCAGGAGTTCTCCCGCCGGAAGCCTCTTTCTCCCCTCCAGCTGAAGTTCGTCAATTATAACGGAGCCGCTTCCGCAGGCGACCTCTATGCCGTCCCTGTCCGCTTTCAGTACCATGCCGGGGCTTGAGTCCTCTTCGGAACCCATGCTATCCGTTCGTACTTTGTATATCTTGAGCAGTTTGCCGTCAAGCCTGGTAAATGCGCCCGGCCAGGGGGACATTCCCCTCACCATGTTCCTGATAGACCGGGCTGATTTGTTCCAGTCGATCAGTCCGTGCTCCTTTTTCAGTAACGGCGCATAACAGGAAAGAGAATTGTCCTGCTTTTCCGGGGTGAGTTTTCCGGCGGCGAGCAGGTCCAGGGTTTCCGAAAGCGTCTCGGCGCCGAGGACCGACAGACGGTCGTGCAGGGAGCTGGTGTCCTCATCGGGATCGATGGGCGTCGTTTTCTTCAGCAGCATCGCTCCCGTGTCAAGTCCTTCGTCCATCAGCATGGTAGTTACGCCGGTCTCGGTCTCCCCGTTGATTATGCACCAGTTGAGGGGAGCAGCGCCGCGATAACGGGGAAGAAGTGATGCGTGGACATTGATGCAGCCGAATTTCGGGATTTCCAGCAGGGCCTTGGGTAGTATTTGTCCGAAAGCTACAACCACGATGAGATCGGGATTCATCTCTTTGAGCTTTTCGATAAACTCGGGAGCGCGCACCCTGGGAGGCTGAAACACAGTTATGCCGTTTTTTTCCGCCAGCTCTTTCACGAGTGTCGGAACCGTCTTCTGGCCGCGCCCTTTCGGCCTGTCCGGCTGGGTCACCACGGCGATGACCTCTTCGCCCCTGTCCATGAGTTTTTGCAATGTGGGGCAGGCGAACTCCGGAGTCCCCATGAAAACTACCCGCAGCTTCTCCATCAGGCCGATATCCGTCCTTCCTCGAGCAGGCGACGGTATTTTTTCTGGAACATTTCCTTTTTCAGGTTGGACAGATGGTCGATGAACAGAATTCCGTCAAGGTGGTCGATTTCATGCTGGAAGGCGATTGCCAGAAGACCGTCGGCCTTGTAGGTAATTTCTTCGCCCTCAAGATTGAGAGCCTTTACCACTACTTTGTCATGTCTGCGGACATTGGCGGCATAGCGGGGAACCGACAGGCACCCTTCTTCCTCGTAGGATTCTCCTTCGCTGTGGACGATTTCAGGGTTGACGGCTATTATAAGTTCCCGTGTTTCTTCCTTGCCGGAAACGTCGATTACGATGATACGCTGATGTATACCGATCTGGGGCGCTGCGAGCCCAACTCCGGGGGCGTCGTACATGGTTTCCACCATGTCTGAGACGATTTCCCTGGTTTTTTCATTGATAACGGTAACCGGCAGCGATTTCTTTTTCAGCTCCGGATCCGGATATATGAGTATTTTCCTGATCATAAAATCCCTTCGATTGTTGCTGTACAACCCACTATATAAATTCGGCTGAAAAAAATCAAATAATTACTTACCGCGACCGCTCGTTAAGGTTGACATGAAAGTTATGAAGATATAATCTGCGTATATATGTATACAGCATGAAGGATGCTCTCCGGCTGTCCGAAATTCAAGGATTTTACTGAAACGCCGAAGAGGATTACGTGGCATGTTTTGTATGCAGGTCTGGAAAGGAGGAGGGAAAAATGCAGTCCGCGCAACGGAAGAATGAAGTTTCCTACGAGGAAGTAAAAATGCGGGTGCAGAGCCATCAGCTGGAGGACAACGGAGACGGTGTCGTAGTCTGTCATCGCTGCCGAAGGATCTGGCTGGACATTTCGCAGGTGTGGCACAGCGGAATGTGCAAGGGAAAGGCTCACCGGGCATCCCGCTAGGGCACGCTCCGACTTAAGCTTACCGCACACTTTCCGATCAGATCGGCATCATTTTATCCACTTGAAGGTGGTCACAGGCCAACTCACCCTTTTTTCCCGGCAAAATATCCCAATTAACCTCGAATTGGAAGCAGTAACCTCCAGAAACTCTCAAATTTACAAATTGAAATTCACATAATCCGAAACAGTGATACAGGGGATAACGCCAAAGGCCGGACTTTTGCTCGCTTCAATACAAAAACAGATTTCAGGTTTTATTAAAGTTTTATCCCATTCATCCCCTTTATCCCTGCTAGATAATGATTTTGACTTAAGGTCACATTAGTCAAACCAGTCATTATTGCGGGACAAAACCGACGGCATTTTTTATGGCGGCTATCATCGGCCCGGCCAGGGATCTCGCCTTTCCTGACCCTTTTGCCAGAATGTGGCTCAAATATTTCCTGTCGGCGATGACTGCGTCGTATCTTTCGCGTATCGGCCGGAGTTTTTCGTCAACCAGTTCAGCCAGTTCCCTTTTAAGAACGGCGTAACCCCTTCCGTGAAACCTCTCTTCGATCGCCTGACGTCCCAGTCCCGAAAGCACCTCGTACATGACCAGCAGATTTTTCACACCGGGTGAGGCATGGTCGAACCGTGCCTCGTTGCCGGAATCGGTGGCTGCCCTCATTATGGAACGGGATATTTCATCCGGGGGATCGAGGAGGCCTATGGCATGTCCCTTCACCTTTTCCCCGATGCTCTTGCTCATCTTGACCCGGGGATCGTCGAGCCCCATTATTCTCGCGCCGCTTTCCCGGATCAACGGTTCCGGCAGGCGCAGGGGCAGACCATACAGCGCGGTAAAGCGAAGGGCGATATCCCGCGTCAATTCTATATGCTGCTTCTGGTCCTCGCCCACCGGCACCAGGTCGGTGTCATACAACAGGATGTCGGCGGCCATCAGGATGGGGTAGGCAAGCAGTCCCGCGCCGGTATTTGCGGCTTTTTCCGCTTTGACCTTGAATTGTGTCATTCTGTAAAGCCGTCCGAGAGGGGTGGCGCAGGTTAAAATCCAGGCAAGTTCGGCGTGTTCCGGCACATGGGACTGGACGAAAATCGTCGATTTTTCGGGATCTATGCCGCAGGCGATATAAAGCGCCGCCGTCTCCAGGGTTTTTTCCCGCAGGGTTGCAGGGTTAACCTCCTCGGGAAGGGTTATGGCATGCATGTCCACCACGCAGAAAAGCCCGTCGAATTCATCCTGGCTTTCCACCCATGCCCTGATTGCACCGAGATAATTGCCGATATGCAGTTTGCCGGTCGGCTGGACTCCGGAAAAGACCCTTTTTTTTCCGGCACAGACGGTTTCCATTTCCGTCTCCCCTATTCCTTCCAGGTCATAACCCTGTTTCTCCCCTCTTCCTTTGCCCGGTAAAGGGCCTTGTCAGCCCTGTCCACGAGGGTCCTGGCATCCCCGGCATCCTCCGGAAAAGTGGATATGCCGATGCTTATGGTCAGGCGGCCCCCCGGCTGGCTTTTTTCGTGGGGAAAAGGGAAATCCTGGAACGCCCTGCGCAGCTTTTCACCGACAACCAGTGCGAGGTCCTTGGCTGTCTCCGGCATGACGATGAGAAATTCCTCCCCTCCGTATCGGATGGAGATGTCAGTGTTGCGGGTGTTATGCCGAAAGATTTCCGCGGTTTTTTTCAACACTTCGTCGCCCTGAAGATGTCCGTGCAGGTCATTGTAGTTTTTGAAATAATCTATATCTATCATCAATACCGAGCAGAGCCGACCGTAGCGGGTCGCCCTTTCCAGTTCTTTGTCCAGGGTGCGCCAGAGGTGGCGGGGATTGTAGAGCCCGGTCATCGGGTCGGTACATGCCTGTGACGCGGCGATTTCGTAGCTTTTTCTCAGGTACTCGTAATTGAGTTTCTGAAAAATAAGGCTTCGCACCTTGGCCAGGAATTCCGTCATGTCGAAGGGCCAGGTGTAATATCCTTCAGCGCCGATTTTGCCCGGTTTCATTTTCTTTCCCTGTTGCAGGCCATGGGAGATTATAAGCACCGGGATATGCCTTATCTGTTCCCTCGATTTCAGCTGAAGACAGACATCGCTTCCGTTCATGACAGGGAGCGCCTGGTCGATCAGGAACAGGTCAGGCGGCGAGGATAGGCCTTTGTCAAGAACCTCCAGACCGCCGGATGCAGTGGTGATTTCATATCCTTCTTCCATAAGGCAGTGTGAAAGCAACTGAGCCAGTTTCGCTTCTGAGACAGCTGCCAATATCCTTGGCGTGGCACTTCCCGGGGGGAGAATTCCCCCTTTTGGCAGTATGAAGGTAAAGGTACTTCCCTCGCCGGGATAGCTCTCCACCCAGATTTTACCCCCGTGCAGGTCCACCATGCGCTTTACCAGGGAAAGGCCGAGCCCGAGGCTGCCTGATTCGAGGTAAGACGTGTCCGCCCGCTCGAATCCGGAAAAAATGCGTTCGACATTTTCCCTGCTGATACCCATCCCCTGGTCGTTGACGGAAATTTCCAGATAATTTTCGATCTTTGCATCATGTTTGCGGGCGTCCCGTACGGAAACGTTTATCTTTGATCCTGAAGGAGAAAATTTTACGGCGTTTGTCAGGAGTTCTTCCATGATGAACCGGAACTTGTTTTTGTCCGCGGTAATTAATTCAGGTCCGCCCTGATAACCAATGTCGATGGTGATTCCCTTTTCCCCGCCCTTTTCTCTTATTCCGTCCAGTATTGAAGACAAGGCGGAGCGCAAATCGAAGCGTTCCGGGAGAAAACGGGACAAGCTGATATCGACACCGCATAATTCCAGGAGCCTGTCGATCATGGAGCGGACCCTGAGGCTGTTGCCCAGGATTTGTTCAAGATATTTGCGCTGTTTTTCGGTAAACTTTGCGGGAAACTCCTCGCGCAGAAGATTCGTGTAGTCGATGATATTATTCAAAGGCATGCGAAGTTCCCGGGACATATGGGACAGGAATTCCCTCTTTACCTGGTTGGCTAGAAAAAGTCTTTCCCTGGTATGTTCCAGTTCCACCGTCTGCTCCTTGAGCAGCCGTTTCAGAATTTCCAGGTCCGAAGCTATATCCCCTTTTTTGCCTCTTGTCATTCCCGGGTCCTTATGTCCTGACTCAGTTAAGAGTGAGGAGTGAAGAGTGAGATGTCAATGTCACTGTTTATGCCAGCGGCCATCTGGTGGAGTGCCTGTCGGTTTCGTGATGTCGCTGTGCGTCTTCCTTTCTCCGGAGTATTGCCCTGGCCGGGGCGCCGTCTCCCCCCGCAAGTTTCAGGGGAAGGCATATCAGTTCGTAAATTCCCCCCTCTATCCCATCCAGGTTCAGGCCTTCAAGAATGATAACGCCATGCCCCAGAAGCTTCCGGTGAACTTCGCCGTTACCTTTAAAAGCTTCTATGGAGAGGTAATCGATACCCACCAGCCTGATTCCGATCCCTGCCAGGTAATCCGCTCCCTCTTCCGTAACGGATGCATAGTCTTCGACGAAACCGGGGCGGCTCCAGAGCAGGGAGTTTTCGGTTTTCAGAAGAAGGCGTTCCTCCCCCTTAATGGGGAGATGTTCTAGTTCCTTCCTGCCGATCCTTTTTGTCCCGCCCACTTCCGCAACAAGGACGCGGCCGGACAGAAGATCCAGCGCCAGACGGTCGACGGAAAGGCCGTGGCAGTCCACATGAAGCGGTGCATCAATATGGGTTCCGCAATGGCTGGTCATGGACAAACGGGAAACATTCGACCAGCCGTCCTCTCCGATTTGAAGCACCGGTTCGATCAGCAACGGCGGATCCCCCGGATAACCGGGTAAGTCTTTGTTTAAAGGAACACTGATGTCGTAGATTTTCATGATCCCTCCCCTGTTACAAAAGAGCTCGGAATTATTAATTAATTATACTCTTTTGCGGTTCATTTGCCACCAGGTTTGCGTGAGCACCGTCCAACATGGTAGAGGTCTAACTTCACATAAAGCTCGGCAAAATGGCAAAGAAGCTCTCCATCACGAAAATTACGGGATGAAAAGGGAGCGGTTTCGGGCAATAAAAAAAGGAACCGCCCTTTCAGGGAGTGGTTCCTTTCATATCATGTCTGCATTATATTTTAGTTTGCGGATACGCTATTTATGCGTTTCGCTGCGAACTCCGTCTAATCATCATAAGTTGTTCCCGAGCCCGATGTCGATGTCGATGTCGATGTCGATGTCGACGAAGTCGCAGCAGTCGGGTTGTTCAGGAATGCAGCTACGTTTGTCATATCGGTTGCGGACAGGGTTATTCCCTGATGGCTCGACACCCCGGCAGTAAACTTCTGGGAAACATAGGAGCCGTATCCATAAAGATCCGGAGCTGAACCGCTAGTGTCATAAGTGCCGAGGCGGTGGCAGCTGGCGCATTTTTGGTCATATATCTGCTGTCCGGTCAGTTGTGTCGTGGTTGTTCCCGAACCTGACGTCGTGCCGGTTCCTGATGTAGTGCCGGAGCCGGAAGTTGTTGTCGTATTGAGGGCGGTCGCTATGGCCTGAACCTGTGTGGAGGTGAGGAATGAAAGCGAGCCCATGCCCCCCATGTTCTGGTTGATGCCGGTCTGGATCAGAGAGGCGGTCGTATTGCGATATGCGGAAGTGGCCAGAGGACCGTGGCAGCTCGCACAATACGATGCCATACAGCGTTGCGCCGTCGGTGGAAGTTGACGTGCCTGAACCAGATGTTGATCCCGAACCTGATGTAGTCCCTCCTCCGGCTGTCGGAATCGAGGAACCATGACATGAGGTGCAGTCCCATGAAGGCAGGGGTGTCGGTGCGAGGGCATCGGCAATGTTGTTCAGGTCCGTAGTGGAAAGAGATCTCAGAGTGCTGGTGCCCATGCCGCCTGTGTTGTTGCCGATTGCCGCCTGGATCTGTGCGGGAGAGGCATTCTGCACGTCAGTCGGGGTATGGCAGTTCAGGCAGTTGTTGATGAACAGGGTTTTATCTGAAGTGGTCATCGCCGTCCTGGCGGCGGCTGCAATGTTAATGGAAAGCGCCTGCGTTGCCGCCGTGCCCTTGCTGTCGGTTACCCTGGCAGTGAAGCTGAATGTACCGGACACGGTCGGGGTGCCTGTAACTGAACCTGCCGAAGTAATTCCTATACCAGAGGGAAGTGTTCCGCTATAGCTCCAGCTATAAGGAGTAGTCCCGCCTGTGGCTGAAAGTGTCTGGCTGTAAGCAGTACCGGCGGTCCCGTCCGGAAGGCTGGAGGTGGTTACGGACAGCGGTGAAACGGTGCCGGCGGAGGCAGCTGTAATTGATAAAGTCTTGGTTACGGATGCGGCGGTGCTTGCGGAATCGGTAACCTTGATTGTGAAACTGGAAGTCCCGGTAGTGGTCGGTGTTCCTGAGATTGTCCCTGTCGAGCCAAGGCTGAGCCCCGCCGGAAGAGAACCGCTGGAGAGGGACCATTTGTAAGGGGTGGTACCGCCTGAAGCAGATAGCGTCTGGCTGTAGGAGGCACCGACCGTCGCGCCCGGAAGGGTCGAGGTGGAGATTGCCAGTGGGGTGGTTGTCACCGGATTGTTCACAAATGCCGCCACACTGGTTATGTCGGTTGAGGTCAGAGTCACTCCATGGTGGTTCTGGCCGCCGCTGAACCTGGTGTTGACCATTGAACCCAGACCAAGCAGGTCCGGTGCGGACCCGGAAGTGTCATAGGTGCCGAGCTTGTGGCAGCCTGCACACTGCTGGTCATATATCTGCTGACCGGTCAGCGCCGCCGATGCGAACAGCACCGGCATCGCAAACAGAGCGGGCAACAGCCAAAGCGCTTTTTTCAACTTCTTTCCTGCTTTCATACATTCTCCTTTCAACATTCTTTAAATATGACTACCTGCAGCTGGCTGCCGGTTATAGTACTTTCACTTTGTAAGTTTCATTTGTCTCAGGATTGAAAACATGCACGGCACAGGCGATACACGGGTCGAAAGAATGCACCACGCGGAGCACTTCCACCGGACGCGCCTCGTCGACGACCGGTACGTTCACCAGGGACTGCTCTACCGGCCCGGGATTATTGCTTCCGTCCCTGGGGCCGAAGTTCCAGGTAGACGGCACAACCATCTGGTAGTTGGTAATCTGGGTATTGGAGAAATTCACCCAGTGTCCCAGTGCGCCGCGCGGGGCTTCGTTCAGAGCAACACCGGAGCCGGAGCCGGGCATGGTGAATGACTTGCGGTTCGGCATGCCGCTGGTTGACTGGCTGCTTGCCGTAACCTGCCCCGCCCAGGTAGCCATGGCATCGGCGATGACCTTGGTTTCGATTGCCCTGGCAGCGGTTCTGCCGAGCGCCGAGTACATGTCGGAAAGGGAAAGGCCTGTTGCCCGCAGGAAGGTTTTTACCGCGGAAACCGTAGATGACTGGCCTTTGCCGTAGTTGACCATGACCCTGGCCAGCGGACCCACTTCCATCGGCTGTCCCTGGTAGCGCGGCGCCTTGATCCAGCTGTATTGCGCCGAGGTGTTCATGCCGGTATAGTTGGGCACGGTCTCGCCCTGGGCCGGGTTGAGGGCGTTGCTTCCGGAGTACCAGCTGTGGGTGATGTGTTCGGTAATGTTGTTGACATCCACCGGTTGGACCGAGTTGGTCGACTGGTTATAGATGATGCCGCGCGGGAAAAACAGGCTGGAAGGCTCGGACGAGCTCTGGGGGAACTCACCGAACGACATGAGATTCTGGGTTCCGCCGATATTGGCGTAGTCCTTGTAACGCCCGAGCAGATATGTTGCATCCGGCAGATAATAATTGTTTACGAATGCGCTGGCCGTTGCCAGTTCGGTCTTGAACTGGCTGATGCGCGTGGATGTCAGGTCCTTGTTGAGAGTCGTACCGCCGACGATCATTGTCTGGGGATGCGGGTTTTTCCCGCCGTAGATGGCGTGCATGCGGGCAACCTGGATTTGCGCCTTGAGGGCCTCAAGATAGTTGGCCATGAAGACAAGGTTCTCTTCCGGGGTCAGGATGTAGGCAGAATGTCCCCAGTAACCGTTGTTGAACGGACCGAGCTGCCCGCTGCCGGCAAAGGCCTGTAACTGCTGCTTGACACCACTGAAATAGCTGGAGTTCCTCCTGCGGGCTGAACTTATCATGGAGTCGATGCTTGCCGCCTTGGACGGGTCTGCGGACAAAGCGCTTACCACGTCAACCCAGTCCAGCAAATGCAAATGATAGAAATTAACAATGTGGTCATGGACGAACTGTGCGCCCATCAGCAGGTTGCGAATTACTCGGGCATTGCTCGGTATGGTGATATTGACTGCGTCCTCAACGCTCCGTACCGAGGTTACGCCGTGCACGTAGGTGCAGACACCGCAGAGGCGCTGGGTGAACATCCAGGCATCTCTCGGGTCGCGGTTTTTCAATATGGGCTCGATGCCGCGAAACAGCGGACTGCTGCTCCAGGCGTTATTGACCTTGCCGTTTACTACTTCGGTCTCCACACGCAGGTGTCCTTCGATGCGTGTTACAGGATCGAGTACGATAGTTGACATAAGCAAAATTCCTTTCTGATTGGGTAAGACTTCATCTGTAAATTGTCGATTGATTTATCAGTGCAGATCACAGTTTTTGTATTAATCGTCGCTACCACCGGAACCGCTGCCGGTGCTGCCGCCGTAGCTGCCTGCGTAGTTGAAAAACGTGCCGCCGTCCCAGAAGCCGGGCTGGGCGCAGCCTTTACATGGAACGTCAGCCTGGACACACCAGCTGGTCTTGTCGTTATACAATACGGTCGGGCAGTTGTGGTAGGTTGCCGGTCCCCGGCAGCCGAAGCCTGCCAGGCACCATGTTGTCCCGTTGCGCGGACACTGGCTGTGAATGGTGCTGCCATAGGCAAAGGTGGGGCGGGCAAGAGTGTCAAGGGCCGGCCAGTCGCTGAAGAGAAGGTAGTTGACGATAAGTGCCGCGAAATTTACCGGATTGGGTGGACAACCGGGAAGCTTGATGGTGCGCAGACCGTCCAGGGCGCCGTGCACGCAATCCGCTCCGGTAAGGCCTCCGGCAGCTTTCGGAAGGCCTCCATAGCTGGCGCAGGTACCGAGACTGATCATCATCTTGGCCTGCGGGCAGACCTCCTTGGCGATATCGAGCATGGTCCTGCCGCCGATCATGCCGAAGTTGCCGCTGTCGGCCAGGGGGATAGCGCCCTCGGTAACAACGAAAAACTGGCCGGCATATTTGCTGACCGCATCAGTCAGGCTTTTTGTCGCCGCGTCGCCGGAAGGCGCCATAATGGTTTCATGGTATTCCAGCGAGATCTTGTTAAGCAGCAGATCGTCGATGAAGGGGCTGGATGCGCGCAGGAAAGATTCCGTGCAGCCGGTACATTCGGCGAACTGTAGCCAGATGAACGGCGGCCTTTTGCCGCTGGTCAGCGCTTCGGCGATTTTCGGCAGGTAAGTGGCCTCAAGTCCCAGTGTGGCCGCCATCAGGCCGCAGAATTTCATGAAGTTGCGGCGGGACACACCTTTTTTCGATACCATTTCCTCGATCTTGTCTTCCAGTTCCTGGTCAAACTTTTCTTCTTTTTCCATTCAATAGCCTCCGTGATGTTAATGTTTCACTCATATAAAGCTGTTTGAACCGGTCTAAGCGCCGGCATGCTCCGGGATTTGTCCGCAAACGCTACAAAACAATGCCCGTCTATCCTTGATAAGGTCCTGAAATCAGCGGTTGTACGCATAAACAACAAAAATGCTAAGAAAAACAGGATTTAAAGCTTACTGTATTTGTCAACAATGCGGCCAAAAGTTCCCCGTTAATGTGTTTTCAAGTCCGGTTTTTCCCGATGCACTCTGAGGCCGATGGTGGATCCATAACTGCCGGCCAAGTTATGGCTTAATTCGGACGCACCGATCCATTTACGAAATTTCCCTGTTTTTTGGGGACGCTAATAAGTTTGGCACAGTTGAAATGTCATCTGCCCCGGGTGGTGTCGGGTTAAATTGTTTTTTAAATAGTGATGCTGAATTTTTTTGTCGCGCGTGCTCTGTTTAATTTTCGCGGAAAAGGAAGGTCGTTGTCTTGTTATGACTACGCAGTAAGGAAGGTCGTTGTCATTGGTTGTCCAATATTAATGCGCGTTTCTTCCAGAGCTTTGGAAGCTGCCTGCTGACGGCATTATTTATTATTTCCGGGCGGTTTGGTTTGCCGGCCTCAGTTATTCCTGCCGGGACGCCGTTTAATTTCAGTTTGCGTCAGTCTTGAGTTGTAAGTCGGCATATAACATTTCTCTCAGGACATGGTATATGCTTCTTTGTGATTATTTTATAATCCATATAATTCTATTGTGTCAACAAAAAAATTGTCTGCAGATTGTTACAATTATGTAAATTATTTTTCAGGAATATATTTCCCGGACTTCCATATACTCCCAGTGTAATTTTAGAATATAAAAAATTTCAAGAAAAACGGTATGTTCGGGAATGGAGTCTTTTGTTGACAATGTTGAATAGTTTAATATATAGATATCGGGAAAAATAGGAAGAAATAGCAGCAAAAAATGATAATCACGACTCACAGTGATTCATGATAAATTTTTCTGGCGGCAGAAGCCGTCAGCAGCATCCGGGAATGAAAACGTGAAAGACGATTCGTATTGGATGGGGGCCGCGCTGAGGGAGGCCGGAAAGGCGGCGGACAAGGGGGAGGCGCCGATAGGTGCGGTTATCGTTCGCGACGGGAAGATCATCGGTCGGGGCCATAATCTGCGCGAAGGGAAAAACGACCCCACCGCCCACGCGGAAATGATCGCCATCCGCAAGGCAGCTAAAAAAACGGACGCATGGCGCCTTACCGGCGCTACCATCTACGTTACCCTGGAGCCCTGCCTCATGTGTATGGGTGCGATAATCCTCTCAAGGTTGGATCGAGTGGTTTACGGTTGTGGCGACCCTAAAGGGGGAGCTGCAGGCTCCTTGTATGATCTGTCCAGTGATGTCCGCCTGAACCACCGCGTTGCGCTGACAAAGGGAGTCAGGGAAGATGAATGCTCTGGCATTCTCAGTGGATTTTTCGCGGAACTGCGGCAAAGAAAAAAAATGGAAAAAGTTTAAATATTTGTATGGATATAGACATTGTCCGGTCCGTTTTTTCTCTGTGTGCAGCGACCGGGCATCTGTGTGACAAAAGAAGCATACAAAGGATGCATTAAATGGAAATTGCCCGAGCGGAAAAACTGTTGGCTGAAGGTATCAAGGAACTTGGGATGGGAAACACGCATTCGGCCTTCGATCTTTTTTCAGCGGCTGCCGAACTGGATGACTCTCCGTTGGTCAGATCATACCTCGGTTACTGTCTTGCCAAAGTGAAGGGAGATTTTTCCAGTGCGGTTTCCCTCTGCCGCGATGCGATCCTTCACGATTCTGGAAACTCGGAGCATTACCTGAATCTCGGCAGGATCTACATGCTGCGTGGCGACAAGAAGGAGGCGATGCGGATATTTCGCGACGGCCTGCTCCAGGGAGATAATCGATCCATCATAGAAGAGCTGAAGACTCTCGGTCGAAGAAAACCGCCTCTTATCCAATCCTTGCCGAGAGAACATGTACTGAATCGTTTTCTCGGTATCCTCGCAGGGAAATGCGGGTTGAGATAAGCGGAATCCGGCGGATTGCTGCTTACAGAAGAACCTTTGATAAACATTTGCTAATTTTGTTCCCTGTTTCAACTTGATCCCTGCAAAAAAGACATCATCTGGCAGGTTTAATTCTTTCCATAGATTATGCCGTATCTGCTGCAGATTTCGGCGAAAGCCTTGTCTGCCGGAGCAGATATTGCCAGTTGTCTGCCTTCTGCAGAGCGGAATGACATCGACATGCAATGCAGCATCATTCTCGGAGCGGGCGCGCCGCCGTAAACTTCATCTCCCACAATAGGAAGGCTGCAGTGGGCAAGGTGGACCCTGATCTGGTGGGTGCGGCCTGTGAGCGGGGATGCCTCCAGCAGGGTTGCCCCCCGCCCTTCTGCGATTACTCTGAAAAGGGTTTGTGCCTCTTTGCCGGGTAACGCGACCCCGTAGCGCGATTTCGCAATTTTGGCAATGGGTGCATCGATTTTCCAGGTGTCATGCTGAGGTGTTCCGGTAGCAAGTGCAAGGTACTTCTTCTCTATATTTCCCTCCTTGAGCAGAGCGCAGAGATATGCCGCATATTTCCTGTTTTTCGGAAAAATCATCACTCCCGATGTCCCCCGGTCGAGACGGTGGACGATTCTTGCCGGTTCCAGGCATCCCTGTTTTTTCAGATACATTTCCACGGCAAATTCGACGGTGCCCTTCAGCTGGTAAGGCGTACGCTGGCAATTGACTCCGGCCTCCTTGTTTACAGCCAGACAGCTCTCATCTTCGTGAAGCATATCGGCGGCGGAATAGGCAAGTTCACGTCGGTTTTCGTCTTCTGTGACTCCGATAATGATCTCTTCCCCTCCCCGCAGGGTCCGGGAGGCCACCCTTACCTTTACGTTGTCAACCGTGCATCCCCCCCAATCTATTATCTTGCGTAAACGGGTCTTGGACAATTGCGGAAACAGCTGTGCCGCTCCGTCATCAAGTCGCTTCCCTGTCTGCTCTGGACCTGCAATCGCTTTAAGTATCAAATCATTCCCCTCTTCCGGCTTTCTTCCAATATGCTTGTATCATAATGGCAATCAACTTCCTCTGCAATCCTAAACTACCGGAATCAGATAAATAATTATCTTAAATAAAAAATATTATTAAATTAACATTAGTACGCTTGATTAAATAAAATTTTATGTAAGAATAATTACTCATAGTTATTTCAGGTTGTAGTTGCAGGACGGGAAGCAAGAAAATGAGCCTGGTAAAACTGGATGGGAGATACATGGTTTGTGCGACCTGCGCCTATTGGGAAGGTCCGAGAAACCGTGTAAAGACATGTGCAGTTTTTGACAACAGGTCGTCGGGTAGATGCGGCAGCGAGGCTTTTGGTAGCTGGAAAGTCGGAGCCGTGTCCACCTGCGTCAAATGGAAGATGTGGCAGGAAATGGGAGAGTGAAAACGTTTGTACGTAAGGTGAAGATTCTCGGATCATATCGCTGGTCAGATTCACTTCTCCTGAAATAGACGGGAAAATCCTGAAACTGTCTGTGCCTTGGGATAAATTTCTGAAAACCTGATATGTCGGGATTTTTCCTGTCCGGTGCGGAAAAAAACCTGAAGATTGCAAAACATTCAACCTGTAAATAGAAAATGTGTTTTTAAAGGTGAATACATGAACTGTTGTTTCAATTATACGGGAAGGTATGTTGTCTGGCTTTTATGTGCGGTCCTGGCTGGATGCGCCGGCTATGTCGATCTTCCCGACGGGACCGTGAAACATATAGGCTGTAATACTTCTTCGGCTATCGTGGAAAAGCAGTCGGTATCCGTAACTGCCATCGAACAACAGACTCCTCCCCCGGCTGACTACATCATCGGACTGAACGATGTTCTTTTTATCGATATAAACGGCAAGCCGGAATTCATGATCGTTACTCCCAATAATTCCGGCAAAGTCCAGGGAAGCAGGGTTGACGGCAAGGGAAATGTCCACGTGCCGCTTGTAGGTGCCGTCCATGTAGCGGGTCTCACAGTGTCCGAGGCCCAGGAAAGTATTCGGGAAAATCTGAGTAAATATCTCAAAGAACCCTGGGTGGTGGTGGAGGTGGCCGAGTACCGGGCCCACCCGGTTTATCTTCTCGGCCAGTTCAAGACACCCGGTACGTACTACCTGGACCGGCCACTGACCCTCGTCCAGGGCATCGCCATGGGCAACGGATTCGACACCGACGCCTATCTTCGCGGAGCGCGCCTCAACCGGAACAACAGGATTGTACCAGTGGATATTTATGACCTGCTGCTCAACGGCAGCCCGACACAGAATATCTGGCTGCAGTCAGGCGACACAATTTTCATTCCGGACAACAGAAGTCTGCAGGTGTTCGTTTTCGGCGCAGTGAAAAAGCCGGGACCGGTACTCATGCAACAGGGGGGGCTGAACCTGGCCCAGGCCATCGGAAGTGCCGAGTTGCGCGATACCGGTTACGATTTCAGGCATATCCGTATCATCCGCTCCCTGTCCACCACCAGGGGGGAACTGCTTGTGGTGGACTTTGACAAGATACTGCGCGGCGAAGCGCTCCCCCTGCCGCTCATGGCGGGCGACATTGTATATGTCCCACGCAGCAATATCGGGGCATGGAACGACGCATTAAACGAGCTCCTGCCCTCCTTGCAGGCCATAAGCGCCATCCTGCAGCCTTTTGTGCAGATTGAATATTTGAGGAGAAGTAAGTGATAAGTGGCTGGGAATTTAATGAATTTAAAGTTCTTTTAATTGCCTAAAATCTGGCATTTAAAACTTAAAACGCGAATTTTATATGAGCTTCTATGAATAACGAAATCCAGAATTACACGCCATATGTAAATCCACAGCCGCCGCAGATGGAGGAGGTCCATCTGCAGGACTATATTAATGTTATCTACCGCAGGAGGAAGACTTTTCTCATCGCCTTCGCGGCGGTGTTCGTAGCCGTTGCGCTCTACACCTTCCTCATGAAGCCGGTTTACGAGGCCACTGCCACCCTTCATGTCAAGGACGATACCGCCGGCAAGGGACAGCTGCTCGATGTGCTGGCGTTGAACGAGAGCAACCCGGTGGAGGCGGAACTGGAAATTCTCAAATCGCGCACCAATGCGGAAAAAGTGGTCAGGCAGCTCCACCTGGATTGGAAAGTGTCGGAAAAGCCAGATGACCTGACATTCCGGATGCTGGAGTTCACTTCGGCCGCCGAAGTTCCGTCATTCGAAATCGAGCTTATCGGCAACGGCGGATATGCGGTCAGGGACGGCGAAGGCAATATGGTCGGCGCCGGGCATTCGGGAACCCTCATGCGCGGCAGGGGTATGACCCTGCTGCTGGCCGACCTGCGCGGCGCCAGGGGCGATACTTTCCGCCTGGACCTTCTCCCCTTCAATGCAACCGTCGACGCACTGCGGAAAAGCGTCAAGGCGGACGAAGTCGGCAAAAAGACCAATATCATGTCGGTCGCCTATGACAGCACCGACCCGGTCCTGGCGCGGGACGTGGTCAACAACCTGGTGCAGGCCTACCTGGAGCAAAGCGTCGGCTTCAAGACCGAAGAGGCCAGCAAAACGGTTGGCTTCGTGGAAAATCAGCTACAGGGGCTGCGCAATGAACTGGACAACTCGGAAAAGAACCTGGAGGCATACAAGACCGCGTCGGGGGTGGTTGCGCTCGACCCGACCGCCCTGAACCTGATCAACAACCTGTCCGATACCGAAAAGGCGCGGGCCGGCATTGCTCTGAAAAAGAAGGGAATCGAATTCGCCCTTGCTTCCCTCAAAGACGCCAGGCGCAGGGGTGCCACGTACTCGCCGGCCGTGACCCAGGATGACCCGCTGATCGCGAGCTTGGCCACCCGCCTGGCCGAGCTGGAGGTGCAGAAGAGCGCGCTGCTCGCCGACTCCACCGAGCAGCACCCGGCTGTAAAGGCGGTCAGGGAGCAGATCGACGAAGTACAGAAAAAGATCCAGTCCACATACGAGAACGCCATCAGGGACCTGTCCAAACAGGAGTCCGGGATCGGCGGGGAGTTGGGGCGCTATGAAACGATGCTGAAAGGGCTGCCGGTGGCGGAGCGCGACCTGGCCAGGCTGACCCGGCTGTCCAAGGTCAACGCCGATATCTATACCTTTCTCCTGCAGAAACATGAAGAGGCCAGGATCGCCAAGGCATCCACCATCAGCAGCATCAATATCGTCGATCCGGCCATCGTCCCGGACAAGCCGGTAAAGCCGCAGAAGATGAAGAACCTGCTTCTGGGGCTGATTGTCGGTGGCATGCTCGGGGTGGGTCTGGCCTTTTTCAGGGAATACCTGGACGACACCATCAAGGACGCAGACGGCGCCAAGCGCGAACTGGGCTGGCCTCTGCTGGCGGTCACCCCTCACATACACCATCCAGGCGAAGCGAAGGGGGAACGCAATATCTCCCTGCTCACCCACCTGGAGCCGAAATCCCAGGCCGCCGAGGCTTTCCGCAGCCTGCGCACCGGCATCCATTTCTCGGCGGTGAACCGCGGCAACAAGGTAATTCTTCTCACCAGCACCTTCCCTGGTGAGGGGAAAAGCACCATCGGCGGGAACCTTGCCTGCATCCTGACCCAGACCGGTGCCGGAGTGGTCCTGATCGATTGTGACCTGCGCAGGTCCACGCTCCACGAAAAACTCGGCTGTGACAAAGAACCGGGACTGACCGATATACTGGCCGGCGACATGTCGCTCGACAGTGTGATGAAGCATACCCAGATACCGGGTCTCGATTTCATCAGCTCTGGCATTACACCTCCCAACCCGGCGGAGCTGCTCGGCTCTCAGCGGATGAAGGACCTGATCGCCACGCTCAGGGAGCGCTACGACACGATCCTCATCGACGCGCCGCCGGTGCTGGCGGTTACCGATGCACCGCTGCTGACCGCCGTTGCCGACATGGTAATCGTCGTCATCGAGACCGGCCGCGTCCCGCTCAAGGCCGCCCGGCAGATGAGCGAGATGCTGGAAAGCGTGAACGCCCCCGTGGCCGGGATGATCCTCAACGACAAGACAGGCAAGGGCAGTGAACATTACGGCTACGGTTACTACGGCGGCAAGTACTACGGTTACTACGGATACGGATATGGATACTACAACGAGTCCGAGAAAATCAGGAAAAAGAAGTGGTGGCAGAAGGTTGCCAAAAAGAACGGATATTTAGGGTATTTGAAACATTTGGCGGTGAAGACGTTTCCCTGGAGGGACTAGGGACTGGAAAACAGGGGCTGGTAAAAAGATGGTGA
The DNA here is from genome assembly GCA_963815135.1 of uncultured delta proteobacterium. GTDB lineage: Bacteria > Desulfobacterota > Desulfuromonadia > Geobacterales > Geobacteraceae > CAIWTU01. Next base: position 437,309 of record CAWFFO010000008.1, read on the forward strand.
ATTTTTTGGATTAATTCCCGTCACCCATGGATCTTTAAAGCTGAGTTAAGGAAGTTGTGTGGCCCTTTAATACCAATGAACAATAGGAATGGAATTGAGATGAATCAAACATATCCTGCGTTTGGGATATGATCGGGGATATTGCCAGCCCCCTTTGAGGACAAACCAATGATCGACTATCATTCACACATACTTCCCGGCCTGGATGACGGAGCGTCAAACATGGGCGAAGCCGTTGCCATGTGCCGGGTCCTGTCGGACGCCGGTTTCACCGTCGTCTGCTGCACCCCGCACAGGATCCGGGGCTGCTATGATGCGGACAACGATACAATAATGGAAAGCAAGAAAGAGCTGCAGAAGCGGCTGGATGCCCTTGGCACCGGTCTGCGTCTTATGATCGGCAGTGAATATTACCTGGACGAATATCTCATGTCCGGACTGGACAATTGCCTACCCCTTTTCGAAACGCCATATGTCCTTGTGGAGCTTTCCAATCACATGCCGGAGGAATTCATCAGGGAATCATGCTACCGCATGAGAAGCCATGGCTGCATACCCATAATCGCACATCCGGAGCGATGCGGGTTACTGGGGCTCCCCAGACCGAATAAAAGCGGCCTGATGGGAAGGTTCATGGCTCGTGGAACTATGGTTATAAATTCAAAATTCAGAATTCAAAATTCAGAATTTCATCAAAACCCGAACTTTGAACGTGGAACTTTGAACGCTTCGTCGGACACTCTTCTCGAATACCTTATTGGGATAGGTTGTCAATTCCAGGGAAACATAGGCAGCTTTGCTGGAATTTACGGAGATAAGGTGCGCAGGCGGGCCGTTATCTATCTCCGGGAAGGCCTCTATTGCCGCCTGGGCAGCGACGCCCACAACCAGAAAGGATTCGCCGACTGGCTGGACAGGGGATTGCGTGAGATTGAGTGGGACACCGGCAGCGATGGCCTGGCTGATATGCTGAGTGGAGTTCCGTTTAACAGAAGATTAAACGGGCCTTTGGCAGTTGGCAGGTAGATAAAGGCAAGATGGTGGTTATTTGCAGAAATAGTTAAAAAATTCCGGTTCTTTACGTTAATTATTGCATTTGCTGACAGCCGGTGACCAAGTACTTCTTTCAAGAAGTAACAACATGAAAAGGAACTTTATATGCCTACACCTTTGCAGATGACATCTCCCTCACATTCACAGTCTCCTTCCGGAGAACAGTTCAAGCTGCCCGTGGAAGAAGACTATAAGGAAGAACTCAATCGGCTGCAAAGACTAGTTGATGCGCAGCGCGCCCTTAGCCGGGAGATCGTCGTGGTCATGGGCGTCGGCTTCGTCGGCGCGGTCATGGCCGGGGTCGTGGCCGACTCGGTCGACAAGAAGACGGGCGAGCCCAGCAAATTTGTCATCGGCATGCAGCGGCCCTCCGCCGCGCTCCTTCTGGAAAATCCCCTACCTGAACCGCGGCGTGGCGCCGGTGGAGGCGGAAGACCCCGAGGTGGCGCCCCTGATTCGCACGCTGCGTCCTGGAAAAGAAAGACCCTGATCGGCCACCTATACCTACGATGTCCTTTCCCTGGCCGACGTGGTGGTCGTGGACGTCCAGTGCGACTATCACAAGGAGACCTTGGGCAATGTCAGGCAGGGGCAGGCCGAGATCGCCGCCCTGGAAGACAGCCTGCAAGTCATCGGCGAGAAGATCGAGCCCGATTGCCTGGTGCTGATCGAAACCACCGTGCCGCCCGGCACGACCGAATATGTGGCCTATCCCATCATGAAGAAGGCCTTCGAACAGCGCGGCCTTGACGATGCCGAGCCGCTGCTGGCCCATTCCTTCGAGCGGGTCATGCCCGGCGGGAATACGTGGCCTCGATCCGCGATTTCTGGCGGGTCTGCAGCGGGATCAACGGCAAGGCCCGGCGAGCGGGTGACGAAGTTCCTCTCCGAGGTCCTCAACGTGGAGAAATTCCCCCTGACCGTCCTCGACCGGCCCATGGAGAGCGAAACCTGCAAGATCGTCGAAAACTCCTACCGGGCGACGATCCTGGCCTTTCTCGACGAGTGGAGCCTTTTTGCCGAGCGCAACGGCGTGGACCTGATCAAGGTGATCAAGGCCATCAAGGTGCGGCCCACCCACTCCAACATGATCTTTCCCGGCCCGGGCATCGGCGGCTACTGCCTGCCCAAGGACGGCGGGCTGGGGGTCTGGGCCTACCACACCCTGATGGGATTCGAGGACGACATCTTCAAGATCACGCCGACTGGCGATCGACATCAACGACACCCGCGCCCTGCATGCGGCTCAGCTGGTGCGCGACGCCCTGCGCAACATGGGCAAGATCGTGGCCGCCTCCAAGAATTGCCGCTTCTGGGCGCCTCCTACCGGGAGGACGTGGGCGACACCCGCTACAGCGGCTCGGAGATCGTGGTGCGAAAGCTGACCGAAATGGGGGCGGAGATCGCGGTCCACGACCCCTACGTGGAGCACTGGTGGGAGTTCGAGAAGCAGGACACCTACCCGCGCCCCGGGCCATTCCTGGTCGCGGTTCTTCCGCAACCAGGAGAAGCTGAAGGACTGGCAATCGGAAAGATCTCGAGGCAACCCTCAAGGGGCCGACGCGGTGGTTTTGGCGGTGCGCCACAAGGACTATCTCGCCATTGACCCCCGATGAGGTGGTCGACATGACCGGCCGGCCGGTCGCCGTCATCGACTGCTTCGGCATCCTGGATGACGCCGCGATCCGCCGCTATTTCGAACTGGGCTGCGAGGTCAAGGGGCTCGGCCGCGGGCACGTGAAGCGGATCAAGGACGAGGTTAGGGAGGAGATGCAGATTGATGCGGGAGTTTCAGCTTTCAAGGAGAGGGTGATACTTCGCGGGAAGGAATATGTGGCGACCACAGTAGAGGCGTAAAGTGGTCAATGTATTAATAAAAAGATTGCACTGATAAGTGCCAATGTTCCGTAAAAGAATTCCACATGTCTTTTCAGAGCAAATATGGGATGAAAGGACTTGGCTTCATGGATTGTGAGGATCCAGGGATTGCACTGAAAAATGAATATGATGTAGTCAACTTCAACAAGCTGCACAACTAGTTTAATTGTACGCTTCGCACTTTTGTATATTTGGGGTCATAAATGGGTAAGGTCTCTTGATGTGAATAAAAAACTAAGTAATTATATTAGTCTATTTCCATTTACTATACAAAATTATATATACAGGATGAAGTCATCAGAAATTATTAATAGATTCTCTAGAGCAGCTTTCTGGATGATGATAGCCACTGCGATATCGCGAGGACTTGTTCTTTTAACAGCTGTGATTGTAGCTAGAATGTTAGGAAAAGAAATATTTGGAGAATATAGCATTGTTAGATCAACTATAAATACATTTCTGATTTTTGCAAGTTTTGGGCTTGGCATAACATCAACAAAGTATATATCTGAATTTAGGGTTATTGATAAACAAAAAACAGGACATATTCTGGCTTTAACAGGTTTTTTTGCGGCGATAACAGGATTTTTGTTTGCTTTTGGTCTTTTTCTATGCTCCGGATTTTTCGCTGTTAATGTGCTTAAAGCACCTCATTTATCGTATATTCTTAAATTATGCTCGATAGTGATTTTTTTAAATGCTCTGAATGGATGCCAAACAGGTTCACTCTCAGGTTTTGAGGCTTTTCAAAAGATGGCCAGTGTCAACTTTTATGTTGCACTTTTTTCACTTCCATGTTTGATCGGCGGTGCTTATTTCTTTGGACTTGTTGGTGCAGTTTGGGGATTAGTATTAAACTCTGCAATTCAGTGGTGTTTTAATCATGTAGCTTTGCGTGTTGAAGCGCGCCGTTTCAATGTGCCATTCATTTTCAAAGCTACTATGTTTAAAGAACTTCCAGTTATTTGGAAATTTGCTTTACCAGCTATGATGACAGGTCTAATGGTGGTGCCTGTGAATTGGTTTTGTGAAGTTATGCTGGTTAATCAACCGCAGGGATACGGAGAAATGGGCGTATATAGCGCTGCAAACCAATGGAGAATAACTTTGTTTTTTCTTCCCAGTGTTCTAGCTCAGATATTCTTGCCACTACTTTCAAATTTAAAGCGAGATATTGATATTGACAGATATAAACGTCTAATCAAGTATAATATTGCAGTAAACCTTGGTGTAGTATTAATTGTATCAATTCCAGTTGTCATATTTTCCAAATATATTATGAAAAGCTATGGAGAAGAGTTTATTCAGGGGTGGCCAGTTCTTATTGTTTTAGTATTATCTGTTTCTGTAGCTGCTATTAATACTGTTGTGGCGCAGATTGCAGCATCAGAAAATGATATGTGGGTATGCTTCGGTTTTAATATGACATGGGCGGCATTACTTTTGTTATTTGCTTCCTTCCTGCTAAATTATGGGCTTGGTGCAATGGGTTTGGCATGGGCAGTATTAATATCATATTTAGGACAAAGTTTGGTTTGCTTTTTATACTTGCATAGAAATGGAGCCATGCTTGTTGACGAACCAAGTCGTTAAGCTTGTTACTGAATTAGATAATTAAATAATATGGAGATAGAGTGAAAATTTTATTTCAAATGCAAAAAGATTTTGAATCATACTATAAAAAATCTCCGAGCATACCAGAGCTTATTTATGCGTTCTTTGCCATTCCAGGCATTCGCGCATCTTCGTTATATCGAATAGGTAATTTCTTTTGGTACAAAGGAAATCGTTGTATTGCAAAAATTTTCGTAAGGTTTATCCGCAGTTTTGGAGGGATAGAAATCGGAATCAGCGCGAAAATAGGTGGAGGGATTATGTTTCCACATGCATCTGGAATTGTAATAGGAACTAGATGCGTTATAGGTGAAAACTGTACGATCATGCAGGGAGTGACTCTAGGTCAAAGCAACTCGACCAAGGCAAGCGACGAAGAAGTCATTCAGCCAGTCTTGGGAAATAATGTATACGTTGGTGCTGGAGCAAAAGTTTTGGGAAAGATATTTATTGGAGACAATGCAGTCATAGGAGCAAATGCTGTTGTATTAAAGGATGTACCTCCTGATCATGTTGCTGTAGGTGTGCCAGCTAGAATTTTATATAAACCTTAAGATGAAAAATTTAAAATCTTGCATAAAATAGGTTATGATAACAATTACAATAGCTATACTTATAATATTATCAATTGGTTTAATACAAGGATTCAATGCGCTACTAATAAATCCGGTATTTTATATATGTATGGCATATATAGTCATTTTTGATTCTTTAACCGTTTATGCTGATATTTTAAATGTTATAGGCCTTTTAATACTACTATCCTGTTACTATGTATCATACAAAACATTTTCTGTTAGAATGTGTTTACGTGTAGCTGACTTGCTTTTGCCAATTAGATATGCACAAGCAATACCCGTGAAAAATATAACTGTATTTTTGGCTATATTTCTATCTAGCGGATGGATGGCATATGTTTACTATCTTGGAAGTGAAATATACGGTACCTATGAAAGGTATTTTGTTCATTTTTATTCAAAATATGGCTTTTATGGTGATATGACTGGACTGGAATTAATAACATTGAAGTATTCTCGTTATTTTGAATCTATAATATTGATTTTTATTATTATCTTAAGATATGCCGCAAAAACGACCAGTAATAAATTTGTTAAACTGGGTTTTTGGTGGGTTTTTGTTGTATTTCTTCTTCTTAAATTTCCAAACGGAGTACGATCGCAATATATTCCACCTGTTTTGGCAATAATTTGTGTTGATGCTATATATTCTGTGAGAAATAACAAAAAAATTGTCTTTACTATAGGGACTTACTTTGTCTTGCTGATTGTAGGGATTATCTTTGTTACCTTTACCGTAGCAAGGCTTTCTTATTTTGATAATATCAGTGAAGTAATAGAGCAAGTGAATGACCCTACTAATTACTCTTCTAATAGATCTCAAATGTCAAATTATGCAGGTCAAGTAGGGTTTTACCTATCACAATGTGTTGAAATGTTTGGAGAAAAGCGCAACCATTTAGGGTTGCATGCTCCGTACACAATTATTACAAATCCAATTCCGCGAGTACTTTGGGATAATAAACCGATAAGCTTCGGTAATATTCTAGCTCATATTAACGGGTATCCCAAAGATAACCCAACTTCACTTGCTGCCGGTATAGTTGGAGAGGCTTACGCTGATTTAGGACTTCTGGGAGTAGTTCTTTACCCAGCAATCATTGGGTGGTTGGCAGGTATCGTTGGAAAAATATCCAAGGTCTTTGTAATTTATGGAAGTGTTTATCATTTGCCCCTCGGTTTTCTTTTAATGATGTTTGGCGCTGCCTTTGTGAGAGGCGATATTCTCACAGGATGGATATTTACCGTATATCCCACAATCATCTTTTCCGTGATTTTGTTATTTTACAAAATAATCCTCAAAAATAAGAATGTTCATTATAAATACTCAGGAAGAAAAATTAATGTCACATAATAAATGTTGACTTGCTGAAGTTTCATTAGATTATATAAGTGAAGCAATTGCATAATGAAACCAAAAGAACATATTAAATGGCTAATTTAATGCTCTTATTTGTAATAAGGATAACATGAGAATACTTTTCCAATATTTTACCGGTGGGGGAGGGGCACTTTCCAATCTTATTCTCCTGCTTAAGGCTCTTTCCAAACAATTTCCTCAAGATCATATTGATATCGTTTGCTCACACAACTCCGACTTGAAGACTTTGGGATCCATACCAAATATTGATATTGTTGTATTTGGAGGAAGCAGACATCAAGAAATTGACCGCGCATTTCTCGGATTTTGGGGTTTAAAACGGATTGCCGGGGAGAGGAAGGCGGATATTATCTGGTCTTTAAACATTGGTTCCTATGCCAGATCTTCTATTCCTCAGGTACTAAGTGTTAATAACGCATACCAAATCTATCCTTGGGATGTTACTTGTTATCATCCTGACAACCGTTTAAACGTTGCTGCATTAAGATGGTTTTTTCGAAGGTCTTTAAAAGTTTCCGATGGTGTCATTGTGCAAACGGCAATTATGGAAGATTATGTTAGGAAAACAATTGGTGCACCAAAATTTATTCAAGTTGTTCCAAAGGCTGTGGAAAATTCCGATGATGTGGATCATTGTCCTTTACCTTCCCTACAACAGAAAATGTTTGAGTGTGGTTTGGGAAAAGATGTTTTTACGTGTTTGTATGTTGCAACTAACACACCCCATAAAAACCACAAAACAATAATTGATGCGTTAGATATATTAGCAATTGAAAGGGTAAATGTTCGTGTCGTACTCACTTTGAGTCAGGATGAACTATTAGTTATTGGAGGAGAAAAAGCTCTAAGACTCATACAGAAGGGACATCTGGTTCCAATCGGTTGGACACAAAAGAATTATCTCAAGTCACTTTATGGAGCCTGTGATGCCTGTCTCATGCCGAGTGTTTTGGAGTCGCTGAGTTCAGCTCATCTTGAGGCTATGCAATGGGGCAATCCACAAATTACATCTGACCTTCCATACGCCCGTGAGCTTTGCGGAGATGCAGCAGTCTATGTTTCTGCCGAAGATGCTCTCGGTTGGGCTCAAAATATAAGGAGACTTATTGCAGATCCCAAGCTTAGGCAGCAACTAGTGAGATCAGGATACAAACGAATGAAATTATTTCCTGCTACGTGGTCTGAAACTGCCAATAAAGTGCATAGCTTTTTTGGAGAGATAATAGATCAAAGCAAGTATTGTTAGCAGATAACACAAGCAATCACCAGAAGCTCAGCTACTGGATGTTATGTTCATGAAAATATTGACATAAATTTACAATGTTAGTTACAATGATAATTATTCGACATCCGCGAAAGTGTTAATATAATATAATAAATCATAAAATATGTTAAATTATAATAACAATAAATTCAATGTTATATAATATATGTATTAACTAAATATTTGGAAACACATTTATTATTAAATAAAACGCGATATGAGATGTAATGCTGAAATAATGTTATATTATCTGATTGGTGATTACTTGTGGCGAATATAAAATTATATAAGACATTAACTGTATTTATAATTGGTATCAATATGCTATTTGTTGTTAGTGTCGCATATGCTTTTCAGGGCGATTTTACCTTCGAGTCAGATAATGTGCGCTATCTGATTGATTATAATGGTATTAGTAAAAGTCTAGTAGACAAAAAGACAGGAAGGGAACTGCTTGGATCAGGCAATTATCCGTTTTCTTACGTTAAGAAGCGTGGGAGGACTTTCTCTGTTTCATATCTAAAGATAAAAAATGGTAAATTTGAGGCCGAATTCGGAGAGTCCGGTGTCCATGCTGATTTCAGGATCATAAGCAGACCTAATTGTATCATCATAGAGCTTTCCGGGTATCGTGGTGAAGGAATTGAAGAAATTGCACTTTTACAGCTTAAACCAAGTGCGCTTGTAAATACTGGATCAGTTATAACGGCACGCTGGGATAAGAACAACATTGTTTCTATGATGGGTCTAAGTGAAAGGGTACATACACGATTTAAGAATAATGATCTTCTTGTGGCATCAGTCTACCCCGAATTTGGTATGGAAGGGCAGAAGGTTGCGATGCTGGCGGTTCCAACTTCCGAGTATATGAGAACAGTACAGAAAGTGGAGAAGGATTTCCATCTCCCTTCCCCTAAGCTGACAGGAGAATGGGCTAAACTTTCTTCTGATGTGCGGAAAAGTTATCTCTTTGCGGATCTGACTGAAGCAAATGCAGATGAGATTATTCGTTATGCAAAACTTGCCGACTTTAAGTACATAATGATCTATAGCGGAATATGGTCAGCCTCGCTTGGTACCTATCCGATAAATACGAAAAATTTTCCGGAGGGTGAAAACAGTCTTAAACGAGTAATTGATAAGTGCCATGCTGCAGGTATTAAAGTCGGCATGCACATGTTGACCAGTTTTGTAAGCAAAGACGACCCGTTGGTTCGTCCGGTACCGGACAAAAGACTTCTGAAGGATGCCAGTGGAATATTGGCAACAAACCTAGACGCTAATTCAACTGAAATTATGGCAAGTGCCCAGTTGAAAGATTTCCCGACTGAAATGGCATTTTATGGCCATGCGAAAGCCGGACAGGATATACAGATCAATGACGAAATAATACACTATAGCAAAATAGGAGGGGTAAACAAAAACAGTTTTATTAGATGTATAAGGGGTTACGCGGGTACCAGGGCAGTTCCTCATGAGGCCGGCTCAGTAATTTATCACATTGCAGAACGCTTCGGTTCCTATCTGGCGGATTTGCGAACATCTTTGATGAATGAAATTTCTGAGCGAATTGCATTGATCATAAATCATTGTGGATTTGACATGATATTTTTTGATGGCGTTGAACTCAATAGTGCAAATGGTGTTGGTTGGTTCTGGACGGGTCGACAAGTGACGGATACATGGAAGCGCGTGAATCGTGATTTGCTGGTAGAAGGGTCAGGTATTACATCGTGGCTCTGGCACATTCTTTCCCGTGGAATGAGTGATGATTATGCTGCAATTGCACCAAAAGAATACTTGGAATATCACAAAATTCCCGATCGTTTGAAGTTTTATCAGGCGAATTTTATTCCAACAGAGCTAGGTTGGTGGGGTTTTTTTGAGCATTCTTTACAGTACCCGGCCACAACACCCGATGAGGCTGAATATTATGCTGTCCGGATGCTGGCGTACAATACACCTGTATCAATAGAGACAAGTTTGAAGACACTGAAATCAAATGGCCGATCTGAAGAGATGCTTGCAATGTTAGGTAAGTTTGAAAGATTTCGATTACAGAACATAGTGCCGGAAACAGTCAGGAAAAGTCTGCAAACCGGTGAATGGCATGTAATTTGGAACCGCGAAAAGCCTGAAATCCGTCCAGTTAAATATGATTCAAAATCTTTGAATCCAGACGACAAAATCCTGGTTAAAAATGAATTCAATTCTCAAGTTTTCAAATTTCGTTTGCAGGCAGTGCCACAACTCGCAAAGGTGGGAGACCATGCAAATATTGTTTTGCTCAGTCCTGATCGCCCTATATCATTAAATCCTGTATTTCAGCATATGGAATCTGGATCAGAGCCTTATCTTTCCCATAGTAATCAATCCAAAAAGCAGGATCCAGAAATGCCTGCTTCATCTTTACCGGGCTTTCTAATTGCCCGGATTGAGTACTCAAATCCAGCAGCAAGACGCTTAAGCGGCTTCTCGGAACCGCCTGAAATTGAAGTACAGGATAAGGAAAAGCCGCTTGATCTTTCAACGCATAGGGCTCTAGCGGTCAAATTGAAAGTTAAAGGTCTCCGCATAAATCAGGGGGCGGCTTGTGCCGTGATGAACATACAGTTGGAAGCTGCTGGAAAGACTTACCGCGATCATTACATTGATATTGATTTCATTGGAGAACGGACCATTATAATTCCTGCGCCGAATACTGAAAGGATGCTGGCAGAATTTCGTCCTGCGCGCGGGAATTATTTTTTTAAAATGGCGATGTATAGCAATTTCGACTATAAAAAAATCACTGCGCTCAACTTCCGGTGGATGCGGCAGCCGTCATCTATGGAAACGCAATGTGAAGTCATTTCTGTTGAAGCCATAAAAGAAAAAGAAATGGAACTCATTGATCCTTCAATTTTCATTGGTACGTCTGAGGTTGATATCCCGGTAACACTCAAGACCGGTGATTATGTTGAATATTGGGGGGGCAGGGAAGCACAAGTGTACAATAGTAACGGAGTGCAATTATCTACAGTTAAAATGAAGGATCGACATAATATTAAAAAAGGTTACAACCTAATTTATTTGGGCAGAAAGAATCAATCACCGATCCAGCTTACAACTATTTTGATTGGTGAGGCTTTATCGTATTGATATATATTATCTTGGTTAATATTGAATTAATTACAATATAGTTAGATATTTTATGTTTAGTAATAAACTTTACTGTTGTTATTTAAATATTGAGTAACGATATGGAATATTCAAGTCTCTATGTATCTTTCGTTATCATTGAATATAATTGTATTAATGATATAGAGAAATGTTTAAGATCAATAGAAAAATATTGTTACGATCTACGGTGCCAAATAATAGTATCATCTAATTCAATGTATCCTGTTGAATTACAATTAGATATTATTAACAAATACCATAAAGCGAAATGGATTTTTAATCCAAGTAACGGCGGATTCGCCAAAGGCATGAACTCCGGATTGGCTCATGCAGAAGGAAATGTTGTAATCATTATGAATCCTGATGTAAGGATTTTGCAGGGGAACATAAGGGAAGCTGGTGAATTCCTGTTATCCGTACCAAATAGAGCCATTCTTGGGCCAAAGATTGTTGATAGAGACGGCCAATTACAGGTATCATGCAGAAAATTTCAGACTTTAGTAAATATGTTGAGACGCTTGTACAAACTTATTTTCAAGTATTCAGATAATGTGTTTGATAAGAATTTTGATTATGACAAGTTGCAACCGGTTGATTGGGTGATTGGGGCCTTTATGATGATAAATCCAAACGCGATGGAAGAAATTGGCGATTTAGATGAAGGATATTTTCTTTACTATGAAGATATGGATTGGTGCAAACGTTTTTGGGATAATGGTTATGAAATAATGTATTATCCGAAGATTATTATTGAATATAAAGGGGACAGAAAGAGTGTGACCTTATTATCCTGGAAGAAGCCCATGAATAAATATACCTATCATCATATTAAAAGCTATTGCAGGTTTATTTGTAAACATGGATTGTCTCCATCTCGTAATAAGATTGCTCCATAATTCACAAAAATAGACAATAGAATTTATTTTCTGGACATGACATCATGAACATACTTGTCACAGGTTCAACAGGTTTCATTGGTAGATCACTTTGTGAAAAACTCACAGAAAAGAATCTCAAAGCTTGGGGAACAGTATTGGCTGGTGAATCTGTAGAAAGTCTCCCTGCCAATGTTGAAGTTGTTCCAATTGAACCCATCGGGCCCGAAACAAAATGGTATGAAGCACTGGAAGGTATTGATACGGTTGTACATCTTGCGGCCCGGGTCCACGTGATGGACGAAAAAGATGATGATCCGCTTAAAGCATATCGACATGCCAACGTGTACGGAACGGAGCATCTTGCAAGGGAAGCCGCCAATCATGGCATAAAGCGTTTCGTTTTCCTTAGCTCGGTCAAGGTGTTAGGCGAGGAGACGGAAGTTCCTTATTGTGAGAATGCGCCCCCACAGCCCATGGACCCATACGGGATCAGTAAGCACGAAGCAGAAGATGCTTTGTGGAAGGTTGCGGCTGAAACTGATTTGGAGGTTGTCATCATCAGGCCTCCGCTGGTGTATGGCGCAGGCGTTAAGGCAAATTTCTTAAATCTGCTTAAACTTGTTCATCTAGGTATACCGATGCCTCTGGGGGCGGTTAATAATTGTCGTAGCCTTATATATCGGAGCAACCTCATTGATGCCATCGTTATCTGCATCAACCATCCCAAAGCTGTGGGACAAACTTTTCTTGTCAGCGACAATGAAGATGTCTCCACACCCGAGTTGATCAGAAGGGTTGCTAGTGCAATGGGGTGTCCCGCCAGGTTGTTTCCGGTACCGGTGTCGGTAATGCGTTTTGCAGGCAAGTTAACCGGCAAAACAGCAGCGATGGACAGGCTGCTTGGGTCACTGGTTGTGGATAGTGGAAAAATACGCCGCGAACTCGGTTGGAACCCTCCTTTCACCATGGCTGAGGGTCTTAAGGAAACTGCGGAATGGTATAAAGTCAGGTTAGGGACAATGGGAGATAAGGTCGGGTAGGACGTTTTGGGATGAATTTAACCTATGAAAAGGATATTCGATTTAACTATAGCCTTGTTTGCCCTTGCCGTACTGGCTTTCCCCATGCTGGTCGTTGCGATTCTCGTGAAATTGTCTTCAAAAGGGCCGGCTTTATACTGGTCTGATCGGATAGGAATTAATAACTCAATTTTCAGGATGCCCAAGTTTCGAACTATGCGGATCGACACTCCCGCAGTTGCTACTCACCTACTCGGCAGCCCCGATCAATATTTAACCCCTTTGGGTAAGTTTCTGCGAAAAACAAGCCTTGACGAACTCCCGCAGCTCTTGAGCATTCTCAAAGGAGATATGAGCTTAGTCGGCCCTCGTCCCGCACTCTTCAACCAGGACGATCTGGTCGAACTGAGAACGCAAAAAGGAATTCACAAACTGACACCCGGCCTTACCGGATGGGCGCAAGTAAACGGAAGGGACGATCTTCCCATCCCCGTAAAAGTTGAATTTGATAGATTCTACCTGATAAATAGATCTATATTGTTTGATATGAAGATACTGTTTCTTACCTTTTTAAAGGTGATAAAGCGAGAAGGAGTGACGCATTAGGCACAAAGACCGACGCTGTTACTTACGACCTCTCCGCCCACCGGAAGGATACCGAAGTGCATCGGGTGAGGAAGAGTAACGGTAAACAACCAAACCAAAAGGCAATCTTACATAGAAGGGATAAAGGGGATTAAAATCGTGAACCTTGTAGACTTCGTTGTTTCTGTTTTTTGTTATAAGACATGAAAGATTTTGATTATGCAGTCACCCCATTCATCCCTTTTATCCCGTAAAATAAGGATTTTTGTTTTAAAGGTTCGAATCAAACCATGCCAAATCCCTCTGGCCCCCTCCTTTTTCAAAGTGGGGAATATCTACGCCTTCCTCTTGTCGCCTATATACCAGTCCTCAGTCCCCTTTTTACTCAATTAAAATTAGAATCGCTTGCAATGTAATTTTTAATCGATATATTTTTAGGTATTGTTTTTGAAGACCCGTCCGGCTGCCTAAAAGCAACGTAATCCGGGAGGGTGTCTTCCAGTGGTGACAGTCCATTTTCAAATTCCACATTTTTTCTTTTGTCGTTGTGACCAAGCACAAAAAGGCTTTTCAAAATGAAATTTGCAAAAGCAATCCGGGAAAAGCGATTCTGGTTTATTCTGCCGTTCGAGATCGGGCTTATATCCCTGTCCCTTTTGCTTGCTTTTCTGCTGCGCTTCGACATGCAAATCCCGCCTGCTATGCTGGATATTTACCTTGAACTCCTTCCCCCCATTATCCTGGTGAAGCTTTTCGTCTTTTCATTCATGGGCCTCAATCACGGCTGGTGGCGCTTCGTTTCCCTTGCCGATGTTATCGATATTTTCAAAGCGAATGTTCTTGCATCGCTTCTGTTACTACTCTATCTCGTTATCTCCTACAACATGCATGGCATACCCCGGTCGGTTCTGATCCTGGACTTCACTTTTTGCTTCCTGATCGCATGCGGTATAAGATTCTTCACCCGGGCGTACCGGGAGAACTACCTGCTGGTGCAGGGCCTGGGGGGCGGAAAACTGTCCCGCACGCTTGTCGTGGGGGCGGGATGCGCCGGCCAGGTGATTGTCAGGGAGATTCATCAGAATCCGGCCCTGGGAAAGATCGCCATCGGCTATATAGATGATGATGTGAATAAACTCGACCAGCGCTTCCAGGGTGTCCAGGTGCTCGGCGCCCGTGATGAAATAGGCTGCGTGTGCGAAGAAGAGAAGGTGGATGAAATAATTATCGCCATTCCCTCGGCCACGGGAGGGGAGCTCAGGCCTATCGTGGAGCGTTGCCGGGAGACGGGGGTCCCTTTCAAGACCCTGCCGGGGGTGGGGGAACTGATAGACGGTACGGTGGCCCTGAAACAGGTTAGGGAGGTCGATGTGAACGATCTTCTCGGACGAAAGCCCGTGCGCCTGGAGATAGACAAGATCAGGGACTTCCTCAGCGGCAAGAGGGTGCTGGTGACCGGAGCAGCAGGCAGTATCGGCAGCGAGATCTGCCGCCAGGTGGCGCGCTTCGGTCCGTCGGCAATGGCGCTGCTGGAATGCGCGGAGACCCCGCTTTTCTTTATCGAAAGGGAATTGCTGGAGCGCTTTCCCGATCTCCAGCTGATGGCCGTAATCGGCGATATACGGGACAAGGCGAGGATAGAGGCGATTTTCCGGGAATACCGGCCGGAAGTCGTATTCCACGCCGCGGCGTACAAGCATGTGCCGATGATGGAGGCCAACCCGTCCGCCGCCGCCTACAATAATGTCCGCGGCACCAGAATTGTCGCAGATGCGTCACGGGCTTCCGGTGTCCGCAGTTTCGTCATGATTTCCACCGACAAGGCGGTCAACCCCACCAACGTGATGGGGGCCACCAAGCGGGCGGCGGAGATCTACGTGCAGAACCTGGCGCGCTACAGCAGGACCAGGTTCGTTACCGTCCGCTTCGGCAACGTGCTGGGAAGCAACGGCAGCGTGGTTCCCATCTTCAACGAGCAGATCAGGAAAGGCGGTCCGGTCAGGGTGACTCATCCGGAGGTGATGCGATATTTCATGACTATTCCCGAGGCAAGCCAATTGGTGCTGCAGGCGGGCAGCATGGGGCAGGGCGGAGAGATCTTCCTGCTGGACATGGGCGAGCCGGTAAAGATCGTCCGCCTTGCCGAGGAGCTGATCCGGCTGTCCGGTTTCCGCCCCTACGAGGATATCGATATCATCTTTTCCGGACTGCGTCCCGGCGAGAAATTGTTCGAGGAGCTGCTGCTTGCCGGAGAGGGCGTCGCGCCGACCAGTCATGAGAAAATAAAGGTGGCGAAGTCGGCCTATTCCGACTGGAATACCCTGAATGCGCAGATGGAGCTCCTTTACGATGCGGTCAGGAACCTGGACCTGGATGGGGTGCTGAATATCCTCGAAGAGATCGTTCCGGAGTACCGGTCCAGCGTGAAAAGGGATATCCCGCGCCACGATCATGGCGAGCATGACCTCATGGAAGGTGATGCCGCTATCGGCAAAAAGATGGTTTTCGGCATAAGGGAGCTGCCGAAGCCGAAGGGCAAAGGGGTCTTTTACTACCGGCTGGCCGGAGACGGTAATGAAATGTTCCTGGATTACCTGGACCTGGCCGAGACGGATGAAAGGGAGATCGAAAAACTGCTCAGCCGCGCGCTGCTGAGGATGCTGAGCCATGAGCCTTTTGTCAATGAAGAGACCTGCGTGCCTCTGGCCGGTTACGAAACGGAAAACATGCAACCATGGTTTGAAGAGGTGTTGAAGAGGATAACTCTTTCGCTTCAGGAAAAGGAAGCGTCGACGGAAAGCTGTCCGCTGCCGGCTGCCGGAGCCAAGGTTTAGGTGGAAAAGTTTTTACATCCTTTGCTTCTGTATACTTCATCCAGGCTAAATTGTCTCTTTCTATGCAGCCATTCACCTCTTATCCCCGGCTCCCCCGTCCCTTACAGCTCCCTGCACCTGTTTCTTAATCATTAAAACCTTAAATCCTGGCGTGAGTAACTGCTAAATATCGCAGTATTTTCGTTTAAAAGTATATGCCTGTGTCAAGTTAATATTTTACAATTTTACGTTTCGCACCATATGTTTTTTTGATATTCCATTCTGCTTCTAATATAAATATCTGATTAAATTGAATTATAGTTTTGCAAAAAACAAAATATTTATTTTTTATATTAAATAAATTATTTAGTATACGCTTTACAAAACGGGTTTATGATCTATTATTTTTAAATCTGTTTGTTAAATTTAAGTTAATCTTTAAGCCAAACTTCTTCTCACTCATTGCGCAAAACTTCCAGAATAACCGAATAGCTTGAAAACACACTCTCTCGCGGAAGGAGGGACAGGGCATATGAGTCTGTTGCAGTGTTTTTACGTTTTTTTCACGGCACTGTTTGCGGCGCTTGTCATGGTTCCCTGCCTGTGCCGCTGGTGGGCATGCCACGGTGCGGCGGACCTTGCGCACGGGAAGAAGATCCATACCAGGACGATTCCACGTGTGGGAGGAATCGCCATCGGCGTCGCCTTCATCTTCTCCCTGTTGATGTATGTGGATTTGAGTCGCGAAATCAGGGGGATCCTCGCTGGGGGCATGATTCTTTTCATTACGGGAATGGCTGACGATTTTTACGGTCTCACGACAAAGAAAAAGTTTCTTGCGGAAATTACAGCCTGCCTCAGTACCATGGCTGTTGGCGGACTCTGTATCCGGGGCCTGGGCGACCTGTTCGGAACCGGAACGATTGTTCTGCCGCTCTGGATTGCCGTGCCTTTTACAGTCCTGGTTGTCTTGGGCATAATCAACGCCATAAACCTCATTGATGGTCTTGACGGGCTGGCCGGCGGCATATCAATGATAGCCCTGAGCGCATTCACGGTCCATGGTTATCTGGCCGGAAATTTCGCGGCAGCCGTTACATGTGTCGCGCTGCTCGGCGGAATAATGGGATTTCTTAAATACAATTTGTTCCCTGCCCGAGTTTTCATGGGTGATTCCGGGGGTCTGGGTGTCGGTTTCGTAATTGCTTTCCTGGGGATTTCGCTTACACAGACTCCTGTCTCGCCGGTAAGCCCGGTAATCCCCCTGGTAATCCTGGGTTTGCCAATCCTGGACGCGGTTCGGGGTGTGGGATGGAGGATGATTAAAAAACAGGACCTGCGTTCGCAGGATATGATCCAGGTCCACCACAAGTTCCTCAATCTCGGTTTCCGTCACCGGATCTCCGTTCTCCTCATCTGCCAGATCTCATTGTTATGGGCGGTGTTTACAGTTGTTTTCCGCGAAAAACCGCCGATCGTACTTATTTCGGTTTTTGTTTCCGTGTCAGTATTTTTCCATATTTTGCTCATGTACGTCCTGCGAAATAAAGAGCGCCTTCACAACCTGAGTAAATCCTTTTCCTTTGCCGAATGTGAAAAGTTGTTTTACAGGATGTCGTCCGGTCTTATCGAGGGCATGAAACCCGGAATCGTTGTTCTTATCCTGCTGTTTGCAGTCTGTGTCGTGGTCCTGGTGCACTTTCTCCTGGTTGTCAGCGGGTATTGCAGTATTTGAAACAGGCAGCGATGCTCAGTGAGATGTGTGGGATAAGGGGGTACGCCTTTCTTCTTACCTTTGGGTTATTGATTAAGGAGGTTGTTGGTAAATAAAGTACCGGGTAATTGCACCCGGAATGCTTATTTACGGAAAGCTTTAAGGAGGAAAAAGAGATGAAAAAGACGATCAAATTTTCCTGGACCGGGTTTATCGTGGTGACTGCTCTGTCTGTCGGCTGGATTTTTTACGGATGCGGAAGTGGAGGCGGAGGTGGTTCCACCACATCTGCGGTGTCCGGATCAACCAGGATAGCCGCCCAGATTGTTGATGCAAAAGATGACAGCACATTGTTGTCGACAACAAACGGCGGGCCGGCCGGCGGGTTCGATGTTACATTTTCCGCAAACGGCCAGGAATTGAAAACGGTAAATACCACAACCGGCGCGGTAACCTGTCCGGCAGATCTTAAGGCCGGTACCGTCGTCAACGTTGAAGTCGTCCCTAAGGATTCCGGAGGTAAAAATGACCTTAATTTCCTTTCAAACTCGGTATCGCTGACCACCGACCAGAATGGCTATGCGACAGGGAAAGTCCGGGTTTTGAACAGGAATGATCCGCCTGCAGGCGCGGCAGTCGGCGTGGGCACAGTCACGGCCGGTAGTGACGGAGCCATTAAGTCCGATTTCAGCCTGACCGCAGTACCTACGGCGTCGGGAGTCCCCACTGCGTCGGTATCGATCCCGGCCGGGACGATTCTCAAAGACAAAAACAAACATCTCCTGACCGGAACCCTGACAGTGCTGCTCGCCTATTTCCCCTCCACCGCCGACGATACCTCCATGGGTTACCCGGGTGGCCCCTTCACCATGATGCAGGACGACGATACTTCAGGAGCATTTGTTACTGCCGGCTTCATGATGCTGGAGATCATGGACAGCAGCGGAAAACTGGCAAGTTCAATCAGTTCGTCCGGGATTTCCCCCGAGATCATCATGGAAATTTCCAATGCGATAACCAACCCGGATACCGGCAGCCCTGTGGCGGTTAACGATATCGTGCCGCTCTGGTCTTTCGATACGGGCAAGGGGAAATGGGTTACGGAAGGCAATGAGACAGTTGCCGCCGGCGGTTCGACCGGGTTGCGCATCAGTTTTAATCCCGCGCATTTTTCCTACTGGGCCATAGCATGGCTCATCCCGCCGCACTGCACCGGCAAGATAAATTTCACCGGCAATACGGCCCCGTTAAACGTGGTGATAAGCGGCAAAGGCTTCGGCTACACGCTATATCAACTGGCCAATTACCCCCAGGCGACAATTGCCTTCATACCCACGAATCTGCCGGTTACCATTAAAGCTTACGCATACGGAAGCCAGGTAAAAATCAACGGCGGCAACAGTATTACAGTGCCAGACTGGTGTTCGCTGACAAACAATACGCTGGACCTGCAGATCACCATTCCCGGTACGACGAACAGGGCTGTTTCGGCCAAGTACTATTGCCCCACGGATTTTTCCAAAAAGGCCGCGGCGCCGGGGATTCCGATTCTGATCTGCAAAAAGACTTCAAAGGGATACAGCCAGTGCGATCTCGTGGGTTGGACGAACACATCCGGTTTGCTCAGTTTCGATGTGATCGACAACAGCAAGCTTACGCTGGGTATGTACAAGAACCAGCTTTACGAGGCCGACGGTGATAATGCCATAAGTCTTCCGAACGAAAACGTCTGCGGCACGGGCAGCACCGGTGGTACAGGTGGTTCAGGCCTGGGTACCAACTTTTAGCTTTAATCCGTGAAATGTTCGAATAATTTTCCTCCCTCGCCAAGGGGGAGGGAGATTTGCTGCATTTATGTTCAAAACTGAATGACTGAATGATCGAACTCAAGGGGGAGCAAATGATGAAAAACCCGATTCATTTTACCTGGCCGGGGGTTGTAGTCCTGGCGGTGTTGCTTGTCGGCTGGCTTTTCAACGGGTGTGGCGGCGGTGGCGGAGGAGGAGGTGGTGGCGGGCCTCAGCCCGGTGCTACAGGTACCGCAAATATCGCTGCTCAGATTATCGACGCCAAAGATGATTCGCTGCTGTCCACCGGCAACGGTGGACCTGCCGGCGGGTTTGATGTGACATTTTCCGCAAACGGTTCTGCCCTTGGCAGCGTGGTTAATACCCAGACGGGCATTGTCACATACCTTACCTCGGAGCTACCTGTCGGTACGGTGGTGAGTGCGGAATTTGTCGCCAAAGATGCTTCGGGCAACAATGATCCCAACTTCCTCCGCAACAGTCAGAGTTATACCATAAGCCAGAAGGGGACTAATGATTTCACCAACAACAAAATCCTTATCACCAATCTGGGCAACCTGCCATTGGATGTGACCAAAGATACGAAAACCGGAAGTACCGATGCCGGTGGCGCCGTCGTGACGACCATGATCCTGTCCACGACTCCTGCCGCTCCGGACAATCCCGTCCCAACCGTAAACATACCGGCGGGGGCAGTACTGAAAGACGCGAACGGGCAGCCCCTGACCGGTGCCATTACAGCTAACCTGGTTTATTATCCTTCTACAAGCACGGATGCTCTCCAGAGTTTTCCCGGAGGTCTGGATAATATTGTCCAGACAAACGGTGCCATCAGCGCGTTCATCACGGCAGGTTTCCTGGCCATGGAGATCACAGACTCTGCCGGCAGAGTTGCAGCCAGTGTGTCGGGTACCGGCAAACAGATAGAATTAACAATGGAAATTTCATCTCAAACCATGAATCCGGATACCGGAAATCCCATACAAGTCGGAGACAGTCTGCCTTTGTGGTCTTTCGATACAAATAAAGGCAGGTGGAAAAAGGAAGCGACATTGACCGTCACGAGCGGTGGGAATACCGGGCTGCTTGCCAGTTACAGTACCAACCACCTTTCATTCTGGAACCTCGATTGGATCCCGCAAAACACCTGCACCGGAAAAATCAGTTTCAGCGGCAATACTGTGCCCCTGCTGGTTGTCATCAAATCCACGGGAGGCTGGGGCTACCTGTCTATGATTTATCAGTCCGCCAACGACAGTAGTGCAAACGCGCGGTACGTCCCATCGGGCATGCCGATAACAGTGGAAGTCTATGCCGACGGTGTACTTGTGGGAAGCGTTTTTACCAGCAACTGGTGCGGGGAGCCGAACCGAACACTGAATTTGGCGCTCAACATCCCGTCACCGACGAACCGTTCGGTCAGTGTTCACTATTATTGCCCGACCAGCCCTTCAAGCCAGTCCCCCGCGGCAGGGATACCTATTTTGTCGTGCAGAAAAACAAACTCGGGAAAATACAAAAATTGCGAATCGGTCGGATCAACCGATTCGAACGGTCACCTGGCCTTTGCCGTGACTGACATCAGCAAGTTTACGGTAGCCGAATATCAGTGGAAATTGTACGAGGCCGCCAACGATATCATCGGTCTTCCGAACAGCAATATCTGCACCACCGGAGGCACGGGAGGAACCGGCGGATCAGGGACCGGTGATGATTTTTAAGGAGCGTGATGCTCGGGACGGGGCAGACCTATGGTCTGCCCCCTTTTAAACTTTTAAATTATGAAAATAAGAAAATTCCATTATCGCGAGTACGGAAATATATGAAAAACTCCATTTTCCCGCCTTCCCGGCATGTCCTTAAGTTTATCCCCGTTTCCGTTTTTGTAATTACCGTCATGCTTTCAGGCTGCATACCGGCCCATGCGGGTGAGTTTTACAATTCTCTTTCCCTGCAGGGTTATACGGGCATTCTCAATACTCCAAATGCCGAGGTTGCCGAAGAGGGTACTTTCTACGCGCTTTACTCCAACCAGCAGGAAAGCCTGTGGCGCAAGAGCATTCCCCACCAGGACAACTACATTTTTTCCGTGGCCATGTTCTCGATCCTGGAAGTCGGGGGGCGCCTCACCGAAGCGCCGGGGAAGGCGCGCGACCTCTCCGCTGATTTCAAGTTGAAGGTTCCCTTCATACCAAAGGGGTATTATCTTCCCTCGATGGCCTTCGGCATGCAGGATGTGGGAGGCGGCTCACATCACCTCCGGACCAAATACTTTGTGGCCAGCGAGGAGCTGTGGCGTTTTCGCCTCAGTCTGGGCTACGGGACCGGCCCCGACCGGTTGGACGGTGTGTTCGGGGGTGCTGAGTTCAAGGCTTTCGACTGGCTATACCTGGTGGGCGATTACGATACCAGGGAGACCAATGCCGGTATCAGACTCGTTTCGCCGGAAATATTCGGAATCCCCGCTCATATCAATATAACTGCGAAAACCTCTCTCGACTACCGGCCCGGAAAGGTGATCGAGTTCGGTTTCGGGTTGCAGTTTCCCCTGGGCTTCGACCACAACAACAGCAAACCCATGGAGGAAAAGGTCAAGGTAACCCATCGGGAACCCGACGAGAATGCCGGTGTTACGGCCAGGAAAGAGCTTGCGGCAGTGCAGGAACCCTTGCAGACTGCCGGGACCGAAAAAGGTGGGGCCCCGGTTGAAGAAGCTCTTCGGCTCATGAAAAAGACGCTGGTCGGGGAAGGCTTCCAGAATGTGGAAGTGGGCAGCGGGGATTCCCTTCTTGTAGTGGAATATGAAAACAGCAGGTATAACCACAACGAACTGGACGGACTCGGAGTGGTTGCGGGAATAATCGTGGAATACGCTCCCGCGGAACTGTCGGAAATCAGGATAGTCATGAAGAAAAAGGGCATCCGCATGCTTCAGCTGGATACCCCGGCCAAAGAACTTCGGCAATTTCTGGCAAATGCAGACCGTCTCGACGAATTCAATAAATCTTTACAGATTACCGATAATGTACAGTCGAACCACCGTTTCAGGTTTGTCGGCGGAGACGGCAACCCGTCTTGGCTGAAATCCTCCGTAATCGTCTATCCCGGCCTGAAAACCTTCGTGGGCACCGAAGTCGGGGTCTTCGATTACCTCCTGGCCGTGAAACCGACGATATATCTCAATACCTGGAAAGGTTCGGTACTTAACGCCCGCTGGGACATCCCGGTGACCTGGAGCGAAAATTTCGACGACAATCACCTTTTCAGGAAATTCAGGGAAAACAGCCAGTTCGAGCGTCTGATGCTCTTCCAGACGGTGAAGATCGTACCCAACGTGATGGCCAATTTGGGAGCGGGCATGATCCTCAAGGATACCTACGGAACCTTAAACGAGGTTATGTGGACTCCCGGTAAAGGCACTCACCGGTTCCTTGCAAAGTTCGGCTACGCGGAGGACAATAAAGATAAATCAGACAAAAAGGTTTATCTGGGTTCATATCGCTTCTACTTTTCCCCCCTGGATACATATCTGGTCGGGACGGGGGGCAGATTCTGGGACCAGGATACCGGTTTTACGGTTGAGCTCAAACGGTTTTTCGGCGATACGGCGTTTTCCCTCTATTATAAAGATACCCGAACGGAGGGCAGCAAGCATATCCAGGTGGGGGGTGTCCAGTTCTCATTTCCCCTCACCCCGCGGCGTGACATGAAGCCGTATATCGTCCAGCTTCGGGGCAACGAGGAATGGAGCTACGCCCAGGAAACCGAGATCGTAAGCCATGGACAGCGTAATTTTGTCGGCACTTCCAGCGGCATAGACCCGCAATTGCCATACAACCTGGAACGGGTTTTCTACAACAGGGACCGTCTGGAGGAATCGTATATCAGGAAACACCTGCTCCGTTTGCGGGATGCGAACCTTAAATATAACAAAGAGCGCTTTCCGTGACCGGATCCGGTTACGTAGAATAAATATTTGCAATCACAATACTGTTCAGTCGACATTGAAAGTTATACGGAATGATAAGACCCCAGGCCGGGGAATAAACCAATTGGCCTGGGTTTTTTTTTATCACCGGCAACAAGCAATGGTGGTGGACTGCGTGCAAATTGAAAAGTTCCGGGAAAAGAGTTGAGACTATATAGTGAATGTGTTAATAAACATTTAAAACGATTGATACTTTACCGGGTTCATATGATCATGTATATTTGTCGACGGTGAAGTTTTCGATCGGGAATAAACCCGCGGTTTCATATCTTGTCTTAAAGAACTGAAATTCGGTTAATAATCCCGGAAAATCAAGTTGAATTGCAAAATGCAGTGTTCACTAATAAAATCATGCGGTTAAGTCTTTTACATATAAACCGTCCAGGTTAGATTTTAAATTGTAAGTTTTCCGTGTATTATCTGAGTTTATATGCAAAAAAAATTGCTGTCTTTGTGCCGATGCTGATTTACTGTTTTCAGTGCCTATTGTTTCGGCTTTCGGACGCCGGATAAAATTACGAGGTATGTAAATGAATTTTCTTTTCAGAGTGGTCGTTGTCTTGTCGTTAGTCACGTTTTTCACGGGCAGTGCATATGCCTTGTCGGAGCAGGACCTGATACAATCCTCGGGTGGGCTTGGCTCTTACGGCGGATTGTCTTCCACCGGGTCGTCGTCGGTCGGTACAACGGGGGGAAAGCTTGACAGTGGAACAACGGGGCTCGGCCTGGAACAGGGATCCCCGGTTTCGGGAGCGTCCGGTACCGGGAATGATGAGAAGCTGTACAACAGGCTCCTGGAGAAGATGAAAGAAGAGGAATCCGGCTTACCTGCGGGAGAAGCCCAGACCAGGAGCATTCTGGAAAGGGCCAGGAAGAGTACAATCATCCTTACTGCCGAACCGGGCGACGGGCTGGCTACATTGAGCTGGCAGCTCATTGGTGTCAATCAGAATGCCGAAGATGTCCCGATGAAGTTTGCCTTGTACGTCGGGACCGAATCCGGCCAGTATGTGAGAAAAATAGATATCGGCTCCGCCGACCATTTTATACTCAGGGGACTGACGAACAACCAGGTTTATTACTTGCGGCTCATGGGGTACTCTGGAGACAGTACTATTCTATCAAAAGAGGTCAAGGTGACCCCCCTTCCACAGGAACAGATGTCTTCGGAACTGGAAAAGTCCTTTGCCAAAAAAACGGTAACCATGCAGGATAGAGTTGAAAATGACCCCCTCAAAAGGGACCTTAAACAGTTCGGTTACGATTTTTTCAAAAACAGTTCGACAATGCTGCAGACAGTGGAAAATGCCCCGGTGGGCAATGATTATGTCATTGGCCCCGGCGATACGCTGCAGATCGATATCTGGGGCTCGATTGACGCCCGTTACCAGGTGGCGGTGGATAGGAACGGGGAAATTACCATTCCCAAGGTGGGCGTGGTCAAGGTTTGGGGCCTCAGTTACGGCCAAGCCAAGGAGGCCATAAACAAAGCCATCGGTCGCTACTTCAAGGGTTATAACCTTAATATAACTCTCGGGAAGTTACGGACAATACAGGTCTTTGTCGTCGGTGCGGTGGAAAATCCGGGGGTGTACTCCGTGAGCTCACTGGCAACGGTCATCAATGCCCTTTCCACCGCAGGCGGACCCTCTAAAAACGGCAGTCTGCGTGATATCAGGCTGCTCAAGGGGGGCAAGGTAACCGAGCACATAGATCTCTACGATATCTTCCTGTCGGGCGACAGAAGCAAGGACATCCGCCTGGAAAACGGGGACACTATTTTCGTCCCGGTAATCGGCAGGGTCGCAGCGGTTGCCGGAGAGGTGAAGCGCCCCGGCATTTATGAACTCAAGGACGGCGTCACGCTCACCCAGGTACTGGCAATGGCTGGCGGCATTACCGCGGCGGGAAATACCGGTAGAATCCAGGTGGAGCGGTTCGAAGGAAACAGCGGCAGGGTAATACTCGATTATCAGCTGAAGGAAGGAAAGGCCGAAAAAAATCTGGACGATGTCATAATCCAGGACCGGGACATGGTTAAGGTGTTTCCGGTCAGCCAGTTTATGCGCCAGGTGGTTAAACTCACTGGCAACGTGATAAACCCGGGAGAATACGAGTTCAAGCCTGGAATGAGGGTTTCCGACCTTATTCACGGCTTTTCGTCCATTCTCCCGGATTCATACACCGAAGCCGCCGAGATAACCCGTCTGGTCCTGCCCGACCGGCATAGGGAGGTGGTGACGTTCAACCTGGCGAAAGCACTCCAGGGTGACGAAAAAGAAAACCTGCTCCTCCAGGAGCAGGATACGGTCCATGTTTTTTCCCGCTGGTCCATGCAGGAAAGGCCGGTCGTTTCCATAACCGGCCAGGTTGTAAGTCCCGGTACGTATGATTACTATCCGCATATGACCATCCGCGACCTGATTGCAGCCTCGGGCAGCCTGAAGCGCAACGCCTTCATGGGAAGCGCCGAGCTTACCAGGGTGGTCACGGATAAAGGCAAGGCAAAGTCCGAGCGGGTGAACGTGAACCTGTCGAAAGTTCTGGCAGGCGACCCGGGCCAGAACCTGGAGCTGAAGCCGGACGACGCCTTCATCGTCCGCGGGGTGGAAGACTGGCTGGAAGCAAGCGACAGGTTTGTCGTGCTGAAAGGTGAGGTCAAATTTCCGGGTGCCTATTCCATCAGCAAAGGCGAAAAACTGAGTTCGGTAATTGCACGGGCAGGCGGGTTTACCGACCGCGCCTACCTGAAAGGGGCCAAATTCACCAGGAAATCGGTTCAGGAGCTGCAACAGAAGAGGATGACCGAGGTGCTGGAAAAGGCCGAGCTGGACATCATGCAGAAACAGGGCGAGCTGGCCTCGGTGGCCGCTTCCAAGGAAGAAGCTCGATGCCACCAAGGCTTCCCTTGACGGGATGTTGAGAACCGTACAGAAGCTCAAGGAAAAAAAGGCCGAAGGGCGGGTAGTCATCCGTCTTTCTTCCCTGGATGAATTCAAGAACAGCCCTTATGACCTGGAGCTAATGGGAGGCGATACCCTCGAAATCCCCCAGACTTCCAAAGTCGTCAATGTTCTCGGCAACGTGTACAATTCGACTTCATTCGTATACATGCCTGACAAAGATCTCAATTACTATCTGAAGAAAGCGGGAGGGGCGACGCGTGACGCAGAAGAGGACGATATCTTCCTGGTCAAGGCGGACGGAACGGTCGTCAGCAAACAGCAGTCTTCGTTCGGCATCCATTGGGATGATGATGCCCGCAAATGGACCTTCGGCAGTTTCATGTCCACCCATCCCGACCCGGGCGATACGCTGGTGGTGCCCCAGAAGCTCGAACGGATCGCCTGGATGAGGGAGATCAAGGATATCACCACCATATTGTCCCAGGTAGCACTTACCGCAGGCGTTGTCGTCGCCGCCGGTCTATAGGGGGGTCGATGATGACTGATAACAAGACTGACATCGCCAACGAAGAGCAGGAAATAAATCTGCTGGAGTTGCTGCACGTTATTGCCAGGCGCAAGAGACTGATCCTTCGGCTCTGTGGCGGTGCCTTCATCCTTTCGATTCTGATCAGTCTGCTTATGTCTAATATATATACGGCTAAAGCCCAGATTCTCCCCCCGCAGAAAGAGGGAATCGGAGGTCTATCGTCATTGCTGGGAGAGATGGGCGGCCTGGCTGCCCTCGCCGGAGGTTCGCTGGGCGGCGGCAGTTCCGGTTTTCTTTATCTGGGGATCCTCAAGAGCAGATCGGTAGCCGACGCAGTAATCGTCGGTTGAACCTTGCAAAGCGTTATAAAACCAAAAACACCCGAGGAGACCCGCAAGGCATTAGAGGGAAAAGGGTCAAGATGCAGCTCCAGAAAGACGGCATAATCTCCATTGAAGCTGACGACAGGGACCCGAGATGGGCGGCTGCGCTGGCCAATGCATTTGTTGAAGAGGTGGGCCGCAAAAGCGTGGAGATGAACCTGACCAAGGCGGGCACTGAAAGGGCATTTCTTGAAAAGCGGCTGGCAGTGGTAAAGGTGGACCTGAAAAATGCGGAAGACGCCTTGAAATCTTTTTCGGAAAAGAACAAGACAATCAAGGTGGATTCCCAGGCGGCGGCAACCATCGGTGTTATCGCCCGGCTCAAAGC
>CAWFFO010000009.1:0-242039 GCA_963815135.1 uncultured delta proteobacterium
TAACTCCTATGCCAAAATATAAAATATACTTTTAAGGATATCTAATGTTGATATTGATAGAAGGTAGTTGGTATGATATAGATATAGAGCTATTTTTAACTCTTTCATATCTTGTTAAAGCATTTATATAAATAGAATATGCAATCGCAAGCATTATCACAGATATTTGCATTAATCCAGCCTTTAGTAATTCAATCCCTCGTAAAAATATCACATGTCTTTGCTTATACAATAATTTGATAAATATATCATTGTTATAAACCTGCAATTAATGACAGGTGACATAATTATTTATTATGATAATGTCATCACTAAAAGCTGCCATAGTCTCATATCGAGACTTTGCATTCCTCACTATCAATGGTGGCGCACAACCTGTGTAAAAGGAGGCAGACTATGAAGGGAAAGAGAACTATTGTGAAAGTATTACCCGTTACAACACTGAGTATGCCGGGTGTTGCAGCTTCTGCAACCGGAGCAGAAGGAAAAGGGAGCTTGGGATCTAGCTGCAGGACAGGCAGGCGCACCGGTCAAGACGGATTTTGTAAAGGGGGTCGTGCCTGCAGCCGGTTCAAAAGAAATCAGGGGCTGGAACGGATGTATATATGGTCAGGAGGTGTTCCGACGGAAACGGATTTTGCTGTTTTGCCGGAAACCGGATCCGGTGAAATGAAATCCTGGACGGTTATTTACCGGGAAGTATGAGCATTTGGCAACAAAAGCTTTAACGAAAATGAATAGGGCAAGGCAAAAGAGTGCGGGTGGAGCCTGCGGCAGGTTGACGGGATTAACCTGTGCTCTTTTTGTCAGTTTCATAAGCCGTGTCTGAATGAGAATCAGTGTATTTCGGGAACAATCATGGCAAGGCAGGCAGGGCGTGAAACTGGACCGGGACTTTGTGCTTGCCGTTCGCTTCGGCCTTTCCGACCATGGTCGAACCGTCATATGTAGCCTCAAGGAAACCTGGGTGAGGGTTACAATCAGAAACATGCGCTTGTAGACACGTCCCCCGGATAAAAGAAATTCACCTGTAAATACTTACAGGTGAATTTCCTGCCCGTTTATGAGACAAAATTATATATCCATAATTAATCGTCTCATGCCTTTGTGTGAGGAAACCGGAGTTATCGCTTGTGAAAAGTTCATTCCTTGACCTGAGAAACTATCTTTTATTGTTTACGTGGATTACCGCCGCCGGATGTGCGGTGGGCCCCGATTTTCGAACGCCCGCCGCGCCAGGAGTGAAGACTTTTACCGAGAAACCGATGCCGGCGGAAACGGTTTCCGCGCCGGGTGCCGGTGGCACACCACAGCGCTTCGAGACTGGAGTGAATATACCGGAACAATGGTGGACCCTCTTTCATTCACAAGCTCTCGACAGGCTGATCCGTCGGGCTTTGGTCAACAGTCCGACGGTAGCGGAGGCGGAAGCCGCCTTGCGCGAGGCGCGGGAAAATCTCAGCGCCAGGACAGGCACGGTCTACTATCCCTCCGTTGACGGAGATTTGTCCGCAACCCGGCAGAAAACGACGGGTGCTTCGTTCGGACAGCCCGATGCCCCCGGCAGTACGTTCACCCTCATGAACGCCTCGGTTAATGTCTCCTATGCCCTCGATATTTTCGGCGGTGGACGCCGCGAACTTGAAGCTCTTCGAGCAGATGTC
Source organism: uncultured delta proteobacterium (assembly GCA_963815135.1). Taxonomy (GTDB): domain Bacteria; phylum Desulfobacterota; class Desulfuromonadia; order Geobacterales; family Geobacteraceae; genus CAIWTU01. Next base: position 1,665 of record CAWFFO010000009.1, read on the forward strand.
GACAACCGTTGTTTTCGACTGGAAGGCGCCCGCATCACCTTGAGCGCAAGTATCGTAACTACAGCGGTAAAGGAAGCATCCCTTCGCTCCCGGCTCCGGGCCATGGAGGAGATCGTGGTGTCGCAGACCGAGCAACTCAAGCTGGTCGAACGCAAGTTCCTTCTGGGAGGCATTTCCCGTTCCGATGTCCTTGCGCAGCGAACGCAGCTGGCGCAGACAAAAGCGACGCTGCCGCCGCTGGAAAACGAACTGGCCCGGACCCGTCACCAGCTGGCGGTTCTGTGCGGCAGGTTTCCAGGTGAAGAAGGTCTTCCGCAGTTCGAGCTTGAAGACCTGAATCTGCCCACTGACCTGCCAGTGAGCCTGCCGTCGTCGCTGGTGCGGCAGCGTCCGGACATCCGGTCGTCGGAAGAGCTTCTCCATGCGACCAGCGCCCGGGTCGGCGTCGCCACAGCCAACCTCTATCCCCGGATTACCTGAGTGCGGGTCTTGGAACGAACGCAACCAGGATAGAAGACATCTTTTCCTCCGGAACATCCGTATGGAACCTCGGCGCGGGCTTGCTGCAGCCGCTCTTTCACGGCGGAGAACTCACCGCGAAACGCCGCGCTGCAATCGCCGCCTTCGATCAGGCGCGGGCCCGGTACCGGGACACCGTGCTGCAGGCTTTCCGGGACGTGGCTGATGTCCTGAGGGCCCTGGAGACCGATGCCCGGACGCTGCAGGCAAGGTCCGAGGCGGAGGCCGCCGCGCGCGACTCGTTCGAGGTCGCACGGAAACAGTTCCAGGCCGGCGCGGTCAGTTATCTGACCCTGCTCAACGCCCAACAGCAATATCAGCAGGCCCGCATCAGCCTCATCGAGGCAAGGGCCGCGCGTTTTTCAGATTCCGCGGCTCTGTTTCAGGCCCTGGGCGGAGGCTGGAGGAACAGAAATGCTGCGACTGGTGACGAGTGAGAGTTAATTGAGATTTGTTACTGAATTTATCAACAGGAGCCATAAAGTCATGAAAAAACGCATCATTCTAACCCTTCTGGGCCTGGTGGCTCTCATCACCGTGCTTGCCGTCGTGAAAATCGGCCAGTTCGGGGCGATGATCAGCCAGGCGAAAAATTATGTGCCGCCTCCGGAGACCGTTACCACCGCGGTCGCCAGGGTCGAAACCTGGGAGAATACACTGACCGCCGTCGGATCACTGAAGGCGGTCCAGGGAGTAACCGTGTCCGCCGAACTAGCGGGCAAGGTGGTGAAGATTTCCTTTGCATCCGGCACTGCCGTAAAGAAGGGAGATCTGCTGGTCAGCCAGGATACATCGTCGGAAGAGGCGCGGCTTCCCGGTGCGATCGCGCAGGCGACACTTGCCCGCACGGACCTGGAGCGCTCCTCCGGGATGGTGAAGGATAAGATCATCTCCCGGGCCGATCATGACAACGCTGTGGCCACCGCGAGCAGGCACTGTCCCTGGCCAACAACATCCGCGCCACCATCGCCAAGAAAAGGATCCGCGCCCCTTTCATCGGTCGCCTCGGCATTCGCCAGGTCAACCTGGGGCAGATGCTTGGAGCGGGAGATTCCATCGTCACCCTGCAGTCCCTCGATCCCATCTACGTCGAGTTCAGCCTTCCCCAGCAGCAGTTGTCCCGTCTGCGCGTCGGGCTTCCCGTGCGCGTGACTTGCGACGCCCTGCCGGGCAAGACGGTCGAGGGGCGCATTACTGCGATCAACTCGCTTGTGGAGGCTGATACCCGCAATATCCGGCTGCAGGCGACCGTCGCCAACAACGCTGGAAAACTCCGCCCGGGGATGTTCGTCAATGCGGCGGTCGGTCTGCCTGTCCGGCTGGAGGCGCTGGTTATCCCCGCGACATCCGTCCTGTACGCTCCCTATGGCGATTCGGTTTTCGTGGTCATAAATGACAAGAAAGGGAAGGGGAGGCAATGCATTGAAACAGCAGTTCGTGCGCCTGGGAGAGAAGAGGGGCGATTTCGTCGCCGTCACCAGCGGGCTGAAGAAAGGGGAGACCGTCGTCAGCACCGGTGTATTCAAGCTGCGCAACGGCCAGACGGTGGTGGTCGACAACAAGCTTGCGCCTACATTCCGCCAGGCGCCCAAACCGGAGAACAACTGAACAATGAAAATCACCGATCTCTTCATCACGCCGGCCCGTCCTGGCGCTGGTGGTCAACCTGGTCATCATCATTGCCGGCCTGCAGGCGATCCGCACCCTCAATGTCCGCCAGTACCCGCGCAGCGAAAATGCGGCGGTAACGGTCACCACCGTCTATGTCGGCGCCAGCGCCGACCTGGTGCGCGGCTTCGTCACCACGCCGCTGGAGCGGGCCATCGCCGCGGCCGACGGCATCGATTACATGGAGTCCAGAGCGCTCTCGGGCTCTCCACCATCAAGGTCCGCCTGAAGACTCAACTACGACTCCACCAAGGCCCTGGCCGAGATCAGCTCCAAGGTGGACCAGGTGCGCCGCGATCTGCCACCCGAGGCCGAGGTGCCGGTCATCAACATCGAATCGGCCGACAGCCAGTTCGCCTCGGCCTACTCTGAGCTTTACCTCCGACATCCTCAAGCAGAACGAGATCACCGATTACCTGGTGCGGGTCGTCCAGCCCCGCCTGTCGGCCATCGAAGGGGTGCAGCGGGCCGATATCCTCGGCGCCCGCACCTTTGCCATGCGGGTCTGGCTGAAGCCGGACCGGATGGCGGCCCTCAACATCAGCCCGGCCCAGGTACGCCAGGCCCTGGCCGCCAACAACTTCCTGGCCGCCCTGGGCCAGAGCAAGGGCGCCTACATCCAGGTCAACCTGACCGCCAACACCAACCTGAGCACGGTGGACGAATTCAAGCGCCTGGTGGTGCGCGAGCAGAACGGCACCATCGTCCGCCTGGCGGACATCGCCGACGTGGTCCTGGGGGCGGAGGACTACGATACCGAGGTCCATTTCTCCGGGCAGACCGCCGTATTCATCGGGATTTGGCCGCTCCCCAACGCCAACTCCCTGGATGTCATCAAGCGGGTGCGAACACGAAATGGCCGCCATCGAGCGGGACCTGCCGAGCGGGATGCAGGCCCGCATCGCCTATGACGCCACCAAATACATCTCCAGTGCCATCCACGAAGTGTTGAAGACCCTGGGCGATACGCTGCTGATCGTCATGATCGTCATCTTCCTGTTTCTCGGCTCCTTCCGCTCGGTGCTCATTCCCGTGGTGGCCATTCCCGTGTCTCTGATCGGCGGAGTTTTCCTGATGCAGGCCTTCGGCTTCACTGTCAACCTGCTCACCCTGCTGGCCATCGTGCTCTCGGTCGGTCTGGTGGTGGACGACGCCATCGTCGTGGTGGAGAACGTGGAACGTCACCTCGGCATGGGAAAATCTCCGCTGGAGGCGGCGCTTCTCGGGCGCCCGCGAACTGGTCGGGCCGATCATCGCCATGACCATCACCCTGGCCGCGGTCTATCTCCCCATCGGCCTGCAGGGGGGGCTGACCGGCTCGCTCTTCCGCGAATTCGCCTTCACCCTGGCCGGGGCGGTCACCATCTCCGGCATCGTGGCCCTGACCCTGTCGCCGGTCATGTCGGCCAAGCTCCTCAAACCGGGCATCGAGGAACACGGCCTGGCGGGTCGGATCGCCCGGGACTTCGAAACGGCTGAAAAACGCCTACGGCCGCCTCCTCGACGTCACCCTGACGGCCCGGCCGGCGGTCTATACGGTCTGGATCGTGTGTCAGCCTGCTCACCATTCCCATGTTCAGCATGTCCGCCAAGGAGCTGGCGCCCACCGAGGACCAGGGGGTCATCTTCGGCATCCTCGACGCCGCGGCCAATTCGACCCTCGACCAGAACAGCCGCTTCGCCGCCGCGGCCAACGAGGTCTTTCATGAGCGTCCCGGAAACCGATTTCACCTTCCAGCTCACCTATGCCCAACTCCGGTTTCGGCGGTATTGGTCACCAAGCCGTGGAACAAGCGGAAACGGAACATCTTCCAGATCATGCCCGAAGTGCAGCGGAAACTGCAGGCGCATTCCCGGCATCCGGATGTTCCCGGTAACCCCGCCGGCCCTGCCCGGCGGCGGGCAGATTCCCGGTGGAATTCGTCATCGCGTCGACCGCCGATACCGGACGAGATCCTCGAATTTCGCCCAAGCAGATCCAGCATGAAGGCCATGAAGAGCGGCATGTTCGCCTTTCCGCCGCTCATCGACGTCAAGATCGACCAGCCCCAGACCGAGTTCAGTCATCGACCGGGACAAGGTGGCCGACTCTGGGGCTCAACCTGCAGCAGGTCGGCGGCGACCTGGGAGCAATGGTGGGGGGCGACTTCGTCAACCGTTTCGACATTTCGGGGCGCAGCTACAAGGTCATTCCGCAGATCGAGCGCATCGACCGCCTCAACCCCGGCCAGCTGGAAGATATCTACGTCACCGGCCCCAACGGCAAGCTGATCCCGCTCAGCACCATCGCCACTCTGAGCGAATCGGTGGTTCCCCGCTCCCTCAACCGCTTCCAGCAGCTCAATGCGGTGAAGATCAGCGGCGTGGCCATCCGGCCGCTGGACGAGGCGCTCCGTTTCCTGGAAGACGAGGCGCCCAAGATCCTGCCCAAGGGGTATGTCATCGACTACACCGGCGAGTCGCGCCAGCTGCGCACCGAGGGGAACAAGTTCCTCCCCGCCTTCGCGCCTGGCGGTCATCCTGATCTTCCTGGTGCTGGCGGCCCAGTTCAACAGCTTCCGCGACCCCTTCGTCATCCTGGCGGGCTCGGTGCCGCTGGCCATGTTCGGCGCGCTGCTCTTCACCTTCCTGAAGATGCCCGACCCCAGCGTCCCGTCCTGGACCAACGGCTGGACGACCACCCTCAACATCTATTCCCAGGTCGGCCTGGTGACCCTGGTGGGGCTGGTGTCCAAGAACGGCATCCTGATCGTCGAGTTCGCCAACAAGCTGCAGATGAAAGGGCTGCCGAAACTGGATGCGGTACGCCAGGCGGCCATGACCCGACTCCGTCCGATCCTCATGACCAGCGCCGCCACCATTGCCGGCCACTTTCCCCTGACCCTGGTCAGCGGCGCCGGCGCCGCGGCCCGAAACTCCATCGGTCTGGTGCTGGTGGGCGGCATGTTCGTCGGCACCATCTTCACCCTGTTCGTCGTTCCGTCCATCTACATGCTCATTGCCCGCGACCACGACAGAAACAGAGACAGGGAAATCGCTGTCAAGACCGTTTAGCAGCTTGAGCCAATTGGACCATTGGGAGCATTTTTTTTATGTATTCAAATTTTAGAAAACCGCCGGCAAGTCAGGGTGATATCGATAATAAGGGTAAGCCTGAACAACAACAAGATTCCGTTGAAAGCGTGAGGTATCAGGCTGAGAAAGGAACAATGGAGATTATTCTTGCACGACATGGAAAGCCGAATGTGCAGCATCGGGTTTGGATGTCGCCACTGCAGATGAAAGATTGGATCAAGCTCTACAATCAGGCAGATCTTGTCGAAGAGGAAATACCGTCAGCGACGCTGAAAAAGGCGGCTGAATCTGGTGTCATTGTCTGCAGTACGTTGCGGAGATGCGAGCAGTCTGCACAACAGCTTAGCCCGAACAGAGCAATGCCGGCCGAAGGAGTGTTTTGCGAGGTGGATCTGCCACATCTGCACTGGCATTTTCCCAGCTTACCCCTTTGGGTATGGAGTGCAGTGTTTCGTCTGGCATGGTTTTGCGGTTTCTCCGCCAATGCAGAGACACTTGCGCAAGCTACGGCGCGTGCGCGTATCGCTGCGGTAAGACTGATCGATCTTGCCCGGAAAAACGGCTCAGTATTTCTTGTGGGGCACGGTATCATGACCATGCTCATTGCCAGGCAGTTATTGACATTGGGCTGGGCGGGCCCTAAGTGTCCTGTCAACAAATATTGGCGGTTCAGTGTTTACATGCATCTGCCGGACATCGCCGTGGAGTCCGGTGGTGGAGATTTTTTATATAAGATGACAAAAGGAATTTGAATGTGAAAGTAATTAACAATATTTTGCTAATCCTCTGTGCAGTAATTTATCTTTCCGGATGCTCGATGTTTCACGCCATCTCCATGATCAAGGGAGGCGAGACTCATGTCAGGGCGGATGAAGAAACGGTCGTTCCGTTCGAGCTGAGCGGGAACCTGATTCTTGTGAAAGGGAGAATCAACGACTCCGCGCGCGACTGCACTTTTATGCTGGATACAGCCGCATTCACCGTGATCGGCAAAGATGTTGCCGATGATCTCGGTCTCGCGGAAGATGCCGGGATCGAGATGATGGATGGTGCGAAAGGCAAAATAGATGTCCATCTGACAAGACTGAAAAGTTTTTCCACGGGAAGTTTCCAGGCAGAGGGCATCTCGGCGGCTGTATTCGATATGGCCAGAATTCGACGGATGACCGGGATAAAGATAGACGGTGTCATCGGATCCAATTTTCTCCGCTTCTTCAAAGTAAAGATCGACTACCAAAAGAAACTGGTCACCCTTTCGGGCGATACCTCTCCGCTCAGCCCGGTTCCGGGCGCCAGCCCGGTCAGAATCGAACAGCTCATGGAGATGGGCTTTGCGCCGCAGGTGACGGTTTCCTGTGGAGATTGCACATTCGATGCGTTGATAGACACTGGACTCAAGGATCCACTGGCACTCTCACCGTCATTAATGGAAAAGTTGAGCAAGGAAACGGTGATTGAGGGAAAAGGCGTAATGGCGGGAGGCGCTTTCAAGGATAACGAAAAGCCCCGCCTGTCCCGGGTCAACGGTCTCAGGATCGGTACCAGTGAAACCGGAAAAGTAGTGGCAACAGTGACGGAAGGGCAAAAAAAAGCGCTCATAGGCTATCCCTTCCTCTCCAATTATATCGTCATCCTTAACTATCCGGCAGGAGAGATGCTGCTCATCCCGGCTGAAGGGGGGAGAAATATTGACAACGTTTTCACTACGGGGATCGGACTCAGGCGAGACGGCGCCGGGAAGACACTGGTGTCGGGGATCTGGAACGGTTCGCCCGCCGACCGCCTGGGGGTCGCGGTGGGGAACGAGATCGTCAAGGTCAGCGACAGGGCCGCGGGCGACTTTACTCTCCGGGAACTGCGTGATCAGATGGGCGATGACGATAGTATAAAAACGGTTGAGTTGTTGATAAAGAATCAGTCCGGCGAGAAAACTTTTTCAATTAAAAAGGAATACCTTTTTTCTGATCCTGCCAAACAGGAACCCGAAAATGTTTTATATGTAAAATAGATAGATTTTGTCGTTAAATATATTGACCTATCTTTCATGAAAGGGTATTAGAAATCCGTTGAGATTATTTTACGTAATTCCGGAGGGAAACCGCGTCGTGCAGCGCGGGAAGCGTGGAGATTTTACACTGCCTATACTAACAAATAACTACTCAGGAGATAATCATATGACCCCACTTTCGCTTGAAAAGACTGGTGGCGCATCCCTTATCCTTGGTTCATTGCTGCTGACCGTTTATGCAGCGCTCTTTCCAGTCATGCTTCCAATCGGTAATGGCACATACGACTACGTTCAAGTGGTGATGAATCCAAATTACGTCCGGTTCGCAATAACGGCATTCGCTGGCGTATTATTGATGATCGCCGGTTTTTACGTTGTCTATTCGAGATTGCGTACCAGGGCCGGACTGATCGGGGCTATCGGCTTCATATTTCTCGAAACGGCATACCTCCTTCAAGCCTGCAAGATTACGTGGGAGATGTTTCTCTATCCCGTCATCGCCGCGCATCCCGAATCCGCTTTTCTGTTGCGAAACGCCGTTATCAAGCAAGATCCGTCAGTAGTGACCTTCCGCTTGGTTTCTGAAATCACCATTTTCATCGGCATTTCCCTGTTTTGCTTCACACTCTATCGTTCCGCCGAATATCCCAGGTCAGCAGCAATTCTGTTTTTTGTCGGGGCTCTTGTTTATGCGATCGGGCCGATGATTTCCGTGTTCGTATCTGTTGCGGGCATTTTCACTCTTTCAATCGGTTGTCTTCTGATTGGTGTACGGTTATTTCGGGATACATCTATATCGGCTTATCAATGATCAGACCGGCAAATAGGGAAGACGCGCAATTTCTGACCGGATTATCCTTTAAATCGAAAGGATTCTGGGGGTATCCGAAAGAATATTTCGAGGTGTGGAAGCCTGAACTGACAATCACCCCGGACTATATTGAAAAGAACGACGTACTGGTTTTTGAAAGTGGCGGTGCAATTGTCGGCTATTATTCGATTATAGAATTGGAAAATGATATTGAGGTATCAGGCGCAAAAATCGATAAAGGTTTTTGGCTCGAACATATGTTCATTGCACCAAAATATATCGGGCGAGGCATAGGGACAATAATGTTCGAGCATTTGCGCAAAAGATGTGAAATGAAAGGGATCCGGTATTTGGGAATTTTAGCCGATCCGAATGCAAGAGGATTCTACGAAAAAATGGGATGCAATTTTCAGGGGGAAATACCTTCAACAATTGCAGATCGAACCACGCCATTATTTGTACTGGAAATAAAGGATCGCTGACCTCTGCTTTCATCTGATGCTGATCGTGTTCACGGGCAAGAAATGCAACAAGCTGAAGCGGGACGTATTATTGTGTCTGTGAATATTGACACAACAATACCGAAGGTGCCGTAACCAATATAGTAATGCTGCTTTACATATCGTTCAGATTACAACCGGCATAGCTGTTTCTGTGCCCGCGAGACGTGAGTAATCCCGCCTTTTTGCAGTACTCCGCATATATGCTTCCATCACGGACCGCAGTGAAACAGGTGTAATAAGGCAAGAATGATTAAAATAAGCATATTTTCCTTTGACATTATATAAACTTTTATCTATAAACTTTTATATATTCTCGGAGGAAATATGTCTGTCAAATTTGCCATGCTCGGCATCCTTGCCGAAAAAGACTTGCACGGATATGAACTGAAAAGCAGTTTCGACGAGAAGGTCGGAGAGTTCTGGAGCCTGAACTACGGACAGATTTACTCAACGCTTGATCGCCTGGAAAAGGAAGACCTCGTCACCCATGACCGCCAGACCCAGGACCGGCGGCCGGACAGGAAGATCTACAGTATCACCGGCAAGGGGAGAGAGGAGCTCGATGAATGGCTCTCTACCCCCGTAAACAAGGTAAGGGCGTTGCGCGATGAATTTTTCATAAAGCTCGTGTTCATGGACCGGAAGGATCCTGCCTCCATCCTGAATCTCATCGAGAAGCAGAAGGCGCTCTACCTCAAGCAGATGAACAGCCTCACCCGCCGCAAGGTTTCTTTGAAAAAAAAAGCGGAAGACGGTGATACGCTCACCACCGAGCTGCTTATGGATGCGGGTCTGTTCCATGCCGAGGCGGACATCAGGTGGCTGACCTTGTGCGCAGCGAAGATAAAGGCGGCATTCAAATGTGATGAATAGGGGGAGATATGATCGAGATTGTGAATGCAGGCAAAACGTACCATCAGGGACAGCGGGAGGTTCATGCGCTGCGGAATGTTTCCCTGAGTATCAAAAAAGGGGAATTTCTTTCCATCATGGGCCCGAGCGGTTCGGGCAAGAGTACGCTGCTGAACCTGATCGGCGGCCTCGACCAGCCGACGTCGGGGGAAATCTTCATCGACGGCAGGCCGCTGCATGGCATATCGGACGATGAACTTACCCTCATTCGGCGCCGGCGCGTCGGATTCATCTTTCAGTTCTTCAACCTTCTTCCCATCCTCACCGCGATCGAAAATGTCAGCCTGCCGCTGCTCCTGGAAGGAGTCCCCTTTTCCAGAATCAGGTCGAAGGCGGTACAGCTCCTGGAACAGATGGGCCTTGGCGAACGCACGGAGCACCGGCCGGAACAGCTTTCCGGGGGAGAGATGCAGCGGGTTGCCATCGCCCGCTCTCTGATCACCGAGCCCGCCGTGCTGTTGGCCGACGAACCTACCGGCAACCTGGATTCCCATACCAGCGAGGAGATCTTCATGCTCCTGTCAAATCTCAATGAAAAGGGGCAGACCATCGTCATGGTTACCCACGATTCCAAGGCAGCGGCATACGGCACGCGGCTCATCACCCTGAGAGACGGGATGCTTGCGGAAGATGTTTCCCTCGGAGGAGCCCCCTCATGAGCCTTGTCAATCTGCTCCGCCATCTCAGCTCCAGGCATGTACGGTTCCAGAAAGTCCAGACGGTCATGTCCGTAGCCGGCATTTGTCTCGGCGTGGCCGCCATCGTCTCCATAGGCATCGTCAACAAAAGCATTCTCCGTTCCTTTGAAGACTCGTTCATCAACTCGACAGGGCGGGCCGCCCTTCAGGTCACCGGTGCCCAGTCCGGTTTCCCCGAGGCAATTCTGGACACGGTCCGGACAGTCCCCGGCGTGGAATACGCAGTACCGGTGGTCGAAGCTGACGGGCTCCTGTCAAAGGGAAAGGAGCGGTCCGTGATGATTCTCGGCGTTGACGTACTGGTGGACAGCCAGGTCAGAAGCTACAGCCTTGCCGAAGAGGATGCCGACATTCCCGACCCCCTGCTGTTCCTGGCCAAACCGGACTCCATCCTCATCACCAGGACCATGGCGGACCGGGAAGGTATCAAAATAGACCAGAAGATTGCGGTGGAGACGGTCCACGGTACGCGCGAGTTCCGGGTTCGCGGCATCCTCAACCCCGAGGGGCCGGCAAAGGTCATGGGGGGAAACCTGGCGCTGATGGATATCTATGCCGCGCAAATGGCATTCGGCAAGGAGGGACGCATTGACCGGGTCGATGTGAGCCTTCTGCGGGGAGAAAAACTTGAAACCGTCAAGCAGCGCCTCGCGGCTGCGCTCCCGGCGGGCTACACCGTTGAGACGCCGGTCGGCAGGGGCAGGCAGATCGAGAGCATGCTCTCCAACTTTCAGACCGGCCTGGACCTGGTAAGCTTCTTCGCCATCATTGTCGGCATGTATCTTATCTACAACGCAGTTTCCATCTCCATTGTGCGCCGCCGGAAAGAAATCGGCATTCTGCGCGCCCTTGGCGCAACCCGCGGACAGGTCATGCGGCTGTTCATGGGCGAGACACTGATCATTTCCATCGTCGCCTCGGCACTCGGCGTCGGACTGGGGATACTCTTTGCCGGATCCATCGTCGGGATCCTGGGCAAGGTAATCTCCCAGATTTATGTGAGGACAGCGGTTACCGACATCATCATCACCTGGCAATATCCCGTTTTGGGAATTGCCTGCGGCGTTGCCGCCAGTCTCGGAGCTGCAGTCCTGCCGGTCCTTGCCGGCAGCCGCATCTCGCCGGTCTCCGCCATCCGCTCCGTTCCCTGGGCCGAAGAGGGCTTTTTCACCGGCAGGAGGCTCAATAACGCCTCGGCAGTATGCATCTTGATGGCGGCGACGGTCTTCTGCCTGTACCGCTATGCCCATTGGACTCCGCTGTTTCGAAGCACGATCTTTCTCTTCTCCGCCCAGCTGTTTTTGCTCCTCGGAATATCCCTGTTCATGCCGACGTTCCTGAAAGGCTTCATTTCCCTCCTCCATCGACTGCCGATGTTTCGACACGGCTCCATGGGAATGCTGGCCGGCCTCAACCTGCGGAAAAACCTGAACCGCAATGCCGTGGCGGTTGCGGCGATATTCTTCGGCATTTCGGTGTTTGTCAACTCGGCCGGCTACGTGCACAGCAGCAAGGAATCGGTAATGACCTGGCTCGATGCCGTGGTCCGCGCGGACATCATAGTTTCCGACGGTCACCCCTCCTCGAGTACGAATGCCCAGACCGTGCCGATGCCGGTGGAAATGTGGAAAGAGATCGAGAAAGTCCCGGGCGTGCTTTCCGCGGACCCGTGGCGCAAACTCTACATGGATTACAACGGGAACCGGGTACTTCTCTCGGTCATCGACATGGTTCGCCGGGCGGAATACAGCCATTTCATGGTTACGAAAGGTGACGAGAAAAAGCTGCTGGGTCTACTGTCACACCGCGACAACGTGGTGGTCAGCGAGCCGTTCGCCAGCCGTTTCCATGTCGGTCCCGGTGACACCATCACCCTGCCGACGCCCGCCGGTCCGGTCCGCTTCGGTGTCTCCGCGGTGGTGGTGGACTACCTGTATGACAACGGCACCGTGTACCTGGATCTCGACACCTTCCAGCGCCATTGGGGCGACAAGCTTGCCGACCAGTTTTCCGTGCGGGTCAAGCCGGGAGAAAATATCGCGCAGGTCAGGGACGCCATCCAGCAGCGGCTGGGAGGCGACAGAAAGCTTTTTGTCCTTCCTGTCCAGGAATTCAAGGACGAAATACGCAAATCGATGGATCAGACCTTTATCTTCAATTACGCCCTCAGTGTGGTGACCATGGCCATTGCCTGTTTCGGCATCATCGTCACCCTGCTCGCCTCGGTGCTGGAACGGACGCGCGAGATCGGCATCCTCCGCTCCATCGGGATGCTCAGGCGGCAAGTCTCCGGCGTCGTCGTGCTGGAATCCATGCTGATGGGCATTGCCGGAGGGATCCTCGGCTGCCTGGCCGGCATCATTACCGGCTGGATCAACCTGGAAGGGGCTTTCCGGGCAAATTACAGCTCTGCCGCGGAATACTTCATTCCTTACGGCTCGATAATCTGGGCCCTCTTCATGTCGGCCGGACTGTCTGCACTGGCCGGTCATCTATCCAGCCCGCCGGGCGGCAAAAACCAATGTAGTGGAGGCGCTGACGTATGAATAGAACAACAGGTTAAAGGTTCTTGGCTGAACGCATGGAGCGTGGGGTAGATCATTCTGGCAGCAGTGCTTATTCTTCCCTTATCCGCCCAGGCCATGAGCGGCCGCGACATCTACGAAAAGGTCCACGAGGTGCGCTCGCGCATGCTCGACCGGAAGACCGAAGCTTCCATGGTCGCTGTTCGACAAGGGTGGCGGCAAACGAAGCAGGACCCTTACCGAGTACAGCAAAAAGGCCGACCCCGAGGCGTACAAGGTCCTGGTGGTGTTCAACTCGCCCCCGGACCTGAAAGGCGTCGGCTTCCTCATGTTTGCGCACACCTTTGCCGACCGGGACCTGTGGGCCTACTTCCCTGAATACCGGCGGGTCAGGCGCATCCCGGTTACCTCCCAGGACGACTCGTTCTTCGGCTCGGATTTTTCCTATGATGACTTCGGCGGGCCGCCGAACCTGGATGACTACAAGTTCAGCATTCTGCGGGAAGAGAATTTCGACGGCAGACCCTGTTATGTGGTCGAGGTGACACCGAAAATACGGCGCAAATACACGAGGTACGTGGCCTGGGTGGCAAAAGACCTCTGGATCCATCTGAAAATAGATTACTACCAGGACAATGATATCTATCGCGCCGGTCTGTTCCGGAATGTCAAGATCGTCGATGGCATACCAACGCCCTTCAAGCTTGACATGGAAAACCGCAAGACCGGCCACCGGACCGAGTTGACCATCGAGAGCATCAAGTATCACACGCATTTTCCAGATGAGCTGTTCACACAACGGTCGCTGGAGCGGGGCGGGAGGTAAATGCAATTTGACAGGATGGACAGGATATACAGGTTTTAATCATTTTTACCCAATTTGTATCTTGAATGTCGGATATCATCTTATTTGTACAGGTTTTAGGAATGGGAGCAGTTGAGTCAAAATACTCGGGACGTCATCACGAGCCTTTTGGGGAAGCCAGTGATTTTTCATGTCTATAAAGGTCTTTTTACTGGTTTTGCAAGAGTTGTGGATTTTAGGGGACATTTTCTTTTCCTGTTAATCCTCTCCATCCAGTTAATTCATTTTTCCGCTCCCTCCTGCCTTGCCGGCGATTTCCTCTCCGTTTCCGGCAGGCTCGACCTGCGCGGCGGCCTGGCGCTGGACAGCGACAGCGTAAAGGAAGACCCTTCTTTTACCGGTAGGCTGAAGATCGACACTCCGCCCTCGAAATGGTCTTTCCATTCCTGGCTGGAAGGCGGCTGGGACGGAAAAGTGGAGCATCCCATTCGCGACCATGCGCTGCTCAAGACCTGGGACGGCGTCTATCAAAGCAACACCCCCTGGATCGAGTTCAAGGAATTGTACCTAGCCTGTTCGTTAACTGATTTCGAGGTGCGCGCCGGCGTCCAGCGCTTTGCCTGGGGAAGGCTTGACGAATATCCGATCAACGACCTGCTCAATCCCTGGGACTACAGTCGGTTTATCCTGCCGTCACTGGAAGACCGCAAGATTGGTGTGCCGTCCCTGTCAGCCAACCTGAACAAGGGGAACTGGAGCATCGATCTGGTCTGGGTTCCGCTGTTCGTCCCCTACCGCCTCCCCCAACCGGACGAGCGCTGGTTCGGAGAATCAGGCATCTCGACCCTGGCGCAAATACCTGGCGCGGACATTGTCCCGAGGGAACCGGGTCTGCCGCCGCACACTCTCGGGAACAGCGAGTTCGGCCTGCGCCTGCGTCACTCCGGAGACCTGGATTGGGCTCTCAACCTGTTTCACGGCTATGATCCGCGGCCGGTCTTCAAGACAACCGCGCTCACCATCCTTCCCCAGCCGGGAAAAATCGTCATCGACCCCGGATTTGTCCCCGATTTTCACAAGACCACGGTTATCGGTTTTGACACCGCAACTATCCTCGGCGACTGGAGCCTGCGCGCCGAAGCGGCCTGGACGTTCAACCGCTATTTCAACATTCGCCAGGAGCTATGGGGATATCCGTCATTTCCTACGCCCGGAGTCTTTCCCCTCAATCCGAATGAAGTAAAAAGCGATACCTTCGACTACGGTGTCGGCGCAGATTACCGCGTGATCGAAGATTGCATCCTGACCCTGCAGGCACAACAGACCATCATTTTCGACAGGCCGGACAGCCTCTATGAGCGAAGGTTCGAGACCCTTCTCTGGGCAAACTTAAAGGTATTCTGGCTGAATCAGAAGGTTGAGACGAATATCAACATTGCCTACAACCCGGAACATGGCGACGGCATGGCCAGGGCAAATGCCTGGTATGTATTTACCGATGCCTGGAAGACGGGCCTGACCGCTGCTTTCTTCACCGGTCCGCCCCAGTCCACCTTCGGCAGATATTCCAGGAACGACCAGGTGGAGGCGGAACTGGTGTATTCGTGGTGAAGGGTAATTCCGACACATCATTTCGATATGATCGCAAAAACAGTCGCCGTCATTCCCACGCAAACGGAAAAGACTCTCGGCATAGAACATTGCTGCAGATCATCTCAGACCTTTTCTGTCCGGATACTCCCCGACGAACTTGAGCCAGGCGGTTTCTATCTCGTTCTCGGGGGATTTTTCTCCTCTACAGACCTGGACGAAATGCCTCTGAACCGGATCAAGCGGGGTGACGGCCTCTGACGACAGGGCCTCCAGCCAGTACCCCATGGTCCGGATGCAATACCTTTCCATCGGCGAAAATTCCTTGCCCAGGTTCGCTCCGTATCCTCCCTTCACAAGCTCTTTCAAATGCGCCTCGGGCACCGGCGATTTCACCTCCTCGATCAGTGTCTTTATCCGCCGGATGGCTGTCGGGTCTTTCAGTATGCCGGTATGGGTATCGTTGAATCCGCACTGGCCATCCGCCTCGTCCTGCGCCTCCCTGCGGAGCTGGCTCGACAGGGGGACCACGCCGTCGCTGTTCTCGCCCAACTTGACCGTACTGTCATTGCCGTAAGCATAGATGAGTTGATAGTCCAATCCGTCAGGCAGTTTTTTGCGATAGAGGGACCGGATGAATGTGCTCTCCGGGGCGAGGTCACGTATCCTCCCAAGATCACGATTCTTGCCATGGAGTTCCCTCTTGAATACAGCCAATTTTACAACAGTCCTGACAATAGAAGCAGTATGTCACGCACCTAATTTTCAGTCGGTTTTTTCCGACTTTCAGCAAGTCTTTGGAAACATGTGTCGTCTCATGGGAAAAGTGGCAACGCACCAACCACTGTTATGCCCGCCCATCCAACACTTGCCCCTTCCGCTTTCAATTCACCAAGCAACGATACCTCTTCGACGGGGTGAGGCAGCACATTGATTGTTGCTTCGGCATCGTACCAATCAGAGACCACCTTTCCTTGAATATCAGACAGCACCCAGCTCAACTCAGGGCGGAGACCGGGTTGCGTCAGGTCAGGCCAGCCTGTTGTCCCGATTGTTTTGTTGGTAAAAAAACCATATGGAAGGCCCACGTTCCCAGTAAGCTTCAGGGTAGCTTCGATCAATCGTCTTTCCTTTACGGTCAGTGTTGCTCCCATACGGCTGCCGATTTTAAGCGGCGCAGCCGCCGCATGTTCAATCGGCAGCGAACGGGTAAGGTACGTCGAACCAAATTTTTTGGGCCACCCCTGGAGCAGTCCTCGAATAAGTGAAATGTCTTGATCGACCCAGATGAACGGGCAATAATTATACAATTTGCCGTCAGGGCGTTCGATCTCAACGATCACTATAGTCTCCCGATACTGAGCATAGACAGGATCGACCAGTTCATGGCCGTCGGTAGTCGCCTGCCACTCCATGAAATGGATGCAGCCCTTGCCGGTCAGACTTCCAAGTGCTGGTGGCACCACAACTGCACTATTCGATATATCACAGGAAATTGCTACGTTCATTAACCAGCCGGCATAATGCCAAGGTGGCGCAGGTACAATTGCAGACCGTCCGCTCTTTGTAAATGGCGCCGTAAAACTCTCAAATACTTGAGTCATATTTCTCCCCCCCTTATCCTCTGGAATGATTTATCGCGCGAAAGCAGATTCTTTACCAGGCCGGTCTATATCTTGAGGTCAGGAAAGCAGTGGCTCACCATGCACCTTCATTCTGCGTCAGTAAGCCATATGGATTCCTTTTCATTTTCCCCGGGCCAGGGTGCGGGGCGGGTGTTCCGTCGGCCTGGACGCGAAGAATCGCCAGGGAATCAGCATCCCGGTTCTAGCTTTATATTCCTCCCATTCCGGGTAGCGCGAAATTGACGATTCGATCATCAGCATATTGACCAGAAACAGGGTCGTCCAGAAATAGGCCAGTATGACCCATGGTATCCAGTGCTGCACAAGCAGCGCATAGGCGGAGTACAGCATCATCTCGCCCAGATAATTGGGGTGCCGCACATATCTGAACATACCATCCGTAATGAGGGCGCGCCGATACCTGAGGGTGAATCGCTTCTGGCAATCCGAGGCAACCATGATCATAAGGCCCAGGGTGAAAAGGGCGATGCAGAATGCAATGAGCCAATTGGACGGCGCCGGTCGATTGGACCCCAGCACGTCGGAGATCAACAGATACGGGGCAACCCAGTATGCCGCCAGCAGCATGAAAACCATCAAGGCGCCGCCGAAGGTCGCCCTGGTCTCCCACTTGGGATCGCGAAAGACGGCATGTTTCAGCAGCCAGCAGAAACCATAGCTGCCGTGTAGGGCCAGGTATACCCACGCGGCCGTGGAGTAGTTGCGGAACTCGATCATCAGCAGCGCCACGACGAACGGAGTCAGGAATTTGTGCAGGTTGATCACCCAGGCGATCCTGATCAACCTGGGGCCGCCGAGCAGATCCTGGCTTAGATAGGTGTTGAAGGCATTAATCGCGATTGCCCAGTCCGGAGCTTCCTGCCTTTTGGTTTTTTCCATTTCCGTTTCCCTTTCAAACCGGCGGCTTTTCGTCATCATCCGACAAAACGGGCCCATTTTCACCTGTAATTTGTTACAGGTGAAAAAATGACCGGAGTGTGGGATCATTCGAATCAGATCCTGTGAAAATTACTGAAACGGTCAGTACGTATGGCTTTGCCGATGATACGGATGAATAACAGCTGACGGGAATACAGCGCGAAAAAGAGGTGATTCAATGGTCAAATTGGTTCTGTTGCTTCATAAACACCCTGAACTCAGCGAGGAGGCGTTTCAACGGTATTGGCGTGATACCCACGGCCCGATCGTCGCGACGGTACCCGGGCTGCGCAGATATGTTCAGGGGTACCGGGTTTCCGCTCACCTGCCTTTCCCTCCGTCATGTGACGGGATGGCGGAGTTATGGTTCGATTCCGTGGCATGCCTGCAACGCGCCATGGCATCGCCGGAGGCGCAAGCGGCGTTCGCCGATGCCGTCAACTGCTTTGACACTGCCCTTACATCAATGCTCGTCGTGAAAGAAATACCAATTGCCGGTGTCGGGGAAAGCGGATGACGGACAGCTCCGGGGAATAGATGCCGGAAAGGCGGAAAATATGGAAGCTCGACCGGCAATAGCGGATATTGCTGCCGACGTCGAATAGGCTGCCAAAAAATTATAAAAAAGGGAGAATCTTGGCGAATAATAATTGACAATAGATAATTGCTTTCGCTACAGTTTGTGCACTGCAGGGAAGAGTGGCAATGCTTTGATCACGATGCACCGCGGGCTTTGCGGCCGGTGCAGAAGAAGGAATACCCATGTCGACATCGGAACAGCCGGAATTTTTTTCCCGTCTTTCCGGAGCTGATGCAACGAGTCTGCTCGAGATAATCCACCGGTGTCTTTCCCTGGACACTGAAGAGGGTTTCATCAACCTGTTTCCGAAGATTCAGGAACTTTTTCCTTTTGATTTTGCCGCGGCACTGCTGGGTTTCCATGACGACAAGGGGACTGTAATCCTGCATGGTGTCAATATCAGCTTCCCGGAAGAATGGAGAAAAGAATACTTTTCAAAAAACTACCATCATACAAGTGCCCTCTCAAGACAGAACTTTTCGACTTACAAACCCCAATTCATGACAAATACCTGGAAAAAGCACCGGCAACAGGCGGAGATAATATCACTCTGCCTGGATTTCGGGATAAGGGAGGGCTACGCTCACGGATCCGGGCCGATAACCGGGGGACAGAATGGGAGCATGTTCTGCTTTTCAGGGGCATCGATGGAACACAACGAACGCACCGAGGCCATTCTCGAGTTGGTTGTACCCCACCTTCACCTGGTTCTCTCCAATATCTTCGGCAACAGGAAGCCGGATAACAATAATGTTGTACTTTCATTTCGCGAAAAAGAAGTCCTGACCTGGCTTAAACAGGGAAAAAGCTCCTGGGACATATCGGTTATCCTGGGAATAAGCGAAAGAACAGTCAATTACCACGTCTATAATATCATGGCAAAACTCGACGTCTCGAAAAGAACCCAGGCCGTAGCGGTCGCGGCCCGCCTTGGACTTATCGATATTGACTGACCTGATCACTAAGTCTGGCTCCTTCATTCGGGGCGGATTTCACTCCTCTGAACTTCCATTTACTTATGACAGCCGGCGTGATGTTCCTGTTTCACTTCTTGATCCGTAATAGTTCTGCGAAACGGATAAATGTGTTAATATCATTATTGTCACGTTTCTGATTCCGCAAAATAAGGAGCTGAAATAAGGCTCCTTAAGCAAAGGAGAACTGCAAGATGGGACTGATTACTGTTGACGAAAGCAAATGCAGGCGATGCGGGACATGTGCCCGTGCGTGTCCGGTGGGGATCATTGTACTGGGAGAGGGGTTTCCCATAACCGGGTTCCCGACAACGGTGGAAAAGATTGAAAAAGGGTGCATAACCTGCGGTCACTGCGTGGCGGCCTGTCCGAGGGGTGCAATAAGCCATTGCCGGATGAGCCCTGATGAGTGCATACCGCTGGATGAGGGGTGGAGACTGTCTCCCGGGCAGTTGGAACAGCTCATCAAGGGGCGCCGTTCCATAAGGTGCTTCAAACCCGAACCGGTGGAAAGGGATGTTCTCGAAAAGCTGATCGAAATCTCGCGCTACGCCCCGACCGGCATGAATACTCAGTCTGTTTACTGGAAGGTGTATCTTGATGACAAGAAAGTGCAGCGACTGTCGCGGGCCGTCGTCGATTGGATGGGCACACTCGACGGTGACGAAATACACGGAATCAGGGGCATGCTGAAGGCATGGGAAGCGGGACGCGATCCGGTCCTGCGCAACGCGCCCCACCTGATTATCGCTTACGGCGCCGATGACGACAGGATGGTGCAGCCGTCCTCGATGATTGCCCTGACCACCCTGGAGCTGGCGGCTCTTTCATTCGGTCTGGGAACCTGTTGGGCAGGATTTCTGTTCTTCGCTGCGAAAAGCTCGGCCGAAGTTGCCGCGGCACTGGAATTGCCGTCGGGCCATCACATGTGCGGAGGCCTGATGATCGGATATCCGGAATTTGAATATTCACGCATTCCGGCTCGCAATCCGGCACGGGTGACGTGGGAGTAGGCTTTCGCTACTCGTATGGCGCTAATTGCCAAAGAATCAAAATTCGACAAGGAATTAATCATCATGACCGAAGAGAATTTCCATCGTTTCAGCGGGGCCAGCCGCTATGTGCTCGATCCGGAGTTGGCCAAGATAGTCAATGTCTCCATGGCGCTGGAAATGCCGCTTCTGCTCAAGGGAGAGCCGGGCACCGGCAAGACCATGCTGGCCTATGCCATTGCCGAGAGTCTGGACATGCCCCTGTTGACGCTGAATGTGAAATCGAGCATGAAACTGGTGGAGGCGCTTTACCAGTATGACACGCTGACCCGGCTCAACGACAGCCGCTTCGGCGACTCCAGCCGGGACGTGAGCAATATATCGGAATATATCCGCATGGGGAAGATCGGACAGGCGTTCGTTGCCGACCGGCGGGTTGTGCTGCTCATCGACGAGATTGATAAGGCGGACAGCGATTTTCAGGACGACATGCTTGATGTGCTCGACCAGATGCAGTTCGACATCATGGAAATAGACAGCACCGTCAAGGCGCGCTTCCGGCCGGTGGTGGTCATTACCTCCAACGCCAAGAAGGACCTTTCCGACCCTTTTCTCGGCCGCTGCAACTTTCATCATATCGCCTTTCCGAAACCTGAAATGATGCGCGATATCGTGGCCGTGCATTTTCCCGACCTGAGCGACGACCTGGCGCGGGCCTGCATAAACGCCTTCTACCGTTTGCGCAAGATCGAGGGGGTGGAGAAAAAGCCCGCTACCCGTGAACTGCTCAACTGGATCCGCGCGCTGATTGCCGATCCGGATTTCCGCCGGGAAACGCTGACCGACCAGGCGGTTCCGTACCTCGGTATTCTGTTCAAAAAGAGCAGCGATCTGGAAAAAGCATCTTCACAACTCGGCGGATGATGCTTCGAGGCAGACTATGTTCGTACCATTCTTCTATAATCTCAGGGAAAGCGGCATTCCGGTTACCCCGACCGCTTTTCTCCGTCTGCAGAAGGCACTGGGTCTCGGCCTGATAACTTCCCTGGACGATTTCTACACAGTGGCCCGCACGCTTCTGGTAAAGAGCGAACGCGATTTCGATGTTTACGACCAGGTTTTCGCCGAGTTTTTCATCGGCATCGAGAGGAGACCGGCGGAAGGGATAACACTTGATGACAGTATCCGGGCGCTGCTGGATGAATGGTTGAAAGACCCGGAGGAGCTGGCAAGGTCGCTCGGCCTAAGCGAGGAACAGTTGCGTCGCATGAGTGGAGAAGAACTGGTGCGCTATTTCCTCGACCGCCTCAAAGACCAGGAAGGCTCCCATCACGGTGGCCGTAAGTGGATAGGAAGCGGCGGCGTGTCGCCGGTAGGGCATTCCGGGTTCCGTCCCGGGGGAATGCGGATCGGCGGGGCTTCGCGAAACCGCTCCGCCATAAAGGTCGCAATGGAACGCCGCTACAAGGATTACTCTCGCACGGCTCCGCTGACCCGCGGCCAGATGGGTGAAGCCCTGAAACGCCTGCGGCGGCTGGTTCCCTCTGGACCGAAAGATGTAGTGAGTGTCAACAAGACCATCTATGAGACCATGCGCAACGCCGGTGAAATAGAGATCGTCTTCGACAGAAGGCTGGCCGACCGGCTCAAGGTACTGCTGCTGATCGACAATGGCGGCTGGTCCATGGATCCCTATGTGGATACCGTGCAGGCCCTGTTCCATTATGCCCGGTCCCAGTTCAGGGATCTATCTATCCGGTATTTCCACAACACTGTTACTGACCGGGTCTGGTGTGACCCCGAACGGCGTGACCGGCCGGAGAGCGCAGAGGACCTGGTGCGTCGCGATCCTGAGACACGGCTTATTTTCGTGGGGGATGCCAGCATGGCGCCGGAAGAACTGCTGGCGGTGAACGGCTCCATAGCCATCGAGTACCGCCAGAAACAGCCGAGCATAGAAAGGTTGAAGCTTCTGGCCAGCACTTTCAGGCATGCAGCATGGTTCAATCCCATCCCTGTCTCGCTGTGGGACCATGGCGAGACGATAACCCTGATCCGGCGCATGATCCCCATGTTCGAGCTGAACCTCGCCGGTCTTGAGAAAGGGGTGCATCACCTTGTCGCCCGGTGAAGCTGCTTGTGTCAGGACGGAACTGGTTAGTCAGTCATCGGCTTTTGAACCGCGGAGGAAGCGGAGGGGTAAAGAGAAATCATAGAGTTTGCCAATTTTCAGATTCACCATTCTGGCGGACAAGCTCTTAAGATGGATTTGACTGAAACCATTTGTTTTCCTCCGCATCCTTCTCGGTGAAGCCGCTAAAGAGTTTCGTAGAATGACTTCCTGAGAAATTTCATCGATTCCGCGAATTTGTCGAAAGCATCGAATGCTGACATGTCGTAATTCCCGTCAATGGTCCGCCATTGATTGATATAGAAGGCCACCACCCGCTCTCCCCGCTTGCCGAATATGACTTTCGAACGGACCTTGATTTTTTTCACCGTGTCCTTGCCTTCCATCACCAGGGCAAGTCCCTGTCCTCCCAATATTTGCGTCGGTTTTTTCTCCAGAATGGTAACTTTGACGTAAGAAGCCCAATAGTAGCGCTTGAGTAATTCCCTGGCGCGCTCCTCTATTTCCCTGGAATAGCCGTACGGTTCTTCATCGTAGGCGAAAAAGGTGGATTCCATCTGAATCGGTCCGGGGTCCTTGCGGTAAAATCCGAATACATAATGGGCCGTATCGTTTCCCTGGAGCATCTCCCATGGCGGCATGGGAGGAGGCAGGAACATGTATTCACTGTCGTACGTGATTGTGCCGTTACTGTTGCGGGTTACCGCAGCTTCGGCGTGGTCGTGGTTTTCGCTGTTCGACGCCTGCTGCGCCGCATTGACGGAAGACAAGGGGACGGCGATCAGGATAAAAAGGAACAGGAACAATGTTTTCATGGCTTTCCCTCCTCATTGACGAGTTTTTTCAGGAAAGAAAGAATATCCTTGTAATCGGGGGAGCCGTCCCTGACATAGCGGATGATGCCTTTCGTGTCGATAATCACCGTCCTTCGATTGAAGACCGGCTGGTTTTCCGGCAGCACGTCGTAGATGATTCCCAGCCATCCGCTGACGTTGGAAAGCAGTGGAAAGGTCAGCCCAAGGCCTTTCGACCAGTATTTGAGTGTTGTCACGTCGTCCCTGCTGACACCCAGGACCTGGGTGTTGAAGCGCTCATAGAGGTAGAGATTCCTCTGATGGCCCTCCATCTCGCCCGTTCAGACGGGGGTGAAGGCTGCAGGGAAAAATGTGATTATGAGATTGTGTTTTCCATAATATTCCTGTCCGTAGCTGATCAGGCGATCCTGTGTCGAAGAGAGGCTGAAGTTGGTTGTGGGCGCTCCAATGAGCGAAGAATCGCTTTGCTCCGCCCGCACTGCCGGGGACAGGAAGATGGTCCCGGCGAAAAACGCGGCGGCTATCAATGTGAAAAATATTTTCCTGTTCATGGTTACTCCTTTCCGTATCATTTCAAGTTTGGTAACGGAGTTGAATCAGAGCCGGGCGGAAGCACCGGATATTCAATTTTGGGTTGCTTTCCGGTCAGGGTATTAAGAAAGGCGACGATTGTTGCATCGTCGTCTGCATTCAACTGTATGCCGAGCTGCGAAGATCCCATGACCTTTACTGCGTCTTTAAGTTTCCAGACCTTGCCGGAGTGGAAATAGGGAGGCGTCAACGCTATGTTGCGCAGCGTCGGGGCCTTGAAAACATACTTGTCCCCGGAGGTATTGGTGACTTTGAACCGGCCCAGGTCTCCCGGGGGGCGTATGGCGGCGTCGGGTGCTTCCAGCACGCCGAAGGGGAAGTAACCTGTACCACCAACATTAACCCCGTTGTGGCAGGCGAGCATCCCCTATCCATGAAAAGTGCGAGCCCTTTTTCTTCCCTGGCGGTCAGGGCTTTCCGGTTGCCTTTCAGATATCGGTCAAAGGGTGAATCGGGAGTTATCAGTGTTGCCTCGAAAACCTCTATTGCCTTTGCCACATTGTCAAACGTGACGGGGGCCTTTTCCCCGGGAAACGCCTTCCTGAACAAGGGCGGGTAACCGGAAATACTTTTAAGTGTAATAACGGCTTGTTCCGGCTTGTTGTTCATCTCCACCGATGCCTGGACCGGGCCCTTGGCCTGGGCCGCAGGTCTTTGGCTCTGCCGTCCCAGAACTGGGCGATATTGAAGACCGAATTCAGTACCGTAGGGGCGTTCCTCGGCCCTTTCTGCCAGCCGTGACCGTGGATGTTTCCTGAAGGTCGACCCCTCCGAGCCCCACGTTATGGCAGGTATTGCAGCTGATCAGGTAAGAAGAAGAAAGTCGGGGGTCGAAATAGAGTTTTTTCCCCAGCTCGACTTTTGCCATATTCGCCGGATTTCCCGCCAGCAGGGGTGGTTTTTGAGGGATCGGCTTGAATGTACGCTGGGCTTTCTTCAGCACGCTCTCCGCAGCCCAGGCCCCGGATGTGGAAAAACAGAAAATCAGCAGTAAAATCATTGTTCTCATCGTTTCCCTCCCGTTTCTTTTTTTTGTCAGGCATTTCTGGAACAGCCATGATTTATTACTAGAAAATTTTAACACCTGTCAGGTTACCTGCAACCCGCGGAAATAAAAATCCGGTTCGCATTCCGGATGAATTGAATTTCGGGGTGAAGACTGTATAGTTATTACAATTCGAATAATTTACAGGAGGTCAAAATGGAAGAAAGACCAGGCGCGGCAACATTCATGGGCAACCCCCTGACCCTTATCGGCCCTGAGATTAAGATCGGTGACAAGGCCCCCGGTTTCACCGTTGTGGACAACGAACTGAAGCCTGTTACTCTCGCTGACTACAAGGGAAAAATAAAAATACTCAGTTCCGTTCCATCTCTGGACACTCCGGTGTGCGATACCGAAACCCGCAGATTCAACCTGGAAGCCGCGGAGCTACCGGACAGTGTTTCACTCCTTACCATCAGTATGGATCTACCCTTTGCCCAGAAACGCTGGTGCGGTGCTGCGGACATAAACAGGGTAACGACCCTTTCGGATTACCAGGATCGAGCATTCGGCCAGGCCTATGGAGTTCTCATCAAGGAGCTGATGCTGCTTGCCAGGTGCGTGTTTGTCGTCGATGCAAGCGACACCGTGAGATACGTACAGCTTGTGAAGGAAGTTACCAGCGAACCGGATTACAAAGGAGTGATGGCTGCGGTAAAGGGGCTTCTCTAGCCATGTTGCGTAATAATGAATCTGAATCAGGCAGGATTAAACGAGCGGTATTTTGAAAAGAAAAGGTCTGGAATACAGGGGCAGAATGCTTGTAGAGCATAAAGATCCGGGAGATTCAGATCTTTTTTCAACTCCTGTATTCTCAGCCTTGCAGTTGTTTCGGTTGAAAGCCGCTTTTATACCATTTTAACGCCCCAGATCACCGAGAAAAATACTGCCGTCAAAATAATTGCCACAATTGTCCAGAGATAAAGAGAAATATTTCCTGAAACGCCTTTTCCCATGGTATCAGCTCTCCTTTTCCATAATGAAAATTCCGAACCGGTCCCGGCCGGTACGGGTTTGTCCGACAGTGCCGCAATAATTGATGTTGCATGTAATGTTTGCAACTTATTAGTTATTATTTCCGGATTTCTGAGTGTCACGTTGGAGCAGATAACGCCTTTCGAGGACAAATGAAAGGCGTTTGGCAATAAGCTGCCCCGAAGAGTGGGAGTCTCTTTCGGGGCGTCTGGAGGAATGCAGGTCTTTGTATAATACAATATATTACGAAATGCAATAAAAAAGATCCACGGGCCTTTTGGCCCACCATCGCCGGACTTTAAACTTCGATCGTAAATTCCGTACCCTTGCCTGTATTTCTGGCTGTCAGGTTTCCGTGCGCATTCTTGCGGATGATGATCCCGGATATGTAGAGCCTGGTACCGTTTGCGGACAGGGCGCTGCCGGTGTTCAGGAATGGGTCGGATAACCTGCCGATTATCTCTTCGGAAATTCCACCGGAATTGTCGGTGATTGTGACCACCGTCCTGTTTTGCTTCCTTGACCCGTTGATGTAAATCCGTGGACCGGGGATTCGCCTTTCTATGAAAATTTCTTTCGCATTGCTGATTATATTCAGGAGTGCCTGGGAGTATTCATTCCTGTAGCCTTTGATGCTCAGTCCAGGCTCTATATCTTTTTCAACGTCTATTTCGTTATATTTGAGACTCCCTTCCAGGAAAGAAAGCACATTTTCAATGGCTTCACTGACAAGAAATTGCGTTTTTGTCCTGTCCGGTTTTATGAAATGGCGGAAATCGTCGATAGTGCTGGACATGTGCTGAATAACCTCTACGATCTTGTCAATGGCTGCTTCGAGGTACTCTTCAGTAAAATTCCCGTAATAATAACATTCGGAAATATCCTGCACGAGCAGGGAGACAGTGGAAAGAGGCTGTCTCCACTGGTGGGCGATATTGCCTGTCATTTCGCCCATGGTGGCAAGCCGGCTCTGCTGTATGAGGAATTGTTCCTTTTCCCGGTCCCGGGCGGTCTCTTCCCTGATCCTTTCTTCAAGTATTGCGGACCTGATCCTCAATTCTTCCAGTTCGTCGAGCAACTGTTTCTTTGTTTTTTTCCTGTCGGGCATAGCGGCCTCCGGGAAAGAGACGAGTCACTAATTAAATAATAACTTAATTTTATTTTTTCGCACCTTGCGAGTCAGCCAAATATGTGAATTGACGATTAACCGTGGTAAAAAATGACTGGAGACCTGTTATATTGACTTCTCTCGCCGTCGGTCTATCCTTATACTGTACGCAAAAGTCATAAAAAGGAGACAAGTTATGGAAAAAGGGAAATATATTCTTATTGTCATTGCTCTTTTTATTTCGTCGTCAATTGCGGCTGCCCAGATGCAGGGCGGACCCGATGAGCAGCGCATGATGGATCAGCATCACATGATGGACCAGCACCACATGATGGGTCAGGGTATGATGCACAATATGGGTATGATGTCAGGAATGATGTCCGACATGAATCAGATGATGAGCCGGGGACACATGACCCCCGCACAGCAGGGACAGATGCTGGAGATGATGCGCCAGATGGGTGGCATCATGCAGGAAATGGGCGGCCCCCGCGGGCAAAAAATGGAGGAGCAGCACCGGAAACAGTTGCGCGATATGGAGAAGCGCCTGAATGAAATGAAAAAACATCTGAATTAAATGATCTGGGTGAGGAGAAGCGAACAATGTTCCCTGCTCACGAAGATAACAGTACCGCGTCAGGGAACGCCTGTCTGCCGGGAAAGAAAGTGCAGATGGTGGAAGTGGCGGTTTTCCTCTTTCTCATTGTCCCTTCCATGGCCGCTTCACTATTCCTGTCCCGACGCTCCGGACTCAGTTTTACGACAGTAGCTGTTTCATCCATTCTGAACGATGTGGCTTTTGTAGGCCTGATACTTTACTTTTTATGGCGAAACGGCGAGCCTCGGGAGCAAATCGGCTGGAAATTCGGAAAATTTTGGCAGGAGACCGGTTTAGGAGTCCTCCTTTATTTCCCGGTTCTTTACGGAATCGGCCTTTTGGAGAGTTTTCTCTATTCCGCCGGACTTGCCGCCCCGGAAAAACTTCCTTCGTTTCTGACCATAAGCGGACCTGATAGGCTGGTGCTGGCCTGTGTTCTGGTAGCGGTCGTTGCCATTGCCGAGGAGACGATATTCCGCGGCTATCTGATTCTGCGCTTCAAAACGGTAACCGGGAGCACTGTTGCCGCGGTGCTTCTTTCTTCTCTGATCTTTGCTTTGGGGCACGGTTACGAGGGCCTGGCCGGAATGATCAGCGTCTTTATTCTGGGGATAATTTTCGCGATTATCTACCTGTGGCGCAAGAGCCTTGTTGCTCCCATGGTAATGCATTTCCTGACTGATTTCATAAGCATTGTTGTTGCGGCTCTACCGGGAATGAAATAATGACGGCAAGTGCTTTATGACAGGAAAATACAAAGAAACGGAAGCCGGTCAGGACGTACGAGGAACTCACACTGATAATTAAAGGCCGTTTCATGGAAGAGAAATGGCCCACTATACTTGAGGAGGATGTCTCATGGTTGGAAACGGCATGATGTACGGATATCATTACGGAATGGGGTGGATGCTGATCAGCCTTGTTTTCTGGATATTGCTCATTGCCGGCGCTGTTCTGCTCGTGTTGTGGATTATAGGGAAAAGCGGCAGAGGCGCGCGCGCCCGCGTCGAAGAGTCCGCCCTGGACATATTAAAGAAAAGGTATGCCCGGGGAGAGATTACCAAAGAGCAATTCGAGGAGATGAAAAAAGACATTTCCCCGGAAAAATGAAGCAGGATGAGTTTGAAACCGCTTGAATTGAATTATATGTTGAAAAGTGCTCTAATATGCGTAGTAACAAACTCAAACAAAGGAGGTCGGTCATGAAGAAAATACTGTTGCGACTGGCGGTTTTTTCAGTGACAGTCCTGTTCGCATCTCTGGCGACCGCGGCCGGAAATGAAAGCTTCAAGGCGGGTCTATCCGGAAACGAAGTCGTGCCGATGGTGAAGACAAAGGCAAAAGGGGAAGCGGTCTTTCACCTCACCAAGGACGGCAAGGGGCTTACATACAAACTTACGGTAAATGACATCGAGGATGTAACCGCGGCCCACATCCATATGGGCAAAAAAGGAAAAAACGGGCCGCCCGTGGCCTTCCTTTTCGCCGGACCGGAAAAGAAGGGCTTGGAGAACGGAGTCCTTTCAGAGGGCACCCTTACCGACAAGGATCTGATAGGGCCTCTCAAGGGTAAATCCTTACACAGCCTGGTGAAAACGATAAAAGCCGGTGGCGCTTACGTGATGGTCCATACCGAGAAGAATCCGGAAGGAGAACTGCGGGGCCAGATCCGGTAGTTTCGATTGATGAACTCGAGCCCCCGGAATTTCCGGGGGCTTTTTTACATCTGTTTTCCCACAAGCTTCTTAGCCCTCTCAACCACATTTTCGACGGTGAAGCCGTAGTGCTTGAACATCTCTTTGGCCGGGGCGCTTGCTCCGAAGCGGGTGATGCCTATAATGTCGCCGCTATCACCGACCCAGTCGCGCCAGCCCAGCGGCGCACCTGCCTCAACGGCCAGCCGGGTCCTGATTTCCGGCGGCAGCACCTCATCCCTGTATTCCCGAGTCTGGTCGAGAAACAGTTCCCAGCTCGGCATGCTCACCACCCTTGCGGAGATGTTTTCCTCCGCAAGTTTTTTCTGCGCTTCAAGGATCAGCTGTACCTCCGAGCCGGTTGCAATCAGGATGATATCCGGAGCGGCAGCGGATTCCCGGGAGAGTATATATGCTCCCTTCAGCAATCCGTCAGCGCCGGCGACCTTGTCGCGATCCAGGACAGGCAACCCCTGGCGGGTCAGCACAAGTATTGTCGGCCCTTGCGTGTGCAGCATGGCGGCGCGCCAGGCCCAGGCCGCTTCATTGGCGTCGGCCGGGCGGATGACGCAGACGTTGGGCATGGCACGGAATGACGCGAGGTGTTCGATCGGCTGGTGGGTCGGTCCGTCTTCACCGAGGCCGATGGAGTCGTGGGTCATGACATAAATGACGGGAAGTCCCATCAAAGCGGCAAGGCGTATGGCGGGCCGGGCATAGTCGGTGAAAATGAAAAAGGTGGCGGCAAAGGGGCGCACTCCGCCATGCAGGGCCATGCCCGAGCTGCATGCGCACATGGCGTGCTCACGAATTCCCCAGGCCAGATTGCGATTGCCGTACCTGCCCCAGGCGATATAGCGGGAACTCCCGATAAGCGTCTTGGTCGAGGGCGACAGGTCTCCGCTCCCTCCCAGAATCCATGGTACTTTGTTGGCTATGGTATTTAGCACCTTGCCGCTCGCCGCCCTGGTGGCAATGGATCCGTTATCTGCATTAAAAACGGGGATGTCTGAATCCCATCCTTCGGGAAGGTCGCCCGACAGGGCGGCTTCAAGGGATCCCACCGATTCCGGGAAGTCCCTTCGCCAGGCGGCGTATTTCGCATTCCATTCATCTTCGAGTTTACTGCCCCTGTCAATAGCGCTACGCATATGTTCCAGTACCTTTTCAGGCACCAGGAATTTCTCGTCTTCCGGCCATCCGTAGGCCCTCTTGGTTAGCCTCACTTCTTCTTCTCCCAGCGGCTCCCCGTGAGCCTCTTTCGTATCCTGCCGATTGGGTGCGCCATAGCCGATGTGGGAACGGAGGATGATCAGCGAAGGTTGCCCCCTTTCTTTTCGCGCATTTGCCAAAGCTCCGCTAAGCGCTTCAAGATCGTTTGCGCTGTCGCCCAGGTTCTGCACATGCCAGTGATATCCTTCGAAGCGCCTTGCCACATCATCGGAATATGAGAGGGCAGTGTCCCCCTCGATGGTTATATGGTTGTCGTCGTACACGCAGATAAGCTTGCCCAGCCCCAGGTGCCCTGCAAGGGATGCCGCTTCGTGGGATGCCCCTTCCATCAGGTCGCCGTCACTGCAGAAAACATAGGTATGGTGATCGATCACTTCATGATTCTCACTGTTAAATACGGCGGCAAGGTGCGCTTCGGCTATGGCCATGCCCACCGCGTTCATGAACCCCTGTCCCAGCGGCCCGGTTGTAGTCTCAATACCCGGAGTGTGTCCGTATTCCGGATGTCCGGGCGTTTTGCTTCCCCACTGGCGGAAATTCCTCAGGTCGTCCAGGGTAAGATCGTATCCTGTCAGGAACAGCACCGAATACTGCAGCATGGAGGCATGACCGTTAGAGAGTACGAACCTGTCCCGGTTGAACCACTTGGGGTTTTTCGGGTTATAAAGGAGGAAGCGGGTCCAGAGCACATAAGCGAGCGGCGCCAGAGCCATGGGTGTCCCGGGATGCCCCGAATTTGCCTTTTGCACCGCATCCATGGACAGGGTGCGGATGGTGTTGATGCACAGCTGGTCAAGTTGATTCTGCAAGCTTTCCATATGTAATTTCCTCCCGGCAAGATATTAACTGGTTTTCCGTGATAAGTATTGCACTTAAACATGTTGAAAATATGGTATAGCATTTTTGCGCCTTGACAAGCGAATGTAGCCGTTTCAACCGATTTTCTTCATCATGCCTTGATAATTGCAGCGAATATTGCAATTTGTTAGTTTGAGTATAGACTTTTAAGGCATTTGGAAACGATTGTCGATCCCGGAGTCGATATGAAGCAGGTCCTGTTTATTAATGAAATTATTTTCCTGGCTGTTTTAATTGTGTCGGGTTTGACGTTTGCTGCAATACCTTCCGCAATATGGGCGCATACCTCCGAGGATGAGGTTCTCAAAGGGGTAGGTGTTGATGAACGGCTCAACGCCAGGGTGTCTCCGGACCTTGAGTTCATCAACCAGCAAGGCAGGAAGGTGAAGTTGGGGGACTATTTAACCGGACAGCCGGTTATCCTGACCCTGAATTATTATTCCTGTCCCATGTTGTGCCCGCTCACTTTCCGTAACCTCACCAACACCATGAACAGGTTGAAGGGTCTTTCGCTCAACACGGATTTCCGTGTGGTTACAACCAGCATTGACCCAAATGAAAACCTGGGATTAATGAAAGAAAAAGCCGGTGTAACATATGGCGGGTTGAAGGGAATAACCGATCCTGCGCAAAGGTGGCCGTTCCTCATGGGAAATCAGGCGGAGATCGACCGGTTGACGAAAACCGTCGGCTTGAGGTATGTGCAGCTGGGTAAAAACAATTTTGCCCATCCGGCCGTAACCATTGTACTTACCCCTGACGGGAGGGTGTCGCGCTATCTGTATGGCGTCGAAATCGCCCCGTCGGACCTCAAGCTGGCCCTGATCGAGGCCGCGGACGGCAAAATCGGCAGTTCGCGGCTTTTGAACCGCGTGCTGCTGTACTGCTTCCACTACGACCCGGAAGGGAAAAAATACGCCGTGACGGCTATCAATCTCATGAAATTCACCGGAGCGGCAATTCTCGGGATGCTGGTAATTCTGATTGTTGTCCTGAAAAGGACCGAGAAGCGGAAACAGGAAGGGAGTTAGGTGCGAATGATCGAACTGCTTCATTTGCATGAGGTATCCCGCATAGCAGGCGAGATCGACAATGTCTTTATCTTCATTCTTCTGCTGGGACTGTTTTTTTTCCTGATCACCCAGGGAAGTCTCATCTATTTCGCACTCAAATACCGCAGGAAGAGAACTGAAGCTGAACGGGAAACCCCGTACATCACGGGCAGCCATCTGCTGGAGGCCGTCTGGATAGTTATTCCGTCCATTTGTCTCCTGGCGATTTTCCTGTACGGCTTTGCGGTTTTCGAAAATATCAGGACTCCGCCTCCGGATGCGATGGAAATAAACGTAACTGCCAAGCAGTGGCTTTACGAGTTCAAATATCCTGACGGAAGGACTGCTGTGAACGAGGTGAGGGTTCCCGTCGGCAAAGCGGTCAAATTCAACATGACTTCCGCCGATGTAATACACGGATTCTACCTGCCGGATTTCCGGGTCAAGCAGGACATCCTTCCAGGCAGTTATACGTACCTCTGGGTGCAGCCGCAAAAAGAGGGGGAATACGAAATATTCTGCACCCAGTATTGCGGGACCGGCCACTCCACCATGCGCGCCGAAATGGTGGTGATGAACGGGAAGGACTATCAGAAATGGCTCGCGGGAACAAAGACGGAGAAGGCCGAACCGTTATGGAAGAAAGGTGAGGAAGTGGTGGAACACTCAGGTTGCCTTTCCTGCCATACGACCGACGGCTCTCCGAAGATCGGTCCCACCCTCAAGGGGGTTTATGGCAGCAGGGTAACGCTGTCGGACGGTACCATCGTTACCGCGGATGACAATTACATCAGGGAGTCGGTCCTCGATCCGAACGCAAAGATCGTCAAGGGGTTCCCCGCTATCATGCCGACCTTCAAGGGAACCCTGAAGGATGAGGATATCGCTGCTGTCATTGCTTATATGAAAAGGTTGAAATAGAAGTTGCGGGCGAAGGGGCTTGGAGTAGGGATTAAAAGGGTAAGGGGTAAGGGTAAGGAAGAACATCAGAGGTAAAAATGACTGAGGAAATGTTACATTCTGCAGAGTCCCCTCGTGGCTATCTGACCGAAAAGGGATTCAAATCCTGGGCTTTCACCCTGGACCACAAACGAATCGGGATCATGTACCTGTTCACCGTACTGTTCTTCTTCCTGGTGGGCGGTGTGTTTGCAATGCTGTTGCGGGCGAAGCTGATGTATCCGGGCCAGGAGCTTTTCAGCGACAAGGCTTATAATGTCTTTTTCACCATGCACGGCATCATGATGATCTTTCTCTTCGTCATCCCGGCCATCCCATCCTCCCTTGGCAATTTTTTCATTCCGCTTATGATCGGGGCGCGGGACGTTGCCTTTCCGCGGTTGAACCTGCTCAGCTACTGGGTTTTCGTGGGAGGCATACTGATTATCCTCGGTTCAGTCGGCAGCCCTATGGATACCGGCTGGACCTTTTACACCCCCTATTCGGCGAAGACAGGCGCCGCGGTCACCATCCTCTCCTTCGGCGTCTTCCTGATAGGAATGTCTTCCATTCTCACCGGTCTGAACTTTATCGTGACCATCCACAGGATGCGGGCGCCCGGCCTCTCCTGGTACCGGCTGCCGCTGTTCATCTGGGGGATGTACGCTACCAGTATAATCCAGGTACTTGCGACGCCGGTGATAGGAATCACTTTCCTGCTGCTGGCCGCGGAACGCCTGTTCGGAGTCGGCTTTTTCGATCCGGCCAAGGGTGGAGACCCGCTGCTGTTCCAGCATTTTTTCTGGTTCTATTCCCATCCTGTGGTCTATGTCATGATCCTTCCCGCCATGGGAATAATAAGCGAGATCATACCGGCGTTCTCCCGCAAGCCGATTTTCGGCTACAAGGCTATTGCCTACTCGTCCCTGGCAATTGCATTCATCGGCTTTCTCGTCTGGGGGCACCACATGTTCGTCAGCGGCATGTCCGATCTGGCCGGGACGATTTTTTCCTTCCTGACTTTCTTTGTCGCCGTTCCGACCGGGATCAAGGTTTTCAACTGGATCGCGACCCTGTACAAGGGCAACATATATCTCGAAACTCCCATGCTGTACTCACTGACCTTTATTTTCCTGTTCATTATCGGCGGACTTACCGGACCTTTCCTGGGCGCGCTGGCCACCAATGTTCAACTGCACGACACCTACTTCGTGGTCGCCCACTTCCACTACACGATGATGGGCGGCACGGTCATGGGTTTTTTCGCCGGACTTCATTACTGGTTTCCGAAGATGTCCGGCAGGATGTTTAACGAAAAAGTTGCCAGGATCGCCTGGCTGACCATCTTCATCGGTTTCAACGTCACCTTTTTCACCATGTTTATCCTGGGTGTGGAGGGAATGCCGCGCCGCTGGGCGGAGTACCCTCCCAGGTTCCAGTCTCTGCATATCCTGACTACGGTGGGGTCGTGGATACTGGCGGCCGGAGCCATTATCATGCTAATCAATTTCATCCGTGGCCTGTACAGGGGAGAACCGGCGCCCGGCAATCCATGGCGGGGGCAAACCCTGGAATGGATGACCACTTCGCCGCCGCAGACGGA
Organism: uncultured delta proteobacterium; assembly: GCA_963815135.1. Taxonomy (GTDB): domain Bacteria; phylum Desulfobacterota; class Desulfuromonadia; order Geobacterales; family Geobacteraceae; genus CAIWTU01. The sequence goes on from CAWFFO010000009.1 coordinate 36,531, forward strand.
GAACTTCGATGAGATTCCCGTGGTCACCGAATGGCCTTACAGTTACGGCAGGGAACAGGGGAAGGACAATGGCTGAAGATCACCTCCATCAGGAGGCTACGCCTGAGGGCGCATTTGAAAGGGCCAAGCTGGGGATATGGACCTTCCTCGCCACCGAGCTTCTTCTGTTCGGCGGCCTTTTCACGGCTTACGTGGAATTCAGGATCAAGTACCCGGACCTGTTCCTGGTGGAGCACCTGAAACTGAACAAGGTCCTCGGGCTGATCAACACGTTCATTCTGATCAGTTCCAGTCTGACCACTTCCCTGGGAATAGCGGCCATCAAAAGGGGCAGACAGCAACTGCTCCGCTTTTACCTGGCTTTGACAGCACTGCTTTACACGACCTTCCTGGTGATCAAGTACCTGGAGTGGAGCGAAGATTTTGCCCGTGGAATCTATCCGGGAACGAACATATTCTTTTCCCTCTATTTCATGATGACCGGATTGCACGGGCTGCACGTTATTGCCGGCATAGCCATGCTGACCGCAGTCTTCATTATGGCAAGGAATAACAGGTTTTCCGGGAGTTATTCGACGCCGGTCGAGATATCGGGGCTTTATCTGCATTTCGTGGACATCATCTGGGCGTACCTGTTTCCGTTGTTGTACCTGATGGGCTGAGAGAGAGGTCGGGGGAGGATACTGCGGCATGACAACTTGCAGAACATACATTCTGGTGTGGATTTTACTCCTTGCGCTTACCGTGGTGAACTGGGCAGTCTCTTATCTGAACATGGGGGCATCACTGCACGTGGCGGCGGCCCTGGTCATAGCCTCGCTCAATGCCGCGCTCATCGCCCTGTTCTTCATGAACCTGCGCAATGAAAAAAAGCTGGTGCTCATGTTTGCATTGTTCCCCCTGGCTTTTCTGTTTCTCATCATTGCCGGGACGGTCGGGGATATGCTGTCCCGATAAAAAAGCCGTTCTATTTTAACTTCAATACCTTGAACCTCGAACCCTGAAAATACGGAGGTTGATTTTATGCTTGGCAGGATTACCGCAGGACTCTTTTTCCTTCTCCTTGTCTGGGGAAACCTGGTGGCCGGGCTGAAGGCCGGACTGGGATGCCCGGACTGGCCGTTGTGCCACGGAAGGGTGCTTCCGCCATTTCGCTTCGATATCTGGATGGAATTCACCCACCGCCTGATTGCAGCGGTCGCGGCAGTCTTTCTGGTGCTGCTGGCCCGTAAAAGGTTCAGGGATTACCGTGGAACGGCAAAGGCCGTACCTGTTGTTGCCCTGTGCCTGATCGCGGGCGAGATATTGATGGGAGGTATGGTTGTTCTGCTGGAAATTCCGGTCCAACTGACCACGGTACATTTCATGACCGGTCTGACCATATTTCTGCTGGCCTTCTACATGATGAGTTTTGACGGGGTCGGCAGGAAGCCGGGTTTTTCCCTGCGCGGACTTTCTGCCCTTTTCCTTGTCATGGGACTGCTTGTTTTTTCACAGGCGGCGCTGGGAGCATATGTGCGTCACTCCGGGGCAGGGCTGGCGTGCACGGACTTTCCCACCTGCATGGGGGTCTGGATCCCGCACGTCATGGACTGGCGGGTTCTGGTCCAGCTGTCCCACCGGATGATGGGAGGTCTCATACTGGTCACATTTGTCGTTCTGTATGCGGCTACTTTTGTTGACAAAAGCCTGGCTGTCCATCGAAATGCTTCTTTCATGCTTGTGGTTCTGTGTGTCACGCAGATTTTAATCGGGGCTCTTGTCGTTCTTTCAGGGCTGAGCTTCGTGGCTACCGCCATACATCTGGCCCTGGCGCTGGGGATCCTGTCGCTTCTGTTTCACATGTGGGTAAGGGAATCCGGGCGGGAGCCGGACTTAGCGAAGGTGGTCTGACATGACAACTGCCGAATTCGCACATAGGGGCATCATACGCTCAGGTAATATTATTTCATCGCTGTTTCTGGTATCCAGACCGGGAATTCTCACGCTGGTCGCCCTGGCCGGGTTTTGCGGCATGGTCATGGCGGAGAGAGGCATTCCCGACCGCGAAATCTTTACAGTCACTTTGCTCTGCCTCCTTCTTTCAGCCGCGGGTTCAGTTATGATCAACAGCGTACTGGATTACCACCTGGACAGGAAAATGGTCCGTCTGCAGGCAAGGGTAGGGGCAATGAAACTTGTCGGCAGGAACAGGGTCATGTTTCTCGCCTTTGCCATGATAACCGTTTCATTGGCGACAGCCGCCCTGTACCTGAATATCCTAACTTCTTTCCTGATCCTTGCTGCGGTTATTTTCTATGTAGGTCCTTATACTCTGTGGCTTAAACGCAACACTCCTTATGGCGTGATCCCCGGAGGAGTTCCCGGCGCCCTTCCGGTTCTTATCGGTTATGTCGCTGTAGCGGGTGTAGTCCGTCCCGAAGCCCTGCTCCTTTTCCTCATTGTTTTTCTCTGGCAACCGCCACATTTCTGGATATATGCTCTCAAGCACAGGGAAGATTACCTGAATTCCGGGGTGCCTGCCTTGCCGGCAGCCAAGGGAGCGGCGTGCACCAGATTGTTCATCCTTCTTCATGCAACCGCCCTGCTTCCCGTATCAGTCGTACTCGGTTTTTCCGCTCATTTTTCAATATGGTACCAGACCGGTGCGGTTTTGCTGGGCTTGCTCTTCATCGCTTCCTGTCTGCTGCATGTCATAAAAAGACCCCGGTTAGCTCTCGCCTTCAGGATTTCAATATTTTACCTGTTCTTCCTTTTCCTTGTAATCATAATGGATATAGCCTTCTTCGGGAACCAGGCTTTCGGCGGATAACCCATGTTTTTGCGCAAAGCACGGCATATGTCTGTTTTTGCAATTTTGCTCTTTCTGCTCGAAGGCTGTGTTCCACCAGCGAAGACGCCGATGCGGACGGTTTATTTCACCGCGGCCGAACCTGCCGGGAATCACCTTCTACTGGTTTTTTTGCCGGGTAAAGGGGATCAACCGGAAAGTTACGAAACGGAAGGCTTTGTGGAGTCGGTGAAAAAGTTGAATCTGCCCGTTGATATGCTGGGAGCTGATGCCCATATAGGCTACTATCTGCAGAAAAATTTCCTCGAGAGGCTCAGGAAAGACGTAATAATGCCGGCTAAAGCGAGAGGGTATGAGCGGATATGGCTGATAGGCATTTCATTGGGCGGCCTCGGTGCGCTTTGGTACGACGGGTCATGCCCGGGTGATGTCGAAGGTATTGTTTCACTGGCGCCTTATCTCGGGGAGCCCGGGATGGCGCGGGAGGTTTCACTGGCCGGAGGCCTTGCGGCCTGGAATCCGAAGCTGTGGCGCCGAATGATATGCAAAGGCAGATATGGCAGGGGCTCAAGGTCTACCTGTCACCCGGTAGAGCCATGTCCAGGGTCTATCTGGGATACGGCCTCCAGGACCGGTTTGCCGGTCCGGACGGCATCTTTGCCGCGGCACTGCCGGGCAGCCAGGTTTTTACCTGTCAGGGAGGGCATGACTGGGGCACATGGAGACGGCTCTGGACCGAGATCCTGGGTGTGATGGGCCAACGCTGGGAAGCTTTGCCTGTCGGCAAAAAACAATGAAGGCAGGGAAATGTTCCCTGCCTTCATTGTTTGACTTTCTAACCACTTGAATCAGTAATTCACGGCCAGCTCTTCGAAATAAGCCTGCGGATGCTTGCAGACCGGGCAGAGTTCGGGAGCCTTTTCACCCGCGTGAATGTGACCGCAGTTTCTGCAATGCCAGGAAATTTTCGCGGATTTCTTGAAAATGGTCCCGGCCTCAATTGATTTCAGAAGCTGCTGGTAGCGCTCCTGGTGGGCCTTTTCGATTGCGCCGATCCCTTCGAATACGGCGGCAATGTCATTGAAGCCTTCCTCCCTTGCTTCCTTTGCCATTTTCGGATACATGTCTGTCCACTCGTCATTTTCTCCGGAAGCGGCGGCTTTCAGATTTTCAATGGTGTTTCCTATGCCTGCCAACGCCTTCAGGTGGAGCTTGGCGTGCTCCTTCTCATTGTCGGCTGTTTCCAGAAATATCGCCGCCACCTGCTCATACCCTTCTTTTTTGGCCACTGATGCATAATAAGTGTATTTGTTGCGGGCCTGGGATTCGCCGGCAAATGCTTCCATGAGATTCTTTTCCGTTTTGGTTCCTTTCAGATCAGCCATGCATCTCTCCTTTTTTTATTAGTTGATTCCATTACAATTGTCTTGATAAAAACATTTCAAAGCACCTGTGCGCAGGTACGGATCAAATCTGACTTACAAAGATTACCGCAGATTCACGACACTACAATAAGATAAAATTCAAGGTTGCTAGACCGGGCGGGTAAAACGGTTAAAACTTACATATTCAACCGGAGCTGAATTGAACCGTTCCCGTTCCGGGGTTCATTTGTAGATTACGAACCTGGATGCGTCCACTCCGCAGGTGGGGCATGTTTTCGGCGGGGCTGCACCGTCCTGGATATAACCGCAAACAACACATTGCCAACTTTTTTCTCTCGGCATATTTTCTTCTCCTCTCGTGGTTGAATTGACCCGGCAAAATTGTAACCGGGATTGTTTTTTCAGATAATTTCTTACTGAATTAATTTCAGCTGCTGAAGCAGACCTGAGTCATGCGACAGATATCTTTTTGACAAGCAGCAACCTGATGACTGCAGGTTGGCTAGGCGCCGAAACCGGCATGGTAGGTTTTCAGTTTTCGGGCAAACTCCCTGCCGAACTCATAGCACGATGTTTCATCTTCAACAGAAGGTTTGTAGGATAACTCTATTCCCGGTTCGTATGTCTCGAGACCCATTTCCTTTATCTTGGAGAAAGCGTCCCGGACCCCCCCTCCTCCCCAGCCGAAACTTCCGAATGAGCCGACCAGCCTGTTTTTGGGACGGAGTCCACGCAGGTAGGTGAGGTATTCGGCGACCGGGGGAAACATTATGTTGTTGAGGGTGGGTGTGCCGATAAGGGTCCCTCTCGATTTCCAGAATTCCTTGATGAGGACATTCATTGGTGTCACCCTGAGCTTGAGAATTTTATAGTCGATTCCTTCATCGCGTATCCCCTGTGCTATGGGGACGGTCATCAGCTCCGTGCTGTGCCACATGGTGTCGTAGATGATGGCAACGCTCAGGTCAGCCCTGCCGTTAGCCATGCCCAGGTACGAATCGAGGACCTTGCCGATATGCGACCGCCACATCACCCCGTGGTCAGGGGCTATGATCTCCGGTTCAACGCCGAGTTTCTGCAGTTCCGCGATCTTGTCTTTTATCAACGGTCCAAACGGCATGAGTATATTGGCGTAGTAATCGACAATGGCATCTTCGAGTTCCGCCAGGGATTCGGATGCGCAGTATTCGTCGTCGAATCTGCCGGCCGAGGCGATGTGTTGTCCGAAAGCGTCCTGGCTGAAAAGGATCCTGTCTTCCGGGCAATAAGTCATCATTGAGTCCGGCCAGTGCATCATGGGCGTTTCTATGAATTGCAGGGTTCTCTTTCCGATTTTCAGCGTGTCCCCGGTCTTCACCAGGCGAACGTCCCATTTCGTTAAATCGAAAAATCTGGAAAGTCCTTTTTTCCCCTTTTCGGTCATATGTATGACGGCTTTCGGGGTAAGCGCCATGATCTTGTCGATGCTTGAAACGTGGTCGTTTTCGATGTGGTTTACCACGATATTCTTGATCTTGCCCGGATCCACCAGACGTTTGATGTTGTCGATGGTAACCTGGGAAAAATCGTATTTGACGGTGTCCACCAGCGTAACTTCTTCGTCGAGGATGAGATAGTTATTGTATGATGTGCCGTGGGGAGTTTCGTAACCGTGAAAATCCCTGACCGCCCAATCGGTTGCCCCGACCCAATAGACACCTTCCTTCAGTTCAACAGATTTCATTATTCTGCCTCCTGTAAACTTCTATTGCTTTACCGGTGTTTCACTGCCCGCGCTTTTGCGGCAACGGGAACAGCGGCCGGAAAAATTTATGTTGTAATCATGGAATTCAAAATCCGATTTGAAGCATTCCGGTAATGCCAGCCTGTTGAGTTCCTCGTCATGGATATCGATAACTGTTCCACATTCAATGCATGTAAGGTGATGATGCCGGCTGGTGTCGGCGTCGAAACGGGAAACGGAGTCCGGATTGCTTACTTTTCTTATGAGACCAACGTTTACGAGGGTTTCCAGAACCCTGTACACGGTGGTTTTGGATACGCCTTTAAGTTGATCCTTGATGGAGTCGTAAATCTGGTCGGCGGTGGGGTGGTCATTCCTGTAGGCCAGGTTTTCCAATATCGCTCTTCGCTGTATGGTCAAAGCGAGCCCCCGCTGCCGGCATGTGGACAGTAATTCGTCTTCTTTCGCTCTGGCGAATTTTTGCGTATTCGATTTCACGGATAGAACTATATTGCAAATGGTAATGATTGTCAAACGATTTTTCAAATTTTTTTCTGCCTGCCTCCCGGCGAGGAAGTGCCATTATAGGTTGCTATAATATCGTAATGTTTTTATTATTCTCTGAATCCCTGACGCCTTCTCGCCTTCGCCTGCGCGAAGCGCCTCGGTTTTTGCATTACCGCGCGTTGAAGCTTCCCGCCGGAGTTCACCCGACGCAAATGGCATGTCGCGCAGTCGGCGACGTTGAACCACGGCATTCCACTTGCTCGACGCTCAGGCATCACGTATTCATGTATTCGATCTGTTCCCTTAAAAATCATGATTTGTGTTTATTTGATTCTTGATGACCTGTGATTGATTATGTTTATGCGGTCATCACGTTTTACCGGGATTTTGAATTAAATATTCCAAGGAGGGCAAAAATGGACTGGGAAAAAGCGACAATGCTTGCGTTTGAAATAGGCAAGTCCAGGCTGGCCGAAAGAAGAATGGAATTTTTCCGCAAGGCGGCCGACTATTCGAGGATAAGGGTGGAATGGCAGCTTTCCGCTCCGGAGGATCGCCTGCGGATGGACGACAAGAGACGGGAGCTTCATGATGCTTTTATCGAGGCCTGCGACAGCATTGGGAGAGGGATGGAGGCTGAGCAGGAAGATGTATCATGGCGGGCGGAGCTGGGGTCGGACCGCAAGGAGATAGGGGACTTTGCCTGTTACATCAATCTCATTCTGGGATTGGTGGCGAGGTAGGTTCTGGCTACCGGCAAAGGGCAAAGGGCGGCGATTGAAATCCAGTGCCCGCAATCATTTAAATGGGAAAAAAGATGAAAGTCGGATTAAATGACGAAGAACTGCAGCGTTATTCCCGGCAAATCTTGCTGAAGGGGGTAGGGGAAGCCGGTCAGAGGAGATTGCTTGAGGGCAGGGTTCTCATTATCGGCGCCGGGGGGCTCGGCTCTCCCGCTGCCCTCTATCTCGCCGCTGCAGGCGTCGGAACCATAGGTATTGTGGATTCAGACACCGTGGATTTATCCAATCTCCACCGTCAGGTTATCCACGGGACAAAAGATATAGGGAGAGCGAAAGTTGCCTCGGCACTTGAAAAAATGGAAGGTATAAACCCGAATATCAGGATCATCTCCACTCAGATAAGAATGGATGCCGCAAACATCCTGTCACTTATCAGCGAGTATGATTTCGTCATAGATGCGACAGACAATTTCGCCGCCAAATTTCTCATCAATGACGCCTGTGTTTTGGCTGGAAAGACGTTTTCGCATGCCGGGGTCCTCGGGTTTTCCGGCCAGACCATGACCGTCAAACCTCGTGAATCCACCTGTTACCGCTGCATCTTTACCTCCCCGCCCCCATCCGGATCAGTTCCCACCTGTGCCGATGAGGGGGTGCTGGGCGTCTTGCCCGGCATCATCGGAACCATCCAGGCCGCGGAAGCCATCAAATATCTTGCCGGAGTTGGCGACCTGCTGACTGGGAGACTGCTCATGTTAGATGCACAGGAGATGTTTTTCCGCAATGTGCCGATCGGCAAAAATCCCCATTGTCCGATTTGCGGCGAAAACCCGGTCATACTTGAATTGCGGGACGATTACTAGTTGAGGTCAGGCAAAAAGTATTTCTGGAAAGACAAGGGTTTAGCTGCTTTTCCCAGTGGATGATCAGGCAGATGGGTAAACTCCGGAAGCTCCACATTTCCGTTGACAAAAATACGTCTCTCCCGTATTCTTCTGTAAAATCAAATAAGAAAGACCTTCTTATCAAGAGTGGTGGAGGGATAGGCCCTGTGAAACCACAGCAACCGGTCCGATAAGGGCGTCAGGTGCTAAATCCTGCCGAAAGGCAAAGATGAGAAAGGCGCTTTATGGCAGCACCATATAAAAGCCCCTTCTCATCACCGGTAGGGGCTTTTTTTATTGCATTGATTACCTGACCCTGTAACCACTTAACCCTGGTTTTTGAGACCTCCATGTCCATTGGAATTGTTGAAACAAAATACGCCCACTTCGATACCGAGCTGAGGCTGGAGAGCGGCCGCATTCTCGGTCCGATAACTCTTGCCTATGAAACGTATGGCGAACTCAACAGTGAAAAGTCCAATGCAATCCTGGTGACCCATGCATGGACGGGCAGTGCCCATCTTGCGGGAAAATACGTCTGAGGACGACAAGAAGCCCGGCTGGTGGGACGCCATTGTGGGGTCTGGAAGGCTGTTGGACACGGACAGATATTTTGTCATCTGCTCCAATATCATCGGCTCGTGTTACGGCTCCACTGGGCCGGCTTCGATAAATCCCAGGACGGGAAAAAAATACAACCTGACATTCCCGGTGATTACCGTCCGCGATATGGTGCGCGCGCAGCAACTGCTCATTGACTATCTTGGCATTGGCAGGCTGTTGACGGTCCTGGGCGGGAGCATGGGGGGGATGCAGGCACTGGAATGGTCCACCTGCTATCCGGACCGGGTCGCCTCTGCAATCGTATTGGCAACCAGCGGTAAGCCCTCACCCATGGCAATTGCCATGAATGCCGTTGCCCGCTGGGCGGTCTTCAATGATCCATCCTGGAAAAAGGGTGAATACCGCAAAAATCCCAAGGACGGACTTGCCCTGGCGCGAGGTATCGGCCACATCACATTTCTTTCCGAACAGTCCATGACCGAAAAGTTCGACCGGCGTTTCTCGGCCCGCGACGGTCTGTTCGATTTTTTCGGCCAGTTCGAGGTGGAACGCTATCTGTTCTACAATGGCTACAACTTCGTGGACCGCTTCGATGCCAACTCATTCCTCTATCTGGCCAAGGCTCTTGACCTGTATGATGTGACCTGGGGATGCGAATCCCTGCAGGAAGCGTTTGCCCCTGTCCGCTCTCCCATCCAGTTTTTCGCTTTTACATCTGACTGGCTATATCCTCCCCACCAGACTGAAGAAATGGTCGATGTACTCCGGGAACTCGGCAAGCCCGTGGAATATCACTTGATAAAGTCCGCATACGGCCATGATGCATTTCTTCTCGAACACGAGACTTTCACTCCCCACGTAAAGCGTTTTCTGGAAAGCATCGAGTCGTCTTTCTTTCTCTAACCCTGCTGTAATCCTGAAAAAATGTTGTAAACTGATTGTTGAGACGGAAATCAGGGGCCCGACGTTAAATTGTCCGGACCTATCCGAAAGGACTTTTCAGTTTATGATTTCAATTGTAATTGCCGCGCTTAATGAAGAGAACAGGATCGGTGAGTCGCTGCGGAAGATTGCGGATTATTTCCATGGTTCCGGAAAAGATTACGAGGTGATAGTAGTCGATGACGGCAGCAGGGATGGTACGGGTAACGTCGTTAAAAATTACGATAACCTTTTCCCGCGACTGGAACTTGTCCGTTACGGAGAAAACAGGGGAAAGGGCTATGCATTGCGCCAGGGTGTATTGGCCTCTAAAGGCAAGGTTGTTCTGGTAACGGATGCGGACCTTTCCACTCCCATAGATGAACTGGATAAACTGATGCCCCTGATCATAGGAGGTGAGTGTGATGTCGCGATCGGGTCGAGGGCTCTTGCCCGCAGCGATATCATCAAGAAGCAGCCTTTCTGGAGACAGGGGATGGGAAAGATATTCAATAAAATCGTTAAAATCCTTGTAATTGATGACTTTAATGATACCCAGTGCGGGTTCAAGCTTTTTTCCGGGGATGTGGCAAGGAAGTTGTTCAGTCAGGCCAGAATAGACCGGTTTGCTTATGATGTGGAAATACTTGCCCTGGCAAAAAAGAGGAAATACAGAATACTGGAAATACCCATCCGATGGTTGAATTCACCGGATTCTAAAGTGAACCCCCTGTTCGATTCCATGCAGATGGTAAAAGATCTTGTCAGGATTTGGCTGCGCGTGGGCAGGTTTCGAAAGCAAGAAGCGGACGGGATAATGGATGCTGTCAACGAGGGAGCGCGAGAATAATATCGTATTTGTGAAAGAGAACCGTTCATCTGGTTTAATTTCAATGTGTTGATACTTCTCTTTTTCCGTGCAACAGACAACTGGAACTTTTGCCAGTCTGGATTTAAGAAAGCCCCGGGCTTTATGCCGGGGCTTTCTTTTTTGCTCTTTCTTGTTCTCGCTTGAAACTTGGTTCTTGTTTTTTTGGTGAATGAACGCTTTGACCGGAAATATCAGCATCTTAACTTCTTCAACTGTGGACCCGACGCCGGTGACCATATTGATATGGGGACAGCGAAGCGGCTCTGCAGAAAATTTATTTATCCAGGGTACCGTAAAGAGTTAAGAGATACTGACTTTTTTTCCATTATGTTCCGGGAAAACGTTTCAGGCTTCCTTCTCCATGGAAGGCTTGCTCACTGCGTCCGGACCCGGAATCGACAGATCATGCAGGTTGACAGTTTTCCTCTGCTTTTTTCGAATACCCCAGATATACAGACAATTTATTCTTTATGTATACAGTTTAATGCCTTCAGTCATGAATTGTCAATTCCGGCGTTTATATATGTAATTTAGCGGGTTTTTCTGAGCGTCTCAGGGTGCGGGGAATAGAGATTCCTGAGATGAATCGAGAGTTTTCTGATGGCTGCGGGCAAGGTGTCGGTAAAGACAAGGCAGGCTCCCTCGACAAGCAGAAGAATGATAACTGGGAGGGAAAGCAGAACCACCATGAGTTTGAGCAACAGATTTATGATTTTCATGGTATTCCCCTTTGCTTTAGTTGTTAGCTGGCGTGATGAATGTTTTATAAATATTTAAAGTACGTAAATAATATGCCATTATTCAGGAAAAAGTCCAGAAAATATTTAGAATAATAAAACGATTTGTGTAAAATTATAAAAAATAGAATGTTGTTATATAAATAATAAAACAACACTATTCCGTTATCTTCAGTTGTCAACAAGTTTTGCGGGGATGGACGATATCGAAATTTTTTTGATGGCACAATTTGAAATGGAAAAATTTTTAAACAGAACGGAGGTAGTAGATAGGAGAGGGGATTAAGGAAAAAATGATTCCGTATCTGCTCCATATATCCTTTACTTTGTGTTTCTCGTTATGCATTTGAAACCGATACATTGATTTGTAAAGAAGGTGTTGTCTTTATGGGCGCGACTATGCCCGAAGTACAGATAGCATCAAAAGAACAGGCTGGATGAATATGCTTCAATTATCATCAGTGTCAACGACCGGATATACAGATTCTGCCGTGAAGAGTTCATTGACAGCATTCGCTTCGAGAGCGGAGGAGTTAAAAAGATCGAGAGGCTTGACTGCGGTAATTGAAAACTGAAGCTGTCTTGACTTATTTTCATTGAAGCCTTAAACTTTCAGTCGCATTCAGGGTTGCATCAGGGCTCACCATTATTTCGTTTTACCTCAAATACCATTTACAGGAGTAATCCCATGTATATCGTTATTCTTGCAGGCGGTTCCGGGACACGTTTCTGGCCTCTTTCCCGAGGCAGAAATCCAAAGCAGCTGATGTCGATACTGGGCGGGAAATCAATGCTGCAACGCACTGTGGAGAGGGTATTGCCACTTTCTCCGAAGCGGGTACTGGTGGTTACCAATGCGATGCAGGCCGCGGAAACCAGAAAGCAGCTGCAGCCTTACATGACCGGCGTCCCGATCGAAATCGTAGAGGAGCCAGTGGGACGCAATACCGCTCCGGCAATTGGACTTGCTGCGGCCATAATCAGGCATAACGATCCGGACGGATTGATGGTGGTTCTTCCCGCAGATCATTATATTACCGATGAAGCGGAATTCCGGAATACTTTGCAAAGCGGAATGACTGCCGCGATGGACGGCTTTCTCCTGACTATGGGGATAGTGCCGAACCGTCCCGAAACGGGATACGGTTATATAGAGGTCAATGCCACGGATGGCGAAACGAACCGATACCCGGTCAAGAGATTCGTTGAAAAACCGGACATGGTGAAGGCGCTCGAGTTTCTGGAAGCAGGCAACTTTTACTGGAATAGCGGTATGTTCATGTGGCGGGTCGATGTGATCCTGGAGCGGATGAAAGAGTATATGGCTCCTTTGGCCTCCGCTCTCGAAAGTATAAGTTTTCCAGGCAAAAGCTGGGAAATGTCCGATCTGAAACCGCAGATTGACGCTATTTATCAGGAGATTTCAGGAGAGTCCATAGATTATGGAATCATGGAAAAGGCTGACAATGTTGTTATGTTGCCTTGCTCCTTCGGCTGGAGTGATGTGGGAAGCTGGGACGCCCTGCCGGAAGTTGCCGACAATGATGGCGCAGGAAATGTTGTCATCAACGCAGGTGAATTTTTGAATTTTGATTCGAGTGGTTGTATTGTGTATGGCGGAGATAAGCTCGTGGCGCTTCTCGGTGTGGATGATCTGGTCGTAGTGAATGCTGCAGATGCACTTTTGTTGTGTCGTAAGGGGCGGACCCAGGAAATAAGGAAAATAGTGGAAGAGCTGAAAAATCGCGGACTGAATGAGTTTCTTTAATCGGTGTCCAATTTTGAAAGCGGGAGTGCAATATGAAAATTGCCTTGCTGGGGTTGCCCCAATCAGGGAAACGAACCCTTTTTTCACTTCTGACCGGCCGGGAGGTTTCCGAGCATCGCGGTGAAGGCGAATCCGTTGAGGGTGTGGCGCCGATCAAGGATCCGCGTGTGGACATAATCGCCGGCATAGCCAGGCCGGAGAAAGTCAAGTATGCCGAGAACAAGATAGTGCTCTGTCCTGATCTCGTGGAGGGATCCGGCAAACGGGACTGGCTGGATGCCGCGCGCCGCTGTGACCTGCTCTGCATGGTAGTCAGGGCGTTCACATCCGAACACATCTATCATCCGGCGGGCTCGGTTGATTCCCAACGTGACCGGATGACACTCAATACCGAGCTACTCCTTGCAGACCTGGAGCTTATCGAAAAAAGACTTGAAAGGATAGCGAAGGAAAAGAAGTCCGGACGCACACCTGCACAATTAAAGGAGGAAGAGACCCTCTTGAAGTGCCGAGAAGCCATAGAGGCGGAAAAAAGCATCAGTTCGCTTGGACTGGAGCAGGAAGAGCTGGTTTCGGTAAAGAGTCTGAACCTTGTAACGCTGATGCCGCTACTGTGGGTTTATAATGTCGACGAAGAAAAGGTTGCCGATAACAGGGATGACAACGAAGGGATCTTTACCGTTTCCGCACTTATTGAGAAAGAAATCATGGCTATGGATGATTCCGGGGACAGAAAAGATTACATGGAAGCCCTCGGGCTGAGTTCTTCCGGGCTGGACCGGCTAAATTCGGCTGCTTACGACAAGCTCGGTCTTATGTCTTTCTATACCATGGGAAAAGATGAAGTGCGGGCCTGGACGATTCGCAAGGAATCCGCGGCTCCCGCCGCCGGAGGCAAGATACATAGTGATATAGAACGGGGATTCATCCGTGTGGAAATCATCAAATACGACGACCTTGTCAGCGCCGGCAGCGAGGCTGCCGTCAAGGCGCAGGGCAAGGCACTTCTCAAGGGAAGGGATTACGTCATCGAAGACGGCGATATCTGCAATTTCAGATTCAATGTATAGAAAAAGGCGGCCCTTTCAGGGGGCCGCCTTTTTTGTAGTAGTCTTTCAACTGGTTTTATTTGCCCTTTTTGAGATCTATCAATATCAGTTTGGCTATGGCTTTCAATGTTTCGAACACACCCTCGCCGACAGTTGCGCACGCCTCGAAATCGGGAACGCCGGAAGGGTTCAGGTCGTTGCGCAGTTCCTCGACGGAGATGATATTGGGCAGGTCCCGTTTATTGTACTGTATGACGAATGGTAACTTGTCAAGGTCATAGCCCTGTTCTTTCAGGTTTATGTTCAGATTGTCCAGGGACTCTATGTTTGCGTCAACACGTTCTTCCTGAGAATCCGCAACAAACACGACACCGTCGACGCCCTTGAGAATAAGCTTCCTTGACGCGTCGTAGAAAACCTGGCCAGGAACGGTATAAAGGTGGAAACGGGTCTTGAATCCCTTGATCTCTCCCAACGCAAGCGGCAGGAAGTCAAAGAAAAGGGTCCGCTCGGTTTCGGTTGCGAGGCTTATCATTTTCCCCTTTGCCTCGGGAGCAGTCTTGTTGAAAATAAACTGGAGGTTTGTTGTCTTGCCGCAAAGACCCGGTCCGTAATAAACGATTTTGCAGTTGATCTCACGTGAGGCGTAATTGATGAAGGACATCCGGTAATACCTCTTTTAGCTAAAAAGATTATCTATGTCATCGTCGGTAATTTCGGCAAATGGGAATGTGCTGTCGCCGCTTTTTTCTTTTTCCTCGGCCCTTTTCATGAGCTCATTAAAAATAGCAGTCAATTCTTCAGATGCCTTTTTGACGCGCAGGCGCACCAGCCCGAGAGATGACCGGGTATCGAAAAGCACAACGAGGATAACTCTGCCGCCGACTATGGAGATATGGAGATTATCCTTTTCGCCTTCATGAAAAAGAATCGAAAATTCCTTTTCCCCGATAAGCTTGGCCAGTCCCCCTGTTGCCGCGATATTTCCCGCAGTAAGTGAGGCCAGAGAAGTTGTGTCGAACCGTTCCGTTTCTCCCACGCCTGATATCAACTGACCGTTTTTGTCGACCAGGAATATGACCTTGGAGTTGGCTTCCCGTAGAAGTTTCTCAATAATATAATTAATTTTTTTGTATTCTTCTTCGTACATCACCATCTGAGGAGTCGGCATGGCTCACACCTCTTGAGCTGCGGAAAATTTTGTGACATCATTAATGCAGCGGCTAATTTTATAACAGAACTATCCTGTTATTTCAAGATATTAAATGCCCGTAAGCTTCATAAGCAGAAAAAGGCCCACGCAGGATGCTCTGAGCTTGGGCCTTTTTCTACTTTTCACTTGAAATCCGGCAACGAACGATTGCCGGCTTATAAGTCTGCTGTTTTACTTTTCTGTCTTCGTCTCAAAAGACATTGCCGCCAGCTTTTCGTAAAAAGAAAACTTTCTGGCAGTCCAGTTGTTTGCTTTATTCATAAGCTCTACAGCTGCTTCCGGGTTGTTCTTCTTCAGCACGCGGTAGCGGTTCTCCCCGTATGCATATTCCTCGAAGGAGATGGTTGGCGACTTGCTGTCCAGCGTGAGCGGGTTTGCTCCTTCCGCGGCCAAGGCCGGGTTGAAACGGAAAAGGGGCCAGTGTCCGCAGGCTACGGCTTTTTTCTGTTCATCCACGGCAGTGGTCATGTTTATGCCGTGTGCAATGCAGTGCGAGTAAGCCAGGATGAGAGACGGACCATTAAAGGCCTCTGCCTCCAGAAATGCCTTTACTGCCTGTGCCGGGTTGGAAAGTGCAACGGAGGCCACATAACAGGTGCCGTAAGACATGGCCATCATTCCCAGGTCCTTTTTCGGCATTATCTTGCCACCGGCGGCAAATTGGGCAACCGCGCCGAGCGGAGTCGCTTTCGATGCCTGACCGCCGGTATTGGAATAAACTTCAGTGTCGAGAACCAGAAGGTTAACATTTTTGCCCGAGGCGATAACGTGGTCGAGGCCGCCGTATCCGATGTCGTAAGCCCATCCGTCGCCGCCGACAATCCATACAGATTTCTTGACCAGATAGTCGGCAACTGCAAGAAGCCGTTTTGCAGTTTTTTCGGGGCACTTGCCGAGGATTGCCTTCAATTGATCGATGCGGTTACGCTGGGTTTCTATACCCGACTGGTCGGATTGGTCTGCGTTTCTTATTTCCGCCACCAGTTTTCCGATTTCCGGGCAGGAAGGGCATGAACAATTGTCGAGTTCATCCAGCAGTTCCAATGCCATCTGGCTGAACTTGTCAACGGCAAGACGCATTCCGTAGCCGAACTCGGCGTTATCCTCGAACAATGAGTTGGACCAGCTGGGACCTCTTCCGTCAGCCCTTTGCGCCCATGGCGTGGTCGGCAGATTGCCGCCGTAGATGGATGAACAGCCGGTCGCGTTGGCAATCAGGGTCCGGTCCCCGAAGAGTTGGGAAAGAAGCTTCAGATAGGGAGTTTCTCCGCAGCCTGCGCAGGCGCCCGAGAATTCGAACAAAGGCCTTACGAGCTGGCAGCCACGCAGCGAATCAAGCTTTACCTGGGTCGGGTCAACATCCGGGATTGAGAGGAAAAACTCGAAGTTGGCTGCTTCCTGTGCCCGCAATGGAGGTTGGAATGTCATGTCGATTGCCTTGTGATAAGGATTTTCCTTGTCTTTGGCAGGACAATTGTAAGAGCACGCGCCGCAACCTGTGCAGTCTTCAGGCGCTACCTGTATGGTAAGTTTTTTCCCTTTCATTTCAGGGATTTTGCAATCTACCGATTTAAAGGTTTCCGGAGCATCCTTCAGCAGAGATGGATCGTATGCCTTCAGCCGGATTGTTGCATGCGGGCAGACAAAGGAGCAGATGCCGCACTGGATGCAGAGTTTTTCGTCCCATACCGGGATCTCGATGGCTATATTGCGTTTCTCGAACTGGGAAGTTGCCGTGGGGAAAGTCCCGTCGGCCGGCATTTTTGATACCGGCAGCTGGTCTCCGAGACCTGCGATGATGGTGGCCGTGACATCCTTGACGAAGGCCGGAGCGTTGTCCCCGACAACCGGCGGTTTTTTAATTTTGCTGGTGACGTCGGCAGGGACCTTGACTTCAGTCAGGTTTTCGAGACCGGCCTCTACCGCCTTGTAATTCATGGCGACAACCTTCTCTCCTGCTTTTCCGTATGTCTTCCTGATGGCGTCTTTGATATGCTCGATTGCCGTATCCAGAGGTATAATGCTGGATATCTTGAAGAAAGCCGTCTGCATGATCACGTTGATGCGGGGACCGAGGCCTATTTCATTGCCAAGCCGTACCCCGTCGATGACGAAGAACTTAAGCTTCTTGTCGATAATCTGCTTCTGCACGTCGGCCGGGATATTGTCCCAGACTTCGGAAGCGTCGTAAGGGGAGTTGAGAAGGAATGTCGCCCCTTTCTTGGCTTTTGACAGCATGTCGTATTTCTCCAGGAAGGAGAAGTTGTGGCAGGCTATGAAGTCGGCTTCCTGGACAAGGTAGGGGGCCCGTATGTAGTTTTTGCCAAAGCGCAGATGCGAAGTGGTTATAGAGCCGGCCTTCTTGGAATCGTAAACAAAGTAAGCCTGGGCATTGTTTTCGGTCAGTTCGGCAATGATCTTGATTGAGTTCTTGTTGGCTCCAACAGTTCCGTCCGAGCCGAGACCGAAGAACATGGCCTGGTAAATCCCCTGCATCGGATTGAAATAGTCCGGGTCATAGTCGAGGCTGCAACCGGTAACATCTTCATTAATGCCCACAACAAAGTGATTCTTCGGCTTCGGTGCGTCCAGATTTTCATATACCGCTTTGACCTGGGCCGGAGTGAATTCCTTGGACCCGAGGGCGTAGCGCCCCCCAACGATAGTCGGGTAGCCTTCGAAACGGAATTTGTCGTCGGCCATGGCCTCTCCGATGGCGGTGCGGACATCGAGGTAAAGCGGTTCGCCCAGGGCGCCCGGTTCCTTGGTCCGGTCAAGCACGGCGATTTTCTTTACGGATTTGGGCAGGGCGGCGATAAATGCATCGATAGGGAACGGCCGATAGAGGCGAACCTTCAGTACCCCGACTTTTTCCCCTTTTTCGACGAGGTTTTCAACGGTTTCATGGACTGTGTCGGCACCCGAACCCATGATTACGATTACCTTGTCAGCGTCTGGAGCACCGACGTAATCCACCAGTTTGTACTGCCGGCCGGTCAGTCCTGCGAATCTGGCCATCTCTTCTTCCACGATTTCGATGCACTTCGGATAGTAGGGATTTACGGTTTCCCTTCCCTGGAAATAGACGTCAGGATTCTGCGCCGTGCCGCGCAGGACCGGGTGATCCGGGGTAAGTGCGCGGGACTTGTGCGCCGCAACCAGTTCCTCGTCAAGCATGGCGCTCATATCGTCATAGGTGAGTTCTTCCACCTTGAGAACTTCATGGGAGGTGCGGAACCCGTCGAAGAAATGCAGGAAAGGCACTCTAGATCTGAGGGTCGCTGCCTGGGAAATAAGGGCGAAATCCATGACTTCCTGGGCGTTGTTAGAGCAAATCATGGCCCAGCCCGTCGAGCGGCAGGCCATTACATCGGAATGGTCACCGAAAATAGAGAGCGCCTGGGCCGCGATGGATCGCGCGGAGACGTGAAAAACGGTCGGGGTAAGCTCACCTGCTATTTTGAACATGTTCGGTATCATGAGGAGAAGGCCCTGGCTTGCCGTAAAAGTGGTAGTCAGCGCGCCTGCCTGAAGTGCTCCATGCACGGCGCCGGCCGCTCCTCCCTCGGACTGCAGCTCAACGACTTGCGGAACCGTTCCCCAGATATTTTTTTCCCCATGTGCGCTTTTCGCATCGGATATCTCTCCCATTACTGATGAAGGTGTTATGGGATAAATTGCTATAACTTCGTTTGTCGCATGGGCTACATGGGCAGCCGCCGTGTTTCCGTCTATCGTGATTTTTCTGCGTGTCATACTTTCTCCTTCCATAAAATACGGTTTTCACCAATAATTCGATGCAAAATGATGTTATCCTTTAAAATTAAGATTCCGTTTCAAAACCACATGTTTCAAAATCGCAATTTGTACTTGTCCATCATACTTCCATCTGCTTTCTTAATTGAACGACAGGAAGAATAATTATAATTCGTTTCTGCCTTCAACGGCTTTCTGGACTGTTGCAGCATCGACATATTCGAGATCGCTGCCGAGAGGAATCCCGTAGGCCAGTCTGGTGACTTTTACTCCCAGGGGTTTGACCAGCCTGGTAAGGTAAAGTGCGGTCGCTTCGCCTTCGACTGTGAAATTGGTTGCGATCAGAACCTCGAGAATATTCCCTTTCTTGAGCCGGTCAAGCAACTCGTCAATCTTCAGGTTAGACGGCATGACTCCGCTCAAAGGTGACAGTGCGCCGTGAAGAACGTGATAGCGTCCCCTGAAGGCGCCGCTTCTTTCCATTGCCAGCATATCCTGTGGTTCCTCAACTACGCAGATAGAAGTATCGTCCCTGTCATCCGAACAAATGCGGCAGGGATCGTCTTCCGTAATGCCGAAGCAGACTGAACAGAATCTGACGCTATGTTGAACTTCAACCAGGCTATCGGCCAGGACGCGGCAGTTTTCAGGAGTCTTCAATAGATGAAAGGCCAGTCTGAGAGCAGTTTTTTCTCCCACTCCGGGCAATTTTTTCAATTCTCCGACGAGTTTGTTAAATGAGCGTGAAAAATGTATCATAATATTTAGGGTGAACGATCACTATAACATATCAAACGGTGTTTGTTAATATTAAATTTCCCCCAGTTTCTTCCGGCTACGTAAAACGGCAACAGTGAAACTAAAAAAGTGTTTGAAAAAAATGTAAACGGAAAAATTGTATATAAAAGACTAAAAAAGAACACTTGAAGGATGTAAGGAGGCGGGAAAGCGCATATACGGCGGGAAAATATAATCGCGACCCTGTGTCCCGCGGGGTTCCCGGCGCCGGGGTGCGTGTTGCGTGGAGATATGTTTGCCGATAACTCAAATGTGGCGATATATTTATTATAAATAAACTTTATTTTTGTGAGCCCCATATGCACCTCGTTGTGATAAGGAGCACTATCAGCAAGTTGCGGTGTTGTTCTTAATTCCGGTACGGAATGCTATTTTAAATAATAATAAAATATTGTCAATAGAATTTTGTTTTAAAAAAAACAGGAAAGATCCTCGGGGGATTTTTCCTGTTTTTCTTGCGGTCTGTGCTATGGAATTATGTCGGGGTGTCCGGGGTGAGGCGATGATTTTAAAAAAGCCCGGGTATGTTGAGTCCGCCGGTCAATTTGTTCATCTCGGAAGCAAGTTCGGTTTGAACTTTTTTCAGTGCTTCGTTTACCGCTGAGACAACCAGATCCTGAAGCATTTCCACGTCTTCCGGATCAACGGCCTCTTTTTTTATGGTTAGGGAAAGCAGCTGGTTTTTCCCGTTTACAACTGCCGAAACCGCTCCGCCACCGACAGTGGCTTCAGCTGTTTTATGGGCGGCTTCTTCCTGTAGTCGTGCCATTTTTTGCTGCATCATCTGTGCTTGTTTCATTATCTGTGCAAGACCTTTTGACATCTGGTAAATCCTCCCTCAAATGTTATTCCGATTTTTTCCCGAATTATTATCAAGTTCCCCTATTTCGCATATTTCTCCGCTGAATATCTCAACGGCGGCTTCAACCATGGGGTGGTTTTTTCCTTCGTGCTGAATCCTTGACTGCTGCTCATTTGCCCGAAGATTTTTTTTTTCCATTTCTGAGGGCGGCAGTCCTTTCATATCCCCTGAAAGGGGGACCAGTTCAAGGGCCGGCAGGGATTTTAAATACTGTTGCAGCAGTTCCTTTATTGATGACTGGGAATCCTGATCCCTGAGTGCCGTCAGATAAAATGAACCGGCGGCAAATCCTATTTTTACAGAAGATTCCGAAAATTCCAGAGGTACGCCATGTTCGAGTAATGAGCCGAGACTGACTTTTCTGCCGGTGACAAAAGAAACGAATTCAGACCAGCCGCCTTTAACTTCATTATGCGTCACTGCCTGGTCGCGGACCTGGGTTGTGGTTTTACAGTCGTTTAGCTCCGCGGGTTGCCTGGGCGCGTGCCGGGAAGTCTCCTTGGTGGCTGATGGCTGGTCAAATTCGGATTTCTCACACTTTTCCATTGTCTTAATCTTATCCAGGATTTCCTGGACAGGTACAATGGGGGCAATGGTGCACATTTTAACGAGAGCCATTTCGAGGATGAGTCGCGGAAAGCCGGAAAGGGCCATCTCGCTTTCGGCTTTCAGGAGTATGGTAAGGTGTCTTTGAAGATCTTCCTGCTTTAAGTCTGTCGCTTGTGCAGTTATATCCGTCAGTTCCCCCTCTGCCAGATCCAGCAATTCGCGAGGGTTGTCGACCAGGCGGATAATGGTCATGTTCCTGAAATGGTTTATCAGTTCCTGGCAGAAATACCGCATGTTGCAGCCGAAATCGTCGGCTTTTTTCACCACTTCAAGGGCAGCCTGGCAATCTCTTGAAAAAACTGCTCGAGAGGTATCAAGCAGAAGTCGTCTGTCGACGACACCCAGGAGAGTGGTAACCTCTTCGCTCTGAACGGTATCACCGCAGAAAGCGAGGACCTGGTCCAGGGTGGAAAGAGCATCCCGCATGCTTCCATCGCCTTTTCGCGCAATTGTCGACAGTGCTTCTTCGTTTATGGTTATGTTTTCCCTGTCGGTAATCTGGCGGAGACGCTCAACGATCTTCTGTAAAGTGATGCGCTTGAAATCGAATCTCTGGCAGCGGGAAAGTATGGTAACGGGAACCTTGTGTGGCTCGGTCGTGGCGAAAATGAATTTTACATGGGCGGGCGGTTCTTCCAGTGTTTTCAGCAGGGCGTTGAAGGCGCTGGTTGAAAGCATGTGCACTTCATCGATAATGAATATTTTGAAGCGGAGCGGAAGAAGGGAGATATTTGATGTTTTCCCGCAACTCGCGGATATCATCCACGCCGGTGTTTGACGCGCCGTCGATCTCGAAGACATCGACGGATTTGCCGGGGTTATGGAAGTGCAGGCGGAGCAAGCGTTGCACGGCTCGGCAGATGGACCGTTTTCGCATTCAGCGCCTTGGCCAGGATGCGCAGCGGCACTGGTTTTACCGACGCCCCTGGCCCCCGGTAAAGAGAAATGCATGGGCAACCCTGCCGGAACCAATGGCGTTCTGAAGGGTCCTGCTGACATGCTCCTGTCCGACAAGGTCGCCGAAAGTCTGGGGACGCCATTTTCTGGCTAATACAAGGTAGGACACGCGATTTGAACCTCGCTGCAATCATTGATGATACATGCGAAGATCGAAATCGATGCGGGAGGCCGGATTTTGTTCACCGCTATTCGGGTTTCCGCATCGTCCCGAAGCCGATATCTTCAGTGCCCGGACCGGTTTCAACATGCGTAAAAAGGTTGCGGGCACAGCTGATAGCTGGGTTCCCCGCGGCACACGGGGGCGGTTACTGCCGCTGCTTCCTTCCGGACCTGACGGAGTTCATAACCTTCCATTGCGCAGGACCCAGCTATCAGTCTGACTCCGCAAAAACATAGCTCACCCGGCTATCGGCAAGTCGCCGGCGGATATTTCCCGACGATGAAATAACTATGGCGGAGAGAGAGGGATTCGAACCCTCGGTACGCTATTAACATACACACGCTTTCCAGGCGTGCTCCTTCAACCGCTCGGACATCTCTCCGCAAAAACGAACTATAGTATATCAATTTTTTTTTGTAAAGGATATTTTGCCGCCTGACGGCTTGTGATACCGGCGGCTTTCCGGCCTGATGGGACTAATTTATCCACTCGAATTTCCACCCTTGACAAATTACAGAAGTTGTAATACTTACCGTTAGGTAAATATATCAGCCGTCAATGATAACAGGTAAATGAAAGTTATGTCGTTTTCCGAAAAAGATAACAGCCAGACGCCCGAGGTTTGCTCCCGGCTCCTGTCTGCTGCACTCGAATTGTTCACGCGCAAGGGTTATGCGGCGACTTCGGTCCGCGAGATTGTCGAGGTTGCCGGGGTCACCAAGCCAGCCCTTTACTACTATTTCGGCAGCAAGGAAGGCATCTACCTGAATCTTATGCGGGAACCATTCGGACTTCTGGACGAGCTTCTAGATTCGTTCCCCGGCAGTGACGGCGACAGCACCGGTTACTCGCTCAAACGGCTCTGCGAAAGCTTATTCATGCTTTTTCTCAAGCATCTCGATACGGCACGCCTGATGTATTCAATCTATTACGGGCCGCCGCAGGGCGCTCCATTCTTCGACTTTGACGAATATCACAAAAAACTGCAGGCTAAAGTGCGAAAGCTAGTAGAACAGGGGGTCAGCTCTGGAGAGTTCGCTCCCGTAGATGCCGGTGACACGATGTGGATTATCATCGGTGTTTTGAATGTGGCAATGGAAGAACAGCTCTGCAGGGAAAAGCCGGGGATTGACCTGATGGGGCTGGTACGTATGCTTACCCTTGTTCTTGGGGGAATTGCCGGTCAGGCAACTGATGGTCCCCGTCGGACATCCTGAAAATATGGAGTGAAAACGTGTCTAAACCTATTCGTCTATGGACTGCAACCTTTTTGATCGCCATTTTGACGGGCGGATGCGCAGTAGGTCCCGATTTCCATGTACCCCCAGCCACCGGCGCGAACACATATACCGCATCGCCGCTGCCGCCGGAAACAGCAGTATCACCTACGCCAGGTGGCGCTACGCAGCTCTTTGTCCCCGGCAAGGAGATACCTTCCCAGTGGTGGACGTTATTTCATTCCAGGGCTCTGGCCAAACTCATAGATGAGTCTCTGAAGAACAGCCCAACTCTGGCTGCGGCGCAGGCCGCACTTGTTGAGGCAAGGGAGAACCGGCGCGCCCAGCTGGGAGCATTGTTTCCCAGTGTGGACGGCAGCTTTTCGGCTAAACGAAGCGAGTTCACCGGTGCCTCGTTCGGCCAGCCGGAAGCCTCCGGAGGGGTGTTCACACTTTATAACGCTTCAGTAAGCGTTTCATACACTCTCGACATTTTCGGAGCAACACGGCGCGGCCTTGAGGTCCTGCAGGCGCAGGTCGATAATCAGCGTTTCCTGTTCGAAGGCGCCCGGCTTACTCTCACCTCCAACATTGTCACAACCGCTGTGCAGGAAGCTTCCATTCGCGCACAGATCAAGGCGACTCGTGAAATCATTGCCGTGCAGGAGTTGCAACTGGGGTTGGTGGAAAGGCAGTTTAATCTCGGAGGAGTTTCCCGTTCCGACGTGCTCGCCCAACAGGCGCAACTTGCCCAGACTCGGGCAACTCTGCCGCCGTTGGAAAAACAGCTCTCACAGACGCGCCACCTGTTGGCGGTTTTAGCCGGCAAACCACCCGGCGAGGCGGGAACTCTGCCGCAATTCGAGCTTGACGGGTTTGAATTGCCGCAGGATCTGCCGGTCAGTCTGCCGTCCTCGCTGGTACACCAGCGGCCGGACATCCGCGCCTCGGAAGAGCTCCTGCATTCGGCGTGCGCCCAGATCGGGGTGGCAACCGCAAACCTGTTTCCACAGCTGACGCTATCGGGTAATTACGGGTCGGAGGCCGTCAAACTGGGAAGCCTATTCGCCAGCGGTACGTCGATCTGGTCTCTTGGCGGAGCGTTGCTCCAGCCGATCTTCCGCGGCGGAGAGTTGATGGCCAAACGCCGCGCCGCAATTGCCGCCTATGATCAGGCCGCTGCCCAATACCGCGAAACCGTCCTGCAGGCCTTTCAAAATGTTGCAGATGTACTGCGGGCGCTGGACCTGGACGCGCAAACCCTCAAGGCCCAGGCTGAAGCTGAAACGGCCGCGCGGGATTCGCTGGATCTTACCCGAAATCAGTTCAATCTCGGCGCAGTCAGCTACCTGTCGCTTCTCAACGCCGAACGTCAGCATCAGCAAGCCCTGATCAGCCTGGTCCAATCGCGGGCCGCACGATTTGCGGACACCGCGGCGCTGTTTCAGGCGATGGGCGGCGGGTGGTGGAACCTTCCCAGGCAGACCGAAGCGGCGGCAACGCAAAAAGATTGACGAGAATATGTATATGATCACATGGAAATTCACATGGAGAGTTATTTTATGACCAAGCGCATGGTAATAATGCTGTTATGTGTGGGCCTTCTGTTCGGCGCCATTTTCGGGTTCCAGATCTTCAAGTCGAAGATGATCAAAAAGGCCATGTCTTCGCAAAAAGCCCCACCTGTGGTGGTAACGGCAATGAAGGCCGAATACCAGAGCTGGCAGCCGCAAATCAAGGCGGTGGGCAGCCTGCGCGCGGTACGCGGCGTTGATGTGACCACCGAAATTGCAGGCCTTGTGCGGTCTATACATTTCAGGTCGGGACAGGACATCAGAAGCGGTCAGTTGCTCGTGCAGCTTAACGCCGACTCCGACATTGCCCAGTTGGGTTCGCTCGAAGCCGCCGCTGAACTTGCCGGCACCGTATATGAGCGCGACAAGAAGCAGTTTGCCGTAAAGGCGGTAAGCCAGGCAACCCTTGACGCGGACGCCGCAGATCTCAAGAGTAAACAAGCCCTGGTTGCACAGCAGAAAGCTCTGGTGGATAAAAAGACCATCAGCGCTCCATTTGCCGGGCGCCTCGGCATCAGCACCGTGAATCCGGGGCAATACCTGAACCCGGGCGACAAGATCGTCACCCTGCAGTCGCTGGACAAACTCTATGTGGATTTCTATCTGCCGCAGCAGGAACTTGCCCGAATATCGGCTGGACAGAAGGTTGTTCTCAGTACCGATACATTCCCCGGCAGAACTTTTCCCGGAAAAATAGCCACTATTGATCCCAAGGTCGATCCGGCAACACGCAATTTCCAGGCTGAGGCGACAATTGCCAATCCGGACCACTCACTGCTTCCCGGTATGTACGCGTCTGTGCAGATTATGGCCGGCGAAACAAAACGTTACCTGACCCTGCCGCAAACCTCTGTTACTTACAATCCTTACGGAGAGACTGTCTATATTGTCGAGAAAAGCGGAAAAGGGCCGGATGGTAAACCGTTGCTGACGGCAAAGCAGATTTTCGTGACCGTTGACGGCACAAGGGGCGACCAGGTGTCAATTCTCAAGGGGATCAGCGAAGGCGACCTTGTGGTCACCAGCGGCCAGGTCAAACTGAGGAGCGGAAGCACGGTGATCATCAATAACAAGGTGCAGCCCGGAAACGAGGTCGCACCCAAGCCCGTGGACGAATAAAACAGGAAAAGTTTTTTGTCGCTGAGACACGGAAACTCGCAGTTTTTACTGAGTAATTATAATTAAATTTACACATTTATCAGATTATTGAAAGTCCATTTTTTGACTGATTATCGTAAAGATTGTTCCTCTCTGTGACTCCTGGTCTCAGTGGTAAGGATACGGTTCTCAGTATATATGCCTTCTTCTGATTAAGGGACCCATATGAACATTACCGATATTTTCATCCGCCGGCCGGTGCTTGCCACGGTGGTCAGTCTGCTGATTCTTGTGCTGGGTTTGCGTTCGCTCGATCTTTTGCCGGTGCGGGAATATCCGGAGACACAGAATGCCGTGGTGACAGTTCAGACAGTTTATACCGGAGCCGACCCGGCCCTGGTATCCGGCTTTATCACCACTCCCCTGGAAAATTCCATCGCCCAGGCGAACGGCATCGATTATCTCACCTCCAAGAGTACTCAGAGTGCCAGTACCATCCAGGCCAATCTGCGCCTGAATTACGATCCTAACAAGGCCCTGACCGAAATCAATACCAAGGTCAACGCAGTGCTCAACCAGCTGCCGAAGGATTCCCAGCAGCCGACCATAACCGTAGCCATAGGCGAGACCATCGACTCCATGTACATGGGGTTTTACAGCAAAGAGTTGCCCACCAACAAGATAACCGATTACCTGATACGCGTGGTGCAGCCGAAGCTGCAGGCGGTGGAGGGTGTGCAGACGGCGGAGATACTCGGCAAGCGCCAGTTCGCCATGCGTGCGTGGCTGGAACCGGATAAACTCGCTGCGTATGGAGTGACGGGAACCGATGTGAGCAACGCCCTTGCCGCCAATGATTTTATCTCCGCGGTGGGGCGCACGAAAGGGCAGATGGTGACAGTTGACCTCACCGCTGCCACCGGCCTGCACTCGGTTGACGAGTTTCGCAAACTGGTAATAAAGTCACAGAACGGTGCGATCGTCAGACTGGGTGATGTGGCAAAAGTCACGCTCGGTTCGGAAGACTATGACACTTCGGTCGCCTTCGACGGCAAGAGCGCCGTCTACATCGGCATCAAGGTCGCTCCCACGGCCAACCTGCTGACGGTCATCGGCAACGTGCGCAAGGTGTTTCCGGCCATCGAGCAGCAGCTGCCGGAAGGTCTGAACGGCAAGATAGTGTACGATGCGACAAAATACGTGAACAGCTCCATTCACGAAGTGATTTTCACCCTGATCGAAGCTCTCCTCATAGTAACCGTGGTGATTTTCCTGTTTCTCGGCTCCGTAAGATCGGTGATCATACCGACTATAGCCATGCCGCTGTCGTTGATCGGTGCGTTTTTCATCATGCTGGCGCTGGGATATACCATTAATCTCCTTACCCTGCTGGCACTGGTGCTCGCCATCGGGCTGGTCGTCGATGACGCAATCATCGTGGTGGAAAACGTACACCGGCATATTGAAGACGGAATCCCGCCCCTGCAGGCATCGCTCAGGGGGGCACGTGAGCTGGCCGGGCCTATCATCGCCATTACGATCGTTCTTATCGCGGTATATGTTCCGATAGGCTTCATGGGCGGGCTCACAGGCGCGCTTTTTACGGAATTTGCTTATACCCTTGCAGGAGCTGTGACCGTATCGGCTATTATTGCTTTGACTCTTTCTCCCATGATGTGTTCACGTTCTCTGAAACCTTACAACCATGAAGACAAGCATCGCTTCGTCGATTTCATTGACCGTCAGTTCAATTTTATTCACCGTACTTACGAGCGACTGCTCCGCGGCGCGCTGAACTCGCTGCCGGTAGTGGGTGTATTCGCGGTGATAATACTTGTAAGTATTTATTTCCTCTATGCGACTTCGAAGAGCGAACTGGCTCCCCAGGAGGATCAGGGGATAATCCTTTCCCTGATAACGGGAGCGCCCGATGCCACCCTGCAGCAGACGCAACTCTCATCGCGTCAGGTTTACGAAACGTTTGCCGCCTTTCCCGAAACAGACCATATATTCCAGTTGGATGGCATCAGCGGACTCAATTCCGGAATCGCAGGCATGGTATTGAAGCCGTGGGACGAACGTACCCGTACCTCCATGGCATTGATGCCGGTGGCGCAGATAAAGCTCGGCGGGATTGCCGGCGTACAGGCGGTAGCGTTTCTTCCTTCACCGCTGCCTGGTGCCGGCAGCGGGCTGCCGGTGCAATTCGTCATCGGCACCACCGATTCCTATGACCGGCTTAACGGAGTTTC
Organism: uncultured delta proteobacterium; assembly: GCA_963815135.1. Classification (GTDB taxonomy): domain Bacteria; phylum Desulfobacterota; class Desulfuromonadia; order Geobacterales; family Geobacteraceae; genus CAIWTU01. The sequence goes on from CAWFFO010000009.1 coordinate 64,973, forward strand.
CCAGACCCTGCTGGGCAAGGCAATGGCAAGCGGCATGTTCATCTTCATGGATACCGATCTCAAGATAGACAAACCGCAGACCACTGTGGAGATAAACCGCGACAAGTCGGCACAGCTCGGGCTGACCATGCGGGACGTCGGCGGTTCCCTCGGCTCCATGCTCGGCGGCGGCTATGTCAATTACTTCAGTCTTGCAGGCCGTTCCTACAAGGTCATTCCGCAGGTGATGCAGCGTGACCGTCTCAATCCCGACCAGCTGAAGGATTACTATATCAATACCTCCGGCGGGTCTGCAATTCCCGTTTCCACCGTCACCAGTCTCAAGACGACCGTTGTGCCGGAATCGATCAATCATTTCCAGCAGCTTAACTCGGCTACCCTGTCCGCGGTTCCGATGCCCGGTGTCACCCTGGGCCAGGCCCTGGAAACGCTCAGGTCCCTGGCGAAAGAAGCGCTTCCCCAAGGGTACAGCATCGATTACGCCGGACAGTCGCGTCAGTATGTGCAGGAATCGAGTGCTCTGATTGTTACCTTCTTCTTCGCTCTGATCATTATTTTCCTGGCTCTGGCGGCGCTGTTCGAAAGCTTCCGTGACCCGATTATAGTGCTGGTGAGCGTACCGATGTCCATCTGCGGGGCGATGATCTTCATCAGCCTCGGGATCGGCGGCGCGAGTCTTAACATCTACACCGAGGTCGGCCTGGTGACCCTGATCGGTTTGATCAGCAAACACGGTATCCTCATTGTGCAGTTCGCAAACGATCAGCAGCGGGAAGGAAAGAGCAAGCGCGAAGCAGTGGAGATGGCTGCAGGGATTCGTCTGCGGCCGATCCTGATGACCACCGCGGCCATGGTCCTGGGGGTTCTGCCGCTGGTTACCGCATCCGGCGCCGGAGCGGTGGGCCGATTTAACATGGGGCTGGTAATCATGACCGGAATTTCCATTGGGACTCTGTTCACTCTGTTCGTGGTACCGTCAATGTACATGTTTCTCGCAGCCGATCATGCGAAACAGAAAAAGCGGCAAGATGCCGCGGTTCTTCCGATGGAAGACCCGCACTGACCTGGAGGGGGCTGATGGCAACCAGACAGGATATCAGAAGATATCGCGCCAACCTGCTCGATGAACTGAACAGCGCCGCCCTTTACCGGGTGTTGGCGGCAAATGAAAAAAACCCGGACATTGCCGAAATTTACCGCCGGCTGGCCGATACAGAGCAGGATCATGCTGTGTCATGGGCGAAACGGCTGGAAGAGGCAGGGGCGAAGGTGCCGTCATTTCATCCCTCCTGGCGAACCCGGGTCCTTTCCTGGTTGGCCGGACGCTTCGGAGTCGAAACCGTTCTTCCCACGCTTACCGCAGTCGAAAGAAATGCATCGGAAGGTTACGGCCGGCAGCCAGAGGCCAAGGACATGATTGCGACCGAGCAATCCCATGCCCGTCTCTTGCGCCGTATCGACGAATCTGTGCAGGGCGGTAAGGGGGGCGCGGCGGTCGCCCAGATAGAAGGGCGGCACCGCGGTGCGGGGGGAAATGCTCTCCGGGCGGCGGTACTGGGCGCTAGTGACGGGCTGCTGTCCAATTTTAATCTTGTCATGGGTGTCGCAGGTGCGCAGATGTCCGGAAAGGCGATTCTTCTGACCGGTTTTGCAGGGTTGCTGGCGGGTGCTATTTCCATGGCGCTGGGAGAATGGATTTCGGTACAGAGTTCCCGGGAACTTTACAGAAAGCAGATAAACACTGAGAAGGAAGAAATTGCAGCAGACCCCGAGGAGGAGATCGAAGAGCTTGTGCTGATATATCAGGCCCGCGGCCTTCAGGAATCGGAGGCGCGTTCCCTGGCAGCCCGGATCATGGAAGACCCCGATACGGCGCTGGAGACGCTTGCCCGCGACGAACTGGGAATCGATCCGGATGAACTCGGTGGATCGGCGTGGGAGGCGGCGTTCACATCTTTTTTTCTGTTCGCTGCTGGGGCGATCCTGCCGGTCATTCCATACATCTTTTTTTCAGGAAGCTCCGCTATTTTTGCCAGTGCCGGTCTCAGTGCCTCAGGGCTGTTTCTGATTGGTACGGCAATAACCCTCTTTACCGGGCGTTCGGTGGCCTATTCCGGAACACGGCAGGTGCTGTTCGGGTTGGTTGCCGCAGGGGTAACTTTTTCAATCGGACGGATGATCGGGGTTGCCGTCGCGGGCTGATTCCGGTTTTGGATAGCTAAACCAGCTGTAATTATTATGTTTTGCTCGCTCTTTTTTCCTTCTTAAACGAATTTAGTGGACGTACGGTCTTCTTCCCCGCTAATATGGTTGAAAATGAATTCAGGCCGCAAATGATCAAGCGTCCATAGAAAGGCAATCAAATGACAAAAGCGAAAAAAGGCGACAAGGTAAGAATAAACTACACGGGCAGGCTCGAAGACGGCACCGTTTTTGATTCGACATTCGATGATACCGGTTGTGAATCAGATGAGCATGCATCAGATGAGTGCGGCTGCGGTTGTGGCGGAGGTCCCGAGGAACTGACCATCGGGGAGGGGGATTTCTTTCCCCAGATCGATGAAACTCTGGAAGGGATGTCTCCCGGTGAGAAGAGAACGGTGATTATCAAGGCGGAAGACGCTTTCGGAGAGTATGACGCTGACAGGGTTTTCACTGTTCCGCGGAAGGAACTGCCTGAAGACCTGGTCCCGGAGGCCGGCGATGAACTCGTGCTCACGGATGAGGACGATGAAGACCTTGAGGTTGTAGTAGTGGAAGTAACTGAAGAAAGCATAACATTCGATGCCAACCATCCCCTGGCAGGAGAAGACTTGCACTACGAGATAGAGCTTACCGAGATTCTTTAGCGAGAACCTCCGCAAGAAGGAGCCCTTCCGTTTTACTGAATCCAAAAAACAGGCTGAGCGGGGTAAAAACTCCGCCGCCGGGAAAGAGGTGTTGTAATGAAAAAAGTCGCTGTTTATGTTTTTTCCGTAGCTTTGGCGTTATTCCTGTCCCTTCCGGTCATGGCCGCGGAAACGGTGCCGGTTGTCCAGCAGAAGACTGCAGCTTCCGAAATTAAACCGACAACTGAAGCCGTGCCGGCAAAGCCGATTGCTCCTTCAAATTCCGTATCGGTTATTGCCGCAGGATCTGAACATGCGTCAAAGGTGAAGATAGGTTATGTGGATATGCCCACTGTTGCCAAAGAATCGGTCCCCGGCAAAGCCGCTTATGCCGAGATGAAGGCCAAAAGCGAAAAATACAAGGAACGAATTGAGGCAAAACAGAAGGATCTGGAAAAGCAGAAGGCGGCCATAGAAGCTAAGATCCAAACTCTGACTCCGAAGGAAAGAAGTGCCAAGGCTAAGGAGTTTCAGAAAAAGATCGAAGATTTTCAGAAATACGTGCAGAATGCACAGAAAGAGTTGCAGACACGGGAAAACGAGCTTCTCGGCACCCTATTCAAGAAGATTGAAAAAGTGGTCGGTAAATACGCCGAAGATAACGGGTATGCCGGTGTTGCCGAAAAGAAAGGAATTCTCTATGTCGGCGACAACGTTGAAGTCAAAGACCTTACCGAAGATGTCATTAAACTGGTCAACTCCGAACACGACAAGAAGTAAAATGCCGGGTGGAATCAGCCCTGGCAAGGTTTGAATTTCATATCTCATTGTTGATTGGCTGTGCGGTTCCAGCCTTTTAAAACGTAAAACGAAGAAGAGGCCGTCCGCAACCTGGGAAAAACCAGGTTGCGGACGGCCTTTTTTATAATGGCAAAACTGCATTTACTCATTACGGGACTCCGGAAGAAAAGATCATGATCCATTTTCCGCTGCGGCGTGATACTGCTTGCGGATTTCATCGATGTCCGCCTTTGCAGCGGGAAACTTCATGTCGAATGACTCCATGGTTTCCGAGACAATCCTTGATACCGCAAGGTTCCGGAACCATTTGTGGTTTGCCGGGATTACGAACCAGTTTGCATATTTTGTACTGGTCCTGCTCAATGCTTCTTCATATGCCTCCATGTATTGCGGCCAGAGTTTCCGCTCGGAGTAATCGGCATCGCTGATCTTCCAGTGGCGCGCGGGATCGTCGAGACGCTGTTTAAAGCGGCGAAGCTGCTCTTCCTCGCTTATATGCAGAAAGAATTTAAGGATATGGGTCCCGTTTTCAACGAGATTTTTCTCGAAATTGTTAATGATGTCATAGCGTTTTTTCCAGACCTTGCGGGGCACAAGGTTGTGAACCCGCGCAACAAGCACATCCTCGTAATGCGACCGGTTGAATATCGTGACTTCCCCTTTGCCGGGAGCACGCATGTGGACGCGCCAGAGGAAATCGTGGGCCAGTTCCTCGCCGGTCGGGGCTTTGAATGCATGCACCCTTGTACCCTGCGGGTTCATGGCGCCGAGCACGTGCCTGATCGTGCCGTCCTTGCCGGCTGCGTCCATCGCCTGCAGGCAGATCAGTAGTGAACGCTTGTTCTCCGCGTATAACAGATACTGCAGGTCGCACAGTCTCAGGTTCTGTTCGGTAACCTCCTCGTTGGCGGACTCCTTGTCCATGTTCTTGTCCTTGAAGTCAGGACTGATCTTCAGCAGGCTGACTTTGCTTCCCGGCTCCACTCTGAACATATCGCAGTAATTCATGGAATCCCTCCATCCGGAATTCAGTTTTGTAATAATCCGGCACATGCATTTTCAGATATTTCGTATAGAATACCCATAAAGAGCAGCAGTACAATAAAAAAGGCCGACAAAATTTTTGACGACCCGCTTTTTACTTTATTTCCCAAAAAGTGAAAGCATTTTTCTCGCCTTGGTGGATGGCGTCATCAGCGGTCAAGCATCACTTCCGTGCCGCCCTTCAATCATTCAACCTTGATTCGGCAGTTGCGGGCATCCTCCGTTCGCTCCGGAGGCCTGTATCTGCTGCTCTAAGCTCATTTCGCTACAGCCGATAAACTCACCCTGCGGGTTCAGACAATATCGGCTGTCCACACTCCATTTCGCCAAGAGCAGCAACGAAACAGGCCTGAGTCGCTTACTGTGGACACCTCCAACTGCCGTTTTTGGGTTCAATGTTAACGTTTCCCGTGTCCGTGTTCTCCTCCACCTCTGCCATGTCCGCCATGCCCTCTGCCGTAATTTCCTCCGCCACGATGTTCGTATCCCCGGTTTCGATACGTCGGTCGGAAATGGCGATATTCGTGTCCACGATAATTTCGGTGATTCCGGTAATAGTAGTCTCTGTAATGATGAATCCTGTTAAACGGGTGTCTTCTGATTCCATATGGAACGTTGCCGTAGCGAATCGTCAGCCATGGACCGTCATAATAGGGGGCTGAATACCAGATGTTTCCCCTGTGGAGATAGTAACGGCTACCAAGAAAGAACAGATCATACGGAATCCCGACAGCTACGTAAAATCCGAGTTGTGGCGGGGCGACGAATTCCGGTGGGGCAGCGATTACAACAGGAGGTGCGGCATACACCGGGGGAGGGGGTGCTCCGACATTGACACCGATACTTACTCCGACATCAGCCGCGTTGGACTGAGCGACAGGCACCATCAGCACCATGGCCATGCAGAACAAAAATTTCTTCATTCTGAACTCCTTTCAAACAATATAGTAAACTGTGTCGATTAATCCCTCGCTTGTTGCCGTGGGCAGTTTAGTAAATTATAACGAACGGGCCAGCAGAATGTTGACAAAAATTTAATTATTTTGTTTGCCGGGGTCGGATAGAAACGTGCAGAAGCGCGATTCCTGAATATAATTTCCCGTTTTGGCTTGAAGGGCTTGGATCGGGTATAATTAAAATGCAGGGATCATTATCTCTCACATCGAATTGTCAAGTTGCATACAGGCTTGGGGATAAAAGTTGATGTCTGTTTTCAAACAACTTGAAGCATCCATCTGTGCGGGTTTTTATTGTGGCCCGAAGTAAAAGCTTGCGGAAAAATTCAGGAGTTGCCTGTGTTGAAGAATATCAACTTTGCCCTCTTTCTCATTATGCTTCTGATGTTTCTTGTTTCCCCGGTCCATGGGCAAAACAGAGCGTCCGACACATTTGAACCAACCGTACCTTCATCCGGCAGTAGGTATTATATCGAAATAAGCATCAGCCACAACACCCTCGTACTATACGAGAAAACCGCCTCCGGCAAATTGCTCCCTTTGAAGGAGTATCCGGTAGGGACTGCGGTTCGGGGGCTTGATATCTATCCCACCGGCCGCGGTAAGGTAACCGGCATTTATTTTGATCCGTGGTGGTATCCGACTCCCTATTCACGCAGAATCTTCAGGGATCGGGGTATCGATCTTCCCAGCGCTGTTCCGCCCGGTCATCCCCTTAATTACATGGGAAAATTCAAGATCACGCTTTCCCACAGGACAAGGAAGGGCGCAATATATCGAATTCATGGCGCCAATAACCCGAAACGGGTCGGCAAACGGGTAACGGGTGGCTGTTTCGCCATGTTCAATGAACAGGGGCTCGATCTGGCGCGAATCATCACGGTTGGAACAGAAGTGAATATACTTCCCTGAGCAACTTTCCACCATAAAATCCATCTTTCATTTAACTGAGCCATTCTGAGAGTACGATTATTTTTTCATTTTAAGCGTTGCTTCAGTGACGAAATCTGCAATTCAAACCTGCTAATTCATGATATTGCCTAGATCGTGTCAGGAAAATTCTTACATGATTGTTACTAAAGTTATACAAAGAGATGCCGAAGAGTCCATAGTGTATTGATAACGTTTTTGATGCTGATATTTTGTCATGTCAAAAGAGACAGAATAGGGCAAGGAGGGCAGATGTTTACCAATAAACTCACCGGCAAAGTTCTAGTTATCCTGGCAGTAACGCTTACCTGCGGTTTTGCATCCCTGGGGGTGATCGCCATCTGGCTGCAATCGGATTCGACCATGAAGCTGGAGCTGAAAAACGCTCGCGACATCGCTTCTCTCATCATTGGAGATATCGATGAATATATGATGAAAGGCGACAACAAGGAAGTAACCAGATATATAAATAAGGTAAGAGAAAACCCTTTCATTGTTAATCTGAAAGTCTTTGACGCAAAAGGGAATGAAAGCGGAGTTGGAACCGATGCAACGGCGAACGCAGATATCCTGGAGGCGTTGCGTATTGGCGGAAATGTGGAGACTAAGAGCCTGGAGAACGGGAAACATTTATTGAGCATAGCCGTTCCGCTGAAAAATGATGCAGGATGCCAGTCATGTCATGAAGCAGGTGCGAAATACCTGGGCGGCATTCTCCTGACCACAACCATTCAGGATGGTTACGAAAGTATATTGAAGCTGGGCGTTCTGCTCTCTATCGTCGGGATATGTTTCTTTTTGATCCTGCTTGGCAGTATCTATCTCTTTTTCAGGAAAGCGATCATCCGGCATATTCTGAGAATAGCGCAGACTGTCAATGAACTTGCTGCCGATGGTGGAGATCTTGACAGGACGATTCCTGTTACTTCCAATGATGAAATTGGCGGTCTGGCCTCAGGAATCAACAGACTGATAGGCAAGCTCCACGATATCGTAGCGAGCATATCCAGAAACGCAGAGGGGCTTTCAAGCGCCGCGACCCAACTGTCAGGAAGTTCAGAATCTATGGCTGCCGGGATACAGCAGACTGTTGACCAGACAAGTGCAGTCGCCACCGCCAGCGAGGAAATGGCGGCCACCTCGTCCGAGATTGCCAGAAACTGCACGGTGGCGGCTGACGGTTCCAGGCAGGCGAGCGAGCTGGCTGCTTCGGGCTCTGACATTGTGGCCGGGACGGTTGAAGTTATGAACAGGGTCTCCAGTCGTGTAAGGGAATCGGCACAGACCATTGAGAGTCTGGGAAGCAGGTCCGATGAAATAGGCGAGATCATCGGAACTATCGAGGATATAGCCGACCAGACAAACCTGCTTGCCCTCAATGCGGCCATAGAAGCGGCACGAGCTGGAGAGCAGGGCCGCGGATTCGCCGTGGTGGCCGATGAGGTCAGGGCTCTGGCTGAACGCACTACAAAAGCAACCCGCGAGATCAGTGAAATGATCAAGGCGATCCAGAGAGAGACCAGGACCGCTGTCGTCGCAATGGAACAGGGGGTGAAAGACGTTGAAGAAGGCACCTCTGAGGCCTGCAGATCCGGGAAAGCCCTGCAGGGGATACTCGAACAGATCAATTCCGTGGCGATGCAGGTGAACCAGATAGCTACCGCGGCAGAACAGCAGACCGCAACAACCAGCGAAATCAGCGGCAATATCCAGCAAATAACCGAGGTGGTGAACGAAACCGCCACGGGAACGCGTGAAACCGCGGCGGCGGCGGGTCAGCTGGCAATCCTTGCCGATGACCTGAACAGGCTGGTCGGGCAGTTCAGGATGACGGCTTAGTTATCTGCCGGTTTGTATGAAAGCTATGCTCTTTGCTCCGGTAGGGTCCCATTCCCGCTCAGTCTGAAAATTTCCAGGGTGTTCCGGATGTGCTCAAGTCAAACCAGCTTCTTTTGGAAGCTCTGACTATCTGTTCCACAGTAACTGTGGATATGGGTGTTGACAAAGCCGGGGATTGTTGAAAAACATGGGTGAAACAACCGGGTTTGTTGCTGTTTGCACAAAAATCGGGCAGCCTCATGTGGCTACAGGGGCAGTGAAAAAAGGATTGCGGCCGGAACAACAATAATGTTATACATTTATATATGAACAGTACCTGAACCACAGGGCTTGGCCCTGTGGTTTTTTATTTTTGAAGTCAAGAAGGAGCTGCAAGATATGATCAGCGTTTCAAATGTATCCCTTTCCTACGGCAAAAGGGTTTTATTCAAAGATGTGAACATGAAGTTTACCCCGGGCAACTGTTACGGTCTGATTGGAGCCAACGGCGCCGGAAAATCGACTTTCCTGAAAATTCTTTCAGGTGACATCCAGCCGGACCATGGTGAGATATCCGTCGGCAGCAGGGAAAGAATCGCCGTGTTGCGCCAGGACCAGTTCGTTTTTGATGAAGAGACGGTCTTCAATACCGTCATCATGGGTCACGAACGTTTGCACAGTATCATGGTCGAACGCGAGGCTATTTACTCCAAGACGGAATTCAGTGAGGAGGACGGAATACGTTCCGCTGAACTTGAGGCTGAATTCGCGGAGATGAACGGCTACGAGGCCGAATCCGAGGCGGCAGTGCTTCTGAACGGGCTGGGTATTCCGGAAGTACTCCGTCACAGGAAAATGAAGGAACTTGAAGGTGGAGAGAAGGTGAGGGTGCTTCTCGCCCAGGCTCTGTTCGGAAACCCGGATGTGCTGCTTCTGGACGAACCTACCAACCACCTCGATCTTAAGTCCGTATCATGGCTTGAAGATTTCCTTTACCGATTCCCCAACACGGTAATTGTTGTTTCCCATGACCGTCATTTTCTAAACCAGGTCTGCACCCATATCGCAGATATAGATTTCGGAAAGATCCAGGTTTACGTGGGCAATTACGATTTCTGGTACCAGGCGAGCCAGTTGCATTTCAGGCAGAAACAGGAGGAAAGCCGCAAGATTACCGACAAGGCCAATGAACTCAAGGAATTTATCCAGCGCTTCAGTTCCAATGCGTCGAAAGCGAAGCAGGCCACCTCCCGGAAAAAGCTTCTGGAGAAACTCACAATAGAGGATATGCCGGTGTCTTCACGCAAGTATCCCTATGTCGTTTTCAAGCCGGAACGGCCGTGTGGAGATATCATCCTGGAGGTAAGGGGACTCTCGAAAGCAATCGATGGTGTTCCCGTCTTTAACGACCTGACCCTGACCGTGTGCAAAGGGGACAAGATAGCTTTCGTCGGGGGAAACAGCCTGGCCAAAACGACACTTTTCCAGGTCCTGGCAGGGGAACTGGAGCCGGACAGCGGTAGTTTTCGCTGGGGCGTAACCATCACCCCGTCCTATTTTCCGAAGGATAACGGTTCTTTCTTCGTAAATGACCTGAACCTTATCGAGTGGCTTGGACAGTTTGCTCCTCCCAAGGAAGGAGAGTCATTTGCCCGTGGTTTTCTCGGGCGGATGCTCTTCTCCGGCGAGGAGGCGATGAAAAAAACCGGAGTACTATCAGGGGGAGAGAGGGTACGCTGCATGCTCTCACGGATGATGTTGTCCGGCGCAAACGCTCTCATTCTCGACGAACCGACCAATCACCTTGATCTGGAATCCATAACCGCCCTGAACAACGGACTGATCGCCTTTTCCGAGGTGGTGCTGTTCTGTTCCCACGACCACGAGTTCATTTCGACGGTTGCGAACAGGATTGTGGAGATAACCCCAGCCGGAATAATCGACAGGGTGATGGGTTTCGACGAGTATCTGGAAAACGAGGATGTGGCAAAGCTTCGGGACGATCTTTTCAGTGACCACCGGGAGCTTTCCCTTTAGGGGTGAAAAATTGGAATACATGTAAATGCGGTAGTGATGTTTATGACAGTTTGCCGATTACCGGTTAAGTTCTTGACCTTTAGCTGATCCTTCGTTACTCTCCTTAGCATGTTTCCTATAATACACCGCGTCCGGAAATACGATGCCTCGAACAATGACAGGGACAGAAAATGATCAGGGCTTTCCTTAAATCTGAAGACACATATAAAGCGGTAATACTGGAACCTGCGCAACTGGAAGAACTGGATCCCACCCACCTCATCTGGCTCGACCTTCTATCGCTTTCCCCTGAAGAAGGTGTCGCGGTGGAGCGGGTTCTCAGGCTGGAGCTTCCTACGCGGCAGGAATCGGAAGAGATCGAATACAGCTCGCGTTACTGGGAGGACGAGAGCGGCATATGGATCAACACTTTCTTTCTGGTCAAGGAAATGGACCGTACACTGAGCGAGACGGTTTCATTCATTCTCAAAGATAACTTCCTGACAACCGTCCGCTTTTCCGAAATGAGAATTTTTGCCGATTTCTCGAAAAAGCTGCGTCTCAATGCCCGGGCCTTCCATGACGGGGCGGATGTGCTGTCCGGCATCCTTGCCATCCGCGTCGATACCGACGCCGATCATATAGAAAATCTGGCGAAGGAGATTGTCACCATAGGTCGGAAGGATTCAAAATCATTCGACAATCCGGGTGAATTTCTCGACTACATCACCACCTATGAGGATGTCAACATAACATTCCGCGAGAATCTGTCGGACAAGCATCGTGTCCTCTCGTCACTTCTGAAAAGCACCATGATTTCGGACAGTCAGAAAAAGGAACTGAGCATGATGATCAAGGATGTCAACTCACTCATCATCTCGGTCAACTTCAACTTCGAGCGTCTCGATTATCTCCAGGACCTGTTTCTCAACAACCTGAGCATCGAACAGAACAAGGTTATCAAGATATTTACCGTCATGTCGGTCATATTCCTGCCGCCTACTCTTATTGCCAGTATCTACGGGATGAACTTCAGATATATTCCGGAACTCAACATGTCTTACGGCTACCCGATCGCGCTTGTCCTCATTGTGGTATCCGCGATCCTGCCGATTTATATTTTCAAGAAAAAGGGCTGGCTCTGAAACCAGGGCCAAATTGATTTCTGAGGGGTACCTGTTCAACAAGAGCTATAGTTGCTCTTCCCAGCCCTTTGCGCCAAGTTCATTCTTCAGCACCTCATTTTCCTGCCGCAGCCTGACTATTTCAGCGCTGCACGACATCAATCTGCCCCTTGTTGTATATTGAAGAGTTTCATATGCGCCGTAGATTTCCTGTACTTTCTGCTCCAACTCGCTGTTTGATTTTTTCAGCGCATCTATTTCCCTTTTAAGTTCTTTTATTTCATCCTTGTATTTCGCGTAAGCGCCAAAGTCAACGGCTTCCATTCAGTTCATCACTCCCTTGCTCGGCTTCTGGAATATATGACTTTTATTATATAATAAAACTTATCGAGCATTAATTCCACAATTTACCGGGCGAGTGACAGTGAGCCATCGGGTAAACGGGGTATTCCAGTCCGTTATGTCCCGCTACCTCCGTGAACCTGCCGTATATTCGATGTTTTTGGTATTTGAATCCATGGTTTTTCAGCCAACGATGTGCCATAATAAATAATATGGAGAGGAGGTATTTGTATGAGATGCGAATATAAAGACGGCTTGAACATAGATTATTCGGGGTCTCTCATCGTAAAAAAAGGAAATGCTATCAACGGGACCTTGATTAAAGAAGATTCCATTCCCGAACATATTAGATATGAATTGGACAGGGCAGTGCTGAATAACAGCTGCAGCGAGATGAGGGAGATTGCCGTGGCGCTTACGAGTACCGTATGTGGAACAGTATGTCTTCGTAAAAAATAGAATAAGATTTACGACGGCCCGAGGTTGAGGAAACCGAGGGCCGTTATTTTTGATAATGGATATGAATTCGGCGTCATTTTCAGGATTAATCTATTGGAGGTTACAAGTCAGTTTGGGGCGCGATGACCAGGCCCATGCACATACTGCGTCAAACCATACCTGCCTTGCATTCGGAACAAAATCCACCCCCGCGGTTTGCCTCCGGAGTTGACCGTATTCAGAGAAGGCTGCAAACTTCCCGATAATGAAACAAGGATGATTTACTTAATCTCTTTTAATATTATTCCTCGATCTTGACTTCCGGTATGACTTTTTCCACCTGACCATGTGAGGGGAAAATCGTACCATACCAACTCCAGTAATAGGGTGTGAGAGACTTTATCGAATTATTGTCCTGAACCTTCGGAATTTCCCCGGTTTTGGAATTGCATTCGCTCATCTTGCTCATGTCCATGGGAAAACCTCCTTCGTCCGGAGTATGTAAAGAGAATTATATCAGGTTGTCTCCAATTGTATATTTATCACTGGCGACGAATACTGCCGGAAATAAGAAAGGCCTTTGGACCTCATGGAAATGAATTCGGAAAATTGCTGCAAGAAGGCAAGTCCGCCCGCCCTGACGGTGATCTTCCCGGATTCTGTGCGGATAATTTTTAAAAGTTTTTAAAAGGGACTATTGACGAGAATTGGCGCGACTTTGGCGGGTGTTATAAAAATGAAGTTTAGCAGGTGAAGCTGAATTTTCTTCACTGAGTATAATTCGTTCTTCCATTTTACTTTGTTGTGATGTTTCCTGGCGGAACAGGGGCAGTAGAAGTAGTGACGTTTTGGTACACAAACTGCCATTCACTGTATTTCTTTTTGCCTTCAAAGCTCTCCAGGCCGGCCGGAAAATCGGATTTCTTGATCGGTTCCTTATCACTGGAGCTGGCGACACCGATGATGCCTCCGGTTGTTCCTCCCTTTATCGGTACCCAATCTTCTCCTGTTATGGGGTCCTTGTAGAGCTCGCGAATGTATCGGGTCGTGCTGCTTCCGGTTGTCCTCGGGTCCTTGAGCAAATCCTTCAGATCGTTCAGGGGAAACGCAACTGCCTGGCCCGTTGAGGTCGGGGATTTCTTGTACCACATGGTTATGGCATCTTTGTACTGCATGCCCCGGAAAAGGAGTTCTTGCTCCTTTTCCCGAGCCTGTATTGTTTTCCAGCTCTGGGCCGCGGCGGAAAGCATAATACCCAAGATCACGACGGCAAACAGCGCCATGATGTAGGTAAAGCCGGCGGACGAGCGGAGAGGGTTCACCGTCATTGCCTATTTCCTCGTCAGTACCTCGCGGGCTGCGTCTGCCAGATCTTCAGGGGTAAGGAGGAAATATTTGAGGAGTTCCTCCGCTTTTCCCGAAGTTCCGAACCTGTCATGCACGCCTACCCGCTTGAGCGGAGTGGGGAGCTCCTCGGACAGGAGTTCTGCAACGGCGCTGCCCAGCCCCCCAATTATGGAATGTTCTTCCGCAGTAACGATGGCGCGGGTTTCCTCTGCAGCCTTGAGGATTATTTCCCGGTCAAGGGGCTTGATGGTGCCTATATGGACAACCCTGGCCGAGATTCCCTCTTTGTTCAGCAACTCCAGGGCCTTGAGCGCCTGGCCGGTCATGAGCCCGGTGGTAACGAATGTCAAGTCGGTACCCGGTGCCACCTGGCAACCTCTTCCAATTTCGAAAAAGTGATCTTCAGGAAAGACAGGGGGAACCTTGTTGCGTCCGAGGCGAACATAGACCGGCCCCTTGTATTCGGCAATCGCCCTGATTGCCTTCCTTGTCTCCACGGCGTCGGCAGGAACGATGACGGTCATATTGGGGATGGCTCTCATTATGGCTATGTCCTCGACCGACTGGTGGGTCCCGCCGTCTTCGCCCACCGTGATGCCGCCGTGGGTCGGGACAATCTTGACGTTTGCCTTGGGATAGGCAACCGACTGGCGGATCTGCTCCCACGCGCGCCCCGCAGCGAATATGGCAAAGGTCGAGACGAAGGGGATTTTACCGGCTGCTGCAAGGCCAGCCGCTGTGCCGATCATGTTGGCTTCCGCAATACCCATATTGAAAAATCGTTCCGGGAATTTCTTTGCGAAAACTGCTGTTTTTGTGGAACCGGAAAGGTCCGCATCGAGAACCACTATATCCTTGTTTTGAGCACCCAGCTCCGCCAAAGCCTCGCCGTAAGCGTCCCTGGTTGCAATCATCGTATGCATCGGTATATCCCTTCGTTAAATGATATGTTCAAAGTTAAATATCAATTCAAATCCTGAAAGCCTCGGCCTTCAGACCCTGGTCTTCCAATTTTCAGTCCTCGAAGCAGCCAAGGCATATGAGAGCGGTATTCAGCTCTTCATCGTTGGGTGCAACGCCATGGTATGAAGCCTTGTGCTCGAATATGGACACTCCCTTGCCCTTGACCGTGGCGGCGACAATAACTGTCGGTTTCCCTTTTATATCGTCCGCCTTGTCAAGGGCGGTAAGAATTGCGGCCATATCGTGTCCGTCTATTTCAATCGCATGCCAACCAAAGGCCCTGAATTTATCGGCAATCGGCGCGACGTTCATCACTTTTTCGACTTCTCCGTCGATCTGCAGGCAGTTGACATCGATCATCGCACATAGGTTGTCCAACTGGTAGTGGGCGGCTGCCATGGCTGCTTCCCAGACCTGTCCCTCCTGCAGTTCCCCATCCCCCAATATGGCGTAAACCCTGGAGCCGCTGTTGTCCAGCCTGAGTCCGAGCGCCATGCCATTGGCCATGGACAATCCCTGTCCCAGCGAACCGGTGCACACCTCGACTCCGGGTGTTACCTTGCTGTCCGGGTGCCCCTGCAGATGACTCCCCAGGCGGCGCAGCATCATCAGATCCTCTTTGGGGAAATAACCCGCTTCCGCAAGAGCCACGTATAGGGCCGGAGCGGCATGCCCTTTGCTGAGAACGAATCTGTCACGTTCTTCCCAATGCGGGTCTTCGGGGTTGTGCCGCATTTTGTGGAAATAGAGGGCGGCTATCATGTCCATGGCAGAGAGGGACCCGCCGGTATGTCCGGACTGCGACCTGTGCAGTGTCTTTATGATGGATACCCGCAAATTCCGGGCTGTTTCTTCCAGATGGGCGATCTTGTCTTTATACAAAATTTTTCCTTTCCTGCCGATTCGAGATTGCATTTCCGTGCTGCTGATGCTTTTTCTTCCACAAGAATTCCATGGTCACTGGTATTTCCCGTCCGGCCGGACTGCGCCGCACATTCCGGAACATGATTTTGATTCCGTGATGAAAATTGTGCTGCCTGTTGCGGTTCTGTATCATGTTTTATCGTCGGATGTCAGGTAATCGAGGATGATTTCATCAAGGTTTTGCCTGTTGTCGTTGCAGGGTTCATCCCCGTCTCCGGTTTGAAGCGGTTCTGGAGGCTGAGGGTTCTCGGCCGGAAGTAACCCGCCGGGAAACGCCCGCTCGTCGAATTCGCCAGCCTTGAGCCTCCTGAGCATATCTTTATGCTGTTCCTGCATGAGCTCTTCGACTACTTTTTCCAGCATTTCCACCTTGATAATATCTGAATAACTGGTTTTTTTCGAAGCGATTATGGTGCCGCCGCGATATAGAAGTGTGGTGATGAAAGGGTTTTTGATTCCGCCGTCCTCAGTCTGGATATGGAAAACATCCCCCCGGTAACGGATGTTGTGATTGAAGCCTACTACCATTGTCTTTTCCTGTTTCCGATAGTTCCGTCATACACTGTAAAATAAAAAATTAGCATTTGTATCGATCAGTTGCAAGAGATAAAATCCATGCTTCCGAAGTGTTTCATGACTCGATAGCCAGCAGTTTTTTAATCCGGGCGACGGCCTCCATGGCATCCCTGGCATAGAGATCTGCTCCGATAGAATCAGCGTATTCCTGGGTAACCACAGCGCCTCCGACCATGGTAAAGGTTTTGATGCCGTTTTCCTTCAATTTGCCGATGACATTTTCCATCTCTGACATGGTTGTCGTCATCAACGCCGAAAGTCCAACCGCATCGACATTATTTTCCATGGCTTCCCGCACTATTCTCTCGGCTGGTACGTTCTTGCCAAGGTCGATGACTTCGAAACCGTGGTTTTCAAGGAGTGTGCACACGATATTTTTCCCGATGTCGTGGATATCACCTTCAACGGTGGCCATGAGGATTTTGCCCAGGGTGCTTAAGGACTCTTCGTTCATCTCCAGTTTAAGACGCGCGAAAGCGGTCTGCATCGTTTCCGCCGAAAGCATCACCTGGGGAAGGAAAACCTGGTTCTTTTCAAAGCGGCGCCCGACTTCTTCCAGACCCGGCAACAGACCTTCGTTGCTTATTTCCAGGGGGTGGCATTCCCTCCTGAAGCGCCTTTTCGATCAATGAGACAATATTTTCCCGGTCACCGTCGATAACCGCCCTGGCCAAAAGACCCCTGGCGTCCTGTGGTGGAGGAGCGGCCTGCTGTTCTCCGGCTGCGGGCACGGTTCCGGCCGTGCAGGCTTCTATATAGCGGGCGGCGTGGGGGTCCTTGCCGAGAAGAACCATTGCTGAGCGCCAGGCATCCATCATCGCCTGTTCCTTCGGATTGATGATCGCCGAATCGAGTCCAGCTGCCAGGGCCATGGCAAAGAATGATGAGGAAATTACGGGACGACGGGGAAGCCCGAAGGATATATTGCTGACTCCCAGCACGGTATTTGCCCCCAGCCGCTCCTTGACGAGACGGACAGCATTGAGGGTTTCCAGGGCCTGCTTCTGTTCGGCGCTTACGGTGAGGGTGAGGCAGTCGATAAGAACATCGTTACCGTCTATTCCCGCAGCTCCGGCAGCCGCTATTATCTTCGATGCAATGGCAACACGTCCTTCCGCGGTAGCCGGTATTCCTTTTTCATCCAGTGCCAGACCGAGTACGGCCGCGCCGTACTTTTTTACCAGCGGAAGTGTCCTTGCGATACTTTTATCCTCTCCGGAGACCGAGTTTACGAGCACCTTGCCGTCGGCTGCCTTGAGCCCCCGTTCCAAAGCTTCGACATTCGAGGAGTCGAGGACAATCGGTACCGGGGTTGCCCCTGTTACACAGAATACCGCCTGTTCCATGGCGGCAGGTTCGTCGATTCCAGGCAGGCCGACGTTGATGTCGAGCAGCGTAGCCCCCGCAGCCACTTGTTCCATCGCTTCGCGCCGGATATAGGATATCTTCCCTTCCCTCAATTCGCCGGCGAAAGTCTTCTTGCCAGTCGGATTGATTCGCTCACCAATAATGGCAGCGGGGTTTCCCTCTCCTATGGCAACGTAGCCGGTGCGGCTGGAAAGGAAGGTGACTCCGGTATCGCAGGGTGTTTCGAAGGCGCGGTTCATTTTCGTTCAACACCTCCCTGATGGCGCGTATGTGAGCGGGAGTTGTGCCGCAGCATCCACCAATGATCCGGACTCCCAGGTCGAGCATCCTGTCATGGTATGCAGTCATTTCATCAGGTGTGCCGGGGAAGACGGTCCGGCCTTCAATTAATACCGGGAGACCGGCGTTTGCCTGGGAGATGAGGGGTAAAGAAGTGACCTTTCTCATGGCCAGGAGGACTTCGTAAATACCGTCAACTCCGAGCCCGCAATTGGACCCTACAATATTTGCCCCGGCAGCCTCGAGGGTGATCGCGGCCGCTTCCGGCGGTGTGCCGAGAACGCTTCTTCCGTTGTCGTCAAAAGTAAGCATGGCAATGATCGGGATGTCCGGGGAAATCTCCCTTATACCGATGATGGCCGCTCTTATCTCTTTTATATCAAGGAATGTTTCCAGGGTGACGAGATCGGCACCTGCTTCAATGAGTGCCTGTGCCTGTTCCCTGAAGATTGAGGCGGCTTCGTCGAAAGTCATGTCCCCCACCGGTTCGACAAACCTTCCGGTCGGTCCCAGTGACGCGGCCACATAAGCGTCATACCCGGCGACCATCGCGGCAATTTCCACAGCCTTAGAATTTATCTCTGACAGCCTGTTTTCCAGACCGTAATGGGAAAGCTTGGCCCTGTTGCCGCCGAAGGTATTGGTGACAATGATGTCCGCACCGGCGGCAAGGTATTCGCGGTGAACTCCGGCAACCACATCCGGCATGGTCAGGTTCAGTTCTTCAGGTGCCTGTCCCGGCGCCAGGCCGCGTTCCTGGAGCATGGTTCCCATTGCGCCGTCCAGCACCAGCGCCCTGCTGCGAATGCAATCCAAGAAAGGAGGTTTCATATGGTCATTTCTCCGTGTTGTCGATGTCCTGGGATGTATTGTTCGTCATGTTTTTTTCCATACCGAAATCCGGCTGCACGGGATTTCTCAGGTCCAGATGCCCCTTGAGGCTTTCCATATCGTGGCCTTCAAGAAGAAATTTCACTTTCTTGACCGTGGGGAAATTGAAGGCGATGGTATCCGTGACCGAATAAACCGCGGTCATCTCGGCAGAGCTACCTTCTGGGAGCCCGTCGACCAGGCCGCTGCCGAAATCCAGATAGGCCGTATCGCCCAGGACCCTGACATTGTGGATAACGGTCGCCGGAGGAAGAGTCGGGGCGAGGTCGCCGAGAGGGCCGTTGATGAGTTTTTCGATAGTGGCCTGGATGCAGGTGGAAAGGTCGTTGCCGCAGGAGTCGATTTCGCTGCCTTCCCGTACCAGTCCGTCACCTTCGGTAGAGGCGAAAAAGAGGGAAACCCTGACCGTACCTTCCTCCTGGGGTTGCGAAGGTGTTGCGGGCAGTTTACCTCTTTCCTGGTATTTTTGCAGCATGAGCGCGCCCAGTATTGCTGCTGCGACTAGAAAGGCAACAAACAGAACCAGTCTTATTCTGCGTCTTCTTATACCCGGCATGGTCTTCAGCTCCCAGTATCCGAAATTGGTTCAGGATCTAAAATTCAAAGTATTTTAAGGCGTTGCAATTTGAAAACTGCACTGTTCTAATCATTCTCGAGATTTACCTGGTGAACGTCGCCCAGCCTGTCGCCGAGGAACCGCTTTCCGACCCTGATGAATCCGGCCGGGACATCGGTAACGAAAAAATGGTGGTTCCCTTTTTCCGATAAGGGACGCACCAGGTTATAGTTTCCGAGTATCTCCGCCACTGTCCTTGCGGTTTCTTCGGCAGAATCGACCAGCTGCACATCCTGTCCCATGGTTTCAGCGATAATTCCCTTGAGGATGGGGTAGTGTGTGCATCCCAATACCAGAGTGTCCACTCCCTCTTCCCGCAGCTCGCGCAAATAAATTCCAGCCGTAAGGCGGGCCACTTCATTTTCGACCCAACCCTCTTCGGCAAGCGGAACAAACAGGGGGCAATGTTTCGTGATAACTTCGATGTCCGGGTTTATCCTTTTTATCGCCTTGGTATAGGCGCTGCTCCTGATGGTTCCCTCTGTGCCGATGACGCCTACTTTTCCGCTTTTTGTGACGGTGGCGGCCCGACGCGCGCCGGGCTCGATCACTCCCACAATGGGCAGGTCGAAGCATTTTTTCAGGGAATCAAGACAAACCGCCGATGCGGTATTGCAGGCGGCCACGAGCAGCTTGATATCTCTTTTGACCAGGAAGGAGGTTATTTCATGAGCATACCGGGTCACGGTTTCCGGGGATTTAGTGCCGTAAGGAACCCTCGCGGTGTCACCAAGGTACAGGGTGTCTTCCTGGGGAAGCGTCCTGATAATCTCCTTGAGAACCGTGAGACCCCCGACACCCGAATCGAATATTCCAATGGCTTTCCAGGGCAATGCATTTCTCCGGAGGGTGGAAATAGATGATATTGTAAACAATAAATACTATTTTCACAACATGACTTTGTCAAGGTAATTACGTTTTTCGTTAACAAGTAGACTTCTTGCCCCGAACAATATTAATACTTTAAATTGCACGGCAAATCTGCTATTTAAGTTAATAAGCAAAGGTCGAGGGCGGAGGGACCATGGAAAAGAATGATTTGCTGGAAAAAACAAAAGAAACACTGTCTCCTTTTCAGACTGACCATATAATCCATTTTCTGAAAAGTCTCACACTGAAAAGCGCAATGGAAAATCCGTGGATTATAACGGCATTCCTCATCATTTTCTTTTTCGCGGTGATAAAACGTTCGAAATTCGTTTTGCTTACTCTCTTCACGGCAATCTCCCTCATGGTCCTGATGAGATACACCTTTCCGGCCAGTGGAGACGAACTGTCGCTTTCGTCTACGCTGCCTTTCATTTTCGGGGCGCTTCTCATCGGTGTGGTTGTTCTCTATTTCAATTTCATAAAAACGGACTGAAAAATATTGGACAGAACCGGTTTTACAACGACAATTCCCATTGAGGTGTTGCTGGCCGCCGGAAAAGCGCCCGTTGATCTCAACAATATTTTCATCACCAGCGAACGAAGTCTCCGGCTGATCGAAATGGCCGAGCTGGAAGGATTCCCAAGGAATATCTGCGGCTGGATCAAGGGGATATATGCCGCAACACTGGAAAGCGGAATCCGCGAGGTCGTGGCGGTCACCGAAGGCGACTGCAGCAATGCCAGGGCGCTCATGGAAGTGCTTTCACTGCGGGGAATCAAGTCGATCCCCTTTGCCTTCCCCGGCGACCGGAACCGGGAAAAACTCCGTCTGGAAATCACCAGGCTGATGGAGCATTTCGGTGTCGAATGGGAAGCGGTAAACCGGGCAAAGGCCAGGCTCGATGCAATCAGGTTGAAAATTCACGAAATAGACAGGCTTACCTGGCAGGACAATATCGTATCCGGCGAGGAAAACCACTATTTCCAGGTTGCCTCCTCGGACATGAACGGCGACCCGGAAGCATTCGAAGCAGAAATAGACCGGTTCCGCGGAAAATTGCCGGCACGAAGCCCTTTCAGGGAGAAAATCAGGCTGGCCTATATCGGGGTTCCGCCCATAATCGGGGATATCTACCCTTTCCTGGAATCGAGGGGCGCCAGGGTGGTATTTAACGAAACCCAGCGTCAGTTTTCCATGCCCTTCCGGACCCCCGACCTTGTCGGTCAATACCTTGCATACACCTATCCATACGATATTTTCACCAGACTGGAAGATATCTCTGTCGAAATCGGGAAGAGACGGGTTGATGCCGTCATTCACTATGTTCAATCCTTTTGTTTCAGGCAGATAGAGGACATGGTGGTCAGAAAAAAACTGTCCGTGCCCGTGTTGACGGTCGAGGGAGACAAACCTGCCCCTCTCGATGCCAGGACCAGGATTCGTATCGAGAGTTTTCTCGAAATGGTCGGAGAAAAAAAATGAGGATAGGAATCGACCTGGGAAGCCGGAAGGTAAAGTTCTCGGTTGTTGACAATGGCGCAGTAATACGCCTGGCAGACCACGATACGTTGGGGTTTTACAAGCAATTCGGCAGAATTGTCGATGAAGAGCTTTCTTTCGACCTGGAAGGAACCGGGTTATTCACACGGGAAGAACTGGCCGGAGCTTCCATCGTGGTTACCGGCTATGGTCGCAACACCCTGGATTTCAAGGGTGTGAAGGTGGTTTCCGAAATCAGGGCTCATGTGGCCGGAGCTGTTTTCCAGACCGGTCTGAAAGACTTCACTCTGCTAGACATGGGTGGACAGGACACCAAGGTGGCTCTGGTTCGCAATGGAAGGCTGGACGACTTTGTCATGAACGACAAGTGTGCCGCCAGCAGTGGAAGATACCTGGAAAACATGGCGTCGATTCTGGAGGTGAGCCTCGATGAGCTGTCCTCCCACTGGGAAGACCCGGTAAGCCTCGACACCACCTGCGGCATCTTCGGTGAATCGGAACTGATCGGACAGATTCTCAGGGGCCATTCAACCGGTCGGCTCTGCGCGGGGGTCAACCTGACCCTGGTCAAGAGGGTCATGCCGATGCTCGGAAGGTTTTCTTCGCTTCACCTTGTATTGACCGGTGGGGTTGCCTGTAACAGGGCGCTGGTCAGGATGCTGGAAAGCGAAACAGGGCGGCCGGTTCTGGTTCCGGAACACCCGCAGCATAACGGCGCCATAGGCTGCGCTGTCATCTGACATTGCGTCCGTTGCAAAACCGATTTTGATACTATTCCGAAAGGTTCAAATTTCGAGGTGTTTATGAGTGTTTCAAGAAAAGACTGGCTCTTTATTGCCCTCATGGGCGTCATACTGTTGATATTCGTCCTGATTTCCGGCAAGGAAACGACCAGGAAGGTTCCCTATGATACGACCCATCGCCCCTATTACGAGATGCTGAAAAAAACCGGCAGCAAGATGCAAACGGAAAAGGAATGCGAAAAATGCCACAATGGCAAGGATGTCCCGTTTCCCAAGGACCATCCTTCTAAAAACCGCTGTCTTCTCTGCCACAAGATGGTGCAGACCGGGAAATGACGACCCTCAATGTTACAGGGGAAATTGAAAGATTAATCTGCCGCATAACCTCCATTGTCCCTGAACTGAATCATGTCGACCCTTCCAGGGTCCTGGTGTGCGTCGCTTCGACACGCGGGGGAGGGGTACATGGCACCTATGCCAAAATCCATCCTCTCCGTTTCCCCGGTGGAGAGTGCAGCATGGAGGCCCGAAACGGCCGGAAGAAGGTTGTCTGGTCCATGCCCGGCGTTACGTACCGGGGCGTTGACATGCTTTACATCATTTATTTCCTGGTTCCCCGCTTTCTCAACCTGCCCTTTCGCGAAAAGCTTATTACAATATTCCACGAACTCTATCATATCTCGCCCGACTTCGACGGCGATATCAGGAGGTTCCCCGGTAAAAATTATGCACACGGCAGTTCCAGAAAAAGATATAACGCCTTTATGGCCAGGCTGGTTGACGGCTTTCTTGAAAAGCTGGAAGATGAGAGCCCGGTAAAATTTCTGCACGGGGATATGGAAAGCATGCGAGCCGGGTACGGGGCCATCGTCGGCAGAAGATTTCCCGCCCCGAGGATAAAGGTATCAAACAATCAGTAACCCGGCACTTGTTGCGGGTTTTATGCTTTAAGGTAAATAAGTTTAGCGGTGGGATTGTCGTCATGGAACCTTTCTTCGGGGAAAAAGATTTTTCCGGGAAATGCCCTGAAAATGGAGGACAATTCACCGGGCTGAAGCAAAAACTCCTTCCTGTGTCCGGTCGGCACAAAAGGGGAGTCCAGGATGGAGTCGAAAACGATGATACCTCCCGGATTCAGAGCGGCAACGGATTTCGGGATCAGGTCACGCAGCAGGAAATTGAAGTTGATGATAAGATCGAAGGTCTCTGAAAACTCATATCCCTCTAGATTCTGGATGCGGTAGATTATGCTCAGATTTTCGCGCTCCGTCCATTCCTTCGCCTTGCTCAGTCCGGCTTCCGAGATATCCAGGCCGGTTACGTTGAAGCCTTCCCTGGCCAGAAATATGCTGTTTCTTCCTTCGCCGCAGGCGATGTCAAGCGCCTTTTTCCCAAGGACAAAGGACTTGATGAATTCGATATGTTCCGCCAGATAAGGGGAAGGCTCGGTGCCGAGGACAAATTTCTTTCCTTTAAAGCGGTCATCCCATTTTGACAGGTCATTTCTGTTTCTGCTGCTGCCCATGAAAAAACCTCCACGGTTTCGTCCCGGGAGGCAAGGCTTCCACGGTGCGCAATTGTAGATCAAGGTCCGGCCGGTCCGCAAACTGTATCGCGTATTTTGCTCAATTCAGTTGTGGAGGTCAAGGGTTTAAAACGGAAGGGTTTAAATCGGAAGCATCCGGGGGAGCGTATTCCCGGCTGCATGAGAATAAAGGGTCAAATTCGGAAAAGCATGGATAAGGCGTCAGGAAAAAAAGAACTTTCAATCATAGTCCCGGTTTTTAACGAGGCGAAAATCATCCCCGCTTTTTTCGAAAACCTGGCGAGCCAGCGGGGTGTTGATTTTGAAGTGATTGTTTGTGATGGAGGTTCCGACGACGAAACATGCTTCATAGCGGAACAGGTGGCAAAAAGTCTCTGTTTTCCCGTGAGGATTATTTCCGGTGGAAGGGGGCGTGGCCGCCAGATGAACAGGGGGGCCGAAGAGGCAGCAGGCGATTACCTCCTGTTTCTTCATGTCGATTCCCTGTTTGATGACGAGTACGCTTTGCGGACAGGAATTGACGCCCTCATGTCTGTCATTGCGTCCATGGGCCGTGATAGCGTAGCCGGCCGTTTCGCGCTTCGTTTCCGGCAACGCTCGCACCGCTTCGCCATGCTTTATTATTACCACGAATGCAAGGCTATGCTGAACCGCAGCGAATGTATTCACGGCGACCAGGGATTCATGTTGCCCCGTTCTTTTTATTTCTCCGCAGGCCCCTTCGACGAAACCATACCGGTTCTCGAAGATACACATTTTGCCGAATCGGTCCGGGACAATGGGATTTGGACCCTTTTCCCCTGTTTAATCTCTACCTCGGCGCGCCGTTTCGAAACTGAGGGGCCGGTCAGGCGCGAAATTCTGAATTCCATGGTAATGGCTCTGGGGGCGATGGGCCGGTACGACTTTCTTCTAGAAATTCCGAATGTTTATGCTAGCCTGGATCGTTCCGGAAGACTCAAACTCTATCCGTTTTTTTGCCGGATCCGCAGTTTGTTGAGTAAATTGCTGTTGCGTGAACGCATCTCATTCTGGTATTCATGCGGTACCTATGTTGCTTCGAATTCCTGGCAACCCGCATTCCTGATCGACGTCCGGCGTAATTTCCGATGCGGCTCACAGCCTGGAGAAGGCAGAAATACCTGCCTTGATCGTTTCGACAGGTATGCGGGCGTTTTTATCAGGCTTATGCCAGTAAAAGTGGCCGCTTGCGTACTTGTCTGGACTTATTTTCATATCTCGCTGATCTGTTTTTTTGTCGGAGAAAAAGCATTCAAAAAAATATGAAAGCGAAAAATTGAAGGACCGGAAATCGGAATTTTCAAGTCTTGGCGGTAATTTATTTGCGTAAATTTTTAAAGTTAATTTAATCCTAACCGATAAGTAAACCAAGCCTGTTGCAACCATGGCCCGGTTTGTCTTGATACAACCGGCTGTTTGCGGGAACAGGCAACATAAATGTAGTGCGACGCAGACGGCCACCAGGATTTTTGATTGAATTGGGTTTCCCGTAACGCAGGGAAACGTGTGCTTGATTGTCAACAGGCATGAGGTTTGACCGGGAGAAATGATGAAACTGCCATTGCACTTTATTCATCTTGGTATACACAAAAAACTTGTGCTGATCAACCTGCTGATTTTCATCGTGTTCACCACAATCGTAATTTACTATTTCCTCTCTTTTCATGACATGGAAACGCTTGTTTCCGGATCTATCGTCATCCTTCTCGGCCTTTTCACAATTTTTTTCAGTTACAGGAATATCCGTCGCCCCATGAAACAGATCCTGCAGGGGATCGAGTTAATCCGCAACGGGGATCTTGAAACCAGAATTCAATTGAACAGAAATGATGAATGGAGCGAAATCGAGGACGCTCTCAACGGTATGATCGGTAATCTCAAAGCTTCCTATTCGCAGCTGAAACGCACGAACTGGGATTTGGAAAACGCACAGTCGGACTTGTGCCACAAAATTATGGAGCTGGAGACCGAGATCGTTGAGCGTAAACGTGTGGAGGAGGCGCTCCGCGAGAGCGAGAGAAGGCTCGATGCGACAATTCAGGGGTCGCCGATCCCGATCTTTGTCGTTGGCAAAGACAGGAAAATAATTTACTGGAACAAGGCTCTTGAAGAACTCTGCGGTGTCAGGGCAGCCGGGGTTATCGGAACAACCCGGGCCTGGGAGGCATTTTACCGGGAAGAAAGGCCTGTCCTTGCCAACCTCCTGGTGACTGGAGACACTGCCGTAATCGAGGAACTTTATTCCGGTAAATTCCGCAGGTCTGCGCTGTTGGATGAGGGCTATGAGATTACGGAATTTTATCCGCACCTCGGTGAATCGGGGAAATGGCTGCTCTCCACTTCAGCCCCCCTGAGAGACACCAGAGGGGAATTGTTCGGAGCCATTGAAATTGCGGAAGACCTGACTGACAGGATTCTGGCGGAGGAAAAGTGGCATTCTTTGTACTACAATCTCCCCGGAGGGAGTTTTACCGTTAATGACAGGTATATTATTGAAGATGTTAATGACGTGCTTTGCTCCGTGACCGGTTTCAAAAAGGAGGAACTGGTCGGCCAGAAATGCGGCATAATATGTCCTAAAGGACCGCACAAGTGCCCGATTTTCGATTTGGGCAAGGAACGCATCGACAACGACGAGACCTCGGTGAAAGGTAAAGACGGCCGCCTCGTGCCGATCATCAAAAGCGCAAGAAGGGTTCCTTACGGGAACAGGGAGATGATTATTGAAAACTTCCAGGACATAACCGACCGGAGGAAGCTCGAGGAACAGTTGCGCCATGCGCAGAAGATGGAGGCAATCGGGCAGCTTGCCGGCGGGGTGGCCCACGATTTCAACAATATTCTGACTGCAATAATCGGGTTTGCCAATCTGTTGCAGATGAAAATGACGAATAAAGACCCCCTTGTCAAGTTCGTAGACCAGATTATGTACTCAGCTGAAAGGGCCGCCAATCTGACCGGCAGTCTTCTTGCCTTCGGCAGAAAGCAGGTACTCGAGTTGAGGCCGGTTTCCATAAACGAATCAATCAGAAAGGCCGAGACTCTTCTTTCGAGACTGGTCAGGGAAGATATCGTTATCCGTGCAGTTACCGGGGCAGATTGCGTCATTATGGCCGATACCATACAGATCGAACAGATACTAATGAACCTGATCACCAATGCCCGCGACGCAATGCCCGAAGGGGGGATGATTGTTATCGGAACCGAGCGGGTCGAACTGGATGAAGATTTCGTGCGAAACCATGGTTACGAAACCCCCGGAACTTTTGTCATGGTTTCGGTTTCGGATAATGGTGAGGGAATAGAAGCTGATATCAGGCAGAGAATTTTCGAGCCGTTTTTTACTACCAAGGAAACCGGAAAGGGGACCGGACTGGGGCTTTCGATAGTTTACGGCATCGTCAAGCAGCATAACGGCTATATTAATGTTTACAGTGAAATCGGCAAGGGGACGACATTCAGGATATACCTGCCGGTGATCTGTGACGATAGCGAGGGCCTGGAAATACGCGAAGCAACCGAACTGCCCCGCGGTTCGGAAACCATTTTGCTGGCGGAGGATGAACCCACGGTCAGAAACCTTACCGGAACGCTTCTGGAGGAATTCGGATACCAGGTGATAATTGCTGAGGATGGTATTACCGCAATTGAGAAGTTCAAAGAGAACGTGGACCGGATAAGTCTGTTCGTTTCGGATGTGATTATGCCCGGCATGAACGGCAGGGACGTCTGTGAAGAATTGAAAAAAATAAGACCGGATTTGAAAGTGCTTTTCATGAGTGGCTACAGCGGAGATATTCTGAACAGGAACGGGGTCCTGGAAGAAAATCTGAATTTCATATCAAAACCGATTGCCAATAGCGTACTATTGCGCAAGGTCAGGGAACTCCTGGATGAAAAGAGCCGGGAAGGTTAACTGTTCATCCCTGTTGAATTTTTAATAAACCCAAAAACGGCAGTTGGAGGAGTCCGCAGTAAGCAGCTCGGGCCTGATTCTGCCGGATCAAGGACAAATGATTTCCAGATTTCCATATCCGCTTTCTACAAGCTGAGTTTTATATAAGCCGCGATCATGTCGGCTGCATCCTTCTGCAAATTAGTAAATTCGACACCGAAGCCGGGCGGCATATTCGCTTTTACCGGATTTTCCCGGCTGTTTCTCCACGCGACGCAACCTTTGATCCCCTGAAGCAGACAATCACTTTCCGGAAGCGAGAAAGTCAGTTCAACCGGAGTTTTCGGCTCCACATCGTAGTCAGTTGCCACGAAAAGGCCGCCGCTGCTTATGTCTCTGCTCATTCCGGAAAAGTGCAGGCTGTGGACCCTGAATCTTACCGGAGTGCCACAGGCAACCCTGATCTCACGGCGGTCGATTCCGTCCAGGAATTTCCGGCCTTTTTCCAGGAAAAGATGCCTGCTTACCGGCTTGGTCAGGTAGTCATCGCAGCCTGCTTCCCTGCACAGTTTCAAATCGTCATCCTTGCCTGCGGAAGTGACCATAATTACAGTGATCTTGCGCAATTCCGGGTCAGCTTTCAATGCCGCGCAGCACGCAGCGCCGTCCATCTGCGGCATGTGCAGGTCCATGAAGATGATGTCAGGCCACTCTTTGCGGGCTATCTCCAGTGCTTCCGCGCCGTTTGATGCGGTCAGCACGTGAACCGGGGAAAGCTTGAGGAAATTCTTTTCAAGTTCCAGGAATAGTCTGGTATCGTCCACCAGAAGAATTTTTGGTGTGGCCATAACTTGCTTCCTTTTCGTTTATTGGCTCTTCGGTGTCATTTAATTTTACCCCGAGACCGGTTTAATTCAATCAAGACTACATTTCGACCCTGGTAACGACCCCCTGCAGCTTTGCCGCCGGAAGTTTGTGGAACTGGACGAAATTGGGCGACTGTTTCTTGATCGTGGAGAATATGCGCCAGATGATATTTCTTGTGGAGATATCCTCTACCCCGTAAAAAATTACCTTTTCATGGATATCGTTTTTCTTCAGGATTTTTTCCAGATCGATCACTTCCATATATCCGGCTTTTATCTCGAATGCTCCCAGCCCCTCTGCCAGGTGGTGTCTCATGGTTTTCACTCCGAACGGCGCGTCGGTCCTGAGAAGGGAAATGAAAATGTTGTCCTCGTAAATAATGTTGCTGCGGATGATGCAGTGGACCACGTAAGGAGGAACTATTTCTTTCTCCCTGGTGAAAAACAGTGCCGTTCCGGGAATGTTTTTGCCCTTTGCATAAATCTGATTGTAACTGACCAGGAATGTTTCGAGATCGAGCGGTTTCATGGAATGGTAAAGGGTGCGCTGGCCCTTTGTCCAGATGAACATTGCGCTGAGAGGCACGGAAGCCAGGATCAGCGACCAGTATCCTCCATGGGGCAGTTTGTTCAGGTTGGAGATGAGAAACGCAAGGTCAACGAGGGTAACGAAAAGGGCGATGGGAACTTTCCATTTGCGGCTTGTGCGGCTGTAAATCACGGTCATCATGATGCCGGTGATAAGCATTGTCCCGGTGACCGCAAGTCCGTACGCAGCGGCCAGGTTGGCGGATTCGCGGAAAATGAGCATGATGAAGATGACCGCGATCATCATCGACCAGTTTACGGAACTTATGTAAATTTGCGATTTAAGCTTGCTGGAGGTGAAGTCGACCTTCATCAGTGGCATGACGCGTGTGGTTATGCCCTGGTAGACAATGGAGAAAACCCCGCTGATCATTGCCTGTGAAGCAATGATCGTTGCCAGTATGGTAAGTATCAGGAATGGTATGTACAGGAATCTGGCTTCCCACTGGACCATTCCGAACAGCAGGTTTGTAGCCTTCGGATGGGAGATTACAAAGGCGCCCTGTCCGAGGTAGTTGATAACCAGGGCGACGAACACGAAATACCACGCCCTGATAATGGGGCGCCGTCCCAGGTGACCCATGTCCGCGTAGAGGGCCTCGCCTCCGGTGGCGCACAATATGACCTCCGAAAGCACGAAAAAGCCGGACATTCCGTGGTCCCTGAGAAAAATGAAGCCATAATGGGGGCTTATCGCCTTGAGGATGTCGGGCATGGTGAAAATGGCGGCAAGTCCCGAAAGCGTGAGCGCCGAGAACCAGACGACCATCAACGGTCCGAAGGCGGTTGCCACCTTGTCGGTGCCCTTGAACTGGAAAATGAACAGAATTACCGCAATGGTCGCCGCAATCAGGATTATGGTGTCCCGATGCATGGTTTCCAGGCCGGGAATCAGGAGCATACCTTCGACGGCGGAGAGAATACTGATGGCCGGGGTTATGACACCGTCCCCCAGCAGGAGCGACACACCGAAATATGACAGGACTCCGAAGAAGGCAACCTTGCGCCCTTTTTTCAGGAGCCTGACCAGAATTTCCTTGAGGACGATGGTGCCGCCTTCGCCCTTGCGCCCGAGGCTCATGGCGAGCCATGCGTATTGTACCGTATCAAGGATGATGAGCGTCCAGACAACGAGGGAAAGAATGCCGAACACATTATCACGGGTCGGAGTGGTGAGCGCGAAGATAACCGTGAGTGTGTAGATGGGGCTGGTGCCGATGTCGCCGAAAACCAGTCCCATGGATTTTACAATACCGCTCCAGAAAGATTCGGCAGTGTGTTGTCTCATTATATTTCTCCTGATTCTCAAATCAGGTTATATAACACTGTGACCGGATTTCCACAACCCAAAACATATGAAAGAAAGGTAATGATGGAGAAGAAAGGTCGCCTGACGGGAACGGGCCACGGTTAATACGCCGGCATGAACCGTCAGATGATCAGCCTGACGAAATCCGGGACGATACTGATTTTAACCGGCGCCAGACATAGATAATCGCCGTCAACCTGGATGGGCTTGTCACCCGAAATCGCAAACTCCCTGGCGGTAATTGTCCGGATGCCCGGTCCCTGCTGCTCCTTGCCGATCAGCAGATTCATTACGACTTTCATGTATGCTGACCGGTCCGGGACCTCCACGCATACCGCCCGGAACAACGGCTCGAAAAGGCTTGCTCCCGGTGCCATGACAAATTTTCCGGCGTATTTTGAAGAATTGCAGATGATGAGGCTGTGACAGTTGAAATTTCTTCCGTCTGCGCTGACCTCCATCAGCTCCTTATCCATTCCCATGA
This sequence comes from uncultured delta proteobacterium, assembly GCA_963815135.1. GTDB lineage: Bacteria > Desulfobacterota > Desulfuromonadia > Geobacterales > Geobacteraceae > CAIWTU01. Next base: position 96,057 of record CAWFFO010000009.1, read on the forward strand.
GCTGACGTATGGCTGATACGGCGTATGCTGACTTTCCAAGCAACCTCTTGTCACGGAACCGCACTCCCTGGACCACGGCGCCGTCAAAACCGATTCCGGCCATGAGGAGGAAATATCTGCGCATCTGCCCAGTTTCCAGCAAGCCCGCCGAAACCGGGCGGGACACGCCCGAAGCTATCCTATGCAGGGCATCGTCTATGCTGTCGATCGACAGTTCCCTGGTCAGTACATTGGATGTGCCGAAGGGGAGTATCGCCATGGTGGCGCAGCCGGGAGAAAGTCCGTTGAGCACCCCGTTTATGGTTCCGTCGCCGCCGCCGACAATGATGAGAGGATCGGCGGATTCGGAGCAGATGTTTGCAGAAATGGCAGTTGCTTCATCCAGGTTACGTATAAAATAAAAACGGGGGTTCATCCCCTTTGATTCGAGGAATGATTTGACATGGTCCGCTTTCTTTTCGGAAAATGTTCCCGATAAACGGTTAATTATGACTGTACAGGAATTCGGCAATTCATACCCCTTGCCCTGAATATGGTTACCCGGATTAAATCATGAAGAGAATTCCGTGTAAAGGCATTGATTCCTATTAACCTTTAAGTTTTGAGATTTTCCCCGGTTGTGATAGAGTTTTGATGCAAAGTTTTCCGAAACAGCCAAAATGGGATGAATCGATTCACTGAGACTTGAAAAATCAATTGTACATTCCGTAGTGCCTTCATGAATTACACGCCTCGCTGAAAAACAGGCGTGAACAAGGGGCGCAAGCCCACTAAAATGAGGAGGGAATATGGCGGAAAAAAAAGTTACAGTAGTGGCCGGATTCAAGGCGAAGCCTGGAAAAGAGGATGCACTGAAAGAGGCGATCATGGCTTGTGTAGCACCGACTCGCGCAGAAGCGGGATGCATCAATTACGACCTGCACCAGTCCCCCGAAGACAAGGCAAAGTTCGTTCTGTATGAAAACTGGGTGAGCAAAAAGGCGCTCGAAGAGCACCTTGAGATGCCTTATCTTGTCAAACTGAAGGCGCAGGCTGATGAACTTTGCGCCGAGCCGATAGATATCGCTCTGTGGGAAATGATCTCAAAACCCTGAATGAGGTTATGAGTGAGGAGTGAATAGTGAGGAGTTAAAAATTCTTGACTCCTTACGCTTCACTCCTCACTCCTTTCAATCCTTTATACTACCCTAATACTTCCTGCCTGAAAGCGTCGATGCCCATCTTCTCAACGATACGGACAAGACGCTGCTCCTTCCTGGGCTCAGCTTTGTACCAGTTGATGATCTTTGCTATGATTTCCAGCACCTCGTCTTCGGTTTCAACCGCTTCCACCAGCACGTCCGCGATGCGCGGCCTGGTACCTGAATTGCCTCCGACCAGTATTTTCCACCCCTTCTGTGTGCCCATGACGCCGATGTCCTTGACCCAGACTTCGGAGCAGGAAAGCATGCAGCCGGATACCCCCATCTTCATCTTGTTGGGAAGTTCCATGGCGTGATATATGGCATCGATCTTCAGTCCGAGACTGACGGAATCCTGAACTCCGCGTTTGCAGAATGTGGTGCCGGGACAGATTTTCACGCTCCGCACGCAGAGGCCGATGGCGGCACCGGGTGTCTGGTCGAGGTCTTTCCAGATATTGTCCAGATCCTCTTCCTTGACGCCGACCAGAGCGATACGCTGCGCCGAAGTGAGTTTCACCGCCTGAACCTTGTACTTGTCCGCCACATCGCAAATCTTGCGAAGGGTGGCGGTATCGGTTATGCCGCCGGGAATGTGCGGGGCAATGGCGTAAGTTTCCCTGTCCCGCTGCAGGATGGCGCCTTTTTCCAGGATATCTTTTTTCATATTTCCTCCAAACATTTTAATAAGGCTAAATTTCTATCATATTTCCGGGTTTAATGCAAATTCCGCAATTCCGCCGGTAACCGTGCTTGGTCACCGGATGCAAAGACGCCGACAAAATCAAATATCACTTGTTCAGGTTCAACGAATTTGACTCAGGTGTTTTCCGCGCTTGCCATATCATCTTTGATGTATCTTGTGCATAAAAAACAGAAAAGCGCGGCGAGGGCGATGGCAAAGGGTGTCGTCAGAAGGGCGGACCGCAGGCCCCACATATCTGAGAACCAGCCAAGTATCGTGGGAGATACCGCATCGCCGAGGGCGTGGATGAAGAAGATATTCAGGGCAAAGGCCATCGCCCTGCAGCCCGGGGGGCTTACGTTTACAATTACCGTATTGAGCGGGCCGGTGTTGAAAAAAAGAAAAAACTCAGCGAAAAACATACCCGCCAGGCAACCTTCGATAGACGGAGAGGCGATGGCGTAAAAGGCAATGGGCGCCCCGATGAGGAATCCGGATCCGGAAACCAGCAGATATCCCTTGTCGCTCTTTTTCTGGAAATAGTCGCCGAGCCTTCCGCCCGCCAGGGTGCCGGCAATTCCGGCAAACACGGTTATCGCCCCGAATATGGTATTGCCCCTTGCCACATCCAGCTGGTGAACGCGGAACAGGAACGTGGGCATCCATTGGGCCAGTCCGCCCATGGCGAAGGTCATGGCTGCCATGGCCAGGGTGTTTACGACAAAGGAGCGGTTCCTGAAGAAGGAAAGATAGCTCTTTGGGGATGAGCCGCACCGGGAGATGTCTTTATCTCCCTGGTCAGGGCGGGTCGGTTCCCTGAGAAACCACACTGCCAGGGAGAGGAGTAGTCCCGGCGCGCCAACCATGAGAAATGCGGCATGCCAGCCGAAATTCTGGCCGAGAATTCCTCCCATGAGATAGCCGAGTGCGCTGCCGACCGGAATGGCCAGGTAAAAATAGGACAGGATCCTTCCACGCCTTTCCTTTGAAAAAAAATCCGAAAGCAGTCCGGGAGAAACCGTTCCGAAGCTTGCCTCTCCGATACCCACAACAGTCCTTGCGGCGAGAAGCGATCGATAGCCCGGAGCGATCCCTGACAGGGCGGTGGCTATGCTCCAGACCGCCACACCGCAGGAGGCGAGCCTTATACGCCTGCCACGGTCGCCGATCCAGCCCAGGAGGGGGGCCGAGCACATATAGCAGAGCATGAAGGCGCTTCCCAGGAAGCCGAGTGCGGTGTCCGTGAGATGGAAGTCGGCCTTGATGAGAGGGAAGACGGCATAGAGCACCTGGCGGTCGATATAATTGAGCATATTTACGCTCAGGAGCAGTATGAGCGCGTAGCGACTATATGCGGGTGCCGTTTTATATGTCGAAAGAGTTTTGTCTGTCATGGTTTAAAAAGCTGCTGGTCGCCGGCGAAGGGCTCAAGGCAAAAATTCAAAATGGACATTGTAAAATGTAAATTATGGCTCCCCAGAGCGCCAGGAGCAAGGCGGTTGAGCCGTACATGAGCCGTACAGCTCCACGGTAGGATACCATGGAAAGGCATTCCGTCGCATCTCCGATAGTCGGCTTCTCGACGATTACTCCGAAATATCTGTTGGCTCCACCGAGTTTCACCCCCAGTGCCCCCGCCGTTGCCGCCTCCGGTATCCCGCTGTTGGGGGAAGAATGGTTTTTTCCGTCACGGAGCATGACGCGCAAGGCTCTCCGGCCGGAAAAACCCGTCATGGATGCGGCAACAACCATCAGCAGACCGGTTAATCGCGCGGGCAGCCAGTTGGCCAGATCGTCGAACCTGGCGGAGGCCCGGCCGAAACGGAGATACCGGTCATTCTTGTACCCAACCATGGAATCCAGTGTATTGACCGCCTTGTATGCCAACCCCAACGCCGGTCCGCCGAGCATCAGATAGAAGAGGGGAGCGATCACCCCGTCCGAGGTGTTTTCCGCCACTGTCTCCACCAGCGACCGCCAGACTTCCGGCTCGTCCAGCTGTTCCGTGTCCCGTCCGACGATCCGGGAAAGAAATGTCCGCGCGCCTTCCAGATCGCCTGCTGCCAGCCTGTCCGCCACCAGTTTCGATTCCCAGTGCAGGGAACGGAGCGCCAGGCAGGTGAAGGATAAATAAACCGATACCCCGTAACCGAAGATAGGGCGCATCGCGAAAGCCCCAAGCAGTATCATGCGGGCAGCAGCATAGACCGATCCGACGATAAATGCGAGGAGAATTATACCACCCAATCGTTCATTGCGAATTACGCGACGGAGAATTCTTTCCATCGCCTTGATCAGCCTGCCGATCCCCACCACGGGATGCGGCAGCCAACGCGGATCGCCGAGGATGAGGTCGAGGAGAACGGCGGTTATTAAAATGTATGGGTTGATTGGGTGCAAATGTTGTCCTGATAAATATGACGGTATATTCATTCCCCGGTTGATTCAATCCCGCAGATCCGCAACAACTGCTCCATGTCCAGGTACCGCTCCAGGTGCTCCGCCAGGAGATCGAACGGGTCTGCAGCAACATTGTCCGGTGAAATCGTCGGCAGGCCTTTGTCTTTTCGTATCCTGTTCAGAAACGCGGCGCGGAAATTGCGGTTGTCGAAAATACCGTGCAGGTATGTGCCGAACACCCGTCCGTCTATGGAAACCGCGCCATCGGAAACCGTGTCCTTTTCTCCTGATCGGCGCGTCAGTTCGGCAAACGGTCGGGCGGAGGGACCGAGGGTTGTCTGTCCCATGTGGATTTCATACCCGGAGATGCACTCTGTACAATCCGGGGCGATAAGGGTCGCGCCCTGAAGAAGACTGCCTTCAGCCTGGTGAGTCTCCTTGTGCGGCAACAAGACGGTCTCCGCGTCGAGAAGCCCGAGCCCCTCCGCTTCTACGGTGGACGATTCGATACCGTGTGGATCGAGAATCCTGTTGCCAAGCATCTGGTATCCACCACAGATACCGATTACCGGCCCGCCGAAGGTCCGTACCGGCTCGAACATGCCCTGTTTTTCAAGAAACCGGAGGTCGCCGATGGTGGACTTGCTCCCCGGTAGAATCAGAATATCCAGCCCCACCAGTTCGTCAGCCTTTTCGATATAATTCAGATCAACATCCGGTTCGGCCTCCAGTGGATCGAAATCGGTATAGTTGGAGATGCGCGGAAACCTGATCACGCCGATCCGGATTTTCTTTCCTTTTGATCTTTGCCCTTTGTCTTTTGCCTTTTTATCCAGCGCCACGCTGTCCTCTTCCGGTATCCGGAAATGCCGGAAATACGGAACAACCCCCAGCACCGGAATGCCGGTTCGCTGTTCGACAAACTCGATTCCAGGCGTCAGCAGCGATGGGATCGCCGCGGAATTTGTTGATGACAATCCCCTTGATCCGCGCCTGTTCCGACGGTTCAAGGAGTTCGATGCGTGCCGACGATCTGGGCGAAGACCCCGCCCCGGTCGATGTCGGCCACCAGGACGCACGGGCAGTCCGCCATCTCCGCGACACTTGCAGGTTGGCAATGTCGTGCGCCTTCAGGTTGATCTCGGCGATGCTCCCGGCCCCTTCGATGACGATGAAATCGAAGTCGGCGCTCGAGCCGGTCGAAGCTCTCCGCGCACCTGTTCGAAAGCATCCGGCTTGTAGGCGTTGTATTCCTTCACCGTCATGTTGCCGACGGCCTTGCCCTGGACGATCACCTGGCTGCCGGTGTCGGAATTCGGTTTCAGGAGTACCGGGATTCATGTCCGTGTGGGGGGAATGCGGCATGCCTGGGCCTGCACCGCCTGGGCCCGGCCGATCTCGCCCCCTTCCGGGGTGACGAAGGAGTTGAGCGCCATGTTCTGGGACTTGAAAGGAGCAACACGCGATACCCCGTTTCTGCGAAGAATCCGGCAGAAGCCGGCGGTCAGGACTGATTTCCCCACATCCGACGCGGTGCCGCAGAACATCACTGCTTTGCCGTGATGTGTGAGATGTGAGACGTGAGACGTGAGGGGGCGAGAAACGGCATAGCCGCGCGGCGTTACCATCCTGCCTTGCGCATCCACATGGGTAGCGGAATTACCGATGATGACCAGAGAGAACATATCGATTCTTTTCAGGGGCATTTCGCCCAAGGTGGAAACGATCTTTTCTTCACCGGCCCGGCAGGCGTTGCGGACGATGCCGACCGGGGTTTCCGACTGACGGGAAGAAAGGATGATTTCCCGGGCGCGTTCCATGTGTCCCGCACGGCCCTTGCTGCGCGGATTGTACAGGGCGATTACGAAATCGGCCTCCGCTGCGGCACGGATCCGTTTTTCGATCAGTTCCCATGGCGTCAGCAGGTCGGAAAGGGAGATGACGGCGAAGTCGTGCATGAGGGGCGCCCCGAGTACCGCCGCCGCCGCCTGCACGGCGGATACGCCGGGGATGATGACGATTTCGATGTTGTCATTGTTTGCCTTCAGCAGTTCCAGCGCCAATCCGGCCATGCCGTAGACGCCGGCGTCGCCGCTGGAAACGAGGGCAACGGTTTTCCCTTCGGCTGCCATGCGGATTGCCTCCCGGCAGCGTTCCGTTTCCCTGGTCATCCCGCTGGAGAAAACTTCCTTGCCGTTGAGAAGGGGCTCGATGAGCTTCAGATAGGTCGCGTAACCGACCACCGCACCGGCCGATTCGATGGCTTCGCGGGCCTCGTATGTCATGTGTTTCAGGTCGCCGGGACCGATACCTACCACGTAAAGTCGGGACATTAAAACCTCTTTGTAATTAATTGCCTTTAGCTTATTTCAGCTATGGCCAAGGTTACGTTCCCGCTTTTCACCTTGTTCAAAAGCAGGTTTCCGTTTCCCGAGGCAAGAAGCGCGGCCGGTTCGGCCACTCCCGCTGCGCCGATGGCGTCCATGGCGTGTCGTGAGGGGGGGAGGGTGATTTGACACCGTTTAATTCGCTGCTTTCGAAAAATACGACCGGGTTGGAATATTTATCAGCGAAAGTCAGAAGTCCATTTTCCCCACGCTTTGCGGATGCTGTGGCGATGCATTTGACGCTTTTTTCGGAGAGCAGGATTTTTTGCAGGTTTAATCTCACCACCGCTTCAATTTCGTCTTCATCCGTGCCGCTGTTGCACCCGATGCCAAGGACGAGATTTCTTGGGCGCAGTATCAGTATGTCGGAAGACTTAATTTCAGGCGAGAGGATGCGGTTGGTGACGAACAGGAAACCCTGCGCTCCGCTTTGCAGGGCGTCGGCGAAATCGGAATGGAAGGTCAAATTACCGCGCCCGGAGAAGTACCTCTCCACCAGGCCGGTGGAATCGACAACTGCGATCCCGGCATTCTCCAGCAGCAGGGTGTTCAGGATTCTGACCCTGGACAGGTCATCTATCACCCATCCATGCTCTTTTGCCAGCATATCGAAGGACGGAAGTCCGTGGACATCGGTGGCGGTGGTGATAACGGCGGTTGAACCGATCAGTGAGGAGCATTTCTCCGCCAGTTCGTTGGCGCCGCCGAGGTGCCCTGAAAGTAGCGATACGGCGAATTTACCCGCATCGTCCATGACCACCACCGCCGGATCTTTATCCTTGCCATGCAGATGAGGTGCAATAACCCTCACTACGATCCCGGTGGCCATTATGCATATCATGCCATCCACCTCGAACCACAGTCTTTCTACCAGTGATTTCAAGGATTCGCGATAAACCGTCACCGGCGCTCCGGCAAATACCGAAAATTTATCCGGGACAAACAGTCCGGCGTTTTCAAGCCCGTCTCTGAGCCTTGCCCCCAATTGTGCACCGTGGCCGGTTATGGCGATGATGGCGATAGTCAGAATGATTTCCTTGCTGGATTGAAATTTAGATGTATTGGCGAAGCAAGCGCTTCACCTGCTTCGCCAGAAGTTCCGTCATATTTAGGGAGGGTGAAACGGAATAAATTGCTTCGCCCCTATCTCGCCTCTGCCGGTTGCAGTTTCAGGTGATTATACCTTTGCGGCTGCCGTGACTGAATTCCTTGTCGTACAGGAGCGATCTTGCCTTGAGCCCTTCCTTCCGCGCCTTCAGCACATCGCCGACGATGATCAGAGCCTGCTTTCCTATTTCCGCGTCTTTCGCAAGTTCGGCAATATTCGCCAGGGTTCCCTCGAGACCAGTTCGTCCGGCCAGGATGCCCGATAGACGACTGCAGCCGGTGTTTCGGGGTATATGCACCCTGAAGCAGTTCATCCACCACGCGGTCGATCATGGAAACAGACAGGTAGATGACCAGGGTGGCGCCGATACGGGCGATCTCTTTCAACGATTCCCTCTCCGGCACAGGAGTTTTTCCCTCCAGCCTGGTGAAAATCACGGTCTGGGAGACCTCCGGCAAGGTCAGTTCCTGCTTGAGTGCGGCGGCGGCGGCAAAGGCGCTGGTGACGCCGGGAACAACATCATAATCGATTCCCAGCCGGTCCAGCTCCGCCATCTGCTCCTGGATTGCTCCATATATGGACGGGTCGCCGGTGTGCAACCGCGCCACGCTTTTTCCCGCGAGAATGGCTTCGGCTATCGCAGAGGTAGTCTCTTCCAGGGTCATGGAAGAAGAATCATAAACCTCCGCGTCGGGGCCGTATTCCCTGACAAGACGCAGATCCACGAGGCTGCCGGCGAAGATGATCACGTCCACCTCGCGAAGGAGACGAGCGCCTTTAACGGTAATCAATTCCGGGTCGCCGGGACCCGCGCCGATGAAATGTACTTTAGCCATGTAAATCCTCAGAAATGATGCTTTTTAACTATCAGAAGCGACAAATAATCCAGCTTTTTCCCCAGCAAGGACTGCAGGTCGAAAACCACTTCCTGTTCGGCGGATCCGACCCTGCGGATGAAGACTGCGTTTTTCTCCAGTCCCAACTCCCTGAGCAGATCATAGACCTGGCTGAAAACCCGGTTTACTTTCATCAGCACGACGGTGTCGAATTCCAGGAAGACACGGCGCAGCTCCTTTTCCTCGAAGGCGGCGGGGATGACGGCGAGGCGTTCGGAAGCCGCGGCCAGAGGCACACCGGCGGCAATTGCGGCCGCATTGATGCTGGATATGCCCGGTACGGCCTCGACAGGCACATCGGGGTATTTTCCCCTGAGGATGCGGTACATGTAGAGGAAAGTCGAATAAAGGAAAGGATCACCGATGGTGATGAAGGCGACGTCTTTCCCGCTGCGGACCGCCTCCGCCGTTTCCCTCGCAGCCTCCTCCCAGAAAGGCTCCAGTCCTTCCTGGTTTTTGCGCATGGGGAATACCCTGACCACGACTTCCTGCCGGGTGCGGTCGATGAAACTTTCGACTATGGAAAGGGCATAACTTGAATCATCGGGACCGGAGGACGGGGCGCAGATGACATGCGCCCCGCGCAGAATGCGTTCCGCCTTGCGGGTAAGGAGTTCGGGATCGCCGGGGCCCACCCCGACGGCATATACGCACGCCACTATTCCGAACCTTTTCCCGCGGTGATGACATACACCGGATTGTGGGACTCGAACATCTTGTATTCGGTGAGACCGCGGGTTTTCGCCACGTTGACGCAGACCACCTCGACGGTGTAGCCATGGTCCTCCAGGAATTCCACCGCCTTGGTCAGGGTATCGAGAGTCACCGCGTTGAGAACGATGACACCTTCGGGCTTCAGGCGCCGGTCCACTGCCTCGATGATGTCTTCCAGCATTCCCCCGGAGCCGCCGATGAAGACCCGGTCCGGATCGGGAAGGTCATCCAGCCCTTCCGGGGCGTAAGCCTCCACCATCAGGACATTTCTGGCGGCAAATTTCTTCAGGTTGTCGCGCAGAAAGGAGATGTACTGGGGGTTCTTTTCCAGGGCGAAGATCTTGCCGTTGGGCATGAGGTTTCCCGCCTCGATGGAAACCGACCCGCTGCCGGCGCCTATGTCCCACAGCGTCAGGTCGTTCTGCAACTGGAGCTTGGCCAGGGTTACCGCCCGTATTTCCTGCTTGGTGATCAGTTTTTTTGCGGTGTGGAACTCGTCATCGTCGATACCCATGATCGGGAAATGTTCAAGGGTCGGTTCCCATGCCTTGATCAGGATAAGAATGTTGAGAGGGGAGGCGGGCATGTCGGCGAGTCCCCTGATATCGGTCCGGGAGATTTTTTCCGTATCCAGTCCCAGGTCTTCACAGAGATAGACCTCATAGCCTTCCGCGCCGCGCTTTATCAGCTCGGTGGCAAGGACCGAGGGCGTGTTCACGTTATCGGTCAATACCGCAACCTTGTCCGCAGCGATGATCCTGTCGATGGCGCCTTTCAACCCCCGGCCGTGAACGGAGACGAAAATCGAATCGTCCCACGGCTCCTTGATGCGGGCGAAGGCGTACTGGACACTGGTGACGTTGGGAAATATCTCGATCCGGTCCTTGGCTAGATTGCGCAGCATGAAACGCGCAATGCCGAAGAAATTCGGATCGCCGGAACTCAGGACAACCACCTGCTTCTGGGTGGTTTTGAGAAATTCCAGCATGATGGAAAGGTCTCCATAGGTCTGCTTTTCTCCCTTGAAATCGGGGAAAATATCGAGAAGCCGCTGGTGACCGATGAGCAGTTCGGCCTCTTTTATCACCTCGATCGCTTTGCTCCCGAATCCTTCCCAGCCTTCGATGCCGGCGCCGATCAGATAGATTTTTTTCTGAGACATGGATTTACTCCCTCGCATTTTATAAATAATTATAATGCAGATGAACGGTGATTCCGCTTCAATGCTTAGGGACTCGGAACTTACCAATATACCGTTTTTACATCTCATCTTCAGGCCATCTTTGCCGCTCCTTCAATCGCAAAATCCTCAGCGTAGCCCGGCTACGCCTGCGGTTTTGCTCAATCAGGAACGACAAATCTGACCTAAATCTGAGCGTATAAACTGGTATATCAGTAAATTCCGAGTCCCTTATTCGGGCAGTAATATAACACTTCTTTCCCGTACCCTGCCAGTAAAACCTTGATATCGAGGCCGGGTGCGAGATGTCGCGCGAAAGCGGCGGCTTTGTTACAGACCAGTGACATCAGGTCACGGTTTTCTCCCGACAATTCGAGGACTTCCCTTGCCGTATTGGCTTGTGAAACTGGATGGGCGAGGAGTGAGGAGTGAGGTGTCTTTTCAAGCCAGCCCGCCAGTATCCGCAGATCCAGTTTCGATGACGAAACGTGGGTCTGTTCGTGACCGCAGGCGATTTTCAGCAGTTTGGCGAATTGTCCGGCAATGATGACACTCCCGGCACCTTTGCGCGCGCATGCGCGAATGGCGTACCCGGCGTGGTCGCCCATCATGATGAAGCATTCGGCCGGCAAGGGGGATAAAGCATTGTCCGTGGACGAAAGATAATTCTGTGCGACAAGCTCGCTTGTTCTGCCGGTGGACAAAACCAGAGTTTCGCAGCCGCATGCCAGGGCGACATCCATGCCCGCCTCGATTGTATCTGTCCACGCATCGGCTGAAATCGGCCTTACAATTCCGGTGGTGCCGAGGATGGAAAGCCCGCCGATGATGCCGAGTCGCGCGTTCAGGGTTTTCTTCGCCAGTTCCTCGCCGTTGGGGATGCTGATGAGTACGTGAGGGGTGAGGTGTGAAGAGTGAGGAGTGAAAACCTCGCAAACGGCCTCTTCGATCATCCGGTGCGGCACGGGATTTATGGCCCATTCGCCGACTTTTACGGCCAGGCCCGGCTTGGTCACCCTGCCGATGCCGGTACCGCCTTCAATTATTATGTTGTGTTCACCCTCTCCCTCGCCCCCTCCCATCAAGGGAGGGGGAATAGAGTTAGGACGTCCTTCCGTCACGGAGGGAATGATGGAATCTGGCAGTTCTCCCTTCGAGGGAGTGAATGTTTGCGAAAAAGCTCCCTCTCCCCTCGTGGGAGAGGGCCGGGGAGAGGGGGATGATCCTGCCAGCGAGACCGTCGCATGAATCTCCGCGCCGTTGGTCACATCAGGGTCGTCTCCGGCATCCTTGATGACAAAACAGGAAGCGGCGCTACTGGTTATCTCCTGGCCATTGAGGCTGAACCGGACCTTTTCCCCGCCGGGGAGAGTGATCTCTACCTCTTCCAGCCGTGCTCCCTCCCGAAGCATGAGGGCCGCTCCCTTTGCCGCCGCCGCGGCGCAGGCCCCGGTAGTATAGCCGCTTTTAAGCTTCTTTTTTATCATCTTCTCCGGCTGCAAGCTGCAGCAGTGAGTTCATCACCGCCGCGGCTATGTTTGAACCTCCCTTTCGTCCGTGGTTGCTTATGAAGGGGATATCACGGACGGCTGCTTCCCGGATCAGCTGTTCCTTGCTTTCCTCCGCGCCGACGAATCCGACCGGCAGCCCTATGACCAGGTCGGGACGCAGACCCTCTTCCCGCGTCAGGCGCAGCAGCTCGAACAGGGCGGTAGGGGCATTGCCGATGACGAAGATGCCGATTCCCGGCACCGATGCGCACTTGCGCATGGCCATTATGGAGCGTGTCGTTCCCGCCTGTGCTGCGGTTTCGGCCACTTCGGGGTCGGCTACAAAGCAGGAAGCCGTGATTTGAAAGCGTGCCAGCAGCCGCTTGTTGATTCCGGCCAGGGCCATGTTGGTATCCGTAACCACGCCACGCCCGTTGCGGATGGCTTCAATGCCCAGCCTGACCGCATCGGGGGAGAAACGCATGCTGTTCGCGTATTCGAAATCGGCGGTTGTGTGGATTACCCTGCGTACGACCGGCCATTCCCGCAGCGACCACGAATGCTCCCCGCCTCCATGTCGATGATACGGAAAGATTCCGCCTCGATCTCTTCGGGGCGCAGATGCACTGTCATCAGCTCCATCCCTTCTCTGCAAAAGCTTCGCCGATCCGGTCGACAACCAGCTTGGCGAGCCTTTTGTGAACTCCGAGATGGCTGCCCATTGCCATTTCCACGCCGGGGTGACGCAGTTTAGCCTCCTCCAGTTCCTTTGGAAGGTCTTCGAGTACATGGGCGCCCATGTACAGGAAGTAGGGTGCCAGCAGGATCCGCTCCGCGCCCTGCTTCACGCAGGCGTCGATGCCTTCCTGGATATTGGGGGAATGGTTTTCCCGGAACGACACCTCGACGATTTCGAACCCGCCGAAATTTTTTACCATTGCCGCTATTTCATTTACTGCATTGTTCGCTTCGGCAATGCGGCTGCCGTGGGCCATCAGCAATATTGCGGTTTTCATACATTCTCCTTTAGTTTTTCATCTTTTCGACAATCTCCCGCCTCGCCTCGCCGATGGTGAGCGGCATGCGGTCGAACGGAAGCTTGTCCTCGTGTTTCAGCCTGTAGATCAGCTCGGCGATATGGGGCAGGCGGAGTTTGCACGTTCGCCATCTCCGCCGGGGCGGTGAACACCTCTTCGGGCGGCGCCTCCCCTGACGATCTTCCCCCTGCTCAGGATATGGAGACGGTGCAGGAAGAGGGGAACAAGATCGACGCTGTGGGTCGCCATGACGATGGTCACCGCCGTTTTCCCGGTTAAGCCTGGTGAGAAGCTCCATCATCCGGTATTCGCCCATGGGGTCAAGGCCTGCGGTCGGTTCGTCCAGGAGCAGGATTTCGTGCCCCATGGCCAGCAGCCCGGCGATGCAGACCCGTTTCTTCTGGCCGAAGCTCAGATGGTGAATGGATTTGCCGGCATACTCCTCCATCTCCACATTGGCCAGCGCCCGTTCGACCCGTTCCGCTATTTCCTCTTCGGCAAAGCCCATGTTGCGCGGGCCGAATGCCACATCCTCGAACACCGAATGGGCGAAGAGCTGGTCGTCCGGGTTCTGGAAGACAAGTCCCATTCTGCGGTATATGTCGCGCGGCGGGAGCCCGCGGATGTCTTCACCGTCCAGGAGAACGATTCCCGCGTAATCCTTGATCAGCCCGTCCATGATCTTCAGCAGCGTGGTCTTGCCGGAGCCGTTGGATCCGAGGATGCCGGTGAATTCACCCCTGGGCACCTCGAAGCGGATGTCCGACAGAGCGACCGTGCCGTCCGGGTATTTGAAATTGTCCAATGAAACTGAAAGTCGTATTTTCAAAACAGAACCTTTTAATGATTTTGATTCTTAAATGACAATTCGCATGATCACCATTGCGGAAAAAAAGAGAAATGAATAGGCCAGGTCTGTCCTTTTGAACGGCTTATGCTTCAGCGTCGGCATGTTCCCGTCGTAACCGCGCTGCACCATGGCAGTGGTGACGTTGCGGCTGTTGTCGAAGGCCTTGATGATCAATGACCCGGTGAGGGTGCCGAAGGAGCGGAGCCCCTGTCTGTACCCGGTGTATCCGAGCCGGTTTTTCTGGGCGTCGTAAATCGTTCTGGCGTCATCGGAGAGGAGAAACAGGTAACGCCAGGCAAAAAGGGCGATTTCGATGAAGGTCCCCGGTACCCTCATCCAGGCGAATGCCGCCATCAGTTCGGTGAAGGGGGTAACGAAACCGAGGGCCGTTACGACCGCGACCGCTCCGGTGATCCGGCTGGCGATCAACAGCCCCTCCCGGAGTCCCTCACGATAACCGGTGATGTCAAATCCGAAAACGCTGAAGGTGAACAGTTGCGAATGGCCGGAAAACAGGATCTTCAGCAGGACGACCATTACAATTATGAAGCCGGGCTCGGCGAAGCGAAGAGCAAGGGACCTGGGACGAATGCCGATGAAAAGGCAGAGTGCGATGCAGAGGAAGGCCGTTGCCAGCGGAAAGGCGCTTCCCCCGGCGCTGATCACCATCACCAGCAGCGCCAGGGCGCCGAGGAGCTTGATGCGCGGGTCGACGCGCGACAGGAAATGACCGCACTCTTTTTGTTGAATGAAATGATGCATGCTCTAAACTGAACCCTTTAACTGTCTGCGGAGGATGTAGCCGCCCCAGATGAATGAAAGTACCATGAAAATTATGCCGATGCCGAAGGATATCCGGGCGATCAGATGGTCATATTGCATCCAGCCGAGACTGGTGAGAATGACCTCCCAGTCGTGGTAGCCCTTGACCTCGCTGCCGGTTACCCCTCCGAGAAGCATCAGCTGACCGGCCCGGGCGTCATTCATATACGGGGCGATGTCCATGAAACTCTCTCCGAGCCACCAGAGTCCCACCGTAGCACCGAATTGATTTCCCTTGAGCAGGAAAGAACAAAGAACGATGAAGGGCACCAGCCATTGGCCGAGAGTCCCGCCGAGAACATGAAGAAATTGGCCGAAGGGGGAGAAGAATACATGCCCCGCCTCATGAAAGGGGAGGTTGACGAGGTGCATGAAGGACTCTCCCACATAATTGGACTGGATAGTGCCCGTCATAAGTCGAAATCCCCATATGACCATAACCAGCCAGACAATGATTCTTCCGATGACTGCAAGGCGGTTTTCATCGGGTGGAACTTCGATCATGAGTTTCCCGGCCCGAAGGAAAAGATTCTCAGCCCGTCCGACGGTTTTTACCGCGCGATTTTCATCGTGTGAAGAAATGAGCGGCGGGCGTTCACCGGCGGCATGTAACCTGGAGAAAATAACCCCGCAGCGTGCGCACTCGATGTTGCCGTCCGGCTGCTCAAAGCCGCATTTCGGACAGATCATTCAATATCCTCTTCTTCAGGGAAGGGTTTTTTTACCTTTCCCTTCCAGCAGCATTCTCCAGTAATAACCCGCTGCAAAGCCGCCCAAGGCTCCGGCCGCGAGAAATGCGAACAGGAGCAGATCTCCCTGGTCCGTATTGATCAGGGGGGCTCTGGCATGCCTGCCGTGTTCCGCGGCAATCTTTTCCACCACGGATTCGTCCACTCCGGGCCATTTGTCGGCGCTGAACGCCGGGCAAGGGGTAAAAGTCAAATGGCAAAAGGTAAAAACCGGGAATAAAATAAACAGATATTTGCCTTTCCTTGTGCCCTTTTCCTTGTGCCCTTTGCCCGTCTTGATTTCCATTATCCTTCCGCCTCCATTTTGATTACTCCCATTCTGGCGAGCAGTTCCGGTCTTTTCCTGTACAGCAGTACGACCATCCCGGCGGTCATCGCGCCTTCGAGGATGCCGAGCGGCAGCTGGGTCGGGATGAAGGCAATAAGTATTTTCTCCATCAGCGGGAAAAACGGATCATGTCCCCTGATTCCGGAAGCCAGTTCAACCGATGTGGCCAGGTAGGTTGCCCAGTCGGCGAGAAGTCCGGCAAAAAAACCGGCTATCGCCAGTGGCGCGCCGACCATGCGCAGACCCCTGAATACCAGGAAGCCGGTGAAGGAGCCGGCAACTCCCATGGATACGATGTTCGCTCCCCAGGTTGAAAGCCCCCCATGGGCGAGGAACAATGCCTGCAGCAGGAGGGCGACAGCCGCAATCACCGTGCTGACGAACGGTCCCAGCAGTATTGCCGCCATTCCGGTTCCGCACGGATGGGAACATGTCCCGGCGGTGGGCACCGGCACCGGCATGCAGGAGATGATGAAGACAACCGCCGCCATCAGGCCGGCCAGGGGCTTGAAGGAAAGGTCCTCCCGCGCCAGGGTGTTGACCCGCTTAATGCCGATCGCCACGAAGGGCAGGGCAACGGCGAACCACAATGCGGCCCAGGGCAGCGGCAGGATCCCTTCCGATATATGCATGGCGTAGGCGGGAGTGGCCAAAAAAAACATCAAGACGCCAAAGAGGCACGGAGATACAGAGAAATTCTTCGGAGATTTCGCTACTGACAATTCATAAATTTGCACTAGCGGGTTTGCTTCAATTTTGCTCAATTGTTTGTCTATCATCTTGGTCATTTGCTTTTTTTCTTTCCTCCGAGTCTCTGTGACTCCGTGGTAGATTACAGAACTAAATTTTATCCCCGCGCAGATATCCGCCAAACAGCTTGCCCGCACCGCGCGAGGCGCAGAAATCGCCGCACATGGTGCAGGTCTGCTCGTCCTCCGGCATGCGGCATGCGCGAATGGCCCGTGCATCTTCCGGGTAGAGGGCCAGGCCGAACTGCTTTTCCCAGTCGAGGTCGCGGCGCGCCTTGCTCATTTCCATGTCCCGATGCCGGGCTTTCTCGGGGTACTTGTTCATGTCGCCGATATAGGCGGCGATCTTCGCCGCTTTCACTCCCTGGCGGACGTCCTCTTCCGAGGGAAGGGCCAGGTGCTCGGCGGGGGTGATGTAGCAGATCAGGTCCGCCCCGTAGCGGGACGACTGGGCGGCGCCGATGGCGGCGGTGATGTGGTCGAAACCGGGCGCCACGTCGGTCGGTATCGGACCAAGCATGTAGTAGGGGGCTCCGCCGCTCATCCTCTTCTGCAACTGGATGTTCCCTTCGATTTCGTCCAGCGGAACGTGGCCCGGTCCCTCCACCAGCATCTGGCATCCCATGTCCCGTCCTATCTCGGACAGTTCGCAGTTGAATATCAGTTCCTGGATCTGGGCCCGATCGGAGGAGTCGTGTATGGCCCCGGCGCGCAGACCGTTGCCCAATGACAAAACCGTATCATACTTTTTCAGGATATCCACAACCCTGTCGAACCTCTCGTAAAGGGGATTCTCACGGTTGTTGGCGAGCATCCAGGCAACCATACCGACGCCCCCCTTGCTGACCAGCCCGCCGTAGCGGTATCCCTGGCGCTGCAGCCGCTCGATGGTGGCGCGGTTGATGCCGCAGTGTACGGCCATGAAGGCCATGCCGTCGGCGCACTGCTTTTCGATAAGATCGAAGAGCATTTCCTCGTCGAGCCTGTTCGGATCGCCGTATTTTCTTCCCGCCTCGCAGAATGCCTGGTAAAGGGGAACGTTGCCCACCGGCAGGGAAACCGCGGCGATCACCTCGCGCCGCACCCGGTCCAGGTCGCCTCCCACGGAAAGCTCCATCAGCGTGTCCGCGCCGGCCTCTTCGGCCGCCTTCGCTTTCCGCACTTCCGCCCCGTAATCGACGATGTCCGATGAGGTGCCGATGGAGGCGTTTACCTTTGTCCTCAGACCCTTGCCGATGCCGATCGCTTTCGGCTTGCGGTTGTGGTTCCAGGGGATCACTATCTTGCCTTCCGCTACCATCTGCCGGATGAATTCCGGAGAGAGCTTTTCATCGCGGGCGACGGTCTGCATCTGTTCGGTCAGTACGCCCTCGCGGGCCAGCTCAATTTGTGTTTTCACTATAGTCTCCCTTCAAAACAAAAAACATTCTTTGTTTTCTCTCGAAATTTCCTGCACTTTTCAACAAAAGCAACAGCCACTTCCGGGCAGCTGCCGAAATGCAGGTGGATGTAGGACGCAAGGCAGTTTTTGTACCTGTAACCTTCCGTGCCCAGGTCCTTTCCATTTTTATTCACCCGGTAAACCCTTTCCACCGCATCCGGCATTTCTTCCATTTCCGAATAATGGAATTCGTGGCCGCGCGCAACGGTCCCCATGCTGCCAATGGGAGAATCGGCCAGCAGTTCGACCTCCCGGTATCCCAGGGCTTTTCTCCTGGGCAGCATGCGGGTGAGGACGGGGAAGACTCCCACGAATTCGTTCAAGGTCTGACCCACGGTTCCACCGGTCAGATAAATGAATCCGCCGCATTCCGCGTAGACCGGCATTCCTGCCTCGACGGCTTCCCTTATTTCTTTCTTCATTGTCCCGTTGCCGGACAGTGCGTCGGCGAACAGTTCCGGATAGCCGCCCGGAAGATAAATTCCCCCGATATCCCCGGGTAGCGAGGAATCCGAGAGGGGGGAAAACCCGACTGTGTCCGCTCCGGCTTCCCGAAGCAGCCGCAGGTTGTCATCGTAGACGAAACAGAAGGCCCGGTCGCGGGCAACGGCGATGCGTACCCTGTCAAGAGTCGGGGTTGCCCATTTTATATCCGGTTCGTGAAGTGTGCTGGCCTGTCCCCCTGTTGAAAGGAGTTTGTCGAAGTCGACATGTTTTTCGATAATCTCAGCAAGATTTTCCAGAAATGCTTCCTGGAGAGGGTCCTCCCCGGCAGTTACCAGTCCCAGGTGTCGGGACGGTATCTGCAGCTGTTCATCGCGGGGGATGCACCCCAGTACCGGGACTTCGGGAACTGCGGATTCGACTGCCTCTCTGAGAATGCGGGCGTGGTTGTCGCTCCCCACGTTATTGAATATTACTCCGGCAACACGCACCTGGCGGTCGAAGCGGGCAAAGCCCTGCACCAGGGCGGCCGCGCTCCGGGCCTGGCTCTTCGCATCGACAACCAGGATGACCGGCGCATCGACAATCCTGGCGATCTGCGCCGTGCTCCCCGACTCGGATTCGCCGCCGATGCCGTCGAAAAGCCCCATCACCCCCTCGATCACGGCGATGTCTGCGCCATGCGCATGCAGGGCGAAGGTCTGCCGGATAAACCCCTCAGGACAGATCCAGCCGTCGAGATTTACCGACGGGCGGCCGGTCACCAGCCGGTGCCAGCCGGGATCGATGAAATCCGGGCCCGCCTTGAACGGGGCAACGGTGAGACCGCGCTTTATCAGGCACGCCATAATGCCCAGGGTCACCGTTGTTTTTCCGGAGCCGCTCGCGGGAGCGGCGATGACGATCGCTTTCATGTGATTCATCCGTTCAGCAGCTTCACTACGGGGTTTCCATCCGAGTAATAGTCGATGATGTTCAGACAGCCGAAATCCTGTTCGATGCGGAACATGGATGTAAAGGGAGCGCCCAGTGCGTGGAGCAGAATGATCCGGTTTACGCCGCCATGGGCGACTACCAGCACTTCTTCGCCCCGGTGTTTTTCGACGATTTTCTCCACCGCCGGATTTACCCGGTTGCCGAGATCGACCAGGTTTTCACCGCCGGGTACACGGTAGTTGACGAGATCATCCAGACGGGCCTGCCATTCATCCGGATAGATTTCAGCCAGTTCCGACCAGGTCTTGCCTTCCCAATCGCCGAAACTGAGTTCCCGTAATTCCTTCCGAATTGCAGGGCGTATTCCAATGGAAGCGCAGATGATGTCCGCGCCGCGTACGCAACGGGAAAGATCGCTGCAGTAGCAGGCAGTCACCAGTCTGTCCTTCAGCCGGACGCTCAGACGATGGTACTGTTCGATACCCTTTTCGGTCAGGGGCACGTCCGTCTGGCCGTTGTAGCGGAAGACTTCGCTTCCGGCCACCTCGCCGTGTCGGACCAGATAAATCCGTGTTTTCAGGGTCATTGGAATATTCCCTTCAGATACCAGGGCGTTCTGCCCTGTATTCAAATACTGATAGCCGGGCCGTGGCTGCCTGACATAGCGATAATGACAAGCAGGCACAGGATCTCGTTCAATTCACTGGCAAAGCCGATGATGTCGCCGGTAATTCCGCCTGCCTTTTTATGAAACCAAGCTTTTAAAGCCCAAGTGAATATATAGGCTGTTATGAACATCCACAAACCCTTGATGCCGAAGAAAAGGAGAGAAAAGGCAATTGCCGTGGCGGTGGCGAGCAGCAACTGTCTCCAGCCGGCTCCGCCGATAAAGGCGGTTCCCAGGCCGTCTGCCCTTGCCTTCCGGGAATCCACGGTCATCTGCACCTGGGCGAAGCGTGCAATCATGGGGAAGCAGAGCAGCGCGTCACTCTTGGTAGCCAAGGGGATGTACGAAAGCGCCTCGTATTTGAGCAGCAGCGCCAGTACGAGCCCGACCGCTCCCGCCGCGCCGGTGCTGGAGTCCTTCATTACGGCAAGAAATCGTTCCCGCCCTCCGCGAGCCGCCAGGCCGTCACAGACATCCGCCAGTCCGTCAAGGTGCAGGATTCCGGTAATGACGGACAGGAAAGCGATGAGGAGCATATCCACGACACCCATGGGAAACAATGGGGTCAGAATGTAGTTCAGTCCGACCAGAAGGGCTCCCAGGGTCAGGCCGGCAAGGGGAAAGAATGACATGGCTCGGCCCAGGTCCTTTTCCCCGCATTTGAGGGAAAAGGGAAGGGGAATGATGGTCAGGAACTGTATGGCTATGAGATAAAGGCGCATGATATTGAAGGAAAATTTTGAATTTTAAGTTTTGAATTAGAACCTGAAACCGACTCCTAAAAAACAAGGGGTACTGAAGAGGCGTTGCAATCAGCGCTCCTACATGTTCTGTTCGGCAACTCCCGCTTCGTCGAATGTCGCCATTTCTTTCAGTATTTTCACTCCGGCTTCGATGAGACCCATGGCCAGGGCTGCTCCGGTGCCTTCGCCGAGGCGGAGCTGCAGGTCGAGTATCGGTTCGGCGCCCAGGTGTTCGAGCATAAAGCGGTGTCCGATCTCCACCGACTGGTGGGCCGCGAATATATACTCCCTGATATTGGGATGCATTTCCGAGGCGATGAGAGCCCCCGCGGTGGAGATGAAGCCGTCGATTACAACGGGAATCCGGTTGGCCGCGCAGCCGATCACCAGCCCGGCAATGCCCGCTATCTCCAGCCCCCCGACCTTGGCCAGCACATCGAGGGGATCGGTCGGGTCGGGCTTGTTTGTTTCCAGTGCGCGCTCTATGACACCGATCTTGTTCCGCAGAGATTCATCGTTTATCCCTGTTCCCCGGTGGGTTACCTTTTCCACGGGAAGGCCGGAGATGGCTGCGATTATCGCCGAGGCCGAAGTCGTGTTGCCGATTCCCATTTCCCCGGTCCCGGCCATGGCGATGCCTTCTTCTTTGCACCTGTCCGCCAGCCCGATCCCGGCTTCGATGGCCGCGATGGCTTCCTGCGTAGTCATGGCCGGACCTTTGGTGAAGTTTGCGGTTCCCCTGGCTATTTTCCTGTCGATCAGTTCAGGAACCGCGCCGAAGTCGTAATCAACCCCCATGTCGACCACGCGGACTTCGGCCCCGGCGTGACGGGCGAGGACGTTGACGCCAGCACCTCCGCGCAGGAAATTGAAGACCATCTGGGGAGTGACCTCCTTCGGGAATGCGGAAACGCCCTCCTCGACAACGCCGTGGTCGGCGGCAAAGGTGTAGATGACCTTTTTCCCTGTTTCAGGTTGCAGTGTTCCGGTTATGGCGGCAAAACGGCGGGCGAATTCTTCCAGCCTGCCGAGTGAGCCGAGAGGCTTGGTCTTGTTGTCCAGTTTCGCCTGGGCCTTTTCCAGGAGTTCGGGATCTACGGGCTGGATTCTGGAGAGTGTGTCCTGAATTAGTTTCATGTCAAATATCCTGTGGTTTTTAGTCGCTTACGACTTGAAAGTATATGCTCAATGGGCAAAATGTCCGGCAACTTCTTAATTCAAAAATTTTATTCAGCCTCACGATTACTTCAAGATTACACAAGATTTAAACATAAATCCAAGAAATCACGAGGTAATCATGTGGCTGAAAAAGCATTTCATTTTTTCGGTCTGCCCTTACAAACAAATTTCGATTTTCACTTTAATCTCAGTGGCATTCCGCTGATTGTCACATACACTTCATCCGCCGCCTCTGCGAGGATTTCGTTGGCCCTTCCCGCCAGATCGCGGAAGGTCCGGGCCAGCGGATTGTCGGGAACGATACCCATCCCGACTTCGTTGGAAACCAGGATGAGAGGAGTTGTCAATTCCGGCAGCAGTGCCGCCAGTTTACCGACCTCTTCAAGGGCCCTGTCGGCGTCTTCATCGGCAAGCAGCAGATTTGTCAGCCAGAGGGTGATGCAGTCCACCAGTATGGCCCGGAAACGGCCGTCTGCCGTCTTTATCGCTTCCGCCAGCAGGACCGGTTCTTCAACGGTGTTCCATTTTTCCCCGCGGCGAGCCTTGTGGGCGGCAATACGATCAGCCATTTCCGTGTCCCCCGCCCGGCCGGTGGCGATGTAGCAGAGGGGGTTCCCCTCGTTTTCAGCGAGACTTTCCGCCAGGCGGCTCTTGCCGCTTCGAGCCCCCCCGGTGATGAAAATTGATTTTGCCATGAAAAAACCCCGCCTCCAGGTGGAGACGGGGTCGAAAAACCGGTCGCAATACGCACGTCGGGCTTCGGCGCCTCTCCCTCGGAGGTTCCACGCTTTTTCGACCGGGCAGGTTTCCTGACTTGCGGATCGTCTTACTTGCTGCGCCTTCCCGATTGCGTCAGTGGCATACATTGCAGCTTTCATCACCGCTTACAGTTGCGGGGCAGTGAGGGATTCGCACCCTCTTCCCTTTTATCTCGAAAGATCACCCTGTCGATTATCTGCTTCAATTGTCGGCATTGTTAGCAGAGGCCACCTTAAATGTCAACGCAATTCAGGCGGCCCTGCTGTTTGCCGGTGTCCCTGGTTATCCGGCCTGTGGACTTATCTCTTCCGGCCAGTTGTTGCCGCCCTCCAGGTAATCGTGAATCGCCCGCGCCGCCTTCTTGCCCGCGCCGATGGCGAGAATTACCGTTGCCGCACCGGTTACTATATCCCCACCGGCGAAAACTCCCGGCTTGGTGGTGCGGCCGTCGTCGTCGGCGATGAAATAACCGCGCGGATTTGTTTCAACTCCGGTCGCGGTGGATGCGACGATCGGGTTTGCGGACTGGCCGATGGCCACCACCGCCATGTCGACCTCTACAATGAACTCCGACCCCTTCACCGGAATCGGCCGGCGACGCCCCGATGCATCGGGTTCGCCCAGCTCCATGCGCAGGCACTCGACTCCCTTTACCCAGCCCAGTTCATTGCCGATGAAGCGGACTGGGTTGACCAGGAATTTGAATTTAACCCCTTCTTCTTCGGCATGTTCGACCTCTTCGAAACGTGCGGGCATCTCGTTGCGGCTTCTGCGGTACAATATGGTGGCTTCTTCCGCCCCCAACCGCAAGGCCATGCGAACCGCATCCATGGCCACGTTGCCGCCGCCCAGAACCGCGACCTTTCTGCCGTGGGCTACCGGGGTGGAATATTCGGGAAACATATAGGATTTCATCAGGTTGCAGCGAGTAAGGTATTCACTGGCGGAGTATATTCCGTTCAGGTTTTCACCGGGTATGTTGAGAAAGCTCGGGGCACCCGCACCGTTTCCGAGGAATACGGCATCGAACTCCTCCAGCAGTTCATCGACCGTCGCTGTGCGGCCGACCACGAAGTTGGTTACCAGTTTCACTCCCAGCTGCCGGATGACGTCCAGTTCACGGTTGACGATATCCTTGGGAAGCCTGAATTCGGGGATGCCGTAGACGAGAACGCCTCCCGGCTGATGCAGGGCTTCGAAAAGGGTTACCTCGTGGCCCAGTTTGATCAGGTCGCCGGCGACCGTTATCCCGGCAGGCCCGGCGCCCACGACGGCGACCTTTTTACCCGTTGACGGAGCGATTTCAGGCAGCGGCAGTTCTTCTTCAAAGAGGGCGTAGTCGCTGGCGAAACGTTCCAGGCGTCCGATTGCCACCGGTTTGAATTTTTTGCCCATGACGCAGGTCAGCTCGCACTGGGTTTCCTGCGGACAGACCCGTCCGCAGACCGCGGGCAAGGCGGAGCTGGCGCGCAGCACTTTTGCGGCTTCCAGAAATTCGCCTTCGGCCACCTTGCCGATGAAGCCGGGGATATCTATCTCGGCGGGACAATTGAGCACGCACTGCGGATTTTTGCACATGAGGCAGCGGACCGCCTCTTCTTTGGCTGTTTCCTTGTCCCAGCCCAATGCCACTTCATTACAGTTCTTGACCCGCTCGGCAGGGTCCTGGGCGGGCATTTCATGTCGCGGGACCGCGCAACGTTCGGAGATTGTCAGTTTTTTCTTGCGATCGCTCATCGTGCGCCTCCGTGACATGCCCCATGCTCATGATAATGCTCAAGGGCTTCCTTTTCCTGCCTGCTGTACATTTTCTGCCGGGACATCATCTCGTCCCAGTCCACTTCATGGCCGTCGAAATCGATCCCCTCGGAACAGACGAAGCGGGTCTTTCCGCCAACCGTGACCCGGCACGAACCGCACATTCCGGTGCCGTCCACCATGACCGGGTTGAGGGAAACAACGGTTTTGATCTTCAGGGGGCGGGTCATTTCCGAGATTACCTTCATCATGATCGGCGGGCCGACCGGGAAAATCATCCGGATATCTTCGCCCCGGTCCAGCAGGTCCTGCAAAACATCGGACACCATCCCCTGTTTGCCGTAACTGCCGTCGTTGGTAGCCACCAGTACCTCATCGCAAACGGCTTTCAGCATATCTTCGCAGATCAGCAATCCCCTCGTTTTGGCACCGAGCACGGCGATGACCCGGTTACCGGCCTCCTTGAAGGCCCTGGCGACGGGGTAGCCGGCGGCGATGCCGAATCCGCCGCCCACCATCACGAAGGTGCCTGGCAGTTTCTCGATATGGGAGGGGTTTCCAAGAGGTCCGACCACGTCCAGGATGGAGTCGCCCTCTTCGAGACGTGCGAGACGCTCGGTGGTGGCGCCAATTTCCTGGAAATATATGTCTACGGTGCCCTCTTCCCTGTTCCAGTCGGCTATGGTAAGGGGAATCCTTTCCCCGGTTTCATCTATACGCAATATCAGGAACTGGCCGGCCCGGCATTTCCGGGCTATCAGCGGGGCTGTCACCCGCATGTTCCAGGTTCGTTCGATGAGCATTTTCTTGAGCAGTATCTTATGCATGAAATCCTCTCACTGATTGGATTGGGATATTTACGTTGTATCTACCCGGAAAGTTTATCCCGGGGGTGGCGCCGGTTCTTTCCCGGATCAAATGGCAATCCGGAAGAATTGCCACTCAAATCAGGTAAAAACAGTCAGCCTCCGGCGATATATTCCGATCTGTTTTCCTGCATGACAACCGTACTGTTTGTTACGGTAAAGCACAGCCCCGCTCTTGAAGGAAATTTCCGGGGGTGCCGATGGAAACTAGGTAAGAAGCTCCTCGATTTTTTCCCAGAGGCCGTCTTTTCCTTCTTTGGAGAGGGCCGAAAAGTATGCGAGCCGCTTATTGTCCAGCCCGAGGGACCGGGCAATTATATCAGACTGCCGGTTTTTTTCGTTTTTTGATACCTTGTCGCATTTGGTGATTACCGGAATGACCGGTATCGAATAGCTCCCCAGCCACTGCAGCAGCGACTTGTCCTCGGCACAGGGGATGCGGCGGATGTCCAGGATAAGGACGACTCCGCGCAGGTTCCTCCTTTTAGACAGGTAGGTCTGCATCATGGGACCCCACTGCTTCCTGACGGCGATCGGGACGCGCGCAAAACCGTAACCTGGCAGGTCCACCAGCATCATGCTGTTATTCACGTCGAAGAAGTTGATGCACTGGGTCCTTCCCGGGGTCGAACTTGTGCGAACCAGGCTTTTCCTGTTGACGAGCACGTTGATCAGGGATGATTTGCCGACGTTGGAGCGTCCGGCAAAGGCTATCTCCGGGAAATCGCTTGCGGGGTACTGGTCAGGGTATACTGCGCCTTTTATGAAACTGGTGCTTTTTATTATCAAATTTTTAACCGGTATGATATTTATTTGATGCTATTATAAACATACGATTACCATTCTTTCAATTGTTTATCTGACAAAAATTAAAAAGTTGATTGTATGGCGCTATACTGTTACTTTTATTTTCATTTTTGACGGAAAGGGCCGGTGGCTTTTGTGGGCAAGGAAATCAGTCATATAATTCTGGCGGAACAGTCGGCGCGGCTGCTGGAAGATCCCGAAAAAGACGAATTTATTGATGCCCTGGACGAATTCCCCCACTCCTTTCACTTCGGTTCCATTGCCGCCGACACCTTCTTTTACGGTATGAGAATACCATTTCTGGAGGCCGGTTTTCCAAATTGCGGCGACAGGTTCCACGGCGCCGAAGGAAATGATACCAGTCTTACCCTCCTGCATATGCTCGGGGAGCTGAAAAGCAATCCCCGCGATCCGATGTTCCGGCAAAAACTCGCCTTTGTTTCTGGCCTGCTTACCCATATAGCTCTGGACACGGTTTTGCATCCCTGCGTATATTATATAAGCGGTAATTACTACCATGAATGCCCGGAAGAAAGGGCCATGGCCACGACCAGGCACCGTCTCATCGAAAGCTGGCTCGACCTGTTCTTTCTACGCAAGGCCTCCATGTCTGTCGGGGAATTCCGGCTGCTGGAGGATATCCGCCGCAACCCGGGTCTGAATCTCGCCCTCCTTCGTTTTTTCTTCAAGTCCTTCGCTAAAGTGGAAGAAATGGACGAATCCCTCTGGAAATACCTGCAGAGGGGTTACAATGTCCAGATGTTTCTCAATTCAAAATATCCAGATGCCTTCTGGGGCAAGATGATCGGAGCCGCAAACCGGATTCTCAAGGGGAGGCTCAACACTCTCATGGCCCTCTTTTACCCCTGGGATTACAATGATATACCGTCCGAGATAATAAGTTTCGAATACTACCGGCATCCGGTGACCGGTGAAGAACTGCCGGGTGATTTCTGTGAACTTTGGGAAGCAGCCGTGTCGCGGAGTCACGAATTCCTCGAAGCGGTCCGCGAGTATATCTTTCATGGTGGTGATCATGAGCGGTTGGCCGCGGTCATCAAGGGCTACAGCCTGAGCATGGGGCTTGTCGGCGTTTCCACATCCGATGCAGGTTTTTTCGACAGCGTACCCATGAAACGCATCTGGGCGTATTAATAACCCTCCTCCTCACTTTTTGCAGGGTATTTTCTAATTGAAAGATAGAAAAGACCGGCGGACATGACTGCAATCACGGCCGTAAAATAAAAACCACTTTCGAAACCCTTTTCACGAATTACCAGACCGGTAACCAGCGAACTCAGCATCATCCCCAGATATATGCAGGTATTGTAGCCGCCCATGGCCAGCCCGCGCAACGTGCGCGGGACGACCTCGGAAACAAGTGCCCCCAGCGAAGTGAAGAGAATGCCCAGTCCGACACCGACTATGGAGGAACAAAGAAGCAGCATGGACATGCTGTGCGACCTGGCGAACCCCGCCATGGCCAGGGCGAAGACGAGGAAGCCGAAAAGGATGAGATGACCGCGTTTTGCTATCCTGTCGCTCAGGTAGCCGAACGGCATCCTGGAAAGGGCGTTGGCCAGCGCCTGCGCCGCGAAAACGAGCCCGATATCTCCTGCGTTCATGCCCAGCCTGTTTGCATAAAGCGGAATGAAAGTCATGAATGTTCCGTAGCCGAAACAGCTTCCCAGTGTGGCAAGCCAGCACCCGAGGAGCGGGATATTGCTCCGCACTTCCCTGAAAACGTCAGACGCTTTCCGTTCCGGCGCCCTGATCGGCTTTGTCCCGGATGAGGGAATGAAAAAAACGACCAGCCAGGACATGAGAAAGATGAAGGCGCCGGATATGAGGAAGACGCCCCGGTACCCCAGCGCGTGTCCGATGAATCCACCGGCAGCCGGTCCCAGCGTCATTCCGCCGTAAAGGGCCATGGTGTACCATCCGTAAGAACGGCCGAGACGGGAAGCAGGCGAAATATCCGCAACATATGACATCATGGTCGGATTGAAAGCGGCCAGTCCGACCCCGAAAAACAGGTATGTCCAGATCATGTGCATGGGCGAATTGCAGAAATAAAGCAGAAACGAGCTTGATGCCGAGATGAGAGCACCGGACAGGATGAAGGATTTTCGCCCCAGGCGGTCAGAGAGAATTCCGAAAGGAAAAGAGAGAAGACCGGCCATGAACAGGAATGAGGAATTGATCAGTCCGACCTGGAAAGTGTCGGCCCCGAGGGAGCGGGCGAAAAGAGGCACGATCGGAATCCTCATGTAGGAGCCGACGTTGCAGGCAAAGCTCACCATGCAGCATGTGAGGAGGAGTTTCTGATATATTCGCAGTTCCTGGTCGGAATTCAATGTTTTCAACTTTTATCCAATGCGATCATTGTGATGAGCTGCAGATCAATCCATCTATCCCACAATTCGTGACGGAGAGCAACTGTGTAAAACTGCTTCAAGGTTGACAGGGATAACTCCAGAGTATAAAAATTAATCTTGCATTGAAATCATATTGAGTCGCTTGTGGCTTGGAAGATTATGGTTGCCAGGCAAATTGTCCGGCTAATTCCTGATTCAAAACCTTTTTCAGCTTCACGATTGCTTCATGATTACACAAGATTTTAAATGCAAACTCAAGTAATCACGAGGTAATCTTGAGGCAAAACGGTTTTTTTATAACTGTTTTGTCAGTATCACTTATACCGATTGGAGATATAATGCCCCAGGAAAAACATGAAATTATCTATCTGAAGGACTACAATTCCCCAGATTTCCGTGTCGATACCGTTGAGCTGCGCTTTGAACTTGGCGAGGAATCCACCCTGGTGTGGTCCCGGCTAGGGATAGCCGCTGATTATGATGGAGGCCGGAGACCTCTCGTGCTGAACGGGTGCGATCTGCGGCTGATGTCGCTGGTGCTGGACGACAAGCATCTCGGCGAAAAAGACTATTCCGTTGACGCCGAAACGTTGACCATTCATGACGTTCCTCGGGCGTTTTCCCTGGAGATCGAGACGGAAATAAGACCACAGGAAAATACGTCTCTTGAGGGCCTGTACAAATCCAGCGGAAATTTCTGCACCCAGTGCGAATCGGAGGGATTCAGAAAGATCACCTATTTCCCGGACCGGCCCGACATCATGGCTTCTTACACGACAACTATCGTTGCCGACAAGGCAGGCTACCCGGTGCTTCTTTCCAATGGCAATCTAGTGGATAGTGGCGATATGGGTGATGGCCGTCACTTTGCCACATGGCGCGACCCCTTCAGAAAACCCTCATACCTGTATGCGATGGTCGCCGGAGACCTGGTCAAGGTCGAGGACAGCTTTGTCACCCGCTCGGGAAAGACGGTGAGCCTGCAAATATTCGTCCAGGAGCATAACATGGACAAATGCGGTCATGCCATGCTGTCCCTGAAAAAAGCGATGAAATGGGATGAAGAGGTGTACGGCAGGGAATATGACCTGGATATTTACATGATTTTTGCGGCCGATGATTTCAATTTCGGCGCCATGGAGAACAAGGGCCTCAACATTTTCAATTCGAAATATGTCCTGGCAAAGCCGGAAACGGCCACCGACGCCGATTTCCGGGCTATCGAAGAGGTTATCGGCCATGAATACTTCCACAACTGGACCGGAAACCGCATCACCTGCCGCGACTGGTTCCAGCTGAGCCTCAAGGAAGGCCTGACCATCTTCAGGGACCAGGAGTTTTCCGCCGACATGGAATCGCGCGCGGTAAAGCGGATTTCAGATGTCAGGCTCCTGCGCACAAAACAGTTCCCGGAGGATGCCGGGCCGCTGGCCCATCCGGTGCGCCCGGAATCGTACATCGAGATCGGCAATTTCTACACCATGACCGTGTACTACAAGGGGGCCGAAATAGTGCGCATGATCCGGACCCTGCTCGGTCAGGCCGGATTCCGCGCGGGCATGGACCTCTATTTCGAGCGCCACGACGGTCAGGCTGTTACGGTGGAAGATTTTGTCCGGGCCATGGAGGACGCGACCCGCACCGATCTCGGCAGGTTCAGGCTGTGGTACAGCCAGCCCGGTACACCACGCCTGAATGTGGATATTTCACATGATGCCGCGGCGGCAGCCTGCACATTGACGGTCAGGCAGTCTTGCCAGCGGGGAAAGAGCCTGGATAAGGCCGAACCGTTCCACATCCCCTTCGCCCTGGGGCTGCTTGACGGAAACGGGCATGACGTCCCTCTGCTGCTCGAAGGGGAAGATTCCTCCGTGGTCGATACGACGAGAATCCTTCAATTGCGCAACGAAGTTGAAACATACAGATTCGTGAATGTTCCGGCGGAACCTGTTCCCTCGCTGCTCAGGGGGTTTTCGGCCCCGGTGAACCTGGATTACGATTACAGCGACGAACAGCTGATGTTCCTTCTGGCCCACGACAGCGATCCGTTCAACCGGTGGGAGGCGGGCCAGCGGCTTGCCTCCGTTACGATCCTCGAGCTGGTCTCCGCTTACCGGGACGGCCGGAAGTTGACCCTTTCCAGCAATTTTGTCGATGCCTTCGCCGGGGTGCTGGCTGATTCTTCGCTGGACAGGGCATTCGTGGCCGAGGTGCTGACCCTGCCTGGTGAAGGTTATCTTGCCGAAATGATGGAAGTGGTGGATGTGGTGGCCATATATGAGGCGCGTGAATTCGTTCGCAAATCGCTTGCCGATGGGTTGCGGGAAAAGTTCCTGTCGGTGTTCAAAGCCCTGGAAGATCACGTCGGCTACCGGATCGATGCCGCTGCGGCCGGGGCGCGCAGCCTGAAAAATGTGTGCCTGTCCTACCTGGCGGCACTGGATGACCGGACCGGCGTCGTTCTCTGTATGGACCAGTTCCGCCGGGCTGATAACATGACCGATGTCATGGGCGCCCTGGCTCCCCTGGCGCAGACCGATTGTCCGGAGAGGTCCGAAGCGTTGTCGATTTTTTACGATACCTGGAAGGGGGATTCCCTTGTCATCGACAAATGGTTTTCACTTCAGTCAACTTCGCGTCTGCCGTCCGCCCTCGGGGAAGTCAAAAGGCTCCTGGACCATCCCGCTTTCGACATCCGCAATCCCAACCGTGTCCGGTCGCTCGTCGACGCATTCTGCCACTCCAACCCCCTTCGCTTCCATGAGCAGGACGGGTCTGGCTACCGGTTTCTCGGCGAGCAGGTGAAGGTGTTGAACGAACTCAATCCGCAGGTGGCGGCGCGTCTTCTGGGTGCTTTGAGCAATTGGCGGAGATATGACGAAGGCCGCCGGGAATCGATGAAGGCTGAACTGGAGAAGGTGCTGGCTCTGCCCAATGTGTCCAGGGACGTGTATGAAATCGCCGTTAAAAGCCTGGGGGACTGAATTCGGCAAAAGGCAATAGGTGTAAGGTTGACCACGTGGCTGCGGCCAATGGCGGATCAGACTACTGAGAGCGGAAGTCAAACGGTAAACCATTTTGAGATTTTTCCATTTTATTGTAGTCTGAAGTAGAGAAGTGGAGGATGACATGGATTTGACTAAAGCGCTGGAAATACTGGTTGAGGATCATATGGAGGAGCAGATGAAAGATCCCCAGATTCTGCCCCTTCCCGAGTTGGTGGAGATGCTGGGCGGCAGTCTTTGCGGGGAGCTTCATGAAGGTATGCTGCCCGGCGACATTGCGAAATGCATCATGGCCGACATGGCTGATCTGGGGTTGCTGGAAAGGGCAAAAGAGTATTTCGAAAATGTGGAAGAGGAAAACCTTACCACTCAGAAGACCCTTTATGAAGTTATGACAGCTTTGGGTGAAGTGGACTGGAAATGATACGGTTTTGTCCAACCCGGCAACCGGAGTCTTGGAGAAAATATGGCCATTATTGAACCCGGACAGGATTCATCGAAGATTTCCCAACAGGAAGCGCTTCGCGCGGCGATGCTTCTCAATACGTCGATTAAATCTGTTGCCTTCTATCCGCAGGCCCACCGGGCGGTAAAACAGCCTCTGGAGGAGCTGGCGGCCCTTCTGGCGGAAGTGATGCGGGACAAGCCCGAGATGTACCTGGGGGTAGTGGAAGGGGTCTTTTTCCTGGAGGACCATATATTCGTCACCCCGAACGCATCCGTTTCCGAACTGGCAGACCGCTTTATACGGATGGGTATTGATGCCGTAACTGTTTTTCAGGGGGTTGGTTTCGACGAACTGTTCACTTTTTCCACTCTCCTTGCCCTCAGGGATACGACGGTGATGAACCTGCCGGACAGGCTGAAAGAAAAAGGAGTCGAGAGTATCTGCCTGGGTATAGAACAATATATAAAAGGAGATGCCGACGGTGACTTCGACTCCGTAAGGGCTTATAGCGATGCCCTGCATGCGGTGCGGGGTGTGATGAGGGATATAGAAAGCGGCCGGATACCCAACAGCAGAAAATTAGATATCGTCGTGGACAGCATGGTCTCGATGGCCGTCAAAGACCATACTACCCTGCTCGGGCTTTCCATGATCAAGGATTACGATAACTACACCTTCAACCATTCTGTGAATGTCGGTGTCCTTGCCCTTGCCCTGGGGGCTTTCATGGGGAAGGAAAGGGATACTCTCAGGGAAATAAACATGGCGGGGCTGCTGCACGACATAGGTAAAACCAGGATAGAAAAAGTCATATTGAACAAACCTGGCAAGCTCTCTGCCGTCGAGTTTGAAGCTATGAAAAAACATGTCGAAACGGGTGCCGAAATAGTCGGCAAAATGGAAGGAGTGAATCAGCGGATTTCCGATGCCGTTCTCGGCCACCATATCAAACACAACCGTCAGGGTTATCCCGAGTGGGCCAGGGAAAGAAATTTCGGGGAAGTTACCGACATTGTCGCCGTTGCCGATTGCTATGATGCCATGACAACCCTCCGGGTATACAGCACCCCCATCACTCCGAAGGAGGCTGTTGACACCATGCTGCGCCTGGCGGGAACCAGTCTTGACGGTGATCTGGCACGTAAATTCGTCGAGATGATGGGTAACTATCCGGTCGGTGCCCTGGTCAGGCTCGACACCAATGAGATTGCCCTGGTTGTCAGGCCGAATACCATGGATTCCGATGCTCCTGAAGTAAAGGTGGTTATGGACGACAACGGGAAAATTCTCCGGGAGGGGAGAAACGAAAAGCTCATGAGGGCTGACGGGTCCCGCTATGCCAGGATCGTTTCCGCTGTCGATCCGCTGCTGAAGGGTATCGATATCACCAGATATGTGGTCGGATGATCGGCGCCGCGTTTTTTTTTCAGATAACAGATTGCTCAGGCAGGTACGATGGAAATTCGCCGGTATGGCGGCAGTCAGTATGCCGGACACAATCATCTTTCAAATTCTATCGTTGTTGTGTTAAATTACCGGTAACAGTCAAATAGAAAAATCCGTAGTGAGGTGGATTATGTTCAAACCGATGAAAGTCAGCAATATGACAAACGAAGAGGAAATTGAAAAGGTCAAGCAACTCGACTGGGACACTTATTTCAGGGAATATCACAGCGAAGAGTCTATTTGCCTTACGAACTGCCCGAAATGCGCGGTCATACTGGTCCGGCAGCCGGGACAGGCCGATGTCACCTGCTATAATTGCGGAGAAAAGGTAAACGTGTAACCTGTACCCTAATTAACCTGCGTATATGCGAAAGGACCTTTTCGGGTCCTTTCGTTTTTTCAATTCTTTAAATCCGGATTATCCTGGATTGACTTCCTACGGTTTCAATATGTCCAGGTATTTTTCGGCGTCCAGTGCCGCCATGCAACCGGTACCCGCCGAGGTTATGGCCTGCCGGTAATAGGGGTCCTGGACATCTCCGGCTGCAAAAACTCCCGGTACACTCGTCGCGGTCATATTCCCTTCCATGCCGCATCGTGTCCGAATGTACCCGTTGTCCATCTCCAGTTGCCCTTCAAAAATATCGGTGTTCGGTTTATGGCCGATGGCTATGAATACCCCGTGTACCGGAATTTCCTTGGTTGATCCGCTTTTGTGGCAGAGGCGGACGCCGGTCACTCCCGTTTCGTCACCAAGCACCTCGTCCAGTACATGGTTCCATTCAATGGTGACATTTCCTGTTTTCGTCTTTTCGATTATCTTGTCGGCAAGCAGCTTTTCCGCCCGCAACTGGTCGCGGCGGTGCACTACGGTCACATGCCTGGCCAGGTGGGAGAGATAAAGTGCTTCCTCCACGGCGGTGCTCCCGCCACCTATTACCACGACGTCCTTGCCGCGGTAGAAAAAACCGTCGCAAGTGGCGCAGGCAGAGACGCCTCTTCCCATGAATTTCTGCTCCGAAGGGAGGCCGAGGTATTTGGCGGAGGCCCCGGTCGAAATGATCAGTGCATCGCAGGTATATTCACCCGCATCTCCTTCAAGTACGAAAGGCTGCTTTGAGAGATCCGCCCTGTTGATCTGGTCGTAAACGATTACCGTGTTGAAGCGCTCGGCATGTCTCAGCATGCGCTCCATGAGGTCCGGTCCCTGGACTCCTTCCGGGTCTCCGGGCCAGTTGTCCACTCCAGTCGTGGTCATCAGCTGTCCCCCCTGTTGCAGTCCGGTGATAAGTACCGGTTCCAGATTGGCCCGTGCCGCGTAGATGGCGGCTGTGTAACCGGCCGGTCCGGATCCGAGAATTATAAGTCTGTGGTGATTGTTGCCCATTTCGAACCTCCGAAAAAACTTTGCGATACAATATCAGGAGGCATGTAAAATTGCAAGACGGCAAAAGTACCGGTGTTAATTGACCCGGAGGTATCGCTTTGTTACAATTTTAGCAGATATCGATTTTAATAATGTTTGTGAATTAAAACCATCGGTGCCGCCGACCGGTTTCCAAGTATTTGCCGCCGCGGCAGCCGCATGGTGCGGGGCAAAAGGGAACTGAGCCTTTAAATGACAGACAAGGCAGTTAACCGGGAGGAAATATGAATGCAGAATCACAACTGGACCAGAGCATAACAAACCGTTTCAAATACGCCATAGTTATCACCATGCTCACTCTGATAGCTGAAGTCATCGGGGGGATATGGACCAATTCCCTCGCCCTGCTGTCGGACGCGGCACACGTTTTTCTCGACCTGTTCGCCCTGATTCTTTCCATGGTCGCGATAAAGCTTTCCGCATATCCCGCCACGGACACCCGCACCTTCGGCTGGCACAGGACGGAGGTGTTCGCCTCTTTTATTAACGGAGCGACGGTGTTTATTATCGGCATTTTCATATCGTACGAAGCGATACAGAGAATGGTCGCTCCCCCGGAGATCAAGAGCCTGCCCATGTTCATCATCGCCATCATCGGCCTCGTCATGAACCTGATGGCGGCTTCCGCGCTGCACCAGCATTCCCATGACGATCTCAACGTGCGCAGCGCCTTTCTCCATGTCATAGGTGATGCAGCCATTTCGGTGGGAGTCATAGCCGCCGGTATAGCAATCTATTTCACCGGACTGATAATTCTCGACCCGATTATTTCCATAGTAATCGGCTGCACCATCTTCTGGGGCGCCTGGCGCGTACTCAGGGAGTCTACGCACATCCTGCTGGAAGGGACTCCGCGGGGCCTGAAAACGTCCGAAGTCATTGATACGATGCGCGAGGTCGAAGGGGTCAACGATGTGCACCATTTCAACCTCTGGACGATCTGCTCGCATATCCTGGCCCTTAATGCACATATAGACATCACGCCTGAATTCAAAGGGCAGCAGGCTGCTGTTTTGCGCAACATCGAGGAGGTTCTGTTCGAGAAATATCATATTTCTCACACGACGCTTCAGGTGGAATGCACCCTTTGCGTGGAAGCACCGATGATCAAGGACCTGAGGCACCGGCCACGCAAGAGCAGCATGCATGCCCCCGGAACATGTAGCCATGGTCATCATGATCATGCACACGATCATACCCATTGAGTCGTGACGCCATGCTCTCCTTTTCCCTCATAAGGCAGGCCGCGGAAAGGCTGGCGGGCAGGGTTCGCCGCACGGAACTGATGTTCTCCCACCATTTCAGCGACGACCTTGGCTTTCCCGTCTATTTCAAATGTGAAAATCTGCAGAAGACCGGCTCTTTCAAGATACGCGGCGCCCTCAATTTCATGCTCTCCCAACCTGAAGAGGCCCTTGCCGGCGGTGTCATAACCGCATCGGCCGGAAATCATGCGCAGGGCGTAGCGTTTTCGGCCGGGCTCCTGGGAGTCCGCTCCACCGTTTTCATGCCTGAAAACACCCCGCTACAGAAGATTCATGCCACCAGGGAGTACGGCGCGGAAATCGTCCTCACCGGGAAAAATTTCGATGAGGCCTATGCCGCCGCTCTCAAGGCCCGCGACGAATCGGGCGCGCTTTTCGTCCATCCCTTCGAAGAGCCGCTGGTCATGGCCGGGCAGGGTACCATAGGGTTGGAAATTCTGGAAGAGCTGCCGGATGTATCGACCGTGCTGGTTCCCATTGGTGGCGGCGGGCTCATTTCCGGCATAGCGACCGCAATCAGGACCACCCGTCCCCAGGTGAGGATTATCGGCGTGGAAACGACTTCCGCTCCCTGCGTCCATTATTCGCTGAAAAGGGGTGAAATCATGGAAACCCCGGTCACGGTGGGACTGGCGGATGGTATAAGCGTCAAGAGGGTCGGCAGAAACACATTTCCAATCATTCGCGAACTGGTCGAGGATGTCGTTCTGGTCAGTGAAGAAGAGATCGCGCAGGCGATCGTCGCCCTTCTGGAGAAGGGCAAGATTCTGGTGGAAGGGGCCGGAGCCGTATCTCTCGCAGCTCTTCTTTACGGGCGGGTCGCCCATGCCGGGGGCAAGACCGTGTGTGTGTTGTCGGGCGGCAACATCGATGTGAAAACCATTTCCATGGTAGTGGAAAGGGGGCTGCTGGCGGCGGGACGCTATCTGAAGCTGAAAGTTCAGCTGGAGGATGTGCCCGGCTCGCTTGCGCGCCTGGCAGGCGAGGTGGCGGCGACCAAAGCCAACATCTACTACATCAACCACGACAGACGCTGCATCACCCTTCCCTGGGGCAGAACCGAAGTTCTGCTGGAGCTGGAAACGAAAGGGTATGAGCATATCAGGGAAATCGTCGATCACCTGAATAAATGCGGGTATCGGGTTGAGGTAATCAAGTAGGCCGGTAAATTCCCGTTTTCACAGCAATGACGTCAGATAATCTTTTGAACGATACATGGTAAGAGTGGAAAAGCAGTAAATTATGGTGCGGGTGCTTTCAAAGAGACAGGATAATAGTTGTGGAAGGTACATGAAAAGAGGCCCCGGAATCGGGGCCTCTTTTCATGTGGAGTGTCGGTCATGGCATCTGCTATGAGTTAATTATTCAAGTTGCGGGGAAGGTTTCCCTGCCGATCAGGGAACTGTTCCGATAAAAGCCAGTTGCTTACCGCCCTCTTTCATCATGATGATTCAGATTCTGTCCCCTGTGGTCCCCATTCCATCCGGCGTGACGGACATATGCATGTCTGTTGCGGTCGTAACGGTAATCGCGCTCCCGTTCGGTGAAGCGGACTTTTTCCACTTGATAAGCCCGTACGGGCCGATGGACATACACTGGAGCCGGATTGAATACTGTTGCCGCCACCACGGGAATGCCGAAATTTACGCCTATTCTCAAATCGACTCCGGAGGCATCAGCCCTGTGCACACCCAAACCTAAAACCATTATCGCTGCCGATGCTACTGCAAGAGATTTGACAAGATTTTTCATTTTATCCTCCTTTTTTTAATTTCATCTGACTTTTCAGACGGAAGGAGGAAATGATTAGTTACAATTTTTTATAAATAATGACAAAGGAGAATTGAAGCAGGTCTCTCAAATCCGTCCATCCGGGACCGCCGCAGATTGCTGCCGCACATCCCCCAGACCGGAGATAATGTGGAGGAAGTTTCGCGTCAAAGCCGCATGCAGTTCGGTTCCGGCCATGTCGAGCATCATGGGAGCTATCTCCTCGAGGTCAAGCGGCTCGCGATAGGACCTGCGGGTGCGCATCGCATCGAAAAAATCCGAGATCATGGTCATATGGCTGCACAGGTTAAGGTCCCAGCCGTGAGGAAGCTTCGGATAACCACTCAGGTTGAATCTGGCATGGTGTTCAAAGGCAGCTATCGGAGCCATACGTGGCACTCCCGAAGCCTCCTTCAGAAGATAGCGAGCACCTTTGACGGGATGCTCTTTGATGATTGCGAACTCCTCATCCGTCAGTCTGCCGTTTTTGGTGAGAATTTCCTCGGGAACAAAGAACTTGCCTATGTCGTGGAGCATGGCGGAGATGCCGATGTCTTTCAGCAATTGCCCTTCGATACCCAGAGACATGGCCTGGGCAAGGTTCAGGATACAGACATTGGTGGAATGTGTAAAAGTATATTCGTCCATTTCCCGGAGCGCAGCCAGCAACAGCATCGGCTTGCCTTCCTGGCGGAATGCCTCGACGAAGCCGGATACGATCTCCAGTACCCCTGATATTTTAAGTTTCCTATGCCGCTTTATTGCTTCGTAAATCTCCATTAACCGGGCCGTCTCTTCTCCGGGGATATCCTGCAGAGACAGACTTTTGGTTTTCGCATCGTGTCCGTTGTCAACTCCATCTTCGGCTTCCGATTCGTAATGCACCACAACCTGTCCCAACCGCAGATGTTCGCTGGATACAATCCGGCTTCCGGCATCATGATGGGAAGAGATGTAAGCTATGAAATCATCCATTTCCTCTCTGGTAATTCCCCGCAGAAAATTTATATGCCCGATTCCGTTTGCTTTGAGGATCCGGCAAAACCTGTCAAGGTACGGGCTGGACTCCCGGGGCAGGCCGTTAATCACCAATTCGTTTTCTATGACCATCAGAGACAGTTCCGCCACTTCATCCAGGGCCGTGCAGATACCCGCATAAGCCTGGGATCCGAGCCGGAAAGCCTGTGGATGTTCCTTGCCGTAAAGAGTCGAGTTGGCAATGGCCGAAAGCAGGAACCGCAAAACATCATGTATGCCCCTGACATTGTCTTTCATCATTGGCGCTCCAAAATGTTCCTGAGGGATATCCCTGCCTGGTGTGCAATTTTACCCCTGCCAGCCGCTAAGGTCTCCAGGAAAGTTCGGGATGCATGGGCCGGGTACCGTTCAACAGAACGCAGGATTTCCATTTTGAGTCCTGACAGCAGAATGGGGTGAAAGATGCTTCGGGATGTGAGGACTTTTTTCAGCACGGGCAATGCATCCGGGTTCCCGATTTCCGCCATTGTCTGTAAGGCAGCGATTTTTTCTTCACAGTCGTCTGAAGTCAGACCCGGCCTGGTTACCAGGGAAAGCAGACGCTCTAAAATAGCCGATGAGGTGCACTTTTCAGCATTGCGGACAGCTGTCATCCGGACATTCCGATCCTGACTCTCCAAGTCCTGACTGATCTGCAGCTCGACAGCAGGGTCATGGAAGTGAAGCAGTGTCCTGATTGCTTCCTGGCGTACTCGCGGGTCCTGATGGGAAGCCATCTGCCGGACTTTTTCCAGAGCTGAAATAATATTCATTTTGCGGACCAGGAAGACGAGGTTACGGATAAAATACCAGCGGTTGTCGTCAAGTTTTCCTGCAATGGCCGAACCGGCGTCCGGACCGAATTCCACCAGGCGTTCCATCATGAAGCGGCGAAGGGACATATTTTCCTCCCCTGCAAGCCGCTCGAGTAGAATCTCGATGAACGGTTGACCAATGTTCCTGATTATCCGGCTGATTTCTACGAACCTGGTTTTACCCCAGGTTTCCAGGCCGTTCAGCACCTCTTCCAGGAAATCCTTCCGTACAAGATGTTCTTTCAACATGCGACGGCATTCCTCTGGAATAGTATCTTTATCAAACAGTTGAGTCACTTTCAGCACCCGCTCATAATTGCCGATCTCGAGAAAATAGGTGGTTATGTCGCTCAGGTTTTTGATCAGTTCCAGGTTCTCGTTGCCATCGGCATTTTCCGTTGAAAGAAGCACGAGCAGAATGTCGCAGATCCGGGATTCAAGCTGATCGGGGTCCGGCATATCCATAAGGCCGGATATCTCGGCCTGCTCCAGCTTCGGAATCTGTGAAGCCGAGATAATTTTGTCGAGTTTGCGCCGATATACGTCGGGAACGAACTCTTGAATGGCATGCTCTCTGAAAATAGTCCGCATCTTTTCCTGAACCTGCAGGCTCTCCAGATCCACATGGCCATTCTTCATTTCCGGAGAAGCGTGCTGGGAAAATTTTTTGAGAAGTCCCCGGACGAAAGGAGACACGCTGAACTTTTCTTTATCAATATCATTCAGAATCTGCATGATGATATCCGAAGGCAATTCCCGCATGAAACTTTCCACTCCGGACTCTATACAGAATTTTTCGTTGCCAAAGGCGCTGTACAGGAACTGACGGCGCAATTCGGGGTGCAGCTTTGCGGCAAAAATTGCCAGCTTCCGGTGGATGAAAACTCCATGGCAGCTTTCCGACGCCTGGTGGACAATTTCCTGGCGCATGAGTTCGATTGCTGCTTCGGCATGACCGGATACTTGAACATTACCACTTTCGAACTGCCGGTTGAGCAGCTCCGCCATCAATTCCGGTTCGGTCGAAAAATCCTCGCTGCCTGCGGGATCGAGGGTTTCCATGGCAAGACCTTTGGCAAACCTTTCCCAAAGACCCTCGGAAGAAACCTGCTCATCGCCATTGCCGGGAGAGTCCATTTCAGTCGTACCGAAAAGATCATATCGTATGGCCTTGATATCCAATGAACTGAAGCAATAATTTCCCCATATTTTCTCGATGCCCCCGCCCTGGTAGACATCCTCTCTCTTCAAACCAAGTATTGATATGAAATTGTTCAACTCGTCAACTGTAAGACCCTGGCGTATAATCAGGACGCCTATTCCCCTTTCATAGAGAACCCTGGCAAAATCGCGGAAAATGATGTTTGATTTGTCCATGGTGGAATGGTCGAAAATCAGGGCATCACAGGCGACACCCAGGACGATCTCGTCCCGTGTCGATAGCAGGCTGGTATAAGTGCCAAGGACTTTCTGTAACGAAGCATCTATAATCTGATGTCCCTTGGGGTAGGCAGTGCTGTTGCGGCGAGCGATATTAAGCTCGATAATCAGGCTCGAAAGCGAAGAATTATCAATGCCGCATACCGGTTTTGGGGTCAGTGTGGTTTCAATCATTGGGTGCAGTATTGTGTTTCATGCTGTTAATGAAATTACGCGAGAGAATCAACCCGGATTATTGTGAATTTAGCCATTAATTTACACAACAGCTGGATAATGACACAATTACCTGACCAATTTCAAACAAAATTCCAACAGATCATCGAGAGCATTGTCAAAAGTCATCACCTGGAACTCATGAATAGTCGGTCCCGCCAGCTCCGGCTTCCTTTTTTTTCGAGTTTGCGGGACAATGGAATAAACTGAGTTGGACTAAATGAAGACCCTTGAAAAAATGCGGAATGACAATAATTGAACACGGTAAAATCGCTGTGGCGCATGCAGTACTCAATGCTTAAAGCGTTGTCGTGATCAAAATTATCTGTTCCGAAATTTATTGGATGAAAGGAAAGGGCCGCTGGATATATGAAGGAAGCTGCGAAAGTTATTCCTATAGTTATCCGCAAGCAGAAAAGGCTGAAGATGCCACTGCCGCCGCCCCACATTTTCGACGAGCTGCTGGGATGCTATGGCAACAGGCGTTTTTTCGCCCTGTACTGGTCGCGGGCGGTACGGGCGCCGATCCTTCATGACGGTTTTCTCGAAACCGTAGGCGGGCCGGACCCTTACCGTGTCTGGAGATATCACCCCGGAGTCAATGATGCGCTTGCGGGATACAACATAGGCGATGTCGAGGAAACCGCCGTCCACTGGCTGCTGGTGGACCGGGAATCCAGGGCGCTTTATATCGGCGCCGCGGCAGATGTGCTTGTTGTCCTGGATTACCAGAAGCGCGGAGTCATTGACCCCCTGAAGGAATCAGTGTCCGATCGCAAGTCCGGTTATTCAATGGATATTCAAATGGCGGGCGCGGTCGTAGCGTCCAAAAGGTATAAAAAACCGATGTTTTCCAACCTGAAACTTCTGCATGAACTGGAGATGTGGCTCAACGCGAAAGTTGCAGGCCCATGAGTTTTGGTGCGCAAGCGCCTTTTTCAGGTTAAATCGTTATCCAATCAGCTGATTCAGTTCTCCCCGCAACTTATCCTCGCCGGTATAAAGGATTGTCTGCAGTCCCCGTTCCCTGGCCCGCTCCACATTGGACGGCATATCGTCTATGAAGAGTGCATCCCGGGGCTCGATGCCGAGGGCGGCGACCACGTCGTCGAAGACGCTTGGGTCGCGCTTCCCCTTGCCCAGATCATAACTGTTGAACACCCGGTCGAACTCGTGGAAGAAATGGTCGCGGCGGTCAAGGAGCGCCAGCCAGTCGGTCTGGTCGCTCAGAATGACCGTGAGGATTCCGCTGGATCGCAGTTCCCGTACAACTTCCAGCACACGCGGACGCAGCACGAAGCGTTCCAGGATCTCACCGCTCAGCTCGTCAACTTCTCCGCGGATTCCGCACCTTTCACGCATCTTCGCCCAGAAAGCGGCTTCAGTTCCATGTCCGGTTACATAGCCGGAATCGTAAACGGCGTCCATCGCGGCCTGCAAAATCTTTTCCGGATCGATACCCTGTTTGCGGGCTATGGCCAGGAGCCCTTCCCGGAACCCCTCTTCGGCAAGCACCCCGCCGTAATCGAAGATAACAGCCCGGACGGGCGTTCCCCGACCTGTATCATCCAGCCTGATACGGAACAGTGTCTGCCATTGCCCGGTATCGCGCCACCCCTCCTCCCGGTTTCGGGGCGTCACGATCTTTGTCTGGTC
The DNA here is from genome assembly GCA_963815135.1 of uncultured delta proteobacterium. Lineage (GTDB taxonomy): Bacteria > Desulfobacterota > Desulfuromonadia > Geobacterales > Geobacteraceae > CAIWTU01. The sequence continues at coordinate 139,112 of CAWFFO010000009.1, forward strand.
AAAGTGGATTAGGGACCTGTTCATGACCACCCGTTTGGCCAGTGCCTCCTTGTCGCGCAGCGGCATGGCACTGTAAAAAAGGCTCAGGTGCGGAAACAGTTCATCCCCCGAATCGCTTCCCATGCCGGCTTTTATCGTTTCATGAATGTTCCGCAGCACAGGGTCTTCTTCAAATTCGATGAACAGGCTCCTGAAATACTCTTCGCTGCAACCGATTTCCCGCACGCGCAGGGAAAATGAACCGATACCGGACACCGCTGTTGATACCGTCTGCTTCAGCCCATCAAGGTCGGAAAGCGCTCCTGAATAAACGGTAACATGGGGCTCGAAAGCAGGCATGTCGTATTTGCCGCACAGTTCCCGGATGAGATTGGCGGTGTAATTGAAGTCGGTGTCGGAAGGCGTCAGGAATACGGAATATTTTTGCATTGCTCACTCCTTCGTTAAAACCAGGGAATCCTGACCCCTCCAGAGGGATGATGTTTCATTTTTCAGGTTCGATGACAACGGCGGTTCCGTAGCAGAGTACTTCCGTCGCCGATCCCTTGCTGACAACTTCCGATGCATCGTAGCGAAGACCGACGATGGCATTGGCACCCATTTCGCGAGCGTGCCGGATCAAAATCTCGTATGCCTGCTGCCGCGCCTGCTCGCACATCTCGGTATACGCCCCGATGCTTCCCCCGATGATGTTCTTCAATCCCCCCAGTATCCCCTGGGCGATTGTCGGAGCCCTGACGATGATGCCTCGCGCCAACCCCTTGTATTCCTTGATTCGATATCCCTCGATGGTGAATGTCGTCGTAACCGGCATGTTCATTCCGTTTCTCCTTTCCCATTGCTCTTTGATGTGTTTTTCAGAAACAGCAGCCTCAAAAACCGCCGCGTCAGTGGAGCGCAATTCCCGGCTTCAACCAGTCCGGGCCTTCCCAGGTCGGCCGGTGAGTCAACGTCATACCAGGCCGGGAGGGTTTTGCAGTTTAATCCCGAAAGTTCCGCTTTAGCCAGGCTTTGCCGCAAGACATGGCCGCTGCTCCAGGTGATCCCGCGAAAAAGTTCCCCATGCATGCGTTTCATTGCCAGCAGATAGTAGCCACCGTCTTCGGCTGGTCCGAAGACAACGTCATTGCCGCCTTTCTCCAGTGACCGGAAGCTATCTTCAATATATGCGGCGGGGAGATCGGGAGAGTCGGTGCCGATTATGGCCACCGACCGGTAGCCCATGGCGAAGGCATGGTTAAAGGCCGCCTGCATTCTCATCCCCAGGTCTTCACCCTGTTGGGGGAAAACCGCAAAGGAAGGAAAATTTGCATGGAAATAATCTTCCGTTTCGCTTCCGCCTTCGTAAAAAAGTAACTTGTCAGTGCCACTGAAAGATGCGGTCTTGTTGAGTATATCGGTGAGCATGCAGTGGTAGAGTTGCGCTGCTTCATCCGGAGACAGGCAGGGGATAAGACGGGTTTTGACATTTCCCGGGACGGGTTTTCTGGCGAAAATTATGAGGGCGCTCTTCATCGTGGCGACTTTCACTGTCGGTAATCTGCACAGGGAAGTATAGCAGACCGGAGTGAAAAAGTCGCCAGGTGGGAAAATGACATCAAACCCGACGGTTATCACACAAAGCCGCAAAGCTCACTAAGAAAATAAAAGCTTGTTTTATTCATCCAAACATCGATTATGTGAATGATTCCGATTTCAAAGGGCATCGATTTCTTTGTGTCCTTCGTGCCTTTGTGTGAGTTAACTGCTTATTAAGGCTAATTCTCTCCGATCCGGTACGTATTCCCGTTCGGCGCAAGCAGGGTCGCGTCAACAAGTTTTCCCGCCTCGACCCTTGCATCCAGAGCCGATCTTTTACCGCCATCCCAGTGGTAATGGATAATTTGAGGCGATGATGAATCTGCATCCTTGACCACTGTACCGGGTTTGCCGATGGTTTTTTCAAGCTCATCATAGGTCATCATCGGCTTGACCTTGGGCATGAACCTCTTGTTGAAGACGGTTTCCGTACTTTCCGGTTGCTTGTTGCAGGCCATCAGAAAAGTAAGCAGACAGAGACTTACTATAAATATCAAACTCTTTATTTTTTTATTCATCCCGACTCCTCCGATTTGAGAATTTGCAAGCCAAGGCCAGTTTATTTAATTAGCATTATCCACATTATTGAGGTTTATGCACACGTTTATCCACAGTCGCTGTTGATATTACCCTGTCGCTTGTCACGTTCGATTGCCGCGTAGGCGGAGTGTTTGTGGATGGACTCGAAATTTTCAACTTCCACTGAAAACCAGGTGATGTTATCGATCTCCGAGAGTTTCAGGGTGGCCTCCCGGACAATGTCCTCGACAAAGCGTGGATTTTCGTATGCGTGTTCGGTCACGAATTTTTCGTCTGCCCTTTTGAGCAGTGAATAAACGGGGCTGCTGCCGCAGGTTTCGATCAGTTCGACCAGGTCTTCAATCCAGACGAAGTCCCTGTAGCGAACCCTGAGCGTGACGATGCTGCGCTGGTTGTGAGCGCCGTAGCGGCTCAGTTCCTTGCTGCACGGGCAGAGTGACGTGACCGGGATTTTAATCCCCAGTACGAAATCCAGCTCCGTGGTCAGGCTGCCGACGAATTCACAGGTGTATTCCATCAGGCTCACCGCCCCGGAGACCGGGGCTTTTTTTTCGATGAAATACGGGAATTCTATCTCAAGGTGAGCGCTGTCGGCTCCCAGTTTTTCCTTCATCTTGGCCAGGATGGTCTGCATGTTGTCAAGGCCGATATTTTCCCGATATGAATTGAAGACCTCGATGAACCTGCTCATGTGGGTCCCCTTGAAATGGTGGGGCAGGTCCACGTACATGTTCACCCGGGCGACGGTATGCTGCAGTTCCCGACGTTTGTCCATCACCACGATGGGATAGGAAATATCCTTGACCCCGACCTTGTTAATGGGAATGTTGCGGGTGTCGCGGGATTTCTGAACATCACGCATTTGCTCGGGGGGCTGGTGGCCGGGGGCAGGGGGCTCGTTTTTCTTTTTATCCTTTGACATTGAGCTGGTTCCTTTGGCGAAACTTATATCACACATTACACATCACGGATTACGGATTACGGATTTCTTACTCCTTTTCCGCGTAGCGCACCGGATCTTTCACCCCCACTTCGGCAAAGCCCTTCAGCCTGAGCCGGCAGGAATCGCACCGGCCGCAGGCAAGCCCTTCCGCTGTCGGGTCGTAGCAGGAATGGGTCTTTCCATAATCAACCCCCAGGTCAAGTCCCTTGCGGATGATTTCTGCCTTGGTCAGGCCGATGAGAGGCGTATGGATTCTGTATTTGCCGGCGCCTTCGACAGCGGCCTTGGTCGCCAGGTTGGCCATGTTTTCGTATGCCGCGATATATTCGGGACGACAATCGGGATAGCCGGAATAGTCCAGCGCGTTCACCCCGATGAAGATGTCGAAGGCCCCGAGCACTTCCGCCCATCCGAGGGCGAAGGAGAGGAAAATGGTATTCCGGGCTGGAACGTAGGTTACGGGAATGTCGCTGCCGACACCCGATTTCGGTACCGCCATATCGGAGGTCAAAGCGCTGCCTCCTATGCGACGAAGGTCGAAATCCACAACCAGGTGTTCGACGGCACCCGTTTTCTTCGCGTTTTCCTCGGCCATTTGCAATTCGGCCTTGTGTCTCTGGCCATAAGCGAAACTCATGGCGTACGGCTCGAATTCTTCAGCCCTGGCGATGGCAAGGCAGGTCGTGGAGTCGAGACCGCCGCTGTAAAGGACGACCGCTTTTTTCATAAATTATGCCTCTTTTTTTTAATTATCGGTCTTGGACTGTTCCGCAGGTATTTCGCCCACCGGTTTCTTCTTCCGCGGCCGCCGGCGTTTTTTCCTGATTTCTCCTTCAGCCGCTTCCGGTTTCGGCGAAGCTTCGGCAGGTGGAGAGGTCGAAGCCGCCCCTGGCCCTCTTTTTGATGTTCCTCTCGTCTTGCCGCCGGTTCGTCTGCCGTGTGCGGATTTTTCTTTGGCGGATAAAGGTTTAACTTTTGGCCTCGGTTTCACCCTGTTGTAGTCATGGACGTACATGTCGTCGTCGGCCCATTCCACGTCTATTTTCAGCCTGGTGTATTCTTCGATTGCCTCCAGATGGAAAGCGCCATCCTCGTCGGCCAGAGAAATGGCCTTGCCTTCCGCTCCCGCCCGGGCCGTCCTGCCGATGCGATGCACATAGTCCTCGCAATCCTGCGGAAGATCATAGTTGATGACATGGGAGACGCCGTCGATATGGAGACCGCGCGAGGCGACATCGGTAGCGATGAGAATCGGCAGTTTCCCGTTTTTGAAATCCTCCAGGATGCGCAGGCGTTTTTTCTGTTCCACATCGCCGGATATCACCCTGCTCGGGTAATCGTTGGCATTCAGCCGGTCATAGAGAAATTCCGCTTCCCGCTTGGTGTTGACGAAGATCATGGTCCGTTCCATCCCTTCCTTGCGCAACAGGCCCAGCAGAAGGGGGAATTTTTCCTTGCTGGCCACATGGTAGATGCTCTGGGTGACTCGCTCAGCGGTCATCTGTTCGGGGTTGACCGAGACCTTCTCGGGCAGGTTCATGAATTCGTATGCCAGTTCCATGACCCGCCGGTTCAGGGTCGCGGAAAACATCATGTTCTGGCGCTTGTCGAAGGGGGGGAGCCGGCGCAGGATGAAACGCAGGTCGGAGATGAAGCCCATGTCGAACATCCGGTCCGCTTCATCGATGACCAGTGCCTCTATTTTTTTCAGGCTGTACACGTTCTGCTTAAGGTAATCTATCAGGCGGCCGGGGGTGCCGATTACGATGTCGGCTCCTTCCCTGAGGGCGCTCCTCTGTTTCATGTAGTCGACGCCGCCGTAAATTGCCTGGATTGTCAGTCCGCAATGCGCACCGAGAACCTGGGCGTCTTTTTCTATCTGCACCACCAGTTCCCTGGTGGGAGCGAGAACCAGCGCACGGGGGTTGCCTTCCCCTTTGGGTTGTTCGTTCCTTGCCAGCCTGGTGAATACCGCAATCAGGAAGGCGGCAGTCTTGCCGGTGCCTGTCTGGGCCTGTCCCGCCACGTCTTTTCCCGAAAGGGCAAGGGGCAGGGTCTTTTCCTGGATGGGGGTGCAGTCGGTGAATCCGGCCTCTTCTATCCCCCTGAGGACCTGTTCAGATAACTCGAATTCTGTGAATTTCATCAGATTTACTTCCTAATTAAGCGTTATTTCAACTGGATAGCTATAGCATACAGGAAAACAAATGGCAATGGAATCGGTAACAAATTGGAACATTCCCGCAAATTCTCTCTTTCACAGTTGCAGTTACTATGCTATTTATAACCGTTTCGGAACAAGAGGAAACGGAAGACGCCTTCAGGGGGGTAAGTCCCTGTTTTAAGGCCATGGAGTGGCTGATGCTGATTCATATAGATTCACCAAATTATCTCAAGGCCGAAACACTGTCAAAACCCGCGGACTGGCGGGCAGTGTTCGGCAACGACAACCCCCTGGCCCTGGAAATCGGTTGTGGAGTGGGGGATTTCCTGGTCAAGACGGCCGTGGACCATCCGGACTGGAATTTTATTGCCATAGATTTTTACAACAAGGGTTGCTGGAAGACCTGCCGCCGGGTCGATAAGCATGAATTGAGCAATATCCGGGTTTTGAGGGAAGAAGCCCGCCAGTTCATTGCGGAGAGGCTGACGCCCGGTTCGCTGCGGGCAGTCTATATCAACTGCCCCGATCCGTGGCCGAAAAAAAAGCACCGGAAACGCCGCCTGGTCAACAGGCAGTTCATGCTTTTCCTCCAGGAGTATCTTGCCCCCGGAGCGGATTTCTTCTTTGCCACGGATTTCGATGACTACGGCCTCGATGTGGCAGGCATGATACCAGGCGTGGATGGTTTCGAAAACTGCCTTGTACCCGACCTGTATCGTCACGAGCTTGCCGACTACCACCTGTCGAAGTACATGCTCAAGTTCATGGCGGAAGGGAAAAAGATTTATTTTGTTCATTACAGGAAGAAGAGCGAGAAGAATAAGGGGTAAGGGTGCAAACCGGATTTTATTGGATAATAATCAGAGAAAAGACTGTTAAAGGAAATAGTTGATGACAGATAAAAGCAATGAAAATTCCTCCTCGCGCCTCATTTCTGATACCTCACCGACCGGCTCTGCCGGTCAGATGCGCAAATATCTGACTGAGGATCTGCCGGGAACCGGCGGTGTTATAAAAGAGAGTGCGGAGGATTTCCTGGTCGCGGAAATTCCCCTGTATCAGCCTTGCGGTGAGGGCGAGCACACATATGCCGAGATTGAAAAAGCCGGCATCACCACCCTGGAGGCAATCAGGAGAATAGCGCGTACTCTCGGCGTCCAGGAACGTGATCTGGGGTATGCGGGAATGAAAGACGCCGGAGGAGTTACCCGACAGACGGTTTCCATTCCCCGGGTGGCGCCCGACAATGTACTCAATGCCAGTGTTCCGGGTGTGAAGATCCTTTCCGCTGTCCGGCACGGGAATAAGCTGAAACTTGGACATCTGGCGGGGAACCGCTTCCGGATAAGGATTTGTAATCCCGCTGAATATGCACTTGAATGCGCAAACTCCATCCTTGATGTTCTCGTCAAACGCGGGGTTCCCAATTTTTTCGGATTGCAGCGTTACGGCGCCCAGGGGAATTATCCCCGGGTCGGCCGCGCTCTTGTCCTCGGCGACTGGAAAGGTGCCGTTGATGCCATCCTCGGGTCTTCGCAAGCCGTACAGGATGAGCGGTGGAAGGCCGCAATCGAGGCTTACCGCCATGGAGACATCAAGGCAAGTATCGCCGCCATGCCGTCATTCTGCCGGACTGAAAGGGACATCCTGCTTCGCCTGGTGAAGCGGCCGGAAGCGTATGACAAGGCCCTGCATGCAGTCAATCCCAGGCTCAGGAAACTGTATCTGTCGGCCTACCAGTCCTCCCTGTTCGACGTGATACTGGAACAGAGGCTGGATCTGCTCGACAAGGTTATGGAGGGAGACCTTGCCTTCAAGCACGCAAACGGAGCATGTTTCCTGGTGCTGGACACGATAGCCGAAGCGGCAAGGGCGGAGTCTTTCGAAATTTCTCCCACCGGTCCCCTGTTCGGATGCAAGGTGAAGCTGCCCGAGGGCTTTTCCAGAGAGCTCGAAGAGCGGGTGCTCAGGGAAGAAGGCCTGGATCTGAAACAGTTCGATATTCCGGGCGGACTCCGCATGGAGGGCGAACGCAGGCCCTTGCGGATCCCCCTCGGAGACCCTGTTGTGGAAATGCAAACAGATGCGCTTGTGTTAGAATTTTCTCTTCCGCGGGGAGCTTACGCCACATCGGTGCTCCGGGAAATTATGAAGAGCCCTGAAGTCGGCTGATTAAATCCGGGGAAATTTTATTTAAAGTAAAAATATAATTTTACCGGTTCAGATATCCGGGGCTGACGATTTTTATTTCTTGACAATTATAAAACATTATTCTATCTCTTTTTGTAGTGGATCAGGCCGTAATTTTCGGGGTTTTGACTAGACTGTTTTTCAATGTTTAAATTTTATTCACAGAAAAATTTTTCTGAATAAAACAGGAGCCTTCCATGCCGCATCTGTTGACATTTGACAGGTTATAGGTCGGCGGCTTTTAACATAACTACGCAATATATCTATAAAATCTAACAGTTATTTCAGGTGTTAATATGGCTAAAAAAGAAAAATCCGACTATCTTATCCAATCGGTATCCCATGCTCTCGACCTTCTCGAGCAGTTTCACGATGATGTGGATGAACTGGGTGTGACCGAGCTGAGCAAACGGCTGAAACTGCACAAGAATAATGTGTTCAGGCTTTTGGCCACCCTCGAATCGAGGGGCTATATCGACCAGAACAAGATTACAGAGAACTACCGACTGGGCCTGAAAACCCTGGAACTGGGTCAGACCTTTGTCAAACAGATGGGCCTGCTGAGACAATCCAGGCCGGTTCTGGACTGGTTGGTGAGGCAGTGTAACGAAACCTCCTATATCGCCATTCTCAAAGACTTTGACATTATCTATCTCGACGCTGTTGAAACCGACCTGACCGTACGCGTTGTGACACGGGTGGGATCTAGGCTTCCCGCATACTGCAGCGCCGCCGGCAAAGCGCAGCTTGCCTATATGGGAGAAGAGGAACTGGCGGATTATTTGTCCACCAAGGAATTGAGGCGGTATACCGGGAATACCATAACCGATGTGGATGAACTTAAAATGGAGTTGAAAAAGGTGAAGGAAACCGGGTTCTCCATCGATAACGAAGAGCTGGATACCGGGGTTCGCTGCGTAGCCGCTCCCATCCGTGATTATACAAGAAGGATTGTCGGGGCCGTGAGCATATCGGGCCCATCCATGAGGTTATCCGCGGAGAGAATAGAAAAGGAACTGATCCCCCTTGCCAAAAAAGCGGCGGAGGAAATTTCGCTGAAACTGGGCTACCACAATTAAAGGCAGGGACTGGTGACTGGGGATTCCGGCCGTTGGCTGTCAGCCGTTAGCCCCCAGCCCCCGCCTTTCTCACTTCCAGCCATAGCTCCATGACCTTCATCCTTGTTTCCTCCGGTGTCCCGCTGTTGTCGATAACCTTGTCGCCAAATTTGATTTTTTCACTCAATGGCATCTGTGCTGCGATTTTCCGCAATGCCTCGTCCCTGTCTATATGCTCGCGTTTTATAAGCCTTTTCAGCTGTGTTTCCTCATCCGTGTAGACAATCCAAATTTCATCGACGGTTGACTCAAGCCCCGCTTCCAGCAGAAGCGGTACTACATAGAATGATATCGCCGTTCCTTTCAGTCTTTCCTCTTCCAGCAGTTCTCCCGCCAGTTTTTTGATGGCCGGATGGGTAATCCGTTCCAGCTGCTTTCGCGCATCCGGGGAGGAAAATACGATAGCTCCGAGCGCTTTTCTGTCGATCGTTCCATCAGGGTTCAATATTTTTTCCCCGAAAGTTTCGACAATTTCCTTGTAGGGCCCTGTTGCCGGTTCCACGACTATTCGCGCCAACCGGTCGGCGTCGATGACAGTTGCCCCCATTTCTTCAAGGAAAGAAGCCACCATGCTCTTGCCTGATGCTATCCCTCCTGTAAGGCCTATTATCTTCATGAACTGCCCTCCCTGTGTGCAGAAAATTTCACAAAATTCCGGACATGTCAACGGATAGTTGCCCCTCCGGAAACATGAAAAATTCCTTATCGAAAATCAGATTTCTATTCGCTTACGAAACTGTTCGCTTTGCGTAATAAAAAAAATCATTAATGCCATTTGACAGCCGGATAAAATCGGGTATTAGTTTAAGGAAATCGCCTAAATAACCGACCAAGTTTTACTTCCTCTATTTTTCCCACTATACCTTTTCTTCTGTTGAGATGTGACAATATGTTTGGATTTCAGCGTGTGTTCCGGGGTTAAATCGCTAATTTCTGAAAGGAGGGGCGCTTGATGGGAAGTAAGGGGTATATCGGGTTGCTGTTGTTGGTGGCTTTGTTCCTGCCGCTGAAAAGCTGGGCCGTGGATATCCACGGCAGGAGTTCTACCCAGTTTCTCACGTATATCAATGATTTTAACAACCATCGTGAGACTGACATCGGGCAGTATCTGCTGCTTAACGTGACCAATATTGACAAGGATGGAAAGTTTTCCATCTATGGTTATGGCAGAGGCGTACAGGACCTGAATAACGGTAACGGAATCAACGGCAGGCTTTATTACCTGTATGGTGAGTACCGCGACCTGTTCAACATTGCCGACATCCGGCTTGGCCGGCAGTTCATCAACCTTTCGGCCGGTTCCGCCATAATTGACGGTCTCCAGGTCAATCTGAAAAACATCGGTCCGGTGGGGTTTACGGCTTTAGGCGGCCGCGATGTCATTTTCGGGCTGGACGGCGAGGCGGGCTACGGCGGGAACATGGACTTCGGGCATGTCTGCCTATCTGCTCGGGTTCAGCAAGACCCAGCTGGATGTCAGCTGGCTGCGCAAATGGGACCATGACGACGTGTCGCGAGATACTGTCGGGGGCAATTTCAACCAGTATCTCTTCAACAATGTGAGGCTCTACGCCAATGCCCGCTATGACATCAATGCCGAGGTGTTCAGCGAGGTTCTGGCGGGGGTCAAATACTTCCCCATGTCAAATCTGATTTTCACCGGGGAATGGTACCAGAGCTATCCTACCTTCGATGCTACTTCCATCTACTCCGTCTTTGCGGTGGACCGCTACCAGGAGTACCTGTTCCGCGCTGACTATTCCATCAATGAAATCGTCTCCGTACACGGCGGCTACACCAAGGAAGACTTCGGCGACAATTCCACCTCGGACGTGGTCGAAATCGGTGTGACCCTGCGGCCTATCGACAAGCTGATGGTCAATCTATCCTATGACAGGACTTCCGGGTACAGCGGAGATCTGAACGGCGGAATGCTGGATGTAACTTACGATGCGAGCAAAGATTTGCGGCTGGCCGCCGGGATGACCTACGACGTATTCAACCGCAGCGATCTGCTTCCGGTAAATACGAACGGCACCCAGTTTGTCAGCTCGCCGACGGAAACCGCCCAGAGGTACTATGTGGGCGGCAGATACCGGTTTACCAAAAACATTCAGGCATCATTACGTGTTGACGACCTCGAATCCGATACCCGCAACAGCAGTGACGTGTCGGGCCGTTTGGTAATAGATTACGATTTCTAGAAAGGGGGGTGCGGCATTGAAAAAATGTTTTTTTGTCTTATCACTTCTGGCGATGTCGGTTTTTATCGCACAACTGGCAATTGCCGATAAAACGGCTGCCGACGCGGCCAAGAGCAGTCCCTCGGATCAAAACGGGACCATCGCTCACAAAGATTATGCAGGCATGAAGATTTCCGACTGCAACGACTGCCACAAGAGCGAAGGTGTCGCTCCCAATCATGGGCCGGACTGGGTGCGCGAGCATCGGGTACTTGCCAAAGAGGGGCAGAAAAACTGCTCGGCCTGCCACGAGCAGTCTTTCTGTCTCGACTGCCACAAGGGCGGCGGAATCGACGCGAAACTTTCCACGAAGAACTACCGTGCGATTACGCTCCCAAGAGCCATCGCAGCGACTGGCTGGAGATCCACCCGATCAAGGCGAAGGATAATCCCCAGAATTGCTACCGCTGCCATGAGCAGCAGTATTGCAATCAATGTCACAACCGCTTCCCCAAGGGCTCGTTTAAAATCAAGTCTCACCTGATGCTGGGACCCGACCACCAGACCTATGCCCCGGCGCTCAGTGATCATGCAATCGAAGCCAGGCGCAACCTCCAGTCATGCCAGGCGTGCCACCCCGATGGCGACGTCTGCATCCAGTGTCACAGTGCCAAGACCGGCGGCGTCAATCCGCACCCGAGAAGCTGGGGCGGTATTGCCGGCAACTACAGGAACAGCAGGGTATGCGAAAAGTGCCATCTGCCCGGTACTTACTAATTTAGCAACCACATCACCAAAGGAGGTAAGTGCATGAGTAGTCGAGTAAAAAAATATTTTGCCGCATTTGCCGTGACGCTGCTGGCAGTAGTCCTTGCCGGCTGCGGTTCGGGCAACAAGGAAGGAGCCGTCACAACCGGGTCTGCATTGTTCGGTGGTGTGGCTACAGTGGGCGACACTGCATGTAAACAGTGCCACAGTGCCAATACCGAAGCGCTGACGGGCCAGACACTCGTTAACCAGTACGAGTAAATTCACCACACAATGTGACAGGGCTTGGATGCGAGAGCTGCCATGGCGGCGGTGCCATGCATAACGGGGTGGGACCTATCCCTTATCCGCTGGCAGGTCTTTCACCGACAAGCAGGCCCAGCGATGCGCAACCTGTCATGACGGAGTTCAGACACTGACAGTAAACGGTGTGGCGACGGTTGCCCCGGCGACTAACTCGTTCTCGAACTTCTCGACATCCAACCATGCCAACAATAGAACCGCTCACACCAGCGGTCTCTGTATCCGCTGCCACACACATGAGGGGGCGGTTCTGTCCGATCTGTCAGGTTTTACCGGCGATTAGACTTTATCCTGATCAATGCCGCAAATGGTCCGCCGGTAGTGACCACGGGCTTCACGCCTTCAAATGTGAAACATGCCATCAGCATGGTGGCGGTCTGCGCGGCGTGACTGCACGTGACACAACAAATAATCTGGTTGTCTGGAATCCGAGCAAGAACAGCCAGGGTGTGACCGACCAGTTCAATCTCTGCACCAGCTGTCACAACCTTTACAACTACAACCAGTCGGCTGTGATAGCTTCCGGTACCGCAGCTTCCAATACGCTTACCTTTGTGGGTTCGGGTCCGCACAACACCGCATGGTACAGGACCCCTGTCACCACTCACAAGGAAAAAAGTATGGCGACCACATTGCGTAACGGCAGCCCTCTGCTTAATCTTCCCTTCGCCAATATGACCTCCGCTGCGGATGCAAGCAATACCAGAATCACCGGTTATGTCATCCGTTTGACCAAACCTGCGACCTCTATCACATCGGGAGGTGTGACTACAGCTTACAACACCGACCCTGACTACAAGGGCCCATGTTTCGACTGCCACGGACATGAAGCGAAGACCGAAACCAACCCATCCTCCACTGTAGCGACCCTCTACAAGGATTGGGCCGAGTCACATCATGCCGGTACTCTTTTGACGGCCAAGTTTGCGGCGTACACATCGGCCGGACGGGTTAACAATGCTGCTACTGTTGACTCCGTTACCCAGGCTTACGTGGATACAACCAACAGTGTCTGGAGTCACTACAACTGGGATTCGACGCTTACCGCCGCCGGTGCGGATGACCGGGGCAGCTGCCAGGCGTGTCATACGTCAACAGGTATCTCCAACTATCTGCTAACACAGAATACCGCCCTGACGGGTTATGATCCGAAAATGAACAACTTCTCTCATCTGGCCGGTTGGAATCAGGTGGGCGGCTCGAAACGGCAGAACGAACTTCTTTACTGCTGGGGCTGCCACAAGGATGCCGGAACAGGCGCGTTACGCAATACTACCCAGGCTATCCTTACATTCACGGACAGCAACAATCAAGCTATCGTAATAACGGGTGCGGGCAAATCCACGGCTTGCGTGGTATGCCACGGCGGACGCGGCAGTGCCGGGGCTGCGATACTCAATGATGCAGCTCGCAGCAGCCGTATAGCGGGCCACCATGCACCAACTGCCGGTGTTCTCTACAGTGCTCAGACCCATATCGGTTTTGAGTACCCTGGTCAGAGTTACGCGAACCCGAGCTTCTTCGAGCATGACAAGATCGGTTTGAATAAGGAAGGTCCCTGCGCATCGTGCCATATGGCACCTGCCACTTACGGAAAACCGAGCCATACCTTCTCGCCGGTAACCACAGACAGTACCGGAACCATAACCGCCATCAACAATCAGGCCCTCTGTGATACATGTCATGCACCTGGTGGCCAATTTGCCATGACTCCTGCGGTTCTTGAGGAAGAATCCAGCGGATACGAGCAGGGCTCAACCATTTTGAACAACTGGGTTGGAAATGTTGGTGCTGTGGGAGGGGTAACCTATCAAAACTACCTGAACCTCGCGATAACCAGCAGTAACGCAACCAATGCCACCCTGGTGCCCGTTAATGCGTACGGTGCGTTCCAGAACGGACAGTTCTTTGCAAATGAACCGTGTGCCTATGTACACAACAGGTTCTATATCAAGCGCTTGATTTTCGATGGTATTGATTGGATGGATAATGGTAATCTCGACGGTACTATAACCATAGATGCCACTACATACCCTGAAGCGGCGCTGTGGTTCGGAGCACCTGCCGGAACAACGGGATTGTTTACTGCAACCCGTCCGTAGCTGAAATCCTGAATTTTATGAGAATGTCGGGCTCCCTAGTAGGGAGCCCGGTTTTTTATGTCCAACGTCCAGACATGTACTGAATATTGCACCATCAAGCCGGTTCGGTGTTTGTTTTGTGCTCCCGTGTCCGCCTCCCCCTTCCAGCTTTTCCATCCTGATCGATTTGTCCGATTATTTTTTCCTGAAAATTTCTAAAATCACTGTTACAGATTGTGACATGTGTTGTTCATAAAATTGTCACAATAGTTAAAAACCGGCGTAAAAAATTAAAGTCATATTACTATAATATGGTAATTATTGTATTATTATATGTTTAAATATGTGTATATATTACGGATTGTATTGATAAGGGAGCTAAAAATAGAACAAAATTTTATTTAATGTAACCGTGGCTATATTTTTGCATTGTATCTTTTGCGGGCTGCATGTGTCGAGGTAATGCAAGATGGCAATTTTCATTCTGGCTTAATTTGTAAACGGAACATTTGGTTGTATTACTCCTTTGCTTTGTTTCAATATGACCTGCCTTGTAAGCCTCCGTTACAAAATCGTACAGGATTACAAGAAAAATATTACATTAATTCAAAGAGTTACGTGTTTACGATGTGGCTTCTTGATTCCAACTGTGAACCAGGACAAGTTTTAATTGTATGTTTATAATATATCGAATAAACAGTTTTTAACTTGACATATATGTGTAACTAATGAGAGACTTTCGCGCGCCGGGGTACCTATAACATTGTTGTATTTGAAATAATCAAATTTCCAAAGGAGGGGTTTTTGATGGGAAAGAAGGGGTGTATCGGGTTGCTGCTGTTGGTGGCTTTGTTCATGCCGCTGCAAAGCTGGGCTGTGGACATTCACGGCAGGAGTTCCACCCAGTTTCTGTCGTATATCAACGATTTTACCAACCATCGTGAAGACGACATCTCGCAGTATCTGCTGTTGAACATTACCAATATCGACAAGCAGGGCAAGTTTTCCATTTACGGCTACGGCAGGGGCTCCCAGGATCTGGACAGCGGTAACGGGATCAACGGCAGGCTCTATTACCTGTACGGCGAATACAAGGATCTGTTCAATATCGCCGACATCCGCCTTGGCCGTCAGTTTATCAACCTTTCGGCCGGCTCGGCAATCATGGACGGTCTTCAGGTCAACCTGAAAAACATCGGTCCGGTCGGATTTACGGCACTCGGCGGCCGCGATGTCGTTTTCGGACTGGACGGCGAAACGGGCTACGGCGGGAACATGGACTTCGGTCTTTCCGCATACCTGCTCGGCTTCAACAAGACCCAGCTCGATGTCAGCTGGCTGCGCAAATGGGATCACGACGAAGTGGCGCGTGATATCATCGGCGGCAACTTCAACCAGTATCTCTTCGATAACATCAGGCTGTATGCCAATGCGCGTTACGACATCAATGCCGAGGTGTTCAGCGAGGTTCTGGCGGGTGTCAAGTACTTCCCCATGTCGAATCTGATCCTCACCGGTGAATGGTACCAGAGCTATCCCCAGTTCGATGCGACTTCGATCTACGCGGTTTTCGCGGTTAACCGCTACCAGGAAGCCATGTTCCGTGCCGACTACTCGATCAATGACTTCGTCTCGGTGCACGGCGGCTACACCAAGGAGGATTTCGGCGACAACTCCACTTCCGACG
Organism: uncultured delta proteobacterium; assembly: GCA_963815135.1. Classification (GTDB taxonomy): domain Bacteria; phylum Desulfobacterota; class Desulfuromonadia; order Geobacterales; family Geobacteraceae; genus CAIWTU01. The sequence continues at coordinate 154,667 of CAWFFO010000009.1, forward strand.
TGGTCGAAGCCGGTGTCTCCCTTCGTCCCACGGACAAGCTGACCTTCAATCTCTCCTACGACAGGACTTCTGGCTACAGCGGAGACCTGAACGGCGGCATGCTCGACGTAACTTATGATGCAACCAAGACCCTGCAGTTCTCCGGCGGTATGACTTACGATGTATTCAACAGGGATGACCTTATCCCTGTAAATACCAACGCCACTCAATTCGTCAGTTCGCCGACCGAGACCGCCCAGAGGTATTATGTCGGGAGCAGATACAAATTTGCCAAGAATATGCAGGCTTCGGTACGCGTTGACGATCTCGAAACGGATACCCGCAACAGCAGCGACGTGCAGGGCCGTTTGGTAATAGATTATGACTTCTAGAAAGGGAGGTGCGGCATTGAAAAAATGGTTTTTTCTCTTAACACTTCTGGCAATGTCGGTTTTTATAGCACAACTGGCAATTGCCGATAAGACGGCTGCCGACGCGGCCCAGAGCAGTCCCTCGGATCAAAACGGGACCATCGCTCACAAAGATTATTCGGACATGAAGATCGCCGACTGCAACGACTGTCATAAAAGCCAGGGAATTGCACCGACCCATGGCGAAGACTGGCTGCATGCCCATGCCGTTCTCGCCAAAGAAGGACAGAAAAACTGCTCTGCCTGTCACAAGCAGTCTTTCTGTCTCGACTGCCACAAGGGCGGCGGCATCGACGCGAAGCTCTCCACCAAGAACTACCGCGACGATTACGTCCCGAAAAGCCATCGCAGCGACTGGCTGGAAATCCACCCCATCAAGGCGAAGGACAATCCGCAGTCTTGTTACCGTTGCCATGAGCAGCAGTATTGCAATCAGTGTCATGACCGCTTCCCCAAGGGAGCGATGAGCATCAAGTCCCACCTGATGCTGGGACCGGACCACCAGACATACGCTCCGGCACTGGGCGAGCACGCCAGGGAAGCCAGGCGCAACCTCCAGTCCTGCCAAGCGTGTCACCCCGAAGGCGATGTCTGTATCCAGTGCCACAGCGCAAAAATCGGCGGAGTCAATCCGCATCCGAGAAGCTGGGGCGGCATACAGGGCAACTACAGAAACAGCGCGTTGTGTGAGAAGTGTCATATTCCAGGCACTTACTAAATTAGCAACCACATCATAAGAGGAGGGTAAAGCATGAGTAGTAAAGTAACGAAATATTTTGCTGCATTTGCCGTGACGCTGCTGGCAATAGTCCTTGCGGGCTGCGGATCGGGCAACAAGGAAGGAGCCGGCGTATCGGCAAGCGGGTCGGCACTGTTCGGCGGCGTGGCCACTGTGGGTGACACCGGCCTGCTAACAGTGCCACAGTGCCACCACCGACCCTGTATCCAAGGAATCCATTGTATCGCAGTATAATACGAACTCGCCACACGATCAGACCGGTCTCGGCTGCGAAAGCTGCCATGGCGGCGGAGCCATGCACAACGGAGTGGGTCCGATTCCTTACGCTCACAGGCCTGAGCCCGACGCAGGTGGCAAAGCGTTGCGCAACTTGTCATGACGGTGTGCAAACTGTTTCCGTAAATGGTGTAGCTACGGTTGCCCCTCTGACCAACTCATTTAGCGACTATTCCACATCAGTTCATGCACTCGGTTCCGATTTTACAGGCGCAAGACTTGAAGCTGACCATGGAGCGCCCTGCGTAAGGTGCCACACCAATGAGGGTGCGATCCTCGCCGATCAGTCCGGCTTCACTGGTAGCTTGAATACTCTGAATCAGACAAACAATCCTGCGCCGGTCTGGGGTGGCGACTACACCAAGATCCAGTGCGACACATGTCACCAGCATGGAGGCGGTGTCCGAGTTGTTAAATCGAGAGACATCAATGGCAACGTTACTCTCTGGAATCCCGACAAGAGCGCCAAAGCTGATCAGTTCAACCTGTGCACCAGCTGCCACGGCCTTATCGACAATGACGCAAAAACGATTTTGGCTTCCGGCGATACGTTCAGCTACAACTCCGCCAATGTAACAACTGGTGGTGTTACGACGACTTATCCCGGGCAGACTTTGGCCACTAATCCAGCTGGCCACCACAACACAACCTGGTATCATGTTATTGCCACTACCCACGCCAACATAGCGGACAATGTTGATGCCACTTCAGGAGCCAATTTCGGAATTACCGGTTATATTGTCCGTAAATCAGGCGATAGCCCCTGCTTTGACTGTCATGGACACGAAGCGAGGACAGGTACTGATTCCTTTGCCAGTTCCGCTAACACGACGACGAGCTATACCCCGGGCGGCGGGACAACTCCATATTTCGCATCCTCTTCAGCAAGCATCTATACGGACTGGGCGCAGTCTGCTCATGCTGGATTCCTGTTTTCTGAAAAAATCAACGTCGCCCAGACTTCCACGGCGACAAAAGGAGCATTGGTTGATGCTGTTATGGCGGCCGCCACAACCGACGGCGCATTATCCAGCGACCATGACTGGAGTGCGACCAGCAGTCAGGCTTGCCAGCGCTGTCATACGGCTACCGGCTCATCCAACTTCTTGAATGGTCCGACAAAATACGACCAGACTGCAAACAGCTTCACCGACCTTGCAGGTTGGTCAACCAGCACTCCTGCGTCAAATCAGAGGGAATTGATTTATTGCTGGTCCTGCCACACAAAAGCGTCGAGCGGTGTCGTGCGCAATCCTGGTGCAATAACCGTCCCTACCAGTGATTATACCTACGGTGGCAATGCAGTTGTATTCCCCGATGCTGACAATTCCAACACCTGCATCGCGTGCCATAGCGGACGCGGCAACTCTGATACAATAACGAATCTGCAGCATTCCGGAACCAATTATTCAGGCGCAGTCGGGCATGGAAGCGTAGCTCACCACGGCAGCGCGGCGTCAACAGTATATAGCGCCGTATCGCATGTCGGCTATGAATTCCCCAGTCTGAGTTATGTCAAAACCACAGATATTTCGCTCATGACAAGATCGGCACGTCAGCCGAGGCCGGTACCGGCACCAGCGGTTCATGTGTTGGCTGCCATATGGGCGATTCAAGTGTTTACGGCAAGGCAAGTCATACATTTGAAGCCGTAACACTGGACAGCACGGGAGCAATTACCGCCATAAACAATCAGGCTCTCTGCGATGTGTGCCATACTAAATATCCGATGAATCCGACGATTCTGGCGGACAAATAAAACTGAAGCAACAAATGCCGTACAACTCCTGATCGACATCCTGAAGCAGGCAAATGGTCAGTCCAATAAACTGGGTACTGACATGACTGCGAAGGCTTTCCTTGACGGCGCCGCTACAGCCAATGATCTGGGCGCTGTCAACAACTCGCAGTATCTGGCTCATTCGGATGCAGGCGCATATGTACATAATCGAGTGTACTTCAAGCGATTGATCTTCGATTCGATCGATTGGGCACAGAACCAAGCACTTACGGGCAGTATTACCATCCCTGCAAGCTACACCGGAGCTACTACCTGGTTCGGCGCTGATGCCAGCGGCAATGCAACACGCCCCTGATATTGATGTAAGTTAGATAAATTAATTTGCCGGGCTCCTTTTGGAGCCCGGTTTTTTTTTAAAGATTGTGATATGCTTGAATCGCAAACAATGGGTTTGCCGGTAATTCGATATCTTCCTACTTTTAAGATGGCCGATGTAAAAAAACTAAACTTTCGCAAAAGTATTCGTAGTTAGAATGTATGGTTTCTTTTTTCCATAAAAAATATCCCCTTCCCGTATTCATACTCCTTTCCATTGCAGTTCATCTTGCAGGGGGGTATTTCATGGGATATTTCCGGCCGTTCAATCTTCGGTCGCCCGTTCTCAAACCACATGTAATAAATGTTTCTCTCGAAACTTCACCTTCCCGGGCTACAGAACCGGTGCCGGTGCCTGACAAGCCGTTACCGACTAAATCTATCCAAGCTGAATATCAACCTATAAATAGACCAAATCGTCCTGAAATAAAGAATCTACCCGAAATTAATGGAAATGCTCAACAAAGTGAAATAGCCGATAACCCTTCTGCGATACCAGCTGCGCCGATTAAAGACTCGGCAGATCAAATAATAAAAACGGCTTCCAAGGCCGACACTTCTTCAGTGGAGAATAAACACGAAGAACCTGTCTTTACACCCGTTCCCGTTCCGCAGGTGAAGGAATTGGCAAAGGGTCCGGTTCGAACGGGGAATGAGTTCGTACCGGTTTCAAGTGAAAAACTCACTTACCGTATCATGCTCTATGGGATTCCCGCCGGTTCGGCGGTGCTTGAGGCAACGAACACAAACGGTGAAGTGAGAATCACGACGCGCGTGACTTCAAATGACGTATTTTCCAGCTTTTACCCGGTCGATATATTTGTAGATACCCGCCTCATGGTAGGAAATTACCTGCTTACACGGATCAGGCAACATGAAGGAAGCAATATCAGCGATACAGGCTTTACCCTGATGCTGCGGGAAAAGAATGCCTTCTGGGTGGACCGCTCAGGAAGAGATACCTGAATAGCTCCGCTCCCTTCGGACGACGTGAAGGACATGATTTCGGGATTCTACTATCTGAGAAATCAGAAAGCTCGAGATTGGCAAGACGGTTGAACTTTATCTATTCGACAGCAGCAAGTACGTGCCTACATCCGTCGAGGTCCTGCGCAAGGAACATCTGCGGCTTCCGGGGCTCAGGGAAGCAGACACACTTGTGTGCATCCCGATCCTGAAGCGCGAGGGCTTTTTTCACAGCACCGGAGATATATTCGTCTGGTAACCGACGATGCTAAAAAGGTGCCCGTTAAAGTGGAAGCACAAATTTCTCTTGGAAAGGTCACTGCGGAGCTGGTCTCGGCCGAAAGTGAAAGAACAACGGAGACAGGGAAAGGTGTGGATACGGGTAATCAAAAGGGACCTGAAATTAGAAGTGTACAGATTCCCGACCGTAGGGGCGAAGCAAGTCCTTCCGCTTCGCCCCTACGATAAACGGTTTTTACGAAAATTGTTCGTATCATTCGGCAAAGGCCTTTCAGTAGAAGGAAAAAGAAAAGCCCCGGAGAAATCCGGGGCTTTTTTCATAACTCTGACATATTCAAATCGTTAAAAAGGTTATCGGCAAAGCTAGAAAACCAGTTCCATCTGCTTCCATTCCTGCCGTTTTATCTTGGGGCCGGCATAGTAACGCGGACATTGGGCAACCACCGCGGCTGCGTCCTGTTTGCAATTGCGGCGGCAGGACAGGCAGAGTTTATTGGCATCTTTATTCTGTTTCATCGACCACTCCCTAAACCGGAGAAACCGGAAAAAGCGAGAAAAGCTTTTTGCCTCGCGATTACTTCATGATTACCAGGATTAGAAAATAAAATCTTGAGTAATCTCGAAGTAATCGTGAAGCTGAAACTTGTTTTAAGTGTAAATTATCCGTTGTTTAGCACAGTAATTATAACTTTAAAATCATAAGTAAATTATACGGTAAAACATTGAAACCGCTTTTCTCACCCCAAGACACAAAAACTCGAAGAAGTATTAATCAGGAAGACTGAAAAAGGATTTGCTTTTCTTTGCGACATTGCGGCTTTGTGTGAGATAGCTTTTTTCAGCTTCATGCTGATACCTTGTAACTTCGTGTAGCGACGTTGAAATGCCTGAAATCAGGCGATCTTCCTGGTCCAGCCGAATTCGTCGGGAATCCGGCCGTACTGGATTCCGGTCAGAGTGTCATAAAGCTTTTGCGTGAGATTGCCGACTCCGCCGTCTCCCACAACAATATTTTCACCCTTGTACCCCAGGGTTCCGACTGGTGTGATGACCGCCGCGGTACCGCTCCCGAAGGCCTCCTTCACTTTACCGGTGCGGATATCAGCAACGAGTTCATCGATGGCCAACAGGCGCTCCTCTACACGGTAACCCATGGTATCGGCCAACTGCAGAACACAATCGCGCGTGATCCCGTTAAGTATCGAGCCGGCAAGCGGAGCGGTTACGATGACGCCATCATACACAAACAGCATGTTCATGGAACCCACTTCCTCGATATATTTCTTGTGGACACCGTCCAGCCAGAGCACCTGGTCAAAGCCCTTCTTTTTCGCAATCTGCGCGGCCTTCAGAGACGCGGCGTAATTGCCGCCGGTTTTAGCTTCGCCTGTGCCGCCGGGGACAGCCCTGACATAATGATCTTCAACCAGAATGTTTACGGGATTGAAGCCGGATGCGTAATATGCGCCTACCGGCGACAGTATGACGTAAAAATAATAATAGTCAGACGGTTTGACCCCGAGAACGGGTTCGACCGCAATCATGGCTGGTCTTATATAGAGGGAGGTGCCTTCCGAGCCGGGCACCCAAGCTTTTTCAAGCCTGACCAGTTCGGTGATCCCGTTAAGAAAAAGCTCTTCCGGAACCGCCGGCATGCAGAGACGGTCCGCGGACATGTTGAAGCGCCGGGCATTCATTTCCGGTCTGAAAAGGGCTATGGAGCCGTCGGGCCATTTGTATGCCTTCAGTCCTTCGAAGATTTCCTGGGCATAATGGAAGACCAGGCAGGAAGGGTCCATGACGAAGGGGCCGTATGGCTGGATCCGGGCGTCTGTCCATCCCTGATCGACCTTCCATTCCACCATGAGCATCCGGTCAGTAAAAATCCTGCCGAAGCCGAGCTTCGATTCATCGGTAAACCGGGCTTTCTTTTTCTCGTCGGGAAGGGGTAGAACCCTTATTTCCATTTGCCTGCACCTCCGGTCGCAGTTATTTTACTATTGCTAAATGTAACACGTTTAGCATATAAAACCGCGTCGGGCAAGGTTTTTGTAACGCAATAACAGTGGGTTTCAAGAATTTGAAATTCTCAGTACAGAACCGGCAGGTATTCCGGAAATATATAGCCGACGTTACGGTTTTGTGTACGAAAAATTTCTGTTTGAAATTTCAACTCTTTGTTGTTACACTTTATTAGCACTCGCCTGTAAAGAGTGCTAATAGAAATTTCAAGCAATATTCGGATGGTTCAGGAGGTGCGTGTGTCCATGAATTTATCAATGCCGGTAGTTGCCGACAGCATGAATCTTTACCTGGCGGAAATCCGCCGTTTTCCGATTTTGACTCCGGAAGAGGAATACGATCTGGCGGTCAGGTTTTACGAGGAGAAGGATCTGAAGGCCGCCCATACCCTGATTACGTCAAATCTTCGGTTTGTGGTCAAAATTGCGGGTGAGTACCGCTCCTACGGTATGAAGATGGTCGACATCATCCAGGAGGGAAATGTGGGCCTGATGATGGCGGTCCGGAAATTCAATCCCTATAAAGGTTTTCGTCTCATTTCCTATGCCGTGTGGTGGATCCGGGCATATATCCAGAATTACATAATCTCCGCCTGGAGCCTGTTGAAAATCGGCACCACGCAGGCACAGAAGAAACTCTTTTTCAAGATGAACCAGGCGAAAAGCGCCATAAAGAACATGTTCGGGGAGGATGACGCGAAGGCGGCTTCCGAGGCTCTCGGGGTAAAGGAATCGGAGTTTCTGGAGATGGATCAGAGGATGCGCGGGGATTACTCCCTGGACTGCGATATTATCGAAGGTGAAGGCATGACGATGCTGGACAGCCTGGCCGACGACAGGAAAAACCAGGAAGATGTGCTTGCCGATCTTCAGGAGTCCCGCAAGCTGGAAATGGAAGTTTCCGAAGCGCTGGGTCGCCTCAATGAAAGGGAAAAATATATTATCGCCCGGCGGATTACTGCCGATGAGCCGGTAACGTTGCAGGAAATTGCGGATCACTTTTCCATTTCCCGCGAGCGAGTCCGCCAGATCGAAGAAGGCGCGCTGAAAAAAATGAAGAAATTTCTGGCGCCTTTGGTGACTCACGCAGTAAATTAATTATTTCATAAAATAAAGGTCTTTTTAAAAGCCCCGCTGTCATGGCCGGGGCTTTTGTTATTTCAACGGAAAAAACGTTTGTCGGAATAGTTTTTTGTCTGTTTAAATTTACAGCGGAATGGTATATGTACGGCAAAGTCAGCAGCTGGCAAAAGGCAAATTCAAAATTCGCGTGTGACGGGAAGTATTGATATGAAAGGAAGTAATACACCTGACGGAACCAGGCCGCTCGTCGCCATAACCATGGGCGATCCGGCCGGGGTGGGGCCGGAGGTTATCGTCAAGGCGCTCGCGTGCCGGGAAATTCATGAAATTTGCAGACCGCTGGTGTTGGGCGACCCGGCCGCAATGGAGCGGGCCGTTTCCGTAACCGGCTCCGGACTCGAAATAAAAGCTGTTGCCGGTGAACCCCCGTATTCCGACTTTTCCGCCGATCATATTCATCTCCTCCCGGTTTCAGCCCTTTCCCCGTCGGATATGGAGTATGGACGCCCGTCTCAGGAGGCGGGAGATGCCGTGTACCGCTACATTTCCGAGGCGGTGCACCTCTGCCTGGAAGGGGAAGCCGCGGCAATGGCGACCGCGCCCATCAGCAAGGAGGCGCTTAACCGTGCCGGACACAAATATCCGGGACATACCGAGTTGCTGGCTGAGCTGACGGATACGAAAGATTTTGTCATGATGCTCGCGGGCGACAGGCTGCGCGTGGCACTGGTGACGATCCACGAGGCACTTGCCGATGTGCCCGGTCTTCTTACCAGGGAAAGGATTCTTACCACCATAAGGATCGTTAACCGGGATGTTGGCCGGTATTTCAGGACTAATCCGCGACTGGCGGTGCTGTCGCTCAACCCGCATTGTGGTGAAGGAGGGCTATTCGGCAAGGAAGAGAAAAATATTATCGGGCCAGCGGTGGAAGCCGCCAGAGGTGAGGGGATCGACGCAATCGGGCCGCTTTCCGCCGATACGCTTTTCCATTTTGCAGCCGCAGGAGACTATGACGCCGTGGTCTGCATGTATCACGACCAGGGTCTGATTCCCCTCAAGCTGCTCCACTTTGACGACGGGGTCAATATTACCCTTGGACTGCCGATTATCCGTACATCGGTGGACCATGGGACTGCTTACAATCTTGCCGGAACCGGCAGTGCTTCCGAACTGAGCATGGCCGCGGCCATCAAGACCGCTGCGCGGATGGCCGGAATCAAGGCTCAAGGCGCAATGCTGAAAGCGCAATCAAGGATATGAAGAGTCGAAGGATAACCTGCTTTGCTCCTGGACTTTTGCCAGTGGCTGGCTGCCAACTGCTATTTTGCAACGAGGTAAATTTTGAAGCTGAAAAACATTTTGTTGTTTGTCCTGGCCGTGCTTGTCCTGTATGCCGCCTATATCGCCGTTTCCCTGGCGACTCTTCCATCAGTGCAATCGTTGAAAAACCGCGGAATGAATATGACCATCAGGGTGAAGGACTGGAAAGGCAAAGAACACTTTTTCGTGGTGGGGCCGAAAAACCGCTACTGGACCCCCTCGTCGAAGATCCCCCCGGAGATGAAATGGGCCGTTATCCTCGCGGAAGACGCCCGTTTTTACAAACATGAAGGGATTGATGTGAAGGCGATAAAAAACGCCATTAAATATGACCTGGAAAAGAAAAGCTTCTCCCGCGGAGCTTCGACGATTACCCAGCAGGTTGCGAAAAACCTGTTTCTTTCACGGGAAAAGACCATCACCCGGAAGGTTGAAGAGGTTTACGTCGCCAAACGGATGGAGGAGACCCTGACAAAGGGGCGGATAATCGAGCTTTACCTGAATGTTGTGGAGCTGGGACCGATGGTGTACGGAATCGGCCACGGGGCCCATTATTATTTCGGTAAACCTGCGTCCGCTCTCAGCCCCAGGGAGTGCGCATTTCTTGCGGCCATGCTGCCCGGTCCCCGTATTGCCTACAATCCCTACAAAAACCTGACCCGGGTCCTGAAGCGCTCGGATATGATTCTGAAGCTGATGCTGAGGAAAGGTGTTTTGAGTGAAGGGGAATACCGCGTTGCCCTCTCGGAGCAGCCCAATATAAACGGACTGCAGAGAAAGGTAGAGGAAACGATTCAGAAAGAACCGGTATTTACCGATATGACGAGCGCCTTCATCCCCGCACCTGAAATACCGGAAACTGGAAGTGGAGAAAACGGTCAACAGGGTGAACCCACGTCCGCCCTGACTCCCGCGGAGCCGGCGACCCCCGATGGAGGCGCGGCTCAGAATGAAGGGCAGCCGCAGGAGCAACCGCCCACTGAAAACCCGCAACCGGTGGGGCAATAATAATAACGGGGACGGTGCCCGAGGGTACAGTCCCCGCAAAATTGACGACTCTGACCCTAACAAGCCGAAACCAGGTCGTAAATGTTTTTTTGCCTCACGATTACCTCTCGATTGTTTGGTTTTGAATTGAAAATCTTGGGTAATCCTGAAGTAATCGTGAAGCTGAATATAGTTTCAGATTCTGAATTCCTCGATCACCCCGTCGTCAAATCACCCGCAAAAAATTTATTCAAAACATATTCAGAATTCAGGAAGGAGTTCACTGAGATGGATTCAATTTATTGCAGAACAATAATTTCATTAATTGACAATCACTAATTGAATGTACTAATCTACGTCCACTTTTGTATTATTATAGAGGAGGGTATCGATATGTCGATGCCGTGTCATTTCACTATGGAGGGGGAGAAGCAAGGCAAGATCGAAGGCTCCTGCGATATGGAGGGGCGGGAGGGAAGCCTTGTCGGCTATTGGTTCGCACATCAAATCGAAATGCCGCACAACCCGATGGACGGGTTTCCCACCGGCAAGACCGGCCATTCCTCGCTTTCCATTATCATAACACACGATCAATGCTCGCCCAAATTGCATCAGGCCCTATGCACAGGGGAGCACATGAAATACGTTGAAATCAAGTGGTACAGGATCAACAAATACGGACATGAAGAACACTACTTCACTCACTACCTTGAAGATGCCGTCATAACCGGGATCGAATCTTTCATGCCCAACACCTTGTCGCAGTATACCGCGCACCTTCCCTACATGGAAAAGGTGTCCCTTTCTTACAGGAAAATCAGATGGACCTACGAACCCTCCGGTATCGAGGCCGAAGTGGCCGACCCATATATGAACGAGTACGGGAATCCGCTGAAAGCCGCGAAATTTGTTGTATTGGCTGTACCGGGATTTGTATACGGCTGCAAAAAAATGGCAGTGGAAAAAGCAAAAGATGTTCTGATAGACGTTGGCCTGGCCCGGTTCCTCGAATTTATAAAAGCGCCCTGGTACGTAAAGGAAGCGTATGAGGACTATCAAAAAATCAAAAAAGAACGCGACATGAATGAGGATATGGGTCATGGATACCGCGACATAGCTGAGACGTTTGGTCACAAACTGGAGGACTGTAGAGATCGGGCATTCCGCCCTTAAATAGAAAAAAGAGGAACTAAAATGTCCCGTGGCATAAAGTGTACTTTCATTGCAATAACGATCCTTCTGTTTTGTTTCCCTTGCTTTGCGGCGCAAAATAACATGCATGTTTTTAATACCGACTACTTCACTATCAATCTACCAATAAACATAAGGCAAGTTAACCGTGGAAAGGAGAAAGACAAGAATAATTTTACATATGTTTTTATGGAATCTAATATTGCGAAGAAGAAATCTATATTATTGGTAATTAGTATGAATAAAATCAATAATCCGGTGCCTGACTATGAAAAAGATACAGCTCTAAAAGATATGGCAAAACATCTTAGAGATCTTATTGCAGGTCGTACTGATTGCATATACCATACGTCAGGTCTAGTGGAGACTCGTTTTTCACGACAAAAGGGTTTTTATTTTGAAAGGAGAAGTGAGAACTGCGTTGTAACACTTGAAAAATACTGGGTGACGATTAACGGTAATCATGCCTTTTCATTATATTTGGCTAAACCAGTCAAGGGAGATGATACAGTTTTCAAACGAGTCGAAAAGGAAATAGTAAAGGTAAAGCTGAAATGAATGGCTGATGCGCTTTAATTTCCCCCTTTTATCCGTGTAACCATGGAGATCTTATGAACGAGTTGAAAGCAATTGCTGCCAACATACCATTTCTCCCTATGTGGGCAAAGACGGTTGCACTCAATCTTTTCGGTATTTATGTCGTCTTTCAACTCATTCATCTAATTCTCAAAAAACTTCAAACACCTGAATTGCGGAAAGCTATCTCAACGCTTAAAGAATTTAGCGGCGAAGCCTTGCGCAACGCCGGGCATGCTCTCGAACTTCCCGTAGAGCACCCCTTGCGTTAATTGCACTCGTTTTGAATGATGCTCTGTTCTATGTCTTCTCGCTCATATTTTTTGCGTTGTTCGGGGTCTTCCTCATGCTCAGCGCGACATCGGCAGATATTGTTCTTGTCAAGCGATTGATTGGCTTTGGTGTCTCAGGTACTTTCTTAATAATCAGCCGCTTGTACTACGCGTCTGCCGAGCGTCAACGTATTGTACTCGTTGAGCGTTGGAAAACCGTGAAGGGCGGCAAGTAATTACATAGCGCTCTGATTGAACAGAACTCCTCCGGTGGTAATCTTCAACAACGTTACAAAGAAAGATTCTATTCCCGGTGCCTAGAACCATCTGCACCGGGAAGCCAAAAACGCCCTAAATTCTGTACTCTTCGACCTTGGCGTCGTCGAATTCGTTCCGAACCTTCATGTTTTTCTCTTCTTCGTCGCAAATGACTTTTATCGTACAGTCACCGGCTGCCTCCGCCTTCGTATAGCGGAGGAGGATCTTCCCTGCGGTTTCGAGCAGAGTATCATCCACTTCTCCCATTACGATCCCCAGCGGTCCGCTCCCTTCACACCAGCGTATGGCGGCTTCACCGGGCCGCAGAATTTTTTCCATGCTCATGTTTTCCGCTTCGTTGCGGCCAACAATTACCTTCGTTGCCTTGCCGATGCGGAAATGACGTCCCACCTTCAAAATCTGGAAGTCCCTGGCGTCGAGCCGTTCCGAGTGTTCGAAGACATCCCTTATCTTGGGAACGAAAGAGAGTTCCGTCAGTAGGCATCCCCCTGCCGGACATGGATAGTTTTTGATGTCCAGATCCTCGGCAAGCTGCATCTGCTCCTTGCGCGAACGGCCCTGGATCGATGGCAGCCTGCTCCTGTCGACCCATCCCTCCTGTTCGGGAATGGTGGGTGCGAAGTGACCGGCGGAAAGGGGGCGAAGCAGGAGGCCTTCGAGGCCGCTTTCCCGTTCGATGAGGCGCAACGTGTCACGGCGCTGGCTCATGGGGCGCTGTCCCAGCACTTCTCCGGTGATAATGAAATCCGCTCCGCATTCGGCCATATATTCCTTTGCCTTGCGCAAAAGGAATATCCGGCAGTCAATACAGGGGTTCATCCCTTTGCCGTAGCCGTGTTTCGGTTTTTTTACAATCTCCAGATATTCAATGCCCTTGTTCATCACCTTTATGGGGATGTTCAGCTCTTCGGCAACACGCATTGCCTCGGATTTGCAGCCGGCGTTTTTTCCTGTACATGTGCAGAAGGGGGAAGTAAAATTGAGGGCCTCGACGAGAATGCCTTGTTCCAGCATTACTTTTACCGCCAGGGTGGAATCGAGTCCCCCGGAAAGAAGGGCAATTGCTTTTCTTTGCATGATTTCTCCTGTGGCTCCATGCGGCAACCTGTCCGGTTATGGGGTTGCATTACCGTACGGAACCGGTTTTTTGTAACAGGCTAACATATTGAATCGACAAAAGTAAACCGGATAAATCCGCATTAGTGTCCATTCCGTCCGGTTTTTTTTCAATGTGGTAGCGGCGTTCGCGGGCGCATGAAATTTTCAGTGAAGATTTTCAACGTTTCAGCCGATAAGGTTTTGACAGGAGGTGCACATGGGAACTTTGGTCAAGGAAGGGGCTCTCGGGTCGGTACTGGTCAGGTCCAGGATAATTTCCGAGGAAGATATCAAGGCTGCCCTGGATGAACAGAGAAAAACCGGCTGCCGTTTTGGAGAGGCACTGGTGAAAATGGGGGTAGTCACCCAGGAGGATATCGACTGGGCCCTTTCCAATCAGCTGAATCTTCCTTATGTCCGGTTAAAGGAGGACATGATCGACAAAGAAGCGGTAGATCTAGTTCCAGAATCTGTCGCAAGGAAATTCAACCTGATTCCCATCTTCCGGGCCGGAGACGAAATCGGCATAGCCCTGGCCGACCCGCTTAACAGGGCGGCCATAGATGCGGTCGAGCAGTTGACCGGATGTCGTGCAATAGTCTCAATTCCGATCATACGCGAACTGAGGGAGATGCTCGATATTTTTTACGGACCCACTGAAGCCGGGCGTTCTTTCGGCTTTTCTTCACAGTTTTTTCCCGAAAAAATCCTCGACAGAATTAATAACGACACCAGTGGTGCTCAGTTCCTGGATTTGATGCTCCTGTACATTATCAAAAACAAGCTGAATTCCGTCTCGCTGCAGCCAATCGGGAATTTCGTTTCGGTTATCGGAAGACAGGGAAATTTGACCAGAGAGATCGGCCGTCTGGCAATCGACTATTATCCCGATCTACTCATGCACATCAGGAAACATGGTAAAATACAGGGGGGTACGGATATTTCAGCCTCCGGTTCCTTCGGATTCAGGTACAAGGAAGAAACTGTATTCTTCCGGGTTCTGACCCTTAGGGGACAGAGTGGTGACTATGTAACTTTTAAAATACACGTACCTGTTCTCTTCCCCGGCAATTATAGTGAACTTGGGGCATCGGGAGAAATGATGCCCGCTTTCCGGGAAATGCTCTCCACGGGCCGCGGAATGGTTCTGTTCAATGCTGCTACGGTTAAAGAGTGTTCCTGTGTCATGGATCTGTTCCTTCAGGAATACGATACGACCGGCAAGACCGTGATCATACTGGGAGAAGGCGCAGGCAACGGGAATAAACGGTTCCCGCGCATTTTTTTCGGGAATAGATCGAAACAGGAAATGGAATCGGTTATTTCAGCGGTCCTGGAGCACGACCCGGATATCCTCGTATTTGAAGATGCGAGCAACGAGCAGACATTCCTGACCGCCGCCCTTGCGGCGATGCGCGGGAAGATCGTCCTTTGCGGTATTTCTTCACGAGATGTTTCGGATATCCCGGGGCGGCTCATGAAGTTCCGGCACGACATTGCGATTCTGGAGCAAATAAGGGGTATCGTGTCTTTCCGGGCAGGTATGATTCCATGTGTCGAATGCACCGGCGTCGGGACAGGCGGAGAAGAATCGGATGCTGCTCAAAATTTCCGGAGCCTGCCCGGAAGCCGTCCGCTAAAGGGTTGCCGGCAGTGTGCATACAGTGGATACTGCGGCAGGAAAATTATGCTTGATGCCATACCCTTTAGCCACGAGATGGTCAAGGAGTTTTCCTCTATGCATGATGCGGATGAAGCGCTTGCCTACCTGGAAGGGAATGTCTGTAATGGTAAGTGGAAAGATTGGAATGAACTTCTCGAGACTGGTGGAGTTGTTCCGGCCGAGTACGTTTTCCCGGCGGACAATCAGACCGGGAATTTTGATTGAGTGCGGATTTCGTCCGCTCGATGCGGCGGTTTCACCTTAACTGTCTTCCCGCATGGAAGCCGTACTATTTGCTCCGGGAAAACCCCGTACCGTCTGTTTTGATAGCTGCCGGGGGCTCCGGATTAACATTATCCAGTAAATCGGAGAGTTGTGATGGCAAAAATTGATGTTCTATTCAAGATGATGAAGGAGCAGGGGGCATCCGACCTGCATCTTTCCAGCGGCTGTTCTCCCATCTTTCGCCTTCATGGGGAAATGTCGCGTCTCAATTTCAAGCCGCTGGCCCATGAAGAGATAAAGTCTCTTTTATTTGAGATACTGAGCGAAAAGCAAAAAGCCCATTTCGAGGATAAAAATGACCTGGATTTTGCCTATTCGATCCCCGATCTGGCCAGGTTCCGTGGCAATATACTGATGCAGCACAAGGGAATTGCAGCCGTTTTTCGCATGATCCCGAGCAAGATTCTTTCCGCTGATGAACTGAATCTTCCGGAAGGTGTCCGGAAGATGACCATGCTGAAAAAGGGGCTGGTTCTGGTAACCGGGCCGACCGGTTCCGGCAAATCCACGACACTTGCCGCCATGATCGATCTCATCAACTCCAGTCGCAGGGAACACATCCTGACCCTCGAAGACCCCCTTGAGTTTATCCATGAAAACAAGATGTCGCTGCTGAACCAGCGGCAGATCGGCGAGCACTCGGAAAGCTTTACCGCCGCGCTGCGTGCGGCGCTGCGTGAAGATCCCGACGTGATACTGGTCGGGGAAATGCGAGACCTGGAAACCATAAGTCTGGCAATGACTGCGGCGGAAACCGGACATCTTGTCTATGGCACGCTGCATACCAATTCAGCGGGAAAAACCGTGGACCGCATCATTGATGCCTTTCCCAGGGACAGTCAGGAACAGGTCCGCGCCATGCTTTCCGAATCTCTGAAGGGGGTCATCTGCCAGCAGCTCCTGAAAACCGCCGAAGGTAAGGGGAGGGTTGCCGCGTTTGAAATACTGGTCGGAACCCCGGCTATCTCCAACCTGATCCGCGAAGGGAAAACCTTCCAGATCCCGTCGATAATCCAGACTGCCAGGAAAGACGGCATGCAGCTCATGGACCAGCACATTCTGGATCTGCTGAAAACAAAAAAGATACTCGCGGAAGAGGCATACCGCTGCGCCCAGGACAAAAAACAGTTTGAGCAGTACCTGGGTGAAGCAAATCCGCAAGGCGCAGCATAACCTTTCTATAATGATCCTGAATCCATGACGCCTTTACGCCTTTATCTGCGCGGAACGCCTCGGTTTCTGCATTCCGGCAGGTTGAGACCAACCGACGAAGTTCACCCACCGCAAAAGACATGTTACCGAGTCAGCGGCATTGAACCCCTGCATTCTGCTCGCCAGGCCCTCAGGCGTCACGCATTAAGATGGTGTAACCCGGTGGCGGGCGCTACCTGAGGCCCAGCGTAGACAACAGTATGCCGCTGTACTTGTTCAACGGATGCCTGCGGTCCAGGAATTTGAACAGCGGGGCTTTTCTGGATCCCAGTTTTCCGATCTCCGCCGTGATTTCACTGTTCCCGCCATGTTTGAGGCCTTCCCGAAAGGATTTCAGCGCCTTTTGTTTTTGGCCGGCAGCCAGGTAGATTTTACCCATATTGAGGTAATGGACCGGGTTAGCCGGTTCCCTGTCCAGTGCATCCCGGCATAGGTAGACTGCCTCTTTGAACGACCTTCGTGCTTTGGCCACGCAGAGGGCCCTGGAGGAAAGGTACAAGGGGTCATTTTCCATGGCCTGTGCCTGTTCGAAACAATTCAAGGCAAGATACAGCTGATCACTGGACATGGCACCCAACGCTTTTTCAAACATTTCCCGAGCATATTCTTCCGACATGTTTCGTTCACCTCGACGGTAATCATTCGACGGGTTCCGAACGACCCGCCAGCCGGTATATCCTGTAAAATATTTATCGGTAAATCTGCTGAAAACTTAAGACTTTTTCCGAATTTGGTTCCATGATTTCCTGTTGTGCAATAAATCCTTGAAGCATGTTTCACATTAGAAAAAAAGCCTCAAGCCGATGGGGAAAAATCCGATAATAAATATAACTCGATATTATTGTTGACAGCTAAGGCACACAGACCCGATTACGTTCGTCCGTAAAAAGATTTGTAAGCAAGGGACAAGGAGGCGAAAATGCCGACAACACTGAAAATTGAATGTGTATTCTGCGGACGGTATATGGGGACCAAAGACGGGCAGGGAAGATCCGGTATAACATCGAGTATATGTCCCGACTGTCTTCGCAAGCATTACCCGGTTTATGCAGAGCAGCTTGCTTCTGCCTGATATAACATTGAGAGCCTGGCTGCAGGCAAGAAAAATGCCCGTAAAGAGGAACAATACGGGCAAGATAACCATGGGAGGATTATTTAAGGATAATATGCCGCAAAAAAAATGCAAGAAGGATATGGAGTAAATAATTTAAATTGACATATGAAGCCGTATACATATCTGCCGTTGAACGGATTACGACAAAATCATTCTCTCTTCATGTAAATGTTCAACTATCAATCGGAATTTGATCAGTTCCAAAATTAAAAAGGGTCAGCCTTTTCAAGCTGACCCTTTTCTATTGAATGGTCGGGATGACTGGATTCGAACCAGCGGCCCCTTGCTCCCGAAGCAAGTGCGCTACCAGGCTGCGCTACATCCCGACTGAATTTATTTATATAGCCTTTTGACAGATTTTTGTCAACAGGATATATGCCAGACCGGCTGGCCATTCGTTACTCGGGCGGTTGCCATCCAATTGTTGAAAAGGCGAAAGGTAATGAGGCAGCGCAAAGCGACTACCTTCCCATTTGCGGTCACTTAGCTCCCGCATCCCCGGCAGCCCACGTATCCATTATGAGTTACGGGAAAAGGGCTTTCGCATCGAGGGAAAACGGGTTGAGAGACTGATGCGTAATGGGGGCCTTAAAGGCCGCTGCGCAACAATATACCGCAGGCATAGGGGAAACCAGTACAACAAGATTGCAATTTCCAACAACAGTATAGACGTGGTGCCGATGAAGCGGGACCATGTATTGGTTGGAGATATAACCTATGTCAAAGGGGGCTGGTCTGTTGTCCCTTGCAGAATGTGGCGATAGCATTTTCAGGATGGGCAAAGAAAAAAGTGACAAAAGATTGTCACACCACCGGAGGGTAGCCTATTCCCTACTTCCAAACGTCGTAGCCAACTGTCACCAAGAAGCCCTGATTCCAGAGAATGACGAATTGAGTGCTGGCACGCTTGAATTTGTAGCCTACGGCCGGAATGATCCCCAGGCCTATGCCGTTAGCATTGATGGGTATATTATGGTCGTAGGGCTTGACGTATCCCAGAAGCGCTCCGGCCGTCAGCTTGACAAACAGATGACTGTCCTTGCAGCCGTATATCTTCCAGCGTTTTCCGCCATAAATATAACCGGAAGGCTGATAATGTGAATTTGTGAAATAGGCTCCCCCTACTTCCCACCGTGAAGCCGATTCCCACTCCAGCGCCACAAACCATGGAAAGGAATTGTCACCAGAACTATCGCCATAATGATGCACGTACGGTCCGAAGTGCAATGCGACCAGACCATTTTCAGGGGAAGGGTCGGCACAAGCGGTATTAATGCTCATGTGCAGGCAAATACTTAGAATCGAGTAAAAAACCAAAAGCTTCATAAGATTACCCCTTCGCCAGTCTCGCTTCTCTGCATACTTTGCAGGATACGCAACAAGGGCGGACCCGATGACCATTTTGCTGTTGAATCCGTAAATAATACCTGCTTTCAACTTAAGCTCAAGGTTAAGCCAGAACAATTTGTCTTTCAACTCTGCCTAATTACGAATAATCAGTTTTGCGTTTGGGTCCTTCAGGTCATAGGGTGTAAAAAATATTTTTTTGCCCCGGCTCCTTATCTCTGGGCATTTGTTTCATTAAACAAAATTTTTAACATGTTGGTGCAGCTCCTTGCTCTTGCGGGTATGGGATTTTTACGTACTACGGGTATACAAGCCGCTACTTCATTAATTATTCAACCAGGTACAGAAAGACCCTTCTGAAGCGTAACGGAGACGGACCGGAAGAACCGGAGCCATTCTGCTCGTTTTGTCTGGACCGGGATGGGGATTCTCCTGCGCAGAGCCATGCTACACAAGGATTGCCAGGAAGAGGGGGGGACCAGCGCCGGCTGCACTTCATCCCGATCGGAAGTATTTATAGAGCCAGTCGACAGGTTTTTGTCGACAGATTATATGTCAGGGGAGCAATCTGTCTTCCGTAGCCTGTCAATGTTGATCCGGCCGATGTTTTCATTGACATGGAAGCGTTCAAAGTGTATCAATTTTTGTCGGAAAAAAGATGATAAGTAGCCGCTAGCCGCTGGCAAAAGGCAAAAGGCAAAAGCCCCCAGTCTCCAGCCTCAAGCCCCTGGTTTCAAGAACGGAGTTCCGATGAAAGTGGTTTTCGTCCATCCTCACGGCAGCAACTGGATGGGTTCCATGAAAGACATAACCACGATCTTCAACATCATGCCCCCTCTCGGGCTGATGAGTATCGCCTCGTATCTCGAGGCGCGTGGGGTCGATGTCGAAATAATCGACTGTTATGCGACTCCTGCGGGGGTTGAAGATCTCGTGACGGATATTATCTCCCGGGCGCCTGATGCCGTCGGGTTTTCCTGTACCACTTCATGTTTCCTCGAAGGATATGAAATAGCGGAGAGGCTCAAGGAGAGGGCTGACCGGATAAGCGTGATATTCGGCGGAGCACATGCATCGGCGGCGGGAGCGTCGCTGCTGGACGGGTTCCCGGCTATTGATTATCTCGTCATGGGCGAAGGCGAGGAGACATTCTACCAACTGCTTTCTTCCGGTTTCAGGGATGTCGGTTCGATTCCCGGTGTGGGCTATCGCCTCGACGGCATGGGTACGGCCGGAGCGCCGCGGCAGAATATCAAAGACCTTGATTCTCTGCCTTTCCCGGCGTATCACAGGCTGCCGGGATTCCCGAAGCGCTATTACCTCCCCCTGTTCAGCTATCCGAGAGCGCCGAATACGAGTATGATCTCCAGCAGGGGATGTCCTTACCAGTGCAGCTACTGCGACAGGTCTGTTTTCAAAAGCGGGTTCCGCGCCAATTCTCCAGAGTATGTCCATGAACACCTGGAATATCTGTATCGGGATTTCGGTATCCGTCACGTCTTTTTTTACGACGACCTGTTCACGTTTGACCGCAGGCGTATCGAATCCTTATGCATTCTCAAGGAAAAAACAAAGCTTCCGGTTACCTATAACTGCATAGCCCGGCTGGAGCATGTGGACCGGGAGCTGCTCACCCTGCTCAAGCGTTCCGGATGCTGGCAGGTCAACTTCGGCATCGAATCCGGTGATGCGGAACTGCTGGGCAGGCACCGCAAGGCGTACGACCTCGACGAAGTCAGACGCAAGCTGATGATGGTACGGAAAGCCGGAATGAGGGTAAAAGGCCTTTTCATGATCGGCCTGCCGGGTGAAACGGAGCTTTCCATTCGACGTACCATGGAGTATGCCCTTTCTTTACCCCTGGACGAGATAAATGTAACGAAGTTCACCCCGTTCCCCGGTGCCCCGGTCTACGCAACTATACGGGAGCATGGGGAATTCACCGAGGACTGGTCCGCCATGAACTGCATGAATTTCGTTTTCGTGCCGCACGGCCTGACCCTGGAGCGGCTGGAGGAGTTATATAACGAATTCATCCGCGGGTTCTACCGCCGCACCCGTATCCACTGGGGATACACGAAGATGATATGGCAGTCGCCGAACAGTATCGCCAGGTTCCTGGGCAACCTTCCCGAGATCCTCAGATTCGAGATGAAACAGAAATGGTAATGACCGGAAAGAGTCAGGTGGAGTCAATGAAAAGACCAGTTTTAATTGCAATCTGCATGCTGATGACCGTCTTCATATCGCAGGGCGTTTTTGCCGCCGATAACGGCTTTATCAAAACGGCCGGAACGGAGTATGCGCTCCTGTCCGGATACGGCATTACCCACAGGGGGTTCGGCGCAACACGCACCCAGGTGCAGACCTTCGATACGATTTTCAGGTTCGGCTATTTCCTCTCCGGCGAATTGGGCAGCGGCTGGTACAGGGGGCGGCATGAACTGCTGGTGGAGTTGCCGCTTCATCTGGTGGTAGATCCTAAAGTCTCTCCCATGACAGGCGGATATCTGCTGGGCAGCTGGAAATTTACGGGAGGCAGACAATTCGTACCCTACCTTTTTGCCGGCGGTGGTGTTCTCTATGTAGACCTCGGATTGCCAACCATGGGCAGCAGGCTCGATTTCTCCTATCAGGGAGGAGCGGGTGTGCAGTATTTTTTGCGTAAAGATATGACCTTCAACTTCGAATACCGTTATCACCACATATCCAATGCAGGAACCGCCGAGCCTAACGAGCCCCTCAATTCAAGCAAGGTGCTGATCGGAGTCAGTTTGTTCAGATAGTCGCCAGTTCCTCGTGATTTTGTAAAAAACCCCATAATTTTTCCATTTCAGATTGCATTCCAGACCGGCATTACGGAAGATTCGGTTTTCCTGCTTCAGATTGTTGCAGGTGAGGGTAGATACTGAAAAAATCATTGTCATGTCTTATGTTGAAGTGTTACAAAAGTAAGATAGCCTGGACAACGGGTTTGTGAAATTTCGAGTCGTCTGCGGGGACAAAACGATTTAGATCCTCACCTGCCTGATTGATCGGTAATGAATTGTATGTTACTGATTTTACATGTATGTTTTGTGCTTTTTGCGATACAGGTTGTTTATCCGCAATCAGTTTGCCATGGCTAAATAGTGTTTATTTCCGGTTTGTACAAGTCTGCAGGAGAATATGCTTAACAAAATAAAAATATTTCTGGAAATGATAAAATTTCCCCATACCGTGTTCGCCCTCCCTTTTGCCTTTACCGGTGCGGTCCTGGCGGCACGCGGTCTTCCCACGGCATACCAGGCATTGTGGATCGCCATGGCGATGGTAGGAGCACGCACTGCGGCGATGGGGCTTAACCGGCTGATTGACGCGGAGATCGATGCAAGGAACCCGCGCACAAGCGGACGGGCAATCCCGGCGGGCCTCCTGGGCAAGAGTACGGTCGCGGTTTTCATCATTCTTTCGCTTGCGCTGTTTCTGTATTCCGCGTACAGGCTGAATGATCTCTGCCTGTATCTTTCACCTGTTGCCGTTGCTCTTCTGGTCCTTTATTCATATTGCAAACGCTTTACATCCCTGAGCCACCTTGTGTTGGGGCTTTGCCTGGCCGCCGCTCCTGTCGGGGCCTGGATAGCGATAAGGGGTTCGATCGATGCGCCGGCGGCACTCCTGGGACTCGGGGTGTTGTTCTGGGTGGCGGGTTTTGATGTGCTTTATGCGCTGCAGGACCTGGATTTCGACCGTTCCGCAGGACTCCATTCGATTCCCGCCAGACTCGGGGTTTCCGGTTCTCTGCGGGTGGCCCGCCTGTTCCATCTTGTCATGCCGGTCATCCTCCTTGTCCTTTTTTTCGTCATGCATCTGGGCTACCCGTTCCTGGCCGGAATCCTGGTGTGTTCGATTCTCCTTATCCATGAGCACCGGTTGTTGAGAGGCGGCGATCTGAAGAAGCTGGACGCAGCTTTTTTTAATATCAACGGTTATATCAGCGTCGCTATATTTGCTTTTACCCTGATAGATGTCCTGCGGCAGGGAAGGGGATGAGAAGCATGCATATTGTCCTCGCCATAACCGGTGCTTCCGGCTCGATTTACGGTTTGAGGCTTGGTAAGGAATTGTTGCTGGCCGGCCATCGGCTCAGCATGATGGTCACCGGGACCGGTCTCGATGTCATAAAATATGAAACCGGAATGGACTGGAGTGGCGGCGAACAGGAAACTGCACGGGCCATGGAGGATTATTTCGGAGATAAACAAAGGCTACCTGAATTCTTCGCCGAAAATGATTTTTTCGCCCCTGTGGCGAGTGGCTCGTCGGCACCCGACGCCATGGTGATCTGCCCCTGCTCAATGGGTACATTGTCGCGGATTGCCTGGGGCAATTCCGGCAACCTGCCGGAAAGGTGCGCCGATGTGGTCCTGAAGGAGCGTCGCCCCTTGGTGCTAGTGCCCCGGGAAACACCGCTCAATGATATACACCTGGAAAATATGCTGAAGCTCTCCCGCATGGGAGTGAGAATTGTTCCCGCCATGCCTGCGTTCTATCATAAACCGGAATCGGTGGACGACATGGTGACTTTCGTCGTTGGCAAGGTGCTCGATGCCCTGGGGATTGAGCACAAGCTTTACCGGCGTTGGGGGGGGGCAGGAGAGTGAGAAGTGAGAAGCCGGAGGCTTGCCGGGTGTAATGATGTCAATAGCGACAATATCCAAAAAAGTTGATGATGGACTGCGGATTTCCGACGAGGAGGCGCTCTGTCTCTTCGAGTCGGACGATCTCCTGGAGCTCGGAGAGATGGCTGCCCGCGTGAATGAAAGGAAAAACGGGCGAAGGGTCTTTTTTAACGTCAACCGTCATATAAACTATACCAATATCTGCGTCAAGCGTTGCGCTTTCTGCGCATTTTCCAGGACCGGAGAAGAGGAAAGCGCTTATACCCTCACTCTTCCCGAAATCAGAAGCCGCGCCGAAGATGCGGCGCGACAGGGAGCCACCGAATTGCACATCGTCGGCGGGCTGCACCCGGACCTGCCTTTCGATTTTTACCTGGAAATGCTCAGGATGGTGAAAGAAGTGGCGCCATCCCTCCATGTAAAGGCGTTTACCGCCGTAGAGATTGAGCATTTTTCCGCTGTTTCGGGGATGACGATCGCTGGAGTGCTTTCAGCGCTGCGGGAAGCGGGTCTGGGTTCGATGCCTGGTGGCGGTGCGGAAATTTTCGCACCTCATGTGAGAGACCGGTTATGCCCGGAAAAAATCAGCGGCGAGAAGTGGCTGTCGATCATGGAGGAGGCTCACCGGCTGGAGGTGAAAACCAATGCCACCATGCTCTACGGCCACCTTGAATCCCGCAGCGACCGTATCGACCATCTGTCGCGATTACGGAAACTGCAGGACAGGACACACGGGTTTCTCGCCTTCGTCCCCCTTGCCTTTCAGCCCGGGAACACCCGCCTGGAGACCGGCAGGCGGATAGGCACAACCGGAGTTGATGACCTCAAGACGCTGGCGATTTCCCGCATCTATCTGGATAATTTCAACAATATAAAGGCTTATTGGGTAATGCTCGGGGAAAAGATAGCCCAGATTGCCCTTTCTTTCGGAATCAACGATCTTGACGGAACGGTGATAGAAGAAAAGATCGGTCACGACGCAGGCGCGGTTTCGCCCCAGTCCCTGAGCAGGGACGAGATAATCCGACTGATCAGCAAGGCGGGCAAACAGCCGGTGGAAAGAGACACCTTGTACAATGGGCTGCGTGAATATTGAGGATAAGACAAGGCACAGATGATTGAAGCCATCAGAAATAAAATCTACGAAGGTGAACGGTTAAACCGCCAGGAAGCTCTCATGCTCCTCGGTGAAGCTGATCTCCTGACAGTCGGTAAGCTGGCGGATGGAATAAGGCGCCGTTTGCACCCTGATAATAATGTTACTTTTGTTGTTGACCGGAATGTCAATTACACTAACATCTGCGAGGCAAAGTGCGCATTCTGCGCCTTTTACCGCGACAGATCGGATGCGGATGGATACGTTCTCTCCGATGCGGAGATATTCGCGAAGATAGATGAACTGGTAAAACAGGGTGGCACCCAGCTACTCATGCAGGGTGGCCTTCATCCCGAACTGGATATCGCGTTTTTCGAGAACCTTTTCCGCGAGATAAAAAAACGTTTCCCCACGGTACAAAACCATTCCCTGTCGCCACCCGAGATCATCCATATTGCAGAGTTGTCCGGTTTAAGCGTTGCGGACACAGTTTCAAGACTGAAGCAAGCCGGCCTCGATTCGATACCGGGGGGCGGCGCTGAAATACTTGTGGACGCCGTGCGTCGCGAGATATCGCCGAAGAAGATCGGATGGCGCGAATGGACCGGTGTCATGCGGGAGGCGGCCCGGCTTTCGCTGCCGACAACGGCGACAATGATGTTCGGTTGCCGGGAGAAGAGCGAAGATATTGTCGAGCACCTTTTCCGGATTAGGCAGCTTCAGGATGAAGGGGGTTCTTTCACTGCCTTTATTCCCTGGACGTATCAGCCCGGAAACACCGAACTGGGCGGCCGGACGGCCACCGGCGACGAATACCTGAGAGTTGTGGCGCTGTCGCGGATCGTTCTGGACAATGTGGCGAACATCCAGGCAAGCTGGGTGACCCAGGGAGCTAAAGTCGCCCAGGTGGCGCTGTTTTTCGGGGCGAATGACCTGGGAGGGACCATGCTGGAGGAGAATGTGGTGGCGGCTGCCGGCTGCTCTTTCCGTATGGGGATGGAAGAGATGATATATATCATCAGGGATGCCGGATTTTGTCCTGTACAGAGAAATACTCTTTACGAGACGTTGAAAACTTTCTGATTCACAATAAGAATAGGCCTGAAAAAAGCAAATGAACACGTTTTGGCGCGCAAAAATTTCAGCCGGCGTTAAAACGACATTCTGGTTTGAACGGCCTGATCCGAAAGAGGATAATGAAGATTAATTGCCATGCAACACCGGAAATCATTTCCACCCCTGAGCGGCTCGAAGGCCTGGTCAGGGAGTATGTCCGTGAAGACCTCGTCGCTTTCGATCTGGAGGCGGATTCCCTGCACCACTACCGGGAAAAGGTCTGTCTTCTCCAGGTTGCCGCCTCATCCGGGGTTTTTCTCATAGACCCTCTCTCCTTTTCCGATCTCTCTTCCCTTGCCGCTCTGCTGGGAGATTCCAGGGTCCGCAAATTGTTTCACGGCGCCGATTACGATGTCAGGTCACTGAAGCGCGACTTTTCCCTGAAGATAAACAATCTCTTCGATACGATGATTGCCTGCCAGTTTCTCGGAGAAAGAGAAGTGGGGCTGGCGGCTGTTCTGAGAAAACGGTTCGGCGTGGAACTAGACAAGCGGTTCCAGAAAGCGGATTGGAGCAAACGGCCGCTGGACCCGGCCATGATGGAATATGCAGTTGCGGACACAACGCTTCTTATTCCGCTTTATCTGCAGCTGGAGGAAGAGCTGGAGAAAAAGGGCAGGCTGTCCTGGGTTGAAGAGGAGTCCGCCCTGGTTTCGCGGGTCAAGGTTACGGAGCGCAACAAGGAGCCTTTGTTCATGCGCTTCAAGGGGGCGGATAAAATGGATGGGAGAACCCTGGCCGTTCTCGAGGAGCTGCTCAGGTTGAGGGATGGCAAGGCCCGGCTGTCCGACAGACCTCCCTTCAAGGTACTTTCACACGAGACACTTGCCGCGTTGGCTGAAAAAAAGCCCGTTACGCATGCCGAACTGCACGGCACCCCCGGACTTTCCCCCAAGCTTTCCGACAGGTATGGAGAAGATATACTCAAAGCAGTAAAAAAAGGGGTCGATCTGTCTGCTGACGCTCTCCCCCAGTATCCCCGCTCATCACGTCCCAAGAAAAGCGGGGCCGCAAAAGAGTGTTTCGGCATTTTGAAGCAGTGGCGGCAAAGGAAAGCACTTGAACTGGGAATGGAAGCCGGTGTGGTCGCCAACAACACTCTTCTGGATGCTTTGTCTGATGCCGCTCCCTTTGACGTGAGCGGCCTTGACAAAATTCCGATGCTGAGGAACTGGCAGAAAAAGGAATTCGGAGATGAACTGCTGAAGCTTCTCAATAAAGCAGGAGGTGCGTCCTAAGTTTCCGGCTTGTCCTGTTCCGTCGTCTCGCCGGTCTGGAAAATCGATTCAAATTCTTTTTCAAAATCCGTGAGGCTGGAAGAATTTTTATTCACTTCATTATTTTTGTTTTCCGCTTCATAGCCTTCAAAGGAAAAACTGCCCGGATCGAATTCCTTTTCGAAATTTCCCCATTCAGGAGGGGCATCGTCGATAATGTCTGCAGGGTCCAGTTCGCTTACATCATCCTGAAGTTTCTCGGGCAGAATTTCTCCAATTACGCCCGTTTCACCAAAGAGGCTGTCTCCTTCTTCGGGTAATGCTGCCGTGGTTCCGGTAAATAACTGATTTTCCCCCGGTTCGATCGTTTCTTCGTAAAATGAAAAGTCTTCAAGCGGAGCGAGGTTTTCATCATTCGCCGGGGCCGGGGTTCCCGATAGCGGATCTTCTCCAAAGGAGAAAGCTCCTTCCTGATCGACCGGTTTTACATCCTCTTTCAGAAATTCCAGATCGAATCCCGAAAAAGTGCTGTCGGACGAGGGTGCTGATTTGCTCTCTTCCGCCACATCCCACGTAAAGGTGTCGCCGGTTTCATCATCCGCCTGAGGCGTTTCCATATTGATCGGCAGGGGCGGGATATTTTCCGCAATCGGCCGGTTCGCGCTGAATATGACCGGATTGATATTTAAATCCATTTTGAAGGAGGCCAGGCTTTTACCGCATTTTTTGCAATTATCGTGAAATTCGAAGCTGTTAAATCCGCATTTTGGACATTTCATCTCTCTGCTCCTTTTATGGCACTATGCCGCAGGGCCTGTCAGTCTGCCAGTAAATTATGAATGCTTCCATGCAACTCATGTACCCGACAACTTCCTAACCCAAATCTCCCCAGAAAAACTGCAGGATTGCCAGTATGGCGACTGCAGCGGTTTCGGTCCTCAATATCCTGCTTCCCATGGTTACCGGGATGAAACCGTTGGCAACTGCTGTTTCCGCTTCTTTCTCCGTCAGCCCACCCTCGGGTCCGACCATAACGGCAATACTGTCGGGAGCGGGAATTTCTGAGAGAACTGTTTTGAGCCCGTTGGACTTTTCTTTCTCCCAAAGCAGCAACTTCAAGGGCTGCCGGGATATTGCCGCTATTTGCGAAAAATCGATCACCGGCGAGATGTCCGGGGACATGGAGCGGTTCGACTGACGGGCGGCCTCGAGGGCGATTCGACGCCAGCGGGCAATTCTCTCTTCCTCGCGTTCCCGTGCCGGCCTGGGAATAGAACGGCTTGCAACAAAGGGAATAATTTCGGAAACACCCAGTTCAGTTCCCTTTTGCAAGATGAATTCCATTTTGTTTCCCTTGGGGAGTCCCTGGAAAAGAGTTATGGCAATGCCGGTTTTCCCGCATTGTCCATGCATAGTCTTTTCAATTGTTGCGGTGAGTACAGATTTTTCGATGCTGCTGATAACACCGGTATAGTTCGAGCCTTCTTCATCCGTGAAGATGACTCTTGTGCCGATTTTAAGACGCAACACCTTGACCATGTGACGAAAAAGGTTACCCGTGATGCAGGCGCTTCCGTCACGGATTACTTCCCTGCTTATGAAAAAACGGCGCATGATCTAGTATCCCATGCGGTATGTCAGGCAACTCCATTCCGCATCCCGTGATATCTCCGTCAATGTTATCCCGGGAACAGTGAAACCACTCAGTACCAGATCTTCCTTTTCCGTCAATATTCCCGAGAGTATGAGATAGCCGCCGGGACGTATCTTTCCTGTCAGTTCACCGGCCATCTTTACCAGTTCCTCTGCCAGGATGTTGGCAACGACAATGTCGTAAACCCCTTCGACCAAAGATATGGGGGTATCCGAAACCGATATGGAAGATTCACATCCGTTCATAATGATGTTGTCCATTGCCACCGATACAGCCTGTGAGTCGATATCTATTGCGGTAACATGACTCGCGCCGAGTTTTGCCGCTGTAATGGCAAGGATTCCCGATCCTGTTCCGACATCAAGAATATGGCCGGGGTTGTCAGGTCCTGCATCCGTGAATTCCCCTTCCCTGAAAAAAATCTTTTCCAGAACTTCCATGCACAGCCTGGTGGTGGAGTGGGATCCGGTACCGAACGCCATGCCCGGGTCAAGCACCAGGATGATATCGGAGGGGGCATGCGGATATTCTTCCCAGGTCGGTTTCACAACCAGTCTTCTGCCGATTCTGGCCGGTTTGAAATGGGTCTTCCAGTTGTTGCTCCAATCTTCTTCTTTTATATATATAACATTGGGTTCCGCGGATTTGTATCCCGGGTATTCCGCACCGGTTTTATCAAGATAAAGAGCGACCCGTGCCATTATCTCCGCCAGTGTGTCGTCCGCTTCGAAAAAAGCGGTTACCGTCCGCGATGTCGGCTCTTGCAGCGAGTCTATGGAAAAAGTATCTAATGTCAGGTTTTCCGTGATTATGCCGTCTGGAGAGAATTCGAGCAGAAATTCTGAAAAGTCGTCAACCATTGCTTCCGGTACTGCGTATGAAACCTGTGCCCATGTTTTGGTCATTTTTTCCTCGAGACAAAGCGACTGTTTGTCGTTCCAGTCCGGACCCTGAATTTGTGTGGTCCAAATTTGTTATGTAATTTAAGCAGTTAAGTGTGGATACGCTCTTATTATCGCGCTAACTTAACAAAATTTATAAACAATGGCAATTAAAACCTTGACAAACTCACATATCTGGAGTGTAATTCTCATTAAAATTGAGATTTTGACTTGTGACATTATAAATAGGAAATCTTGGCCGGGTTCCATCAGCAGCGTTCAACTAAAGTTTTCTGTGATTATCCCCTGTGATTGAATCTGAGCATATATGGCTGGATGTATCGATACGGGTCGCTATATATGATTTAGGATATAATTGCCGGAATTTATATTACATTCGGCAGAAATTTTTCGTTCCTAATTCGTATCTGAATATATACCGGTTTAGAGTGACAGTATACTTTATGCCGATCCTCCTGTCACCTCCCCATCGAAAGGGTGGAAGATTGCATTTAAAATCCTTCTCCCCCGGCTTCGCTCCATTTCTGGCAGAAATGAAAAAGTGCGGCAGCCGTAGAAATGATTTCCTGAGAATACTTAAGCCAATCATGACAGCTGTCCGATTTGAATTATAGATTGTTAGGTCGATTTTCGGCATTGTATAGCCTCGTGAACAGGCACTGCAAGGTCTGAAGAGACCTGATAGAGGCGCTAGGAAAGATATCCGGCACGGATAGCCGGAGAAAGGAGGTGTAGTTGGACGTCGAAGAAAATTCGGCATCCCGGTAAATTCGTCATTTACAGGGTGGTTAAAAACAGGTCGATATTTTTATTAAATTTGTTTTATTTATTGCAGGCTTAAAAAAATATGTTAGCATTTAATGAGCGTATTAACAGGAGAACGGGCTTAAGAATGTTTACCCTGCAATATTGGCTAGTTATACCGTGAAATTTGAAGCTTCCGGTGTTTTTCGATTGTTAATTCTGTAATTGTGTTGATGATTTAGCGGGAAATGCCCGCAGCAGATCAAACAGCGAATTTTTTGAGCTGATAAAATTATATGCGAGGTGTATAAAAATGAAAATTCTGGTCATTGAAGATGAAAAAAAGGTGGCGAATTTTATCAAGCGCGGGCTCGAAGAAGAAAAATACGAAGTAGATACCGCAAATGATGGAGAGTCAGGACTGCAGATGGCGGTAGGAAGTTCTTACAGCCTTCTCATCCTGGACGTAATGCTGCCGAAAAGAGACGGAATGAGCGTAGTGAAGGAGTTACGGGCGAGAAAGATCATGGTGCCGGTTCTGATGCTGACCGCTAAGGATTCCCTGGATGATATCGTGGCCGGTCTCAATTCCGGGTCGGATGATTATCTGACCAAGCCGTTTGCCTTTGCCGAGCTTCTTGCCAGGGTTGGGGCACTGCTGCGCAGGACCGAACAGGAGAGGGGAGCGGAAATACATTTCTCCGATCTGCGTCTCGATCCGGTAACACACAAGGTGTGGAGAAAAGAGAAAGAAATCGATCTCACCGCCAAGGAGTATTCGCTTCTCGAATTCTTCATGCGCAATCCGAACCAGGTTCTGACAAGAACAACCATAGCCGAGAATGTCTGGGACTATGTTTTTGACAGTTTTACCAACATAATCGATGTCTATGTCAATTATCTGCGCAAGAAGGTTGATCGTGACTCCGACAAGAAGCTGATCCACACCGTCAGGGGTCTCGGTTACATTCTGAAGGAAGAATAGCAGCTTTATACCGGGCCAGCCATCCTTTCCCGGTTCGGAAGCAAATGGCCGGAATAATTTCTTATTTCTATTTGCGGCTGTATAATGCCCTGTTTCACAAACTGTGGAAAAGGGCATTTTCGTTTTATTTCATCGGCTGAAGCCTTGCCCGGCTTGCGTTTCCGCAGTCAGGTGGTTGACAAACATATCCAACGCAATTAAATTATAAACGGCTCTGTTGAAAAGACTTTCCATGGTTTTACGACAGCTTTTGTCGTGTGAAGATGTTGCCGCTTCTGCGTGTAGCAAGATATGCACCTATGTTAATCCTGTTTTTTCCGGCACTGCGTCACGTTATTTCAGAACGTGCTTTTTGCCAGTCAAAACATCAACCACACATTTAGGGAGGAATGAATGATGGTTAAAACCTTGCGAACAATCACTGTTGCAGCCTGTTTTCTGGCCCTGCCAGGTATGGCCGCCCAAGCGAAAACACTGGTTCCCGATTTTGTTGCCCTTGCCAAAAATGACAAGCCGACAGTCGTAAATATCAGTTCTTCCAAGATAATCAGACCACAGACGCCGTTCAGGGGGTCCCCCTCGAACCCCTATGGACAACATGACCCATTCCAGGATTTCTTCAACAGGTTTTTTCAAAATATGCCCCAGCATCCATATACTTCGCGCAGCCTCGGGTCGGGATTCATCATCAGTGATGACGGATATATACTGACCAATTACCATGTGGTGTCCGGTGCCGACGAAGTTAAGGTAAGACTCTCGGATTCAAGGGAATTCAAGGCAGAAGTCAAGGGCTGGGACGACAAACTGGATCTGGCCCTGCTCAAGATCAGCGCCAAGGATCACCTGCCGGTGGCAAAACTCGGCGACAGCGACAAGACGCAAGTCGGCGAATGGGTAATGGCCATAGGCAACCCGTTCGGGCTGGGGCAGACTGTCACCGCCGGAATAGTCAGCGCCAAGGAGAGGGTAATCGGCAGTGGACCGTATGACGATTTTATCCAGACCGACGCTTCCATTAATCCGGGCAATTCGGGCGGCCCCCTGATAAATGCCGAAGGTGAAGTTATCGGCATCAACACCGCGATAGTGGCGGGTGGCCAGGGAATCGGTTTTGCCATTCCCATAAATATGGCGAAATCCGTAATAAGCCAGCTGAAGGAAAAAGGCAAGGTTACCAGGGGCTGGCTGGGTGTGGGCATACAAGCCGTCACGCCTGACCTGGCTAAATCCTTCGGCCTGAAAGAGAAGGGCGGCGCCCTGGTTTCGGAGGTCATGAAAAACAGTCCTGCCGAGAAAGCCGGCTTCAAGAGCGGGGATGTAATCACGGAATTCAACGGAAAGAAAATACACGAGATGAACGAGCTTCCCCTCATAGTCGCTTCCACCCCGGTGGGCAAGAAGGTAAAGGTTGTGATAATAAGAGACGGCAAAACCCTTGATAAGACTGTTGTTATTGAAGCGATGAAAGAAGCCGCAACTGAAGGTAAGAGTGCTGTCGTCAAGGAGAAGCTTGGCATGACGGTATCGGCCCTTACCCCCGAGCTGGCGGCGAAACTTGGAATTAAGGAGACCGCCGGAGTAGTTGTGACCGAAGTGAAGGCGGGAAGCGCTGCCGATGAGGCGGGGATCTCCGCCGGTGACATACTCAAAGAGGTGGACGGGGTCCGGATCGGCTCTGTAGCGGACTTTGAAAAGGCCCTGTCTTCCTATAAAAAAGGCAGCATAGTCAGACTGCTGCTGCAGCGCGGAGATTCCGCCTTGTATGTGGCGCTGACGATTGAATAAAATACATCCGTTTTTGACGGCTGCATGAGAAACCGTACCGGAGAGAGAGGCCGCATGTCAGAATGCGGCCTCTTTTTTTCAACAGCCGCGGCGGCAACACCCTTGATTTTTCTCTTGCCGGGGATAAACTGAAAAAGCTCTTTATTGCCTGAAAAGAATTGATCTTTGGCTGTTTTTGATATATCAGTGAATATCTTTATATACTCAGTATTTACAATTATCCGAGTGTACTTTGTAACAGTAATTTCATATCTGCCGCTTCGAGGAAGCTATGCAAAATCTCAGACAGACTCCGCTTTCAGATGAACATCAGGCTCTGGGTGCCCAGATGGCCCCTTTCGCCGGATGGCTGATGCCGATCCAGTACTCCGGAATCCTCGCCGAATCAAGGCATTGCCGAGAGGCCGCATCCCTGTTCGATACCTGTCACATGGGAGAATTACATTTCCGTGGTGATCCCGTTGCCTGCGGTCTCGAGCGGATTTTCTCATGCAGGACGGAAACGATTCCCGTCGGTCGCGGCCGGTACGGGTTTCTGTTGAATGACAGGGGAGGCATCATCGACGATCTGGTAATCTTCCGCCTTTCCCCTGACGAATTTATGATGGTGGTCAATGCGGGAACCGTGGAGAAGGATTTCGAGTCCATACGCTCCGGCCTGAAGGGAGGAGGTGTTTTCAAAAATATCTCCAGTGAAACGGGCAAGCTGGATCTCCAGGGTCCCATGTCCAGGGAAGTGCTGAAGGATGTCTGTGGAGTGGATACCTCAGGTATTCCCTACTTCGGCCTGATACAGACGGAAATATTCGGTTCCCGGGCCATTGTGAGCCGGACCGGTTATACCGGGGAGCTGGGCTTTGAGATATATGGAAAACCCGAGGCCATTGCCGAATACTGGCGGCGGTTCCTCGCCGACGCGCGGGTAAAGCCCGCGGGGCTCGGCGCACGCGACGCCCTCAGGCTGGAGATGGGCTACAGTCTCTACGGCAGCGACATCGACGAAACCACCACGCCGCTGGAGGCGGGCCTGGATCAGTTCGTAGACTTCAGCAAGGATTTCATCGGCCGGGATGCGCTTCTCAGGCAGCGCGATGAAGGCCTTACCCGCATCAGGGCCGCATTCCGGGTAAATTCCCGGCGTTCTCCGCGCCATGATTACCTGATATATCACCATGACCTCCATGTGGGCCAGGTGACCAGCGGGGTATTTTCACCCATGCTGAACTGCGGGATAGGAACAGGATATGTGAAGCCTGATGCTGCCTCGCCGGGTACCCCCCTGTCAATCCGTCACGAATCGACGGTTATGGAAGCAATTGTGACGGAAGTTCCGTTTTACAGGGACGGGTCGTTGAGAAAAAGACCGGCAACCGGCAGCTAGGAGCCGGCTGGTGAAAAAGTTAAATTAAATCCGTTAGCTGCCAGCCGCCAGCTGCCGGAATTCGGGAGGATGATATGCAGGTTATGTACACGAAAGAGCACGAATGGATCAAGATCGAGGGGGCGACGGGAACTGTCGGCATTACAGGCTATGCCGTCCAGCAACTGGGAGACATAACCTTTGTGGAACTTCCCCCCATCGGAAAGATAGTCAGGCAGTTCGATGTCCTGTGCGGCATCGAATCGGTAAAGGCCGCCAGCGACATCTATGCGCCGCTCGGCGGCAGGGTTGCCGCTGTCAACGATGCGCTGAATGACCATCCGGAAATCATAAATGACAGTCCGGAGGATGACGGCTGGCTGGCAACGATCGAAATAGTCGATGCCAGGGGGACTGACAAGCTGCTGAGCCGCAAGCAATACGACGATTATATCAAGGAATTGGCATGAGCAGGGCCGATTACTGCCCTAATACAACGGAAGAAATAAGGGCCATGCTCGATGTGATCGGTGTCGGGGAGATCCCGGATCTGTTCGGATCTATTCCCCCGAAATTGCTCGCCGGTTCGCTGGACCTTCCGCAAGGGATGTCCGAATTTGCAATCCTGCGCCACATGAAGGCTCTTGCCGGGAAAAACGGGCGCGACCTGGTCAATTTCATTGGCGGGGGCTTTTACGATCATTTTATCCCGTCGGCTGTCGATCATCTTTCCGCAAGGTCGGAGTTCTACACATCTTATACCCCCTACCAGGCCGAATGCTCACAGGGCACGCTCCAGGCGCTCTACGAATACCAGACCGCCATCTGCTCTCTTACCGGAATGGAGGTGAGCAACGCCTCTCTCTATGACGGCGGTACCGCCCTTGCCGAGGCCGCCCTGATGGCGATGCGCATCACGGGCAGGAACAAACTGATCCTGGACGGAGGTGTCAATCCCTCTTACAAGCAGATTCTGCGTACTTATCTCGCCACTCTGCAGGCCGAACTGGTGGAAACGGACCGGAATCCGGAGAGCCCGGACCTGCGGGATTCGGCCAGGGATATTGATGAAACCGTTGCCGCCGTAATCATACAGAACCCCGACTTTTTCGGAAGCATCAATGATCTCGGCCCAATTGCGGATGAAGCCCATGCGCGGGGCGCGCTGGTTATCGTCTCGGTTTACCCGATTTCCCTCGGCCTGGTGAAGAGTCCCAGCGAAATGGGGGTGGATATCGTGACCGGCGACGGTCAAAGCCTGGGCAATCCACTGAGCTTCGGCGGACCTTCGTTCGGGTTTATTGCCGCACGAAAGCTGTCTGTGCGCAACCTGCCGGGAAGGATTGTCGGGGAAACAGTGGACAGGAACGGACGGCGCGGATTTGTGCTTACCCTGCAGGCCAGGGAACAGCACATCAAACGCCACAGGGCCACCTCCAATATCTGCAGCAACCAGTCGCTCTGCGCCCTTAGGGGGTTGATATACCTTTGCAGCATCGGCAAACAGGGCATGCGGGAACTGGCCGGACTGAACCGGGACAAGGCCGAGTATGCCAAGGGTGTACTCGGTGCGGTCAGGGGAGTTGAGGTGCTGAACTCCGCTCCTACTTTCAACGAATTTACCCTGAAACTCCCCATGGATGCGGCTGCGGTAGTGGAAAGACTCCTCGATCGGGGAATTGCCGCGGGCGTGCCGCTTGGAGGCTGTTCCGGGGAGATGAAGAACTGCATGGTGGTGACGGTAACGGAAAAACGGACCAGGGAGGAGATCGATGAGTTCGCCGTGGCCCTGGAGGAGGCGCTATGGAGCTGATATTCGAGAAATCCGTTGCCGGACGCCGTGGAGTGAGCCTCCCCGAACAGGATGTCCCGACTGCCGCGGAGCTGCCGTCAAACCTGCTCAGGGCCGGTGCGGCGGAGTTGCCCGAGGTGGGAGAGCTGGAAGTGGTACGGCATTTTACCGGCCTGTCCCGGCGCAATTTCTCCGTGGATACCAATTTCTATCCTCTCGGCTCCTGCACCATGAAATACAATCCGAAGGTGCTGGAAGACGCTTCCGCCCTTTTTTCCGGCTTTCACCCGGTGACTGCCCTGTTGCCCGGCGGCGAGGCCCATGCCCAGGGCTGCCTCGAACTGATACACGAGCTGGGACGGCTGCTGTGCGAGATAACCGGTATGGACGAGGTGACCACCCAGCCGCTTGCCGGTGCCCACGGCGAGATGACCGGCATCATGATCATCCATGCCTGGCACATGGCCAGGGGGAGGCGCAAGCGGTACGTGGTCGTGCCTGATTCCTCCCACGGGACCAATCCGGCCAGCGCCGCCATGATGGGGTACGAGATCATCACCATACCGACCGCCCCATACGGCGATATGGATCTTGACCAATTCAGGGAGGCCATGAACGGCGAAGTTGCGGCGGTCATGATGACCTGTCCGAACACCCTTGGCCTGTTCAACCCGCATGTGAAAGAAATCTGCGACATAGCCCACAGCCACGACGCGCTGGTCTACTACGACGGCGCCAACCTGAACGCCATCATGGGCAAGGTGAAGCCGGGCGATATGGGGTTCGACGTCATACACCTCAACCTGCACAAAACATTTGCCACACCCCACGGAGGGGGAGGGCCGGGGAGCGGTCCGGTGGGGGTCAAAAAGGAGCTGATTCCGTTCCTGCCGGTGCCGCGGGTTGTGAAAAACGGGGAGGGAAGTTATGCCCTTGAGCAGGAAAACCCTGACAGCATCGGCCGTGTCGCCGGCTTCTTCGGAAACTTCGGCATTCTTGTCCGGGCCTATGCCTATATTACCATGCTCGGCCGCGAAGGCCTGATCAGGGTGAGTGAGCAGGCGGTGCTGAACGCCAACTATATCCAGAGCAGACTGAAGGCATATTACGACCTTCCCTACGACATGCCGTGCATGCATGAATGCGTCCTGTCTGCCGTGCGGCAGCTGAAGCAGGGTGTTCACGCCCTCGATATAGCCAAGTACCTGATAGACAAGGGCTTTCATCCGCCGACCATCTATTTCCCTCTTATCGTCAGGGAGGCAATCATGATCGAGCCGACCGAGACCGAGAGCAAAGCCACACTTGATGCCTTTATCGACGCCATGATCGAGGCCGCGGAACTGGCTCAGAAAAATCCGGAAGCGCTGTTGCAGGCACCGCTTTCCATGCCGGTGTCCAGGCTTGATGAAGTCAGGGCGGCACGTGAGATCAACGTCTGTCATTATCAATGTGTCGGGAGTGAGGAGTGAGCAGTGGGCAGTGGGCAGTGTTGGCGTTTTATCGATAGCGGCTCCATGGACGGGGCAGCCAACATGGCCCTGGACGAGGCGCTTCTGTCCTCGTTCGATCCCGAAACGTCCCTCCCTGTGTTTCGTCTGTACGGGTGGACCCCCCCGGCCTTTTCGGTCGGCAGATACCTGGACACTGCAAAGACCCTCGATCCTGACAAATGCAGAGGTGCCGGGATCGCAGCTGTGCGCCGCATTACCGGAGGCGGCATCATCTATCACGCCAATGAAATAACCTACAGCATTGTCTGCGCGCAAAAACACATACCGAATGCGATTTCCGTAAAAGAAACGTTCAAGCAACTGTGCGCTTTTCTCCTTTCCGCCTACCGGAATCTGGGGCTGGACGCCGGGTTTGCCGTCGACCGGGATTTCTCCGGCGAAAGATTCGGACAGAGAACAGTCCATCTGTTTTGCCGGAAAAGAGGAGTATGATATTATTGTCCAGGGGCGCAAGCTCGGCGGCAACGCCCAGCGCCGCATCAAAAACGTCATCTTCCAGCATGGCTCGATACCCTTGGCAAACTGCCTCTCCGAAGCTTTGAACTTCCTGCGCGAAAGCGAAAGACCCGCCTTGCTCGAACAGGGTACGGTCAGTCTGGAAGAATTGGGGATTACCCCCGAAATCGGTTCCCTGAAAAAAATACTGGCGAAATCATTGGAAAACTGTCTTGAAGTTTCATTGATCCGGTCCGGGCCTGATGAGAGAGAGCTTCAGACCATGGAGCATTTGCGGGAAAACAAATATTCCAGCTTTTCCTGGAACTGGGAAGGAAATTGTGACTGATTCGAAACCGGCACGCCGCCCCGGGTGGCTGCAGAAAAAGATATCGCCCGCCGCCCACGCGGACATGAATCGCATGCTTGAGGAGCTGCGGCTTCATACCGTCTGTCGCGAGGCGAACTGCCCCAACATATCCGAATGCTACTGCAGTGGAACGGCGACATTCCTCATTCTCGGTGCCATATGCACGCGTCTTTGCTCCTTCTGCAACGTAAGCAAGAGGGAACCGCTGCCGGCCGATACCGGCGAACCTGAAAGAGTGGCTGAAGCCGTGCGGAGACTCGGCCTGGGTTTCTTGGTCATCACCAGTCCCACCCGCGACGACCTCCCGGACGGAGGTGCTGAAATTTTCTCCCGGACAGTTTCGGCCATCAGAAGAGTCTCGCCCGGCACAGGAATCGAACTGCTCATTCCCGATTTCCAGGGTGACCGGGAGAGTATCGCAACGGTTGTCCACGCCTGCCCGGATATAATCGGCCACAACCTTGAAACCGTTCCCCGTCTTTACCACATCCGTGAAGGGGCGGATTACCGGCGCTCACTTGAAGTTCTTCGCATGCTCCATGAACTCGATCCGTCCCTGAAGACCAAGTCCGGAATTATGCTCGGACTCGGGGAAGAGGATAACGAGGTGGTGGAGGTGCTGGACGACCTCCTGCGGACCGGTTGCCGTTATCTGAGCATCGGCCAGTACCTCGCCCCCGGTAAAAAACATTATCCGGTAAATTGTTTCGTTCCGCCGGAAAAGTTCGAGGATTACGGGAAACTGGCGCTTGCCATGGGCTTCGAACACGTGGAGAGCGGTCCGTATGTCAGAAGCTCTTACCATGCAGATAAGTACGGGAAATAAAAAAACCGGAAATTACAAATTTGCTTAGTAACAGGGGCAAATAAATTTTCAGCATGGGGAATCCTGGGTTCTTGACATTCCCCGCGGATTCCATGATAATGCATCTTCCGTTTCGTATCGATACGGGACATAACTGGAGAGATGGCCGAGAGGTCGAAGGCGGCAGACTCGAAATCTGTTGTACCGCTTGCGGTATCCTAGGGTTCGAATCCCTATCTCTCCGCCAGTCAAATCAAGAGGTTAGCTAACAAGGCTTGCCTCTTTTTTTTATAGTTTTTACCGATTGGAACTAATCTTCCTCAACCAGGGAAAAGTAATGACCATTCGCCTGTGCCGGCATCTGCTGACGTGGTCAAGAATAAATGGACAGATCTGTTTTAACGCGTAAATCCATGAAAAACAGCGGAAATACTTGCAGGGGCATCGTCGGCAGAAGAACGGGGAGGATTCGCTTGATTTACTGAACCGGCGGGTGAAATTTTAGATGTAACAAACCCCGCCTTTCAGACGGGGTTTGTCATTTCAAAAGGAAACAGCTGCAAAACAGGACGATGATATTGGAACATCCATGAATTTGCCTGAGATCTGCCGAAGGCATCCGATGCCCGGATATCGACTTGACCGGTGCCGCTTGCTGGAGCGGTTCCCGTTGGCCCCTGCATCTGCATGATTGTTCTGGATACTTCAGCCAGACTTAATAACTATATATCTTCAGTTCGTCGCACAAACCTTCCAAAGCGGAGTGCCAGGGTCGGCAACACAAAAAGATTGAGCACGGTAGACGTGACAAGACCGCCCAATATGACCAGAGCCATTGGGCCCTCTATCTCCCGACCGGTCGATCCGCTTCCCAGGGCAAGAGGCAGAAGGCCGAAAGCGGTCACCGAGGCAGTCATCAGGATCGGCACCAGCCGCTCCGATGCACCCCTTACGGCCGTTTCCAATCCCCATGTCATATTTTCTTGCTGGACAAGGTGCTCAAAATGGGAGATGAGCATAATGGAATTTCTAAGCGTAATCCCAAACAGCGTAACAAAGCCCACCATCGAACCGATTTGAAGTCGGCCGCCAAAAAAGACGAGAGCCACTAGCACTCCGCCCACCAGGGCAAAAGGCAGGTTGAGGATAATGAGGAGCAGGTTGCGCCGGTTGCCTGTGGCTGCCGCCAGAAGAAGTACTATGCCGGCTATCGCCAGCAACGAATGGACCAGCAGGTCCCGTCGCGATCGGGCCTGCGCCTCGGCGGCCCCGGTGAATTCGATAAATGTTCCCGGCGGCATGCTGATTTTCGAAGCAATCTGCCTTCGCGCATCAGCCTCGAAGGAACTTACAGCCCGGCCGTTTACATTGCAGGTCACAGTCTGGACGCGCCTTCCGCCATCATGAGTTACGGAATACCTGCCGGATTCCTCCCGGATATCAGCCAGCTGGCGCAGAAAAACATAGGTGCCCTGCGCATTGCGGAGAGGAAGCGACCCCACATCCGAAATTGCTTTTCGTTCATTGGGATCGAGCATTACCGAAACATCAAACACCCTGTCTCCATGATATACCTGGCCGACGACATTGCCCTGGAAAGCAGTTCTGATTGCGTCCAGAACATCGACTGGCCTGAAACCCCACTGGGCAATGTCTGCTTCCCTGAGGCTGATAAGAAGCTGGGGAGTTTCCGGAGGGGATTGCAACCGCACTTCCACTGCGCCTTTCACCCCGGCAATAACCTGCGCCACTTCGCGGGCTTTTTCGGATATGATGTCCGGATTGTTGCCAAAAATATTGACGACTGTCGCAGCCGTATACCCGGAGATCGTTTCTTCAATACGCTCAGAGAGGAAGGTCTTGACCGAATAGTTTATGCCGGGTGTTCGGGACAGGATCTCCCGTATTTTCCGCATGGCATTCCCCGGTTGTTTCCCCGGTTTAAAACTCACAATCATTTCGCTGGAATTCGGCCCCCTGGTCTCTTCCGATTTTTCCGCTCTTCCCGCCTTTTGGGCGACGGATGCTACAAACGGCAGCTTCATGAGTTCTTCTGCCACCCGGCTGCCTATCCGCAAGGATTCCTGAAGCGAAGTCCCTGGAACTGCCGACATATGGACCAGGAAATTTCCCTCCTTCAGGGTGGGAAGAAATTCGCCTTCAAGAAAGGGAATTGTCGCTAAAACGGCAATTATCAGGACCGCAGTTACGCCAATCACGACTTTCGAACGCCTCTCAACCCTGAGAATGTTTTGCCTGTATTTCTCCTTTAACCATCCTGCGAAGGGAGGGTCTTTTACCGCAAGGTCCGTCCGTCCAAGAAACAGCAGGCACATGGCAGGCGTAGCAGTAAGGGCTACTCCAAGGGAAGCAAGGATTGCGAGTATATATGCAATGCCCAGAGGAGCAAAAATCCTTCCGGCAACACCGGAGAGGGTTAGTACCGGGATAAATACGAGAACGACTGCAAATGTTGCATAAACTACGGCGCTTCTGACCTCCATCGAGGCTTCGAATATTACTCTCGGTACGGGAAGCGGCCTCTCCGAACCCCGGTTTTCACGCAGCCTTCGGAATATGTTTTCAACATCCACAACCGCATCATCCACCACCTCTCCAATTGCTATGGCCAGTCCGCCCAGGGTCATCGTGTTCAGACTATAACCCAGGTGTCCCAAAACCGTGATGGCGGCCAGCATGGAGACTGGTATGGCAGTGCAGGAAATTGCCGCCGTGCGGAAATTGAACAGGAATAGAAGCAGTATCACTACAACAAGCGCGGCTCCCAGGAGAAGAG
This sequence comes from uncultured delta proteobacterium, assembly GCA_963815135.1. Classification (GTDB taxonomy): domain Bacteria; phylum Desulfobacterota; class Desulfuromonadia; order Geobacterales; family Geobacteraceae; genus CAIWTU01. Next base: position 197,101 of record CAWFFO010000009.1, read on the forward strand.
ACGACCTCACGTTGTGAAGGGCGGTATCAATGAGACCTGCAGGCCTGAAAATATCCGGATAAATTTTTATCCCTTGCCTGGTAAGGGCAGGACGCAAATCACCAATGGCTTTATCCAGGCCTCTGGTCACTTCCAGCGTATTCGCCCCGTATTGTGACGAAACCTGAAGTAGGACGCCCGGTTTCCCCATTATTGACCCCGATCCGAAGGCAGGTTCGGGACCGTAGGCTACATTTGCCACGTCTCCGAGCGTAACATTGGCCCCATTCCCGTGAAGCAGGACAACCCTGCCCAGTTCTTCGGGTGACATGGGCTGGCCAATTGTCTTCAGGTCTATGCGCTGATTCCCGTTGTCTATGAAACCGCTGCCGCGAATACCGGTCGCACGCCTTGCCGCGACAAAGATATCTTCAACGGATAAGCCGTATTTTATCAATTTCTCCGGCCGCAGCTGAATCTGAAGCTGTTTTACCTCACCCCCGAAGACTGCTGTTTTTGAGACGCCCGGGACCGAAAGGAGGGTACGTTTAACCGTCCAGTCGGCGACGGTTCTCAAATTCATCGGCGAAAGCCTGTCGGAGGAGAGCCCCATCACCAGTACTACATCGGTTGACGACGTAAGCGGGGTCATTACTGGCGTCCTGATTCCCTGCGGCAGTTCTCCGGCAACCGAAGACAGCCGTTCGGCAATCATCTGCCTGGCCAGGTAGATATTGCTGCCGGCCTCGAACGTGACGGTTATGGCCGAGAAACCCTGTATGGATGTGGAGCGCATGGATTCAATTCCCTGTACTCCATTGATTGCGTTCTCCACGGGCGTTGTGACGAGCAACTCGACCTGTTCCGGCGAAAGCCCCGGAGCTTCGGCATGAATTGTTACCTGGGGAGGAGCGAAATCGGGGAAGACATCGTACTTTGCATTTGCCAGAGAGTAAATCCCGTAGCCCAGCAAATACAATGGCAAGAGCGATTATTATCCCTTTAAACCTCAAGGAAAACCTGATGACATGACTCAGGATTCCACTTTTTCCGTTAAGGGCTTCAGATCTGCAGCCTTGCCCATTCATGCTCTAATCTCCTTCATCGTCTTCATCGCCTCCTGCGGGTTCAGATGGAAGGAGTTCCCCGGAAAGAAGAATTTGTGCGCCCGTGACAACTATGGATTCTCCCGGACTGAATCCACTCCGGACAAAATAACCATCATTTGCGGGGTTCGCGGCAGCCACCTCACGCCTTGCAAAATGTTCCGGGTCCATTTGCACATAAGCCCATGCCTTGCCCTGGGACCAGATAACCGAGGCATATGGAATCAATACACCGCGCATATTCGGTCCGGCCGGCAATAGGCATTGAACATTCAAGCCGGGAGCAAGACCACTGGAAGCAGGGGCCAGATAGAGAAAACTTGCGCCCTGAATCCGCGGGTCCGCATTCGGGGCGGGGCCGATAAATTTCGCCTCGACCGATCTTGACCCGGGCGTCCGGACTATGATTGTCCCAGGGGCTTCTGTTATGAATTTGTCGGAAGGAAGGCTTACCTTTATGAGGACATCCTTCAGTTCAATGAGCCTGTTCAACTTCGAGGATGTTGACCGTGAAAGAACCCAGTGCGCAATCACTTTTCCCCACTTCGCCGCAGCAGTTTGTCCGGCGGCCGCAAGTGCTCCCCGCGACGCAGACAGTTCCGCCTGGTCAGAACTCATTGCAGCTTCCGCGGCCTCTACCGCCTTCATGGATACATTCCGTCCTTTTTCGTACAGCATTTTCAACCGATCGTATTCCTTGCCGGATGCTTCGAGCGCCGAGGCCGCCTTATCCATTGAAGCCCTTGTCGCAATATAGTTATTATGCATTTCAATCAATGGTACTGGCTGAAGAACGGTGCCGTAGGCCTGAAACCGCCGCCGGAACAGCACCGCCTTCAGAGGCGCCACAGCGATCCCTGCCTGTTTCCGGGCAGAACTTTCCAGCGAAAGCACGGCTACACCATTGTGAAATGTAATATTGGATCCTGTTTTTTCTCTTTGTGTTTTTTGACCTTCTTTTTCTTTGCATCCCGGTACAAGGGCAATGATAACGGCAAGGAAACCCGAAATTACGAGTGTCGTGACCAATCTGTTTCTTCTTTTATCAGTTGTCATTTCCTTAATTACCCTCCGTCCGGGGCCTTGTTTCAGAAGCAGCAGGAGAGAGTTCTGTTGACACGAGGGGTTGCCGGATGGCATCTTCCAGCTTCCCGAGATCTGCGTGTGCGGAAACAAGCAAGTCGCAGCGGGAAATTACAGCTGCATTGAATTGCAATCTCGCCTGTTCAAGCTCAAGGAGGTCAGCTTCACCGGCTTCAAACCTGTCCTGGACCGCCCGCATCTTAGCATTTTCTGTCGACACCAGGTTATCTGCATTAAGCAAATTCTTTAGTGATTCAGAGTATGAAACCCGGGCCCGATCGATCAGCCCGATTATTCCGGCTTGAAGTGCCATGAATTTTGCCGCGAATTCCTTGCGGCGAGCCTCGGCTTCCGCGACCGGACCCTGGTTTCGGTTGAGAACAGGCAGTTCGATGGAAAAACCTATGGACCACTTGTTATCGCCCTGGTCCCATTCGTATCCCGGCCCAATATGAAAATCAGGATATTGCCTCGCTATTTCAAGCTGCAAGGCAGATTGACTTGCTTCATATTCCGAGAGGGCGGCCAATATGTCGGGCCTGCCGAGAAGCGCTTTCTTGCGGATGTCATCCAATTCAATCGGACAAGGTCTCTCTTCAAAGAGAGCGAAAGATATCCTGATACCGTCAATGGCCTTTGCAGGAAGCCCGAGAGCCTCCGCCAGCGCTACGCGGGCAACCGCCTTCTTTTTTTGATTATCGGCAAGCAGAAGGCGGGTCTTGTCAAGGGCCAGGCGTGACCGGGTTACTTCGAATCCGGAAGACTCTCCCGAAGCCAGCCTTTCCTCGAAAATCCTTGTTATTTTCTCCGCTATTGCAAGCCGGTCAAGCAGAATGCGTTCCCGTTCAGTTGCAGCATAAAGCTCCAGAAGACTGTTCCTCAAACCGCTCCGGACCTGCCATGCAGTCGTCGAAATATCCAGCCTGGCAGCTTCGGAAAGATTTTCAGCCCTACGAATACGATATCCCCTTTTCCCCGCGGTCTCTATCGGTATATCCAGCGAGATCCCCCAGGTCCATGGCGAAATCCCGCCGGGAGTACTTGTATGATGCTGCCCCAGGAGCGATATTGCGGGATTGGGGATGCCTCCAGCGGTAATCACCGCAGCTTCGGCAACACCCCACCTGGCCCTCATGACATCCAATGCGGGGCTGTAATAAACCGCCACGCATTCCAGCTTTCTGAAGTCCCATAAAGCAGGCGGCCAGGGCTTTAACTGTTCATGGGTGTTTTTCTCAATGAAATCCTCGAGATCCAGGCTGTTCAGTGTTCGCGCTTCAAAAGCAGAAGCGGTGTCGGATCGGGAGAGCGGCTTCGGCTGATAGTTCGCACATCCAAAAAAAAGAGAAAATAAAATTAACGGAACCAGTGATTTCATTGCGGATGCTCCATTGAGAATTTTATCCGCTATTGCCCTGCATGGCTGCGAAAATCCTTGCGAATAAGCTTAACTCGATCCTTAAACATCTTTCCTTGCCCGATATTGTTAAATTATAACACTATCATTCATGTCCACGTTTCAAATTGTGTCCAATACAGATTGTAATGATTTATCATGAAAACGGCAGTTAGAGGTGTCCGCAGTAAGCAACACAGGCCGGTTTTGTTGCTGCTCCTGGCGAAATGGAGTGTGGACAGGCGATATTGTCTGAACAGTGAGGTTATGTGTTGCTGCAAGAGTTGATATGGAATGCCATTGTCCCAAGTAGTCGTTCTGCTCCGCCGAAGTGGTGATTCACCGTGGGAGTTTATACCGGCTTTCTCATGGAGATTTGACTTTCCGACCGCCCGAAGCTATGCTACGAAAACAAGAGAGCTCCATACGAAACCGGTTGATACACGGAGTTCTCATTGATACAGTAGGTTACGAATGACTTGCATGGAAAAGGACTGCCGCAAGCTTACTTTTAAGGATTTGGCGCTGACATGAAACGCAGATTAGCTGTTATTGCCGTTATACTGGCGGTTGCCGCTGTGGGCCTCTATTTTTGGATGTCGCACCGCCCCCGGTCCCTCACATTTACGGGTATCGTGGCAACCGATGATGTGCAGGTGAGTTCCCAGATCCAGGGGCGCCTGCAAAGACTCCTGGTTCAGCAGGGCGACACGGTGAAGAGAGGCCAACTGCTGGCGGTAGTCCAACCACAGGAATGGGAGGCCGACAAGGCCTACTACGCCAACAGCGAGAAGGAGTCGGCGGCACAGGTGAAGCAATCAATGGCCGACCTGCAGTTCCAGGAAGCCCAGATGCGTGAACAGATCCGACAGGCCGCGGCCAATCTGGCCATGAACAATGCCCAGGTGAAACAAGCTGAGGCGGATCTGGAATTCGCCCGGCTCAGCTTTAACCGATCCAGGGCCTTGCACGCCGACAAAATCAATTCCGATCAGGATTACGAACAAGCGCAAACGACGTACGCCTCGAACAAGGCGCATGTCGAGTCCCTGCGCAAGCAGGTGCAGTCGGCAGCGGCAGCGTTGGCGCTGGCCCGGGCCAATGTTGAGCAGGTAGCTGCCCGCAGGGCCGCGCTGGTCGCCAGCACCCGGCATCTTGCCGCCGCCGGTGCCCAGACCGAAAAGGCCGGCGTAATTCTCGGCTATACGGAGATACACGCCCCGATTGACGGCATAGTGGATATGCGGGCTGTCCTCCAGGGTGAGGTGGTGACGCCGGGCGAGGGCATTGTCAGCCTGGTCAACCCGGATAACCTCTGGGTCCGGGCCGATGTCGAGGAAAGCTATATCGACCGTATTCATTTGGGCGAAAAAATGAAAGTGCGACTGCCCTCCGGCGCTACCCGCGAGGGAACGGTCTTTTTCCGCGGGGTGGATGCCGACTACGCGACCCAGCGCGATGTAAGCCGCACGAAACGCGACATCAAAACCTTCGAGATTCGTCTGCGCTGTGACAACCGGGACCGAAGCCTCGCCCTGGGGATGACGGCCTATGTAACTCTGCCGCTGAAGTGAGGACCCATGCCACCAGCAGTGCTCCCATCTGATACCCGGCCCGGACTTGACGTCGAAGTCGACGGCCTTACGAAGAATTTCGGCGATTTCTGCGCCGTCGACCATCTAAGCTTTACGGTAAAACATGGTGAGGTCTTCGGTCTTCTCGGCCCCAACGGCGCGGGCAAGTCGACGCTCATCCGCATGCTCACGACGCTGGTCCCGCCGACCTCGGGTCATGCCCGCATCATCGGCCATGACGTCGTCCGTTCGGCCAACGCGGTCCGCCAGTCCATAGGAGTAATCCCGCAGGCCATGACCTCAGACCTCGACCTCAGTGCCGTGGAGAACATGAGTATCTTCGCCAAACTCTACGGCATCCCTCGCGACAAGCGCCGCAAGGAGATCAGCCGGCTTCTGGAGGCGGTGGACCTCACCCAATGGGCCGATAAACCGGTCAAGATGTTCTCCGGCGGCATGCGCCGCCGGCTGGAAATCGCGCGCGGACTGGTGCATGAACCGAAGATTTTTTTCCTGGACGAACCGACCACCGGACTGGACCCCGTCTCCCGCGTTTCCGTGTGGGAGATGCTCACCCGCCTGAAAAAGGAGCGCGATCTCACGATCATTCTCACCACCCATTACATGGACGAGGCGGACAGTCTCTGCGACCGCATCGCCATTATTGACCATGGCAGGCTGGTGGCCCTCGATTCGCCCTTGAAGCTCAAAGCGTCGATTCCCGGCAAGAACGTGATCGAGGTGAGCTTCACTGTGATACCGCCTGGTTGGTTGCAAATCCTCGAATCCCTGCCTGACGTAGCCGGGGTCAAGGCCGAGGACCTTGTCTTTCGGATTGCCTCCCACAACGGGCCCCGAACAACTGTAGCCCTGATGGATGCCGCCCGGCAGTACGATGTGACCGTCGCCTCGCTTTCCGTGCAGAGCACGACCCTCGATGACGTCTTCGTCCACTATACGGGCCGCCAGCTGCGTGACGCATTGCAGTCGCCTGCCGCCAACGACAGTCCGTTCATACATCGGCGAGGACGATAATAATGAAAAATTCCCTGAATCGGATCTGGGCACTCATAGAGCGCGACTTGCGCCGCTTCCGCCGCAGCCCCACGTTGATTGTGGTCTCGATGGTAATGCCTCTCGTGCAACTCGTGGTCCTCGGTTACGCCTTCGGAGGCAAGGTCAAAAACCTGGAAGTGGGCGTGGTAGACCAGGATCACAGGGTGCCTGCCGTGCATCTGAAGGAGATGTTCAACGCCGTGGCGGCCAATGCGCGGACATTCGAGACCACTGCCTACAGCGATGAAGGGCAGGCCATGCGCGATCTGCGCGACGGCCGGATCAACGCACTCCTGAACATTCCCCCTGAATTCTCGCGCAAGGTGCTGACCGGCGCCAACCCCCGCATTGCACTCATAGAGGACAACACCGACCAGTTCAGTTCATCCGCTCTCGCCTCGAGCCTCACCGAAATCCTGGGTGCCTATAACGCAAAGCCGCTGCCCGCCCGACAAACCGACGCTGTCTCGCTGTCGGTGGTCGAAGTCTACCCCTACGTGCCCTACATCCAGTATCTGCTCCCCGGCACCATCGTACTGGCTATCTTCGTGTCAGCAATGATCGGCGGCGGCATCATCTTCATCGACGACAAGGCGCGCGGCCTGCACGAGGGATACCTGGCGACGCCCCTCACCAAATTCGACCTCATCATGGGCTTCAATCTCTCGGGAGCCTTCAAGGCAATTCTTTCCGGACTGGTTCTGGTAACCATCGGCTCACTGATTGCCGGCATTCCGGATCCGCTCAACCTGCTGCGTCTCGCACGGATGTCGGTCCTGGTGGCACTGACCTCGCTGACGCTCATCAGCATGATGTTCCTGCTCATGGTGAGAGTGAGCGACCCCCTCGTGCCCCGCGCCATTTTCGGCGTGCTCAATACCCTGCTGTTTTTTCCCAGCGGAGCGGTCTATCCGATCAATGCCTTTCCGTCCTGGATGAAGGTCATTACGGTAATCGATCCGTTCACCTATGCGGTCCACGGATTCAAATCACTGGTTCTGAAAAACACGGGCCTGACAGCCATCGGCGGCGATCTTTTATTTCTGAGCATCTTCACGCTGCTGGCCATGGCATCTGCCACTCTGCTTTTTCGCCGCACCCTCTAGGTTTTTCCTGTCAACTATACTCAGTTAAAATAATTGAATCTCAGCGGGTAAACTTCATAACAGTCATTTGCATTTGACATTCAGGGACAAATATTCATGTCCATCCGATATGCGAAACTATACCGGGCTGGAACCTGGTGCTCCTGCCAATATCCTGCTGACAGAGTTGCGGGGTTTATATCTGAGGAAAATCGTTTGGAATAAAAACGGGGATGCTGCCATTAACCATTGAAAGGACTAATCTAATAATTCAATCAACTTTTTTGCTGACGGATTAACAACATTACAAAAGACCTCATTGCCGATTTTTTTGCAGGAAATGATACCCGTGTCTCTCAAATGGGCCAAATGCCGGGAAACTGTTGACTGGGGAAGTCCGAAATGTTTCCAAATAAACTTTACGTTGGATTGTTCAGCACAGAGACTTGACACGATTTTAAGTCGAACCGGATGGCTGAGTACTTTAATAATTTCAGCCTCTTTATGGTAATCTTTTTTCATCTTTGATTTCATCATAATGCACCTCTTTATTATATTTGAAGTAAGACGTAAATATAAAGAAAAAGGTTACATGCCGATTCCTAAAAAAATTTCTTAAAAAAAACCGGCAGGCATTCTGGTAAGAACGAAATCTGTATATCTTGGTTTCGAAAGGACTGGCATGAGATAAAACAAAGGCAGAACTTTATATTCAAGCTTATCCACGCTTATCCATTTTTCCAATCCTGATTTTTTTTCACTTTTCTCGGCGGAATTTCACCAGATTTTTACTTGAATTTCCTAGACTTTAATGAACTTTGGCAGGGGCTGGTTTTAAGGTATCCATATTATTTTTTGATATTTATCGGTTTTACACGTTTTTTGGTTACCTCATTCGAACTCCTTTCTCTCCGCCAGTCGAGAATCGGGCGACGTCCAGAGCCGGTTGATAAGCCCTGATTTCTCAGGGCTTATCCTTTTTCAGACGCTCACCACTATTTCTCCTGAAGTCGAGTTACCAGGTGAATTGCAGTCCGCCAGACCCTGCATAGCTCTGGCCCGCATCGGCGTAATCGCAGTCGAAATTCGCGAACAGTGAAAAATTGAGGTTGAAGGCCAGGTTGGTGCCGACATTGGCGCGCAGGGAATCGCTTGGCGGTTGGGCTCCCCTGGCTACGAAATAAAAGCCCGGAGCAGTAATGAAGGAGCCTTCCACCGATCTCTCGCGAATGAATTCGTGCTTCCATGCTGCGCGCACCCAGCCGGACAGGACGCTCTCGGCGCCGAGATGGACTCCCGCCTTCAATTGCGTGCCGAGCTGTATGGGTACAGAGTTGATGGTGCGCCCGGCGTAGGAAAGCCCTGTTTGGCTTGGCGCTCCGGCATTACTCTCGGTGTAGGAATTCATGTGCAGAGATGCGAACTGCACACCGGCAAAAGGAGTTACCTCGAACGGAGCAATCTGGTTTCTGTAGCCTATCTCGAAATTTCCGCTCAGGGAGTGGCTCTGGAAATCTCCGGTCAGATTTTCATCATAGCCCGGTATCGTTATAAGCTCTCCGGCAGCCGACGTAAACGAGGCGCCTGGAACAGACGTATAGCGGGACGTTTCATTGTTGAAGAAATCGAAAGCAAGAGCACCGGTGGCGTAAAGGTGTTCGAAGCGTAAGGCCCCGTATCCTGCTACGTGCTGTGCTTCAACCGTTCCGCTGGTTTGCCGGTCAGGCACGGAGAAGGAAAACCAGCCGCCCCCCCCGGCGGCGCCGAGCAGCAGTTTCGGCGAAATCCGGCAGTCGATGCCCACGCCGAAGCCACTGCCCCGCTGGCTGACCCGGGCAGACCCAGGGGAGTCACCACCGTTATAATTTCCATGACTGTCATAACCTGTCAGCCAGGTCCGCCACCTGCGGGAGGCCCGGCGTGGCAGGTTAGTTGCGTCGGACGCCGTATCCTTGGATATCAGCTGGGCATAGAGCAGCCTTCTGTCATCATACACGGCCACGCTGTCTGTATCGTCCGGGTCGCCCGAAATCCAGGAAGTCGTCCGGTGAGCCACCGAGGAGAGGAACAGCTCGTCGGCCTTGAATACCGTCTGCTCGATCGCGGCCGTTCCCTCGCCGGTGAGCGAGTCATAGATGTTTCCGAGGGTCGCGGTGTCCGGCTGGTAGAACAGGGCCGTAGCCAGCGCTCCGAATGCTGGCGAGAGTTGAGCAAGCTGAATCCGGTTGACAGTGTCGCCCATTGAATGCTGGTTTTGCGTCAGTCCGGAGGGCGAATAGTCGATCGTGTAGTTCAGGTTTATGTCGGTCGCGTTCGGGTTGGTGAGTACGTAGTTTGCCACCGCCGTCGACGGGGCCAGCAGCCTGATGTCGCCGCTGGTCGTGCCTTCAGCTGCCGATAGAATAACTATGTCATGTGATCCGGGCAATGCCGCAGCCGGAGCATTCAGGGGGTCGACCAGGTTGACGGCTACAGTACCGGAGACGTCGGCCGTGCCGGTTACATCGATACGATCCGCTGTCCGGTTTTTCAGATCGAGATCTGCTCCATATAAGCCGGTCGCCGTCTGGGTAATGTTTCCAGCGAGGTTTGTCGTGAGAACCCGCTGGTAGTCGCCCGGCGACATCAGTCCCCCGTTGGTCAGCATGCCGCCTGCTCCGAGATTTACCGTTGCGCCGGAATTGAAGAGGGCGTTCGGCCCGTTGTCGAAGGAGTTCGCACCGCCGCCCAGATCCACCGAACCGATGACGATGCCGGTATTGTTAATGTGGTCGTCGCCGGTGGTGGCGCGTATGGCAAAGCCGTCTATCCCGCTCACCGTGGTTATGTATCCCGCGTTATTGAGCAGGTTGTCGGCGCCGTTCAGGATATAGACGCCGGCTCCCTGATCGCTGCCGCCGTAGATGAAGCTCGGCTGGTCAGCTGAAGCGTTCAGGATGTTGACCGTGATGTCGCCATTGCCTCCGGACGCGTCGCTTTGGGCAGTCAATGCGATAGAATTGGCTCCCGCAGCCATGAGGCTGCCTGTCTGGTTCACGACCGTCGTTTGCGCCGCGCCCAGTCCGCCGGCCGTGCCAGAGAACAGGAAGGCGCCGATCTGTCCGGGAGGATCGGCCGCCAGGCCAACGGCGCCGCCGCCGCCCCCGACGCTTTGGGTATACAGCGCTATGCTGTTATCACCTGTCACGATGATAGAGCCCGCGGTGTTGTCGATTGTGACGACCCCACCGTTGCCGTTGCCGCCTGATTGCGAGATAACTCCGGCGGCGCCGCCGCCGGGCTCGACCAGACCTCCGCCACCGCCCACGGACTGGGCGAAAATTCCGATGGAATTATCACCGGCGATGATGATTGAGCCGGTGTTGGTGACGGAAACGTCTCCGCCCTTGCCGACCACGCCGTTCTGCCCGCCGATGGAGACCGGCACAACAGCCGCACCGAGGGCCGATCCCGCCGTGCCCCCGCCGCCGCCGACCGATTGCGCCATGATGCCGACGGAATTGTTGTCATTAATCCGGATGGCGCCGTCGTTTGTGACCGTTACGTTGCCGCCGTCACCCCCCGCGCCGCCGTTGCCGCCAAGTGTTACTGTTGCAGAAGCGGAGGATCCGGCGTCGCCGGCCAGGAAACCGCCGCCGTTGCCGCCGCCGCCGCCGACCGACTGGGCAAATATTGCGGTTGAATTCGCGCCGTTTGCGAGAATGCTGCCGGTACCGTAATTGTTTACTGTTACCGCACCGCCGTTACCGCCGACACCGCCGTTGCTGCCGATGTTCACGCTGACACCGGGCAGCTGCCCTGCAATACCGGAGATCAGGTTGCCGGCGACTCCGCCGTTGCCGCCCCCGCCGCCCACCGACTGGGCGAAGATGGCTTGCGAGGCTGCGCCGTCTGTCTCGATCTGGCCGAAGTTATCGACCGTCACGCTGCCGCCGTTGCCTCCGCCTCCGTTGTTGCCTCCCACATAAGTCTTGAAACCAATGGAGGAACCGGAATATGCTCCGCTGCCGTCTCCTCCTCCGCCGCCGATTGACTGGGCGAAAATCCCGTTGGCCATCGCGCCTTTGGTCCAGATGATACCGCCTGCCTGGTTGGTGACATCCACTTCGCCGCCATCGCCTTCCTGGCCGCTGCTGCCGCCGACTGCAATGGCTCCGATGGCGCTGCCGCCGTCACCGCCGCCGCCGCCGACCGATTGGGCATAAATGCCGTTGGCCTGGTTGCCCGAGGTCAGAAGAATGTTGGAATTGTCAACGGTCACCTTGCCGCCGTTGCCGCCGCCGGAGCCGGAACCGCCGACCGAAACGATCAGTCCGAGACCGATCGAGTCCGGGTCGGAGACGCCGCCCGCCGATCCGCCGCCGCCGCCGATCGACTGGGCGCGGATGGCATCCGAGCCGCTGCCGGAGGTATTGATCATCGCGGTGTTGGTGATGTCTACTTCGCCGCCGTCCCCACTGGAACCGCCATTGCCGCCGACCGCCACTGCCGAGAGGAATGTGCCGCCGCCATTGCCGCCGCCACCGCCGATACTCTGACCGAAGAGGCCGATGGCATCGTCACCGCTGGTCACGACCCAGCCGTCATTGTCTATTTTCACGAGACCGCCGTTGCCGCCGCCGCTGCCGTTTCCTCCAATGGTAACGCCTCCCAGCCCCGTGCCGCCGCCATTGCCGCCGCCTCCGCCGACCGATTGCGCGAAAATACCGCCCGATCCGGCCCCGAACGTCGAGATGCCGGCGGTTTGTGAATTGGTGACGCTGACCGCTCCGCCATTGCCGCTGGCGCCGCCGTAGCCGCCGAGGGTTATCCCCGAGAGCCCGGTGCTGCCGCCGTTGCCGCCGCCGCCCCCGATAGACTGGGCGATAATGCCGGCAGCAGAGTCTCCCATGGTCTGCAGGAGTGCATCATTGCTCACGGTCACGGAGCCGCTGTTGCCCGAGGCACCGCCGTAACCGCCGAGGGAGAGCAGACCGCCTGACGATCCGCCGTTGCCGCCGCCTCCGCCGACCGACTGGGCAAATATCGCGGTCGAGCCGCTTCCCGTTGTCAAAATGTCGGCCGGGGATGATGGCGAAGAAGCGTTGGTAACCTTGACATCGCCGCCGTCGCCGCTTGCCCCGCCAAATCCGCCAATGCTGGCCAGGCCCTTGATCCCCGACGAGGCGTTGCCGCCAATGCCTCCGCCGCCGCCCAGCGACTGGGCGAAGATTCCGAATGAATCGGAGCCTGACGTCTGGATCTGGCCGTTGTTCGTGACATCGACCGCATTGCCATTGCCGCTTGCGCCGCCAAAGCCGCCCAAGGTAATCTTGCCAAGCCCCTGGATGGTTCCCGTGGTGCTGCCCGTTGCCAGGGTTATGATAGAGAGGGCCTTATCGACGTAGGAGGCACCCGGAAATGCGCCGTCCAATCCGATAATGGCCTGTCCGCCGTTGCCTCCGCCGCCGCCGATGGACTGTGCCAGGATACCTGCTGACGAGCCCCCCTCAGTGATGATGAAGTCATGGTTGCCGACCGTGACCTTGCCGGCGTCATTGCCCGTTCCGCCAAAGCCGCCCACATCGACCTGTACATTCACGCTGGACTTTTTCTTTTCTTCGCAACTCTTGACCCCGTCAGAGCCGTCCGATTTACAGGTGGTGGCAAGCTGCAGGGAAAGGGAATTCGCGCCGCCGCCGTTGCCGCCGCCGCCGCCGATGGACTGCGCCAGGATGCCGTTGGACCCGGCCCCCTGGGTCGAGATGCCGCCGTACTGGTCGACCGAGACGTCTCCAGCGCTATTGCCGTCACCTCCCATGCCGCCAACCGAAACAGCGACGTTCACGGCCTTTCCGCTCTGGGGGTCACCCGCTGCGATAAGTCCGGTGACAGCACTTCCGCCATTGCCGCCTCCGCCGCCGATCGACTGCGCCGCAATACCGTTCGCTGACGGACCTGTTGTCCGGATCAAGCCATTATTGGTGACGTTGACATTGTCGCCGGTTCCGCCGCTGCCGCCGAATCCGCCCACGGTGAGGCCGACATTGAAATTGGTACTTTCACCGGTGGGTCCGACCGCGCCGCTGAAGGCAAAGCCGCCATTGCCGCCGCCACCGCCGATGGATTGCGCGAGGATGCCGTCGGAATCCCGGCCGGTGACCACGGTTACCTGCTGGAAGACGGTGCCGACCTCTGCGATTTGCTGTTCCTGGATCGATGAAGACCCGGTAGTAATGTTGCCGGTGTTTTTAACCGTGACAGAGCCGGCTTCGCTGCCTGCTCCGCCGAATCCGCCCACGGATGCCGAGACCTGTTTGGAATCCGGCCCGCCGATCGATCCGGCGACGCTCAACCCGCCGTTGCCGCCGCCGCCGCCGATCGACTGGGCCAGAATGCCGACCGATCCATCGCCGACCGTCACCGTTTCGCCGCTGCGCGTAACGCTCACATCCTTGCCCGCGCCCCCCGCGCCGCCAGTGCCCCCAACCGATGCCGTGATCGAGGGGACTTTGTTGCCGCTGGCGAAATTGAAAGCACCTGCAACGCTTAAACCGCCGTTGCCGCCGCCGCCGCCGATGGACTGCGCGGACACACCGTTGGCGTTGTTCCCCGCCGTCGAGATGATGCCGGTGGACACGACCGATACCTGGTCGGCGTCGCCGCCCGCACCGCCGAAACCGCCGAGCGAAGCGGAAAGACTGAAGCTGTTGCCGGTCGGTACGGAGACTGTGCCGGCGAAACTGAACCCGCCGTTGCCGCCGCCGCCACCGATGGACTGCGCCAGGATGCCGTCGGATCCGTCGCTGTTGGTGAGGATATTATCCACACTGGCAACACTCACCGTCCCGGCGCTGTTGCCGGCACCGCCGAAACCGCCGATGCTGAGAGCCATTGAAGCCTTTGCGTCCGCTGTTGCGGTGAACCCTCCGGAAAAGCCGCCGTTGCCGCCGCCGCCGCCGATGGACTGCGCCAGGATGCCGTTCGCGCTCTGACCGAATGTTTCGATTGTCGCCATGGTATCGGCAAGCACTATGTCCTTGTTGCTGTCGACCTCTACCGCCCCGCCGGCGCCGCCGTTGGAACCGGCGCCGCCGATGCTGGCGGCCAGACCAGCGTTGCCCAGCGCCAGGGCGCCGGACAAGGCAAACCCGCCGTTGCCGCCGGAACCGCCGATGGACTGGGCCTCCAAGCCATTGGAGCGGTCGCCGTAGGTCAGGATGGAGCCGGTACTGCCCAGTGTCACGACCCCGCCATCGCCGCCTCCGCCCAGGGCGAAACCGCCGATCGCCAGGGAACCGGCAAATTTCGAGCCGCCCGTCAAACCGATCGAGAAGCCGCCGTTGCCGCCGCCCCCGCCGAGTGACTGGGCAAGGATGCCGTTCGAGTCGCTTCCGTTTGTCACTATATTGTTGCAGCTCATCACATCAACTGAGCCTGCTGCGCCGCCGCCCGCACCGAAACCGCCGACCGAAGCGTTGAATGCCCCGCCTGAAATCGAAGCACTCAGCCCGCCGGAAAACCCGCCGTTGCCCCCGCCGCCGCCGATGGACTGAGCCAGGATGCCGTTGGAGCGGTCACCGTCCGTCTCCAGTGTCACCATCCCCGCGACAGGTGCGCTTAAGACCGGCACACCGTTCAATGCCTGCGCATAACTGCCCACCTGAACAGAACCGGCCGAGCCTCCGACAGAGCCGAATCCGCCGATCGAAACCCCAAGTCCGGCCGAACCGGTGGTAAAGTCGCCGTGCGACCGAGAAGCCGCCGTTGCCGCCGCCGCCGCCGATCGACTGGGCCGCGATGCCGTTTGAATCGTCGCCCTGGGTCCGGATTGTTCCGTTGTTGCCGGCCGTGACCGAGCCGGCATTGCCGCCGCCGTCCAGAGCCGAGCCGCCAACCGAAACGGAGCCCGCAAACTCGGAACCGGCCGAAAGGCCGATGGAAAAGCCGCCGTTACCGCCGCCGCCGCCGATGGACTGCGCCAGGATACCGTTGGACTTGTCGCTCAGAGTCAGGATGTTGTTGTAGCTGGTAACGTTCACCACATCCGCGTCGCCGCCGCCCGCGCCGAATCCGCCGACCGAAACGCCGCCGCCCGCTCCCTGCAGGGCCAACCCGCCCGCTGCCGAGAAGCCGCCATTACCGCCACCGCCGCCGATCGACTGCGCCAGGATGCCATTCGACTGGATACCTTCGGTCAGGAGGGTAATGGTCCCTGCCTCAGGCGAATCCAGAAGCGGGGCGCCTGCCGAACTCACGCCGTAACTATTAACCGTAACCGAGCCGGCCGCACCGCCGCCGCTGCCGCCACCACCGACCGAAACACCCGCGCCGAGCGCGCCGACCGTAAACGCGCCGGCAACGGAAAGGCCGCCGTTGCCGCCGCCGCCGCCCAGGGACTGGGCCTCGATACCGCTGGAGTTGAAGCCTTGCGTCAGAATCGTACCCGAATTGGAGACAATAATGTTCGACGCTGTTCCGGCGGTACCGCCGAATCCGCCGACCGAAACCGCCCCGGCCGCACCGATGTCCTCGTAGGCCCCGGAACCGGCCACGGAGAAGCTGAAGCCGCCGTTGCCGCCGCCGCCACCGATGGACTGTGCCAGGATGCCGCTGGAATTGTCGAACGCCGTGCCGATATCGCCTGACCCTGTTACCTCCACCTGGCCAGCCGAACCGCCGGCACCGCCCGTGCCGCCGACCGAAACGCCGACGCCCGCCAGGCCGCCGAAGGCAATATTGCCGCTGAAGCCGCCGTTGCCGCCACCGCCGCCGATGGACTGCGCCAGGATGCCGTAGGCGTTATTGCCGGGGCCTCCAGATATGCCCGTGGCCAGATTGCCGGTGGAATCCACGGTAACCGCCGAGGCGCTTCCGCCCCTGCCGGCGCTGCCGCCGATGTTGACGGCCGCTCCACCAGCCGCGCCGAGCGACAGACCGATGGTCGAGCCGCCGTTGCCGCCGCCGCCACCTACCGATTGGGCAATGATGGCACTTGCCTGGTCGCCGTACGTACCGATGTTGCCGGCACTGGTGACATCAACCGTGGAGGCGTTTCCGCCCCCGGCACCGCTGCCGCCGAGGCCGACCGCCGCCGACACGCCGCCGAAGGTCAGTGCTCCGGAACCCGCGAAGCCGCCGTTTCCGCCGCCGCCACCGATGGACTGGGCGAAAATGCCCGAGGACTGCTGGCCGTGTGTCTCTATGTTGCCCGCACTGTTCACGGCAACACTGCTGCCGTCGCCGCCGCCGGAGCCGGCGCCGCCGATTGCGACCGCACCGCCGATGGAGCCGCTGGAGGCGCTCAGCGCCGCGCTGAAGCCGCCATTTCCGCCGCCGCCTCCTATCGACTGGGCGACGATGGCATCGGACATGTTGCCGAGGGTGGTAATATTGCCGACACTGTCGGCTACCGCCCGGGCGCCGTTTCCGGCCACCCCGCCGCTGCCGCCAAGCGTAACCGCCGCCGAACCGACAGGGGAGCCGAAGCTGCCTGAGAGGGAAGCTGCGAAACCACCGTTGCCGCCACCGCCGCCGATTGATTGCGCCTCGATACCGGCGGAATTGTTGCCGGCGGTGAGAATATTGTTGGCGAAGTTCTGGTTGCCGCTCTGCACCTGCGCCTGGGCGGCCGCACCGCCGCCGCTGCCGCTGCCACCGAGCGAAACCCCCACGCTGGCGCTGCCGCCGAGAGCCAGGGTGCCCGCGAAGCCGCCGTTGCCGCCACCGCCGCCGATAGACTGCGCCAGGATACCGTCTGAATTTTGCCCCGTCGTAACGAGAGTCCACCCGCTTCCGTAGCCATTTACGAACAGTGACTGCCCATTGCCGTCGGCGAAAACATTTACCTCTTCTGCATTCTGACCGCTGCCGCCCGAACCGCCCACGGCGACACTGATTCCAGCACCTACGCCGAGAGACCCGGCTATTGCAAAGCCGCCGTTGCCTCCTCCTCCGCCTATGGATTGCGCGAATATGCCGGTGGAGTTGTTACCGGTGGTACCGATGGCACCCGAGCTGGTAACATTCACCGTTCCCGACGTCCCCCCGCTGCCGCCACTGCCGCCAACTCCGACGCTTACGGCTGACCCCCCAACGGACGCGGCAATGGATGAACCGCCGTTGCCGCCGCCGCCGCCGACGCTTTGTGCGAAGACTGCGGCGGCATTGGAGCCCTCGGTCATGATGTTGCTGCCGGTATTGGTAACCGTAACATCGCCCGCGCTGCCGCCCGCTCCGCCGCTGCCTCCCAGCGAGACCACACCACCGCTGCCTGCACCGTTACCGCCGCCGCCGCCGACGCTCTGGGCGAAGATACCCCTTGAACCGATGCCTGCGGTTTGCAGGTCGGCATCTATATTGGTAACGCTTACAGCACCGCCGCTGCCGCCGGCCCCTGCGCTGCCGCCAATGGAGACTGCACCACCGGAGCCGCCGCCGTTTCCGCCGCCGCCGCCTACGCTCTGCGCAAAAATGGCATCCGAATTTTCACCGGTTGTGGAGATACCATTCGCAGTCGTGGCGCCGCCATTTTCGATAACGACTTCCCCTCCGTTGCTTGCCGACGCGGAACTGCCGCCCAGGGAGACCAGACCACCGCTGCCGGCGCCGTTCCCGCCCCCGCCGCCAATGGATTGGGCGAAGATCCCCCGGGAATTATTGCCGCTGGTCTGCAAAACGCCACTGCCGGTCACCGCGACCTTGCCGGCCGAACCTCCCTTCGAGCCGCTGCCGCCAAGAGAGACCGCACCGCCGCTGCCGGCGCCGTTTCCACCGCCGCCGCCGATGCTTTGAGCGAATATAGCGTCAGAGGACTCACCTTTGGTGGTGATGTTGCTGTTGGTGCTGATAACCGTGACGCCATCGGCATTGCCGCCGCTGGAGCCGCCGCCGCCCAGGGATACCAGCCCGCCGGAGCCCCCGCCTGAGCCGCCACCGCCGCCGATGCTCTGAGCGAAGATTCCCCTGGAATAGTTTCCGAACGTCCAAAGATTATCATTGCTGTTGGTGATACTGACCACGCCGCCGCTGCCGCCGGCTCCACCGCTGCCTCCCAGAGAAACCAGCCCGCCGCTGCCGCCGCCGCCGGAGCCGGCGCCGCCGCCGCCGCCGATGCTTTGAGCAAAGATTGCGTCGGAGTAAACCCAGTTGGTAGTGATGTTGCCGCTGTTGGTGATGTCGACGCTGCCGCCGTTACCGGCCTTGCCGGAATTGCCGCCCAGCGAGACCGCGCCGCCGCTGCCGGCCCCGGCGCCGCCACCGCCGCCGATGGACTGCGCGAAGATTCCGCGGGAATTCGCCGCATTGGTAAAGAGCTGCCCGCCGTTGTTGGTTGCAGCGACATCGCCGCCGCTGCCGCCGCCGCTGCCGCTTCCGCCGAGTGAAACCAAACCGCCTGAGCCGCTGCCTGCCCCGCCGCCACCACCGATGCTCTGGGCGAAGATGGCATCCGAGTTGATCCCCCAGGTGGTGATTCCACCGCTGGTGGTCACCGTGACGTTTCCGCTCCCGCCGCCGCCCGCGCCGCCGCCGCCCAGGGAGACGATTCCTCCGCTGCCCGCACCGTCGCCGCCGCCGCCACCGATGCTTTGGGCGAAAATCCCCCGGGCGTTGGCACCGAATGTCTGCAGTTGACCGTTGTTGTTGCTGACCGTGACACTGTCGCCGCTACCCCCTTTTGACCCCTTTCCGCCCAGGGAGACCAGGCCTCCCGATCCGGCGCCGGATCCACCACCCCCGCCGACGCTCTGGGCGAAGATGGCATCGGAGAGATTTCCGCGGGTTGTAATCGAGCCACTGTTGGTTACGCTGACACTGCCACCGGCACCACCTCCGGAATTGCTGCCACCGCCGATCGAAACTCCGCCGCCGGAACCGCCGCCGTTGCCGCCGCCGCCACCGATGCTTTGGGCAAAGATTCCGTGAGAATTCGTGCCAGAGGTATTTAAGGTTCCCGAACTGGTGACACTGACGCTGCGGCCTGCTCCGCCTCCGGAACCGGTGCCGCCCAGGGAAACCAGGCCGCCGCTGCCGCCGCCGGCACCGCCCCCGCCGCCGATGGACTGTGCGAAGATGGCGTCGGAGTCGGAGCCGCCGGTGGTGATGGACCCACTGTCGGTTACGCTGATAGTGCCTGCGTAGCCACCGCCTGAACTGCTGCCGCCAAGGGAAACGATGCCGCCGCTGCCCGCGCCGTCACCGCCGCCGCCGCCGACGCTCTGGGCGAAGATCCCCCGGGAGCGAACACCGGTAGTTGCTATGGCGCCGCTGTTGGTGACCGTGACATTGTTGCCGTTTCCACCACCGGAACCGCTGCCGCCCAAGGCCACGGCGCCGCCGGTGTTGCCGCCGCTGCCGCCACCGCCGCCGATGCTCTGGGCGAAGATACCGTCGGCATCAGTACCGCCGGTGGTGATGTGGCCGCTGTTGGTCACGCTGACGGTGCCGCCATCGCCGCCTGCCGAACCGTCGCCCCCCAGGGCGACGATCCCGCCGGCGCTGCCGCCGGATCCGCCGGTCCCGCCCAGGCTTTGGGCATATATCCCTCTGCTGCCACGGCCGCTGGTAAAGAGAGCAGCGTCATTGGTCACGCTGACGCTGCCGCCATTGCCGCCGATCATCGAGCTTCCCCCGGTGCCGACCAGCCCCCAACTGTCTCCGCCGCTGCCTGAAGAGCCGCCCAGACTTTGCGCGAAGATTGCGTGGGCGTCGGAGCCAGTGGTGCTGATGGAGCTGTGGTTGATAACCGTTACCGTGCCGCCGTGGCTGGCCGCGCCGCCGCCTCCTCCGCCGCTGAAAATGTAGCCGGTACCGCCATTGCCGGCCTTGCCGCTCTTGCTCTGGGCGAAAATGCCGTAGCCCTGGTTTCCGCTGGTGGAGATGGTGGTATTGGCATTGGTGGTAAGAGTGACATTACCACCGGCGCCGGCGTTGCCGCCGGCCAGTCCGGGCAACGCCCCGTAGGAGTTCCCCCCTTGCCGCCGTTGCCGCCGATGCTGGCCACATCGATGCCTGCCAGGCCCGGGCTGACCGTCTGTATATTGCCATAGGTGGAGGAAATGGTGTCGTTGACGGTGGGGCCGGTAGAGCCGTTGCCGCCGGCCGTGCCGCTGTAACCGATGGTCGCGCACCCCAGTACCCCAAAGGGGTCACATATCCGTACTCCGTAGCCGTTGTTGCCGTTCGAGCCGCCGGCGCCCTTGCGCCGCGCGTCGTAATAATTATTGATGTCTCCGGTCGCTCTCGCCGGTGGCGTTACGTCACCACCCGGATCTGCAGCGGCGCCGGCTGCAGCGGCCGCAGCCGCTGCAGCTGCTGCAGACTGGTCGCTTACGATCGACAATGTGCTGGTCTCGGTATGGCTGATGGGATTGCCTGAAGAGTCCGTGCCGTCTGAGACCACCCTGCTGAGATTGACGCTGTCGACCAGCCCGGTGGAGGCATTGGTGCTCACCGAGCCGACCGTCCAATTTCCCGTGGGATCGGGAAGAACATCGTTCACGGTGAACGTGGTGTAAATCAGCGCATTATTGCTGGTAACCACCGCGTAGGTAACTCCGCCGCTCTGGAGGAGGGAAATCACCTGGACAGACTCTCCGGTGACCGGATCTTCCACCGTATCGCCGACCAAGCTGGCCGAGGTCGGCTGCGTGGCGGCCATTGCCACGGACACTGCCAGCAGCACCGCTATTGCCGTAGTGACGATCAGCCTCGCGGCCAAAGGAAATGAATGCTTGTATTTGATCATGACGCCCTCCACTCGATTAGATCGGGAAAAATAAAAACCCCTGTCTTCGTGTTTCCGAAGATAGGGGCCAGTGCCTGCAGTATTTTCTTCGGCAACCCGGCTGTCCGCCTTTGCTGGAAGCTTTGGCGGACCCTTGGCTTTGCGTATCCGGATAGAAATCACGGACTTGCTCTTATCGAAAAATACGTTGGGTAAAATGAAATTTTTTGTTCAGCCTGTTTCTGCAATTCTTCTTAAGCTTGATCTGCAGTAGCTGCTGTATGTATCTTGTTCATGTCTGGCATAAAAACATTGCCGGATTAATACGGATAAAAGAAAAAACAATTAATTATATGACACATGTTCAATTACTCTTAATTACAATTTGTGTCAATATGAATATTTAAAATGAAAATGATTCTTCTCTGATTAATAATTAAACGGGTAACATGCTCTTTTGGCGGATTGTATAAAACCCGACAAGAACGGCACATCCCCGGACATGCAGGACTACATCGATGCAAGTCCGGACCTGTCATCAAGTTATCAGATGCGGGGAATTCCCTCGAAGTTGCTGAAAAAGACGGACAAATTGTCGAAAGGAGCAGCGTTGAAAGGAGCAGGGATGCGCTGATAGGCTTGATACTTCGGCATGTCTGGGTAACATGCCGTGGTCTGAAGTGGTGCTGGAATTGAAAGCGCCCATGAATACATGTGTTTATGTTTCTGCATGATTTCATGGGCGTCTTCATTAACAGGTAAAATAATGGAGTTTACGCCGGGTACCAAATTACATCGTCGTCAAAACAGACTTTTTTAATTGAAACGTTTAGAATATCTCCTGAACAATTTTCATGTGGTTTGATCCTCCAGCCCCCCCGCCAATCCGGGGGCGTGACCGGTTTATTCTTCAGGAACCAGCTTGTGCTCCGGATGGGCCTTCATGTGTTCCTGGACCTCTTTCAGAGTCGTAAATTCAACGCCGCAGGTCGCGCATTTAATCAGAGGTTGTGTTACCGAGCCTGCAGCTGGAGCCAGTTTATGTTCCGGGTGCGCCTGAACATGTTCCTGGGCTTCTTTCAGAGTCGTAAATTCAACTCCGCAGGTGGAGCACTTGATCAATGGTTGTGTATCCGATCCTGCCATGGGGACAACCTTGTGCTCCGGGTGAGCCTTCAAGTGTTCCTCGAGTTGTTTGATAGTTGTAAACTCCACGCCGCAGGTGGAGCATTTAATCAAGGGCTTTGCAGCCCCGGCCGTCGGCGCCGGCTCCGAAACGGGCATCGACGTCCCGGCCATGGCCACTCCGAACATGAGAAGCGGCAGGCAAAAAATAACGCTGTATATAAGTTTTCGCATTTTTTTATTCCTCCCTTTGACATGATTATGAACCCGGATCAGCTATCTGTAAACAATAAACATGGACGCATTTGTATCGAAGAAACGCCGCCTTGCAAAAAATGGATTCATGCCATATCAGCCCGGAACTGTCCGCCATGGGAAGGAAATAAATCTCCGGAATTTTGTCAGGAGGACAATCCGCCCCCGGCTGGAGCGAAGATACGGCTTTCCTGGCAGATGGACTCCTTTTTGAGGCCTGGGAAATCATTTCTGATTGTGAGATTCATTTTCATATAATTGTCTTTTCCTTGACCATAGGTGTTATAATGATTTCACGCGAAATACTGGAAACTATATTCATCGCAAGGGAGGAAATGATATGGAAAGCAGACAATTCCATGGAATGCTGACTCCTGAAGAATGCTCGCTGGCACTCATAGACTTTCAGCCGGCGATGTTTGCAGGGGTGCATTCCCATGACAGAACCACCATAATACAGAACGTGCAGATTGTCGCCAAGGCGGCAAAACTGTTCAACGTGCCGACCATCCTGTCGACAGTTGCCGCGGAGAGTTTCAGCGGCTCCATGATTCCCGAAGTTACATCGGTATTCCCCGATTACAAGCCGATAGACAGGACATCCATAAATGCCTGGCTTGACGGAAACTTCAAGGGAGCGGTGGAAAAGACCGGTCGCAACAAGATCGTGCTGGCGGGACTCTGGACCGAGGCCTGCGTGCTGTTCCCGGCCATCGACCTGCTTCGCTCCGGATACGAAGTTTACATCCCGACCGATGCCTGCGGCGACGTCAGTGTAGAGGCGCACGAACGTGCGGTTCAGCGCCTGGTGCAGGCGGGGGCAGTTCCCATGAATTCGCTTCAGTTTCTGTTCGAGCTGCAGCAGGATTGGGGACGCAGCGAGACCTATGACGGCTGCATGAAGATCATGGAAGCCCATTCACCCTACGGAATCGAAGAGCGGTTCATCAAGGACTTCCTCGGCAGACACGGGGAAGGCAGGAAGTATTCGGAAGCGATGTGAAAATCTTACAGGGGCTTGTCCGCAAAGCGCCGTCAGTTAATGCATCCGGCTTCTCCGGACAAGCTCCAGGGAGGGCTATCCATGGAATCCAGAGAATCTCCCGGAACAATCGCGGAGATGATAATCCATAACGGAAATATTGCAACGATGAACAAGGAGCGCCCGTTCGCCAAGGCTGTAGCCATTGCGGAGGGGCGTTTTCTTTTCGCCGGCGACGACAGGGAGGCAATGACATACAAGGGCGCCGGGACCCGGGTGATCGATGCCGGGGGACGGACCGTCATCCCCGGTCTCAATGATTCCCACATCCACGTAATACGCGGCGGCCTTAACTTCAATATGGAGCTGCGCTGGGACGGGGTGCATTCGCTGGCCGACGCCCTCTCCATGCTGCGCGAACAGGCCCGGCGAACGCCTCCGCCCCAGTGGGTCAGGGTTATCGGCGGGTGGACAGAATTCCAGTTCGGCGAAAAGCGCATGCCGACCCTTGAGGAAATCAACCGTGTCGCACCCGACACGCCCGTGTTCGTGCTGCACCTCTATGACCGCGCGATTGTCAACGGAGCAGCCCTGCGGGCACTTGGATATGACCGGACGACCCCTGATCCACCGGCAGGAGAGATACAGCGCGACCGGGACGGCAATCCGACCGGTCTTCTGATCGCCCGGCCGAACGCCCTGCTTCTCTATGCGAGCCTTGCCAGGGGGCCGAAACTTTCCCGGGAAGACCAGATAAACTCCACCAGGCAGTTCATGCGCGAGCTGAACCGGTTGGGTCTGACCAGCGCCATCGATGCCGGCGGCGGTTTTCAGAACTACCCCGAGGACTACCAGGTAATCGACGAGCTGGCCGGAAAGGGGGAGCTGACCCTGCGCATTGCCTACAACCTCTTCACCCAGCACCCCAGGGGCGAGTTCGAGGATTTTTCCCGATGGGTCGGCATGACCTCTCCGGGAAAAGGAGACGATTACTACCGGGTGAACGGCGCCGGTGAAATGCTGGTTTTTTCCGCCGCCGATTTCGAGGACTTTCTCGAGCCCCGCCCCGACCTCCCGCCGGTCCTGGAAGAGGAACTGTTCAGGGTGGTCCGCCTCCTGGTGGAACATCGCTGGCCGTTCCGGCTTCACGCCACCTACGACGAATCGATCAGCCGCTTTCTCGATACCTTCGAGAAGGTGAACCGGGAGATGCCTTTCGGCGGATTGCGCTGGTTCTTCGA
Organism: uncultured delta proteobacterium; assembly: GCA_963815135.1. Lineage (GTDB taxonomy): Bacteria > Desulfobacterota > Desulfuromonadia > Geobacterales > Geobacteraceae > CAIWTU01. The sequence goes on from CAWFFO010000009.1 coordinate 221,688, forward strand.
CCATGCCGAAACAATCACGGCGCGGAACCTGGAGCGGGTGAAGGCCCTCGGCGGCGGAATCGCGATCCAGGACCGGATGGCCTTCCAGGGGGAATATTTCATCGACAGGTACGGAAAAGACGCGGCCGGGCATTCCCCGCCAATAAACCGGATGCTGGAAATGGGCATCCCGGTGGGCGCCGGAACCGACGCCACGCGGGTGGCAAGCTACAACCCGTGGGTATCCCTCTACTGGCTGGTGAGCGGCAGGACCGTCGGAGGCACAGCCCTTTACCCGGCCGCCAACAGGCTTGACCGGACGGAGGCGCTTCGACTTTATACGCGGGGAAGCGCCTGGTTTTCGCAGGAAGAAGAGAAAAAGGGGTCCATCGAGACGGGGAAACTGGCCGATCTGGCAGTGCTTTCGGCCGACTATTTCACCGTGCCGGAAGAGGAGATCAGGGGGATCGAATCGGTACTGACCGTTCTGGGCGGGAAAGTTGTCTACGGTGCGGAAGAGTTCGGCAGTATCGCTCCGCCGCAGCTGCCTGTCAGTCCCGACTGGTCGCCGGTTGGCGTCTACGGCGGCTGTCATGGCGAAGCAAAGGCCCCGGCAGCATCACGTAAGCTCCGGAATGCTCACAACCATGGAAAGCTGTGTCTTCCGAATGCGTCCCGTTTGTGGGGCATCGGCTGCGACTGCTTCGCGTTTTAAAGCCAATGCTCTCAGAACTTGTAGGCGAGCCACGTGGTCATGTAATCCACGTCCCTGCCCGGCCCGGATTCCCTGATGAACGGTCCGGCGAAAAAATGGGCGTAGAAAAGGAAGAAGGTAAGGTGGCGGTCGATTTCCCATTTCACCTGTGCCTGGGGCTGGCTGCCGATATAGCGGGCATTGCTGTTTATCCCGGAACGGACCGGGACGACCGCGTTGTTGTAAATTCCGTCACGCTCGCTCTCGCGCCAGAAAAAATCCCAGTTCAGGGTGAGTCCGAGCCGGTCGGAAAAATGGAGATCGAGGGTGGGATTCACGTCGATGAAGTTCGCCGGCCCCATCAGGTTGTCTTCGCTGAAGTAAGCCCCCTTGGGAAAAAGCGGGTTGAATGTCTGCAAATCCGGATTGTCGGGGTTCTCGTCGCCGCTGGCGATATCGGCTCTCAGGCCCAGGCGCGGCCGGAGCGGCAGTGACCGGAAAGTGTAACCGGTGTCGGAAGCGGCGGTCCATGCCCGGATATCCCCGTTGCCGAAGCTTCCCCACTGGTAGATGAACTCGAAGTTGTAGTCGAGCGGCATGGCCGTCCGCCACAGCCTGGTTCCAATCGAATGCCTCGTTTCCCGTGAAGTCCCCTGATCAAAGCGCCCGTGCCGGTTGTAATAGCCCACATAATAAAGGTCCATATTTCCCCCGGGCAGAACGGGAAGCGGAAAGACGGAATACACTCCCCAGAGGCCGCGGTTGTTGTCCGGTCCGTCGTCGAAAACATGCCGGTTGGTCTCGGCCGGCCTGGTGGCAAAGCCATCCACCCTCACATCTCCGGTTCGCCACATGGCCCGGAAACCGTCGAAGCTCTGGCGTACGTTGGGGCCCTCGCGCACGGAAATTATCCGCTGGGAGCCGAAAATCATCTCCTGTCGGCCGGACCTTACGATAAGTGAGCCGTTTGCCCCCACCTCGAACCTGACGTCAAGGAAAGCCTGGTGCAGATCCAGCTCATCCTCGTCGGCAGGTCGGGGACCGCCCGTGCGTCCTTCCTCGAAACTGCTCTGCAGTTCGCTGAACAGGCGCAGGTGACTTCCCATCCGCAGATCGCCGTGCAGCAGGTAGCGTTGGAGCAGATAGCCGTTATCCTGCGGATCCTGCCCCCATGAGGGGTTATGGAAATATTCGTAACGTTCCCTGGCCTCGCCGCCGAGGGAGAAATACCACGTGCCGGCGGCATTCAAGGGGTTGTATTTTATTGGATCCCAGAAATCGGTTCTCATGGAAGGATTGCGCAGATAGGAAAAGTCCTCGTCGTAGGGGAGCAGGCTGTAGGATGGCCCCGGCTCTTCAGCGACTGCCCGGCTGACCGGTGACAGGATTGCAAATAAAATGCTTAGCAGCAACCAGGCCTTTACATGGATAGCTCTCATTCGCACGCGCCGCCTTTCCGGTCGTTATTTTTCGTATATGGTCCAGTCAGCCCCCGGCCTTTTCCGGAAGAATCCTGCTGAAAGAAAATATTACCAGTTAACATGAAACTGTCCACTGACCGAACACGCAAACTCCAGGCGGGTTCTGCCTTTCCAATATCCGGAGCCGGATCGGCCATACCATTCCGTCCGATGTATTTTGAGCTGTTCGGCCGGTTTGACAAGCCGGTCAGGCGATGTATGTTTGAATCATGCAGGATAACTCATTCAACTGCGACAACGGCTTAAATGATCAAACTAAATAATTACGGACCTCCGGAACCTGGAAAGGAGAGTTTCCCATGAGCACGATCACAACCAAAGACGGCACGCAGATCTATTACAAGGACTGGGGCAGCGGACAGCCAGTGGTCTTCAGCCATGGCTGGCCCCTCAGCTCTGATGCCTTCGAAGACCAGATGTTCTTCCTCGCCTCCCGCGGATACCGCTGCATAGCCCATGACCGTCGCGGCCACGGCCGGTCGGGTCAGCCCTGGAACGGCAACGACATGGACACCTATGCCGACGACCTCGCGGCGCTGGTCGAAGCGCTCGACCTGAAGAGCGCGATTCATGTCGGCCACTCCACGGGGGGCGGCGAAGTTGCCCGCTACATCGCCCGCCACGGCACCAAACGGGTGGCCAAGGCTGTCCTGATCGGCGCGGTGCCGCCGCTGATGCTGAAGACGGACGCCAATCCCGGCGGACTGCCGATGGAGGTCTTCGACCAGATCCGGTCCGGCGTGCTCGCCGACCGCTCGCAATTCTTCAAGGACCTTACCATTCCGTTCTACGGCTACAACCGGCCGACCGCCAAGGTCTCGGAAGGTGTGCGTGACTCCTTCTGGCTCCAGGCAATGATGGCCGGCTTTGCGGCCTGCTATTTCTGTATCAAGGCGTTCTCGGAAACGGATCAGACCGGGGACCTCAGGAAGTTCGACGTCCCGACACTCATTATCCATGGGGATGACGATCAGATCGTACCGATCGACAATTCAGCCCGTTTATCGTCAAAGCTCATCAGGGGTTCCGTGCTGAAAATCTACCCGGGCGCGCCCCACGGTCTCTGCACGACTCTCAAGGACCAGGTCAATGCCGATCTGCTGGCGTTTTTCGAAGGGTGACCGATATTTTCCGTGAATCGCTTTGTCTAGAGGTGAGGAAACATGACAATAAGAAAGGTTGGAATTGAAAGGTTCACCGTGACAAGCTCCAAGCCGTTCGATGCAGTTGTTGTGGCGATAAAAGCGGCGGTTGGCCATCCTGATATGGGCGGGTTTATGAAGGCGATCAACGGAGCACGTAACTTCGCTGAACTGGAAAGTGTAGTCCGGCGGGACTTGGGGAGGGCGGGGTTGATGATGTTTGTCGAATTCGATCTCGGTGCGATTCTGCGTAGGGAGACCGGCCTCGACACGCCGAAAATCGTGCGCCATGTGATCGGTAATCCGCTGATCATGAAAGAAATGGTAAAGCACGTTCCCGATGCCGGATCATACGCTCCTGTCACGATTCTGGTGGATGAGCGGCCGGACGGCGTGCATTTGTCGTACGACAGGATGGCGAGTTTGCTGGCTCCCTACGGAAACCCCGAAGCCCTCACAGTCGCCCGGGAACTGGATGCGAAAATCGAGAACCTTCTTCGGGAATCTGCGGAATGATTTTGCTGGGCAGGGGAAAATGCCGGAGGTGCAATTATTGTTGACAAAACCATGGACAAACAGAATTCTCCAATAAAACCGGCGGAGCCGGTCGCCGTCCTGACGTTGCGCACGGTCAAGCCCGGCTGTGAAGAAAGATTCGAAGCGGCGCTGCATGATTTCATTTCGAGCTCGCTTCACACCGGGGGGCAACTCGGGGTGCACGTAACGCGCCCGGATCCGGTTTCCGGCTCCCGTGAATACGGTATCTTGCGCCGGTTCAGCAGCCCCGGATCCCGGGACCGTTTTTACGGATCGCCCCTCTTTCGGGAATGGGAGCTGAAGGTTGCGGAGTTGACGGAAATGGAACCGCAGCGCCAGGAGCTCTCAGGGCTGGAAACCTGGTTCACCCTTCCCGGCCGGAAGGCGATGATTCCGCCACCGCGCTGGAAAATGGCCCTGGTTACCGTCGCGGGTGTCTGGCCGACCAGTATCCTGGTGCCCTGGCTGCTGGGTCCGCTGACAGGCAAATTGTCTTTACCGTTGCAGGCCCTCTTTGTGGCCGTGGGCATTGTAATTCTTCTCACCTGGGTTGTCATGCCGCTGCTGGTCAGAATTCTCAACCCCTGGCTTCAGCCCACCCGCTGAAATGGAAGCCGGGATCATCCCGGCGCAATTTTTCAGTTCCGGAATTTCCGTCAAAACGAAGGGTGCATTGCAATGACAGCCTGCAGTTATTACATTTGACATAACCGTTATTTGCGAAAGAAGGAAACCTGTTTATGGATGAAAAGTGCCGAAAAGCATTACAATATCTGACGGGGCAGGGGAACGGGACATCCGTTGCCGGGAGTTGCGGGATCAAGGCTGAAGATGCCTCCGAAACCGAATTGCTCGATGCATACTCACGGGCAGTCATCACGGTAGTTGACGCTGTCGGACCGGCGGTGGTCGGGGTCGCGGCAAGAAAGGCAGCCAACGGCAATGCTCCCGCCCAGGAGGGAACCGGTTCAGGTGTGGTGATCGCGCCGGATGGATATATACTCACCAACGAGCATGTGGTTCAGGGGGCGGCTTCGCTCTCGGTAACCCTTCATGACGGTACGAGTCTCGACGCCACGCTGGTCGGGACCGATCCGGCCACCGACCTGGCGGTGATCCGCGCCAATGGTTCAGGGCTTCCCTATGCGACTTTGGGGGAGTCGGGCAAGCTGAAAGCGGGACAACTGGTAATCGCCATCGGCAACCCGCTCGGATTCAGCTCCACCGTCTCCACCGGCGTGGTCAGCGCATTGGGCCGCGCCCTCCGGAGCAGGGACGGCCGCCTCATCGAGAACATCATCCAGCATACCGCTCCCCTCAATCCGGGAAACTCCGGCGGGCCGCTGGTAAATTCGCAGGGAAGAGTCGTGGGTGTAAATACAGCCATCATCGCCATGGCTCAGGGGATCGGGTTTTCAATTCCGTCCGATACCGCCAGGTGGGTCGTATCCCGGTTACTCGTTCACGGGCATGTGCGGCGCAGCTCCCTGGGCATTTCAGCCCAGAATCGGCCGCTGAACCGCCGACTGGCACATTTTCATCACCTGCAGAACAATTACGGCGTCGAGGTGGCCGGCAGCGACCCGGACGGGCCTGCGGGAAGGGCAGGGATCAGGGAAGGCGACCTGATCGTCTCCATTAACGGGCAGAAAACGGAAAGCGTGGATGATATCCATCGAATCCTCGCCGAATGGCCGGAAGGGAATTCGCTGCCAATTGCCATAATACGTGGTCAGGATCTATTGGATATAAATATCGTGCCTGTTGAAACTGTCCCTTAATCTGAGCGGTCCCGCACTCGTAATCAGGCGCGACTCCTTCAAGCGGGACCGGTCAGGCCCATGGCCATGGCGAACAGGCTGAGAATCCGGAAAGGAGAAATAGAAATGGCAACGTCGACTGGAAAAGAACTGGCTCAAAACATCAGCCGGGGAATTGAAGAACTGAAGAAGGTCTGCGAAGCTCTGGATGAGAGCTCAGCCTCCCGGGCTCCCGCGGGACGATGGTCTCCCAGGGAAATTCTTTCACATCTTCTGGGACCCGAAGGCTCCGGGATCCTGCCCATGCTTCAGGTTTTTCTCGACCGGGATACTCCAACGATTGATATTGAAGCAGAAAACCCTTTTTATTCCGAAAGCCGTGCCCGAATGACCTTCACCCGGCTTCTTTCAGAGGTCGAAAAGGAATACGACCGTCTCTCCATGTTTACTGCGGGGCTCTCCGGGGAACAACTCGACCGTAAGGCGCATATTCCAATACTCAGGGGCACGCCTTTCGGAGAATATCCGACCCTTGAAACCTGGATCGGACTACTCGCTGGAGGTCCCGGGTCCCACGTGCAATTCCACATCAACCACCTGCGCGAGATTATGCTGGAGTCGGGCGTGCCGGCGAAGTGAATAACCTCAAGCGGAGAAATACGGTTTCAGCCGGTTTTGTGACTTCCTGTTGATCACCGTTTTCAAATGGGCGAAAGAATCGTGGTCAACGGAAGTGAATTGAAACGCTACGCCGTGCACATCGTTTCGCACTACGACCCCGTCTACGGTGATCGTTGAGCTGTTTGACGCACTCGGCAGGTTAAAGGATATGGAAACCCGGTTTCCGATCGGCATTGTCCTTTCCGTCCGGAGAAGGATCCCATTGAGACTGAGGTTTTCTGCCATGGCAGGATATGATTTCGTGCCAACCATTACCATAGCTTCAGTTTTGAATTTGATTCGGGTGAATTTTCTACTCCGCATGGAAAAACCTCCTTGTTGAGTAAATTCTGAAACGTATGAACCCGCAGGAATTTTTCTAAATATAGAATTGACAATAAAAAAATGCAACCGAAAATTTCATTAATTAAAATTTATAATCCGGCGCGTTGCCATAGATAGCGCTCTTCCGGGACTTAATATGTGATTCAGGCATGCCCAGAATTGACAAGCGATGAAAGTTTCTCCTTGAAAAAACAATGTCGGGGCCAATTTTATTTTTGTTGCAAAATAGTATAATAAGATGTAAACGGTCATATTTGTTTCGCAGGGGGATCATATGCCTACGATTTATACACTTGGCCACGCCTACAAAAGGACAACATTTACCTATACCGGCAGCGTATCCGAAGGAGCGATACTCGAACTTGCCGGCAGACCACGTATTTCTGCCGAATTCTTCAAGGCTATTCTGCATAAATTCCGGGGTGAAACGATCAGGGGAGGCTTCAGTGCGAAGATTTCCTCTTCCGGAGAACTGGGACTATGGATAAAAGACCACTCCGAAAGTTTAAATCAAACCAGACTGTCCCAACGCCATGCTTCATTTATTGCTTCAATATTGGTACATGAAGGTTTCATTACCAGCAGCTTTGACAGAAGTGCCATAATTTTGCATTTCCCGAATGAAATACCAAATACCCATAAATCACCTGCCTTTAACCCGCACATACTTGAAATGTAATCTTCTCTCCGGATCTTCCGACAGATCGGCAAAATTGGCTTCTGCCGAACCCGGGATTGTGGCCTGCAAGTCGCAAAGGAAAAGAGCCCTTCCTGGAACCGGGGGCAGGCATCTTTATGAAGGTGCCTGTTATTACCGTTGTTTACAGGCATATATTTCACTCAAATTCCTGCATAAATTATATCCACAGGTCCCTTGACCAGGCCTTCAGGGAAAACACCATACGCACCTTAAGTACTTAATATCAGGCAAGTGTCTTGTAAGTAGTTGTAATTACGTGTGAGTTTGATCTGAGTGAATAGTATGCAATTTGTGATAGTACTTGAAAACAGTGGTAAAATTTCGCTCTTTCCATAGACTTGTCAACAGGTTTTCCACAGCTTGTGTTGAAATTGCGTTACAAAAAACAGGCAACTTTCTGAACCGGCATCTCCGGGGAGTCTTGTTAATCCAGCCAGGCTTCCGTTTTCTAATCGCTGTCAATCTCACCAAAAAGCATAGTTCATTATCCGGATGCATGATATTCTGTCGGGAACTCAAATCGGAGTTCATCGAAAAAGATCTACCCGATGATGATTTCCGATCGTTAAATCAGCTTCCAGGGGGAATAATCAACCGCATGGCATTACCATCAACCATATACCGGGTCAATATCCAACTCTCGGACATCGACCGGGGAGTCTACGAGACTTTACAGACAACGGTAGCCCGCCACCCGTCCGAGACCGAAGAGCGCCTCGTGGCCAGGTTGCTTGCTTATGCAATCTTCTTCGAGCCCGAACTTGTTTTCACCAGGGGTATCTGTGCCGGAGATGAACCGGATCTCTGGTCGAAAGGACCGGATGACAGGGTGCTGCTGTGGGTGGAAGTGGGACTGCCAGAGGCGGAACGTCTTGTCAAGGCAAGCCGCCATTCGGAAAGAGTGGCCCTTGTGGCCTGCGGAAAGGCGCTTCAGAATTGGGAGCAACAGCAACTTCCGAAACTGGAAGGCGTACCCGGGCTGTCGGTAACAGGTATCGACCAGTCCTTCATCAACCATCTGGCCTCCAGGCTGGACCGGTCGATAAACTGGTCGGTCACCATTACGGACGGCAATCTCTACATAAACATTGGTGATGAGACATTCGAGTCGGTTGCCCGTGAATTGGTCAACAATTCAACCTCCTTACGATAGGACCCCAATGATGGCCCGAAAACATGCGGATGACAAAAACCTGACACTTGCGAATGCTCACGATTCGTTGCCGGGTTTCCTGTACCGGTTGCCCGGAAATGCCGTCCGGTGTTTTACCGGCTATAACCTGCTCTGGCATTTTACGGCAATCGGGCTGACGTACATCATTGTGACTTCCGGCTTTGATTGGAAGTATTTTGAACTCACACGCATACCGCACCTGCGCACTTTTCTTTTTCCGGCGGTGAGGCTCGGCATGCTGATCCCGGTTGTCGTTCCGCTGGTCCTGCTGGCCATCGGCGTCCTGAGAAAAGCCTCCAAAATCAAGAACACCGCCTTCGCCCTGGGGCAGGCGGCCTTTCTGGGCCTGGTTATCTCTTCCATGTACAAAGCTTTTACCGGCAGGATACACCCGCCCCATTTCTTCAGCCACGGGGCGCTGACGGATTCCAGCCACGGCTTTCGCTTCGGCTTCCTGCGCGGCGGGATGTTCTGGGGTTGGCCCTCGTCGCACACCACGGTTGCATTCGCCATGGCTGTCGCGCTTTGCGGATTGTATCCCGAAAACAGGCTTGTCCGGTACGGTGCGCTTTTGTACGCTTTCTACGTCGGCATCAGCGTCTCGGCCACAATCCACTGGTTCTCCGAATTCGCCGCCGGCGCCATCATCGGTTCGGTAATCGGCGCGGTTGTAGGCAACAGCTTTCACCATCGCAGGTCGAAAATCGACCGGGGGCTGGACTCTGCACGGGACGAGTATTGAAGGTGACGGTCATGGCGACCGGGCTGCGTCTGACTGATTTGTTGATACACCTGCTATACCGGCTGGGCAGCGGGCCGCAGCTCGATTTCCCTCTCCTGCCCGGTCCGGCGATCCCGGCTGGAAACCGCGATGGTGAAAACGCTCATCTCTTTCTGGAGTATTTCCACCTGCCCAAAAAGGCTGTCAGCCGAATCATTCATGATTTTCGTCGCGTTCAGATTGATGCTGGTGGAATTCTGGATGTTTTCCACGGCGGCGACGATCTGCTCGCCTACGCGGCTCTGTTCATCGCAGGCCTGCTTGATGCGCTGAATCAGGTCGGTGATGTTTTCGGTGGACTCGGCGATAAGAGTGCCGGCTTTGCTCTGTTCGCGCGTTGATGTCTTTACCTGGAAAGTGAGATCTTTCATTCTCTCCACGGCGGAAACGATCTGATCGCTCCCCTGTCTCTGCTCACGGGTGGCGCTTGCTATCTGCTTCACCATCTCGGACACCCTGTCCATGGCCTCGCGGATCATCTGGCTTCCCTTGGACTGCTCGGTCGTGGCCCGCGCAATTTCATTCATCCTGCCGGTCGTTCTTTCCGCCCCGGCCAAAATCTTGACCAGCGCCTCTCCGGATTTTTGCGACAGCAGTTCGCCCTCCCGTATCCTTTCTTCCGCCTGGCTTATGGCATCGACCGCAAGGCGCGTTTCTTCCTGGACCCCGGTGATCAGCGTTCCGATCTCGCGGGTGTGGAGCGCCGTATGTTTCGCCAGTTCCTTGATCTCCTGGGCGACAATAGCGAACCCTTTGCCATGTTCGCCAGCCTGGGCGGCAATAATCGCGGCGTTCAGCGACAGCAGGTTGGTCTGCTGGGTCACTTCATCGATTACCGACAGGATCCTGCCGATATCCTCCGTCCTGACGGAAAGCTTACCTATGACCTCGGAAGTGATGGCCGACGAGCGCTTTATGCCGTTTATGCCGCTGATCGCGGCGTCCACCGCAAGCTTGCCCGTTTCCGCGTCCCGCCGCAGCTCGTCGGAAATTTCCGCTATCTCCGAGACATTCCTTTCCACCTGCTTTATGGCGCCGTCCATCTGCGAAACCGATGAAGCGGTTGTTGTGGAAGCCTCCATGAGAATATTGGCACTGTTATCCACCTGCATTATGGATGTAGCCATTTCGCTTATGGACGAGCTGACCTCGTCGACCGAACCGGAAAGATTGCCTGCGTTGATGGCCACTTCTTCAACACTTGATGCCAGTTCCAGGATCGAGGAAGAACTCTCCGAAGCGGACCGGGACAGGTTGTCTATCCCCTGCGCCACGTCCTTGATCGAGGCGTCGATCCGGGTCATGGCCGCGGAGGTAGTGGTGACGTCATCTGCCTGCGTTCGGGCGGCGGTGAAGACCTCCCTGGATGCCTCGGAGATGTTCGCCGAAACGCCGTTCAATTCGATCGCCGACCTGTTGATCTGCCCGACGAGCTGGGTGAGTCCGCCAACCATGGAATTCAGGGAGGCGGTCAAATTGCCGATTTCGTCCCTGGAGGTGACGTCCAGTGTCCCGGACAGGTCCCCCTTGGCCGCGGATTGGGCAAAGGCGACGCTTTTCTTGATCGGGTTGATGATGGCTCTCCTGAAAAAGATGTACATGCCGCCGAGAATGAAAAAGAAGGTGCAGCATCCGACGGCCAGCAGCAGGAAGGCAAGTTTTCTCGAGGTGTCGTAACCCTCCTCGATGGAGGTGGTAAGGAGAATTCCGCCGAGAAAGGCGGTTGAGGCGCCGTGGCAGCCCTGGCATCTCTGCTCGTTTTTCAGGGGTACGGCAATGCTCAGGGTGTGGATGCCTTTTTCCGTGCCCCTGGTTTCGATATCGAGGCCATTGCGAAGGGCGTCCAGTACCAGCGGATTCGCCGCCCCGGCTCCTCCTGCGTCAGGTTCCTTCCCTTGCGCGTTGTACACGCCCAGCCCTTTGAGAAAGGTGTTTTGCTTGACCTGGGCAATATACCGGTTGACCTCCCTGGAGTCGCCCTTCATCATGTATTCCTTGATGTTCTGGACGATGACCGCCGCGAAATTGCGCGTGTTTTTCAACTGCAGGTTCATGGTTGAACCGGACTGCAGCCAGATCGCGAGTGTCCCGAGGATGATGAATCCTATCGTCAGGCTCACCCCGATTATTCCCAGTACCTTAAAGGTAATGCCTTTTCCGAACATAGAGGTCTCCCTTTTTTGTCAAGCTGTGAGACGGGAATTGTCCGCGTCCCACTCCACAAAAAACCCCCGCCCTTCAGAACGTGCCGACACGAACGGCTGTGAACTGTTTGATTAGGCCACATCAACGTACCATATAATTTTTCTCAAAAAGTCACTGGCATGCAGTCAGTGCACCTTGGCGAGGTATTTGTGTACAAGATGCATAATTCCAGCCATTTTTTCCGGAAAATGAGGTGTAAATGTGCTGTCAGGAAAATGCCGATGACGACTAATCCTGGCGATCATTACCCATATCATTGACGCCGGTTTCGTCGAAATTCGATCGGCCCGGACCTTTAATTCAAATTAAATAATTTCTGCATATATTGACACCGGGCTGGGGGAGGGTGTAAAAGTGAGCTAATTTGTTAATGTTATGATTCGATATTGAGGTGGGGATGGCCAGGGGAAGATTTTCCTTTGATGAATGAAGCCGTTTGAGTCAGCTTGAAGCTGGCCGGACGGCTTTTTTGATTTGTGGGGTTTCCCTTGGGAGTGAAAAAAGGTTGTGGAAGGGAAGGATTAGGATTCACGTCATAGACATTCTCGATTCATATATTCCTTTGCAAATTTCACAGTAATATGGTGGCGAATGTCAAGCACACCTTGAATTATTACAATTTAAATGCTCAGAATTTTTTCAATGACACAATCAACGTGGATATGTCTGTTCTGCATGAGCGATTTCTTTCTGAAGTTCCAGCTGGTGGATATATCCTAGATGCAGGCTGTGGTTCTGGGAGGGATGCAAAGGCGTTTAAGAAGCGAGGGTATCGAATTGATGCTTTTGATGCTTCGCCTGCATTGACTGAACTTGCTTGCAAACATCTCGGACAAGAGGTCAAGGTTCGCACCTTTGCCAAAGTTGATGAAATTGCGGTTTATGATGGGATATGGGCCTGTGCCAGTCTATTGCACCTTCCCATGGACGAAATCCCTGACGCTATAAAGCGGCTTTGGCATGCGTTGAAACCAGGCGGCATTCTCTATGTGAGTTTTAAAGAAGGTCATGGCGAGAGAGAGAAGGATGGTCGTCACTTTTCTGATCTCAACGAACTAACTTTGAGGCAGTTATTTATCAATTTTAGAGATGTTGAGCAGGTTGAATGTTGGTTGACAGATGATATGAGACCAAGTCGAAACGACCTCTGGTTGAATGCGATCATCCGTCGCAAGCATCATGTTATCGACCGTTTGATAACCGGTGGTGATAAGAATCCTTTTCTTCCTTGCCTACTTGAAGGAATACGTCAAGCTGATGAAATCGATATGGCCGTTGCGTTTATAAAAGCAACAGGGCTACGTCTACTATTTGCCGATCTTAAGGATGCTATTGCACCAGAAGAAGACAGTAAGCGTCAACCAGCAAGATTGCGCATAATAACCAGTGATTATCTTGATATAACCGATCCAGAAGCATTGCGGAGCTTGATGTTGCTGCAAGAACGTGGTGCGCAGATACGCGTATTTGAAGCTGCGGACTTAAGCTTTCATATGAAAGCCTATATCTTCATACAGCATGTTGGCAAGTCTGCTATGCAAGGCTTGGCGTTTGTCGGTTCCAGCAATATTAGTCGGCAGGCCTTGCAGGATGGTCTGGAGTGGAATTATCGCATCGATTCCGATCCTCAGAATGATTTAGGAATTTCTGAGATTCGCAGTCGATTTGAGGAGCTGTTTGCCGATCCGCGAACCATATCCCTTACCCATAATTGGATTGAGTCTTATGAAAATCGGCGAAGATTGCCTTTGTTGCCTATAGCTCCTGGAAGCAATGAGCTCGAACCGCCACCAACTCCGTCTGAAATTCAAAACGAAGCTCTAATGGCATTAGAACAAACCCGCAAAGAAGGCTATCGGCGCGGGTTAGTGGTTATGGCTACTGGTTTAGGTAAAACCTGGTTGGCGGCATTTGATTGTCAACAGATGAACGCTAAACGAGTGCTATTTGTTGCACATCGAGAAGAAATACTTTTTCAAGCCGAAAACACCTTCCTGAGAATTAGACCCCATGCACGTGTCGGTTTTTATACCGGCCAAAATAAGGACGAAGAGGTAGACATTTTGTGCGCTTCGGTGCAGACATTGGGTAAACTCGAACACATAAGACGCTTCCCCTGTCGGCATTTTGATTATGTGATTGTTGATGAGTTTCATCATGCTTCAGCAGTTACCTATCGCCGTCTGCTTGGTCATTTTGAACCACGATTTCTGCTTGGATTGACAGCAACTCCAGATCGCACCGATCAATCTGATATTCTCACCCTATGTGACGATAATCTTGTCTTCACAAAGGGGCTCTTTGCTGGGATTTCCAGTGGTTTACTGGTGCCATTTAGTTATTACGGAATTTTTGATGAAGAGGTCAATTACCGAGAAATTCCCTGGAGAAGTGGAAAATTTGACCCTGAACAACTTTCCAATAAGTTGGCAACTTTGGCCCGAGCTCGTCACGCTTACAAAGAATGGAAAAAATATTCCCAACAGCGAACTCTTGTGTTCTGTGTCTCCATCAGGCACGCCGACTTCATGGCTGAGCGTTTCTGTCAGCTTGGAGTAAAGGCAGTTTCTGTTTATGCAGGTTCATCAACATCGCGTGGAGAGGCCCTTGAACAATTGGCTGATGGCCGTTTACAGGTAGTTTTCTCAGTTGATCTATTCAACGAAGGTGTGGACTTGCCAGGAATCGACACGGTGATGCTGTTACGGCCCACAGAATCAAAAATTCTTTTTCTTCAACAAATTGGCCGCGGACTGCGAAACGCGCCAGGTAAAGAACGTCGAGTGATTCTCGATTTCATCGGGAATCATCATAGTTTTCTACATAAGCCACAGGCATTGTTCAACGTTGGAGCAAGCTATAAGGCTTTAGCACAATTCGCCTGCCAGGTGGAACAGAGGCGATTGGAATTACCAAATGGCTGTTTTGTCAACTATGATTTGGAGCTTATTGAATTTCTCAAGGAACTTGATAGCGGCGGGGCGCAAAAGGAATATGAGGCCCTGCGCGAAACTCTTGGACGTCGGCCGACACTCGCGGAGTTTTACCGTAGTGGTGCCTCGATTAGTCAGGTCCGGCAACAGCATGGTGGGTGGTTTTCATTTGTTATTGCCATGGGTGATCTTGATAACGGCGAGAAAGATTGCGTTGACCGACATAAGTTGTTTTTGCGAGAAGTTGAGACTACCGCAATGACTAAATCCTTCAAAATGGTTTTACTTGAATCATTATTGGAGCATGGCGGTTTGGTCGATCCGCCGACACAAGAAAAGTTGGCCGCCCAATCGTTAGCTATATTCCAGAGAAGGCGCAATTTAATCTCCGACATTAGACCAAATTTACAGAATATTGAGGCGATTAATCCTACAACTTGGCAGAAATACTGGGAGGGCAATCCAATTAATGCCTGGATAGGAGGTAATTGGTCAGGTGATTCAAAATCTTGGTTTCGTATTGTCGATAATAAGTTTACTCCACGATTTAAGGTCGACGAAGGAGAATCAGAGACATTGGTTACACTGCTTCAGGAGCTGGTATGAGAGTGAACACGATAAATGAGGGAAGTTCAAACAAGGTAATCGAAGGAGTTTGAACACGATAAATGAAGGAGTCGGCAAGAGGGGGCGCGTAGGCGCCCCTCTTGCATTCGGGAGGGCGATACAACAGTTATCTCCGGGATTGTCTCACCGGAGGGGTAAATAGCTCAAAGTAGAGTGATTCATCGATTCTTGGCAGGTTTCGCTCAGCGGCAGCGGTTAATAACTCTGCGGCCATATGGGTGAGTACCCGTAGATTTCCATGGGCATGGGTTGCCATCGTCCGGATGAGTTCCGGGGCGATCAGCTGTGGCGCACCGGCTTTTTCCAGGGCCGAGTCGAGGTAGGTCCCCAGATCTTCGGGAGACAACGGAGTCAAGGTGAGACGAGTTCTGATGCGGCTTCCCAGAGGCAGCAGTTCTGGCGTCCGGAACCGGTCCGGGAGCCTGGTGTCGCCACACAGGACTGTAAAAAGCAGGCTTTGCGAATCGAAGCGGGCGCTTTGGAGCAGCCTCAATTCAGTCAGGCAGTCGGAACTCATCTCCTGGGCTTCGTCGATCAGAAGCACGGGACGAAGCAGAGTGGCTTCGCAATGGGCATACCAGCGGGTCCGCAGGGCCTTGAAGCCGCCATAACGGTTGGCGGGATTGAGGGCTACGCCGAACAGGTCTCCCAGTTCCCGATAGAAATCGGCAGAGCGGCTCTGCGGCCTTTCCATAACGCCCACGGTGAGATCGGGCAGCTCTCCCAGGCGCTTGGCGATCCACTGCAAGGTTTTTGATTTGCCGTACCCGGGCTCTCCGGTCAGGAGAACAAAGCCGCCATGGGGAACCAACGACTCCAGACGCCGAACGAAGGTTTCCGCTCCGGGAATGGGCCAGAGTGCTTCAGGGGGAAGCGCCGGCAGAAAGGGATTGTACTTGAGCCCGTAGAGGGCCAGCAGCGTTTTATCGGTCATGTTGATCCTCCTCTTTGGGCAGATAGGCAGGAGGGATTCCGGTGGCGGCATAGTCAGCCAGCCATTTGCGTACCAGCGCCGGCAGTTGTGTGCCCGCAACCGGCGCCTTGAGCGGTGGCGAGGCTATGGGTTCGAGGCTTTTGCGGTGACCGCAGGCGTTGCGCTCTTTGTCTTGTGGTAGCAGCAGGGCGAGTTTTGTACCCCGATCCGGGTCCACCAGAACCAGGCGGCTACGGTCCCAGCTTGCATAGCGCAGAGTCAGACGGGGAAGATGGCGAAAGCGGGAGGGGACTTCGAACCGCACGCCATCAACGGTCACGGTGGCGTCGCTTCTGCGCTGGCTGCGGGTTAGCTCGCGGGTAAAGACGAATCGCAGGGATTCGAGCTGCGGAGCCGGACGAGAGACCTCAGGGCCGGCCAGCAGGCGCTCGAGCGGAGTGCAGCCTATCTCACTGTGGATTCGGCGGTGATAGTCCTGCTCGACCCAGGCCTGGCTGGCACGGTTGAGAAACTCCAGCCGCAACGGCTCTCCTCCCCGCAAAAGCTCCATGAGCCGTCCCTCGAGGTTTGCCCAGAACACCTCCTGTTTGCCATTTTGATAGGCAGAGTACGGGAGGGTCGTTTCGTGGCACACCCCGAGCCGGGCCAGACCTTCGCGGGTTTCCTCGGCGATCATCGCGCTGCCGTTATCGGTCATCAGCGCTCTGGGCTGCCCTCGCTTCAGCATTGCCTGGCAAAGCGCGTGGATCAGGTTCTGCGAGGTTTCCGCCAGATACCACTGCAAGTGGCAGCACAGCCGGGAACGGTCATCGAGCACCGCACACACCACGGGCGTGTGCCAGCGCCCCGCCTCATCCAGAACCTTGAGACTTCCCTGATGGAAATCCAGGTGCCACAGGGCGTGGACATGGCTGGCTTCGAAACCGCGGATCTCACGACTGCCCCTCCGATGCGCAGCGCGGAGTTGCCCCTCGGAGGGGCAGGCTGGCAAGATTTGCCGCACCCAGCCTTTTTCCCGCATCCGACGCCGCACGCTCTGATAGCTGGGCAAGGCCCCCAAATTGGGCACCTCGGCTACTTCGGCGGCAAGGTTGTCGTAATGCAACTGCACCGTCCAACGGGGATGCTCCGCGTATTGAACCTCCAGCATCGCCAGAAGTCGCTCGGAGAGCGCATTCCTGCGCCCTGCATCCGAACGCCGCTTTCGACTGAGTGTCGCAAGCGGGTCGGCCACATCTTTGGCCTGGTAATACCAGCGTTCAATAGTGGAAAAGCCAAGCTGCATCGACTTCCCTGGGTGCAGGGGATGCTGATAGATGCGGCTGGCCAACGCCCGGAGCTCATCCTGCAAATCTCCAGAGGCCACGGGGCTTGCCAACAGCGGCCCGATGACCTGTAGTCGAAATCGGGCCCATCGCTGCTTCGGTGAAACTTCCTCTTCCTTCATCTCGGCTCCTTTCTTGGCCGCCATCCAGGCCGCTCCACCACGGAGCACCTTTGGGTCAGCCAGAAACCGAGGTATAGACCATATTCGTCCCGATATAAATTTCCAACTTTTGCGTGAACCGCGCATGCCGCCTGGGCACCCTCGACTATCCTGTTCAGGCTGCCCCTGCAAACAGACACATACACCGGATCAGGATGATCTCAGGATCCCCGCGGGACAACCCCAGCCGCTTGAGCACTGCCGAAGGAATCGAATCCGCCTCCACTGGCGGCATAAAGCGGCCGCGCAATAACTGCCAAACCTGGGTTTGAGGGAAGATTTCGCGGAAGTACGCCAACCACCGCTTCAGGGTCAAACGAGGCACTCCGAACAACTCCTGGACCTTGCCGGCGCTGTACCCCTCGGTACGTTGCTGGCCAAGCGCGCAAACCACAATGATCACCGCGCCCCAGTATACCCGCCGCCCCCAGAACATCACTGACAAGGGTAAAATCCGCCGCCGGCACCCCTCGCGGCCACAGCAAAGGCTCAGCCGCAGAGTATATTCTTCGGGTATCTTGGGGGGGCCGCCACGGGGCTTGCGCTGGTAAGTTGCTTGATGCAGCGGCCCCCCACAGAAGGGCAACCTTGGGCTCGTGCTGATTCGGCTAGCTCTTCATCGATTTTATGAAGGAGGAAAAAAAACTTTTCTCGCTTAATTACTTCTGATAACATGACTCCTGCCTGATTGTCGTTGGGCAAGGAGCTCCTTTTTATTCCGCCAAGAAATGTGAGGGAGCTCCACCTCTTTTCCCTCACAAATCTCGTCTATTTTTACATCAATTTCCATCATTTTTTTTGGTCACTCTCATGGTAGATTATCGATTTGCATCATATGAAGCAAGAAGTTTATCGGTATCGAGAAACAATGTCTTGCCGCTACATATTCCGGCAGACAAAGTCGATTTACCTTTTTTCCCAAATATTCAAATAGCCTGTGGGCATTTCAAAACGGGTCACGCCGATGCCGAAGAATATCGCAGCCTGGGGCCTGGCCACGGAAAGCTTGACCCAGCTAGACATTTCATCGCAAGGGCTTCAGGCAATTCGATGAATGGTGGCAAGCAACCCATTCATGATGGCGATTTTCTGTTGCTGGAACGAGTCACGCCACAGAGCGCTGGTTCGATAACCGGTCTGATTATGGCGATCGAACGGCATGATGCCGGAGATAACCAGTATTTGTTACGTTTGGTCACAAAACCCAGCCCTGGTCATTATGTTCTAAAAGCCACCAATCCTGATTACGAGGATTTGGAAGCTGACGAAGAAATGAGAACCTTTGCTCGGTTGAAGGAAGTGCTTAATCCTCTTGAATTGGCTGTTGGCAGAGCGTTCATGCGTGAGGATATCCCTGATCTCTTTGGTGAAGAATTCAATCCAGGTAACTGGAATTCAGGCCATGTTGTGATCAGTAATCAGAATGCCCATGTGCTATTGGTGACCTTGAACAAACAGGGGAAAAGTGTGGAACACCGCTATCATGATTATTGGGTAGACGAAGAGACCTTCCACTGGCAGAGTCAAAACAGCACGACACCCGAAAACAAACGTGGGAAAGAGTTGATCGACCACCAGAAAATGGGCATTAAGGTCCATCTGTTTGTCCGTGATAGTAAACTATCCGGCAACAAAGCGGCCCCCTTCAATTATTATGGCGAAGTTACCTATCTCCATCATAAAGGAAGTGCTCCGATGAGTATAGAGTGGCGGTTGCAATCATGAACTGTGCATTACGGCACATTCAGTTGTCACCTTACATATTTTCCCCTTGTCTGATTTCAAACGTTAATCTGTTGATTGCAATCATTCAAAACGCAAATTTTCTTGAACCAAGGTGTGTGCCTATTGACCAGAAAAAATTTTCTTGATAAATGCCTATATCTGGATATAGAAACATCCGGTAGTGAAACAATCCATCACCTTGGCGCTGTTCGTGGTGATGTGATCTTTGAACGGAAAGGCCGCTTTGATCTTCAATCTTCTCTGAATGAGCTTGATTTTCTAACCGAGCCGGCCCAGTACATTTTGGGCCACAACTTACTTGGTCACGATCTGCCCATTCTCGAATCACAAGCCCCACATCTAAAACTCCTCAAGAAACCCGTCATCGACACCCTGTATCTCTCGCCCCTGGCTTTTCCCGAAAACCCTTACCATCGTCTCGTAAAAGACTACAAACTGGTGCGCGATTCAATCAACGACCCGGTTGCCGATGCTCGTCTGTCAGCCTCGGTCTTTTGCGACCAGTGGGAAAGTTTTGCCGCTCTCCAAGGGAACGAGAAAAATATCCTTTCTTTTTATCGCTACTGTTTTGCCGACAGCAAAGGGTCTTCCTTTCGATGCGGGGGTCTTGCGGAGGTTTTTACCGCTCTTGGGGCAGAGACAATTACAGAGAACGAAGCTTTTCAGATATTTGAAGGGCATGCCCAGGGTAATGCGTGCGAAAACGCCATTGCCATGGTTTCTTTGAAGTATCTACTTGATCCAGTAAAACGGCCGGCGCTGGCATATTGTCTTGCCTGGTTGCGGGTCGCGGGAAATAATTCCGTACTTCCTCCCTGGGTGCGTCATCGTTTCAGCGACATCGTGCCGATCCTGCGTGAACTACGGGACATTCCCTGTACCAATCCTTCCTGTATGTATTGCCAAACCACCCATAATCCGACACTTCAGCTGGAGAGATTTTTTGGCTATCCAAGATATCGCGAGACACCTGCAACCGCTGAATGCAAGAGTCTGCAAGAGGAAATCGTTCGCTGCGGCATGGGAGACAGGCCGCAACTGGCCATACTCCCGACCGGTGGCGGCAAATCACTCTGCTTCCAGATCCCGGCGCTGGTGCGAAACTTCCGCCGTGGCCTCCTTACGATTGTCATCTCTCCCCTGCAGGCGTTGATGAAGGATCAGGTTG
>CAWFFO010000010.1:0-118949 GCA_963815135.1 uncultured delta proteobacterium
ACGGAAGACGAGCAGGAACAATATCCCCTGGATTACGCATTCCGTTTTCACGTGGGTAAAGATAACGTAGCCTACTGGATCCATGCACGGGACCTTCCGGCAAACCTCGTTCCCACGGATCAACTGCCTCTATGACGAGATGATGCAGAACAGGATGTACGGCATTCCGCAGGATCCTGTTCTGGTAGATGCAAAGAAATTATATGACTGGGCGGTGGGAGAAGACGAATATGAGGAAGATTCGGGACACCTGGAACTTCTGGAAGACGGGCCTGTAGTTGAAGTCACGGGCGAAACCCCTGTTTTCCGTGCCGTCCACTCCAAACCACTGATTGTGCAAGAACGGCCTGGAGTAGACTATTGACGGGCTGAAAGACCTGGTTTCTTCACTTTCACTTGGAAAAAATCATTTTTAGCGAGATCAGCAGCAGTGCCACGCCAAAAAATTTTTCAAGCATGATATTGGAAAAGTGCACGGCCATCCTGTTCCCAGTAACCCGCCGATAAAAAAACCGCTGCAGATAAATGCCGCGGCCCGAAATCCACATATCCGTACCTGTAATAGGTCCAGGCGGCAAGAATGCCGATGGGCGGAACCAGAAGGGCGAAAATAGTTCCCTGTGCCATATGCTGGGACATGCCGAATATGAAGATCAGGGCCGGAACGATTATTACCCCGGCGCCGATGCCGATCAATCCGCTCAATATGCCTGCCACCAGCCCCAGGAGCACATAAAAACAAGTTGTTTTCCAATTTCCCCTCCTCTTTCGCTATCAATTGCCAGTTTTACTTTTCATAAATTGTCTCAGTCAGACGTTGTTATGCTTTTAAACAAACCGCCCGGTTGATTCCCGGAATTCTTGAATATGATTTAACCCATATTCATCAGCTTTGTTCCGCTTAATTTAATGCTATTCCTACTAAAAAGATCTTTGCCGACCGTTATCCGTAACATTAACCTCCTAATGTTGACAACAATGGCAAAGATGGGATATTTTGAGGCGACAGAATTGTATTATGTTGATTGAAAGGGTTCGTCAGACATGGAAAAAGTACGGTGAAGCCCTTTCTCACAGCCTTCCCGCCTTGCTTTTCGGCATGAACCACCATATAACCTTGAAATTCCTGAAACCTGATTTAAATCCTTTTTTTCAATTATATCAGAAGCGGCGTTCAATAATCAGGCAAACCGGAACAAATTATATATAAAATCTTTGGTAACTATCCCCAAAAAGCAGGTTTTTTTAACCAGTTGTCTAAAATTGCATCGATCTCCGGATTGAAAATCTGGATTTAAGTCGTCGTACCCGCGAAAGCGGATATCCGGTCTGGATAAAATAACCTGAAATTCCCGGATTCCCGCTTTTGCGTGAATGAAGGCCGTAACCTTTTTCGGGGTGATAATTCCAAAATATTTTGTTGAACAGGCGTGAACATACTTACGCACCGAAACACTCCGGCGTGCCGGCAGCATTTAAAAGATACAAATAACAGAATCCATTGCGGTTTTAGATTCAGGGCCTATTATCCCGTTAATCCTGACCGCCCTGAAAATTTTGATTTTGAAGTTTTATTTTTTTACTCAACATCTGTAACAAGTTAAGTCATTGGATATTGAAAAGGAGAATCCATGAAGATCCTCGTGACAAATGATGATGGGATCCATGCACGCGGCATCATTGAACTGGCAGGGGAATTACGTAAGCTGGGAACAGTCGCTGTTGTCGCCCCGGACAGGGAGCGCAGTGCCGTGGGACACGCCTTGACGCTGCACCACCCGCTGCGTGCCACGGAACTAGGTCCCGCGGTTTTCGCGGTTGACGGCACCCCTACCGATTGCGTCAATCTCGGCATTCACAACCTGCTTGATTTCAAACCGGATATAGTAGTTTCAGGCATAAACAGAGGCGCCAACCTTGGCGACGATGTTACTTATTCCGGCACCGTCTCGGCCGCCATGGAGGCCACGCTGATGGGCATTCCCGCATTCGCGATCTCGCTTGCATCCATCGAATTGACAGCTGATTACCAACCGGCCGCCCTGTTTGCAGGAAAGCTGGCACGTATGATTTTCGAAAACGGCCTTCCCGCTGACACTTTTCTCAATGTCAATGTTCCCGACAAGGCTCACCGCGGGAGCATGACTGCAGTCGTTACCAGACAGGGAAAGAGGCGCTACGAAGGAACTATAATAGGCAAGACGGACCCGAGGGGAAGGAAATATTACTGGATTGGAAACGGCGAGCAGAACTTCCTCGACATTGAAGGAACCGACTTCCATGAGGTCTCGCGCGGACACATCTCAATCACGCCGCTTCATCTCGATCTGACCAATTACGCATCTTTTGAAGTCTTGAAAGATTGGAAATTAGATCTAAACCGGTAATTCTGTACGTAGTCCTGCCGGAAACCTGCTTCCCATGGACATTTAACCTTCAATTTGATATAAAGACAGCACATCGGTCCACAAGGATAATCAATGAATTTCGATATTGCCAGAAAGAGAATGGTTGAAACCCAGATAAAGGCACGGGGCATAAAAGACCGTCGTGTAATCGAGGCGATGCTGAAGATTCCCCGGCACATTTTCGTCGAAGAGGCGATGGCCGCTCAGGCATACAACGATACCCCCCTGCCGATCGGGGAAAAGCAGACTATTTCACAACCCTACATGGTCGCGCTTATGACGGAATTACTGGAACTTTCAGGAAAGGAAAAGGTTCTCGAAATCGGGACCGGTTCAGGGTACCAGGCGGCAATTCTGGCCCTGCTTGCAGATCGTGTCTGCACAATGGAACGGATCCGCCCTCTTGCCATGAAAGCCCGTAAGGCTCTTGACAGCCTTGGCCTGTTGAATATAAACATCAAGATATCAGACGGAACAATGGGTTGGAAAGAGGAAGCGCCCTTTGACGCCATAATCGTAACCGCGGGGGCTCCTGAGATCCCGGACATACTCGCCGACCAGCTTGCTGTCGGCGGCAGGTTGATAATTCCTGTGGGAGACCAGTATGTTCAGACACTGGTGAGAATAACCAAACAAGAAGACGGTTCACTTTTAAGGGAGAACCTGATAGGCTGTCGTTTCGTAAAGCTGGTCGGCAAGTTCGGCTGGGAAGGCGAAGATTAACACAAACCGGAATTTCCGTTACACGGGAATTGCCGAACACCCCGGAGATGTATCATATGGGAATTGACAAGCTGATGGAAGATATAGAAGATTCTGATGCCCTCATACCGGCTGAAGATTTTCCTCTGCCAGAACCTGACACGCTGGTTTTCGAAGGGTCTGAAGAACCTGATGAGATCGAAGAGCCGGATGAAATTGAAGAACCTGATGATGTCGAAGAGGAGGAGGAAGCCGAAGAAGATTCCAGACCCATTTTCGAAGGTCCTTACGATGACGCCATAAAGCACTATCTGCGTGAAATTCAGAAAACGACACTCCTTACGGCCGACGAAGAAAAGTTGCTTGCAGCCCGCATCGACAAGGGTGAAAAGGCGGCCAGGGACAAGATGATAGAGTCCAACCTGAGGCTGGTCGTCAAAATCGCCAAGCGATATATCAACAGGGGGCTGCCGTTTCTGGATTTGATCGAAGAAGGCAACCTTGGACTGATAAAGGCCGTCGAACGATTCAAGCTTTCCAAGGAATGCAGGTTTTCCACCTATGCTACCTGGTGGATAAGGCAATCAATCGAACGCGCCCTTGTCAACCAGTCCCGTACCATCCGGCTTCCCGTTCATGTCTCGGATGATATAAACCGCATGCTGAAGTCGACCAGGGAACTGGTCCAGAAACTGAACCGCGAGCCTACAATCAAGGAAGTGGCTTCCAAGATGTCGGTAAATATAGCATACGTCCGGCGACTCATGGTGCTGCTGAAGAAAACATATTCAATAGAACGACCCATGGGAGAAAACAGCGATTATTTCCTTATCGATACCATCGAGGACACTTCAACTGTTTCACCCGCGGTACTTCTCGAAGATATCAACAAATACGAACTTGTAACCAAATGGCTCGAATCGCTTTCGGAAAACGAAAAAAAAATAATCGGCATGCGTTTCGGACTCGGCGATAAGGATCCGCAAACTCTCGACGTCATAGGACGCAGTTTCGGCGTGACCAGGGAGCGCATAAGGCAGATAGAGGCAAAGGCATTGGAAAAACTCAGGAAAACTGTCGAACTGTCGGAGCCGAAGCGTGATTGACAACTTAAACTGAACCGGGAGAACAAATGGAAGATTTGAAAAACATTATCCGAGACATACCAGATTTCCCCAAAAAGGGGATTATTTTCAAAGACATTACCACTTTGCTGTCGGATGCCTCTTCCTACCAGAGAATGGTTGATCTCATGTCCCACCGCTATATAGGTCAAAAGATCGATAAGGTAGTTGGAGTCGAAGCAAGGGGTTTCATCATCGGAGCTGCCCTTGCCTATAAACTCGGCGCCGGGGTCGTCCTGGTAAGAAAGCCCGGCAAGCTTCCGGCCGAAACATTCAAGAAAACCTACGACCTTGAATATGGCTCGGACAGCCTGGAGATTCACACTGATGCCATCAAAAAGGGAGAGAAAATCCTGATAGCGGACGATCTCCTGGCGACGGGTGGGACAACGGCCGCGGTTGTCGACATGGTCGAAAGCATGCAGGGCGATATCGTCGAATGCTGTTTCCTCGCGGAACTCGGATTCCTTCACGGCAGGGATAAACTGCCGGTTGGAAAGGTTTTTTCTCTTCTCACGTTCTAATGCATTGCTTTCGCCGAAGAAAGCTTTACAATTCAGAGAGGAAAAAAGTCTTGCAAAAACAGACTCTGTGATATATAAATTTTGACTCTTGCGCGTCCCCGTAGCTCAGCAGGATAGAGCGTCGGATTCCTAATCCGCAGGTCGCACGTTCGAATCGTGTCGGGGACACCATAAATAACAGGCATCTACAAATTTTTGTAGGTGCCTTTTTCTTTTTATGTTTTCGGACCTATAACCCGAACACAGGTTAGCAACAATTTCTGCAAAAATTACAAGTGGGTAAAACCAAATTCTTACACCATCGGTCTGGGGCATTCTTGACAACGACAAATTTCAAACTAAACTTTTTTCAGAAAGTAATAGGTTAGGTTATTGTAATTATTCCGTTTTTGATACACGATAATGCTAAACCACTCGCGAGGGTGGGACGGAAAGCCTATGGGTCTTACAGAGACAGCCGGGTCGCCGAAATATCAGCCGATATTCGGCGACCCGGCTTTTTTATTAAGTGAATTCTTTTTACAAGATTTGTTTATATCTCAGGTTGGAAATGGCATCCAGCAGTAGCCTCATTAAGTGAGGTCACATCATGAAAAAGAGAGAAAGCACGCCAGCCGAAGCTGCTGAAAGAGCTGAAGCGTGGCTGAGGTCGAAAACGGAAGGGAAAAATCTTCCCCGGTCTGTGGCCGATATACGCCGAATTCTCGACGAGCTGCAGCGTCACCAGGTAGAGCTGGAGTTACAGAACGAAGAACTGCGTCGAACCTGGGAGGGACTTGAATTATCTCCGAACAAGTATGACAAACTATATAACTTGTCCCCTGTCGGCTATTTTACCTTTGATGCGCATGGATTGATAAGGGATGTAAATTTTGCCGGCTCGCAACTGCTGGGAATAGAGAGTCAAATGCTCATCAATAAACCTTTTTTCAGTTTTATTGCTGATGCAGATGATAGGAATATTTTTTCTAGTCACCTCGAACGCGTTCTGCAAAGGCAGGGCATGCAGAAATGTGAAATCAGACTCACGAGGAATGACGGCACGGTGGCCTATTGGCAACTTCTGAGCGTAGCAGTGGACGTGGAGACCATCGAAACTAAGGACGTTTATATCTTTACCTCGATAGTTAATGGGACGTTTGGCAAACATTTTGGAGAGGAACTGCAAAATGCACATGATAAGCTGGAATTAATCGTAAATAAGAGGACTGAAGAGCTGGCAAGGGCGATGGTGTTTCTTGCCGACTTGTATCGCTTCCTTGGGAATCCTCATCCCAATCATCAGAATGCTTCCAGTATGTCTATGTCAAACAGCGGATTAGACACGCTCAATGGGGTAGCAATCGGGCAGGACGTAAATCTTGAAGAATCCACCCAATCGCCAACTGCACCAGGGTGGAAAAATTTTAATTTCTTCCTGATTACAAGAGGAAAAAGCATAAGATTGTATGGCTTATTTACTCTTGCGATATTTACGGCTGTTTCATTTGTGCTGCTGCAACCGAAAAGGAAAACGACCAGTGTAGAGCAGAATAAAACCGGAAAAAACATGGTTAGTTCTTTTGAAATGCAGACAACTGCCAGAAAAATGAAGCAAGAGAAAAATTTATTTGCTGTCATAGAATTTAAGGTCAGACCACAAGGAACAATTTATATCGATGGTGAAAAAAAAGGTGTTGCACCGACACTCAAAGAGCTTAATGTTAAGGAGGGCAAATACACTATAGCAATCAAATATAAAAACTATAAAGCCTATAGGAAAGTTGTAAATCTTGCTCCGCAGGATAGAATTCTGATCGAACACAGCTTCCGCAAAAAAACGGCGACTGCCACAACGAAAAAAATTACCGTCAGCAAATCTGCTATCAAAGTGAAAAAAGCACCTCGGAAAATATACCCTGCTGTATTTACTGCGACTTCCACAAAGAAAATCATAACCGTAAGCGAAACAAGTATTAAGCGTCTTCCCAATTCTCTGGTCAGAGTTTGGGTAAAAATTAAAGATGATGCTAACTTTATGATAAAGGCACAAGAAAAGGAAGGGTTACCGACACAAGGTTATGATAAATTTTCTCATACTCTGGTTTTATGCGAATATGATTGTAAAAAACAAACATATCGTAACATACAAATTAATGACTATGACACAAATGGCAAGGTGTTGTGGTCTGCTCCTGTATCAAAAGTAATCAAGCAACCTATTTTGGCTGATAGTGTCGGCGAAAATCTTTATAAAATTGTTTGCAAGGGAGTAAATAAAGGAAAGAACAGAAGTAAACTCAGATGACAGGATGAACTTACTGAAGGATGAAATATTAAGTACACATATAGTCAATGGCAGCCGGGTATATCAAGTATAGTTCTCACTGCCGGTGTTGACCCTTTTTTTTAAATCCGGTATTGATTGTTTATCTGCAGGTCACTGGCGTATTTATTCTTTAACCAGATGAAGAGGCTGTGTACTTTCTTCATCAATTGTAAATGTAAGGTCAACAAAATCTTCCATGGGCGTAAGAGTCAAGCTGTTATTTGGGGTAAGTGTTCCCTCAACTATTGAGCCGGATGAAAATATTATCCGGAATTTCACCGGTATGTTAAAGCTTAACATGTTGGGTTGACCACCAATTAATTCAGCAACGGGTGACTTTTCTCCATTTTCAATGACAACCATACTCACCTCCGCAAATCGTTATTTGTACAGATGTGCTGAGTCTTCTCAAAGCCTCCCTTCCCTTTTTACGTCGTGAGAATTTTTATTGATGGATATATTAGAGAAACAATTCTTTGAAAAAATTCCCGGCAATAGACATATCGTCAACAATTAAAAGCAGGAGCAAATTATTACCGGGCCAAGTTAATTTCAAAATATGTCTTATTTAAAAAAACAGATTCCCACTTTAGTATCAACATAATTGTAACTTTCATTATAGTAAAGTCAAACCATGATGTTATTTCTATCCACAAGAAAATGCTTTCAATGTTACTCCTGAACAGTTAATTATGATAAATAACAAATATATACAAGAGGGCTTTGTAAACAAAGGCTAATGCTCGCAAAGATCGCTGTAATGGTCTAATAACTGTTTTCGTCATTGTTTAATATGATTTAAACGAGAGGAATAGTAGTAATTATCAAAATCGGAGGGTTTTGATTGAACTCAATGCAAGAACTTCCTGTTCCATCTACATGCAAGGGCGACAGCTTTGGTACAATTTGTACGAGCGTCTAACGGATCACTTTCCCCGTTGTGACAAGGCGATAATGGTTGCTTCAACATGTTATTGATGGCATAAAAGCTGTTAATATTCAAAAACATTTTTAAAACCTGACATGGCACAACCTACAAGGTGTTATCATCTCTTGAAGTCAGTACGGGTATTCCTGCCACGACACGGTTTCTCCCTTCCGCCTTCGCCCTGTACATTGCCATGTCGGCTGAATGGACCAACGTTGTAAATGTGTGTCCGTCTTCGGGATACAAAGCAATACCGAAACTGGCGGTTAATCTCCCTGAGGTAAAATTCTCCTGGCAAGAAAACGCTTCTTGCTCAATTTCTATTCTGATTCTTTCAGCAACAGCAATTGCCTCACTCTTTGATGTATCGGGTAATATTATGCAAAATTCTTCTCCACCGTATCGCACCACTATGTCCATTTCACGAACCATAGACTTCAGTATCTCCGCTGTCTTCTGCAATGCAAAGTCACCCGCAAGATGGCCGCAGCTATCATTGTAAGCCTTGAAATAATCAAGATCCATGAAGATAACTGAAAGGTTTAAGCCGTGACGGCTGCTACGGCTTATTTCCTCCTCGAGCCTGTTTCTCATGAAACTTCGATTGTAAAGTCCCGTCAGGGAATCTGTAACCGACATTTGCTCGAGAAATGAATATTTTTCCTTGTTCCAGGTTCGCTCCAGCATCAACGAGGCCAGATTGGCAAAAGATGCGAGAAAATTCATATCGGCTTCAGTAAATGCTTTGCGGTTTTCCTTATCGGAGAGATTTATGACGCCGATTGTCTTGTCCTTGAGTTTCAATGGAATACAGAGTAATGATTTGGTTTTGAACCGGGAGCGATTCTGTATGCCGACCCTGAGGTCCTTTTCCACGTCATCGACCAGCAGCGGCAGTCCGTCACTTGCCACTTTTCCGGCAATCCCTTCTCCCACATTTACCGTAATACTTTGCGCGAGCCGTTCATTCATACCTTTGGAAAAGCCGATCTGCAGTCTCTTGCCGGTTTTGTCGATAAGCATTATCGAACCTCTTGAGGCACCAACCAGATCCGCGGCAGTCTCCAATAAACTTTTATAGAGTTCCTCCTTGCTTTCAACGGATAAAAGGGTATTTGTGAGAGACATAAGATTATTGGATAAAGAACCCACCAGCAGCTGCTCCCGGTCCTTTTTCAATTGCATCAGTTTAGTGGCTGCCCTGTTCGTTATCAATTCCACCAGGGTCTCATCCATGTGGCTCATCTTCCCGTCAAACAATGCGACGCATCCGAAGAGATCACCTTTTGACTCAAGGGGGAAACAGCTGACATGCTCAGCCAGGATACATTGAGGAAACAGGTTTTTGAATTCATTGCTGAATTTGATTTCCTTTTTAACCATACCGTTTGAAACGAGGAGCAACAGCTTGTCTTCCTGGATATTTGCTACATCTTCTGGTAAGCCCCATACACCTTTGACCTTAAATCCGTCAAATTTATCATCGCGAAACGCAATGGCAATTTTAGGCAATTCAAACAGTGTCCCGAACAATTTGCCGCAGAATGAGCAAACTTCATCTACAGTTTGCAATTCATCCATTTGTGACAAGCTCCGCATAATGCCACTCAACTGTGTTTTGGTTTTATCATAGATAGATCTGCAAATATTTCCGTCAAGGACTTCCGCTAATATTGAACGAAGTTGCCGGACGTCTTCTTCAACTTCCAAGAAGGTCTTGACAGGAAGTTCAACCAGTTTCTCGATAATCTCAAACGCATCGGTATTTCTGGCTTTTGCTAACTGTTCCAATTGCTGTAGATTGATGGAGTTATCCCTGAAACCTTCGCCGACAAGACAATATACTGCAGAGACGGAACGGAATGGCACAATGAAACAAATAAGCCCGCCCAGCACCCGGCAGATCAAAGATCTGCCTTTCTCCACTGCATTCTTCATTTTATCTTCCAGGAAAGGTGTAACCATCTGATTGCAAAACTGATTATGTATAATTGATCCACTTTGCGTCAAATTCAAAGAATTCCGCCCACCGTCTTCGGGGATGCAGTACAAAGTAAGATTGTAACTGGCAATGGTCTGGCAGTTTTTAAGAGTTGCCAGCAGGTCAACCGGTTTGTCTTTCCAGCTCTCCATGACCATATAACCTCCTTGAAGCCCAATCATTGACATGAAACAGCTTGCAATTGATAAAAACATCTCACAGAAATGTCAAATATTTACACACGAAAAAATCAGATATTATGCAAATAGTTATAATTATTGATAAATATATAATCATAGAGCTATTTTCAACAATATAATATCGCATTGGCATATTTTGTCAAATAAAATATTTACTGAGAAATATATTTTTTAGTTATTTGAAGAGATAAGTCTTTTCTTCCATCCGGTCAAAATTGAATTTTTATTGTCCTTTGGAGAAATGCTATGGTGGCAGGTTTAATTGCGGGGTGCTGTTTCATGGATGAATCAAGCGGGTTTGAAGGTGGGAGAACAGAACGCTTTCCGACTCTCTTTCGGCTGCTTTATCAGAAAATATCCCAATTCCAGGCTATTTACCATGCAAATGGCAACGGCATTATTTTGATCATCAACTATAGATTTTCGTGTGTCTGTATCCGAGCATTCCGGTGATTTTTTCTAAAGACATTGGCTCGGCAAGATAAAATCCCTGGACTTCATGGCACCCCAGTTTCTTCAAAATATTCAGCTGATCGCCGTTTTCTACGCCCTCAGCGACAACTTTCAGTCCCAGACTCTGAGCCAGCGAAATAATTGCCTTCACTATTTTCACGTTATCAGTCTTTTCATTAATGTCTTTGATAAAGGAACGGTCAATCTTTATTTTGTCAATCGGAAAGTTGCGCAAATAATTTAAAGACGAATAGCCGGTCCCGAAATCATCCAGGCTCAATATTATACCCATTTGCTTGAGACTCTGAAGAATGCGGATATTTTTATCAGCGTCATCCATCAGAACGGTTTCAGTAAATTCCAGCTCGATAAACGCGGGATCGATGCAGTTTTCAGTTAAGATCCTCTTAATCATTGCAAGAAAGTCCGGGTGCTTCAATTGTTGAGCTGAAATATTAATGGCAATCCTGAAAGTCTTATGTTCGGACAAAATCCATTTTTTTGTCAGAAAGCTTGCGGTGTGCAATATCCATTCTCCCAACTCGTAAATCAGTCCGGAATCCTCCGTAAGCGAAATGAATTCCGCCGGCGGCATGAGACCGAATTCCGGGCTGTTCCAGCGTATAAGAACTTCCACACCCGTCATCCCGGCTGTTTTAAGGTCCCATTGAGGCTGGTAAGATAAAAAGAACTCTTTTCTTTCCAGGCCGAATCGCAGACCGTTTTCAATGGCAACGCGACGCATCATTTTGTGATGCATTTCCATTGAATAAAACCGGAAATGTGATTTTCCTTCTTTTTTTGCCTGGTACATGGCATTGTCGGCACACTTGGTGAGGGTTTCATTGTCCAGGCCATCATCCGGATACATGGCGATGCCGACGCTGGCGCTGCTGTAAATCATTTTTCCATCAATATCAAAGGGCATCTCAAATAAAGCCATCACCCTCCTGGCAGCTGATGATGCGTTTTCCTGATCGTAGACAGATGAAACAATAAGGACAAATTCGTCGCCCCCTACCCGCGCCAGTGTGTCGGACTCACGTAAATTTTCGGACAATCGATTGGCAACTCTATGGAGAAGCCGGTCACCTAAACGATGTCCATAGGTATCATTCACATCCTTGAAATTGTCCAGATCGAGAAAAAGAAGGCAGAATTTGCTTTTTTCACGTTGTGCATGAGCGATTGCATGTTCCAACCGGTCCTGAAACATGCTGCGATTGGGAAGCCCGGTCAAAACGTCAAAATATGCGAGATTATAGATTTTGTTTTCAGTGTTTTTTTTCACTGTTATGTCTTCGCAGGTAGTAACCAGGCCCAGAATTTCACCTGAGAAATCCTTGACAACAACCGAGGTCAGCTGTGCCGGAAACTCCTGGCCGTTTTTCCTCATATTTATGCTTTCCCTGGTCCACGTTCCGAAACCATCAAGCTGCTGGGGCGAAAAAGGTTTCCTGAACCTGTGATGGGCCAGTTGCCTGGCTTCAGTTCCGATGAGTTCTTCAGCTGTATATCCATGGAGCTCTGCTTCCGCCGGGTTTACGTAGATAGTTTTTCCATTTCTGCCTACCAGGCTTATCCCGATCGGCAGACATTCAATTGCCCGCTTCAACATTTGCGTTCTTATTTCATTCAACCTGAGCTCGGTTATATCCTGTATCGTGCCGACCATTATGCCGTTGGCTTCAGGAGTTTCAGTAATCATCTGCCCATGCAGGCGAAACAGAGACGACGTCGGATATTCTCCGGGAATTTCAAATTCTAAAAAGCATGACGTATTGCGGGCTATAGCGGTTTTGAGTGCCGATTCAATCCGGTTGCCTTCGTCCTGCGAAAAAATAGAGAGAAAATCCTCAAACAGACTTATCCGTTTCCCATCATTCCTCCCAAGCAGATTCAGCGTTTCATCCGAGACCCGGAATTCCCCGGTCGAAGGATTCCATTCCCAGTTCGACAGCCTGGCAATCCGTTGAATCATATCCAGTCTGACTTTTTCTTTTGCCAGTTTTTTCGTGTTTCTTGTGGAACGAAGGATATATCGTATCCTTTGAATGAGAATCCCGTCTTTGATCGGTTTCGGAATGAAGTCACTGGCCCCGGCCTCGTAAGCACATTGAATCGAGTCTTCATCGTCCATTGAGGTAATCATGAGAACCGGTGAATGTGTTCCTTTGGGGCGGATACGGATTTCCCTGCAAGTCTGGATACCGTCCTGTCCGGGCATATTGAGATCCATCAAAATCAGTTCGGGTTGACGGGTGTTGTAAATTTCAATTGCAGCCAAGCCGTCAGCAGCCACTTCAACTCTAAATCCGGCTTCGCTCAACAAGTCTCGAAGATATAAACGCATGAATCGATCGTCATCAACAACAAGAATTAACGCGTCATCATTATTTTTCATAAGCTCACTGGGGATTGTAATATTTGATTGAAATGAAAAAGTCGAAATCCGTTATTCCACCGTTTAGAGAAACCATCTTACCACGAAATATGTTGCCTTATGCTCGATCGTAAATTCAGTGATAATTTTCCAAACCATGAGGATCTGCGATTCAGTTTATTTACAACATTAAATTTCATAGATTTAATGTTTGAACAAGAATATATCTCAAAGCAATATTTTGTCAAATAAATTACCTTTCCAGAGATATATTATTTTCATTTTTTTGCCTTCATCAATTACAAGTCGAAAAATATGACCTGACGCACGATAAAAATCAGGCTTTTTAATTTAATCATCAAATTAATGTACATTTCCGAATACAACGCTTTCCTCATATATTTTCCAGGCTGCTTCACTTGATAAAGAAAATTTATAAATCAAAATATTTTTTGATAAATCCAAATTTTTTGCTATTTTGTAATTTGTTTGTTTCAATATTTGCCACGGGTTTTTCAAAATATCTCAGCGAGGTAAGACATGGAGGAGAAAAGACGATTCAGCCGTATCGCGTGTGACGAGAAGATTTTTGTTGAATTCGAAAAAAGCAGTCATGAAGCAAGAATTCTGGACATCTCCTTAAAAGGAGCCCTGGTCGAGCTTACCGATGATATTTTGATACCTGAAGGCTATAGATGCAATATGGAACTCAAGTTGAGTAATTCTGATATAACCCTGCAATTCCATGCAGAGGTGGTGCATAGCCGCAAGAACCTGTTGGGAGTCAGGTATGTCCATATAGACCTTGATACCATGATTCACCTGCGCGCAATCATGGAGGCAAGAACTGCAAATCCGCAGCAGGTAACTGATGAATTAGCCTTTCTAATACCACTTTGATCATTCCTGTAAAGACCGTGATTGGCATAAAACCATTATAATTTTTTGTTTTAACGAATCATCACACCATAAAGTACTGACACCATGGAGTTCTACGCAATAATGTTAACTTATCCTGGTATCTTCCTGATTCCGTTGGCTATTCTGTGTTTTTTACAGGTAGGCAGGGAGTTGAAGTCCGGTAAAGTGAAAACCAGGATTGGTTACCGAACCTGTGAGAATGCTCCAACAACTTTTTGGTTATCAATATTTTTTGAAAGCCTTGTCGGAGTCGTTCTTCTGATTGCGGGACTGATATGTTCTATAAAAGTATTCGGGTAAGTTCAGTCTTATGGCACATCATTGACAACTTCAATTAATATGCTTTACTACAAGCAGCTGATTTCATTAAAAAAGGAGGCTTTAAAATGAAAAGATATCTAACAAGAATCGTAGCTTTCACTTTTGCACTGCTTCTCACCGGATCACTCGCCTTCGCAACAGATATGAAAATGCCTTCAAAAATCACAGAGAAGGCGACATCAGCAGCAAAAGCGAAAACCGGACTGATTGACATCAACAGCGCGCCTGAATCCGAACTGAAAGCTGTTCCCGGCGTCGGCGATACTTACGCCAAGAAGATAATTGCCGGCAGGCCGTATACGAAGAAAGATCAGTTGAAATCCAAAAAGATAATTCCTGCGGGATTATATGACAAAATCAAGGACAAGATCGTAGCCAAACAACCCAAGAAATAAAATCAAATAACTATTTGGTTCTGAAGTGTTTTGTTCGAGGTATTTACCGGCAGTAAATTAATTGTAGAACGAATGGGGATTAATGATCATGTCCGAAGGTATCAAAATTCTGTTTTCCGATAAGGATAATATCTTTCTCGAGCTTTGCAGGACCTATTTGAAAACATCTGGAGTCAGTGTTCTTACCTGTGACAACGGTAAGGATGCTCTGGATATAATCAGAAATAAAAATCCTCATCTGGTTTTTTTGTCGGCGGATATGCCTGTCATCAATGGCTTGGAGTGCTGCAGGACTGTAAAAATGGATGAATCTCTGAATTCCATTCCGATCCTGATTACCCTGTCTCACGGCAAGAAAGATAATATTGAAAGCTGCAATCAGGCCGGATGCAATGATGTAATTCTCAAGCCAATCAACAGACATACTTTCTTTAGCGTTATCAAGAAATACATCCCCATGAACAAGAGAGCCGCGCCAAGGTTTGCGGCTTGTTTTCGTGTCGACTGGACATGTGATGCCGGCAGAAGGTTATCAGGGAATACGGTGGACATAAGCACTGAAGGGCTTTTCATAGAAACTGAAGAAATAATCCCAGTGAATTCAATTATCGATATTGACTTTATACTCCCTAATTCCGATATCGAAATAAACTGCACGGCGAGAGTTACCTGGATAAATAAAAAGGAAACTTCAGTAAAATCCACCTTCCCTTCCGGGATAGGTGTACAGTTTACTGATCTGAGAGAAGATAAAAACAGGTATATTTGTGATTACATTACCAAAGAGCATGTCGAGCCGATACTGCGACGTATTTACTGAAGTAGTCCCGGTTAAAGCTTAAATTTACAAGCCGCTGCATGTACTTTCAATGAGTAAATAATACGAGGGGTTACAACATAAATTGTAACCCCCTTTTCTTATTATTTACCAGGTCCAGCAGCACCGGCAAAAATCCGCACTTCACAGCTTTACCTTGCCTGAAACAGATTAAACAAGTATGATGCGGTTCAATATTTTTCGATCCGCATAAATGCAAAAGGAGATCTTGTAATGAAAAAAATCCTAGCCGCAGCAGCCGTATTTTTCATCAGCACCACAGTGGCCTTTGCCGCCAGTGATTACAAATCGGTCAAGGAAAGCCTGCTTAAGGCATTCCCTGGTGCACCGGTGGACAGCATAAAGAAAACACCCATAGAAGGCCTTTTTGAAATCCGGTCCGGCAACAACATATTCTATTATTGTCCGAAAAGCGAAAATGTAATCGTAGGTGAAATATACACAAAGGATCGCAGGAACCTGACTGCTGAGGCTAGAAACGAACTTATCGAGAAGAAACTTGATATGATTGACCTCTCAAAGGCAATCAAAATAGGTAATGGCAAAAATTCGGTAATCGAATTCACTGACCCGGACTGCCCGTACTGCCGCAAATCGTTCGAGTTCTGGAAAAGCAAAAAGGATATCACACACTACATTTTCCTCTACCCTGTCCCTTCACTTCATCCAAAATCACCTGAAAAAGCCGAGTGGATATTGAGCCAGAAGAACAAGGCTGCCGCATTTAATGAAGTCTTGTCCGGAAAGTATGACAAAACCCTGCCACAAGGGGTCACCGAAGAAGGAAAAAAACTGCTCAAGGAACAGATCCAGATTGCTGGTGAGGTCCATGTAAGCGGCACACCGATGTTCTTCGTCAACGGCAAATTCATACCCGGAGCTAATTTCCAGGCTATAGACAAGGCTCTCGAGGCAGGTCCCGAAAAGAAGTAATCCACCGCAGTACCATCAGAATTAGGGAACTCGACAGAAGAACATATATTTTCCTGAATTAAAAAAGGAGGCCGCATTTGCAGCCTCCTTTTATTTTGGTCTGACTCAACACACAGGGGCCGTTTACCCCTGAACGTCATCCGATGGACAATTTCACCCATTTCTCGTCCGCCAGCAGATTTTCCAACAGAGAACTTCTCGACAAAATTTCACCGTCCATGGTGATCTCCTTGATACCCTGCCAGAAATCCCCGGCAAACCTGCCAAGAAAATCTGCCAGAAACCCGGATTTGACAAAAACCCCTCGCCTCAGAAATGATTCGCCAAGGTCGGCCATAACCTGGTTAAAGAGTTTTACATGTAATACGCCTTCCTGTTTCTCATGTTTGTTTTCCTGCTCATGATAGGTAATGGAAGATCGCATCCACGACAATCCGTCTCTTCGCATCGCGGCACCGACCAGCCCCGGCATGGCGGCGGAAAGAGCCAGTATTGCCCCGTCTTTTACTACGGCGGCATCCAGATCATCCACCGGACTGTAATCGAGAAAAATCACTTTTATATCATTTTTTATATAGTCAGGGCTGATACCGAACTGGTCGCAGAGCAGATCACTCAAACTGCAGCCTGTCTTGACTTTTACGAAACAGCCTTTCTGCATAAGGGTTGACAGACGCGGAATCAGTTCATCAGTCGTCTTGAATTTCAGAATGTCACTTCCTTCATCCGTTTCAATTTCTTCAAGCTTCGGACTTTTTTCGCGTACCATATCGTAACCCCGCTTGTTCTGATTTTTTTCAGCAGTGCCTCAACCAATCCAGTTACATCACTTGCCCGGCTGCTTCAAAAGCCTGTCGAAAAATATGTTTATGAAGTTCCGCAAGGGAGCAGGTGTTTTTTCCACCTTGGAAAGGAGAAGAGCGCCCTCGAAGCCGGAAAGAAGAAACTCCGCGAGTAATTCAGGAGAAACATCATTCGATATCTCACCACTATCCTGAGCTTCACGAATGCATCTCTCAAATTGCCATAACCATGAACGGAATATGCCCGAGAGTTTCATCCTGAATTCATCGCTCTGATCAGCAAGTTCCTGTCCCATATTTGCCGCAAGACAGCCGATGCTGCAATTGTTCGTCTCGAATCTCGCAAGAAGGCTCTCCAGACAATTTTTCAAACGATTGACCGCCGTGGCGGATTCATCAATCAGATATGAATCAAAAATCCTTTCAATACCGGCGGCAAAATGATCGAGCACGGAGAGGCCAAATTCCTGTTTGCTGGAGAAATAATGGTAAAATGAGCCTTTGGGAACTTTCGCCCGCTTCAGAATCGCATCTATCCCGGTGGAATTGAAACCCTGACGTGCGATAATGCCCATACCCGCTTTTATGATTTCTTTTTTTTTGTCACTCAAAGCCATGGTTAAAAATAGACCGGTCGTCTAGTAAAGTCAATATATATTTAAGAGTATAAAATCAACCTCGAAACTATTTGTCAGCGCGGCCTGCTAAACGTATATTTCATATTCTAGGATATATTGCAGTTATCTTAAGTTCAGGGATTTAGTGTTATTAAGGCATTTTGGCTATATATTTCATTTGGTTACGACTCTGTTGTTCAACCAACACAATATATTTCAACATTCGTTTAAAGACCCCTGTCATGCGCGCGGTAATGGTTTTGCATCATTGTTAGCATATGAAATTATTGGGTAAAAAAATATTGACTTGGCTTTCCTCTTTTGATATAAAGCTTACACTTGTTGCGCGGGAATAACTCAGTGGTAGAGTGCAACCTTGCCAAGGTTGAAGTCGCGGGTTCAAATCCCGTTTCCCGCTCCATATAACTATAAGGAATCCTTCAGGATTTCTTCTAAATCACCCCGACTTTCACCAAAACTTTCACTAAAAAAGTTTTAATGGATGTTCGGGGTTTTAGTTTTTATGCGCTATTGTCAAATATGGGCGTTTTTCAGGGATCATCATCTGTTCATCCTGGTATCCGTAAATTGAAGGATTGCCATTTCTCCTGGGTTCGGCAAAATCTCTGCCGAAGTATTCAAGAATTAGCCAGAAATCCTCATCCAGCCCCTCGATATAATCCCCGTAAACTTCATAGATCATTTTCTTTGATCCATGTCCCATGAGCCTCACAAGCCGGTTAGGATCAATCCTCAAAGTTAAAGCCCAGGCTGCAAAAGAATGTCTGAGGGAATATGGTACTTTGTCGGTTATACCGCTTGCCCTTCCCGCCTTTGTCCATACATCCTTTAAAAAGTTGGCTGGACGGAAGATTGTCCCGGCTTTGGCAGTTACCAGATGATCGCCGGTACTTCTGTCTCTGAGGATGTCCAACCGCTTTCTAATCGCCTGGGTAATGGGAATCTTTCTAATCCGGTAGAGCGTTTTCGGAGTGTCGTTTTCCCTTCCCCTTACAATTGTGTGCTGCACCAGGATGTAGTTGGGGTGTATGTCGCTTTTTCTTAATCCGGCAATCTCTGAATTTATCATTCCGGTAAGTAACATCAGTTCAACAACCGGCTGATACCACGAATCGACTTGATTGAGAAATTCCATCCACTCATCAAACCGGAACCCTTCCCTTCTCTTTGCCGGTGTCTTTGGGAGATGCTTTTTCAGGTTTGAGAAGGGGTTGTGCAACGTCCAGCGGAATTGATCGCAGGCATCGATCCAGATCGTTCTAAGGGGTATAAGGATATTCTTTGCCCTAGCCTTTGAAAGGAGTTGCCCTTTCTTCGTCCCTTTCTTCCATTTCAGGGTTGAGATGAATTTCTGGATTTCTACCCCGCTAATCTGAAAGAAAGTCATATCCCCGAAGAAACGGTACAAGCCAGTAATCGATAATCAGCTTGTAGTCGTCCTTTTTTGTACCTTCAGGGTAGTTGCCCCAGACGTTTTTGAGCCAATCTTGAAGATATGAGCCGAAGATAATGTCCCTCGGTTCCGGTGCATACTGCCACCCTTCCAGCTTGGCAAAGTAGGCCTTTTCCTCTTCCTGCGCTCCTGGGAAAGCTTCTGCAAATACAAGTTTACCCGCATCTCGCCTTTCAATCAGCCTGTCGAGCCAAAGCCTTACTTTCTGCCGGTTCTTGGGAGTGTCGTTAAGGCCTGTAGACTTTTCAACCCTGCGGTTAAAATAGTAAAAGAGGATATAAAGCTTTCGTGAGCCTGGTTTTCTAATGATGGTTCCCTGTTTCTTCTCCTCATTGTCAAAGAGCAAATCAAGGTGGGCTAACTGCTTCATGGTTTTCTCCATTCCGCTATCCAGTACCCACCGGCCAAAGTCCGGGCATCACCATAGCACATCTTAATTATCATTTCAGTACTCCCAATTGATCGGACTTGATTTTTTTTGTTGAATCAGCATTACAGAAGGTTTGACGGATGGATGCTTTTTTTCATTTTCAAAGGAATCGGCCAGCAGTTCCTGTATCAGCTCGTTTGACCAGATAAATCTGAGAATACGCCCCCGTTTGAAATAGTGTCTTCCTTGCGCGAGGACGCCTTTCTGCATCCAGTTAAAGAGTGTTGCTCGGGATACATGGAGGCGTTCGGCCAATTCCACTACGGTTAAAAATTCGCAAGACGTGAGGGGATCATGTATTTTTTGACTGTTCATTTTCCCCTCCTAGGAGTCTGTCGGACTTTTCCGACGTAATGTGTTATACTCGCTCAGCTTTGAAACCTTGCTACATCAGGAGTTGAGCGAGATGTCAGTAAAATTTGTCGAATGTGACCGGGAGACACAGTACCTGCTTCCACCATCATTGCAGGACTGGCTGCCCGAAGGGCACCTGGCCCGTTTTGTGGTCGAGATCGTAGAGCAACTCGACCTTAGCTCTTTGAAAAAGTCCTATGCTGGTCGTGGCTCTCAACCATATAACCCGGAAATGCTGGTTGCTCTTCTGTTTTACGGCTATGCCACCGGAGTCTTCTCCAGTCGCAAGCTGGAGCGCAATACGTACGACTCAGTAGCGTTTCGCTATGTTGCTGCCAATACCCATCCGGACCATGACACCATTGCCAATTTTCGGCGGCGTTTTTCACCGCAACTCAAAGAATGTTTCGTCCAGATTCTGCTGATAGCGAACCAGATGAAATTATTGAAACTGGGAAGCGTCAGCCTGGACGGGAGCAAGATCAACGCAAATGCTTCCAAGCACAAAGCCCTGAGTTACGAACATGCTTGCAAGCTGGAGGCACAGTTAAAGACCGAAGTTGCCGAACTGCTCAAGAAAGCGGAAGATGCCGACCATAGCGATACCCCGGACGGGATGAGCATTCCCGAGGAACTTGAGCATCGCGAGAAGCGCCTTTCAGCAATTGCCGCCGCCAAGGCCGAGATCGAGCGCCGAGCTGCCGAACGTCATGACCGTGAACAGAAAGAGTACGAAGAAAAGCTCGCCAAGCGGGCCAAAAAAGAACAACAAACCGGCAAGAAACCACGTGGCAAAGAGCCCAAGCCTCCGAAACCAGGCCCCATGGCCAAGGACCAAGTCAATCTGACTGATGAAGAGTCCCGCATCATGCCAGTCTCCGGTGGCGGTTTCGAGCAAGCTTACAATGCCCAGGCGGGCGTTGATACAACATCCAAACTGATTCTCTCTGCCCATGTCACGCAGCAACCAAACGACAAGCAGGAACTGAAGCCGACCCTGGAGAATCTTGCGGCGTTGCCGAAAGAGCTTGGCATCGTCACGGAACTGATTGCCGATAGCGGCTATTTCAGCGAAAACAACGTAACGGCCTGTGAGAACAAGGAAATAACTCCATACATTGCCGCGGACCGGGAGCATCACAACCAGTCTTTATGGGACCGATTTCGTGAGCCTCCACCATTACCGGAGAACGCAGATTCAGTGGCCAGGATGACGCACCGGCTAAAGACAACGGCAGGCAAGACAGTTTACAGGCTGCGCAAGGTTACATCAGAGCCGGTCTTCGGCATCATCAAGGAAGTGATGAGCTTCCGGCGTTTTATGATGCGCGGGCTTGAAGCTGCACAAGGTGAATGGAACCTTGTCTGCATGGCCTGGAACATCAAAAGGCTGCATACATTGAAATTGGCTTTGACCGCATAGATTGACAAAGAACATTTTCCCTCCTCTAATTGGGAGGATTGTCTGCACGGACCTCCAGAAAATGGGGTGGTGCAGGTGAAACTATGAACCAAATAAATTGTATCAGCTCGGGCTTGCTACCTGTTCAGGTCAGTCAGCGGAGGAGTCAAGTCCGACAGACTCCTAGAAAGGCACTTCGCAATTAGTGCTGTCTATACAATTAAGAATTTCAAGAGCCTTTTCAATCCCTGCCATTTCATTTTCAATTTCTTTCCTCAGCTTCAAGCCGATCTTCCGTGATGTCCCTTTAGTTGTGCGGATATTACCTTGTTTGTCTCGCCATTGACGCTCCCGTTTCGGAGGGGGAATATACAAGCCCCAGTCAAGAATACGCCCACCATTTTGTTCGATTTCCCATGAATGTGCTTCCTTGATCTTGAGAAAAGCATTGCGTTTACCTCTGCCGTAAAAGTTGAGCTTTACAGGCTTTGACCCTTCAATGAGGTTTTGCGTCATGCCGTAACGTTTCCCCTCTATGGGGGAATTTCCTTTCTTCATGTACTTGAGTATGTAATTGACTGCATGTTCCTGATTATTAAGCTTTTTAACGTTGACACTGTTTGGAGCTTGCCCCCAGATTTTGACCAACCATTGCACAGGGATAAATGGCTGATCCAGCAAGATGTGAAAATGTATATTTTTGGTGTTTTCCTCCTGGATTTCTGCGACCCAGATATAACTAATTCGCCGCAGTTCTTTTCCGGATTTTTCTGCCAACCGGTCATATGTCTTTTTTATGGTGTTGAGGAATCGCTTAAACTCTTTTTTTGCCCATAACTGGTTCACTTGCCCTGACTCGTTAAGTTGTGCGATCTTCGGATCGAAGGTCAAAGAAACAAACAACTTGAAAGTCGTCACCTTACTTTCTACCGCCCGTCTGATTGTCTTTCGTGCCTGTTTGGTAAAGATGGTGGAGACAAGTTTTCCTTTTCTTCCTGGAGCAACCTTCCGGCCGAGTGAATAACAGCTGCCGGTAATCTCTCCGCTGGGAAATACATTCAGACATGCACCGACCCCTTGACCATTCTCTTCTTCCCATTGCCAGAGGGCTTCCCTTTGCCAATGTTCAAGTGAATTAAGGTCACGAGAGGATGGTTCTAACAGTATCCTATTTATTGTCTCTGTCAGACTTTCTGAACTGTTATTAAATTCAAGAGGCAGTTCTTGCGGGCAATACTCTTCCATGCCCGGGAGAGGTGGATGATAGTTACAGTACTGCTCGGTGTATGTCCCTGGCCTTTCGGCAGGTATATCGGCAGAGTCGATATAACCTGTTACAAGGCCAGGGGCCTTGAACTCTTCGATCTCTTTTGCTTCGTTCTGCTCTTCGCTTGATTTTGAATAGTGTTGAAACATAAAAACCCCCAGAAGAATGATTTCTTGCTGGAGATTCTGATGTTTTCAGAAAGGAAGGTCGTGGACAGGAAATTATTTTTTGTTGTCCAGATTTTGGAATAGATTGTGCCAAGGGAGGCTATGACGCTTTATCGCCTTGTTAAACGATTCGCCACCAGGGATATCTGAATCGGCGTCCCCTTCTTCTTTGTCCTTGCTGTAACAGTCAAATAAATGAGCTATCTGGCTGGAATTCAGGGGGTGACCTACCAATTGACTGAAGACGGAAATGATTGACGCCAGAACAACTTTTGATCGTTTTCGTGCATGCTCTATGTCGCTGTAATTGGTTACAGCAAGTTTATGGGCTGCAGAGGTAATCCGCTCATATTCGTTTATTTTATTGGAAAAACGTAGAATCTGGATTTGCTGGCCTATGATGGGTTCGTGCAGCATAAGAGGATCGAGTTTCAGAAGCTTCTCTATTGAATCGATGTCGCCAGTAACAGCCTCTCGATAGAGAATATGGGGGCTTGTTTGATAAATAAAGAGGCTGGGGACAAAGAGAAAAAAGAAGAATCCAAGTTCTTGTTCATGATTCGTCAAGTATTCAGACAATCTGGCTTGCTCAACAGGATCGACAGGTTGCGGGTCGAGATCGTCTTTAATCAATTCAAAAGGTAGAGCGCATAAATCTTTAAAAATAGATATGCCTTGTTGCAACTCTTCGGGCGATGGGGGATTTTCCTTATAATAATTGGGATTGTTTTTAAGTAGTTTTTGCACTTTTCTATACGCAAAAAAAAGAGAAATAAGTATTGCTCCTGATTCATGAAACTCTGTAATCATGTTGGCAAAAGCTATGAGAGGTTTGAGGGGAGTACGGTACAGACGATACCAAGAAGAAAACTCAGGAAGGGGGAATTGATGGCTAAATAAGCAGCGTTCCTTTGCCTGGGGAAGCACATCATAAAGAAAATCAGAAAAGGAAACAAGTTGAACCGCAACAGAAGCTAGCAAAGGTGGCTTATCCTTAGCCCACCTTTCAACCTCAAGCATGAATACCCTCACATAAATCTTTTAACCTCTCAATGGCTTATATCATAAATGGTGAATGAGAGGGCAGTATTATCTGAATGACGCCCACAGGAAAACGGGGGAGCCGTGCGCTCCACTTTGGCGCACTCACCCTACTCGCTTCGCTCGCTTTCCTGTGGACGAATTTAAAATGTCATAAAAAAAGCTGTTTTCTCTGTCTAAATTTCAACTGCTAGCTAAAAAAGAATCATCAAATCCAGTTCTTTTATTTAAATGTTACAATAAAGCTTAATGTAATATATCGTATATTGTTTTTTAAATATTTTGCTCCAATAAGTCAGCAATTAACAAATGTACTTCTGTCATGGGATTTGGATGATCAGTAATATAGTTACATACTTTAGATTGTTCAATGATAAGTTTTTCAGCATTTTTGATAGCTTCTTGTAGTCTTGGTCTAAGAGACACATACAAATCGTCAGATTTTTGGTAACCAGCTATTTTTTTTCGTAACTCTCTGATTAGCAATTCTCTA
The DNA here is from genome assembly GCA_963815135.1 of uncultured delta proteobacterium. GTDB lineage: Bacteria > Desulfobacterota > Desulfuromonadia > Geobacterales > Geobacteraceae > CAIWTU01. The sequence continues at coordinate 24,468 of CAWFFO010000010.1, forward strand.
TCATTATAACATCGTGTAGTGTAACAATAATGTAGATAATACCATATCTCAAAACATGGTATTGATCTAATAACAATCATATTGTGAGCCTTAGCTTTGTTAATTGCATCATGATAGTGTTCGTGATCGTCTCTATCTATTACACAATATATTTTATCGTATTTCGCTTCACCTGTCTTTTTATTATCGCTTAAGTTTGATTTTTTTCTGTCAATCGCATAATCCACTACATTTATAGGATTTGTTCCATACAATGAATGTACAACCTCAATTTTTGAACTTTCTAAGCGTTCATATTTTTTCATACTTCTGAAATATATCGGCTCCGTTTTCTCTCCCTCTGTAACAATTAAGATAACAGCATTATATTTTTTGTACTGTTTAGGTCTTTTTAAAACTTCTCTTCTGGGAATTCTGCTCTTAACCTTCATTACAGTTCTCCTTCTTCGATTACAGGAATTGCACTATAACGCCCAGCTAAGTAGCCTTTTTGTAAAGATTCATCCTTACGTACGCCAAATTGAGAAAGTGAATATAATTTTGAACTTCCATCTGATTCTTTTTTAACGAACCATATTTGATCTCTTCGAAATAACTCCTTTTGATCTAACAAAGAGACATCATGTGATGTGCAAACTAATTGCGCCATTTTAGCATTTACATTAACGTTATGAAATAGAGATACAATATGACGAGTCAATTTAGGGTGCATGCTTCTGTCAAGTTCGTCAATATAGATAATCATTCCTTTTTGCAACACGTCTAGAAGTGGGCCTGATACATTAAACAATCTCTTTGTGCCATCTGACTCTTCATCAATGTCGAAAGTGATTTTATTACCTTCTACGTCACTGTGAATAGTACTGACTTTTTGCATTTTAACATCTTTTGATTTCTGAAATAATTTAGCTTTGACTTCATCGGACAGCATAGAGAAGAAATCTTCGTCAATCGGCATTTCTTCAATAGAAATATCTAAAATTCCGGCATCAGCCACTTTAAGAAAATTTATAACAGAACGACAAAACTCTTCGTTCTTATTACACATATTAGCGGTCCATGTCTGTACAGCATCAGGTGAAACAAGGCAAGCAAACGTCTCTCTGAACCATTTCCATACTTTAGTTAATTGTGGATGATTATTTTGAGCTGCATGAGATATATATAATGAATTATTCCTAACAAAACCTTTTATTCGTTCTTTTTCACCTTTTAATTCAGGGCCAAAGATCCAGCTTGTGCTATCAGTTTCTTTATCATAAAAACGTTCATACCAAATTTGTCGCCTTCCCTTCGGATATGCTGCCAACCACTCTTCATGTACACGCACTTTATCTACAGTCAATCCAAAATGATAACGTACCTCGTCTTTTATAAACATAACCTCAAAGGTGCTTGGTCTATTTACGTACTCTCGATCAAGCTTAAACGGGACTACGTCAATTTGATCATTTTCAGATAAAATTGTAGCGGATCCACATACGAATGCTTCCAAAAACCTCATAGCTTTTATAAGATTGCTTTTCCCAGACGCATTAGCACCATAGATTATTGAGGACTTATTCAACCGGAACTTATTTAATCCTGGGGCAAGAAAAGTGTTCTTTTCTTCAAATATAGAATCAGAAGATGCTAACATCGAAAAAATTTGCTTAGATTTAAAAGATCTGAAATTCTCTAATGAAAATTCGATAAGCATGAAATCCTCCTTTGAAGGTTGTTTTTGTGAATTATCCACAATATACGCACAATAGCAAGAAAAAAAAGAATATTTTATTGTTTTTATTTGAGAATAAGGAAGATACTTATCAACCCTGAGAACAAAACAGGGACGTATTATACACTCAATTAATCACTTTTAAAAAAGATAAATTCATCAACACCAGTTAAAAATGGTTACCCACTCAGCTCAGCAAAAGATGACAAATAAGATTAGGCTTTCACCCAGCTTTCACCAAATGCACTAAATTATTTTAGATTTTGATGGATTATTTTGGACTTTAACCGGCGAGAGACTATGGACAACATGTTGTTATATAATGTTTTTTGGTCTATTAGTGGTATTAAACAGCAGTCTTCAAATCCCGTTTCCCGCTCCAGATAACTATAAGGAATCCTTCGGGATTCCTTTTTGTTTGCCCCGGCTTTCGCAGGTTCTTTCGCAGGTAGCCGGGGCATTCTCCTATTAACCTTTTTTGAAGTCCTTGCCGAAATAAGCCAGGATTTTCAACCTGTCATGCTCCAGCCCTTCCACATACCTGCCATACACCTCGTAAATCATCTGCTTCGACGCATGCCCCATGAGGTTCACCAACCGGTTCTGATCGCTTCGAATGGCCAGCGCCCATGCCGCAAATGAATGTCTTGTTGTATAAGGCTTACGGTACTTCACTCCCGCATTTTTCAATGCCCTTACCCAAACTTGACGCTGGAACTTCTCGGCGGTTAAAACCGCAACTGAGAAAAACTGGCTCGAATCCGGGAAGATTTTGAGCAAAATGTACAAGGAACGAGGATTTTCCAAAGAGAAGCTGCGCGGCCTGCATTTCGATGTCCTGATCGCTCTAACCACGCGCAACCACGGCGCGCTTCTCATTACTTCGAACCGGTCTGATTTCGAAATGATTCAAGAGTATCGGGAATTTCATTTGGAAGTCTGGTAATTTATTTTTTTATAACCTGAAATCATGTACTTTACACAAGGTTTGTTATAAGACGTTTAAATTATTTGTAATTTAAGCTACTTATATCCACATTTTCCGTTTTGCTTTACATCAAGGAAAAGCTTTGCATCCCCAATATGGTTCCCCTGTATCAAAATTTTTCCTGATAATCAATCGGACGCCACAGAGCGGGCATTCTGTATGTGGCGATGTGGCTGCTCCTGTTTTGGAACTACATTTGTTGATAAAATTGCGAGAGGTGTGATCGGATTGTCGTTTTCATCCATAGGGATGATAGACTCCATTGTCTCTGCTTTGTTGCCTCGCCTGTGGAGTGCTGCCATTACGCAATCTTCACCAGGCCCGTCAATCTCAAATCTTTACCCGGATCTAAATGTTATATAAATCTTGCCATAATCCCTCGAAAGGTACCATGTCATACTTCGATACGGAATTCAGCACCCTCGCCAGTATTGCGCACTGATATCTTGCCTTTCATGTTTTTTTCGATGATTGTCTTTGACATGTAAAGACCAATCCCGGTACCTTGAACTGCATTTTTGGTGGTAAAATAAGGTTCGAAAATCCTTTCAATTATCTCTTCCGGTATGCCTCCGGCGTTGTCCGAGATGGAAGTTACAGTCCTCTCGCCTTCTTTGAAAAGTTCAATTTCAATTCTCGGTGAAGTGACATTGCGTTCCACCAATGCGTCCCTGGCGTTATTTAGTATATTGAGCAGCACCTGGCAATATTCATTTTGATAACTTGTGATCATCAGGTCGTCATCTGCCTTTGTAGTTACCAATATTCTTTTTGCCTTGAAGCTGTCACCCACCAAGGCAACCGTTTTAGCGACCATATCCTTCAGCTTAAATGCTCTCATATCCCGGTCCGGCCTGGAAAAACTGCGAAAGTCATCGATTGTCTGGGCCATGTGCATGACCAGGTCTGTTATCTGATCGACCGTTTTGTCCAGATCTTCATCGGTCATCTCGCCGTCACGATATGATTCTCTGAAATATTGTACGATGAGGGACAAGGTGTTGAGGGGCTGTTTCCACTGATGAGCGATAAAATCTATTGTCTCTCCCATTGCTGCCTGGCGGCTTTGTAATATGAGAAGCCGGTCTTTATTATGAAGTTCTTCAGATACCCGTAGACGCTCGGCGGTCTCTTCACGCAATGCCTGCTCCGTTTCCCGATGACGGGTTTCCCGGACGATGTTATCTAGGGCAAAGGAGATGTCCTCGCCCATCTGTTGAAGAAGCTTCACTTGCTGCTGGTCGAAAAAATCCTTTTCATCAGCGTAGACAGTGAGTGCACCTATCACTTCTCCTTCCTGTTTCAGGACTATGCTTGCAGAGGCACGAATTCCGCTGGCGCGGCCCCTGTCATGCCAAGGGCGGGTGCATGGGTCGTTAAGGAAATCGTTGCAGATGTAATACGTCCCTTGACGAATTGATATGCCGGTTGGACCTTCCCCGGCCAGTTCATAATTCGCCGAAATGCGGATGCCATTCAGGTAGCTAGTCACGCCGTGAGAGGCTGCCACCTCAACCTGGCCGGTCCCATTGTTTATCAACCCGATCCATGCCAGCAGGAAACCACCGTTTTCCACTGCAATGCGGCAGAAATCGTTGAACAGTGAGTTGTGATCAGCGGCACGGACAATAGCCTGGTTCGTTTCGGAGAGCACCGCATGCAGGCGGTTGAGCCGCTTGAGGCTTGTTTCCGCTCTTTTGCGTACCGTAATTTCACGCCTCAGGGTCTTCACAGAATTTGCCAAATCCTCCGTCCGTTCCCTGACCCGTGATTCCAGCTCGTCTCGAGACTTCTGCAGTTCTTCCTCCGCCTTTTTGCTCTCGGAAATGTCAGTGTTCGTCCCAAACCAGCGGATAACTTTACCGTTTTGATCGCGTACCGGCATCACCCGCGTGAGAAAGGGACGAAACACGCCGTCACTACCACGAAGCGGAAACACCATATCGAATAGCTGGCCGGTTGCGATTGAAGCCTGCCATCGTTTAAGGACTTGGGGAAGCACCTTGGGATCATGGACCGACTGCCACCCCCATCCTACCATCTGTTCGGGAGTGGTGCCGGTGTACTCATGCCAGCGCTGGTTGTACCAGAAAATCCAGCCATCGGCATTCGCCATCCAGCACAAATGCGGGATGGCATCGGCGAGAGTCCGGAACTGCTGTTCGCTTTGCCGTAGAGCTTCCTCGGCCCGCTTACGCTCGGTGATGTCGGTAAAGACGACGGCAAAGCGGCCAGGTGCGGGACGATAGGCGAACACGTCGTACCATTTCTTCAACGCGTCCGAGTAGTTCTCCAAATGCATTGATTCGCCCGTGAGCGCAACTTTGCCGTAGTTCTCTAACCAGTAGGGTTCAATATCCGGCATGACCTCGAGAATCCGCTTGCCAATCAGATCGACCCGTTTCAATCCTGTCAGCCGCTCGAACGCCGGGTTCACGTCCAGGAACCGATAATCGCACGGCCGTCCCTGGTCACCGAGGATGATCTCGTGCAGGGCAAACCCTTCGGTCATTGTCTCGAACAACATATGGAAACGTTCTTCGCTCTCGTGGAGGGCTTTCTCGGCCAGCTTGCGCCCGGTAATGTCGCGGGCGATCTTCGATGCCCCGATGATGCGGCCTTGGTTATCAATTACGGGAGAAGCGGTTACCGAAACCTCAACCCGCTTCCCATCCCTGGTAAGCCGGACCGTTTCGAAATGTTCGACCCTTTCGCCGACCGAAAGCCGTCGCAGGATCCTATCCTCTTCTTCTTTCAGTTCGGGGGGGAGAACCAGAGTTATCGGTTTGCCTATGGCCTCATCAGGCCGGTAGCCGAACAGGCGCTCAGAGCCTGCGTTCCAACTAAGTATGACACCGTTCAGGTTCATGTCGATGATAGCATCATCCGAAGACTCGACAAGAGCCGCCAACCGCGAGTGGGCTTCCTCAGCCTGCTTTCTCCCGGTGATGTCTATTACGACGGCGCGGCAGACCTTCCTTGATTCGGAGGCAACTGCCTCGACTTGTACAAAGAGCGGAGAGTACCCTTCTCTCAGGATCACAACTTCACACGTTTCTTTAGCCTCGCTTGCAAATACCTTTTTGAGGAAGTCGTTGAAAACCGGTCGGGTTTCCCCGGAGAGGAAAAGATCCAGGCGCCGGTTGATCAACATGGAACGCTCTATCCCCAGAAATCCCGCACCGGTTAGATTGGTTGCATGTATAATCCCTGCTGGATCCAGATTGAAATAGCCTGCCGGGGCATAGTCATAGAGGTCGTTGTATTTTCCCAGCAAAACCTCCATCTTTTCCCTCTCGGCCCTGGCCTGCAGGAGTTCCACGTTCTGCATCTCCAACTCGATCTGGTGGACCTGGAGTTCATGGATGAGCCTCATCGGCTCTTCACCAACCGGAGAAGGCTCCATTGGAATGTTTCCGGAGCGCCGCAACCGCTCCTCCGCAAGACCCCGCAACTCCGGGGATCCATGTTGCAACAGTTTATTTTTGCTCATGGCTTAGTTTCCGTTTCATGCCAGTTTTGGCTTTACCTAACAATTAGCAGCTTTCACACATTATACTTTTTCCCTCTAAAATTGCTATCTGGCCCTGTAACCACGAATTGACTCATATTAAATGTAACCGTAGCATGACATGAAACAGGAACGTTGCATCATATTAAAGGTAACCGAAAGGAGGCCTGGATATGGTGCTACGTTCAAAGCGTGATTACTTGGAAGCAATTAGCACTCGCTACCAGCGGGCTGGTAAAAGAGTCAAGACCCTTATTCTGGATGAATTCTGTGCAAACTGCGGCTATAACCGCAAGTACGCCATCAGGTTGCTCAAAAAGGCCCATAAGAAGCCGACTGGAAAAGCCGGCAATCGTCCCGGCCCCAAGACAATTTACCACGATACGAAGCTGCTTGAGGCTTTGAAACGCATCTGGTTTGCAACTGACCAAATGTGCTCCAAGAAGCTCAAGGCCGCGCTTGCCCTCTGGCTCCCCTTTTACGAGAAAGAATACGAGCCCTTGGGTAAGGTCCTGGAAAAGAAGTTACTGCAGATAAGCCCTGCAACTATCGATCGGTTACTCAAGCCTTACAGAGCTCTCTACAAAAAGGGCCGCTGTACCACCAGGCCGGGAACGCTTCTAAAAAATCAGATCCCTGTTAAGACCGATCACTGGGATGTCACACAGCCAGGCTACTTTGAGGCCGACACCGTGGCTCACTGCGGCAACTCCATGGCTGGGGACTTTGTCTACAGCCTCACCTTTACAGATATCCTGAGCGGCTGGACAGAAAACAGAGCCGTGTGGGGCAGAGGCTCTCAAGGGGTATTGAAAAGGATCCAGGATATCGAACAGGGCCTTGCCTTCCCTATTCTCGGTTTTGACTGCGATAACGGCTCCGAATTCCTCAACCATCACCTGGTGAGGTATTTCACCGACCGTCCCACTACACCGGTACTCTTCTCCAGATCACGTCCCTATCGCAAAAATGATAATGCTTTCGTCGAACAGAAAAACTGGACTCATGTCCGTCAATTATTGGGCTACGACAGGTTTGATAAACCGGAATTGGTCAGCCTTGTCAATGAGCTCTACAAGAACGAATGGAGCCAATTTACCAACTTCTTCTGTCCAACTCTCAAACTCAAACAAAAAACCAGAATCAACTCTCGATACGTTAAAACCTACGAACCGCCAAAAACCCCTTACCAGAGACTTCTCGGCTCTGAGCACATTACCCTCAATGCCAAAAACCATCTCCAGGAAGTTTACAATTCTCTTAATCCTTTTACACTGAAAAGAAAAATCGAAGAAAATCTCAAGACTATCTTCACTACCCTTCGGTCACCTCAATCTTGAGGCAACGTTGCTTTCTTTCGGTTACCTTTTATTATGAGTCAACGCGTCGAGATGTCGTCCTTATTTCGTCTCAAAACATGAAACAAGGATGACCTTTTTCTATTTTGTTTGCTTGACGCTTTTTAAAACAAAAAACCAAATATCGGAGGAAATTATGTCCAGTCACCTCTTGAAAATCATCAGATCTTTGAAAGGACACTCAGATCACAACAACCATGACCACCATGACCACGATTATGGAAATTATCATGACTGGAACTCACGGTATGACCATCACTATGAAAGTCATGGCAACAAGCATTTCTTTTCCGGCGCAATATTCGAAGCGGTGAGGCAATTATCCGGTAAAATATACCAGAACAAGCGATTGGCTCTGGCGGCAATAATCACTCTTCTGGCTGTTGCCGCATTATTCCTTGTTTGCGCTGTCTGGCTCGTGGCCGCCCTCATCAAGTTATGCGGTCCTCTTATCAGCGACATGGAAAAGAACGGCCTCAAGGGGGTCGTGGATGCGGTATCGAAGATTATTACCAGAATATGGGAAGGAGCTGGAAAGTAGCGCCTTCATTGTATTTTCGGAGCTCTTTTCGCCAGAAGCTGTTGAAATGAGTAATACCTGAATCTGTGACGGATTCAGGGAATATACAGTGGCGTTCGCTATCCACTGGGTGCGCTCAAGCCTGCTTCCCGGCCAAATGTCTGCCTCCTGCGGACTGTATTGCTTTCCGAGGGTGAGCATGGAGGAAATAGGGATGCGGAACAAATTTCTGGGAACGGGAGAGCCGGGGTATCGCCCTGTCCGCAAACTTTTGGTGATACTGAACGGTTTGAAATTCAGTGTCCTGCATGATTACAGCGTTGCATATAAAGTAGTCCTGTCCGTCATAACCATGGTGAGCAGTTATTACTTCGAACAGTGGATTGATTTGATGGCGATACTGATCGTGACGGGCCTGATGATGGTATCGGAACTATTCAACAGTTCGATAGAGGCGATATGCGACTTTCTGGTAACGGAAGAGAATAAAAAAATCGGCATAATCAAAGATATATCCGCGGCGGCAACGGGAATTGCCATTCTGGTCTGGATGCTGGTCATGTTTTATGAATACTACCATATCCTGAAGTTGTTTCTGTAAAGGACATGATTGCTTTACAGCAAATGGACGGAAAACAATTACCGTTATTGATGCTTCAATCATTCAGCAATGAACTGCATCGGCGTTGAAAATATTCAACTTTGAAGAAATGGAGATCTCATTTGCATACTGAATTTAACATCAAATCTTTCCGCGGCCTTTCTGAGCAGGAGGCAAACAGGAGACTGCTCGAAGAGGGCTATAACGAGCTACCCTCGGCAAAACCGCGCAGTGTGCTTGCCATTGCGCTTTCTGTTGTTCGCGAGCCGATGTTATTACTTCTTGTCGGAGGCGGTATTCTCTACATACTCCTCGGGGACGTGCAGGAAGCGCTGATGCTTCTCGGTTTTGTATTTGTAGTCATGGGCATTACGTTCTACCAGGAACGAAAAAGTGAACGCGCTTTGGAAACACTACGTGATCTTTCAAGCCCCCGCGCATTGGTGATCCGAGACGGTACGGAGAAACGCATTGCCGGCCGTGAAGTTGTACCGGACGACATTCTGGTGATGTATGAGGGGGATCGGGTTCCTGCTGATGCTATGCTTCTTTCGAGTGTTAATCTCTCTGTTGACGAATCTCTTCTCACCGGAGAATCGGCCCCGGTACGAAAAATGGCGGCAGACGGCGCTATGGACATGGGCCGCCCCGGAGGTGATGATTTGCCATTTATATATTCCGGGACCCTCGTTGTCCAAGGCCAGGGTGTTGCCCAGGTAAAAGCAACGGGTATGCAAACCGAAATCGGCAAGATCGGCAAGGCTTTAAGGACTGTTGAACAGGAAGATACGCTGTTGCAAAAGGAAACCGGAAGGCTGGTGCGCAATCTCGCCATTCTCGGCATGTCGCTGAGTTTTATTGTGGCGGTAGTCTACGGATTGACCCGCGGAGATTGGCTAAAGGGGATTCTGGCCGGCATATCGCTGGCAATGGCGGTGCTTCCTGAAGAATTTCCGGTTGTATTGACCATTTTTCTGGCTCTTGGCGCCTGGCGCATATCGCAGAAACAGGTGCTGACCCGTCGAATGCCTGCAGTTGAAACTCTGGGAGCAGCGACGGTATTGTGTGTGGACAAAACCGGTACTCTGACGATGAACCGAATGTCGGTCAGCAAAATTTTCGCGGCAGGGAAATATTGGGACATCAGCATGGGTGGAGAGTCGATTCCGGAAATATTTCACGGCCTTGTGGAATTCAGTATTCTCGCCAGCCAGCGAGATCCCTTCGACCCGATGGAAAAAGCCATAAAGGAACTCGGCGACCATTATCTGGCAAAGACCGAGCATCTGCATCAGGAATGGTCTTTGATCCGCGAGTATCCTTTATCGAAAAAACTATTGGCTCTATCACACGTCTGGAAATCTCCCGACGAAGTAAACTATGTGATTGCCGCCAAGGGTGCTCCAGAGGCAATAGCCGACCTGTGTCATTTTGACGAGGGCAGGATAAGTGAGCTTTCCGGAAAAATCAGCGAGATGGCTGATAATGGCTTGCGTGTTCTGGGTGTAGCGAAGGCAAGCTTCCGGCAGGAGGATCTGCCGAGCGGACAGCACGACTTCATCTTCGAATTCATTGGATTGATCGGTCTGGCCGACCCTGTGCGCCCATCGGTTCCAGCAGCCATAAAAAGCTGTTACAACGCCGGCATTAAAGTGGTGATGATAACCGGAGACTATCCCGGCACAGCGCGAAGTATAGCCGGACAGATAGGCCTCTCACCTTCAGACAAGTTTATCACCGGCCCTGAGCTGGACTCAATGGACGATGCAGAGCTTCGAAATAGTGTCAAGACGACCAACATCTTTGCACGGGTTGTTCCCGAACAGAAACTGCGCCTGGTAGATGCCTTGAAGTCCAATGGCGAGATCGTGGCCATGACGGGTGATGGCGTGAACGACTCGCCGGCCCTGAAATCAGCGCACATAGGCATCGCCATGGGAGGAAGGGGCACGGATGTGGCTCGTGAGTCTTCGGCCCTGGTGCTGCTCGACGACGATTTTTCATCAATTGTACAAGCCGTCAGAATGGGCAGGAGGATCTACGATAATATCAAAAAAGCTATGTGCTATATCCTCGCCATCCATGTGCCAATTGCTGGCATGTCGCTTATACCGGTGCTTTTCAAGTGGCCGCTGGTACTTATGCCTGTTCACATAGTCTTTCTGGAATTGATTATCGATCCGGCCTGTTCGATTGTCTTCGAAGCGGAACGTGAAGAGTCCGATGTTATGCAACGAGCGCCGCGACAACCGCATGAACCCCTGTTCAGCAGACGTACAATCAGTCTGAGCCTCCTGCAGGGTTTAAGCGTATTATGTGTTGTGCTGGCGGTCTTCGGCATCTCCCGGTATATGGGGCAGGGGGAACTGGAAACCCGAGCACTTACCTTTACCACGCTCGTAATAGCCAACATCGGACTTATATTCACCAATCTGTCACGGACGCGTAAAATGCTGGCCACGCTGCGTTCGCCAAACCCGGCATTGTGGTGGGTCGTGGGCAGCGCGCTTATTCTTCTCGGTTCAGTACTTTACATTCCGGTCCTGCGCACTTTGTTCGGATTCGGTTATTTGCACATCAGTGATGTTCTTACGTGCCTCATTGCAGGAATGGCAAGTATCGTCTGGTTCGAAGGGATCAAGATCTTCCGCACAAGGCGGAGGAAAGCTTCAGAGAGTATGATTTCGGTTAAGTGATAAAAAGGAAAAACCGTATAACGGAATAATAGAAGGAGACGGGTATGATAAGGACAAAACTGTTTTTTGTGGCGATAATGACAATGTCAATTTTCGGCTGCACTTCTGAAAAAAAGGAAACGCAGAAGACGACAACTGCACCTCCCGAGCAAATCAGGCTCTTGAGCCAAGCAGACAAAGAAAAAATACTGGCTTTCAAAAAGGAGCTTTTCGACATTGATATTTTGTCAAAAAAGGCCATGACTCTCGTTGGCGAAGAGATAAAGCTGGTGGTGAAGGGGGAAAAGGATTCTGTTGATGTTGCCGCTCTTATCGACAAGGCTAAGAGCGAGTCAAGCAAATCGTTTGACAACCTTCTAAAGGAGGCCGTTCCGGAAAAACTCCCGCCATGGTTCACCCAGAACCTTGCGGAAGCTAAGAAAGGTCTTCTCGACGGCTATAGGGCAAAAGTTGTGTCTTTCACGGCAGTTAAGAGGTTCGTTGAAGAAAAAAGTCCAGCAGCCCTACTGGAATACAAGAAAAAGGCGGCCCAGGCAAATAAACTGCTGCAGGATGCCCATGCAAAACTGTCCTTTGTGCTTGCGGCAGCCGGTCTTCCTGCTGAAAATGCTTTCGGAACTGAATAGAATGCGAGTGAATCGAGATAATGAAATTTGTAAATTGCCTGCACCAGGAAAGTTACCAACTCACTGAGTCCAATGATACTATGGAAAGGCGACGGCTTTTCGCTGCATCTTAAATCAACAGATTTATAAAGCTTTCATAGGTGCGTAAGACTTTCATTCAAGGCATATCATCAACTGCCATTGCCCAGAACCGCCTTGTATGGGGAGCCATGCTGGACTCGAATAGTCGTTGGGACCTTAAAAAACTTTCGCAAAACTTTCGCAGGTTGGGATGGAATCTGATAAAACTTCCTGTATTTCTTTGGACGGACACCACAGAAAAGCAAGATGTTAAGTGTATGAATATATTGAGATTTGACTCTTGTATCAAGGAAACGAGTCTTCGATACAGTTGCCTTCAAATCCCGTTTCCCGCTCCAAAAATATACAAGGAGTTCTGGTACTTGGAACCGAACTCTTTAAACTGTCCCCGATACTGTCCCTAAGCGGTATCGGGGATTTGCTTTTCCAGGACATGACAAAGTCCGTCCTGAAATAGCCAAGGATTCTTTCCGCATTCTCTACCAGCCCTTCCACGTAATTACCGTAGACTTCGTAGACCATCTGCTTGCTTGCATGACCCCTGAATTTGACGAGCAGTAAAGTATTGATACCGACGATCATGCTCCACGCCGGGAATGAGTGACGAGCCAAGTAGAATGTGACATAAGTTTTCCCCGAGGCGTCCCCGCCGATATACATTTGAAACCGGATGGCCTTGCGCATTGGATAAGGCTGGCATTGTCCCCTGATCCTTTCCTTCTTGGAGCTTTTCTGTCTTCCTCAATTCACGTGACAAGTAAGTTTCCCGGAGTTAATTCCATACCAAGGCATTAATACTTATTCGTTGCAAGTCAGGGAATAATCACCCATTCGTATCATTGAATACAATTCTGTTTGCGATATAAATTAAAATGAAGACAAAGTTGTTCTTAAGTATGGCGATAGTTTAGTAATTCAAATATAAAGGTCCCATACAAAGAGACAAACCATGTATGCGAAATATTATAATCTTAAGAAAGAGCCATTTCACACCACTCCCGATCCTGAATTTCTCTTCCAGAGTCCGAGCCATAAGGAAGCGCTGACTTCTATCATCTCCGGCATAGAGCACAGAAAGGGCTTTATCTTTATAACAGGAGAGGCCGGGGTAGGAAAAACCACTATCATTCGTTCTTTTTTTGAAACGGTCGATAAGCAGGAACTGAAAATAATTTATTTATTTAACGCAAACATCTCTTACCAAGGCCTACTCCGAACAATTTACCAGGAACTCGGAATTACTGCCGAATCCGACGACAGCTTCGATATGGTAAACCAGTTGCACAGCTTCCTGATCGAAGAGTACAAACTCGGGCGAAACGTAGTTCTCTTCATCGACGAAGCCGAAAATTTGCCGATGGAAACATTGGAAAACCTGCGGATGCTTGATCTCGAAACAGACGGGAATAAACTCATTCAGATAGTATTAAGCGGTCAACCGGAATTTGAACAAAAGTTTGATTGTGACGAATTACGACAACTCAAGCAACGTATAGCCGTTAAGGCCACTATTTTACCCCTGTCTCTTGTAGAAAGCCTGGATTACATATTTCACAGGTTAGCCAAGGTCAGCTTCAATAGGACCAGCATATTCACATTAGAGGCTCTCGAAGATATCGTCATGAATGCCGACGGCATTCCCCGGACAATCAACATCCTGTGCTATAATGCATTTATACTTGCGCTGGGGCGCAACCAGGAGCAGATTACATCCATAACAGTAAGAGAAATCATTACTAGTTTTACCGGGAGGAGGAATCATACAGCCGTCAGATGGTTGATTGCCGCCGCAGTTTCACTGATCCTGCTATCCGGCACCATAGTAATATATCATTACAAGGGACCCATGGTATCCTTCTACCCCAAAGCCCCGGACAAGGTTGAAAAGCCCGACAGCGCAAGGTCTCACGCCGACACGCCAAGCCTCACCAGCATACTTAATGGTGACTGATTAATTCAATCCCCCCTGTGTCACGAACAAGTCGTTAAACTTAAAAAGCCCCGGCCATTATTAATGACTGGGGCTTTTCTTTTGCATCATTATTTATTTTATCTTTTCAAAGATTACATTCTATCCGGATTCCGGATTTTTTCTCCCGGGATTCCGCACAACGCGAAGATGTGAGGAACGGAGGGCTCTATTTTCTGGCTTCGGCTTCCTGTCTGGATACTCCTCTTTTATAACGGTAAACAGGTGTTTCGGCCAAAAGATTATATCCACAAGGATTTTCCCAATTTCTCCCAAAAAAGCAATAACTGCCCGGATTTTCATTTTTTTCATCTCCCTCGAATTAGTCCAGCTATTGCTATTGGTCAGCTGCACGAGTTTCTTTTTTTGTTATGCCTATTTAACCGATAGACCTTTATCTACCTGCCCCACCCTGTCGTAACGGCGTAAACAGATATTCCAATCCATTCACCTTGATCTCGTAGATGGTCCGCAACATCATGCCCAGCCTGCCTTCCGGAAAGCCCTTGTTTGCAAACCAGACCACGTAGGGTTCCGGTAAATCTATCAGCAACCTGCCCTGGTACTTGCCGAACGGCATCCTCATGGCTGCCAGTGCCAGCAATTCAGTGGGATCCCACGACATCGCACTACATGGTTGCAGCAAATCTTCACTCATCAAGAATACTCCATTATAAATTCACTCGAGACACTCGAGCAGAAAAGCAGCGAATGTATCGAACTACTACTAACGAAACCCTGCAACTTCCGCCTGGAAAACTGTTACCGGAACAAGGCGGACAGCAAACTCTTTCTTGCACTTATTGCAGGACATAAAGAAGGGTTTGCCGTTTTTCCCTTTTTCAACGGGAATATCATGACGTGCATTGCAGTATGGGCAATTCGCCCCAACCGGAGGTTGTGTGGCCGTTTTTGATACGGTTTTTTTCAAGTTGTTAGCCCCCAGTATTGGTGCTTTCCCGATTTTATCGGGTTTTGCTTCTTGCTGGACCTCCGGCTTGATATTTATTTCCATTTTTTTTCGTTCACGCTTTGGTTGATGTACAGTGAGAGCTGATTCTAGTGCTGATGACATACTCACCGGTTGTATTACTTCCCCTTTCAACGCACGTTTCCAGGATGATGGTAGCGAAGTTCCTGAATACCTTAAAGTTTTACCACCCCTCGTCAGAGCGGCTCCATCCTTTACCACGTAATATCGTTCCCGGTAGAGCACCAATATCTGATCCCCGATCACCGCCATCTTTGTACCGGCGGAATTTCTTTGCTCCAGCCAGAATGATATGGATTCACTCATGCTGTCTGTTCCTTTCTATTGAGTTCACTCAGAGAGATTATTGACTATATCTGCCGATGTCAGGTGGAAAAGCGTTTGGTATGCAGCTAAATAGGAAGATGCCGTTACCGATCCTTACCTGACACGTATCAGACAAAACCCCTGTAAATCTAGCATACATCAAACACATCCACAAGGAACCGGTCAAAAACATTGACGAAAAGATGTCGATTCAATCCTTTTAGAAGATTAAACAATCCGGACGGCTTTTGTTATAATTACAAAAAAATTATTTTATATACGCTGGGCAATTTATTATGGTATGGTAAATAAAAAGAATTTTAAGAGTAATTGAAACCCGGAGACTTTGAAGGTCTCCGGGTTTTTTGTTTTGCCTGCGGCATAAGGAGACCAGCTGATGAGCACTACTCTTTATATAGGGAACATCCCCTTTGGTGTGGCGGAGGAATATATCAAAGAGCTCCTCTGCAAAATAGGTCAGGTAGTATCGATGCGCTTCATGACGGATCAGTACTCTTTTCAGCCGAAATGGTTCGGTTTTGTGGAAATGGCTACCGCGGAGGAGGCAAACGAAGCAATGAAAGTACTTAACGGCAAGATGTTGTTGAACAGACCCATCATCGTATTGCAAAGGATAAACAGAACACCCGAAACCAAACCATGCTCTTTCTGTATTGCAAAAGGAACATGCAACAAACCCGAAACAGAGAGAACAAAGTATTGCAAGGATTACATGCTAAAGACCGGATAGCGAAAAGGAAAGTAATGAATAAGAAAGAACTTCACCAGAACCAACTCAAGATCAGACCCATAGACACGTCAATGACCCGTACCCTTACACTTGAAAGCGACCTGGCACTTCGCCGCCGCTTCATGATTCTGGACGAACCGATTCAGGCGAACACCCGTTTCGGCCTGCTTCTGGAAGTCCTCGACAAGGTTGCCGAAGAGACGGCTCTCAATTATGTAAACCGGTTCCATCCGGAAGCACGGGTGGTCACCGCGGCCATCGACAACATCCTCGTCCGCAACAACACCGACGTGACCAGGGACATCGTTTTCAATGCCCGGATCAACCATGTCGGGCGGTCATCCCTGGAGGTGGGTATCCGCGTCGAGCAACCGGGAGATCCTGTCAGGCACATCGCCTCCTGCTATTTCACCATGGTGGCCCGTTCGGGCATTGGGGAGGATGCCGTCAGCGTGACGCTCCCTCCTTTGGAATACAGTGAAGAAATCGAACGGGAAAGGGCCCGCAAGACCCTGGCCAGGCGCGACGACTACAAGCAACGGCAGGCCGAATTTCTGGAGCCGCCAAGCCGGGAGGAATACCAGATGCTCACCGGGCTTCACCTGGCGCAGGAAACTCCAGGTTTCGCCGGGCTGCTCGCCGGACGCCTGGTGGCGGATTCCTGGGAGATCATGTACCCGGAGCAGGAGAACGTGCCGCAGAAAATCTTCGGCGGTTACCTGATACGCCGCGCCTTCGAGCTTTCATCCATCTGTTCCGAACTGGCGGCTCCCGACCGCTCCATCATTGTTGCCGTCAACAGGATCAATTTTTTCCAACCGGTGCGTATGGGAGACAAACTCCACTATACCTCGCGAGTGGTTTACACCAATGGCAGTTTTGTCTGCGTCGAGGCCGGAATCGAACGGATCAGCCGCGACCGGACCAGCAAGGCCATGTCGAACTCGTGCTTTTTCACCTTTGTCAACGTAGACCGTGAAATGGCGCGTCAGCCGGTTCCGACGGTCTTCCCGGCCAACTATGCGGAGGATGCCCGCTACCTTGCCGCTCAACGCAGTCATCAGACCCTGGTCAGGCATATCCGGGACATCTGACGTTATTTCCCTTGAGAAATTCTAATCTCTCCCCAAAATAGCTTCCTCCGATTTCCGTTCAACTTCCTCCACCTCTTTTCAAAATCCTTTGGAACAGCTCTTACAGTTCCTTTCCGGGTGTTTCGATCATGCGAATCCTTTGCAATGGCCGGAAGCCCGGAATGCGCAGTGACTAAAGGAATAAATGTGAGTGCAAGCATTATTGCAGGCTACTTTGTAAAAAATATCGAAGCCCGCGGGGCTATCCGGGAGCTGAAGAGAAAGGGCTTTTGCCGCGTCGCCCTGATGCACAGGACGGCGGGCGGAGATGTCCGAATATCGGAGTGCTTCCCGTGGCGACGCGCTCTCCGGGCAACCCTGGCGGCGATCCTGCTTGGTGGAGCTGCCGGCGTTGCTTCCCAGTTTTTTTACATCCAGGGCTGGAGTTTTTCAATCCTGACACTTGCCGGCGGGTTAACGGGAGCAGTTGCCGGCCTGGTGTGGATACGACGATCGAAGTACGGTATAGAAGCAGTGCTCATGCAGAATCACAGCCGATGGTTGATGCCCGGGGAGACCGTCCTTCTCCTCCAGACCCCCATTGAAAATTTGCAGGCGCCCCTGGCGGTTCTTCGGGAAAGCAGCGACATTCCCCCCGCGGTTTTCGTCATGCATCCGAATCGCGAGAAGCGGAGACAAGTTCAGGGCTCCGAGGGAACGCTATCTCCGGCACAAATCCGTGCACATGCCCTGCGCATAGCCGGGGACCACCAGGTTGACCCAAAACCGAACCGGAATACCCGGTTGCTCAAGCGCCTCAAACAGTCCCGCCTATGGGTCCGTCAAGTCTGCTCGGATCTTTCGGCGGCAACCCGCCTGGAACAGAGCGCCACGCCGGCCGCCGAGTGGATTCTCGATAATGAGTACATCCTCGAGGGAAGCGCCCGCGACGTCCTGCTGAACCTTCCCCGACATTTTTACCGGCAACTGCCGAAGCTCGTCGGTTGCTCCCTACCCGGGTCTGCCGCGCATCTACGGTCTGGCGCAAGGAACTCGTCTCACAAACCGGAACTGCGCCTGGACCGGGAGAATATCCTGGCGTTTATCGAGGCCTATCAATCCGTGCGTACGCTGTCGATCGGCGAACTCTGGGCCATCCCCCAGATGCTGCGCATCGCGCTGATCGAAAGCATTCAGAATCTTGCCGCAACGGCCCTGGCTGACCTGCGCGAGCGTCAGCTCGCCGATTTCTGGGCAAACCGGCTGATTGCCGCCAATCGACGGGATCCCAACCAGCTCTTCTCGATCCTGGCGGAACTTGCCGAGGCAGAGCCGAGTCCCAGCCCCTATTTCGGGGCGCAACTGATTGGTCATCTTTACGACGAGGCGGCCGCCCTGGCGCCGGTCCAGAGCTGGCTTGAACGCACGCTCCGGGAATCTCTGAACGATCTCAATCTGCGCGAGCAAAACCGGCAGGACCAGGGAGCAGATAGTCATGCGGCAATGCCTTTACCAGCCTGCGTCAGCTCGTCTTGCTGGATTGGCGGGATGTCTTCGAGACAGCTCAGCCGGGTGGAGCAGGTGCTGCGCTGGATCCGTCCGGCGTCTATCCGGAAATGGATTTTGACACCCGCGACCGCTGCCGCCGGGCGATTGAAGAGCTGCGCCCGCAGGTCCGGCCAGTCCGAGGAACAGGTCGCCCAACGCGTCATCGGGATGGCGACGCAGTCCATGCATGATTCGGCGGAGGATGAGCGGCGGCAGTCACGTCGGGACCTGGCTGATCGGGGAGGGAAGGCGTGAACTCGCGCGGCTCCTGGAGTGCCGCGAAGCAGCGCGGTTTCCGTGCCCTGCAATGGGTATATCGCCACCACGCCGCCGTCTATTTCCTTGTGCTTGGCGCCTTCTCCGCGGTGTTCGTTTCGCTGATCATCGGCTTCGCCATGAACGGGCAGACGCCCGGAATCCGGCTGTTTACGGCGCTGCTCCTGCTGGTTCCCGTCAGCCAGCTGGCGATCGAGGTGGTGAATTACCTGGTCACGCGTCTCCTGCCGCCCCGCACCCTGCCCAAGATGGATTTCGAGGATTCGGGGATTCCCGATGCCTTCCGCACCCTGGTGGTCGTGCCGATGATGCTGGCGGACGAGGAGACGATCCGGGCCGAGGTGGAGAAGCTGGAGATCCGCTACCTGGCCAACAAGGAAGCCAATCTGCTCTTCAGCCTGTTCCCGGACTACACCGATTCGCATCGCTTGCGCGTGAAGACGACGCCGGCTGCTGCGGACCGCGATCGAGCAGATCGAAGGCTCAATCGAGCGCTACGGCGGCGAGCGTTTCTTCCTGTTTCACCGGGAACGCACCTGGAGCGAATCCGAGCAGAAATTCATCGGTTGGGAGCGAAAACGCGGGCAAGCTGGAAGAGCTGAACGACCTGATCGATGGGAACACGGCCTGAAGCCGCCGCCCGGCTGGTCTACGTCGGCGACCCGAAGCTTCTGTCGGACGTAAGGTTCGTCATCACCCTGGACAGCGACACCCAGTTGCCCCACGGCACGGCCCGCAGGATGATCGAGACCCTGGCGCACCCCCTGAACCAGCCGCGTTTTGACAAGGACGGGCAATATTGCCGCCGGCTCCTACACCATCATCCAGCCGCGGGTGAGCCCGACCCTGCCAAGCACGAGCGCCTCGACCTTCAGCCGGCTCTTCGCCGACGCAGTCGGAATCGACCCTTACACCCAGGCCGTCTCCGATGTCTATCAGGATCTAGCGGCGAAGGGTCTTACCACGGCAAGGGGATCTATGATGTGCGCGCCTTCAGCCGCGTGCTGTCGGGCAGGTTCCCGGAAGAGTGGGTGCTGAGCCACGATCTGATCGAAGGTGCCCATGTCCGCGTGGGCCTGGCCAGTGATATCGAGCTCTACGACGAGTTTCCGCAGGGTTACCAGAGCTACGCCAAACGGGCGCATCGCTGGATTCGCGGTGACTGGCAGATCGCGGGGTGGATCATGCCGCGTGTTCCCCTGGCGGCCGGAGGGCGACGGCGCCAACCCGCTCTCCCTGTTCGACCGCTGGAAGATTTTCGACAACCTGCGCCGCAGCCTGCTGCCTGCCGCCAGCCTCGGCCTGCTGACAGTCTCCTGGCTCATTTCTCCCCGGGTCGGCCTGATGGCTTCCCTGGTGGTCGTCATGCAACTGCTCTTCCACCCGTTGGCGCAGCCTTTCACCATGGCGACCACACGCAAGGGATTAAAACATTTCTCCCAGGCGAAGGTAAAACACGATCTGCTGCGGGCGATGGCCGACGCCGCGCTGCTTCCGCACCAGGCGGCGGTGGCCCTTGATGCCATTGCCCGGGTCTGGTACCGGCGTCTTGTCTCCCGTCGAGGATTGCTGGAGTGGACGGCACAGTCGACCCATTGGAGTGCTTCCCGGCGGCAGTCGTTGTTCGTAGCGGGCCTTTCTATGGGGAGCATCTTCAGCGTTTTGGCGGGTTGGGCGATATATCGCCACATGCCGGCGAGTCTGACGATGGCGGCGCCCTGGCTCGTACTGTGGTTTCTTTCCCCGCTTCTCGGCTGGCTCCTGAACCTGCGACCCCATGAGAACAATGGACGGCGCCTGCTTCCCGAAAAGGATCGTCGCTTCCTCAGAAATATCGCACGGCGGACCTGGCGCTATTTCTCGGACTTCGTCAGTGAAGAAACCTCCTGGCTGCCGCCCGATAACTACCAGGTTTCCCATCAGAACCATCTGGCCATGCGCACCAGCCCGACCAATATCGGACTCTGGATGACCAGCGTTCTGGGGGCGCATGATTCCGGCTACCTGACCGTGGATCAGGTCGTCGAAAAGCTGACCCGTACCATGGAAACGATCGGCCGACTGGAACGCTGTCAGGGACATCTGCTGAACTGGTACGATATCCGGACCCTGGCTCCTCTCGAACCCCGCTATGTGTCCATGTGTCGACAGCGGCAACCTGCTGGGCGCCCTCTGGGCACTGGAGCAAGGGCTCGACGAGCTGCTGCGGGCGCCCGTCCTGGACGGGAAAGCCTTTTCCGGCCTGGCCGACACCGGGGAAATACTGAAGCAGGTGGCAGGCCGCGAGCGCCTTGCAGGCTTCAATCTCCGCATCCTGGACGAGTTGATGCAGGCATGGGAACACCGCCGGACCGCATCTCCGACCTGCTGTGCCTTTTGCGGCGGGTCGAGGGAAGTTTCAGGGTGCCCCTTGTCCCGGCGACGGAGTCCTCGTGGGCCGGAGAGATGGAGAGCCAGGTATCGGCCTGGCTCACCATAGCGGACCGCTATCTTACCTGGATCGAAATCCTTGCAGAAAAAGCGGAAGAAGAGATCGCCCTGCTTGGTCCGGAGGCACTGAACGCCATCCGCGAGGACCTGGCCCACGCGCCATCGCTTTCCGACCTTGCCGCCGGCCGGGCCTGCTCCATTCCGATCCTCAAATCTTTACGTAAGGAATCCGGTGCGGCTGTCGACTCCCTTGAAGACTGGATCGACCGTGTCGTCGAGTCTTTCTCAAGGACACAGTGGCTGGCCGGAGAAACGCTGGGGACGGGTGAGCGGCTCATCAGCGATGTCCGAGAGCTATCCGCGGCCATGGACATGCGATTTCTCTATGACCCCGAAAGAAAGCTGTTCTCCATCGGCTACAACGTTTCCGCCGACCGTCTGGACGGCTCCAGTCTACGATCTTCTGGCCAGTGAGGCGCGGCTCGGGAGTTTCGTCGCCATTGCCCGGGGTGATGTTCCCCTGGAACACTGGTTTTCCCTGAGCCGCCCCTACGGCGCCATCGGCCGGCGACCGGGTGCTGCTCAGCTGGACCGGGACCATGTTCGAATATCTGATGCCGCTGCTTTTCCAAAGCGTCCTATGGCAACTCACTGCTGGACAAGGCGGCCAGGGAAGCCGTGGCGATCCAGATCGCCTACGGCCGCCAGCGTCGCGTGCCGTGGGGGATTTCCGAGTCCGCCTTTGCCGATCTGGACATCAACAAGACCTATCAATACAAGGCCTTCGGCGTGCCGGCGCTCGGACTGAAGCGCGGCCTGGAGGAACAGCTCGTCGTTGCTCCCTATGCCACCCTTCTGGCGCTGAACATCGCGCCGCGAGGAGACCGTGCGGAATCTGAAACGACTGGCCGGTCTGGGGCTGCTTGAGCGATTACGGCTATTACGAGGCGATGGATTTCAGCCGGCAGCAGCGAGTCGTGACGGCGGACGCGGGGTGATCGTCGAGGCCTACATGGCCCATCACCAGGGGATGGGGTTTCTGGCGCTGACCAACTTTCTCCATGGCAACCCGTTTCCGCGCCGTTTTCATGCCGACCCGCGGGTGCGTGCCTTTGAGGCCCTGCTGCAGGAGCGCATCCCTGTTCTTCCGCCGCTGCACCTCATCTCCACGCGGGAGAATGTCCCCGTGCTGCCATGAGCGCGGAGGTGGTCGCTCCGGCGGCAACCACGTTCACCACCCCCCATACCTCCACGCCCAGAAGCCTGCTGCTCAGCAATGGCCGCTATGGCTTGATGGTCACGAACAGCGGCGGCGGCTACAGCCAGTGGGGCGATCGCGAGATCACCCGCTGGCGGTCGGATCGGACCTGCGATCCATGGGGAACCTTCTGCTACATCCATGATGCCGATTCGGATCGGCTCTGGTCCACCACCTATCCACCCCGTGGGCGGAAGGTTGAAGCGTATGCTGTTGATTTTGCCCTGGACCGCGCCGTGTTCCGGCGCGTCGACAACGGCATTCACACCGAAACCGAGGTCATCGTCTCGCCGGAAGACGACGTGGAGATCCGCCGGATTACACTGGATCAATCGCTCCGGCCGCGTCCGCCGCCTCAACCTGACCAGCTACATTGAACTCTCCATGGCGCCGCACAACGCGGACCGGCAGCATCCGGCCTTCAACAAGCTGTTCATCCAGACCGAAGCGGTCCCTGAGCAGCGGGCGCTCCTTGCCTACCGGCGACCCCGCGGAGAAAACGACCCGCCCATTTATGTGGCCCACCGTCTTACACCGGACACGACGCCGGGAATGAGACCTTGCAGTTCGAAACCGACCGGGGTCGCTTCATCGGCCGTGGCCGAACCCTCGCCAATCCGATGGGGGCCTTCAGGAACTCGGCAACAGCCAGGGTTTTGTCCTGGACCCGATTCTCAGTCTGCGCCAGAGCCTGACCCTGGAGCCGGGCCAACGCGCCCGGATATCCCTGGTTCTGGCTGCCGGTGATACGCGCGAGCAGGTCTTGGCGCTGATGGACAAGTACGGCGAACCACATGCGATCGATCGGGCGATGGATTTCGCCTGGGCGTATGGCCCAGCAGGAGTTGCAGATGCTGCGCATCCAGCCTGACGAAGCGCGCCGCTTCCAGCAGCTGGCAAGCCACCTGCTGTTTCCCAACCCCCTCCTGCGCCCGTCCGCGGAACGCCTCGCAGAGAACCGCAAGGGCCAGGCCGGCTTGTGGCCCTATGGCATCTCGGGCGACCTGCCGATTGCCCTGGTCACCATCGGCGAGGCGCGGGATATCGGCCTGGTCCGCCAGATGCTCCAGGCCCACACCTATTGGCGGCAGCACGGATTGACGGCCGACCTGGTGATCCTCAACGAGGAGGCCGGCGGCTATGAGCGGCCGCTGCGTGAACGACTCGAGCGCATGATCCAGACCCATTCCATGTTTGCAGGGACTGACCGGCCGGGAGGCATATTCCTGCGCAGCGCGGCGCAGATCCCGGAGGAAGATCTGAGGCTCCTCAAGGCCGTCGGCAAGCGTGGTGCTGGTGGCGGCGCGAGGCACTCTGCCCCAGCAATTGGGCGTGCCCGCGGAGGTTCCCGATCTCCTCGGAACCGCTGATCGGAAAACGCGCATTCCGCGACCCCTCGGCCCCGCTCCCCTTCATGGAGCTGAACTACTTCAACAGCCTGGGCGGTTTTACTCCGGACGGTCGCGAATACGCCATCTATCTCGGCCCCGACACCCACACGCCGGCGCCCTGGGTGAACGTCATCGCCAACCCGACCTTCGGCACACTGGTCAGCGAGACCGGGGCCGGCTTCACCTGGTACGGCAACAGCCAGCGCAATCGACTGACGCAATGGTCCAACGACCCGGTCATGGATCCGTCGTCCGAAGGCGATCTACATCCGCGACGAGGAGAGCGGCGTCTTCTGGACGCCGACCGCGTCGCCGATCCGCGAGGATACCGCCTATCGGGCCCGGCACGGGGCGGGATATACGGTCTTCGAGCACAACAGCCACGGGATCGAGCAGGAACTGACGGTTTTCGTTCCGGTGGATGAAAACGGGGGAGAGCCGATCAAGCTGCAGCGGCTGCGGTTGAACAATGACTCCTCCAGGCGACGCAGGCTCTCGGTGACCTATTATGTGGAGTTGACCCTGGGCGAACACCGCGAAACCTCCCAGATGCACGTCATGACCCACTGGGATGACGAGGCCCGGGTCCTGCTCGCATGGAATCGCTACCACCCCGAGTACGGGGAGCGGGTGGCCTTCGTTGCCATGAATCCTCCCGCCGATTCCTATGGCGGCGACCGCACCTCCTTTATCGGCCGCAACCGCTCGACGGCCAACCCGGCAGCGATGGAGCAGATCAGGCTGTCACGGCGGACCGGTGCCGGACTGGACCCGTGCGCGGCACTTCGGGTCACCCTTGAGCTGGCTCCCGGCGAGAGGGGCGAGGTCACCTGCATGCTGGGCCAGGCCGGGTCGGCAGATCTGGCCCGCAACATGGTTCTCGCCTACCGGGAGAATCAGGCAACGGAGACCGCGCTTGGTATGACCAAGGCGTGGTGGGATACGCTTCTGTGCACGATCGAAGTGCACACCCCCGAACTGTCCGCGGACATCCTGATCAACCGTTGGCTGCAGTACCAGAGCCTGGGCTGCCGCATCTGGGGACGCTCCGGCTTTTACCAGTCCGGCGGTGCATTCGGATTTCGCGATCAACTGCAGGATGTCATGGCTTTTCTCTATAGCAATCCCGATCTGGCGCGCAAGCAGATCCTGCTGGCGGCGAGCCGCCAGTTCAAGGAGGGGGATGTCCAGCACTGGTGGCACGAACCTTCCGGAGCGGGGATCCGCTCGCGTATTTCCGATGACCTCCTCTGGCTTCCCTACGCTGTCGCCCAATACGTCCGTGTCACCGCCGATTCCGCCATCCTGGAGGTGGAAATTCCTTTCCTCAGCGCTCCGACGCTGGTTGACGGCCAGCAGGAGATATTCTCCACTCCGGAGGTGACCCTTGAACGCGTCACGCTGTTCGAGCATTGCCAGCGCGCGGTAAGCCGCGGCTTGACGACCGGTCCCCACGGATTGCCGCTGATAGGTACAGGAGACTGGAACGATGGAATGAACCTGGTGGGAGCCGGAGGCAAAGGCGAGAGCGTCTGGCTCGCCTGGTTCCTGTGTGATTCTCTGCAGGGAATGGTCGAATTGTCCGACCTTTTGCACCAAACTGAACTGAGCCGGAGCTATCAGGAAGAAAAATATGCCCTGGTACGTCGGGTTGAAACGGCCGGCTGGGACGGTGAGTGGTACCTTCGGGGAAACTTTGATGACGGTTCTCCCCTTGGTTCCGCGGCAAATACGGAAGCGAAGATCGATTCACTGCCCCAATCGTGGGCGTGGCTGTCCGGCGCCGCCGACCCGGATCGTGCGGAACAGGCCCTGGAGTCGGCCTGGCGGCGCCTCGTCCGCGAGGATGAGGGACTGGTGCTGCTCCTCGAGCCTCCTTTCGACAAAACGGTGCCCTCACCCGGTTACATCAAAGGCTACCCTCCTGGGGTTCGGGAGAACGGCGGCCAGTACACCCACGCCGCCATCTGGATGGCCATGGCCATGGCCCGAAAAGGAGACGGGGACCGGGCGGTCAAAATGCTGCGCATGCTCAATCCGATCGAGCACGCCCGGGACTCGGAATCGGTCTGGCATTACGGGGTCGAGCCCTATGTGGTCGCCGCCGATGTTTACCGGCTGGCCGGTCGGATCGGCCAGGGAGGATGGTCCTGGTATACCGGTTCGGCCGCATGGATGTACCGGGCCTGGGTGGAAGAGATATTGGGCTTGCAGGTCCGTGGTGAGCGGATGCGGGTGAATCCGGTTATACCCGTGGCGTGGGAGGGTTTCAGCCTCCGCTATCGTCACGGTGAAACGATCTACGAGATCCGCGTCGAAAATCCGGATGGCTGCGGACAGGGAGTGGCATGGGTGGAAATTGATGGTCGACGTGTACAGGATGGGGTTATAGCGCTGGAACGGGACCTGGTCAAACATCAGGTCCTCGTGAGAATGGGAGACCCTGATCAAGCGAAGTGAGATATGAAAAGTGATCAAGCATGGAGCACGGGATTTGTCATTTGGGTTTGTGTTCAAACAGACAATCCCGACAACATAGGCCCTTTCAAAAGGAGAAAAAATGAATGTCAAGCGCGGTAATGTAGTGAGCCATACGGGAATGGAAGAATGGGGATCCGGAATGGTTGTAGAGGTGGCCGACGGCAGAGCGACAATCCGGTTCAGTGATGGAATAATCAGAAAAATCGCAGCGACCCATTATTCTACCCTACAACCGGCCGACCGGACTTCCTATGTGTTGCCTCCCGAAAACGTTCCGGAAGTTAAGAAGGTTCGTGCAGTTCGAAAGAGTCAGAAAAAGACAAAAGTACCGGTAGCGTGATCATTACATTCAGTGGGGGAAAAGATTTCGTGCCCTGTTCAACACATCACACCGGTCCACGTACCGGACACTTTTCCCTGTTTCTGAAGATTGTATGTTGTTTGACCGTGTCATAATTCAGCAGCGGGGCACTGCTGATTCCACAATTGAGAGTAATTAACCTAGGTTCGGTAGTTTCAGGCATTCTCCGGGATACGTTATCGGAGGCTCTTCGAAAGCGCCAGGGAAGGTATTTTGATTCTGGATGGCGACACCGGAAAAATAATAGAGGCAAACCCGTTATTTGCTGAACTTCTGGGGTATCAGTACGAAAAGCTGACTGGAAAGGAAATCCGGGAAATTGGACCGTTCAAAGACATTCTGGCATCCGAATGAGCTATTATCGAATTGCAGGACAAAGGTTCCGCACTGGCAGTCTGTCACGGTTCATGGTTGTAACGGCATACCGCGGTCGACGTTTTTATCCGAGAGCCGGACATTGAATACCGGCGCATCGACCAGATGTACGGTAGTTGAAGCAAGGCTTACTTTCCCTCCAGTCTCGTCGAAGGCTTCCAGTATGCGGCTAAAGAGCAAATCTTTCGTAGAACGCCGCCTTTTGAAATCGACCACATAGCGAACGGTAAATTCCATCCAGTTGTCGTTGGCTATCAAGGTGACCATCGGCTCAACGCCGGCGTCCTCTATCATGTATTTCCGGGTCATCTCCTTCCAGGTTCTGTTTGCCTCAGGCACGTTTATCCCAAGTAGCTCATCGGCAATTTTTTTAAGTATCTCCCTGGAGAGTCGATAGTCGCTACCATATTTAACCGGCACCGTGATTTCATCCCACAGGAAAGGAAAATCGGCCGTGTAATTAAATACCGGCTCCTTGAATACAAAGCTGTTGGCTATCCTCACAATCCGGCCGTTGTAGAGATCAGCCTTGACCCATTGCCCTATCTCCATAACCGTGGTGCGCAGGACGCCGATATCGATGACATCCCCGATTATGCCGCCAAGCTGCACCCTGTCTCCAACTGAATAGAAATTGCCGGCCGATACCGCCGCCCAGCCGGCGATGCTGGCAATCACCTCCTGTAAGGCAAAGGCGATACCGGCGCCGGCGACACCGAATGCGACAGTAAGATTGCCGAGACGGTCGCTGAATACCACGGTAATGAGAATAAAGCCGGTCAGGATGCCGAAAAAACTGATTATCTTGCGAAAACGGTATCTGTTTTGAGTGTCATCGACACGTGGTAAAATTGAGCTTCTTGCAACTCGCATTAAAACATTGATAATAATGATGCCGATTACGGCAAAGACAATTTTGCCCACCGTCGGATCAAATAACAATTTCTTAATGTAATCCGGCAAAACATTCATTGTTTCCCTCCCTGGCAAACAGAAATGATATGCCATACTTGTCCGGCGAATCCGTAGCGGATTTCAGATTTAATTATAACGTATTTTGTTAGTTCCACATGTCCACGACATCCGGAACATTCAGGTCCGGTTGGCCTCAATTATAGAAGCGTGGTTGCGGCAAGAAGGACTACGGTGAAGACGCTGTTCCGGGTTTGCACCTTTGGGGGGCGGATTGCATGTCGTGAGCAAAGCCTTGTTTCATCCCATGCCGCGTGCCGGGAATGCCCGACTGCTTGATTATCGGTAGTTCAGGACTCATCATCTGCCGTGGAAACACCTTGCCGGAAGGTATTCATGATTATTTGGAGCAATGAACCACGGGGAAATCCGTGGTTCGTCTTTTTTGGGTGACTTACCATCGGTAATAACCTGACCTTTACCGAGATCAATTATGCGAATAATAACAGTTAGTTAAAAAAAGTATACATGCCCTGCTATTGCAAAAATCATGAACCATGTTATGAGTATAACCTTTGAAAGAATTTGAAAGATATGTTTGAAATAATAAGAAAGATATATCTGGCATAATTTTTCGAAAAAACTGGAAGTTATAATGGGTTAATCCGACATGACACAGCAGAAGAAAACAGATCATCAGGGGACCGTCGAGTCCGCCATGGAAGTTCTGCAAGAAGGTGGCAAGAAAGGACGGCTTGCCCGCCTGCTCCCCTTCATGGGACCTGCCTTCATAGCGAGTGTCGCCTATATAGATCCCGGCAATTTCGCCACCAACATCCAGGGAGGGGCCCAGTTCGGCTACACCCTGATTTGGGTCATCGTCGCCAGCAACCTGATGGCGATGCTTATCCAGACCATGTCGGCAAAGCTCGGCATCGCCACCGGACTTAATCTTGCCGAACATTGCCGCAACAGTTTCCCGCGTCCGGTCGTTCTGGTGATGTGGGGGTTGATGGAAATCATGGCCATGGCGACCGACCTGGCCGAGTTCATAGGCGCCGCCGTCGGATTCAACCTTCTGTTCGGCATACCCCTGTGGGTTGCCGGCATCCTGACCGCCATCGCCACATTTCTCATCCTGGGTCTTGAGCGTTACGGCTTCCGGCCATTGGAGGCCGTGATCACTGTATTGGTAGGTATCGTCGCGGCCAGCTACCTGATCGAAACCATAATTGACAGGCCGGAATGGGGCTCCGTCCTCTACCACGCGGTCGTACCGCAATTCTCGGGAACGGAGAGCATTCTGCTCGCCACGGGAATCGTAGGCGCAACAGTCATGCCCCATGCGATTTATCTCCATTCAGCCCTCACCCAGGGGCGCATCGTGGTCCGGGAGCCGGGCCAGTTAAAGCGGCTTTTCCGCTTTGAGATCGTGGACGTAATCGTCGCCATGGGGATCGCCAGCATGGTCAACATGGCAATGCTAATCATGGCCGCATCGACTTTCCACAAACATGGACTGACCGGTATCGGAACCATTGAAGAGGCGCATCGCACCCTCCAGCCCCTTCTTGGGAGGGCATCAAGCTGGATCTTCGCCATTTCGCTGCTTGCTTCAGGGCTTTCTTCCTCGGCAGTGGGGACCATGGCCGGCCAGATAATGATGCAGGGATTCCTGCGGCGGAAAATTCCCGTCTGGATACGCCGCCTGGTCACTATCGTTCCGTCCATGGTCGTCATTGTCATGGGGCTTGATCCCACCCGCGTACTGGTATTAAGCCAGGTGGTACTCAGTTTCGCCCTGCCGTTCGCGATTATTCCACTGATAATGTTCACCAGGCGAAAGAACCTTATGGGGGTTCTGGTGAACCATTCCGTCACTACAGCACTGGGCAGTTTTGTGACGGCCGTGATTCTGTTTCTAAACGTATACCTTGTTTACCAGGTATTTATAGCGGGGTTATAAAATGTTCAAAAATCTGCTGGTTCCACTGGACGGGTCACGTCTTGCCGAAGCTGCTCTTCCTGCCGCCGTTTATCTTGCCGGTGTCCTGGGAGCCAGGGTTACCCTGCTCCATGTCATTGAGCGGGGCGCTCCACAGGAAATCCATGGCGAGCGGCATCTGACCAACCCTCAGGAGGCCCGCACATATCTTGACGAAGTAGCCGGGCGCTCCTTACACGCGGGAATACGGCTGGATCTGCATGTCCACACTAATGAGGAAAAAAACGTGGCTTACAGTATTGCCGAACATGCCGGGGAATTAGGCTCCGACCTGATAGTCATGTGCACTCACGGCCGTGGGGGCCTGCGCGGCTTCATGTTCGGCAGAATCGCCCAGCAGGTGGCAGGGTTTGGCGCAACGCCCGTACTGCTAGTTCCTCCTGTCGCGACCGATGCCGCTACCGGATTTTCATTCAAAAGAATGCTGGTTCCATTGGATGGTGACCCTGAACACGAAGAGGGCCTGAATCTCGGGGCAAGCCTTTCCAGAATCTGCGGAGCCGATTTAAGCCTGATCATGGTAGTACACGAATTAAGTACCCTTACCGGTAAAGATGCCGCCACGGCAAAGCTGCTGCCCGGCGCAACCCATGCATTACTGGAGATGGCCGAGCAGGATGCGGTTGAATATCTGCAAGGTCAGGTAAATGTATTAAGGTCAGCAGGGATCAATGTTAAGGCTTATGTACGTCGCGGTGACCCCGTTACGGCAATCATCGAAACCGCGGAAAATTTGCAGATTGACCTCGTTGTTTTGGCTACCCATGGGAAAAGCGGGATGGAAGCCTTCTGGTCGGGCAGCACCACCCCGAACGTGGAGAGACGCTCGGTTATTCCACTGTTGTTGGTGCCGGTGGGGGAAAGAAAACCGCAAAAACAAGTCTAGCCGGGTTTTACTGACATCCTTGTCAATCATTTCCACTTCGTTACAACGTGGCGCTTGCCGAATCTCTAACCCGAGACTGGTGTTCACATCTATTCTTGAGCATTTGGTTTTTGCATGGGACGAGGCAGGTCCGGGTTGGTGCATCTGTCGCCCAAAACGAGCATGCTGGTAACCCTTTCCAGAAGGGAACCGCCGACGACTTTCAATTCGCTTCCGGGTGTCAGGGTGCTGACGATAGATTTACCGATTACCTGTTTGTACTCACCTCCTGTCCCGTTGCTGACGTTGACACCCCATACATCGTGAAACATGAGTGCTTTGCCGTTCAAATTTCCGACATAAAGCATTATGTGCCCTTCCAGGTAAACCAGAGTCAGAAAGGGAATGCCCTTTTCTTCAATCAGATGTTCCTTTTCGCTGCCGTCAAGTCCGGCCAGGGAAATGCTCCTGCCGGAATTGATCTGATTGCGCGAACCCCTCGGCAGCCATATGCCGAATGGGAGGTAGAAATCCCGGATCATCGAGGAACAGTCTCTGTCCTGAAACATCTCCCCCCACCCGTACGGCTTGTTGATCAGTTCGTTGCCAATCAGCGCTATGTATTCCCTTTTGAATTCCAGGGGGAATTTCATCGCCGACCTCTTTGGCACAGAAGCTTTCACCAGCTGCACCTGGTGCTTTCCGGCATTTACGGCAATGGATATTTCATAGGTATTTTCGTCTTCGCCGTCAATCGGGCAAATAGTGCCAATTTTCACTTTCCTGGCGACAAATCCGCTCTTGTCACGGATCAGCGTAAAATCCCTGACGATAACGATCTGTACCTTTTTCATCCACATTTTAGCCAGTTTCCCGTCTATAAAGCCGACATCACGCGACCGGACCCAGCCGTTTATGCCGGTGGCTTCGACGAAAACCCAAAAACCATCCCTGGAAACGTGCACGATCTTGACGGGCTCGTTCAGCTTGAGTGCGGTATTCTGTAAAGCGTCGAACGGAAAATCGTCCGCGGTTTCAAAGAAAGGCTTTGTGGTCGGGAGCACCCTTATGTCGGTGGCGGCAGTTGCAACGGCCAGTCTCCCCATTGAAGGAAGGTGCTCAAGGTCACAGTTTAACAGCAGTTCTTCAAGAACATTTTCCGACACCCTCCTCTTGTTTTCACCATACCACTTCCTTTGTACGTACTCTTTCATTGTCGCTACGGAGTCGGAGATATCGGAAATAGATTTACTGCTCGTCCAGGGTGCATAGTATTTGCGCTTGAATTCAGACAGGAAAAAGGTCTGACAGGTTTTATCAAGAGAGTTTTCAGGGTAGGACGAAGTGTATGCTCCGATATCCTGGGGCAGATTCCGTACATCCGCAATCTCGTAATCGACCGGAATCCCCGAATTTGACGGTCCCTTTTCACACCCGGCGCAGACAAGAGCAGTTACGGCAAACAGGACAGCGAAAATTAATTTCACTCCGCATCTGATCATAGGTTTAGCTTTCTTGAGAAATCGGATATGTATCAAGCTTCAATTATAACCCACATTGGCGTCAAAGCTGGCACACGAATCGATTCCAGAAGTTTCCTTCAACAATATGCCCGTACCGGCGGATTTCTTTTGCAATCCAGAAATGTCAGAATTTGCCGGTTTGTTTGCAATATATAAAAGCACCCGGCTTGTCAGAATAACTGACGTAACGGGCACTTTTCTTTTTTATGAAACATAAATATTTCGTCTTTTAAACTTCCTTATTTCGCTAGGACGGATTGTCTTTACAAGTAAATATTATAACATATTAAGTAAAGATATTTTTTAAGTCGTTATAGAGCAGTATTTCAGAAATTATTTCAAAATTATTTTGTCCCCTGAATACAGAAATGGGGGGATAAAGGAATCTGTTGTGGTTTAATTTCGCTCATCTGTTTCCCATGTCATTGCTTCCGCTATCTACCACTTCGATGGCAGTGAGCAGATTGGCGCCACGACCGGTTGCCTTCTATGAAACCGTTTTCTTCCTCGTAAACGCAACTTACATCTGTTTGATTCTCGAGCTTATTGACCGGACTCCGGTTGAAGCGAACTCCATCAGCCTTTTCTTTCTTACCCCCCCTTCCCTTCACCTGGATGTTTCCTTACCTTTTCCACCTTGGGAAATAAATCTAAACGCCATTTACTCCATTACTTTTTGGAAAGACATTTAAATGGAACAGATATTCTTGCCCAATCCATGTAATTGATATTGCAGATCATATTCATATATATGATTCTAAATTGATGACATTTGTTATAATACGGTCATGTAAAGCATCGCATACGACTTTCAACGCTAAGCGGGATTTATAAAGACAAGCAGACGATTCCATGGAATGCCCATGGTATCCATCGACATCGTTGATGTGAGTTTTGCTTAAGGATCGGGCCCCACTTTCCCTCGGCCAGGTTGGTCATTCCCATCGAACCGTCCGGAGATGTCGTCCCCTAGCGCAGGATAAAATCTAAAATGAAAGTCTGAACGGCCCGACGACAGGGCTTCACAATTTAGAACTGGACGAAGCGCTGATCGTTCGGGCACGGCTCTGAAAAAGTGGAGTTAATGTAAAGAATCCCTCAAGGGTGGCAAGACCATTCTTGCGGCAGATGCATGAACTGCTGTCAGCAATGGTCCAGCCAGGATGGAGGCATTTTATGAATACGAAAATGAAGGCGGCACAGATCGGCAAACCGGGCGGAGACTGGGAACTGGTGGAACGTGATATTCCTGAGCCCGGCCCCGGACAAGTTCGTGTAAAAGTCGAGGCCTGCGGCATTTGTCACAGCGATATGTTTGTCAAAGAGGGTTGGTGGCCCGGAATCAAATATCCTCGCATACCGGGCCATGAAATCGCGGGACGCATCGACGCGGTTGGCGGCGGTGTCATTGACTGGAAAATAGATCAGCGGGTTGGCGTGGGCTGGCATGGCGGACATTGTTTCGTGTGCGAACAATGCCGGCGCGGGGATTTCGGGATGTGCGTCAACCGCAAAGTCACAGGCATCGATTTCGACGGCGGGTATGCCGAATACTTGATCACAGGAAGAGAGGTGCTGGCAGCGATTCCTGAAGAATTGCCGCCAGAGGAAGCGGGACCATTCATGTGCGCGGGCGTCACAGTCTTTAGTGCACTGCGCAATTCAGGTGCGAGCGACGGCGATGTTGTGGCGGTGCACGGCATTGGCGGGCTGGGACATCTTGGAGTTCAGTACGCCCGGCAGATGGGGTTCGAGACGGTAGCGATCAGCCGGGGGAAAGACAAGGAGCTTTTGGCGAAGAAATTGGGTGCGCACCATTATATAGATTCCGACGTGGGCGATGCGGCGGCGGAATTGCAAAAGCTGGGCGGAGCGCGCGTGATTCTGGCGACGGCCCCGAATGCCAAGGCGATTTCCGCCCTTGTGGATGGATTGTCGGTAAATGGCAAACTGCTGGTGCCGGCAGCACCGTCGGAACCGTTGACCGTAAGCGTGATGCCGTTGATCATCGGAAGGCGATCAGTGGCAGGCTGGTACTGGGGCACAGCCAGGGATTCGCAGGACACTTTGCAATTCAGTGTTTTGAAAGGTGTGCATCCGATGATCGAGAAATATCCGCTGAGCCGTGTGGCGGAAGCTTACGAACAGATGCGCAACGGCAAAGCGCGCTTCCGCGTCGTCCTGACTCCGAATGCATGACATTCCGTCGCGAGAGCCATCGGATGATCGGTTGATAAAAGGAGCCTGAAAATGGCAAATACACAGAAAACAGCAATCGTTACCGGCGCCTCGAAGGGGAGCGGCGCGGGAGTCGTGGAAGCGTTTTTGAGACGTGATTACAGCATAGTTGCGAATTCGCGAAACATTAGCAAGGCAAACCCGTTCCCGGAGTCTGCGAATCTTGCTCTGGTCGATGGAGACATCGGTGACCCGAACACGGCCGAAAAGATAACGGCTACAGCCGTATCCCGATTCGGCCGGATCGATGTGCTCGTCAACAATGCCGGCATATATTTCTCGAAGCATTTCACAGAATACACGATCGACGACCTTAGGTCTCTCGTTTCCGTCAACATCGAAGGCTTTCTTTTCATCACCCAGCTCGCGATCAGGCAGATGCTGGCTCAGAAGACCGGCGGCAGTATCGTCAATATCACGTCGACGATGGTGGATCACCCGATCGCCGGAATAAACTCTGCGGTCCCGATGATCACCAAAGGAGGCCTTGAGGCCGCGACAAGGAACCTGGCGATGGAATACGTTAAGAATGGTATACGCGTGAACGCTGTCGCGCCGGGCGTTGTCGATACGCCCATGCATAAGGATGACCCGAAGGATTTTCTCAAGACGCTGCAACCGATGGGACAGATTTCCGCTGTGAAGGACATTGTGGACGCGATTCTTTATCTGGCGGAAGCCGGTCAGGTGACCGGGGAGGTGCTGCACGTTGACGGCGGTGCACACGTAGGAAAATGGTAGCCCGCGAAGCCACTCGGCTGGCCGGACCTTCGGACACGATCTCGTCCTTCACGGGCTGCCCTTTATTCCAAGCCTGTGTTTGGAGGTGCAAAATTAACAAAATATCAGTGAACATCAACAGGAATGACTCCGCTGTGGTATTCTTCGACCCGCAAAAGAGTTATCAAGGTTCATAACCCCAAAGGAGGTCAGCCATGAAAGCGCAGAGTGAAACGGCACCCAGAGTGGCCTATCGGACAGTAAAGATCGAAAACCTGGATATTTTCTACCGCGAGGCAGGACCAAAGGACGCTCCCGCCCTGCTTCTGCTTCACGGTTTTCCAACCAGTTCGCATATGTTCCGCAACCTGATCCCGGCGCTGGCCGACGAGTTCCACCTGGTGGCTCCGGACTACCCCGGCTACGGCAACAGCTCGATGCCGTCTGTGGATGAGTTCGATTATACTTTCGACAACCTTGCCGACGTGATCGAAAAATTCACGGAGAAGGTCGGGCTGAAGAAATGTACAATATACGTCATGGACTACGGCGCGCCTGTCGGCTACCGCATGGCCGTCAAACACCCCGACCGTGTGCAGGCTATTGTGGTGCAGAACGGCAACGCCTATGACGAGGGTATTGACAACGAATTCTGGAAACCGCTCAGGCAGTACTGGAAAGAAAAAACAGCTGAGCGCGAGAAGCCTTTGCGCGGGTTCCTCAGCCGGGAAGCTACCATCATGCAATATACCGAAGGCGTCAGGGAGAAAGAGGCAATCAGTCCGGACAACTGGAACATCGATCAGCCGCTCCTCGATCGGTCTGGTAACGCCGAGATCCAACTCGCCCTTTTCTATAGCTACGGCAGCAACCCGCCGCTCTACCCGGAATGGC
The DNA here is from genome assembly GCA_963815135.1 of uncultured delta proteobacterium. Lineage (GTDB taxonomy): Bacteria > Desulfobacterota > Desulfuromonadia > Geobacterales > Geobacteraceae > CAIWTU01. The sequence goes on from CAWFFO010000010.1 coordinate 60,933, forward strand.
AGGCCTATTTCCGCAAGTACCAGCCGCCGACCCTCATCGTGTGGGGAAAGAACGACCCGATCTTCCCCGCAGCGGGCGCCGAGCCGTACAAGAGAGACCTGAAGAACCTGGAGTTTCACCTGCTCGACACCGGTCACTTCGCGCTTGAGGAGGACGGTGACAAGATCGTCGGCCTGATGCGGGACTTCCTCCGAAAGAACGTAAAAATATTGACATGATGCGAGGAGTCGAACTAAGGAGAACTATATTCGCCAGGTTTCGGTTGGTCTTTGCTGCCTTACCAGACTAACGGTTCGAGCGAAAAAGCAATAATCCCGCAAAAACTGGACCGCAGCACCTGTGGAAGAAGCATGACCTGACGCAGGATTTGATGCAGAATATCGCTGTTGTAGAAAAGTTGGCGGCTGACGCAGGAGAATAATCCTGGAATCAGCAGTTGCAGGCTTACTGCGGACACCTCCAACTGCCGTTTTTGGGTTAATTCATAAAAGCAGTCATTGTTCCTTGAAGACGCCGAAGATGGCCTGTCCAAGGCTCGATTCCATTTCGAAGCACATCGTACCCGCTTTTTCAGTTCCACTCGCAGGCAAGAATATTTGTTCTTGCCATCAGACCCGTCCTGGTTGAGGAGCCAATATCAACAAGAACTTTCCTGATGTGAAATTAATTTGGTTGAATTATACAGTGTTTCATTGTTGATATATACGTATCCCGTGGTAAACATTTAGAATCTTGGTGCGAATCGAATCGGCAAGCAACTAAACGGTAAACAATGTGAAAGGAGAATGTTTTTATGAAAACTATGGCTTCCGCGCTATTATTGATCTTCACTTTTGTCATTACCGGTTGTGCTACAAGTACGGTCAACACCAGTCAGTCGCCGGTTCAAACCGAGATCTGCAAGTCTGCCACTGATCAGGAAATCGCCTCGCTCTTCGACAGATGGAATCAGTCACTGCAAACAGGTGATCCACAGAAGGTCGTCGACAATTATGCTGAGCGATCAATTCTTTTGCCAACAGTCTCAAATAAGCCACGTATCACACCTGCCGAAAAAGAAGACTATTTCCATCATTTTCTTGAGAACGGACCATCAGGCGAAATAAATATGAGAATGATCTTTATTGGCTGCAACTCTGCTGTAGACGCAGGTCTCTATACGTTTACTTTCAAAAAAACAGGCACCAATGTCAGAGCCCGCTACACCTTCACCTATCGGTGGGACGGCAAGCAGTGGCTCATTACCAGTCATCACTCGTCTGCCATGCCTGAGAATTAAGTCCTGAAAAGCATAACCATTCGATGCAGTAGACAGCTTCCAAGGCCCCTGAGCTCAACTGCCATGACCTCAACTGTTATTGCGGGATTTCGTTTCTTCTTAGCGTGAATTGTTCCTAAAGCGTACCCGTTTGTATTTTTTGGCTGACTTTAACCGTCGTTTCTACATATTTGCTCTTAAGGCCTTTAGATTCGGTTTCTTCATACCTCGATTTTGAATTCTGCGCCGCCATCGACATTTCGCACGGTTAAATGTCCACCCATATTGTTCTCGATTATGTTTTTTGACATGAACAGGCCGATTCCGGTTCCTTTTCCAAGATCTTTGGTTGTAAAGTAGGCATCAAATATTTTACCCAGGATTTCATCTTCGATACCACCGGCGTTATCGGTAATGGTCACCACAGTCCTGCCATTCTCTGATCCTGATTCCACCGTTATCCGTGCATCGTGTATGCGCCGCTCCCTGAACTCATCCTTGGCGTTCATCAGTATATTGAGAAGGACCTGGCTAAACTCATTGGCATTACCGTTGATTTGCGCTTCGCCGCTGAAGTTGACCTTGACCGTAATGCCCATTTGAGTGAAACTGGCCTCGATTAGAGTGAGCGTTTTCGCAACCACCTGCTCGACCCTGAACAGGCTCTTTTCCGTATCCAGGACGGTGAAATTCCGGAAAATATCGATTGTCTGCGACAGGTACTGAAGATTTTCCATAATGTCCGCGATCTTGGCATCGATGAGATCTTGGCTGCAATCGCCAAGTTTGTGATACAAGCCGATTTCCTGGATTTGAAGACCCAGGATGTTCAAAGGCTGGCGCCAATGATGGGCAATGTTGTTGAGCATCTCTCCCATGGCCGCCATGCGGTTTTGCATGAGCATCATTTGTTCTTTTTGACGAAGTTCTTCCGCCATCCGGAGACTTCGAGCCGTTTCCTCCTCCAACAGTCGATAAGATTCCCGCAATTTCGCATTCTGCATTTCCAGTTCTGTCTGAATTTTCTTCAGTTCAAGGCGCTGACAGAACAGATCGCAGAAGACCCTTACCTTGCTCCTGAGGATGGCCGGTTCAATCGGTTTCATCAGGTAATCGACCGCTCCGGCCTCATACCCCTTGAAAATCTGGTAGTCTTCCTTCATCCCGGCAGTTACGAAAATTATCGGCAGCTCCCGCGATTCTGGGGTTTTTTCGCATTAGTTCAGCGGTCTCGAAACCGTTCATCTCGGGCATCTGGACATCCAGGAGCACCAGGGCGAAATCGGTATGCAGGGTATGCCGCAGGGCTTCATTGCCGGACTGCGCCTTTACCAGGTCAAGCTCCATGTCGCTTGAGAAGCGCCTCCAGGGAGGTCAGGTTTTCGGGCCGGTCATCGACAATCAGAACCGGTATTTTACGGTAATCATACATAATTACTCGCTTTTGATGAGATTGATGAAGAGCTGAGGCAGGGAAGCCAGGTTAATGATATAATCGGGCGTTACGGCCATGATGGCATTTTGCGGCATGGAACCGGCGGCGGCGTCATCCGGGTCCTGGACAACAGTCACCCCTCCCGTCTCCTTGATCCTTTTCAATCCGCGGCTGCCGTCGTTTCCTGCACCGGTCAGTACAACCCCGATCAACCCCTTTCCAAAAGCGTCGGCCGCTGTTTCGAACAGCACATCGACGGAAGGACGGGCATAGTTGACCGGCGGGTCAGTGGACAGGCCAAGCTTGCCGTCCGTCTCCACCAGCAGGTGATAGTTCGCCGGGGCCATGTAGACAGTGCCGCCTACCGGCAGTTCCTGGTCATCGGCCTCCTTGACGCGGATATTGCATATGCCATCCAGTAGATTCGCCATTCCGCTCCCCGAATCAGGGCTGATATGGTGAACAATAAGTATCGGCAGAAGAAAATCCTTCGGCAGGGCTCCAAGCAGATCTTTGAGGGCTTCGATCCCGCCGGTGGAAATGCCGATTACTATCGCTTTAAACCCGGGCAATTCAGGCATAGACGTTTCCTGTAGATGCGAGTATGTGGCGCAATCTCCTGATAATACGGTTGCGATCGCACGCCCGTCCAACGTCTCCTTGGTCCCAAGGCAGAGAAAACCACCGTCCGCAAGAGTGGAGTGAAACAGATCCAAAGCACGATCCTTGAGGCGATCTTTGAAATAAATCAGAACATTGCGGCAAAGGACCATTTGCATCTCACCGAAGACACCATCACCCCCCAGGTTATGAGAGGCAAACACGATATCATCCTTCAGCGATTGCATTAGTATGGCATGATCGTAGCATGCGGTATAGTAGTCGGAAAAGGAGCTCCTGCCGCCGCTCTTCTGGTAGTTATGGGTGTAATGTTTCATTTCACTCAAGGGCAGGATTCCCTCACTGGGCCTTACTCAACACTTCCTGGTCGATGTCCGTTGCATAGATGCGGAAATGCCCTTTCAGTCCTTCCTCCTCCAGCAGAATTGCCATGGAGTAGGCTTCCTCGCCGCTCGCGCAGCCGGCGTGCCATATTTTCACAAAGGGGTAAGTCTTCAGATGTGGCATCACCTGTTCACGAATCGACCTGAACACGGCCGGGTCCCTGAACATTGCCGAGACATTGACTGTTATCCCGCGCAAAAGACCCTCGAATATGGCCGGGTCCCGCAAAACATGCGGCAGGGCTAGCCCAAAGGAGGCAAACTCCGATTTGCCGAGCCACTGGGTCATCCTGCGTTTCAATGATGCCTTGGCATACTCTCTGAAATCATAGCCATAGACCCTGGCTATGCCATCCAGGAGAAGTCCCAGCTCGATTTCCTCAAGTTCATTGTCGGCAATCACTACAAACCCCGTCAACCATGTCTGTACAGCCAAACCCGCAACAACGACATCAGCCGATCCATGTCGACCGGCTTGGTTATATAGTCGCTCGCTCCGGCCGTAAGACAGGCCTGCCGGTCCCCTTTCATCGCCTTGGCAGTCAACGCGATAATGGGCAGCCCGGCAAAACGGAGGTCATCACGGATGCGCCGGGTGGTCTCGTAGCCATCCATTTCCGGCATCATCACATCCATCAGCACGACATCCACATCCGGGTTCTCTTCCAGTCTTGCCAGGGCCACTTTCCCATTCTCCGCCTCGACAATCCGCATTCCCTTATCGGCAAGAATGCTGGAGAGGGAGAAGATGTTGCGCATGTCGTCGTCCACGAGTAGCACCTTTTTTCCTTCCAGAAGAGTTTCGGTGTCTAGGGTGGTGCGGATCATGCGCTGTTTGTCGGGAGGCAGCCTGCTCTCCATTACATGCAGAAACAGTGTTACCTCGTTGAGGAGGCGTTCCGGGCTCTTGGCCCCCTTGATGATGATACTCTCGGCATAGTGTTGCAGGCGCTGGGTGTCCTCGGCGGAAAGCTCCTGCCCGGTGTGGATGATGACCGGGATACGCCGGTTCTGGTCCAGACTACGGATGTATTCGAGCAGATCGAAACCAGTCATGTCAGCCAGCCCCAGGTCGAGCACGATGCAGTCAAACAGCTCTTCTGAGAGCAACCGGATTGCCTGCGCCCCGGATTCAGCCACCGTAATGGAGATGTCGCGTTCTCCCAGAAGTGCAACCAGTGCAGAGGCCTGGGCCTTATCGTCTTCCACGATCAGCAGTTTCTTGAGAGTTCGCGAGACCGTATCCTCAATTGCTTCGAATATGTTATTCAATTGTTCTGCCGGTCACCGGTTTGGTAACGAAACCGATCGCGCCCATGGACAGCGCCTTCTGCCTCTCTTCCAGGCAGGTTATGAAGTGAACCGGAATATGCCGGATTTGCAGGTTGTCGGCTGATTTTCTGCATGACTCCCCAGCCATCAAGTCGCGGAAGCAGGGCGTCAAGAAGGATGGCGCTGGGTTGATATTTTTCTGCCAGCTCGATGCCGCTGTTGCCGTCGGTTGCCACGATGGCGGAGAAACCCCGCTCCCTGACTCTCTCCATAAGGAGCTTAGCGAAAGTCAGGTCGTCTTCGATAATCAGGATGCAGCGGTCACCGGCCGCGAGACGATCACGATCGTCCTGAAGGGGAGGCGGCTCGTCTGACGGCTCAGGTCGTTGAAGCTGCGATTGAGCCCACAAGGTTTGTGCCACCGGGCCTAGGGATAAATCGGTACTCTGGTCGGGGCAAGCGGCAGGTAGAGGGTGAAAACGCTTCCCTTCCCTTCCTCGCCTGCAACGACGATCTCGCCATTCATCCCTCGGGCAAGTTGCCTGGATATGGAAAGACCGAGGCCGGTGCCGCCGAACTTTCGGCTGATGGAGCCATCCGCCTGTTGGAAAGCCTGGAAGATCAGTTCATGTTTATCAGCCGGAATGCCGATGCCGGTGTCGATCACCCCGAAGGCCACGGCCGGAACCGGTAGCGGGTTTTCGTTCCCATTCGGGGTATAGATGCGTAGCGTAACGGAACCTTTCTGGGTAAACTTGATGGCATTGGAAATGAGATTTTTCAGCACCTGAAGGGTTCGCTGCCGATCGAGGCTGATCTTCTCAGTCATCCCCTCCTCGATTCCGGTCGTGAACTTCAGTCCCTTCTGATCGGCAACCGGTCTGAATATATCCGTAATCTGGTCGCACAACACTCAGCAAGATGATATCCTCAAAGATGAAGTCCAGGCGGCCTGCTTCGATCTTGGATAGATCCAGGATGTCGTTAATGAGATTCAGCAGTTCATTACCGGCCGATTTAATGGTGGCGGCGTACTCCACCTGTTTGGGGGTCAGGTTCCCCTCCTTGTTTTCCTTCAAGTGACCGGAGAGGATCATCAGGCTGTTGAGCGGTGTGCGAAGTTCATGGGACATATTCGCCAGGAATTCGGACTTGTAGGTGCTTATCTGTTCCATTTCCCTGGCTTTGAGCATGATCTCGCTGCCGGCCGCTTCCAGCTCCCGGTTCTTGGACTGAATTTGCTGGCGCTGCTGTTCAAGAAGCTGGGCCCGCTCCTCAAGTTCCTCGTTGGTCTGCTGCAATTCTTCCTGCTGTACGCGCAGCTCTTCTTCCTGGGACTGGCTCTGCTGGAGAAGTTCATTGACCTTCTGGCGAGTCTGATTGACGTTGATGGCAATGGCAAGGACTTCAGCCGACTGGTTCAGGAAATCAAGCTCCAGGTCGCTGAATTCATCGAAACTCCCCAACTCCATGACCCCGACCAGCCGGTTGTCGTGAAGAAGAGGAAGAGCCAGGATCGTCCGGGGTAACGCTTCTCCCAGAGCCGACCCGATGACCAGATACTCCGGCGGAATAGTGTTCAGACAGAGAGGACGCTTTTCACGGGCGGCTTCCCCCGCCAGTCCCTCGCCCAGCCGAATGGCATCCAAGGGATTCCTGCCGCGGTTAAAGGCGTAATCTGGCGATGATCCTGAGGGTTTCGGCTGCCTTCATCGTAAAGATAGAGCGCACTCACGCCAACCTTCAGGTAGGTGGATAAAAAGACGACCGCATCGCCGGCCATCTTCTCAAGGGGCCTGTCTCCGCGCACTTTCGTGTTGAGTTCGTTGATGCCGGTTTTGACCCAGTCGAGTAGACGCTCCCGTTCCCGGGTTTTTTGCAGATCTTCATTCTGTGCCGTCAATTCGATCTCGGCCCTGGTGCGTTGGGCGATTTCCCTGTTCAGAAGAAAATAGACTATCACCAGAAGGAGGAAACAGACGGTTCCTCCTGCCAAAATTAGTGTTGAATGTCTTGGCGGAACGGAACTCCTGTGTCCGCATCCGTTCCTGCAGCAGATGCTGTTCAGTATCCAGGGCTTCCTGCAATACGTTTGCGGATGTCGTCCATCAGATTTTTGCCGAGATGGCTATTTACCATCAGACCGGCTGCCTGAAAGCCTTGCGACTTCCTGGTATCGATGACGGCTTTCAGTTCCGTCAGTTTTTGATCGACGAGGATGGCAATTCTGTCCAGGCGTTTTTGTTGCAGAGGATTGTCTCTGGTCAGATTACTCAGCGTAATTCGCGTATTAGCAATATTGGCTGAGGGCGTTATTGTAAGGATCCAGATAGCCTTTATTCCCGGTGATGATGAAGCCCCGCTGCCCGGTCTCCGCATCGGTCAGACTCGAAAAAAGCGCATTCAGCTCCTCAATCACATTATGGGTATGGGTTACCCAATAAACGGACTCTTTTGCCGCCAGTCATGTTTTGATACGCCAACCAACCGATTGAAGTGAAGATTACCAGAGCTGTGGCAAAAGTGATATTTACGACGTAGTTTTCTTGTTTGTGTCTGCATCCGGAGTCCCTTGAATGTCCTGATCTGTCTTGATTGACGCTACGCAAGCTGTTAAATGAATTGATTGCCACACTCCCGCATCTGCTGCCAATCTGTTGGATGGCAAACGGCAATCGTTTTCATGAGCATAAATCTACCATACAAATTTTCTTTACGCACTTCACTTTTTGCTTTTGAAATTGCCCCGGTCTTCGGTACGATGATGTTCTCGTGGTCATGAGTACCTGGTTTTCCAGGGCTGCACAATTTTTCACTCAAACCAACTGCACCCCCTATTTGATAATGCAATTTTACAGCGCTATGGCTCTCTGGATAACCGGCTTTCGAGAATAATCATTTTCGTTAAAATGCCGGTGTCCCTGAATTGCCCAGCCAGGTCATTTCCTTATTTTCCCGAAAGTGACCCGCCCCTACCCTTACCTGCTTCATAAATGAGAGACTCCGAAAGCCACTACTGCTTTCCTTGAAACTTGTGGGCACATTCAAGTTTTGATGCAATAACTTGATATAGGTCAAATTTGTTTCGGGCATGATAGTTTATAGTATGAAAAGACGCTTGCGGGGACCGATTTCTTCGTAAGTATGGTGCGGAGCCAGGAGAGGATCTTGATTTATTCGAATTTAAAGAGTTACAATTATCTATTTTCGGGACGCTCTGACCGTCCCTCTCATTCAGTCTGTCTCGAACGGAGGATTTATGGAGACTTCTGTAACCGTTAAACCATCGCTGGCAATCGCTATTCTCAAAAGTGGGCTTAGCGTTAACGTGCCAATGTTTCTCTGGGGGCCGCCCGGAATCGGCAAATCCCAGATTGTGGCCCAGGTGGCCGCCGACCTGAAACTGCCGCTGATCGATATTCGCGCGGTCCTTCTGGACCCTGTGGATTTGCGCGGCGTTCCTTCCGTTGAAAACGGCACTACCCGATGGAATCCGCCCGTCTTCCTGCCGACTGAGGGGGAAGGAGTGCTTTTCCTTGATGAACTTTCCCAGGCTCCGGAATCTGTGCAAAGCTCTCTGCTGCAGCTCGTACTCGACCGCAAGCTCGGCGAATACTGCATGCCCGACGGCTGGAGAATACTGGCGGCGGGAAACAGGGTGAACGACGGTACTTTCAGCAAAAAGATAAGCAAGGCGCTGGGTTCCCGCTTCGCTACCCATCTGGAGCTGGCAGTCGACCTCGACGAGTGGTGTGCATGGGCAATAGAAAACAGCGTACCTACGGAAATCATCAGCTTCCTGCGCCTGCGGCCAGACCTGCTGCACCATTTCGATCCCAAGGCACAGGGCAATTCATTTCCCTGTCCGCGGGTCTGGGCGAATATCGGCCAGTTCATGGGCAAGCTCCCTTTTGAAGCGGAATTGCCTTTTTTCGCGGGGGCATTGGGTTTCGGCCCGGCTGCCGAGTTCACGTCTTTTCTGCAGATATATCGCGACCTGCCGGATATAGAGTCAATCATGCTCGACCCGGACAAATCGGAAGTTCCCGCAGAGCCGTCCGTACTCTATGCTCTTTGCGGTGCAATGAGCCGCAAGGTAACATCAGACAATATTTCACCGGCTTTTCGCTACATGAGACGACTGCCGTCCGAATTCCAGGTCGTCTGGCTGCGTGATGCGCTGCAGGCCGAGCCCATGCTTGCCACCACCAGTGAATTCACCGGCTGGGCCAAGGAAAACTCAGAATTGTTGCTGTGACTGTCGACGGTCCGGACAACCGATCTGACCGGAAAGGAATAACAATGGAAAAATCCTCGAAGCTGGCAAAAGCAATTGCAAGAACGGTGCTCGATCACCCGTTTTTCGCCAGCATGCTGCTGGGAATGCGGTTGCGCGAGGATAACGGCACTAGAACCGCCTGCACCGACGGCAGAGAGATCCGCTACAACCCGGAATTTATCGATTCACTGCAGGTCGATCAGGTTGTGTTCGTGCTGGCGCACCTGGTCATGCATGTCGCCCATCTCCATCCGTTGAGGCGCAGCAGCCGGAATCTCGACAGGTTCAACAAAGCCGGCGATTACGCCATAAACGGCATCCTCAAGGAAGCCGGCCTCAGCATGCTGCCCGGCGCTTTGTACAAAAAAGAGTACGACCGCCTTGCCGCCGAACAGATCTACGATCATATGCCGGGGTCGTCCCGCGATGACGAAAACGATGGCGGCGACGAAGGAAAAGAGGGCAACCGTTACGAGGATCCAGGCGGTTGCGGCGGCTTCGAAGATGCCAGGGACCAGCACGGCAAGCCGCTGACCAAGGCTGAAAGGGATAAGGAGGAAGCCCGGGTTGCCATTGCCATTCAGCAGGCCGCCCAGGCCGCCAAAGCGCAAGGGAAGCTGCCCGGCGCCCTTGAGCGCCTGGTTGATGAACTGGTCCATCCCATTCTCGACTGGCGTGAAATGCTCAGGACCTTCATCGATCACACGGCCCGCAACGACTATTCGTGGCTCTATCCCAACCGGCGGCACATAGCCGGCGGCATCTATCTGCCCAGTTTGCGCTCGGACGGACTGAAGCCTCTTGTTCTGGCCGTTGACACTTCCGGTTCCATAGGACAAAATGAACTGAACCAGTTCCAGGCCGAACTGAACGACATCCTGCAGAGCTATCCCACTACAGTAAATGTCGTTTACTGCGACTGTGAGATATCCGGGACTGATATCTTTTCCCCGGACCAATACCCGGTGGAACTGAAACCTTGCGGATTCGGCGGCACCGACCTGCGCCCCCCCTTCATATGGACTGAAAAAAACGTGCCCGATGCCGGCTGCTTAATCTATCTGACTGACCTGGAGGGCGAAAGTCCCGAAACCGACCCCGGCATTCCCACTCTTTGGGTCAGCACAACCAGGGACCGCGATCTGCCCGAGCGCTATCATCCGAAATTCGGCCAGATAGCCACGCTGGAATAACTGCCAAAAGCGAACACTTCCGTCCCATAGAGCTCAGCTCGGGCCGGTAATGAAATGAGGCATTGAGGAAAAGATGAACCAGGTGATCCTTCTTACATTCATTCAGAGAGACAATCTCAGGAGTCTGCCCCCCGAGATATTCGAGAAATGCGTTTGCCTCGGCTCCGGCAAGGTAACCAACAATCGGTACACATGGCGCTATTCCACCACGATGGAAAACGCCCTGGCTTTGCGACTAATGGGTATGTGTTCCTTTGAGGAGCATTACGAAGAAGACGAGTCCGAGCCTCGCGAGTCCTGATGACAACGGAAAATCCCGACCAAAACCGTAGAGTTCCCCTTGAAGAAGAGTCCCATTTGCATTTGTCGTTCAAATCAGCTAGGGTATGAATTTCGGTAAGTCGGCCAATCATGGCTCAAGATGAAATGTGAGACAAATCATGGAATTTATTCTCTTCGACCTCGACAATACACTCTATTCCGCAGAGCAGGAAGTATTTTCCCTGATTGACCGGCGCATCAATCATTATATGGTGGAAGTGGTGGGAATTCCCCTGGATGAGGTTGACGGTCTGCGTCGTACATACTGGAAGCGCTACGGAGTCACCATGCAGGGACTGATGCGTCACCACCGGGTCGACCCCGAGGATTACCTGTCTTACGTTCATGATATTGACTTGGACGGGCTTTTGCGGCCCGATCCGAAGCTCCGGCAGGCTCTGCAATCACTGTCTCTTCGTCGGGCGGTCTTCACCAACAGTTCCCAGGGCCATAGCGAACGGGTTCTGAATGCCCTGGGTCTTAACGGTGCATTTGAAGAAATTTTTGACATCCGGGTTGCGGGATATCTTCCTAAACCCTGGCCGGAGCCCTACCATGCCGTGCTGGACAGGTTGGGTGTTTCAGCTTCCGACTGTATAATGGTTGAGGATTCTCCGGAAAATCTGAGAACAGCCAAAGATCTTGGTATGGGAACCATCCTGGTTGGACAAAAGACACCATCGCCCTGGGTCGATGTTGCCATTAATGAAGCTGTGGAGGTTCCGGAAGCCCTGAGCTTCTGGAATTACAGCTGAACACCCTGCTCATCTGCACCCTTCCCTTTCACAAATCGCCCTATTGCACTATCCATTCTGGAGATATGATCAATCAGCCAGCCGGTCATGAAGCGCGGGACTGAAGTTATTGGATGCCTGGTCGGCATTTCACTCCTGACACGCTCCTTCAGGGAGGCAACCTCGTCCACAAACCCCAAATGCTGCTTCCGGTGTATTTCGTAATCAGGGAAACCGGTCTTCATCATCAAGGCCTCCTCGTCTGCAAAATGCGTAGCCACATAGTCATCGAGGAATTGAAACAGCCCGGTCACTTCTTCCGTCCAGCGGTCTTCCCTGCATGCGGCCAGAAGGTCATTGAACCTGGCGAAAAGATGCTTATGCTGATCGTCAATTCTCTCCACCCCTACCGTGAGGTATTCCTGCCACACAACCTGCATTATGGGGCCTCCTTATACTGGTGGTTATTCTTCCATACATGGTTTCCTGCTGTTGTCGAGCGTCAGGTTCAGAGACGCTTCAATCTTTTCCTTTTGGAATGGCCTGGCTTTCGTGCCGACGCGGGAGTTTGTGAAAGCGTCATTAGTCAGCGTGTTTAGTGTTTTGTTCCATCCACGATGTAAGCGATGAACCGGTCTGCATGAAGGTCGAACTTTCCCCGGTCCGGTTAACGACCTTGCAGACTGGGAAACGTCATCCTGTCTGCTGATTGTCCAGTTCCTCTCGTATTCTTCTCAGTAACTCCCTGGGTGGCGAAGGTTTGGCTAATACATTCTTCATATCCGCTGTGATCCTGCCATCTTTGATGTCCCCTACCGGATATCCACTCAAGAACAGCACTTTTACATTGTTTTTTTGTTTTCCGATTATGGAATAAGCATCCCGGCCACTCAACCTCGGCATTATTATGTCAAAGATCAACAGGTCTATATCCCTTTCATGACTCGAAAAAATTTGTACCGCCTCTTCCCCGTCTGCTGCAGTAATCACTATATAACCAGCATTTTCCAGCAATTTCCTGTGCAAATCCCTGACGGCTTGATCATCTTCGGCGAGTAGTATCGTTTCATTGCCACCAACAATGGGAATCAAGTCTTCCTCGGCAGAATCCCCATTGTCGGAGCGGACCAGAGGCAGATATATCACAAATCTGGTCCCTCGACCGGGTGTGGAGTCAACGATTATGTATCCGTAATGCTGCTTGACGATTCCGTACGCTATGGATAATCCGAGACCTGTTCCCTTCCCTACTTCCTTAGTCGTAAAGAACGGCTCGAAGATTCTCCTGCTTGTTTTCTCGTCCATACCGCATCCGGTATCGCTTACCGAGATACATGCGTAGGTTCCGGGTTTACCGTAACCGTACCGGTTTATGAATTCACCATCAATATTCGCCGGGAAGGTGGCTATGGTCAGGGTCCCGCCGTCCGGCATTGCATCACCCGCATTTGTTACGAGATTCACGATCACCTGTTCAATCTTCCCGTTGTCCGCCATGACTTTCAGTCGTCCGGCGAAAGTGTCGAGACAGAGATCGATATTCTCGCTTATCAGCCTGTGAAGAAGCTTTTCCAGGTTGGTAATAGTATTGTTGAGATTGATCACTTTCGGGACCATCACCTGCTTCCGGCTGAATGCGAGCAGCCCCTGGGTAAGTTCCGCAGCTCTCTCCGCGGCGGCGTAAATCTGCACGATATAGTTCCTGATCGGGTCGTCTTCGGAAATTTTCATCTGGGCCAGATGGCTATAACCGATAATAGCGGTGAGGATGTTGTTGAAGTCATGAGCCACACCGCCCGCCAGCTGCCCGATGGCTTCCATTTTCTGGGCTTGATACAGTTGCGCCTCGAGAATTTTTCTGTCGGTGATGTCGGTATGGGTCCCTATGAACCGCAGAGGCTTTCCTTCTTCCGTTCGTGAAATGACTTTGCCCCTTGCGAGAACCCATTTGTAGGAGTAATCTTTGCAGCGAATACGGTATTCCACGGAGTAGCCCGGCGAATTCCCGTCAAGGTGTCTGTCAAGCTCGTCTTTCACACGGGACAGATCTTCGGGGTGTACAAGTTTTGTCCATTCGTCAATACTGTTTCCGATTTCATCTTCGGCAAAGCCGAGCATTTCCTTCCACTTGACGGAAAAGAAGACCTCTCCGGTCTGTACGTTCCTGTCCCATACCCCGTCATTATTGCCCTCAATTGCAAACTGCCATCTTTCTTCACTTTCCTGCAGGGCTTGCTCGGCCCGCTTGCGGTCGGTTATGTTGTCGAATACGGCAACGAAATATTCCCTTTCCATACTGTAAACTGAAATGGAAAGCCATACATCCAGCGGCTTGAATTCAATTTCGAATTTCTCGGGATTGCCCGTCAAGGCAACCCGACTGTAAATTTCGAAAAGATCCGGGTATGATTCACGGATACCCGGGATTACCTCGGAAACCTTCTTTCCCTCGACGCTGACCAGTCCGGTCAACCTCCCGAATGATTCGTTCACTTTGAGATATATGAAGTCAACGGGAGATCCGTTTCTGTCATAAAGCATTTTGCAGTATGCCAGGCCTTCCTGCATGTTTTCAAACAGGGAGTGATAACGCTGTTCGCTTTCCCGCATTGCTTCCTCGGCGCGGAATTTGGCGAGTGCAACCGCCAGATGGTCGGCCATCGTTTCGAGGAAATCAATGTATTCAAGGGTAAATAATCCCCTGCGGCTGTCATTCAGCTGCAGGAGCCCCAACCGCTCCTCTCCGAAATGCAGGGGTATGAGCGCCACAGACTCATATCCCTCGCCATTGCACCGGTTGCGAGTGCGCGCCTGCCGGTCAGCTTCACTGGAACCGGCAAGAAGTTCCGATGTGCTGTTGGTCCAGAAGCTCCCGCGTTTAGTGAAGAATGGTTTCGAAGGATCAAACCGCCCGCAAATGACGTTGCCGCACATGCATTCAAGGACCGGGTTGCCGCCGCTGTCACGGATGACTTTCCCTTCGTCATCATAATCACAAAGAAGGTTCTCATCGATTACGAACTGTCTCGGGAAACCTTGCGCCTCATAGTAGGGGTAGTCGTCTCCTTCCAATGTCCTGATACCGACCGCCTCGCATCCCAGTCGCTGCCTGAAGAAGGTTACCGCGGCACGGATCAGGTCTCCGGTTCCCTGGCTGTTGTTCACGAGCCGAAGGAATTGCACGGCTGTTTCCTGCTCTTCTTCCATCCGCTTGCGCAAGGTGATGTCGTATCCATAAATGCGCACGACGCCGAACTGGGGAACCAGATGGACTGTTTCGGCGAAGACACTGTCTTTTATGGTTACTTCGCGATAAAAAACAGATTCGATGTTCTTTTGCAATTCGTCTAAGAGCGCATCGAGATCCTCGGGAAAGAACTCGCTCAGATTCTCCCTGTCCAACCCGAGTTTCTCCAGAAAATTTTGGGCAGCAGGGTTGCCGAAGGTAAGCCTGCCTGATCCGCAAATCTCCAGAACCGGATTGGGATTGTACTGTGGAAAAGATGCCAGATGTACGGTTTTCTCTTCCATGAGTCGAAGCTCGGTTATATCGAAAAAAGTCAGCACGACCCCTTCGACATTTCCTTCCATGGTCCGGTAAGGGAGGAAGCGCGAGAGATATTTCTTTCCTCCATCAATGGTTTTCACTTCATGCTCGACGGGAACCAGGTCTCTAAGCACCTTCTCTGCATCCAGATCAATACCGGGATAATCAATTTTCCCCGAGAGGTGCGAGAACGGCCGCCCGATGTCTGACATGATCACGTTGAGGATGCCGGTAATCGAAGGGGTGAAATTCTTGATTCTCATTTTCCGGTCGAGAAAAATCGTTGCCGTCTCGGAACTGAACATGAGATTCATCATGTCGTTGTTCGCATGACCAAGTTCAGCTACTTTCTTTTCCAGTTCCGTATTGACTCTTCCCAGTTCATCATTCAGTGTCTGCAGCTCTTCTTTTGATGTTTCAAGTTCTTCGTTCGCTGACTGGAATTCTTCGTTCATTGACATCAATTCCTCGTTGGAGGATTTGAGCTCTTCATTCGACGATTCCAGATTCTCGACGGTTGACTGGAGTTGTTCGTTAGCGAGGCGAAGTTGTTCTTCCAGTTGGCGAATAATCGCATCCTTTGTCATTTCACCGGTGGATGTCGTATTCTGTTTTTCCCCGATTGACATATCCGACCCGCTTATGATGCCCGCAGGCTCGAAGATGACCAGGGCAAGACCCTTTGCGGAGGGAGGAGATGTTAACGGCTCCACCAGCAGATTGATCATTTCTTCCCGGCTGCCGGATCTTATTTTAAGACCGTTGCAGGATACCGCTTCCTGGCTGCTGAAAGCCTTGTGAATCGTCGCACGGAGAATTGGACGCAATTCCTTTCGAACGATTTTGGTGATATCCTGTGTCGGCTCACCTTCAGGATGATCGATAAACCTTCCCATGCCGGCGGAATAATAGGTGACCTCCTTTTTCTCATTGATTACAACGAACAGCGGGAAGTAGCGCTCCATGATGGTTTTTTCAGCAAGACTCCTGAGACTTTCCCCTTCACAGCATTTCCTCTCCTGCCCATGTCCTGGTATCCGGGCCTTCGGTACGGCGACAGGAAACTCGATGTTTACTCTCCGGGAAATTTCCTTGCGCGTAAATATCTTCCATTTTTTATCCAAAGGATGGAACAGATCGGAGAAACCTCCCAAAGTTTCAGCTGTTCCGAGGAAAAGGGTGCCGCCCGGTTTCAGGACATGAAAAAAAAGGGGGATTATACGCTCTTGCATTTCGCGATCGAGATAGATCAGGAAGTTGCGGCAAATCACAAGGTCTATTTTGTCAAACGGAGGGTCCTTGATCAAGTCGTGCCTGGCAAAGATTATCATGTCTCTGATCGGTTTCGAGACTTTGTAATTACTGCCGGCTTTCTCGAAAAAATCCTTAAGCCTCCTCTCATCCAAGCTTTCAACCGTCTCGGCTGAAAAAATGCCGGATCGCGCTCTGGCGATTGAATCTTCATCTATGTCAGTTGCAAAGATCCTTACTTGTCTGTCCAACCGGTGCATTTGCATGTATTCCTGAACAACAATTCCAACCGAGAACGCTTCTTCCCCGGTTGAGCATCCGGCAATCCAGATGCGCAGCGAGTCAGCATTGCCGTCGGCAAAAAGCCGGGGAACCACCTCTGACTGAAGTACTTCGAATGCCTGCGGATCACGGAAAAAGGCCGTCACTTTGATAAGTATGTCTTTGCCAAGCAACTTGCTTTCTTCCGGGCTTCCCTTCAGCAAAGCAATGTAGTCTTCGAGTCGCACGATGTTTTTAGATGCCATTCGTTTCTGGATGCGGCGAATAATTGTGCTCTTCTTGTAGGAGCTGAAGTCATTTCCTGTATATGAATTTACGATGTGGAAAATAGTATGCAGCTTATCCTCCAGCTCTGCTTCCCTTACATTTTCCGTTATTTCCAGATGAAGCTTTGCCGGTTCAAAAATTTCAACAATTTTGGCTGGCAGTTTATCAGCAGGAAGGATAAAATCCGCCAAACCGGTGGCAATGGCGTTGTGAGGCATGCCACCGTATTCTGCGTTATCTTCTTCCTGAACCAAAACAATCCCGCCTGCCTCCTTTACGGCCAGGATTCCTTTTTCACCGTCATTCCCGGTGCCCGAAAGAATGACGGCAACAGATTTTTCTTTAAATTCAGAAGCCAGGGAAATGAGAAAATTGTCTATCGGACTACGGGGCCGTTGTCCGGGAAGGGACTCTTCCAGGTGAAACCGCCTGTTGACCATTGTCAGGGTCCTGTTTTCTGCCGCTACGTAAACGGTTTCCGCTGTCGGAGCAGTTCCTTCCTCCGCCAGGCATACTTCCATTTTGGTGAAATTGGAAAGGATTTCGGGAAGTCGGGTCTTGTGGTCCGGATTCAAATGAGTAACGACAACAAAGGCCACGTCTCCATGTGGAGGCATGTTCATGAAAAACTGTTTCAGCGCATCAATACCGCCGGCTGATGCACCAATGCCGACAATACATAGATATTGACTATCTGATACCGGGTACTTGGTGGTTTCACTTGATGCTATGGGGGCGTCAGGAGGGAATTCTTCTTCAGCTGCATTTCTGGAGACGGTATTCTTCTTGTCTTCGTCTGTTCGTGACTCAGTTGAAACTGACCCGGACTTTATTTTCATTGAAAACTCCACCAACGATAAATCTTGTCCCGAATGAAATTCATTAGTGATGCCCGGTCAAAACGCTGAAATTTTCATTCATTTAGAGAAGGTTTTGAAGACAGATTGGATTCACTTTTGAAATGTATCGAATCAGTATTTATTTGGCAAGTGATATCTAAGACTTGCAAATTCCTCAGGTGTGTTAATGTTTACAAAAGCATTGCCGTTCCGGTCGAGATGGACCAGTTCTTCATATGGCACATACCTGACCCTGACCTGCGGGTAATAGGCACAAGCGCAGAAACTGCCTCTCTCCAGGTGTTCTCTTATCGGTTCGAGACACGCTTTGGAGTAAAGAGCAAAAAGGGGTTCGAAGCCAAGGGCGGTCGTGGGGACCACCGCATCAAATCCATTTCCGAGGGAGCAGAGGTAACGCAGGATCCGCGCATTCGGAAACGGCAGGTCGCAGGGGGCGACGAAAATGCGGTCCGTCTCGGCGCTATGGAGTCCCGTGAAGATTCCCCCAAGGGCACTGCCGGGATAGATGTCAGCAAGAACCCGGAGACCGTAATCCGCGAAGCGCTCTGCCCTATCCCCCACCAGAATTACCCTGTCGAAGTTTTCCCTGAATACTGCCAGCACCCGTTCAAGCAGGGGTCTGCCCGCAACTTCCAGGAACGCCTTGTCCCTTCCCATGCGCCGGCTTTTCCCACCGACAAGTATGACGCCTGTAATATCAAGTTTACGAGCAAAAGGCATGCTTATCACGATTTCCCGGGAGATGTTGGGCTAGGTAAGAATTGAATTACCGATCAGGTGGCGAAAGAATAATCCTTGAAATGCAGAAGTTTACCGTTGAGGTCGCAGTGGAACGCGCTTGTGCAACTGAGCGCAGCCTGCGCCGCCTGAGCAGCGCAGGCTGCGGCAGCCGGACGCGCATGAGCAAGGAATCCCGAGATAATAACATTTTAAAATAATTCATCCGCCGGGGTGAAAAAACAGGTTAGGGCCACGGCGCGACTTGCCTTCATTTTCCATCAGCATATCCAGGTTCAGGGTGGCGAGGTCGTCGGCCATTGCATCCATCCGGCTTTCTTTTTCCAGGTAAAGCAATTTCAGATAGGTGCCGCAGGCGTCGCAACTCTCGGCCTTGACCGCACCGTTCGAGCCTTCAAGGATGAAGTAGTCAATCCCTTGGACGGATTCGCATCTGCTGCACTTGATCCGGACCATGTGCCATTGGGAGGAGCAGAGGGAGCAGCACAGGTACCGCAATCCATGTTCTGCTCCGCCACTGCGCACAATGCCGGCGTTAGGGTACGACCCGCATACCGGGCATATTCCCGCCTCCACCGGGCGGCCAAACGCCTGTTCCTCAAATGCGGATGCCAGCCGCACCCAATATACCTGCAGCGCTGCGGCAATGAAAGGAAGCTCCCGGGGCGGAATATCATCAATATCTCCATACAGGAGACTGTCCGCAATTTGCTCCAGATATTCCGCAGACTTCTGAAGCAGGCCGGCAACGGTTTCCCGCGCAGCCTCAGGAATGGGGGCCCCGCCCATCTGTTGCAGGATCATGGTCAGTACCGATCGCCAGGCGGGGTCACGGGGACGGAGCCGGGCATCAAGAAGCGGCATGCCATGCTCCCGGCAGCGCGCCTGTTCTACGGGATCGGGCGGGGTCAAGGCCGGAAGCCGGTTCAGGGCTTTCTGCTGCTCATCCGCCAGCATAGCCAGAAAGGCCAGATAATTCTCCAGGGGATGACCTTCGGTCAGATGCCGGAGGCGCTCGGCACGACGGCTGAACAGATCAGGTCCGGGGAGAAAGAGAAACCGGATATCTCCCAGCGGGGCTTCCATCCGGCCAGAATCAAGTATGCGGTTGTCCGTGTTCATTTCTCCCCTCCGGTCATCTCACGGTACCACGCAGGATGATGCTGTTTAGCCCAGGCTCTCCGGACCTGTCCATGCAGCATGGCGTCAATACTCTCCCTGGTCCAGATAGCGACATAGATATGGAAGATTATCAGTGCAATCATGATTACAGCCGCTATGGCGTGAACGACTGAAGCGAGCAGCACCACCGAGACCGGGAACAGGAACGTGAAATAGGCGCGCCACATGACGATGCCGGACAGGATGAGAAGCACCATGCAGATAACCAGCAGCCAGAAGAGCAGCTTCTGACCGCCGTTGAACTTGCCTGCTTCCGGCATGTTCCGGTCATCGCCTTCCACCATCTCGCCGACATGCCGCAGCCATTCCCGGTCTTCACGGGTCATAAGGTTAGACTTCCAGTAACTGAAAACCATGATGCCGAACGACAGTATAAAAACAATTGCGATGAAGGGATGCAGGATACGGGTCCAGGGACCGCCGCCGAACCACCGGCTCAATGGGTAGAAGAAGGGGTGAAAGAGAGCGAGTCCGGAGAGCGCCGCCAGGATGAAGGTAATAGCCGACAGCCAGTGGTTGGCGCGCTCGAACGGCATGTACCGGGTGATTTTATTTGGGTCGTTTTTCATCTTCGACCTCCTTCTCGGTCTCCTTTGAGACTTCATTGGAACCCTTGATCACGAAATGAAAAAAAGCGCCGAGGGCAACCATTGCCAGGCCGAGCGATGCCAAAGGTTTAGCTATCCCTTTCCAAAGGTATACCTGTGGACTGATGCCTGGATCCCTGGGCAGGTCGTTGTACATCTCCGGTTTGTCGGCATGCTGCAGGACGTACATTACATGGGTGCCGTCCACCCCTTGCGGGTCGTAGAGACCGGCCTCGGTATAACCGCGACTCTTCAGGTCTACGATGCGTCCCTCAGCGTGGTGCTTCATCTCTTCCTTGGTGCCGAAGACGATGGCGCCGGTGGGGCAGGTCTTGACGCAGGCCGGTTCCAGCCCCGCCGCCACCCTGTCGGAACATAGGGTGCATTTGTAGACCTTGCTGTCCTTCTGTGACAGGCGTGGAATATTGAACGGACAGCCGGCAATGCAGTAGCCGCAGCCGATGCAGTTCTCCTCGTGGAAATCCACTATGCCGTTGCTGTACTGCACGATGGCCCCCGGAGCCGGACAGGCCTTGAGGCAGCCCGGCTCGGCGCAATGCATGCAGCCGTCTTTGCGGATCAGCCATTCCAGGCCCCGGTCGGTTTCCACTTCGGCATAGCGCATCACCGTCCAGGAATTTTCGGTGAGATCCATGGGGTTGTCCAGTACGCCATGGTTGACGCCGATTTTGTCGCGGGTATCGTTCCATTCCATGCAAGCCACCTGGCAGGCCTTGCAGCCGATGCACTTGGAGACATCGATCAGCTTTGCCACCTTCGGGAGTTGCCGCTGGCCGGGCGAAGGGGTGGTGGTGGCGGAACGTCGGGTAATATCAAGGGATTGCAGTGCCATGGTTCACCTCCTATGCCTTCTCGATGTTGACGAGGAACGACTTGAACTCAGGTGTCTGGGTGTTCGCGTCCCCCACGAAGGGAGTCAGGGTGTTGGCCAGGTAACCGTTTTTGGCGAGCCCCTTGAAGCCCCAATGGATCGGGATCCCCACGTGGTGAACGGTCCTGCCGTTGACACGGAGGGGTTTGATGCGCCTGGTCACCACCGCCACCGCCTTGATGAAACCGCGGTTTGACCATACCTTGACCTGGTCGCCGGCCTTTATCCCCTTCTCCCTGGCCAGCTCCAAGCCGATTTCCACGAACTGTTCCGGCTGCAGGATTGACGACAGTCGGGTGTGCTTGGTCCAGAAGTGGAAATGCTCGGTTACACGATAGGTGGTTGCGGCGTAAGGGAATTCCTTGCTCTTGCCAAAGGCGGCCAGGTCATCCTTGAACACCCGCGCCGCCGGGTTGCTGATCACATTCGGGTGCAACGTATTGGTGTCAATCGGGGTCTCGAAAGGCTCGTAGTGCTCAGGAAAAGGCCCTTCCGCCATCTTGTCCAGGGCGAACAACCGCCCCACCCCTTCAGGCTGCATGATAAACGGACCCATGCCCGCATCGGGGGGAGAATCCGGCTTGAAATCAGGCACGTCGGCCCCGGTCCACTTGGCGCCGTCCCAGTACACCAGTTTGCGCTTCGGGTCCCATGGTTTGCCGGACGGATCGCAGGAGGCGCGGTTGTAAAGGACACGCCGATTGGCCGGCCAGGCGAAGGCCCAGTTTATGGTGTTGCCCAGGCCCGATGGGTCATAATTGTCCCGTCGCGCCATCATGTTGCCCTTTTCTGTCCACGCCCCCGAATAGAGCCAGCAGCCGCAGGCGGTGGAGCCGTCGTCCCTGAGCTGGGCGAAGCCGTCCAGCTGCTGCCCTTTCCTCACGATGACTTTTGTCGGATCCTTCGGATCGGCAAGATCCGCCAGGGCCTTGCCGTTATACTCCATGGCCAGTTCTTCGGGAGCAGGCGCATCGGGGGATCCGAGTAGTCCCAGGCAAGGTTCAGGATCGGGTCGGGGAAGGCTCCCCCCTCCTTCCGATACAATTCCCGCAGTTTGAGGAAGATGCCGGCGATGATGTCCGCATCAGGCCTGGCATCTCCCGGCGGCGGCGCACCCCCGTAGTGCCATTGCAGCCAGCGCCCGCTGTTGGTGAGAGAACCGTTCTCTTCGGCGAAGCAGGTGGAAGGAAGCCGGATCACTTCGGTGTGGATTTTAGAGGGGTCCACGTCGTTGAATTCGCCATGGTTTTCCCAGAAGCATGAGGTCTCCGTGGCCAGGGGATCGATCACCACCAGGTATTTCAGCTGTGACATGGCCCTGATCAACTTGGCCTTGTCGGGGATCGACGCCAGCGGGTTGAAGCCCTGGCAGATGTAGCCGTTAAGTTTCCCCTGATGCATAAGCTCGTAAACCTGGAGCACATCGTAAACCTTATCCAGCTTGGGAAGCCAGTCGTAGCACCAGTTGTTTTCCTTCGTAGCAGCAGCACCGAACCAGCTCTTCATCAGGCTGACATGGAACTTGGCATAATTGCTCCAGTAGGAGAGCTGGCCCGGACGCAGCGGCTTGAGGGCCCGCTTCCCGATGTAGGCCTGGTAGTCGATTTCCTTTTCACCTGGGAGAGTTAGATAGCCGGGGAGAAGGTTGGAGAGGAGTCCCAGGTCGGTGAGCCCCTGAATGTTGGAATGCCCGCGCAATGCGTTTACCCCGCCTCCCGCCATCCCCACATTGCCCAGCAGGAGCTGCACCATGGCGGCAGTGCGGATCATCTGCGATCCCACCGAGTGCTGGGTCCAGCCGAGGGCGTACATGAAGGTGGTGGTGCGGTCCGGGACCGAGGTGGTGGCGATAAGCTCACACACTTTCAGGAATGTATCCTTCGGCGTGCCGCAGATATTGCTCACCGTTTCCGGCGTGTAGCGGGAATAATGCTGCTTGAGCAGCTGCAGCACGCAGCGAGGATGCTGCATGGTCTCGTCCACTTTGGCATAGCCGTCCGGGCCGATCTCGTAGGCCCAGGTGGAGCGGTCGTATTTGCGGCCAGCCTCGTCATATCCTGAGAAGAGGCCGGAATCGAACCTGTAGCCATCGCTGACTATAAAAGAGGCGTTGCTGTAAGCCTTGACGTATTCATGCTGGATCCTGTCGTGGGAGAGCAGGTAGTTGATAACTCCGCCCAGGAACGCAATGTCCGTGCCGGTGCGCAAGGGTGCATAGAGATCCGCCACCGATGCCGAGCGGGTGAAGCGCGGGTCGATAACGATGAACGTGGCATGGTTGTGGGCCTTGGCCTCGGTAACCCATTTGAAGCCGCAGGGGTGCGCCTCGGCGGCATTGCCGCCCATGACGATGATGACGTTGGCGTTCTTGATGTCCACCCAGTGGTTGGTCATCGCGCCGCGACCGAATGTGGGGGCCAAACTGGCCACCGTTGGTCCGTGTCAGACCCGGGCCTGATTGTCGAAGGCCAGTATGCCCAGATTGCGGATGACCTTGTGGGTGATGTAACCGGATTCGTTGCTGGAAGCGGAGGCTGCCAGGAAACCGGTGGTAACCCAGCGGTTGACCGTGGCTCCGGCATCATTAGTGGCTACGAAGTTTTTGTCCCGGTCGTCCTTCATCAGGCGGGCGACCCGCGAAAACGCTTCGTCCCAGGAGATGCGCTTCCACTCGCTGGAGCCAGGTGCGCGGTATTCCGGGAATTTAAGCCGGTCCGGGCTGTTGACGAAGTCTATCAGCCCTGCCCCCTTCGGACAGAGGGTGCCGCGGTTCACCGGATGGTCCGGGTCCCCCTCGATGTGGAAGATGGACAGCTGTGCGTTTTTCGCCTTGTCTGCCCATGCTGTGCATGATCAGGCCGCAGCTCACCGAGCAGTAGGGGCAGGTGTTGCGGGTTTCGGTGCTGCGCTCCAGCTTGAATGCGCGCATTTCGGCGCGGGCATCTGCGATCGGAAAGCCCAGAGCCGCGATACTCGAACTTCCCAGACCTGCAGCGGAAATCTTGAAAAACTGCCTTCTCGTCACTTGCATTTTCACACCTCCCTGATGAGGATGAATTGCCTACATATCAATAATGGTATTTATAGTGCAGATGGCCGAACATGGATTTATATTCAATAGCGGGCTCAAGGTGCGCCTGAGGCTGCTCGAAAGATTATCGAGTGCAAATAAAGGATACTTCAATATAATTTGATGTCAATTCATGCAGAAAGCGAGATTTTAGACCCGGAAATCCGCCGGATGCGGGACGAAATGCTGCAGATGGTCAGATGGACTTGTATTTTGCGGAAAATTGGAAATCTATTAACTTGTATGCTCTTTTACTTTTACATTAACAGCCCGCTCCATCTGAATCAGATGCCGGCGGGAATGCATGAGGAGAAACCGGAGCCACTGATACATGTCGAGACGACCGAGATCCCGCACCGACATCCGGATCGTATGCAGGAAACCTTCGCCATTCGACATCCTCTTCAGAATGAGAAGGCATTCGCTGCCCTGCCGGGCCAGAACCTCACGAATCTTCGCTTGCGGCAGAGTACCGGTGGGCACCATGTGCTTCGGCGGCTGCCAGTCGAATGCATCCGGATCTGCTATCTCTGCGAAAATTGTGAAGTCACTCTCGCCGTCAGGAACCGGTACTCCCCTGTCCGCCCTCCGGACGGCAGTTTCAACACCCTTGCGTAGCGTCAGCAGCAGGTAATTATTTACGATACACACGTGTTCGATGATGAGCGAGATGCTCCAGCCGACGTCCTCAGGAACCACTGCAAGCACATCGGGCGGTTGTGTGCACCACCGTTCGAGCTGCATAAACACCTCCTCTATCTCGACGCGCAGGATGGCTATGGTCTTCTCAGCCGGCATAATACATCTCCTTTTTGTCATTTAATTCTTCAGCCAGGCAAATAGCTTCGCACTTTGCAATCGGCATTCCCAGCCATTGCCGACTGGCTCTGACAGGAAAATGCTTTTCAACCTGAATAGGCGCAAGGTTTTATAAAAAGGCGGTCATCTTTCTGAGCGAGGAATTTATTCGTTTTACCGAAGAAAAAGAAAGCGGCACCAAAAACACCTATTTCGTCTTGTCACAGATAGACTTGGTCAGGACAAACAGCGCCAAGGAATGAAACGGACATTGCAGAACATCGCGGATCTGTGAAAACATAAGATATGAGGGATGTTGTGTCAGCCCCCAGTCATTTAGATCGAGTGAAAATCTGTTCAGAGTAAAATAGAAGGTCGCGCCCTGGTCCGGTTCCCCTTCGGCCCAGATTCTGCCGCCATGTCTGCGTATGATCCGTTCCACCGTGGCAAGACCGATGCCGAAGCCTTTGAATTTAGTGGAACCTGGGAGCCTCTGGAATGGTATGAAAAGCTTGTCCGCGTCAACCATGTCAAAACCAGCGCCATTGTCCCGGACGTAATAAGTCTTCTTACCGTTTATTGTGCCGGGCCGAACTCGATTAAGGCTTCTCTTTCCTGCCCGTATATTTCCAGGCGTTTCCCAGGAGATTGTTCATAACCACCCGTAAAAGCTTCGCATCCCCCAGGCTTCCATCTCCTCTTCAATAATAAAAGTCGCGCGGCGCTCAGGTTCGGACAGCTTCAACTCCACGGCAACAGCCTGCGCCAGAAGGCTCAGGCTGACTGCCTCTATGTGCGGTTCGGCATGGGCCAGACGGGAAAAAGTAAGAAGAGAGTCTATTTTCTGATCATTCTCAAGGTGGTCTCGAAGATAGTCCGGACAAGTGAGTCGCACTCTTCGCCTACCCTGTCCCGATACATTTCACGGATTGTCTGGCAACAGAGGCTAATGACGTTGAGGGGGTAGCGCAGATCATGGGAAACATTTTAACTGAATGTAAGTTCCCGGTTTACCATCTCCAGTTCGGCAGAACGCGAGGAAAGAGTTTTATTCAGTTTATCGATTTCTTCTTTCGCACGCTTCCTTTCCGTAACGTCTCGCAATGAGGCCAGGAAAGCTTGATTCCCCTCCCATTCCGTTTCCGTAACCCGCATCTCGACGATGGATGTTTTGTCGCCCTGGCAAAAGACATCCAACTCGGTTGTCTCTCCGGCGACGACCGGAAATCCGAACGATGACCCCATGAGTTCACCCGCTTTCCGGCAGAATAACTTCTCCGCTGCCGGATTAATGAAGCAAATAACTCCATTAATATCCACAATGACAATGCCGTCGACGCTTCTCTGGATAATATTACTGAAGCGTTCTTCGTTCGCTCCAGCGCCAGCGCCAGGTCTTCCGGCTGCCTCATTGATGTATTATCCTTTCTGGACATGGGATCATCCTCTATCGTTGGTTGTTTGGGTTACTCGGTCTTGAAAAGGCCGTTGAGTCTCTCGATTTCGTCTGAAGTTACCTGTACCGGATTGCCCGAAAGTATGCCGGAAATCCCCCTGAACGGTTTGCCGATGTGCATCCCCCGGTTGTCGATGGAGAATTCCCGGATTTCCTTCTCATGCATTGAGCCGCGCATCTTTATCACCGTAATTCCACGCCTGATGTCGCCTAACATCTCCACGTAACGAAGCAGTATAATGGTATCGGTAATGGTAGATATGTGCGACTCCGTTACAGAAGTCCCGCCCATCAAGGTCGGGGTGGTGGCGGTAAACAGGCCGGCTATTTCCCGGTGCTTGATGAACGAGGTCAGACCGATGATGAACTCGCGAAAGCCTTTTCGGGTCGAAACCCTTTCCAGGGCTGAGAGGCTGTCCACAGCTACCCGATCCGGCCGGAATTCCTCAATTGCCGCTTTGATTTCGATGAGATGGTCCTCCAGGCATGCCGCTTCCGGATATGCGCAGATTATTTTCAGTCTGCCGGCCTTTTCCATAAGCTCGAAGTCATCTCCCCAGCCTCGGGTGTTGCGGATGAGCTGCTCGCGGCTTTCCTCGAAGGCCAGCATCAGGCCTTTCTCGCCGGGACCCGTTCCGGCCAGAAACTTGGTCGACAACAGGGTCTTCCCAGTGCCGGTAGCTCCGGAAACCAGTACGACCGAATCCTGGAAGAACCCTCCCCCGCACATGCGATTCAGGTCTTCGTTTCCTGATGAAATGCGTTCCACGGAAGAATGCTGGGTGAGCTCAATGGCCGAGAGAGGGATAACCACGATTCCGTTTCCGGGGGTAACGGTGAAAGGCCACTCCCCCTTCTGGTGGTAAGTCCCGCGAAATTTAAGTATTTCCATGGTACGTCGGCGTTTCTCTGCCTCCAGGATATTGCGCAATATGATGACGTTGTCCGCGACGAATTCCTCGACTCCAAAGCGGGATATGTCCCCGTATTCCTCGGTGCGTTCAGCAGTCAGCACGGAGGTGACCTCCATCCGTCTCAAGGCCGCTGCAATTCGGAATAGTTCCCGGCGAACCGTGGAAAGGTCCCTGAACAGTGTAAAAACGGCCCCGAGCGAGTCCATGGCCAACCTTACCGCTCCTACTCTGTGTACCGCATGTTCGATCCTGGCCAAAAGGGCTCCGAAGTCGAAATCTCCAATAACCAGCGTCTCCTGTCCGGGCTCAGGAGAGACATCAACAAAAGCCCATTTCCCTTCAGCTTCCCATTGCCCGATGTCCCAGCCGAAACCTTTCATGTTGCGCCGGATATCCTCTGGTGATTCCTCGAAGGTGACAAAGACTCCGTTTTCACCACTCATGGCAATGCCCGCCGCCAGGTACTGGGCTGCAAACACTGTCTTCGCGCTTCCTGCCGTCCCCGATACCAGCGTTGTACGTCCCTTGGGCAGACCTCCGTTACTTATCAGGTCAAAGCCGGAAATGTGAGTTACAAGTTTATCTATATCCGAATATTCACGCATTCTGTTAAATCTCCATTATTTACCCGGTCACATGAGGTTCTTAATATCGAGCCCGATCAGAACTTTCTCGCTGTCCGACAAATCGCCTATGATGCGCCTGACGGGGGGAGGAAGCTTTTTGACCAGCGTAGGATACCAGGATCTTTTCATCCTCAGCAAGTTGCGGACGTTCCAGGACGTCGATTACCTCAAGTTCGAACTCTCGGCCAGGTCCCGCTCGCAGATCAAACTCAGGTTGGCAATGCACTGCTCGGTTCTGGGTGTCCTTCCAGCTATAAACAATTTAAGGAGGTATTTACCGGCCATCTTCTTCTCCTTTTCCCGGAATTTTGTGCCCGGTTTGACCTTTGGGGCCATCCCCATCGAAGCCTGGTTGCGGTAGGGGGTGGAGAGGCGTCCATAAGCTCAACCAGAGGAAATGCCTCGTCGATAAATCCCCGCATTGGACGGTGGCGTGCACTTGCTTTTCCTTTTCAGAACGGCGCTGTGCAAATCCACCAGGTCGCGCGGAGCAGCCTTCAGGTAGCATAGCCGCTCGGCTATATCCTCAAGGGGACCGGAAAGGTTATCTTCAACCCGGTACACTCTCCGTTCCAGTGCCCGGTCCATGATCCCGTCATATTTTTCAACGATATCATTGAAAACGTCTGGAACCGATACACTCAGAGTTTCCACTCCCAACTGCCGGGCAGTTACCCCAGCATTATGAGGCCTTGCAATTTGTTCAAGGTAGTGAAGTGTGGTTTCAAGTTCCCTGATTCTCTCCTCCATGAGATACGCCCTGGCTTCCCTCGGCCCGTTTCAGTTCAGTGACGTCGAAATAAAGTTCGATGCGTCCTCCCGCGTATAGACCTGAAGAAATCGGTTCGTCGCGATATTCAAGCCAGCGCTCGCTATGGCTTTCTCCGGCCAGGACGTGTATCTCGATACATTCCCCAAGCTTCTCCCTGTCGTGGGAGAAAGAGCATTCGTTCCAGGAAAATATCAGGCGCTTCGATCTTGTCCTTCAGCATTTCCCGAGCTATTCGCATGCCTTTTCCAAGTACTTCGTGCCTGCTGATGGCAAAGAAACCTTCCAACGCCTTGTTGATGCAGACAATTTCGAACGCGGAATTAAGTATTATAATCCCCCCGGCAGTACTGTCGAGGACGGCATCAATTAGGGATCGGCATTTTTTTTCACTTTCCAGCAGCGTTTTTTCCATCTCGCGTCGATCACTGATGTCGGAAATTGTTGCCATAACCAGCGTTTCCACACCCCGCCCTACAGGCTGAGGCTATCTCCACCGGGAATTCCCCGCAGTAAGATCGCCCCGCTAAAAGTTCGAGCCCACCTCCCATCGGCCGGTTGCAGGGATTCGCCAGGTAGTCCATCCTGTGTTTTACGTGGGTATCCTGAATCTGCCCGGGACAAGCATTTCCTCGCTATTACGAGAATCTCGTCACGACTGTAGGCAACCAGTTTTTCTCCACGGGCATTGGCCAGTATGATATGCCCGCTCCAGTTTACTATTATTATTGCCTCGGCTGACGACTCCAGAAGAGACTTATAAAGAGCATCACTGCTTTCCAAGCAATTTCTCCATGTTAAAAGAAAAAAGCCGGGCAGAAATTTTGCCGGTTTCAACGGATTCAGCCATCACTCCAACGTTAATGTCAACAAAAATGTATTGCTGTTCTTCGTTCACATCAGCGAGTTGCCGTTAACCTGAAAGTTCAGTATCCTATGGAATTTATCTCCCATCGCCCTGGCTCCCGAAGGGCAAGCCCAAATAGTTGAAGATGATGTGCATCTCAGACAAGTCACCAATAACACGCCTTGCCGGATTGGTGAATATTAGTCTAGGCAACGGATTTTTTCGCTGCGGCCAACTGTGGTCTTTCCGACACATCGTGAACCTCCAGCTCGAAGTTGGTTCAGAGTATTATCAGTTTTCCACAGGAATTATATTGATGCTTCATTGCGGGGATTACACGTCAATATACAATCAAGCAATTAATAATCAGTTTTGTCTGCACTTCGGAGAGGGCCTGTCCGGTTTGAGTACAATTGCACCACACGTGCACCCATGCTTTTTCCTCCATGGCTGGTACATTTGATCTGTTATTATCTTTTTAATTGGTTACAGGGGAAATGGCAATACTGGATAAGCGTAAATGCTTTTGAAAAAAATATCACAGAAGCTTTATAAATGACAAGTGTTTGAACATCAGTTTGCCGCTTTCCATTTCGAAGTCTGCCGGTTAAATTAAACAAGCTCAGCAGCCGATCTTCAAGCAGACTAATACATGGCGGATATTTTTGCTTTTGGGTTTTTGACAGAAAAGGCGACAAGTGAAAAAAGCATTTTCTTCGTCAATGACATAAGGAAAATTTCACGTCGAAATATATTTTGTAATCCTGTCAGGCTCTCAAACGTCTTTACATGTAACGCCAGCATGAACAGATATAGTCACTTTAATAGGAGCAGTGAGCACTGCAAGAGATGACTTTGCGCATGACTTTTCCGGAATTAGGAAAAGTTCATATTGCTGCTGAACGTACAGCCCGGATGAAATGAGTGATTTGCCCGGGATGGGATAGAAAGCGAGGATTTCAGGTACAAAAAATCAGCCCGCCATTGCCAGCGAAAAGTTATTTCTTTTGTAAGTTCGGGCCTTAGCTCTTCGCCATTGACAGCAGGCATGGAAGCTGTAATATTTTCGGCAACAAACTTCAGAAGCAGATAGACGATAATACTAAACCACTCGCAAGAGTGGGACGGAAAGCCTACAGGGTCTCATGAAGACAGCCGGGTCGCCGAACTATCCAACGGATATTCAGCCCCGGCTTTTTTGTTTGCAATGGATGCCGGCAGCTGAATCATTAAAAGGAAAGGAGGGATTGTGGAAAAGTCTCTTATGGGACTTATGAGCTCAATCGTCGTATTGACACGGCATATCGAATCCCGGAATTCATTGTCGGATTCGGTCTGTAAATTTCCATCAAGGAGGAGAAAATGAAAAAGTCTTTTATTCTTTATGTAGCGATAATTTCCTTGGTCCTGACAACAGGAACGGCAATGGCGGCGGACAGTATCCAGGGCAGAATCGGTGTTACTGGTAAACTCGGATTTCTGGTGCCGTCCGACAGCGAGGCTTTTGCAACCCCCAGCAATCTCGATACGGATGTTGGATTTATCGGCGGCGGCGGTTTCATCTATGGGATCACCAGGAACCTGGCCGCGGAGTTTGATATAACCCGTACGTGGTTCGACGCCAACCGGGCAGGCTCCAGGGAGGGAGAATTCGGCACTACCAATATATCGATTGGTGCTCAATACAGGTTTGTCGATACTCCGGTGAGAAATCTCGTTCCTTATGTCGGCGCCGGTCTCGATATCCTGGTCAACGATTTTGATTTTGCCGATGGCGACAAAGCTGATGTCGACACGGTAGCGGGCGTCCATATAAGCGGAGGAGCGGACTATTTCATCATGAGGCAGGTGGCATTGAATGCCGAAATAAAGGGAGTTGCGGCTCCCGACGCGGATATCAATTTCGGGGGCGTGAAAACAGGAAATTATGATCCCTCAAGCATTTCCATGACTTTCGGCATCAGGTATTTCTTCAACTGAAAGCGTTGTCAAACTGAATCGTTGAAAGGCGGCCCGAAAGCCGCCTTTTTTAGTCACGTACTCCCGGCAAAAACGGGGGTACATGACTTTCCCGTGCTGATCATATATTTTAAAAAATATACTGGATTTTTATCTTTTAAATCCGATACATTCTATAAACCCGATGAATTGAGTCACCTTAGCTGATTGTTTTATGGTGAATCAACGTTCTTGCAACATCCCCCGCTAATCAAGAGAGGAGAATGGGTGGAAGATATAACGGAGAAACTGCTGGCAGAGGAAGGTCTACGCAACAGGATCGATGAACTTGAAAAACAAGTGAAGGATCTCAAGTCCGAACTCGAGGAAAATGATGAACAGCTCAAGATGAAGTCCCCCGGGCATTGTCAGACAGGGGAGAATCTTTATGGCAGCGAGGAGATGTATTCTTCCATCTTTAACCATATAGGCATAGGGATTTCAGTGATCAGTCCGGACATGAAGATCATTTACATGAACTCGGTCATGAAAATAATGAACCCCCACATTGATGTCAGCACCCGCCCCATTTGCTACGAGAGTTTTAACGTTCCTCCCCGTAATGAAGTATGTTCATATTGTCCAGTGATAAAAACTTTCCAGGATGGCAAAATCCATACTGCAATAACCGACACGCCCACTGAAAAAGGTATATGTAATCTTAAAATAACATCAGCCCCCATTCCGTCAACGCACGGTACCGTGTCGGCAGTCATTGAAGTTGTGGAAGATGTCACCGAAGGAAAACGGGCCGAGGATGCCCTGCGGGAGAGCGAAAGACGTTTCAGAGACATGCTGAGCAATGTCGAAATGATTTCCATGACACTCGACAGGGATGCCCGGATAACTTTCTGCAACGATTATCTGCTGCGGCTGACTGGTTGGCAGCGCGAAGAGATTCTCGGTTCGAACTGGTTTGAAAACTTCATTCCTCCGGAGAGTACCCAACTTAAAAAAGTCTTTTCGGCCCTACTCGATAACCAGCCACCAACATGGCATTACGAGAACGAGATCCTCACCCGCTCCGGCGAGCGGAGATTCATTCGCTGGAACAACACTGTCCTGTATTCATCAACAGGTGAAGTAATCGGCACGGCAAGCATCGGTGAAGATATCACCGAGCGTAAAAATCTGGAAAAGGCCCTTGCGGAAAGTGAGGAGCGCTATCGGAAGCTTGTTGAGCTTTCCCCGGATTCAGTATTCATTCATATCGAAGGAAGATTCGTCTTCATGAATGAGTCCGGTGCAAGGCTCCTGGGGGGAAAATGTCCAGAGGAGCTTTACGGCAGGACCGCGCTGGATTTCGTTCATACCGATCAACGGGAATCTGTGAGAAAACGCATCGTAAATGCCCAGGCGGGAGGGGACAACCCACGGATTGAGGAGTTGCTGGTCCGTCTTGACGGGTCTTTCGTTCCGGTTGAGATGGAATCCGTTTATTTCAATTACAAGGGAATGAATTCGGTCCTTTCCATCGCTCGCGATATCAGCGATAGAAAAAAAATGCAGGAAGAGATGCTCAAGTCGCAGAAGCTCGAATCCCTCGGAGTGCTTGCGGGAGGGATAGCGCACGATTTCAACAATATCCTTACCGGAATTTTGGGGAATATCTCGTTGGTCAACAGACAGCTGGACCCTTCCGGCAGTATGGCCCGGCGTCTTGAAAGTTGCGAAAAGGCCGCGGTCAGGGCCAGTGAATTGACACAGCAGCTCCTCACTTTCGCCCGCGGTGGAGAGCCGGTCAGAAAAAAGATTGATCCGGATCGGCTGATCAGGGAGAGTGCGGCATTCGTACTGCGCGGATCCAACGTAAGCTGTGAATTCGCTCTGGCGGATGATCTCCGGCGCATCGATGCGGACGCCGGGCAGATCAGCCAGGTTCTGCATAACATCCTGATAAATGCAATCCAGGCTATGCCCGGCGGTGGAAGAGTCAGGATCACCGCGAAGAATGAGGAATTGGGGGCAGTCAATTCAGTAAATCTGCCGGCCGGGGATTATCTTAAAATTGTTGTGGAAGACCAGGGATGTGGCATTTTTCCTGAAATTCTTTCCAGGATCTTCGACCCGTATTTTACAACAAAAGACACGGGGAGCGGCTTGGGGCTGGCATCGGCCTATTCTATTATCAAGCGGCACGGGGGAGATATAGGAGTAACATCAACCGTGGGACGCGGAAGCAGATTCACATTATTTCTTCCTGCAATTTCCGAATCAATCACTGACAATGAGGTGGCAGGTGTAGAGGTCGAACTCAAGGGGAGCGGAAAGATACTATTCATGGACGATGAAGAGATCATTCGGGAAACCGCAACGGAGATCCTTGAGTTTGCTGGTTATCGGGTGGAGAGCTGTGCAGACGGCAGAGATGCGGTAGAGCGGTACCGGAACGCATACGGGAAGAACGAACGCTACGATGCGGTCATTATGGATCTGACGGTTCCCGGAGGCATGGGTGGAAAAGAAGCCGCCGGTCTTATCCTGGAGATTGACCCGGACGCTGTACTGATCGTCTCCAGCGGCTATTCCAATGATCCATTGATTGCAAATCACCTTCAAT
Organism: uncultured delta proteobacterium; assembly: GCA_963815135.1. Taxonomy (GTDB): domain Bacteria; phylum Desulfobacterota; class Desulfuromonadia; order Geobacterales; family Geobacteraceae; genus CAIWTU01. The sequence continues at coordinate 95,073 of CAWFFO010000010.1, forward strand.
GTGGCTTCAGGGGGGCAGTTGTCAAGCCGTTCTCGGCCGGCTCACTGGCAACCGAAGTACAGCGGTTGATCGGGTCCCATTGCTGAAACCATCCCTCAAACATCTGTCCTAAAGAGAATACATGGCAAGGAAGGCCAACCGCTTGGACCCGACTTCCTTGTGTCGAGAGCGAAGTGTTCGCTCACCTGAACCTCTGAGTCCTTGTTTCCGATCCCGGAGGCTGAAAGTAAAAAAATCTCAACAGTTAAAAATGTCGAACCTATCGTGTTGCTTTCTGGACTTCAACTGTTTCGAGACAGATATCTTCCGAATGATGGGGTTTCAGGAAAAAAACTTTTTTCAGCAGAACTTGTAGCCAGGCAGTTCTATGGAGAAATTCGTCGATAATCTCATGCCTGGTATCCGATGGAGTAATCTTCTTTGTTGCGAACCAGAAATTGAATGAATCCATAATCAGATTTGTAAAAGATATTACCGTGCTTTTCAAAAGGACCAAACCAAAACTCCCGAAAACCATTGATAATGCGATTGACACCACCCGATACATACTTTTTACTCCTTTCTTTTTGATTTGACATACTTTCAGCTATGTCCGGCAACTGTATCTTTCATGCGACACAGGGATTTCCGCCCCTGGTAATTTTTGTTCAACACAGAAAGACAACCTCGGTGGCATGAATAGATTTATGAACGAGACGGAAATATTCCTGTTTCAAATACGTGTCGATTTCCATTAGCCTGGAATTTAAGAAGTTTTGACCTCTTCTGTCGGTCTCGGTCTGTCACCTCCGGACAAAAAACATTTTCAAGGCCTTCCCTCGAACAGGTGTCTGAAAGGCTGTAAAACTCAGGCTGTTGTTTTATGTCGATATCTTCCAGGGGTGAATAGGTGCCGGCTGCAACAAACGGTTTCCGTTGTCTGGCTTTCCTGACATTATGACTATCCGCGACAGAAGCTGCGGTAATTGGTAAACCTTTAAAACCGGCCTCATTTTGATCGGGTAATTTCGCCAGCATCTGGGTAAAGAGATTGTTTTCCAATCGTTGAGATGTTTTCTGATAGCTGATATCAGTTCGGTTCATCCAGCCTCGCGTATCAAGATGCAAGTAATAACCACTGATAAACATGAGAAATACAAGAGTTGTGATGGCACGCATTTAACTGTCCTTAAATATTTTCAACTCCAGGCTCTATTCCATATTTCTGTTCAAAATCCACCAAAGATTTATAAGTTCCTTCTGAAAACTTTTACCTTCGCACTCCTGCTGCTTATACATGTGGCCAAAAAAAAACCTGGCGGATTTTTTTCCGCCTGGCCCCATTGCCCGTAAACAGACAGTAGACTAGCACTTCACATAACAATAATCAAGTTATTTTGTGCACAAATGATTTGTGTTGCAATTTTTTTCAATCTATTGATATTACAAGTGATTTTATCGTGATTAAACAACGGCCCTTTTGCCGAGTGCTGTTTTTCCTGCTCCGGTCGACCTGTTATCCTTCCGCCTCCTGAGACGAAGATGCTATAATAAAACTGGTCGTTTTTCATGCGGCAGCATACAGGAGAGATCCCTATGTCATACATTAAATCGCCAACAGCACCGCTTCCCGGAACGAAGTCCGATTCGATGTTTCCCACGCTGACGTCGGAGCAATTGGCGCGAGTGGAATTGCATGGTCGAGTGCGCCGCGTCAGAACCGGCGAAGTTCTTTCCGAGGCAGGTGTGGAATCCGCACTTTTTTTTGTCGTCAAGACCGGCCAGATTGAAGTTGTTCAGGTTTCCGGCGATGCCCAGGAGTTGGTAGCCACCTGTGGCGCAGGTCAGTTCACCGGCGAGATTAGCCTGCTTTCGGGAAGGCGCACACTGGTACGGCACCGCGCAAGCGAGCCCGGTGAAATAATTCAGCTGGATCGCGGACAGCTGCTCGCACTTGTGCAGGTCGACAGCGAGTTGAGTGAACTCTTCATGAGGGCCTTCATTTTGCGGCGTGTGGAGCTTATTGCACGTGGAGTGGGAGCCGTCGTTCTCGTCGGCTCCAGCCATTCCGCGGGAACGCTTCGACTAAGGGAGTTTCTCACGCGCAATGGTCATCCCTATACATCAGTTGACGTGGAACGTGACCAGGCCGTCCAGGAATTATTCGACCGGTTTCAAGTCGCAGTCGAAGACGTTCCGATCGTTATCTGCCACGGCAGCCAGGTGCTGCGGAACCCGAGCAACCAGGAACTTGCGGACTGCCTCGGCTTCAACGAAGCCATTGACCGGTCGCAGATCCGCGAGCTCGTGATCGTCGGCGCGGGGCCTGCCGGCCTGGCTGCAGCCGTATACGGGGCATCGGAAGAACTGATGTCCTTATGGTGGAAACCAATGCCCCTGGAGGACAGGCTGGTTCAAGTTCGAGAATCGAGAATTACCTCGGTTTTCCGAATGGCATATCCGGGCAGGATCTCGCGGCACGCGCCTTCATACAGGCACAGAAGTTCGGAACCCAGGTTCTTATCGCAAGATCCGTGTCACGGCTGCTACGCGAGGGAAAGAAGTACACCATGGAAATGGACGATGGTTCGCACATTCAGACGCGTAGCGTGATCATCGCGACCGGCGCAAAATACCGGAAGCTGCCCCTTGATAGTTTGTCACGGTTTGAAGGCGCTGGTGTTTATTACAGTGCAACGCACATCGAAGTGCCTTTGTGCAGCGGCGAAGAAGTAATTGTCGTGGGCGGCGGCAACTCCGCAGGCCAGGCTGCAGTATTTATGGCACGGACCGTCAAGCGCGTGCATGTCCTGGTCAGGTCTGGCGGGCTGTCACAGACAATGTCTCGGTATCTTGTCAGGCGCATCGAAGACAATCCTGCGATTGCAGTGCGAACGCATACGGAAATTATAGCGCTGGAAGGCGGCGATCATCTCGAGCGCGTCAGTTGGCGCAACAATCAATCGGGAATGGTTGAAGCACGCGATATCCGCCACGTGTTCCTCATGACGGGGGCCGTTCCGAATACCCAGTGGCTGAACGGTTGTGTGGTGCTCGACGACAAAGGGTTCATAAAGACAGGCCCGGATCTTACACAGGAGGAACTGACTACCGGTCAATGGTCGCTGGCAAGAAGTCCCTATTTCCTGGAAACAAGCATGCCTGCGGTGTTTGCGGTCGGTGATGTCAGGGCCGGCAATATCAAGCGCGTGGCTTCGGCAGTCGGAGAGGGATCGAACGCGGTATCCTTCGTCCATCGGGTTTTGAACGAGTAGAAAAATGGATGGGTACAGCCGAGGCAACCTGCTTATGAAGATGCGTGAGGGAGGAAGGAGAATTACCATGAACGGACGATGTACGCACCTTGAAGAGGTAAAGGCAACTCCGCCGAGAACGAAAGGTTGCGAAGAGTGCCTGAAGACCGGGGATTCCTGGGTGCACCTGCGTCTCTGTGAAGCCTGCGGACACGTGGGATGCTGTGACGATTCTAAAAACAGACATGCCACCGCGCACTTTCGTTCCACCAAGCACCCGGTGATCAGATCGCTGGAGCCGGGTGAGAGCTGGCGGTATTGCTATGTCGATGATCAGATAGCTGAATACTGATTATTCCCCGAGTGTAAATACGATTTACCATGCATGGCTCGGGAGAAATAATCCGGGATGTTCCAAGAATGATCATATGTGGAAAAACATTTACGATAACAGCCGTACCTGCAATTGGACGGCTGTTTTAACAATTTGGAGATGTTGCTGCTTCAAGTAATAACGGCTTTTGCCTGCCCTGCCCTATCCTTCCCAATTCCTGCTGATTGTGAAAAGAAGAATCCGGTTATCCCTTCACCTTATCTGGAAATGCGCCATAGAAGCATTACCTGGAAACATTAATCCCAAAAACGGCAGTTGGAGGTGTCCGCAGTAAGCAACTCAGGCCTGTTTCGTTGCTGCTCTTGGCGAAATGGAGTGTGGACAGCCGATTTTGTCTGAACCCGCAGGGTGAGTTTACCGGCTGTAGCGAAATGAGCTTAGAGCAGCATACACAGGCCTCCGGAGCGAACGGAGGATGCCTGCAACTGCCGAATATAGGTTAATTATGTAACTTCTAACGATCATCTCGCGTCTTTAAAACCAGAAAAGCAAAATTACTTCAGTAAATCAGCTTGACCTGGAATGGTAGATCCGGGAAGGAGGAACATATGAGAAAAGTCCTGTTTTGCGTGCTTGCAGTCATGTTAGCTTCAGTTTCAAATGCTTATGCATCCGACATCGGTTTCAGCGTCGGAATCAATTTCGGATTACCGGGAGCGGTCGAACCGGGGTATGCTCCTCAGCCGGCTGTGATCCCGGAACCACCCGTATTTATCGATCCGCCCGAGCTTGGGTTTTACGTTGCGGCAGGCGTGCCCTATGATCTATTCTACCTGGACAATGCCTATTATCTCTTCTACGGGAACGTCTGGTATACGTCTCTCTATTATAACGGGCCTTGGGAAATAATATATTACAGCGAAATTCCCTATGCTCTGCACAGGTATCCTTTTGCAAGAATTCATTATTACAGAGACTATTATTTCACACGTTACCATGATTTTGGAGAGCGGCGGGGGTATCATCATTTCCAGCCGGGCAGACATATGATTGATAGAGCAGGTAATGGCTTTAACAGACCCGCCTACAATACTTTCAGACCTTCAAGCCAAGACTACCGGAACAGACCTGTCTACAACACGCCGACCAGACATGACCAGGGGAATTGGAACAGTCCTGCGCACAGCTCTCCCAATAGAGGATATTACGACTCAAGGCAAAGACCTGTTTACAGAGCCCCGCAAGGAGCCATGCAAAACAACGCGAACCGTCCTGTTTACAACGCACCGGCAAGATCATATCAGGGCAGCTGGAGCAGGCGAGTGAATAACAGACCCGGCAATTCCGTTTATGGCACATTAAACAGACCTGCCTACGTTAATCCGGGCAGATCTGATCACGGCAACCGGAACCGGCCTGTTTATAATGGTTCAGGCACTTCTTACCGTGGCAATGCGGGCAGAGATACAAACCATGGCTCCAGCAATCATGAACATGGTAATCGGGATGGACATTACGGGCGTTAATAAGCAACCTGATCAACGCTGTGCAATTTCCGGATTGATTCCGGCATCAGACTCTGCAGGAGCGTCTTCCAGGCGCAACCAAAACCGATTGACGTGACTGAAACCGCTCCTGCGGTTCATACTGATTTTTCCAAATTTTCCGGCAGACCTGGACTTCCTCAGCAATTCGCAATGAATTCACCTCTGCAGCAAACCCAGGTTCAACTATCAGCATTTGCCATGGCACTGCCGACAATCGCCTGAGCCTCCTCCAGAACCCGGTCCAGGTGCTCCCTGCCCTTGAAGCTTTCCGCGTAAATCTTGTATATGTCCTCGGTTCCCGATGGCCTTGCCGCGAACCAGCAGCTTGCTGCCGAGACCTTGACCCCGCCAATCGGGCCGTCGTTGCCCGGCGCCCTGGTAATAATGGCCTCGATCGACTCGCCTGCAAGTGTCGAAGAGCGGATCTGTGCCGCCGACAGTTTTTTCAGCTTCTCTTTCTCCGCCGGCCTGGCCGGGGCATCGACGCGCTCGTAGCAGGGCTCACCCAGCTCGTTTGTGAGGTCACTGTAAATTTCCCCCGGGTCGCGGCCGGTCCGGGCGGTAATCTCCGCCGCCAGTAGAGCCGGTATGAGACCGTCCTTGTCCGTTGTCCACACTTTTCCGTCACGGCGGAGAAACGAAGCCCCCGCACTCTCTTCGCCCCCAAAGCCGAGAGACCCGTCGAGAAGGCCATCAACAAACCACTTGAAGCCGACCGGGACCTCGCAGAGTCGACGGCCTACCTTTGCCGCAACAAGGTCGATCATACGGCTGCTCACGACCGTTTTTCCCACTGCCGCATCCGTGCGCCACTGTGAACGGTTCTGAAACAGGTAATAGATTGCCGCAGACAGATAATGATTGGGAGGAAGGAGACCCGCGCTCCTGGTAACGATTCCGTGTCTGTCGGCGTCGGTGTCGCAGGCAAAGGCGATGGTGAAACGCTCCTTCAGGCCGATCAGCCGCTCCATGGTGTAAGGCGAAGATGGATCCATGCGTATCTTGCCGTCCCAATCGACCGTCATGAAACGGAAAGTCGGATCGACCTCCTCGTTTACAACCGTCAGGTCCAGGCGGTAGCGCTCGGCGATTCTTCCCCAATAGCGCACCGATGCGCCACCGAGGGGATCGACCCCCATGTTGATCCGGGAGTCACGGATAGCCTCCATGTCGATCACGCTACCCAGGTCTTCCACGTAAGCAGTGAGGTAATCGTGTCGATGGGTCGTGGATGCACGCAACGCGTCGGCGAAAGGAACCCTTTTAATCCCTGCCAGGCCTTCGGCCAGAAATGCGTTCGCCCGGGCCTCTATCCAGCCAGTAGCGGCGGTTTCCGCCGGGCCGCCGCTTGGCGGGTTATACTTGAATCCGCCACTGTCGGGCGGGTTGTGGGAAGGGGTGATAACGATGCCGTCGGCCAGTCCTGTTGTGCGTCCGCGGTTGTAAGTGAGAATGGCATGTGAGATGGCCGGAGTCGGCGTATACTCGTCCTGCGGATCAATCATCACCTCCACGCCGTTGGCTGCCAGCACTTCCAGCGCGGTAGTGAAAGCCGGTTCGGAAAGCGCGTGGCTGTCCATGCCTAGGAACAGCGGACCATCGGTCCCTTGCTGCGCGCGATAGAGACAGATGGACTGGGTAATGGCGAGGATATGCCGTTCGTTGAACGATTTTTCCAGAGAGGAGCCGCGATGCCCCGAGGTACCGAATGAAACCCGTTGCCCGGGAACGTCCGGGTCGGGGCGTTCGGCAAAGTAAGCGGTTACAAGCCTTGGTATATTGACCAGCAACTCTGGTGGAATACATTTTCCGGCCAAGGGATTTACATCCATAAATCTTCTCCTTTTACTTTTATATTCGCAAATCTTTGCAACGACGACGATCTTTGACAGAATTGCAGACTACCAGGTGGTGTTTTGCAGCCTTGACGTGGACCGGCCTATATTCCAGCAGATATAATTACATATTTTGCCGATTTCTCAACCCGGCAAAAAACCGTATAACAGTCAAAATGGACACTTTGTGCCCACGTGTTTGATATACCACTTATCAGAGTCTCGCCGTCGGGACGGACAAAAGCCTTTTGTTCCATACCCTTACCCCTTTACATCTAATCCCCCAGCTCGACCTTGAGCGACAGGAATTCCAGGAGATCCTTCAAGGAAAGAATTCCCACCAGCCTGTCCCCGTCGGTTATCATCAAACGGCTGCTGCCGGTCTTTCGCATACGGGCAAGAGCATCCACCGAATCAGTGTCCGGCCCGACCGAGTTCTCGGCGCAGACCCGGGTTGCCACCTCTCCAACGATCGTATTCGGCCAGGCCTCACGCGGCACCTTTTTCACTTCCTGGCTGGTGATGCAGCCGATCAGCCTTCCGTCCTCCACGACGGGATACATCTTGAAATGATGATGCAGCATGTAATCATCGACAAATTCCCGTATGGAAATGGATGGAGATACAGTCACCGGGTCCCTTTTCATGAAACGGCTGACCGGCTCACCTTCCAGTGAACGGCGAAGAATGAGTTGCTGGTATGACATCTGCGCCGCCCCGCGGATAAACATTCCGATGAGAAACCACCAGACTGCGCCGATGAAGTTGCCCACCAAAAGGCTGTATACGGCAAATGCGATGAGCAGATAACCGAACCCGGCACCGATCATGGAGGCTACGCGGGTAGCCCGGCGGATATCTTTCCAGACCTTCCACAAAATCGAACGGAGAATACGCCCGCCGTCCAGGGGAAAGGCGGGGATAAGATTGAAACAGGCCAGCAGAATATTGATTGCCGCCAGGTATTCCAGCACCGCGTTGACCGGCATGAGCCAGGCTCCGCGCATGCCCAGGATGAACAGCCCGTAGCAGACAAATCCGATGGCGATACTCGACAGAGGTCCCACTACACTCATCTGGAACTCGACTTTCGGACTGGGAGGTTCATCTCCCATCTCGGCTACGCCACCGAATATGAACAGGGTTATCCCTTTCATGGGCATGCCGTAAGCGTTGGCAACCAGCGAATGACATAATTCATGTAAAACGATGGAGACAAAAAGCCCTACTGCTCCCACGGCGCCCATGACCCAATAGGTGAACGTGGAGAAGCCGGGGTAGCGATAGGGAAAAAAGCCGCTGCCGAGTGACCAGGTTATGAGAACGGCAATGAATATCCAGCTCAAGTCCAACCGCACTTCGAACCCGAACAACTTGAATAACTTGATTCTTTTACCGAACATCGGCCACCTCCGTATCAATTGTACCGGTCTGCTGTAATTATGACCTGAATCCGTGAAGCCTGAACACAGCTGTGAGCAGAATGCCGGAGTTCGACGTCGCCGGCATCGTAATATGCCGGTCAAGCCGAGCTACCTTCGTCGGGCCGTCTCATATTATCTAAATGCGATAATTGAGGCGTTCCGCGCAAGCGAAGGCGTGAAAGCATCTATTTCGGCGTTTTCCCATAAATGCGCCAGCGGTTCCCGCGGCTCCTTCAGCTTGTTCATATGGGTAATATTCCTGCTCGCCTTGACCGCGAAAACGAACCCTTCGGGCACAGTCTTTCGTCAGTCTTCGAAGGTCTTGCCATCCGGCAGCCTGTAGAAAATATTGTTGATCTCCACCGATCTGAAATGCCGGGCATAGTCTTTCAGAATATTGTCATCGGCAAGGTCCGGGTCATAGAATGGACCTTGCCCGTGTTCATAATGCCAGCCTGAAGTGCCTATGAAGACCGCACCCTTTCCGGTCATCCACATCTCCTTGATTCACCCGGGCCGCGACCTTCCGGCGGTCTCAAACTCTTGAAACATTGACCTATCCGCTTCCGAAGCGCTCTTGTCTCCTTATTGCAGGCTTTCCCGAATTTTCGAAATTACCGTGTTTTTCAGTATTCGAGGCGCGCATCCATGGTTATTTCCGCGTTCAGATCCCGCTTTCCGATGAAACCGTGACGTTTCCTTCTTTAAGATTCCCTTCCCATACAGCCATGCCTCTGCGCTTCATATATTCCGCCGCCTCTTTTCCTGCTGCTATTTTCAGGCTGGTTTTCGTTATATCAAAAGTGTAACAAGGTTTACCTCGGTAACAAGCAATGCCGATAACATTAAGCTTGCGGCTTCGGCAGGAACAGATCACCCGCCTGTCTCCGCGCTTGACTTGCAAATAGTATATTCTATGTTTTTAATGCCGAGGGGGCGCATACCCGGAACGGAGTTTTTATCTAGGAGGAGTCTATGGAAGCCACAGAGGGAAAAAGAGTTGAGGTCCGCTTCATTTGCCGCCGTGAAGACGGCACATTGCATGATTTTGCGCAATGCGATACTCTCAGGTTTATCATCGGGCAGGGCCAGACACTCCCTTCCCTGGAAAAGGGCGTGCTGGGAATGAATCCGGGCGACCGACGGACAGTCCGGGTTCCCATGGCGGGAATTGCCGGTTTTTCCTTCTACGAGGCGGAAGCGCCGTCAACCTCGAGCCTCCCGGCCGGGAGCCTCAACGGTAGAAGCGCGCAATACAATATAGCGCCCGGTGAGGAAGAGGATGTGGAAACGACGCCGGAGCCTTCTCCATTACGGGTTGCAAAGGGAATCGCACCTCCGGAAGCGACAAACGAGGACTTTTTCTTCGAAATAGAGATGCTTTCAGTCGAGGATGCAGGTCTCGAACTGGGAGTCTAGTCTGTCTCCGCCCGAAAACCTCCAAAGTTTCCTTCAATTGGGGGGCTGAAGCTTTGCCGGTGCAGTCAGAACGTTTCTATGCAAGCATTCAATTCGAATCAAATTGTCCTAACTGACTTTTTTTACTCTATGCGAGTGCCAATGGTTCATTGGATTACCGTTTGAGTCGGAAAAAGCCCAACTCCGTTTCTATCTATTCAGCAGCTTCAGCAGATCAGCCGCCCTGCGCGTGTTGATCACGTCTTTTTTCGACAACCATCCCCGGCGGACCTGGTAGACGCCGTATTTCATGCTCCCGAGCCCATCAGCATGGTGAGAGTCTGTGGAAATGGCCAGCATCAGTCCCATTTCCCGTGCCATGCGGCAATGATGGTCATTGAGGTCGAGCCGCAAGGGATGGGCGTTGAGTTCCAGGAAACAGCCGCGCTCCAGGGCAGCCAGCATGATCTTCTCCATATCAACCTCGTAGGGGACGCGCCTGTTGATTAGCCGTCCTGTCGGATGGGCGAGAATCTTGAAATGGGGGTTGTCCATGGCCCGGATGATGCGCTCGGTCTGCTTTTCTGCCGGGAGATCGAACATCGAGTGGACCGAGCATACGGTGAAATCGAGTTTTTCCAGCACCTCGTCGGGAAGGTCGAGGGATCCGTCTTCGAGGATGTCCACCTCGATTCCCTTGAAGATGTGGAAACCGGAATACTTGTCGGCGAGGCTGTCAATCTCATCTATCTGCTTTTCAAGGCCCTTGCTGTCGAGCCCGCCGGCAACGGTTACCGCCTTGCTGTGCTCTGTAATCCCCAGATAGCTGTAGCCGCGGGAACGGGCCGCCTCCACCATTTCTTTCAGGGATGACCGTCCGTCGGTGGCCTCGGTGTGGGCATGCAGATCGCCCCGGATATCCCCGAGCACAATGAGTTCGGGAAGCTTCCCCTTGCGGGCGGCCTCGATTTCGCCCTGGTTTTCCCTGAGCTCCGGTTCGATGTAAGGCAGGTCGAGCGCCGCAAATACCTCCTCCTCTCCGGTGCCGGCAATGCGTTCGCCGTCTTTGTCCCCATCCCGGAAGATGCCGTACTCGTTCATCTTGAGTCCCTTGTCAATGGCGATCTGGCGCACCGCGATGTTATGTTCCTTCGAACCTGTGAAATAGTAAAGCGCCGCGCCGTAACTGTCCTCCGGCACTACCCGAAGATCGACCTGCAGACCGCCGCGCAGCCGCACGGAGGATTTTGTTTTTCCCCTGGCCAAAACTTCCACGACATCCTCGAAAGCGGTGAAGCGGTCCATCACCGTGCTGCCGCGTTCGCAGGCGGCAAGGAAATCAAGATCGCCCACAGTCTCCTTTCGCCTACGGAAGCTGCCCGCTACCATGACCCGTTTGACACCGTCACCGGCCTCCAGGTACTCCAGCAGCGGACCGACCACCTGCTCCGCTTCGGCGAGCAAGGTACGTCGTTCGGACTTTGCCAGGCGCTTGACTTCATCAATAATCTTTTTCTCGGTTTTCATTCCGAATCCGTCCAGCCCCCGAATCTTTTCCCGGTCGGCCGCTTCGGCCAGGTCTTCGAGGGTGACGATGCCGAGTTCATTGTGCAGAACTGCAGTTCGTTTCGGACCGAGCCCTGGGATCCGCAGCAGTTCGGTGAGTTCGCCCGGCACTTCTTTTTCCAGTTTCTTCAACATTCCGAGAGAGCCGGTTTCTGCAATCTCTTTGATCTTGGCTGCCAGGGCATCACCGATGCCGCTGAGTTTAGTGAGATCATCACCCTCTTCGAGCATGGTTGCCACGCTTTGCGGCTGATCGCCGACAATACGTGCCGCGTTGCGGTAGGCGCGCACCCGGAAGTGGTTGGCGCCCCTGATTTCCAGAAGGTCGGCGACCTTGTTGAAAATACGGGCGATGTCCGAATTATGGATCGGCATGACTGGTTCTCCATCCGGCTTCCACCCGGAAAGTATCTCCCGGTAACCGGACCCGACTGATTCTTTCACTCTACTGAAGATAATGTTGTTTTCAACCCTTTGCAGGATACTTTTCATCAGTTCAAATGGTTGCACGACTCAGCGTCGCCCGGATGTCAAACCTGGCTCATGCCTTGTTGCGCCATCTTCCCGCGTAATCAAGGATAGGCGGTAGAAGCATGAACAGGGCAAGCAGTGAAAGCGCTGCAAGGGTCTTTGGCGAGAAGACGTCCTCCGGGCTGTTTTAGACCCCAACTGTTTCCCCGCATAGGCGTAAACAAGGGACCCGGGTAAAGTTCCGAGGGAAGTCGTCCAGATAAACGTTTTCAGGGAAATATCGGTAAGTCCAGCCAGATAATTGATTGCGAAAGAGGGAAGAACCGGCAAAACAGTCAGAGCAATAATGTAGCTGACGGCATGCCGTTCCACGGCCCGGTTGAGCGGCTCCATCTGAACCGCGTACTTCTCCCTTACCCAGGAACCGGCCAGATGACGTGAGACAAGAAAGGCAATAACCGCGCCGGTTGTTGCTCCGATATTTATGTACAGGGCCGCTGGCAGAACACCGAACAGAAATCCACCTGTCAGGGTCAGGACAATAGTGCCCGGCATGAAGAAAGCGGTGCAAATGTATATGGCTATGAACACGGCAACAGATACCCAGTAATGTCCATTTACGTAATGTCGAAGCGCTGCTCTCACTTTTTTAATATATGAGAAGTCTATATATTTGTACCAGCCGAACAGATAAGAAGACAGCAAAACTTCCCGCCAGGAGCAGTAGAAATAAAAGTACTTTCCAATGTTCTTTAAGGAACTGCAGAATCCGTTTGATGTGCACCATGCCTGCCCTGCTGCAATAGCCAAAGCGAACAGGCCGACTGTAAGGGCGCATTGACACCCTTTGTTTTTTCGCTATAGTTTCAGCATTTCCATACAGTTACCGTCTTTATGCAACCTGATTACAGAATACAGGTGCAGAATAAAAGGGCAAGCCGTCAGGTTGCTTGAGTATATCGAATTCAGACCGCCGCTTCCCGTTTTAAAGCAGCAGCGCGGTTTGTCCGAAAGCAGGCATTGCGACCATGTCACAACAGATCCGGATCATGACCTACAATGTTCACAGCTGTATCGGGACCGACGGCAAGACCTCGCCCGAGCGTATCGCCGAGGTTATCGGCCGCTGCGGCGCCGAGATCGCGGCGCTCCAGGAGGTCGACATCGGTCTTAAGCGCACCGGCGCGGTTGATCAGGTTCGGAAAATTGCCGGGATACTGGACATGCACTTCCACTTTCACCCTTCGCGATTTCTCGAAGAAGGCGCCTACGGTAACGCGCTCGTGAGTCGCTTTCCCTTGCGGCTCGTGCGGGGCGGCGCGCTGCCGACACCTCGGGGGCTTCGACGCTTCGAGAAGCGGGGAGCGCTCTGGGCGGAGCTCCTTTTACCAACCGGCCCGGTCCAAATGGTCACCACTCATTTCGGCCTGGTTCGCTGGGAGCGTCTTCTGCAGGTGCTGGCGCTCCTCGGTCCGGATTGGCTGGAACATCCACAGTGCCGTTCTCCGATCATCCTCTGCGGCGACTTTAACGCATCGCCGCGATCCCAGGTTTACCGCCGCATAGTCGGCCAATTTCATGATGTCCATCAATCGTTGCCGGATGGCGACCTAAGAATACGTGGGCATCCAGATACCCAGTGGTGAGAATCGATCATATGTTTGTTTCGCACGACATAAAAGTAAAAGGAGTGAAAGTGGTCCGGGATAAACTGTCCCGCGCTGCATCCGACCACCTCCCGCTGATGGCGACGGTGCGCATCCGACACGGCAGACGACGGGAATGTCGAACCATGAAACGGATCCTCAGGCCGGGACAAAACTGCATGGGTGTTCTCGGGGTGGAACAGAGCGGACTGCTTGTCGATTCCAGGGATTACTACCGGGCATTTTTCCGTCTTGCAGGCGAGGCACAGAATTATATTCTGCTCGCGGGATGGCAGTTTGATAGCGAAGTGCGGCTGCTCAAGGGAGCAGACGCCGAACTTGCGGAATCTCCGACCAGCCTGCTTGCCTACCTCAATTACCTATGCCTGAAGAACCCCCGACTCGGGATCTATATACTTGCCTGGGATTTCAGCGTGATTTTCGCTCTTGACCGGGAATGGTTTCTGAAAATGGAAAACCGAGTGGAGCTCCGGCGGGCGTATCAGATTTCTTTTCGATAATGTCCACGCAACAGGAGCGAGCCATCACGAAAAATTCGCCGTAATTGACGGTCATACCGGGTTTGTGGGCGGGATAGACCTTTGCGCCGGACGCTGGGACGATTGCGACCATCGCTGCGACAATCCCCATCGAACCGATTCGGATGGAATCCCCTACGAGCCGAGGCACGACCTGCAGGCTTTCATTTCCGGGCCAGTGGTTAGAGAACTTTCGGACCATTTTCTCCGACGCTGGTCTCTTGCCGGAGGAGAAAAACCGGAGCTGCCTTTGTCAGAAGAAATCTTTTATAATTTTAAACCTTCCTATCCCCTCCCTGTCTCGCGCATTGCCATAAGCCGGACCATAGGCAGGCTATCCATTCCGGAACTGGATCTGGTTCGCGAGATCCGCCGGCTTTTTCTGGATGCCGTTGATGCGGCTGACAGCCTCATCTACATGGAGAACCAGTTCTTCAGTTCCCAAGCGGTTTACGAGGCGCTCGTCAAACGGATGAGGAAGCAAAACCGCGGGAAGCTGCAGATTGTAATCATACTTCCGCGGAACATGCATACTCATTTCGAGGAAATTTCCCTGGGCATCACACAAATGACGATGATTCATTCTCTCAGGAAGGTGGCGAAGGAGACCGGCCACTCCTTAGGCTTTTACTGGACCGAAGCTGACAGAGCACACGGAAAGGAAATACAGACTTACATCCATTCCAAGCTGCTCCTGGTGGATGACCGGTTTCTCTCTGTCGGCTCCGCCAATATCACTAATCGCAGTATGATTCTCGACCGCGAGCTCAATGTTTCATGGGAAGCGGAACCGGGAAGCGACGATAATCTCACCCGGGCGATCAGGCGTGTGCGTGTCGGGCTTATCGCGGAACATGCCGGGTTACGGCGAGCCGTTGAATTGCGGAGACTGTACCGCCCTGAAGGACTCGTTTCCTCTCTCGATAGCTTGACCGAATCTCCCGACTGCCGGTTACATCTCTATAATCCGGACAATGCATTGGGGTCGAATGGCTGGCTGCGTACGCAGAACGGTACGTTCTTGGCCGTGGATGCGGGAAAACCGATCATAAAAGAGAACGTCTTTGAGCACAGCCCCGACAACATAGCCCGCCTTTTCAGTCGGGGCATACTCCTGCTTAACGAGTGGGTAAGGGAAAAGGAAAGGGAAATAAGTCCGAAAAATTGATGAAAGCCGAAGACAAGATGTCCAGGGACGGTCTGTCATAGACCCACAGAGTTTTTAATTACTGATTTTCGCCGATATTGCTTATTATTGTTCAGAATCTTCGTTCCCGGTCTCTTTTCGAAGTAATATCGATCTTGCCATATATCCTTCTTTCCGGACCATAATATTCGACCTCTGATTTTTGCCTCACGTCAGGCCCCTTTGCGTCTACCCATTCATCTGAAGAAGGACGGTAAAAAGCTACAACTATTCCTCTGCGAACAAGGTCATCAAAATCTGAATCTTGAACAAAACCACGGCTTTTATCTCTGCAGAGAACTCTTATCATCACGCTTTCCCCTTCCAAAGGTTATACTTTCGCAATAACAGAAAGTTGCGTTTAAAGCCGGTATGACTCAAACCCGGAGAAGATATATAGAAAGCCCCGGATAACAAGAAATCAGGTTTTACAGAGGAAATCAAAACCCTTCCAAGTTAGAGCTTTAGTTGAGCTGTCCGGTTGCAAGTAATTAATTTAATTTATATTTCAGTTTTGCACACTGGTAAAATGAAATACAAAAGAAATATCCTTAAACGACAATCGAACCCAGTTACCACCCTCAACACCACCTGTTTCCGGAGGGCTTGAGGGTGGTAAATATTTTTGTCACTCATCATAGCAATTTTACCATTTCGGGAAGAGTTTGCAGAATTGATACATGGGGACGGAAAATCTTCACTAAGCATTAACCTGTCCGCATCCAGGTAAATTCCCTACTCTTATTTACTCCCACTATAAACTGTTATAATTCTAACAATATCAGTTAGAAAGCAGGTTCAACCCGCAATCAGCTGCGAACAAATCGCAGCCTTAACCGCGGAGTCAACCCGGCAATGCTCGCCCCTGCCCTCCTCCGTGCGACCCGCTTCGGATATCGTAAAAAGCAGTATGAAAAGTGGAAAGTCGCATTAAATACGATATTTATACTCCCCCTGTCAGAGTAGTATACTTGCCCGGTTGAATCGGCTGCATCCAGGAGGCAATACCATGGAAAACATGAAAGCCGTGCGCATACACAAATACGGAGGTCCGGAAGTGCTGGTCCATGAGGATGTTCCGCGGCCTCACCCCGGAAACGAGGAGGTGCTGGTCCGGGTCCATGCGGCGGCAGTCAATCCGGTGGACTGGAAGATCCGCGAAGGATATCTGAAGGACGCACTGCCTCTATAAGCTTCCGCTGATATTGGGGTGGGACGTATCGGGAACAGTGGAGGAAACAGCCCCCGGCGCAGTCCGCTTCAAGAAGGGAGACTCGATCTTCAGCCGTCCGGACATCATGAGGGACGGCACTTATGCGGAGTACGTCATCATAAAAGAGAGCGAGCTTGCCCTCAAACCGGAAAGCATGGACCATGTGCACGCAGCCGCGATTCCGCTTGCGGGCACCACCGCCTGGCAGGTGCTGTTCGACGCCGCCGCGCTGTTGCCGGGGCAGAAAGTGCTTATCCACGCCGCGGCCGGCGGGGTCGGGAGCTTCGCGGTACAACTGGCGAAATGGAAAGGCGCTTACGTGATCGGCACGGCATCGGAACGCAACCACGAATACCTGCATGAACTTGGAGCCGACGAGGTCATCAATTACCGGGCAGTCCGTTTCGAAGAGGCGGTCAGCGACGTGGACGTCGTATTCGACACAATCGGCGGCGAAACCCAGAAGCGCTCCTGGAAAGTACTCAAGCGTGGAGGGATCCGCGTTTCGATCTTCAACCCGCCGTCCCAGAAGACGGCAGCCGCCCACGGTGTGCGCCAGGCATTCGTATTCATGCAGCCTGATGCGGCCGAACTGACGGAGATTGCGAAACTGGCCGATGCGGGCAAACTCAAGACCGTAGTGGAAACCGTGCTGCCGCTTGAAGAAGCGCACCGCGCCCAGGACATGAGCCAAGGGGGACATTCCCGGGGCAAAATTGTGCTCAAAGTTCTTTGACTTATCCCTGAATTTGCAACACCTTCACGCTGCAACAGGCAAAAAAATCGTTTTCAAGCAGTCACATTAATCATCCACGACACGCCGAAACGGTCGGCAACCATGCCAAAGCGCGGGGACCAGAAAGTCTTTGTCAGGGGCATCTGCACCTGGCCACCATCGGACAGCGCGGCAAACAGTCGCTCGGCATCGGCTTCGTCAGTCAAAGTAACAGACAGAGAAAAACCCTGGAATTTAGGATTGCCTTCACAGCGGCCATCTGAAGCCATTACCGTAGTGTCGCCGATACGGAAATTCGCGTGCATTATCTTGTCTTCGCTGCCGGGAGTGCACATATCGGGTTCAGGGTGATCCTTGAACCGCATCAGCATCGTCACCTCGGCGCCGAGCGTCCTGCGGTAAAATTCAAGAGCCTCCTCGCATCGACCTTCGAAAAACAGGTATGTTTCGATTCGCATGGCTGCCTCCTTGCGGTTGATCCGGATATCGTACAGTTCATCACTCGTACTCACGAAAAAGCGCCCATTTGCCAAACAATAAACTATTTTTTGCCCATAACTGCAGCCTGATATCTTTCCAGCAGTTGCGGATCGTCTATTGACCCGTGATGATGGACCTGCTTCCAGTGTCCATCGGATTTTCTGAAAATTCGGCTGGTTCGGACAGCAAGCTCTATTTCTTCCTTACCCGGCCGGAAATATCCCCGTTCTCTCCCAACGGCGTAAAACATCTCCGCCGTTTCGTGGATAGTGTAGTCGTAAAACTCGACATAGACCCGCGCTGGACCGCTGAAAATGCGCTCGTAAACTGACTGTATCCCGCTCCAGCCGCGCATGATGCCACCCAATGGATTATCCATTGCGGTGTCATCCGACTGCGCCCAGTTTCTGGACATCATTTGCATATCGCGCGAGTTGAAAGCACAATAGAACTGGACGAGAGCCTGAAATGGCAAAGCCAGGTCGCCCTGGTCTTCCCTGCCCGTAATTGCTTTCTTAACCGGATACATATACGTTTCCTCTTAAGTTTCGATATTTATTATTTACGCTCATATGCTTCCTTTAAAGCATTTATATCGAGCTTTTTCATTTTCAGCATTGCCTTCATCACTCTTTCCGTTTTCGCGGAATCCCTGTTTTGCAGCATCTCTCCCAGAATCGTCGGCACGATCTGCCACGATAACCCGTACTTGTCCGTAAGCCAGCCACACTCCACTTCTTCGCCGCCCACGGAAAGCTTCTCCCAGTACTCATCTATTTCTTCCTGGGTTTCGCAATTCACGACAAACGATATGGCCGGTGAAAATGTGAAAACGGGTCCGCCGTTCAACGCCACTAGGTCCTGACCTTCAACCTGGAATGCTACGGTCATTACCGTTCCCTTCGGTCGTCCCGCAGCATCCGCCCCCGCATCTCCATAACGGGTCACGCCTGTAATCCTCGAATTCCTGAAAACGGAGATATAAAAATTTACCGCCTCTTCTGCCTGGTCATCGAACCACAAGAATGGAGTAATTTTTTGCATAAGATTCCTTTCTGTTCAGTCGCCGGCAACCTGACGCGCATATGTCACGTTTTCTTCCACATTGCGTCCAGCATACCGGGACGATACCAGCCGACTTCCGCGCGGAAGCTGATGGCGAGGCGATTCCAGCCGTTGATAGAGACAATGGCCAGGCTCAGATTTGCCAGCTCCTCTTCGCTGAAATGTTGCCTTACCTCAGTGTAAAGCTCGTCGGAGACATGGTTGTCGGCAACCAGGGTCAGGGTTTCCGTCCATGCCAGTGCAGCCCGTTCACGCTCGCTGTAGAAGGGTGCTTCCTGCCAGCCGTTCAGGAGGTATAGCCGTTGTTCGGTTTCACCCGCGGCTCGAGCATCCTTGGAGTGCATATCGAGGCAAAACGCGCATCCGTTGATTTGCGAGGCACGCATTCTGACCAGATTGAGCAAAGATATTTCCAGACCGCAATCGTGAAGGTATTTTTCCAGGCCCAACATGGCCTGATAGACACCCGGAGCGACTTTGGCAAGATCGATTCTCGTTGACATTTCGTCCATCTCCTTTCCCGTATAAAAATACTGAGGACTTACGAAACCGGTCTCGGAATAATTCCTACGTTACATTTTAAACCTTGTTTCCGGTAAAACCAATGGGAGTATTGCTGACAGACCCGAAACCCGGTTCCGGAAAAATACTCTCACTTGTAATACCCGCAACACGAGATCAATGGTATGACGATTTATTCGGGCCCCATTTTTTCTGTTTTACGAATATTTGATTTGTATCAAGGAACTGACCGGGAAATACGGGTATCTTTGCATAGAAACTAAATTGTAACGAAGGTGTTTTGAACTGAACGGGAAAACGCTTCCAGGCAAATAACGGGAACAATGTGTTTTGCGTTACCCTCCCCTGTCAGTTCCTTGAACATGTTGAACTCAGCGCCGGGATGCGGCGGAAAGGATAGGACTATGGCTGAAAAAATTGTAATTGTCGGAAATGGCATGGTTGGTCACCGCTTTTGTGAAACTTTGATCGAAAGGGGTATTGCGGCGGAAAATCAGGTGATCGTTTTCGGTGGGGAGCCGCGACCGGCTTACGACCGGGTTCACCTCTCGTCATGGTTCGCAGATGAGCCGGTGGACCTCACCCTGCAGAACGAATCGTGGTACGGCGACAACGGCATCGAGCTCCGTCTGGGCGCCCCGGTGGTCGCCATTGATCGGCAATCGCGCACGGTCACTACCGCAGCGGGGGTCCGCGAATCCTACGACCGGCTCATTCTCGCTACTGGATCATCGGCCTTCATGCCTCCGCTTCCGGGGATTGACCGGACCGGTGTGTTCGCCTACAGGACAATTGACGACCTGGAAGCTATTACCGAATACAGCAAAAAAGCTTCGCGCGTGGCCGTGATCGGCGGCGGGCTGCTCGGACTTGAGGCGGCCAAGGCCTGTCTCGACCTGGGTCTCTCCACCACCGTTATCGAGATGGCGCCACGGCTCATGCCCCGCCAGCTCGACGACAAAGGGTCGGCCGTCCTTACCTCGGAAATTCGCAGGCTCGGCATAGAAGTACTCACCGGCGCGGCAACTTCAGGTATCGAGGGCGACCGGTCAGTAACCGGCATCAGTTTCCGCGACCGGCCGAGCCTGCCGGTGGACATGGTGGTTGTCTCGGCCGGAATCGTGCCCAATGACAAGCTGGCGCGCGGATGCGGCCTGGAGGTGGGAGAACGGGGCGGCATCGTGGTGGAAGCCTCCCTGCAGACCACTGACCCCGCGATTTCCGCAATCGGCGAATGCGCCCTGGTCGGGGGAAGGATTTACGGCCTCGTCGCCCCCGGCTATGAAATGGCGCGCGTGGCGACGGACCGCATTGCAGGAGAGAATGCCACCTTCGACGGTTTCGACTGCTCCACCAAGCTCAAGCTGCTCGGGCTGGACGTTGCCTCCCTGGGCAACCCGTTCGACAACCACCCGGACAACAAGGTGGTCGAGGTCCACGACACGGTCAACGGAATCTACAAGAAAATGCTGATAGACCCTGCCGGTGAAAAGCTGCTCGGCGCGATCCTGGTTGGGGATGCCGAGGCGTACGGACCTCTTTCGATCTATGTCAGAGGCGGCAAGACCCTCCCGGAACAGCCGCAGTGGCTGATCGTCAAGGGGGGCCAGGGCGCCGGAATGGCGATTGATTCCCTGGAGGATAACGACGTTATTTGCTCCTGCAATAATGTCAGCTTCGGCGTTATCCGCAACGCCATCGAACAGCATGAACTGCGAACGGTGGAGGGAATTCAGAAGTGCACCAAGGCCGGAACCGGCTGCGGCGGATGCCTCCCCATGGTAAAGGCGATTCTCAACCACGAATTGCGGAAAGCGGGCATCGAGATCGACAATTCGCTCTGCGAGCATTTCCGCTATACGCGCCAGGACCTGCTGCATATAATAAAAACAAAAAGTATCCGCAGTTTCGACATACTTCTGGCGGAGTACGGCAGCAGCGACGGTTGCGCGGTCTGCAAGACACAGGTAGCTTCCATGTTAGCCTCCGTCTGGAACAACTATGTTCTCGACAACGATACGCTCCAGGACACCAACGACCGGTTCCTCGGCAATATCCAGCGAAACGGCACCTACTCGGTGATTCCCCGCTCTCCCGGCGGTGAGGTCACTCCGGAGCAGCTGATCGTCATGGGCGAGGTTGCCCGCGAGTTCAATCTGTACACCAAGCTGACCGGCAGCCAGCGCGTGGGACTGTTCGGCGTTCATGTGGAGGACCTCCCGGCGATCTGGGCGAAGCTCGGAGCCGTGGGGCTTGAGTCGGGCCATGCCTACGCCAAGGGGCTGCGGATGGTGAAAAGCTGCGTCGGCGACTCCTGGTGCCGCATGGGTATGGGGCCCTCCGTCGATTTCGCCATCGAACTGGAGAACCGCTACAAGGGCTTGCGCTCGCCGCACAAGCTCAAGGCGGCGGTATCCGGCTGCACTCGCGAGTGCGCCGAGGTGATGAGCAAGGACTTCGGCCTGATCGCCACCGAGCAGGGCTGGAATCTCTACGTGGGCGGCAACGGCGGAACCTTTCCGCGTCATGCCGACCTGCTGGCAAGGGACATCGACCGGGAAACGGCGATCCGCTATATCGACCGCTACCTGATGTATTACATCCGCACCGCGGACAAGCTGGAACGCACCGCCACCTGGCTGCTCAATCTCGAAGGCGGGGTGGAGAAGCTGAGAAGAGTGATCATCGAAGATGAGCTGGGGATCTGCGGCGAGCTCGAGACAGAGATGCAGCAGATCCTGGACGCCCGGCATGACGAGTGGGCGGTCACGGTGGCCAGGCCGGAGCAGGCCGCGAAATTCCGCCACTTCGCCAATGCGGAAGAGAAGAACGCCGTGCCGTTGATCACCGTGCGCGGCCAGTCGAAACCGGCTCTCTGGCAGAAGGAATATGCCATGCCGGAAATCGAGCCCGAGGTGCTTGAGGGTCCCAGGCAGTGGGTGAAACTGGGAAGCGCATCAGCGGTGCCGAAGGACGGCGGCGCCACGTTCAAATTCGGCCGGCACCAGATCGCCGTGTTCAACTTTGCCCGCCGCAACGAGTGGTATGCCTGCCAGAACCTCTGCCCGCACAAGCAGGAGATGGTGCTGTCGCGCGGGATCACCGGCGACACGGCCGGAATCCCCAAGGTGACCTGCCCGATGCACAAGAAATCGTTCTCGCTGCAGGACGGCCGCGGGCTTGGCGACGACATTTACTCGATCCAGACTTTCGAGGTGAAGGTTGAAGGAGATGATCTGCTGGTGAAACTGCCGACTGAAGAGAATCTCGACCGGCTCCATATCTGCGACACGACGGAGCCCTGCACCTGCTTTGACTATCAACCGGAAGATATGACAGGAACATAACTCCGGGTTAAGACGCGCTGCCTGAATCCGCGACGCCTTCACTCTTTAGCTTACGCGGAACGTCTCAGTTTTTGCATTTCGGTTATATGGATCGGCCCGACGTAGTTCACACGTCTTAACAGACAAGTTGCAGCGTCAATGACGTTGAACTACGGCATTCCGCTCACTGCGGAGCTCAGGCGTCACTGATACTGTTGTAACGTCAAATTACAAACAAATATCAGTATATACAAAATATTGGCGCTTTGTTAATATCAAGTTAGAGGTGATAAATATGGCGTACAGCAAAGTGGCAACCGGGTCCGGCAGCATGTCCGTCTACAGTCGGGTTTTCGGCGGCTATCCCGAGGCAGAAGGTGAAATTTTCACCGGCTTCGATCCTTTGTCAGTCGAAGGGGAGGATTTTACCGGATTTGATCCTGAATCGGTCAAAGGTGAGAGATTCACCGGCTTCGATCCCTCGTCAGTCGAAGGCGAAGGATTCACCGGCTTCGATCCTTTGGCGGTTGAAGGGGAAATTTTCACCGGTTTCGGCGAAGATATGCTGCGAAGCGAGAGCCACCAGCGGCTTGCGGCCTGACCCACGATAATCTAAATAAACACGTACAAAGCGAAACGCCGGGTTTTTGATTAAAAATCCGGCGTTTTTATATCTTCATGTCGTTAGTGACCCGGGCGGTTCATTGATATTTATGGACATAAACCCACTGGAACCGGTCATCCCTTCCCCGGCGATGGCTGTAATACTTTGTAAAATTAAACAGTTTTTTCCAGCAGTGTCCGGTTAGAAAGTTGCAGCATTTGTTTACCGGATGAAAATCACATCTTTGCACCCTCCCCCAACCCCTCCCATCGAAGGGAGGGGAGTTTTATATTCCCTCTTCCCTTGTGGGAGAGGGCCAGGGAGAGGGGGAAATTATGAATGCATAATCCTGACCGGACACTGCTGAGTTTTTTCCATAAACGAGTGGTTATGTACTCGTAATATGAAGCATCAACTTTCAAGCAGGCACGGCCCCGGTTCTTTTTCGATTTCGTAATAACGGACCTCAATCAGGTTCACCTCAGGGTCCCTGAAATAGATCGATACCCCGGTTCCATGTGCTCCCCATCGTTTTACGGGACCCTGTTCAATCGGTATCCCCAGCTTGCCGAGCCGGTTGAGGATCGTTTCAAAACCTTCTTTGCTGACAGAAAGGCAAAAATGATTGAGGTTTGTCCGGGGCTTTTCTCCCTGAGGGTTGCCGTCCCACATCTTTTCGGGGAAAAGATCGATAATTGTATCGGTATTGATCCGGACAGAGGGAAACGGCACTTTGCCCGCGCGGTACAGTT
>CAWFFO010000011.1:0-277500 GCA_963815135.1 uncultured delta proteobacterium
GGGCCGTCCAGTGCGTCGACCAGGAGGAGGACCGAGTCCACCATTTTAAGGACCCTCTCCACTTCACCGCCGAAGTCGGCATGGCCGGGGGTGTCAACGATATTTATTTTGTATCCGCCATGGTGTATGGACAGGTTCTTTGCCAGAATCGTGATGCCCCGTTCCTTTTCCAGGTCGTTGGAATCCATGACCCTTTCGGTTATTACCTCGTTTTCCCGGTAAAATTCCCGGACTGTTTCAGCATGGCGTCAACCAGTGTGGTCTTGCCGTGGTCGACGTGAGCTATCGTACCTTATATTTCTGATCTTTTCCTGCATTCTGACAACTCCTTGCTCTTTTATCTATTAAATTTATTTGGTTCGCTAAAGCCGCTTGTCAGGTCAATTGAGAGCCGGG
This sequence comes from uncultured delta proteobacterium, assembly GCA_963815135.1. Classification (GTDB taxonomy): domain Bacteria; phylum Desulfobacterota; class Desulfuromonadia; order Geobacterales; family Geobacteraceae; genus CAIWTU01. The sequence goes on from CAWFFO010000011.1 coordinate 397, forward strand.
TAAATACAGCAAAAAGCCGGTCCGGCAAAACAAAAGACGAGCTGATCGGCTCGTCTGAGGAACAAATTAGTATGGCAATTTTATAAAGTAAATACAAGACTTTTTTAAAAAATAGCGTTTTTTTTGCCAACAACCGGGCCTTTGCTCCGTAGCGCTGAATGTAGCAAAAAAGAAAAGGCCAGTCATCATCACGGTCTTTTTGCCGCCGAGTTGTAATACTTTATGTTTATTTCTGATCCGAACCCGGAACGTATCTGCCCGGTCCGGGGCCTGGCAGTTTCCCGAATTAATCAGTAATTCTCAAAAATTGCCACTCGAACAAAAAAGCAGTCAATTCGGGCATTTTCTCCCGAATTGACTGCTTGCCTGAAAACTGTTCAGCTTGTTCCGCAAAAACCCTAATCCTATTTATGGAAATAATTTTAGAGGGTTCCGGACGGAGACTATTTAACTAGTTTCACTGATTTGATTACCACCGGGGTGCGTGGCACATCCTGAAAGCCCATTTTCATACCGGTTCCGACTGCGGCTATCCGGTCAACCACATCCATACCTTTGATGACTTTTCCGAATACCGCATAGCCATAACCGTCCGGCATCGGACGGTTGAGAGACTCGTTGTTTACCAGGTTGATGAAAAACTGTGAAGTAGCACTATCCGGGACAGCGGTGCGGGCCATGGCGATTGTTCCCCGCTCGTTTTCAAACCATTGTCAGCCTCGTTCCTGATCGACGGTCCGGTCGGCTTCTGTTTCAAGTCCGCGGTGAAGCCGCCTCCCTGGATCATGAAACCCGGGATAACCCGGTGAAATATCGTTCCGTCGTAAAAACCGCTTTGCACATATGACAGGAAATTCTTCACGGATAACGGCGCTTCTTTCTGGAAGAGTTCGATTTTGATGTTTCCCATGGATGTTTCCATGATAACGACCGGATTTTTAGAGGTCTTTGCAGCAGGAGACTTTGCGAAAGCGATTCCCGCGGGAATCAGGCAGATAGCCATAAGAATGAAAATTTTCTTTAACATTATGTTCTCCCTTTAAAGAAAATCGTCCCGGCCTTTATTTCCTGGAGTTTCGAGTTTTTCACTCCTTTGGAATATGGACCGGGACGGGAATGATTATTCTGTGCGGCCGGTAATCTCGATAAGATGGAAGCCAAACTGGGTTTGTACAGGTCCGAGGACCTTGCCGACTTCACCGGTAAAAACGGCTTCATCGAACTCCTTTACCATTTGTCCGGGGCCGAATACACCCAAATCGCCACCCTGTCTTTTCGACGGCAGAGTGTAATGTTCCCTGGCGACAGCCGCGAAATCGGCTCCTGCCTCAATCCGGGTCTCTGAGTTTCACATTGTTCCCTGGTTCTCACCAAAATATGGCGGGCGCTTGCTCTGGCCATTTACGTTCTCCTTCTCAGTGATCTTTGTTCCGTATTCTTGAAGCTTAACACAGGTTACAGTAACGCGACAAACGCTTTTCGCGCCCACGCCCTACTCAGGGCCGGAAAGAAAAGCGTTCATGGCGGAGAAAGTCTCGGCGGGACGCTCCTCGTGAGGGTTATGCCCGCAATTGTCGATTATTTTCATCTGTGACCCCGGCAAATCGCCATGGAGCCGCAAGCCGTTTCTCAACTTGACAACACGATCATCCTCCCCCAGATTATCATGATCGGTACGGTGACCTTGAGGTACTCCTCAGAGATGCCGGCATACTTTCGGGGATCGATTGATTTGACGGTAGAACGCAATACGTATAGGGTTCCTTGCCGCTGAAATAGCGCGTGTATCTCTCCAAGCGCTTCGGAGTAATTACGTTCGGGTCCAAGAAAACCTTTCGCAATGTATCCCTTACCTGAATTCGTTTCGGTATCAAATGAAGCAGCAGTGGTCCCAGTATTGGAGACTTCAGCCTGCGGAAGAATTTCGGCAGTCTTTGTGGATATGCCGCGCAATCCATCAGGACGGCCTTTTCCACGGCAAAGGGCTCGGTCCCGTCTCCGGCTTCCATGCAGATTCGCAGTGGGATCGTTCCTCCCATGGAATGCCCGGCGATTGTAATAGCGGAAAACCCCTGCTCTCTGATTAGGGCCCGCACCATTTCAACCTGGTCCTCGATGGAATAGGCGCCGTCCCTCGGTTTGGCCGAGAGCCCGAACCCTTTCAGGTCGATGAGGAAGATGCGGAATCTGTCGGCAGGGAAGAGTTCCACAATATCGGTCCAGGTGGTGTGAGAAGATGCAAATCCGTGCAGGAAAAAGACCGGAAGCGGTCCCTGTCCTCCAACCTTGTAGTGAATCGGGATATTGCCTTTATAGTTGAAGAACCTGCTCTCCATGGAGTCAATGTTGATCATTCCGGGTACGATAACCATGTAATCAGGTTAGCCTATGAGCCCCTTGATCCAGGAATTCAGAGAGGCCTTGTCTTTAGGATTGATAATAGTGCCGATTGTCTTGCCGTTCCTGATCAGGAACAGGGTAGGGATTGCCTGGACACCGTATTTCTGCGGCAACTGCGGGTTCAGGTCGCAATTGACCTGGCCTATCAGCACCTGTCCGGCCAGTTCAGCCGCTGCTGCTTCCAGTGCGGGTGACAGCGCCCGGCAGTGATGGCACCAGGGAGCCCAGAACTCCATAACTACGGGTATTTCGGAGCTTTCCAGGATTTCGTTGTAATTTTCGTCGTTTAACACAATCGGTTTCGTTACCATTTCATTTCCGGCCATTTTATTTTCCTTTCAGTGAATTGACATGTTATGGAAAAAACAGCGGCAACCCGCCTGGTCCATACCGTCGAACAGAGTGATAGTACCAGTAATGTTGCGATTTGCAACTTGAATATGCAATCTGTCGCGGACAATTATCGAGCCAGCACGGGATTTTCGGAATGTTTTTCTACTGCCACTCGAATAAACAAATAATGGCTGAGGTAGTGAAGATAGCTGTCTACTGAAGGTGTCATGGTGTCCAGGGCGATTTATCCTGAAAAAAGCATTTTAGCCACGAATTTTCACGAATTAGCAAAGCTTTTTCCAATAAAAACAACCACCAAATTGGTGACAACATAAAGACAAATAAGGGTTTAATAACATTCGTATTTATTCGTGTCATTCGTGGCTAATTGCAGTTTTTAAGTTTATACGTTTGGAAATTAATTGACAAATTCCCGCGTTCTGCCCGATGTCTTGCTATTCAGGTTGCGATCCGGCGACTACGACCTTGTTTCTGCCACTGTTTTTGGCTTCATAAAGCGCTTTATCCGCCGTATCTATAAACTCATTGATTGTCATCGAGTTCGACCCGGCGGTGTAAGTTGCAACTCCAGCACTGACGGTTATATTCAGTGAATTGTCGTCGAACGGAATATCCATGATTTCAATGGCTCTCCTGAGCCTCTCAGCGAAAGCTGTTGCACCCTTTATTCCGGTTTGGGGCATGACAACGACAAACTCATCGCCGCCATAGCGGGCAAAAATGTCTGCGCCATTTTTAATTAATAAATTTAAGGGTGACGGGTTCCGGCATATTAGACCATTTATACTAAGTTGCAATCAAAGGTATAGATTTAACCCACTCGAATCCAGTTATGCTTTCAACACGATCAGCATCATTTTCGAGTGAGTGAAGAGCCTGCTCAAGGACATCTTCGACGGCGTCCAGTTCCCGGAACACGAGATTGGGAAACCATTTTTCTCTAATTTCATCCCACAGATGTTCAGCAGGATTGAGCTCTGGGCTATATGGCGGCAATCTCACAAGCCGCATGTTCTTGGGAATCTCAAGATCTGTAGCCTGATGCCAGCCGGCACCGTCGAGCACCATGAGGACAAATTCTTCAGCATGACGGGTAGCCACCTCAGTGAGAAAGATCGACATAGTCTGCACGTTTACCGTTGGCAGAATCAGCGAATCCAATACCCCGTCATGAGGAGAGACGGCTGCAAACACATAAGTATACTGGCGAACCAGATGTGCCCCAACGACGGGTCGGACACCAGGAGGCGACCAGCACCGACGAGGATCGCTGATACAGCCGAAGCGCGCCTCGTCTTGAAACATCAGACGAACGCTTCGTCCTTGTATTGTCTGTCGAATCACTTCTTCTGCGACAATCTCGGGGAGTTTTTTTTGAACTCCTCTTGTGAGTCACTGTTGGCCTTTGGGTGGCGGGGCCGGGGAGCCAACTTACGCCAACCGTGACGTGCCAAAAGACGATAGATCGTCGACTTGGGAACTACATGGCAAACCGCTTGTTCGTAAGCGACCTTGATTGGGTTAACAACCAGGATACCGCCAGTGCCAGCCTCCTCCAGAAAAGGACGCAGCAATTCATCTTCCTGTTCAATACTTAAATTCTGTCGCCTCCGGCCGCCTCGACCTGTGCCTATAAGGGCTTGCTCCCCATGCAGCCGGAAACGAGATTGCAGGCAACGCACAGTGTTGCAGGATAAGCCCACAGCAGTGGCAATTTGGTCATCTTCAAGATTCAAGGTCGCACGGAGCCAGACACTCTGAACTCTCTGAAATTCTGCCTTAGTCTTGGCTTTGCGCATCAGAGGGCCCAAAGTTTCCGTCGCATTTGCTGGCAAAGATGCTCGTGGTGGCATACTGTCCTCCGGTTGGAAAGGAAATAAAGCTACCGGTACAGTGTACACTATTTATATGTTTGATTGCAACTTAGTATTACTTCTCATTTAATCGGCACTTACTGAATTTTCTCGAGTAAAATATTAGTGGGTCGTTTGAGGAGCATGTTTTGCGTTGGATAAAAACTAAATTGCTTTCGATTTTTTAGGGGAAATGATGGTTTGATTTTCGGGATTCATTAAAAAAGCATTGCCGGTTGTATCCGGAACCGTTGAACCCAAAAACGGCAGTTGGAGGTGTCCGCAGTAAGCAACCCAGGCCTGTTTCGTTGCGGCTCTTGGCGAAATGGAGTGAGGACAGCCGATATTGTCTGAACCCGAAGGGTGAGTTTACCGGCTGAAGCGAAATGAGCTTAGAGCAGCAGATACAGGCTTCCGGAGCGAACGGAGGATGCCTGCAACTGCCGAATCTATGTTGAATCGAGGGATAAGGCAAGAGTTCGCAACGTGAGCCTTCACGCAATCAGTTCGGCAGGCGTGACGCACGTTTCCTCATGCCAAAGAATCGATAGAACTTGCTGAGTTTAAATCAGTAATGGTGGACAGTTTTGGAAATTTCTTTAGCCATGTTATGCGGAAAAGCAAACCGGACCGGGTTACTCTTCCTTTTTGTCGAGTTCGTTCTGCAGTTCTTCGATCTTGTTTCTCAATTTTGCCAGCTCGGTGCCATAGAAGCTGCAGCGTCCCTCGCATGAGTACTGAAGCGTTTCGTATGCGCCATATATGGCATTTACTTTTTCCACAAGCTCCGCATTCATTTTCATCAGGTCGTCAATGATCTTTTTGTGCTCTTTGATTTCATCTCTGCATTTCGAGTACGCTTCAAAGTCAAGAACTGCCATACCGGTTCCTTCCTCCTGTCAATTCAATGCAAATATACTTAAATATATCCCATTTCTTTGTTTTTACAAAGTTGCAGGCCATGTCTTGCCGTGCCGTCGGAAAGGCATTCAGACTGACTGAAACGGTAAAACCCGGTCGAACATTGAACCATTGCGGACTTAAAAGATACAATGCCGACGGTTTCCGGTGCCCGCCGTGAAAGAATCATATCGCAGCGCCTCAGCAGTCATTGAATGTTCACATGCAGTTCGCCGCCCTTCAACGGGATGCGGGAGCCATCGAAGTGTGCGATGCCCCACTGCAGTATCTCACTGCAGGGCGCTCCGGCAAGCTCCTTTGGCGGTTCCTGTCCGAGGAAGCTCAACGCAGCAAGCAGCAGCGCTCCTTCCCGACCGCGCAAACCGGCCGGATGATAAGAAACGGGATTGTCCCGTTTGCTCAGTTTAACTCCGCCCGGGCCGGTTACCAGCGGCAGATGGCAATATTCGGGGTGGGGAAGACCGAGCAGTCGCTGCAGGTACATTTGTCGGGGGGTGGACGGCAGCAGGTCGTCGCCGCGCACTACCTGGTTTACCCCGGTCAGCTGGTCATCCACCACCACCGCAAGCTGGTAGGCAAACTCTCCGTCCCCCCTGCGCAGCACGAAGTCCCCGCACTGACTGTTTAGGCACCCGCAGATACGCCCCACGCGGAGGTCATCGAAGCATATCTCTTCTTCCCCCACCCTGATGCGCCAGGAGCGGATTACCGATCCGTCACGCATCCCGTCGCGGCATGTCCCCGGATAATGCAGGCAGTCGTCCCCGGGATGCGGGGCGGAGGCGGCCCGGGCAATATCCTTGCGCGAACACCCACAGGGGTAGACTACACCCTGTTTGCACAATGTCCCGAAGGCCTGTTGATAATGGTTACCGTTCAGGCTCTGTCGGGAGATTTCGCCGTCCCAGAGCAGTCCGAATGCTTCCAGGGTCCGCATTATGTCATCCGTCATGCCCGCCGCCAGGCGCGGCTTGTCCAGGTCATCTATGCGCAGCAGCCACTGTCCGCCGGAGCTCTTCGCCATGAGCCAGCTGCCGACAGCCGTTACCAGCGAGCCGGTATGCAGCGGACCGGTAGGGGACGGGGCAAAACGACCGACAGTCTGCTTCATATGATGAAACCTTCAAGGCTGACCGGTTCCATGAAAGCATGGAAATCCGGAAAAGCCATGTCTGATGCAAACTCGGTGTTGTAATTGGTGGTGAGGCAGGCTGAGGGCCTACCCGGTGCGGGAATTATGAACATGGAATCAGTCCTTCTGTTCATCGATCCCGTCGAGTCGCAGGGCGAAGGTCAGATCCTGCCCGGCCAGAGGGTGATTGCCGTCCAGGGTCACGGTATCTCCGCTTACCTCAATGATCTGCATGATCCGCTCCATGTCGCCTCTGGAACTGATCCGTACCTTCCTTCCGACGGTAATCGGTCCGCCTTCGGGAAAACTCGACTTGTCCACTTTTAAAATATTCTCCTGCAGCCTTGGACCATAGGCGTCCGCCGTGACAATGACTATATTCTTCACCTGACCGACACTCATACCGATGATTTCTCTTTCCAGGGAAGGAAAGACTTCATCTGCGCCAATGGTGAAGACGAGCGGCCCTTCTACCTCGGTGCTGTGGAATATGCGTCCGTTGTCCAGGGTGCCGGTATAACTGACCGTTACCCGGTCTCCGGGCCTGGCGGTTTTCTTCATTACAGTTCTCCCTGTTTGCCGCACACGGACTCATCGTTTTTGTGGTGCGCGGCTGTTTATTTGCGTTTTTCAGAATAACACAGGGAACACCGGTCAATAAAGTTTTTCTCGCAAATACCGCTTTTGTTATTTACCGTGCAATGACTTGATGTAAAGAATGAGTGACTGCATCTCCGGCGAATCCTCTGCGATCGTATTTCCATGCAGGGGACCGGAAATACACCGGTTGATGATAGCTGCAAGGTCCGGATTGTTTCCGGCGTCTTCCAGACCACTGCCGCCAGGGTGACAGGAGCTGCAGCTTCTTGCGTTATCCGAACCGGCGAGGGTGGGATCATTGAACAGCTTTTCTCCCATGGCAACGGAGGGTTTTTCGGCCGCCTGCAGACTTACGGCCATGAAGATGCCGAGGATTAGTGCAGCAGAGATTATTATTTCCCTATTCATTTTTGCCTCCATTATGGTTCTTTACGGGCTACCGACTGGCGAGGGTTCATCGGAGTTCAAATTTTTGTTCAGGGGGTCAAAACCTTCTTCCGGCATGCCTGAAAGCAGGTTTGACTGTTCCTTGACCGGTTTGCGCATGCCGCCTGATTCGCAACCATTGTCTTTGTAATTGTCCGACTCCAGTATTTTTCGCAATTTTTCCAGTGCCTTGGACTCAATCTGCCGGATCCGCTCCCGGGTTACGCCGAATATAATTCCAATACTGTCCAGGGTTCGCGGATCGGTGTCCTGCAGCCCGAAACGCATTCTGATAATTTTACGTTCACTTGCCGTAAGTGTTTCAAGCCATCTGGATACCGCCTCGAAATTGTTCACTTCTTCGAGGAGCAGGTCGGGGGGAGGGGCTGAAGAATCTTCGATGGTGTCGGAGAGAAAATAATCCTGGTTTTCACCCATCGGCTTGTCAATGGAATATGTTTTTTTCCTCAGGACCATGAGCCTGCGTATATATGCCGCATCCATATTCAATTCCGAGGCTATTTCGAAGATTGTCGGCTCACGGTTCAGCACTCGTGTCAGCCCGGCTGTGACCCTCAACATGCGGTTCAAATCATCGGAAACGTGTACCGGAAGCCTTATCGTTCTCGACATGTTTATCAGGGCGCGTTCAATGGATTGGCGGATCCACCAGGTTGCGTAGGTTGAAAACCTGCATTCTTTTGCGATCTGGAATTTTTCCACAGCTTTGATAAGGCCGATATTCCCCTCTTCGATGAGGTCCAGGAATGGCAGGCCGCGGTTGATATAACGTTTGGCGATCTTGACGACAAGCCGCAGGTTGGATTCTATCATCCTGTCCCTGGCCGCCTTGTCTCCCATGTCAATGCGAACGGCAAGTTCTCTTTCCTCTTCAGCGGTCAGAAGTTTCGTTTTTTGAATCTCCCGGAGATAATGCTTGATGGCCTCGTCGTAATGGCCCTCCGATAACAGGTTATTTTCTCCTTCGTTCGCCTCTTCAAGATCAATCGTTCCGGAGTCCGGTTCTGTCATTGGTTCCAGTTGTCCGGTAATTTCCTCGTCGAAGTTTCCCTGGTTATTTTCTGTCATGTTATCTCGCTTCCGAGGCTGAATGACCTCTGCTCTCTATTTCGGTCAGGAGGCCGTTTCTGTATTTGGAAATGGAAATTTCAAGCTGCAGTTGCAAAAAGTCAGTTTCCGGCAAAGTGTTTTGGCATCCTGTACAAACTTGCCAAGCAAAACGGACCTGTCATATTTTTGATTTACTTTCGAGAGTTTTGTAGGAATTGTTCCTGATTATGCATTTCTGGTGATTTTTTGCATTGACCCATTCATTTGATCCAGGTTGGAAAAACGCTACTACAATCCCTCTTTCAATAAGGTCGTGAAGCTCGTGGTCTTCCACATAGCCTCGGCTTTTGTCACTGCAAAGCACCCTCACAAGCATTGTGTCTCCCCTAGCGGTTTTTATTTTTGGTAAACAGATATAAGTTTACTCTGTTGAAACTTAATTACAATATCGAGAAAGCGGTATTTGTGGATTTCCCGCAAGGATTATTGACCGCTATTCAAACAGGGCTATACTTCATTTTAAATGAGGACGAGACCGGGCGGGACCGGAAGAGATTCCATCCCGGTTACATGATGTAATCAGCTGCGACCAGGAGAGGTGAAAAAATGGTGGACAAAGTCTCCGATGCTTTTGTTTTCTTCGGCGCGACCGGAGACCTCGCTTACAAGAAAATCTTCCCCGCGCTGCAGGGACTGGTGCGGCTCGGCCGTCTCGATGTTCCCGTTGTCGGCGTGGCAAAATCCGGGTGGGACCTCGAACAGCTGAAAGAGCGTGCCCGGGACAGTCTGGAAAACCATGGCGGTGTGGACGCCGAGGCGTTCGACAAGCTTTGCTCCCTCATGCATTACATCGACGGCGACTACAGTGATCCCGAAACATACAAGAATCTCTGTTCAGTTCTCGGCAACTCCACTCGTCCACTGTATTATCTGGCGATCCCCCCGAGCATGTTCGGCACGGTCGTCGAAGGTCTTGCCGGATCAGGCTGTCTGCGCAAACCACGGGTGGTCGTCGAGAAGCCGTTCGGGCGGAACCTTTCTTCCGCTCATGAATTAAACGGAATCCTCGGCTCGGTCTTTGACGCCTCCTCGATCTTCAGGATAGACCACTTCCTCGGAAAGGAACCTGTACAGAATATCTATTATACCCGGTTTGCCAACTCCATCTTCGAACCGATCTGGAACCGGAACTACATAGCATCGGTACAGATCACCATGGCCGAAAATTTCGGTGTGATGGGACGTGGAAAGTTTTACGAGGAGGTGGGGGCGATCCGTGACGTGCTGCAGAATCATCTTCTTGAAGTGGTGGCCTTTCTGGCGATGGACGCCCCGGTCGCGGATGAGCATGAATCCTTCCACAACGAGAGTACCCGCCTGCTTCGTGCCGTAAAATCCATCCATCCGGACAACATCGTGCGTGGCCAGTTCCACGGCTACCGACGGGAACCGGGCGTAGCTCCCGATTCGCAGGTTGAAACTTATGTTGCGGTAAGGCTCTTCATCGATACCTGGCGGTGGGCGGGGGTACCCTTTTTCATTCGCGCAGGCAAATGCCTCCCGGTTACCTCCACGACCGTTACCGTCGAGTTCAAACGCCCCCCGCGTGAGACATTCGGCGAGATCGTCCCCTTCTTCTCCAACCATCTCCGCTTCCGCCTCAGCCCGGATGTTCTGATCGGTCTTGGAGTCAGGGTCAAGGTGCCGGGCGAGAAAAAGGTGGGACAGGACGTGGAACTGATCGCCCTGCAGAATGTAGGGGATGTCATGACTCCTTACGAACGGTTACTGGGTGACGCCCTGGCCGGGGATGCCACGCTGTTCGCCTCGGAGGCATCGGTCGAAGAGCAATGGCGGATCGTCGATACGATCCTGGGTAGTGCAACCCCCCTGTATTTCTATGAGCAGAACAGCTGGGGACCCGCCGAAGCCGACCAGGTAATAGCCCGGGACGGTAGCTGGTACAATCCGAAAGCAGAGGGCCAGGCCGTATGAACTACTTGCCCGGGGACAAGATATGGAAGCGTTTCTGAATTTTCTGGACAAGGTCAAATCGCTTCTCTCCATTCCGCTCATCAAGGCCGGAAACATGGAGATTACCCTCTGGACCCTTGTATACCTGATCGTACTGCTTTTTCTTCTCTTCTATGTCTCGGGCAAGCTGAAAACACTTGTGGCAGAACGACTCCTGGTCGGCAGAGTCATGGATATCGGTATTCGCCAGGCCATTGCCACCATCCTCCGTTACGCCGTATTGGTGGTCGGATTCGTCATTATCCTGCAGACCGCGGGAATAGACCTTACCGCATTGAATGTTCTGGCCGGTGCGGTCGGCATTGGAGTCGGCTTCGGACTCCAGAATGTAATCAGCAATTTCATCAGCGGCCTGATAATTCTCTTCGAACGGCCCATAAAAATAGGCGACCGGATCGAGGTCGGCAACGTTGAGGGGGATGTTTCCAAGATCAGTACTCGCAGCACGACAGTGGTGACGAACGACAATATAGCAATCATTGTCCCCAATTCCAAATTCATCACTGAAAACGTCATAAACTGGAGCTACACCGATGCTACGGTGAGGTTCAGAGTCCCGGTGGGCATATCCTACGACAGTGATGTCCGCCTGGTGAAGAAACTGCTTCTCGAAGTAGCCGGTAAAAATCCCGATGTCCTGGAGCAGCCCGTACCCATGGTTCTGTTCATGGGTTTCGGCGACAGCGCGTTACTTTTTGAGTTGCGGGTCTGGACCAACACTCTCAGCCATCGCAAGAACATACTTGTCAGTTCCCTCAATTTCGCCATTTTTGAAATATTCAGAGAGCATAATATCGAAATTCCGTTTCCCCAGAGGGACATTCATTTTCGCAGCGGAGAGGCCGGAGCTCCGAAAGAGGCACAAACCGAAGGGCAAAGTGCGACCAATGATGAGTGACAAAATTCAATGTTTAAAAGAGAGAAACCATGGCAGACAATAATAAATACATCCGCTGGTTCGAGAATCTCGGTTCATCCGATGTACCCCTGGTCGGCGGGAAAAACGCCTCTCTCGGGGAAATGGTCAGGTCCATGGGGGATGCCGGGATAAGGGTGCCCGGCGGTTTTGCCCTGACAGCGGAAGCCTACTGGAAATTTCTCGATTTCAACGGTATCAGGGACAGGATCGCCGGTCAGATGGAACAATTCCGTGCAGGAAGCAAACCTTTGGCGGAAACCGGCAAGGCCGTCCGCCGTCTGTTCCGGACGGCGCGTTTTCCGGAAGACATCGCCGAAGCCTTACTGGGCGCATATCGCGCACTTGGCGGCAGATACGGCACGGACCAGGCGGATGTGGCCGTGCGCAGCAGCGCCACCGCGGAGGACCTGCCCGAGGCAAGCTTTGCCGGTCAGCAGGAAAGTTTTCTCAACGTGAGGGGCGACGAAGACCTCCTTGACGCCTGCAGGCTTTGCTGTGCGTCCCTGTTCACTGACAGGGCCATCAGCTACCGCAAGGAAAAGGGTTTCGATGACATGAAAGTCGCCCTTTCGGTGGGGGTGCAGAAAATGGTCCGCTCCGACAAGGCGGGCGCCGGGGTTATGTTTTCCATCGACACGGAGACCGGCTTCCGGGACGCAGTCGTGATCAACGCCTCCTGGGGGCTGGGTGAAAACGTGGTCAAGGGGGTGGTGAACCCGGACGAATATATGGTCTTCAAGCCGCTTCTGGGCGATAGGCGCTATCGCCCCGTCATAGAGAAGAACCTCGGTGCCAAGGAAAAGAAGATGATTTATTCAGATGGGGGCAAGGCAGGCACTAAAAGTGTCGCTACAAGCCGGGATGAGCGGCGATCTTTCGTTCTTGACGACGACGAGATCCTCCGGCTGGCCCGCTGGGCCTGCGCCATCGAGGAGCATTACGGCATGCCCATGGACATCGAGTGGGCCAAGGATGGCGAAAGCGGCGGACTGTTCATCGTCCAGGCTCGTCCGGAAACGGTCCAGGCGCGACGGGAGGCCGCGGTGATGAAGACCTTCGATCTGAAGGAAAAGGGTGAACTGCTCGTGACCGGCCTCGCCATCGGCGAAGCGATCGCCGCCGGCAAAGCCCTGGTCATCATGAGTACTGATGAAATCGGGCGGTTTCGGGACGGGGCGGTGCTGGTGACCGCCATGACCGATCCTGACTGGGTGCCGATCATGAAAAGGGCCGCCGCTATCGTCACCGACCATGGCGGTCGCACTTCCCATGCGGCCATTGTCAGCAGGGAGCTGGGGATACCTGCCATAGTGGGAGCCGGTGACGCGACCCGCCTGCTGAAGGATGACCAGGAAATCACCGTCAGCTGCGCCGAGGGGGACCGGGGGCATGTCTACCGTGGAATCCTTCCCTTCGGGGAAACGGAGGTCAACCTGGAAGATATCCCCGAAACCCGCACGCAAATCATGATGAACATTGCAAGCCCCGACGCGGCCTTCCGCTGGTGGCGCCTTCCCTGCAAGGGAATAGGGTTGGCGCGGATGGAGTTCATCATCAACAACATCATCAAGATCCATCCCATGGCACTGGTATGCTATGACCGGCTCGAGGACAAAAAGGCGAAGCGTATCATAGAAGAGCTGACCGAGGGGTACGCCGACAGGGAAGAGTATTTCGTCGACCATCTCGCCCAGGGTATCGCCAAGATAGCGGCGTCCCGCTATCCCTGGCCGGTAATCGTCCGGATGAGCGATTTCAAGACCAACGAGTACGCCAACCTCATCGGCGGTGCTGGTTTCGAGCCGAGGGAGGATAACCCCATGCTCGGTTTTCGTGGTGCATCCCGCTATTACAACGAACGCTACCGTGCGGGTTTTGCCCTCGAATGCAGGGCGATCAGAAGGGTCAGGGAGGAGATCGGTCTTGACAACGTGGTGGTCATGATCCCCTTCTGTCGCACTCTGGAAGAGGCGGACAAGGTCCTGGCGGTGATGGCCTCCAACGGTCTGGCAAGGGGAAAAGAAGGTCTTCAGGTATACGTCATGGCGGAGATACCCTCCAATGTGGTCCTCGCGGATAAGTTCGCCGAGCGCTTTGACGGTTTTTCCATAGGATCCAATGACCTCACGCAGCTGGTGCTTGGCATAGACCGCGACTCGGCAGAGCTGGCGGAGCTTTTCGACGAACGGAACGAGGCGGTCATGGAGATGATCCGCAGCCTGATCCGAAGCGCGGCGAAGTGCGGGGCGAAAGTGGGCATCTGCGGCCAGGCACCCAGCGATTACCCGGAATTCGCTGAATTCCTGGTGAAGGAAGGGATAGATTCCATTTCCCTCAATCCGGACAGCGTCATTGCCACCCTCAGGAGAGTGGCAAGGGTGGAAAGAGGAGAGAATTGAAACAGCATCTTAGTCTGTGCAAGTCATTATTCGCCGATGTCAGTCCGTGTCGTCCGACAACCTGAGGAAGGCTGTTTAACATGAATGAATGCGAAAACTACTGGAAAGCCGAAGACCAGTCGGCCAGGCTGGCCGAGCTGGCGGGAGACGATCAGGATCTGGCCGAGATGCCGCTCAGAAGAGACGTCCGTTCCCTGGGGATGCTTCTGGGCGAGGTAATCCGGGGGCAGGCGGGTATGGATGTGTACGAGGCGGAAGAGGAACTTCGCCAACTGGCTATCCGTCATCGCCGTCTCATGGATCAGGGCGAGGTCTCACCCGACATGCCTGGTGAGCGCGAGCTCAGAGAACGGGCGAGTGAAATCGTCCGGGGAATGAGCATCGAGGATGCATTCGATATAGTCAAGGCCTTCGGCACCTACTTCGAGCTGGCCAACCTGGCCGAATCGAACCACCGGAAACGGAGACTGCGCGCCATGCGGCTTGATCCCGGCGGCAAGGACAAACCCGGTTCGCTGCGCGGCACGCTGCGGAAGATGCGGGATGCCGGGATAAGCGGAGAGAAGGCCCTGGAATTATTGGGGCGGGTGGAAGTGACTCCGGTGTTTACCGCCCATCCCACCGAGGTGGCGCGGCGGGAGGTGCTGTACAAAAGGCGCCGCATCGCCCTGAAGCTGGAGGAACTGGACCGGCTCCCGCTCACCGCCACGGGCGCTGCCCGAATGCAGGCGGCGATTCTGGCTGAGGTAGCGGCGATCTGGCAGACCGACGCCGTGCGCAGGCGCCGGCCGACCGTGGACGACGAAATCCGCATGGGCCTCGACCATTACCCCGATTCCCTGATCAACCCTCTTCCGGCATTCTACGATGATATGGCGGAAGCCTTCCGGGATGTGTACCGCATGAATATACAGACCCGTGACCTTCCGACAGTCGTCAGATTCGGTTCCTGGGTGGGGGGCGATCGTGACGGCAATCCGTACGTGACACCCGAATCGACCCGGACCGCCCTGCGTATGGCGCGGGAGACGATCCTCGGGCATTACCTGTCCGCCGTGGATGAACTGCGTGAGCTGCTGACCCCCTCGGTGTGCCGGGTCGGGGCCGCACCGGCCATAACGGAGGCCCTGGAACACTACGCCAAGACGATGCCCGCCCTCTCCGTAGAGATCGATTCATTCCCTTACTGCGAACTCTACCGCAAATTCCTGACTTGCGTGCGTTACCGGCTGGATCATGCCCGGCGGGAAATAACGAACGGCGAAGCCTACCCTGATGCCGAGTCTTTTGCAGCCGACCTGGAGCTTATACGGGAGAGCCTGGTGTGCGGAAAGGGAGAGAGGCTGGCCGTGGCCTATGTCGATCCCCTGTTGCGGCAGTTGCGGACCTTCGGACTTCACCTGCACACCATCGATATCCGCCAGCATGCCGGGGTCCATGCAGGTGTACTGTGTGAGCTGGCGGCCGGAAGTGATCTGGGGAACCTCAGTCCATCGCGGGATACGGTAAACCTGCTGTCTACCCTGAGGAGCGTCTCACTTCTGAAAAAAAGGTATCCGGCAGCGGCAATGAGCCGCTACGTAATCAGTGGGGCAAGCTGCGCGCAGGATGTTCTTTCACTGGTCCGGCTCATGGAACTGTGCGGGATTGACGTCGCAGCATCACCAGGCGGAACGGAGCCGGGAATGATGCCGGTTCCGCTGTTCGAATTCATAGAGGACCTGAAGGATGCGGCTGAGGTCTGTCGTGACCTCTGGACGCGGGAGGCCTACCGGCCATACCTGGATTCGTGGGGAGGACGGCAGGAGGTGATGCTCGGCTACTCCGATTCCAACAAGGACGGCGGCATGCTTACCGGTTCCTGGGAGCTTTACAAGGCGCACCGGGCACTGCACAAAGTGGCCGGTGAATGCGGCGTGCGGCTGAGCCTGTTTCACGGCAGGGGCGGCACGGTCGGCAGGGGTGGGGGGCCGACCTACCGGGCAATCACCGCCCAGCCGCCCGGCGCGTTCACCGGAACCATCCGCATCACCGAGCAGGGGGAGGTGGTCAACTGGAAATATTCCGATGCAGTCATCGCCGGAAGGAATCTCGAGCTCATGGTAGCGGCCTGTCTCGACGCCGTGGCATTCCCCGGCACCATAGGAGATGAGAAAAGAGAATGGCAGGATACCATGGAGGAACTTTCGGCGACTGCCTGCGAATTCTACCGGGAGCGGATTTCCCGCAATCCGGACATCATTCCCTATTTCGAGCAGGCGACACCGGTGATGGAATTCGAGGTGGCCAAGATAGGGTCACGCCCTGCAAAACGCACGGAAAGTCGGGACATTTCCGCTTTGCGCGCAATTCCCTGGGGGTTCGGATGGATGCAGAGCAGACATGTGGTCCCCGGCTGGTTCGGGGTGGGATACGCCCTGGAGAAGTTTTCCGGAGGTGAAAGGCTTCTCCGGGAAATGATGAAGGGGTTTCCGTTTTTCACCGATCTGATCAGGAACGTGGAACTGGCACTTACCAAAGTGGACCTCCCCCTCGCCGGGCTCTACTCCGAACTTGTCACCGACCCGGAACTTCGCGAACGGGTCTTCGGGATGATAGTCGAAGAGTTCCGCAGGACGAGACGGATGGTCCTGTCGGTGACCGGGCAAAACCGTTTCCTGGAAACGAACCCCTCTCTTGCCCGTTCCATCCGGTTGCGCAACCCCTACGTGGACCCTCTGAGCATGATCCAGATCGAGCTGCTGCGTCGCAAGCGGGCCGGTGAGGAGAGCGAAGAACTTGATTTCGTTCTTGCCGCAACCATCAACGGCATTGCCGCCGGACTGAGGAATACCGGCTGACGTTTGCACGGGACGAGGCACGAGCGAAGAGGGACGGTTGTTGAAAATAAGGACTATGGCAGGCAGCCGGACACCGGATTCACCGAACGTTTTCCGCTCTTGCAACCTGCATCCCGGTGGAGCGGGTGAGGGAAAGATGCCGCGGGCAGTTACTGTAGTCCTTGCCAATCTTCTCCTGTTAATCATCACCGATGATGATGACCTTCAGAACCGCCGATCAAGGTTCCGGTCAGAACTCCGGCTGCGCCTCCGATCACCGCTCCGACCGCGGCGCTGCCTCCTGCGATTGCCGATAAAGCGGCTCCGCCGGCCGCTCCTATGGCGCCTCCGCTCAGAGCCCGCTGCTGGGTAGGAGTCATGCCCGCGCAACTCAATGTTAAGACAGTCAGGAGGACTGTCGCGAAACTTCTTATGGTTCTCATGCTATTCCACCTCCCTGTTGGGACTTTCAAGTCCGGCCGAACAGTCATGAAGATGAAACAGGTGCATTTTCGAGCCGGACTCCACGCAACCGCCCACTATTTCTCTATCGGAGGATTTGTTTCGCCACCAGCTAATTTGGGTTTTACTAACTTGATCCACATTACCTTGACCACAGGTTCCGCCGATTTGTCCGGATTGTCCTTGTAGTATTGGTCGACGACACTGACAACCTCACTCATGGGCATGCCGGCGAGGCCTTCCGCCATCTTCGCCGCAAAGCTTTCCTTTTTCAGTTCGGGGAACTGTTCCGTTCTTTCTCGCTCCATGGTAATTACATGCCCCATGCCCCAGACAAACGCAATCTTTTCATCCTGTGTCATCTTCTGCCAGGTGACTCCTCTCAGCAAAGGCATTTCCTTGAGACTCACCACCGGTGCGGAAGCCATATCCTCCGCTGCCGATACATTGATCGAACCAACGGTCAATACTGCGAAAAACATGGATACACACAACAAAAAGGGAATCTTTAACATATTCATGTAAATTGCCTCCTATTGTGCAAAATGTTCTATCTTGCCGGTCAATTAAAATTATACACTTCGCTAATGATAAATTAAACGGCCGATTTTCTATCCTTCACTAGGGCGGGAGGACTCTATGCCTGGCTGAACAAGGAGGGGGCCGTGCCGGCAGAGCGTGACTCGCTGGACGAATCCTATTATGGAAAGCCGATAAACCCTGGAGATATTATCCGGGGCACGAAGGCAATCAATCCCGGTGCCGACGCTCTCCGCGCCGCACTTGAAAAGGCGTCCGGAAAGTGAACCGTGTTCGGGACGGCAAACGGAGGGAGCAGACTTGCGTCTGATTGTACACTTGCCTACTCCCCTGCGAGTAGTACAATAAAAATACATACTTTTATCCGAAGCATCTACTTCAGATTAAGCGCTTTTACGGTAAGACTTGTCCTCAATGGACAAATATGCCCCGAATCAATTTAGCCCTGAAGAAGCGGTTGACAATAATACTCTGGACATGAAAAACACCAAGAAATCAATGTCTTTTCGAATTGGAATGATTCGCCAAAATGTAATTAAGTTTGAATCAAAGCAGGTTTTCGTATTCCATGGTGATCTTTGTGGCTGAGTGGCATTTCCCCTTTTAGGTCTGGATGATATGGGTTACACATTCATGTTGTCGTCGACTTCTTTGCCATATATCTCCTGAAACCGAAAAAATGCAACCGGGTTTCCAGCGGCGCCGTCGGAGGCGACATTATGGACATCGGTGAAAAACAGAAAAAGGTGATGGAAAAGAAGGCGAAAGGGAAACGGCCGAACACGTATTGTGATGATCTCAAAGAACCGCGGCGGAAACGAACCGGGGGGGTGGCGGATGCAAACGGGACACGGGCGGCCGGAATCAGCGATCGTAATGGTGTGGAGGAAGAGCTTCGCGACTGCGAAGAGCTGTTCCGGGCAACCTTCAATCAGGCAGGAGTCGGCATCGGCCATATCGACCTGGACTGCAAATGGATAAGGATTAACCGGAAATACTGCGATATTGCAGGTTATGCAGAAGAAGAATTGAAAGCCAGGACCATCATGGATATTACCCATCCCGACGATCTGGAAAAAAGCATGAAGCATTTCCAGATGCTGACGGAGGGCAAAATCGGCGATTATACCCTGGAAAAACGCTATATCCGCAAGGAAGGCTCAACTGTCTGGGTAAATCTAACCGCATCCATGGCATACGACGCAGCCGGAAATCCGAAATTTGTTGTTAGTGTGGTTGAGGATATCACATCCAGAAAGCTTGCCGAAGAGGCTCTGCGCTTTAGTGAAGCGCGCTATCGGGCCTTGTACTGCGACAATCCGATGATGATTTTCACCCTTGATGCCGATTTCACCATTCTTTCCGCGAATCCTTTTTGTGCGGCTCATTTGGGCTATTCGATAGACGAACTGGAAGGAATGTCGGCGCTGCAGGTGTTCCATAAAAATGATCGTGTCGCCGTAACCGGAGAGCTGCGCAACTGTCTGCAAAACCCCGGCAGGGTGTATCAATGGCAGTTTCGAAAAATCCGCAAGGACGGGGGGCTGCTCTGGGTCGAGGAAACGGCGCAGGCGGTGTATGACCTTGGCGGTGCGCTCAACATCCTGGTAGTGTGCCAGGATATCTCGGAACGCAAGCGGGCGGAGGAAGAGATCGCAATGCTGAACCGAAAGCTTGAAGTCCGGGCCTCGGAGCTGGAATCGGCCAACAGGGAACTGGAAACTTTCAATTACAGTGTAGCCCATGATTTGCGCAAACCGTTGACGGTTATCAATATCCTGTGCCAGACGCTCGAAGAGCTGTGCGGCGACGATCTCGATGAAGAGTGCAGGGGCTATGTGCGGGAGAGCTACAACAGCACCTTGCGCATGAACGGACTCATTGAAGCTCTGCTCATATTCTCACGGCTCGGCCACGTCAAACCGTGCCGGGAAAAAGTGGACATATCCTTGATGGCACAGGTGGCGGCCGCGGAATTGAGAATGGCCGAACCCGAACGGCGGGTTACCTTCCACCTTGCTGAAGGATTGATTGTTAACGGGGATTCGCAACTATTGCGTGTGGTTCTTGATAACCTGCTCGGTAATGCGTGGAAATATACCATCGAAAGGGATGAGGCGGTTATCGAATTCGGTGCGGTGGAGATCGACGGAAAACCGGCTTATTTCGTACGGGACAATGGATGCGGATTCGACATGGCGGATGTGGACAAGCTCTTTGCTCCGTTTCAGCGTCTGCCCGGTGCAGAGGAATGGAGGGGCCTGGGCATAGGACTGGCGACCGTGGAGCGGATCATACGGCGTCACGGCGGTCGGGTGTGGGCCGAAGGGGAGCCGGGCAGGGGAGCGACTTTTTTCTTTACCGTCCCTGAAGAATCGTTTACGGGATAATCGGGGCTGCAGTGAAAAATATTTGTCCCCTTGAACTCTCCGGAATTTATGATATAAAAGACCAGAACTTGTTGAGAGATTCCGCCGGCATCTGGTCTATGATTTTGATGGGGGCTGCTGCATGGGTTTCTGAATATCGATAATTGGTGCAATCCGGTAATTGCTTGCAACCAGAAATGAATATAGTTATTGAAGGCAATGGCGCCCGACGGTGATTGATAACCGTCGGGCGTTTTTATTTTAGCAGCACCAATAAAAAAAGGAGATGATATGAAAGCAACGTGGGAAAAAGTTTTTGAGTATGCATCGATGCCGCTGCACGGAAGCCTGTCCAGGAAATTGAGAAAAGGAATCAAAATCCAGATCAATGAAGGTAAAGTCTATGAAGAAGCGGTAATTTTCCTGGGCGAAGAATTTGTCCGTTTCTCCGAAGAAAACGCAAACGGCAATGTTAATACCTATTACGACTGGTCGCGGATTGACTCGATAAGGACTTACAGCGCCGGGGAATAACCTGTCGTCGGCAAATTTAACCGGTTGCTTTCGTGAAAGGGCCGGCAAGACGGAGTTTGATGGTCGAAGCGACCTGAATTGGGGCCGGGATCGGGAAATATGCCTGAACCCGGCCCCGTATTTTTCAGGATCAGAATGTTTTCCGGTCCAGGCTACGGTATTGGATCGCTTCGGCGATATGCTGTTCCAGGATTGATTCGTTTCCGTCCAGATCGGCTATGGTTCGGGCCACCTTGAGGATGCGGGTGAAGGCCCTTGCCGAAAAGCCCATTCTTTCCGTAACCACTTCCAGCAGACGGTGGCCGGCTTCGTCAGGTTCGCAGAACTTTCTGATCAGGCGCGAAGTCATCTGGGCGTTGCAATGGACTTTCGTGCCCTTGAAACGGTTCAATTGAAGCTCTCTCGCCTTTTCCACCCTTCCGACAATCTCAGATGAGCTTTCTCCATCCGTTCTGTTCGTCAGCTCGCGGTATTTCACCGCCGGCACCTCGATCTGTATGTCGATCCGGTCCAGCAGCGGCCCGGAAAGGCGGGAGCGATAGCGCTGGATATCTCCCGGGGTGCAGGTGCAGGCATGAACCGGGTCGCCGCTGAATCCGCATTTGCAGGGGTTGAGCGCCGCTACCAGCATGAATTGTGAAGGATAGGTGATCGACATGAGCGCCCGTGAAATGGTAACTCGCCCGTCTTCCATCGGCTGGCGCAAAACTTCCAGAACATGTTTTTTGAATTCGGGGAGCTCATCGAGAAAGAGCACTCCATTATGGGACAGCGATACCTCCCGGGGCGGGGGCTGTTGCCGCCGCCTATCAGTCCGATATCGGAAATGGTGTGATGGGGAGAGCGAAACGGCCGGTTGGCCAGAATGGCGCTGTCCCGTTCGAGCAGGCCCATGATACTGTAAATCTTGGTGGTTTCTATGGCCTCGCCAAACGACATGCCGGGAAGAATGGAGGGGATCCTCCTCGCAAGCATGGTCTTACCGGATCCCGGAGGTCCGATCATCAGAATATTGTGTGCCCCCGCAGCAGCCACCTCCAGGGCTCGTTTTGCATGCTCCTGCCCCTTGACTTCCGAGAAATCGTCGTTGTATTCACAACTGCTGCGGAACAGTGCATGGATGTCTACGGTGTAGGGAGCAATTGTTCTCTCGTTGTTGAGGAACTCCACCACTTCGGCAAGCTCCGAGACTCCTATTACTTCTATCCCTTCGACTACGGCTGCTTCCCGCGCGTTTTCACGCGGCACGAGCAGGCCTTTCAGACCCGCTTTTTTTGCCGCTACCGCAACAGACAGGCAGCCCCGAACCGGTTTTATGCCGCCGTCAAGAGAAAGTTCGCCGAGCAGAAGGTAATCCTTGAGGTGTTCTGCTTTTATGATGCCGGTCGCCGACAGAATGCCGGTCGAAATGGGAAGATCGAAGGATGAGCCTTCTTTTTTGATGTCCGCAGGAGCAAGGTTGACAGTGATACGCCTGGCCGGGAATTCGTAGCCGGAATTTTTCAACGCGAAAGTGATAGCTATTCATTTTTTACTATTAGTTACTAATAGTTAAGATAAAGTTGATTTTGAATAGACAGGAATAGTTTTGATGATATAAATATTTTCATATTAGCTCCATTACTAATTACGAATAAGGCTTTTACTATGATGCGTGAGAGCAAGTGGCACAAGATATTTTACTTTTACTTGAAAGAATTTCCTTGTCGTGAAATTCCAATTGTATTTCTTTACGATGGCCAACCCGGGTATGTAATTAATCAATGGATATATTATCTTCTGGAGGAGAAAATTACCCCGGCTAAACTGGAATTATATATACGTTCGTTGAGTCAGCTTTATGATCTCTGCATGGCTCGACGTGGACAGGGGCAAATAAGAGAAGTTAACAATAAGAGATTAGTTGCTGATTATATAGAGGCTCGATTGTTAGGGACAGATGAATATTGCTTGAACAAAACAAACCCACGTTACGACTATCTTAGCAATTTGAGACTGCATTGGAAGCCAGCAACAGAACAAAACGTTAAACAGAATATCAAAGCGATAAATAAGTTTGACAAATGGCAATCCACTTTTCATGGAGCGCAGCGAATTAACCCCTCTGAGTCTGTTTTTATAGACAGTTATGAGATTTACAGAGAATTTAAGCGATCAGAAGCATGGAATCCTTTTCACCGCTTGTTTACAGCAAGAGAGCATACAAAAGAGGTGTACAGAAATGATGTTGGTTCTATGCAACACTCACGCATCGCCCGTCTAAAAGAAGAAAACGGTACAAAAAAGCGTTTCCGCTAAACAGGTTCATTGACTTAGTTGAGTCTTGCCTGTGAATCGGCATGCAATAATGACCCACTTTCGGGGGTAATCGGCGTCCAAAATTGACCCACCCCAGCATCCTCTCCATACTCTCGGAATCACCCGAGAGAGGAGACACCGAAAGGAGATGCTGATAGTGGAAACAATCCGAAAGGTCCGCCTGGCTTACCACCGAGATCACAAGACAATCCGAGAGATTGCCCGTGATTTCAACCTGTCCCGAAATACCGTCAGAAAGATAATCAGAACCGATGCCACCGAGTTTACCTACGAGCGGAAGGTTCAGCCCAGACCGAGGCTGGAACCGTTCAAAGAACAGTTGGCAAAGTATCTTCAAGAAGACAGTGCCAAGCCTGCCAAGCAGCGACGGACGGCGCAACTGCTGTTCGAACAACTGCAGCGTGAAGGATTTGCCGGCGGTTACGACAGTGTCCGCCGTTATGTCCAGAAGTGGCGCAAGAGTAATGCAGAGCGAGAGGTAAAGGCATTCATCCCGCTGTCATTTGCTCCCGGCGAGGCATTCCAGTTTGACTGGAGCTATGAGCAGATCGAGCTGGCCGGCTGCAATGTCCGGGTCAAGGTCGCGCAGTTTCGCCTCAGCCACAGCCGGATGCCGTTTTGTGTTGCCTATGTGCGGGAGACCCTGGAGATGGTGCTGGATGCCCATGTCCGGGCATTCGAGTTTTACGGCGGTGCCTGTCGCAAAGGGATCTATGACAACCTGAAGACGGTGGTCACCAAGGTGCTGATGGGGAAAGAGCGGGTCTTCAACCGACGTTTTGTCTCCCTGGCCTCCCATTACCTGTTTGAGCCGGTGGCCTGCACCCCGGCTGCCGGATGGGAGAAAGGACAGGTGGAGAAGCAGGTCGGCATCGTCCGGCAGCGCTTCTTCAATCAGCGGCGCAAGTTTGCCAGTCTGGAAGAGCTGAACGAATGGCTGACCGAGCAGTGCCTGAACTCTGGCCGCCAGCCACAAACATCCGGAGTTCAAGGACAGAACCGTTGCTGAGGTCTTTGCCGAAGAGCAGGAACATCTGATCAGCGTCAAGGTGCCGTTTGACGGCTACCAGGAAACTCCGGCCAGGGTATCCTATACCTCTCTGGTTACCTTCGACCGCAACCGTTACAGCGTCCATGCCTCGGCAGTGGGAAAGACCGTCTCGGTCAGGGCCTATGCCGACCGGATCATCCTGTTGGCCGACGGTCAGACCGTCGGGGTGCATCGGCGCGAGTTCGGCCGGGACAAGACGATCTTCGATCCCTGGCATTACCTTGAGGTGCTGAAACACAAGCCCGGAGCACTCCGCAACGGTGCTCCCTTCAAGGACTGGGAGTTCCCGTTGCCGCTCAAGCAGGTCAGAGCGGCAATGATCAGTCGGCCAGACGGCGATAAGCAGTTCGTCGGGAATCTCTGTCGTCAGTCCTTACCCACGGGTTTGAAGCCGTGATCGGTGCCTGTGCCGAGGCGGTGGCCGCCAACACCATCAGCCAGGGCGTCATCCTGAACATCCTGTCACGGGCACAGGAGCCGCCGGCACCTGCCGATTGCGAAGTCGCCAAGGTTCCGGAACTGAGGATGCCCCCATCGCCGACTGCTGCCGCTATAACCGCCTGCTTACGGGAGGTGCCCATGTTGCGTGAGCGGATCGTTCACGCCATGAGCGCCTTGAGTCTTTACGGGATGAGGGGTGTCATCGACGAAGTGCTGGCTACCGGGATCAAGCAGCGCGCCACCCCGGACAAGATCCTGCTGGATCTTCTGGAAGCGGAACTGGCAGAGCGCAAGGCCAAGAGCATCCGCTACCAGATGGGGCTGGCCAAGTTCCCGGTCACCAAGGACCTGGATCGGTTCGACTTCAGCAACTCGCCGGTCGATGAGATCCATATCCGTTCCCTCTTGGAGGGGCGCTTTC
This sequence comes from uncultured delta proteobacterium, assembly GCA_963815135.1. Lineage (GTDB taxonomy): Bacteria > Desulfobacterota > Desulfuromonadia > Geobacterales > Geobacteraceae > CAIWTU01. The sequence continues at coordinate 25,462 of CAWFFO010000011.1, forward strand.
TGGCGGAGCACGGCAATGTCATCCTGGTCGGCGGCACCGGCACCGGCAAAACCCACCTGGCCGTTGCCATGGGCCGCCAGGCAATCAGAAACGGCAAACAAGGCAGATTCTTCAACCTCGTTGATCTGGTCAACCGACTGGAACAGGAGAAGCTGAACAACCGGGGCGGCAAGCTGGCGGAAAGCCTTGTCCGGCAGGACTTCGTGGTACTGGATGAACTTGGCTACCTGCCGTTCTCCAAGAGTGGCGGCCAACTGCTCTTTCATCTGATCTCGAAGCTGTACGAGAGAACCTCGCTGATCATCACCACCAACCTGACATTCGGCGAATGGCCACAGGTCTTCGGCGACAGCAAGATGACCACAGCCCTCCTGGATAGGGTCACTCATCACTGCGACATCATCGAAACCGGGAATGAAAGCTGGAGAATCAAAACCAGAAATTCTGACGAAAACTACTGCTGGGGTGGGTCAATATTGGACGCCGATGGTGGGTCAATTTTCAATGCCGATTGACAGGCATTGCCACCAGCTTGGTCATTTTGTGACGATAATTGGGGATCTAAAGGTCTCATTTACTATTACCCAAAACCCCCTCAGCCTGCACATAGGAGCCCAATTTTCATCAAGAGCAACATCACCCCTGTCATCTCGTGCCCCGTTTAATCGGCTTGCCTATGCAAAACATCAAGGACCGCATGGTGATTGGGGCGAACCCTTAAACTGGCTAAATGCAGGGGGGAATTATGTAAAGGCTCATTTTCTGGGTGATATGCTCCAGATCATTTATCGTGATTTCTTAATTACTCGCGGAAGATTGGAATGAAAAGAAAAGAATTTAACAGCGACTTTTCCGATACCGGGGGTGTCTACCGTAGATACTCTACTCCCCAAAGGGGAACTACGGGGCATCTACTTTGTGATAGAACCTGTTATCGCAGCAACAAGAGATGCGCTTATATCGTTTGCATTAGCAGGGATTTATGATGGCGGACATGAAGGCATCGTCTATTGGGCTGGGCGTGAACTTGGTGGTTCCACTGTGTTTCTGCAAGCCATCGTCCCAAATGCAGAGCACTCTAATGGGAGGGTGATGGTAAGCCGCTACGAAATTGGTCGCACAGAACGAGCAGCTCGTAAAAAACAATTAGGGTTACTTTGTCAAGTCCATTCCCACCCTTGCGGAGATGGTCGACATTCCGACGGCGATGATAAATTAGTGCTTTTACCGTTCGAAAACATGCTTTCTATTGTCACCCCGCACTTTGGGTTAACCTTTAAAGGCATTGAGCAAACTTGCGTGCATCAGTATCAAAACGGGCGGTGGGTATTATGTACGAACGAATCAATTACCAAGGGAATTTTTGTCATACCATCCTCAAATGACTTGCGATGAAAGGTGATCTGCTTCATGGAATATAATGCAACTGAATTTTATCGGCTTCGGGATCAGCGGACTGCTGAGTATTTGAGGGGAAAACAAATACAAGAAAAACACGTACATGTACGAATTGATCCTATCACAGCAGAATACCCAGCAGGGCAACTTGCCCTTCTTTCCCTAGTTAACCAGCTTGCACGTGTACATCGTAATATCACGGTTGAGGTACCAAATAAAACAGTCAAGCCTTTGATAAACACACCTTTCCCAGGGACAACACTCACTGAAGTTGCGATCCGGACAATGTGTCACATTGACCCCTACGGCAAATTCTCTGTAGATACTCGGCCATCGTACAAACATATTTCGATTGGGATCGGTGCCGAGGTTGGAGACGGGTTTGATTGGTATCTTGGGGCCGATCGTGCAGTTGCATATTTACAAAATACTGCGATAACGGTAAAGCCATCTAGAGAGTCTATGGTTGGCGCTGCGTTAGCCGCATGCCTTGGTGCAGCTGCCATTTTCCGCTCTCAAATTGGGGAAAAAATAACACCACGGGTGTTGTCTGCCTGGAATTATAAAGAAGACACTGAGGCCGAATTTGGACCAGAAGAGTTTGCACCTTTTGATATTGGCAGAGTCCTGATGGTCGGAGCGGGTGCTGTGGGTGCTTCACTCGCCTACTGGCTATATGCTTTTGGAATCAGCGGAAAAGATTGGATTGTTGTCGATGGTGATGATGTGGAACTACATAATACGAATAGAGGACTGGTATTCACAGCTGAACACGCAGGATGGCCAAATTGCATACCTGCTAAAAAAGTTAATGTTGTAGCCCCGTTTATTGACGAAGCAACTTCTTATTCTTCCTGGTATGATGAATGCGAAGAAATTAAGAATAAGAAATTCGATGTAATTCTTGCACTTGCAAACGACCGAAATGTGCGGCAACTACTCGCTCATCGGAATGCTGTGGTCTCATTACAAGCCACGACCGGCAACAATTGGCTTAGTCAATTGCATCGGCATATACTAGGTAAAGACGACTGTATTTGGTGCAGGACTGGAGAGGTTAAGGAAGCATCATTCGGATGCTCCACGACACAAGTACAGCATCAAGATGGAACAACCTCAGATGCCGCTCTTCCGTTCTTGTCTGCTGCAAGCGGTTTAATGCTTGCAACAGCACTGTTGCATTTACAGAAAGGTACACTTGCAAATGGCCCTTACAACTGCTGGTCGTGGGATTTTGATTCAGGGCATAAAATGGCTGCCAGACCAAATGTTAGGTCCTGTCGTAGCAATTGTTTGAACATTCTGCCAGTCAAAATTCGACAAGAGATAAATAAAAATGCAAAGTGGAAATCACTAGACAATCAAGAGTGAGTTGTTACATAAATAACTTCGACGTAAGGCAGAAACGTGACGTATGGCAAAGGGATACCATGTGAACAAGGAACGCCAGGAGGCAATTAACGCCTTCGGGAAGGTCATCGGCAAGCGTGCCGGTTTTAAATGCGAGTGGTGTGAAAGCAAGGACGATTTGAGGGTCTGGGACTACAAGCCCGACCTGGAGCCAACTGAGGACAATCTAGCCTTGTTGTGCGGTCGTTGCCGTGAACTTGCCGAAGGCAAAAAGGCCGAAGTAAATGAACTGCGCTCCATTCGTAACGCCCTGTGGAGCAACATCCCGGCGGTGGCAGAAGGAGTTGCGCGGGTTCTGGCTACTTGCAAGGATCCATGGGTCCGGGAAGCCATCGAGGAAAGCTTGATCGATGACAATGTAAAAAAGGATTTGCTCAGGTAGGTGATCCAATGAACGGACAGTGCAGAAAAGATATCTATCCCGGTCTTGCGGTCGCGATCGTCCTGAAAAAAGACCAACGCACCGGCAAACTAACAGAAGGGATCGTCAAGGATATCCTCACCAGTTCCCAGTTCCACTCACGGGAAATAAAAGTAAGACTCGAGGATGGCCAGGTGGGTAGGGTCCATGCGTTAACAGCAATGTTATCTGGCAGTGAAGGCGAACTGAGGAATAACCTCCATGGATAAGACTTCACGGAAAAATGGTATGGATTTTTACTTATGCCCGTTGGACAAGCCTGCAAGGGTAGGGGGAAAAGATGTTTCCGTTGGTGCAAACCTCGGGAAGTAATGTACCTGGCAAAGGGTCCACCCGGAGTATGGCCAGCAAGAATGAAATACAGATCAAGATGATGACGTAAATATGAAAAGTGCTGCTTTATTTTGTCGGAAATTTATAAGGTTGAATCTCATTGATGCTAGAGTAGATTGGCTTTATTACAGTTGTAGAAATCAGCACTCCGTTTTTCAGACGATGTTCGTCAACTTAGAAAGTTCGAGCCTGCTATGGATTCCCCGTAGCGGACGGTTCTGGGCAACTATGGGAGGAACTCATATTGTTGTAACACGCTTTTGGGGAATGAGAATCTTTTGCTTTTATAACCCCAAAAAACCAAATAAGATCTTATTAGACATTAGTCCTTGAATTTCAGTGATCGGATGATTAATAAACCAATTAGTAAGCCACTCGATGTCAAGTATAATAAAATAATTATAATAATGTGATGCTGACCTCCCCCCCTTTTATCTCTTTAACCACGCTGTTAAAAAAGGTGGTTATAAAACCGAGTTGCGGCCACCGTCCTTCCCGAAGGCTACACTTTCCGTTCCGCACCGCATTTCGCCATTACCGACTGAAACCTCCCTCCCCTTTCGCCCAGGGTGAAGCCTGTTTTTGTCAAAACAACAAGATATAACGGTTTAAAACAAAGCCGTTAAACCCGTTTTTCGACAATAAGAGCTTTATTTAAAACCGTTATGCGTTCTCGTCTATTGTTAAGGTCCGGGACTGAAGTGGCGCCGATGCTCTCCTGCCCGGCAAGGGAAATGTCACGCGGATCACCGCCGCATTCACGGACGTAATCGCGGGTCTGGATCAGCATGCCGCCCGAGCCGCAGGTGGAGTCGTAGACATCATGCCCGGCTGCGGATCGACGATCTCGACCAAGGTGCTTACCACATCGGCTGGGGTGTAGTATCCTCCCGCCTTCTTGCCGACGGAATCAGCAAAGTATTTGATCAGGTATTCGTAGGCTGCCCCCAGCAGGTCGGGATACTTGAAGTTCTCGTCACGCAGAAGAATCTTTTCGAAGTTCTGGATGAAATTTGCGAGGGTATCTTCGTCAAGTGAACGCTGGCCGATTTTCTTGTTGAAGTTGATATGCTTCAACACATCCTGCAGGGCGTCGACGTTGGCATCTTCAAGCGCTTCCAATGCCTTGTTGAGGACTGTACCGACGTTTGTTTTGAGGTGGCAGATGTGGGACCTGTGGTTTCTTCCGGCACGAAAAAGGTGCATTTGTCAGGGTTGGCGAGTTGGCTTGCGATAATCGAATCGGCCATACCCTTTTCTTTCAAATCCTTGGCAGGGTGTTTCCACTCCTGGTCGAAAAGGTCGGAAAGGCGCTTCAGGAAAAGCATGCCGAAAATGTATTCCTTGTATTGAGAAGCATCCATGTTACAGCGCAGGTCGTCGCATGCGCGGCAACAGGAGGTTGGAAAGCTGGCTGATGGTGAGTCTGGACATCAGAAAATTACTCCAGGGCAGTGGTTAGAAAGTGAGAATTATTGAACTATACTTTAGGGAGCGAAAAGGCCAAATCGGAATAGGTGTCCAATGTACTCCGGATTTTGCAAGGCCTGTGGGAAAACCCAAATTGAACTGAAAGATAGAGATAAAACGATAAGAAACTATGAAGGTAAGTATGCAGTTTTCATTTGATTAATAGAATTGATGGAATTTTTGCAGATGTGGTGTTTGACGAGCCTCTGCTCAATCATGCGGAAAAATCCCTCTCTATCATCAAACAACCAACTTCACAAATTCAGAGCATTTATTTACGAGCAGGAGCATAAAATTGCCTTATTTATAGCAATTGAAAGCTTTATGAGCAAGGAGAAAGTGGAATTGCTCGACACTCGTGATCCGGTTGGGGTAATTGATAATTTTCGACGAAGGTATTATTTCATCTCTCTTCCAATTTCTCCATAATTTTAAACAGGCATTCTTTTATTATTTCATCATTCATCCGTCTATACATCTCGATGAGCTTTTTTTCTTGTGATGTAAGGAATATGTGGGTGGCCTCTTCCGCTTCAATTAGGGCTGGCACCGGAACGGAAAGAGCTTCCGCTATGCGTTGAAGTTTGTCGATATTAAGTTTTGTAATACCTCTCTCATATTTTTGAATTTGTTGGAAAGTAACTCCAACTAATTCGCCCAAGGATTCCTGAGTCAAACCCGCCTTTTGTCGGTAGAGCTTGATTCTCTGGCCAATTTCAGTGCTATTTAAATGTCCCATAGATGTACCGTCCTTTCCACGGAAGATACATCTATGAAATATCTTTCACCACTCAACTAGATTAGAAAAATAAGTTGCATTTTTCTAACAGGGGTTGTATTGATTGAAAAATTACCTCTGATTTAATCACTAATCAAGAAATATCGTTATTGTTGGCGGCTTTTACTTACTAAAAACGCTTATGAGGTAAACGATGAATGGAAAAAAGGATCAAGAGCTTAGACTTCCAAGGCTTACTGGAAATGAAGAGCAATGTTATCATGCGGAGAGAATACGAGCGCGTTTCACCCGAAAAGCCAGGGCCATTTACCAAGATGATGAAAAATTTGATCTCGTCATAAAACTTTTTAGCTATGAAGCACACGCGCTTTTTTGGATTGGAGTGAAAAAGAACCAATTGGAAGGGGTTATCGGTAAAATCGTCAGAAACAATCCGAGCGTCCAAGGGTTGATTGAACTTATTACCTAATCAAATTGAACAGCAAGCTGACTTTTTGGCGGTTTTGAAACTGATATTTTGCAAAGCTTTTTACTACAGAAGCAGATACCATATTTGCGAAGTTTGAAAAGATGGCCTGTTCATCCGCCTCATTGTTGATCGCGGTAACCACCGTTGGCTTGAGGATATGTTTATTCCCACTGAGGCGCTGGAAGCAGCGGACCTGGATGAGATTAAAGAACTCAGCGAAAAAGGCTTATCCCTGACAGCGGTTGGTCATGGTGCCAAAACCGTTGGGGTTGAGTGTTGTCCTGATTTGGAAATCGACATCTCATAAGCTTTTCCATTATGGAGTATATAATTTTAGAAACGTAGTTCTTTACTCACAGGCATGCGATACTCTGCCCCCTGAACAATTGCTTCAAGATTTTCCAGCAACCGGATTCTGGATTCTCTATGTGTGTGTCCTGACAGGACGGTAAACTGCACATTCGGATTCACTTTGGCGACTTCACGCAAGGCATTACCAGCAGCCAGACAGCAAAAGAAGGGGAGGCCTGTTTCATTTGATTTTTCATCATAGGGGATTGACTGAGGAAAAGGCGGCACGTGGGTAAGTATTATAACTTGCCGGTTGAATTTAACGGCGGCAAGGCATGACTTTTTTATAAACTCGGAAGCATCATTACCTAGTTTTTTCAACAGCAGGAGTCGATCATGTCTGTTCAAAACCTTCAAATCTTCGATTTCGCGAAAATCAGGCATTTCCTTGTTCAGCACCGATTTCCAGTAACTGCCGGCTCCTGCGTCTCCCCAGCAACCATGCCCCACAAGGGCAACGCCTTCCATCAGCTCAACGTGACTCATGTTTTCCAACCAATAAAGGTCGTTTTCTTCTTTGGTCAACTTTCCAATCAGATCATGGACATCGGAAAAGGATGAACCGAAATAGTCATGGTTGCCGAGAACAAAGTAGACAGCAGTGTTCGTCGCCTCCTGGATCGCCCTCAGATCGTTTTTGAGGGAACTTGCCTTGCTGGTATCGCCACCAACAAGAACGATGTCCGGTTGCCAAGGGACTAAACTCTGAAGAAAATTCCTGCGTTCTCGGGAAAGAAGGTAATCAAGATGTATATCAGTCAACCAAAGTATATTCATGCCAGTAATATCCTTAATTTCTAAGCAGATTGCTACTGAAATATGCAAAATTAATGGCATAGAAATAAAATTATGAGGAATTATGGCAATTATTATCGCAGACATACATGGCGACCTGGAAAAGGTGCAGACGTTTCTTACCTACAAGGCGCAGGCCCAGCACATTGCCCTTGGAGATCTGGTTGACAGCCGCAAAAGAGGTGTCACTCTCGAGGACGAGTTAGAGTGCCTTGACCTCCTCTTTTCCTCGGAAGCAGTGTTTCTTTGGGGAAACCATGACCTGGCTTACACACCGGAACGGCCATGGGATTGTTTCACTAAATTTGTGCTCAATAGCGAAGATATTCATTATTATGCTGGGAAAAGTTCATGTTTGAAGAGGTTGTATGAGGAAAAGGGTACTCTCACTGCTTACGATATTTTTACAGACCGATTTAATTCCGAGAGGGATCGCATGAAAGTTGCGTATGCAGCTGACGGATGGCTTTGCACCCACGCTGGTGTATCCCAGGAAAAGGCCGACATGATACCTCGCGAGATAGTAGAAAGTGGAACCTGCCAAATTGCGGTTTGGTTGAATGAGGAATTTCAGCGTGAATTCCAGACCCCGGTCAATCCATGCAGTGGAAGCCAGCAGCGCTACGGTAGTGGCCCATTATTTCACGTACCCCGCTGCCGAGGTGGCACTCACCGCTTTGGGGGAATTTTCTGGTTTGATCCGATCGGTGAGATGATCGACCCTAGCCCTTTGGTGGGCAAGCAGATATTCGGTCACACGCCGGTTCCTTACCCTGAGGCGGGATCATACTGGGTCAATCTGAACAATTTTGAAGAAGGGATATGGATATTTGATACCGAAACAGAAAAACTGTTGGATATTTCGGAGCTAAAACTGGGGTTGATGTGAGATCAAAGAATTTTGCCAGCCTTTCACGGGGGAAGTAAATGGACCTTAAGCACTTGTTGAAAGCCTATAACCTAACAAACTGCCAGAGACGCCTTTTTAATGCTTTAACCCTCGAGCCCACGGCCCATCCCTATGCTTTTTCTTATATGGAGCGGCATCATCTCACTCGGGGAAGGGTTGCGAGCTCGATCCGCCGGTTGCAGTCAAAAGGTTTAATAACTAAGGAAGGGGGGCTGTGGCATATAAAAAATCAGGAGTTGCAAACGTGCTGGGCAAGAGTTTTAGAAGGGGAATCTCCAGATGCAGCGGAAATGCGCTTTATTGGCTCATGCTCTATACCCGACGAAGTTAAGAAACGTTCCATAGAGGTTTTTGGTGATGAAGAAAAAGCCCATCATTGGCTTTATTCTCCGAATTATGCGCTGGGAGACGTCAGGCCAATTGATCTTTTGCACTCAAGAGAAGGTGTTCAGCAGGTTTTGGATATCCTCGGTCGTATAGAGCATGGAGTTTTTATTTGATTCTTGTTTAGCCGGAGATCCGCTCACTATGATCGCAAGTATTTTTATGAGGTTACAAAATTACTATATTTGTGGCCGTGTATGTGGGCCATGTACAGTTTTTCAGGCTCTTCCCTTCAAAACCAGGAGGATGAAAAATGGACGCACTTATTGTAAGTTTATTTGTCGTCATAATTTTTGTTTGCACGGTTGTCTACCTCGATAAAAGATGGCGCTGGTACCTGTGGTCAATATTTATGCGAACGAGGAGATGAAGCATGAAACTAATTTTTTGTCCGTTTTGTCGGGATGTAATTGCACTGCGAATGCGTTACCGTACCTGTGAGTGCGGGAAAAGTGGCGGGCAATATACTGACAGACTTAATGCAACAATCAAAGGCGAAGCAATTCCACTAGGCTTTCACAACACCTCATTCCGAACAGCAATAGGACTACAACCACTAGATGGATGGGGTAAAAATTTCGACGCGTTCGTGATACCCAAAATCTGCCCGACGATACGAAAGGTTTAACACTTGTCAACATCTATGCGAAGGTTCAAAGGAAGACGGTTTTTCACAGGGATTCAGTAGACAACCCCGATTTATACAGGCAAACAAGTAGGGCTTCGTCAGCATTTATGCGAATTTATGTATCTGCCGTCAACGATTAAACGAAATGCGGTCAATTTTAAGCGAGGATAAAATTCAATCTCTGCAGAGAAATACACTGTTGCACTTTTAAAAAGGAGTTAACGTGGGTCTTGAACTGAGGATCGCATCGGATTTGCATCTGGAGTTTGAAAATATTTACTTGCCGGAGCTGCCCGGAGATAATAGGCGGGTACTTGTGCTTGCAGGTGATATTGGAGTCTCGAGGAAACGATATACGTATATTCCGTTTCTTAGAGACGCTGCAGACAGGTTTCGGTCTGTTGTTTGGGTATTTGGCAATCATGAACATTTCGGTGATTCAATCTATAGAAGCCGCAATCATGTCAGAGAGTTGCTGGAAGAGGATGGTTTTGTCGGCAAAATACATATTCTCGAGAACGAGACTTTGGTTGTCGAAAATACGGCTTTTTTGGGAGCCACACTCTGGACCGACGTCGATTCTGAGAATCCTTTGGCAAAATTAACCGTTGAAAATGGAATGAATGACTATGCCAAAATCCGGACCGGAAGCAAAAGCGATCCATATAAACGGAAACTTTCGGCGACAGAAACTATCTCATTTAATAAGGCTTCCAAGGCTTGGTTGCTCAAGGAATCAGAAGCCTGGAGAAATGCCGGCAAAAATATTGTTGTTGTCACTCATCACCTGCCTACATACAAATCCATCCCCCAAGAGTTACAGGCAGACCGGTTGAATGCCGCGTTTGCATCAAGCATGGAGGAAGATATGGCAAAGATAGGCGCCAAAGTGTGGGTTCACGGTCATACGCACTATTCTGCTGACTATATTCTCCCATGTGGAACCAGAGTTGTGTGCAACCCCCGCGGATACTCGGGTATCGTTGAAAATCCAGTTTTTGATCCCAAAATGATAGTCGAAATTGTAGATTGAGCAATGTTTAACTAACTCAATCACAGGAATAGAGTACCTGTCTCGTTTCAACTTTTTTTCGTTTTTAGAATCAAAATAATAACAGGAGGTCTGTCACTTACACCTAACTATACTTGCCGTAGGCAAAATTCATTTCTCTCCGGCCATCCCGAAGGATTTTTTTATAATGGGTATTCGGATTTCATGATTGATTCGCGATTTTACAGTACGTTTGTCATGTGGTGTTAAAATCGGTATCTATGATTGATAGCTAGACAATTCATCCAATAATCCGCACTATGTAATCATCCGAAGCAAAAAAGCCGTGCAGGGAAACTCCACCCCGTCACGGCTTTTGCTTTTCGGAATCTTACATAATGCCGACAGATTATCGGACGTCCCACCTTGTCCCCCGCCGCCCGCCCCTCAAAGGCAAAATCAAAAACGGAAAGCATTGCCAGGAAAGGAAAAATGTCCAATGTCAGGGGCTGACCCCTACGGGTTACTATGCCTTCACAGATTTTGCTGACGAGCCTGAAATTCAAAGATCAATGTTATCAATGGACCACCTTTTGTCATTTATCTCGCCGCAACACCTACTGGTATATCTTAAAATGTTTTTTAATATTTTTTTCTATTAGAAGCATGTTTTTGTAATTTTTGCCATTATCCAATATGACTGATTTTAATCTGGGCTCACTAGTAACAATTACATTTACATAATTGTCTGCAACAGTTATTTTAAAGCATATTTTCTCTCCTAAAGAATCTTTTGATAACTTTGTGTAAGCTTTTATATGAAATTTTTCTTCATTGACCTTAATTTTTTTTATTATTTCTATGTTTTTGATAATATGAATTATGTCTTCAAATACTTTTTTAGCTTCGCCATTGGTGTAGTATTCCCTATGTTGCTTTAATTGTAATGCTTCAGACGGCAAATTTTTCGTAGATTCATAATCCTTTATTATGGCAAGCAGAGATATCACTAATCCACCACCAAAGCCGAACCATATACCCGCAATAATACTTCTTCCAAAATCAAATTTTAGAGCCATCGCAGCACCAAAAAGGATACTAGTTATTACGGAATATTGAATATAAACAAAGATGTATTTCTTAAATTGCTTGTTATTTTGGACAGTCATTTCTCAACTCCAATTGCGATATTATAACTACCTGTTAGGAGGATTCCTCCATTCTGGCGTATTCGGTGGAGCATATCGCGGCAATCGGTCTAGATGTGGAATTTTTGGATGTTCACACATCATTTGTTTTAAGGGAGGAGGTATCTTCGTGGGATAGAACGGTATCATGGCATCTTCATTAAATCCATCATCACCTGCAAGCCACCCACCAATGTTGCCGCCCAAAACTCCCCCTAAACCAGCTGCATACGGCACTAACTCGGGCTGATCAATAAATAATGCAGCACCACCACCAATAATGCTACCAGCAATACCACCATAATATGCAGCACCATGATCGGTACTGGTAAGAAGATCAACTGTTCCGTAACCATCCAGCAGCGCACCGAATGGATCTTTCAATCCATTTGGGTCTGTCCTATTGACAGGACTATTTTGAACATAAGTGAAGTAATTTATCCCACCCCTCAGCCGAATGGGGTCCTCACTTATAAACCTCTGCATCTCTGGACTGAAATAACGAGCCCTGTAGTAATAAAGACCTGTCCCGTCATTTTCCCTGCCGGTGTACTGGAATGGATTATCCGAACTTTCCCCAGATGCCGTTACATTTCCGAACACATCATAAACATAAGTCGTCTTTGCCACTCCCATATCATCCGCCAGCGCAACTATGGAGCCCAACGCATTCCTCACGTAATGTCTCGTCGTAGTGCTGTTCATTCTCGTTAACGGCTCGTCAATGTTGAGAGTCCGGACATAATTCGTCTTCACTCCATCCTGGATGTCCTGAATGATATCCCACCCGTCATAAACAAATTGGGTAGTCGTGCCGTTTATCGTCTTGCTGATCCTTCTGTTTAGAGCATCATAGCTGAAACTGGCGGTAATGGAAGGGCCGTCTATAGCTATCAGACGATTCCTTGCGTCCCAGGTGTAATTGGTGGTGCCGTTGGCATCGGTTCCGGTTGAGAGGTTGCCGTTCTGGTCGTAGGTGAAGCTTTTACCGTCAAGGGCCAGCATTTCATTGGCATCATCATGTGACGTGCTATTTACAGCAGGCGACAGAGTCTGGGCCGCATTTCTTGCAAAGCTCGTCCTGCTGCCGTTTGCGTCATACCCGTAGACAAGGTTTTCTATTATCCCCGAAGGTCCCTGTTGAATCATGCTCAACAGCCGGTTTGCGTTGTCGTAGCCGTAGATTGTGGATACGTAATCGGTGCCGTTGGCAAGCGGTATCTGTAGAGATGTCCGGCGGCCGGCGTTATCATAGCCCAGATTGTAAGTCCTGCTCGCGGAGCCGATCACCCTGCTCAGATTTGTAAGCCTTCCCGCGTCATCATAAGTGTAATTGACTATAGGTTCACCATCAACCGTCATGCTCGATCTTCTTCCATCGGCATCGTAGGTGTAATTGATGATTGACAGCGGGGTCACTTCCTGCGAGACCAGGTCCAGGCCCCTTCCGGAGCAAGAGGAGCAGCCGTAGTCGTTGTATGTGCGGGCGATGGCGCCGGTGATGGAGTCGTAGATGTTCGTCGCCCTGCCCACGGCATCGTAGGTATACTGGAGATAAGAACTATCATTGTATGTGACTTTCAATAGACGGTTCATGGGGTCATACTGGTCGAAGGTTGTCACCTGTCCCTTGCGATCGGTGTAGCTCATAAGATTGTCCCCGGTGGCCGGGGCAATCTGCGAGCCGGTATAATAGGCATAGGTCTCGTAGCGTCCAAGCTGGTCGGTCATCTTTGTTATGCGATCACGGTTGTCGTATTCATAGAGAATAGGGTTTCCTTTGGCGTTAATAAGCGTCACCAAGTTGCCGTTTCCGTCGTACAGATACCACGTGCTTCCGTTGATAGCATCGGTAACACTGCTTATCCGGTTCATGGGGTCATAGTCATATTTTGTGGTTGCGCCTTTGGCGTCGGTGAAAGAGGAAACCCTTCCGCCGCTGTCATAAGCGTAACTCACCGAGTTATTCAAAGCATCGGTGACTTTCGTTAATTGCCCATGGTTATTCGTGTCAAAGGTAAGGGTAGTAGTGTTGCTGTTCGCGTCAACTATGCTGACTGGCATTCCGTAAGAGTTGAAGTTTACAGTGGTTGGCTGTAACTGTGGATTCTGGCTCTGAATCGGATCGCGAATATCCACTCTGGTCGGCGGAGTCGTAGTAGGTGAAGGCGTATAGGTAAAAGTGGTAGTCTTCTGGAGCGCATCGGTGATACTTGTCGGCAGGCCATAGTTGGTCTCATAATCATAGGTCGTGACATTGTTGAGCGGATCGGTGACGGTGTGCACAAGTCCGTCTTTCGCATCATTGGTGGAATAATATGTGTAGCTTGTGGTTCTATCGAGTGGGTCTGTGACGGATGAAAGCTCATTGGTTCCGCTGGCTTTGTTATAGGTTGTTATTCCATCAGAGGTTATCTTGCTGGTGATGTATCCGTAGCCGTTGTAGCTCCAGATAGTCTGGGCTCCGTTAGGGACTGTCATTTTCGTCTGGCCGGAGGTACCGTAGTCAAAGGCATAGGTCCCCCCATCGGCATGGGTTTGGCTTATAACCCGGTTGCTTGAATCGTAGACGTTAGTCACCTCGACGATTCCTCGGCCATTTGTTATGGTATTCATACGCCCGCTGGAGTCGTAGCCATAAGACATCGTGCTTCCGTCCGGCAATCCTACCTGCTTTAGCCGGGGGTAAGAGCTGAAGGGATCAGCCTCATATATAAAACTCACGGACCTGCCGGCATCATCGCTGATTGCATCAGTCTGAAAATAGCCGTGTGTGTAATTTTGTGTGAAAGTCACAACATGTCCCTCAGCCGTTGTTATGCTAGTTATGTATCCCCCTTCATAATACGAATGCCGTTGAATGGTAACTTTGTTGCCGTTCCTATCTGCTATCTCTATCAGGCTTCCCCCGGTATCGAATTTATATGTGTGCCCATCGCGCATACGGAGAGTCTTGGTGCCATCGGCGTTGGTGGTAATCTTTGCAGCCCTGAATTCCGGGTCTGCGCTGTTCATGTAACTCCCGTCGGCCTGCAGGGCGAAGTCGTAATGGTATGTTCCCGGCTTGGTGAGCCTCAACATACTTTGATAGCTTCCGAGCCACCAGTCGTACTCGAAATACATTCCTTTGCCGAAGGTGCCAAGACCCGTACTACCGCTTACAGCGTTACCGCTATCCCTGCTTCTGTAATAGTGCTTAATTTTCACTGGAATAATGCCGGGGATGACAAAATCGGTTTTCTCATGCATAAAGAAACCCGTGGTCACATCTACAGGATCGGCAGCCTGCCCCCCACAATCTTTGCTAGACGTGGGAAGTGACGCGCTCTGACCGCCCCAACCGGTGGCGCCGCAACAAAATTTGGGGATGCCTACCCCAGGGTCAGTGACGATAAATCTGCCGTCGGGGGTGACAGTACCTGTCCCGGCTATTGCCCAGTCGTTGGGTGCTTCCCCTTCGTTAGGCGATTCATCGTAGTACCAGAGAACCGCCTTCTCGCCGGGAAGGAGCCCCAGATCGTTCGGAGATTTAATGGGAATAGGCCGGTCGGGTCTTCCGCCGCCAACTTTGTTGAAATAGAACATATAGACGGTTTTAACATACGAGTTCTTGGGCAACGGTTTCACTGGAAGTCTATCGCTTGGTACCGTCCGCACTGAAACTTTAAGATTCGCTTTATGATCCCAGCCAATTATGTTTACCCCTTGCGGTATACGCATTTCGAAACCGGGAAGCTCCGGGTCAGTAAGGATAGTATCCTTTGCCGGATTAATTTTTACGAAGTTGTGGTTCTTCTGTCTATGCAAGTAGGGGGTGAATGGCATGGAGTTTTTAATATTGGCCGTTATATCCGCAGAGATGGGAATGGTTGGCATGTGTCCTATGGGATCAATCGCCGTGGAGCCGTCGATAAGAATTGTTCTCCTGCCGGCCGGGATGTTATTCAGTGTGAAGCTGCCGGTATCGTCGGTTATGGCTGATAATGCCTTGTATCTTATTGTGACCCCTTTAACCGGCTGCATATCAGTATTGAGAATTTTTCCGAAAAGCGTGCCGGTCCCTTGCGGCGCTGAGAGAGCCGAGTCATTTTGACTGGATGCCACATCTTCAGCCGTTGCCACATTGAAAGATACGGTGTTCGAGGTGGCGGTTGTGGGACCAGTGTTGGTGACCGTCACGGGATAGCTCCCTATAGTTGAGACAAGGGAGGAATTCACCACCACCTCCAGAAGGATGCTGCTTATGAACCTTACCGAGCTCTTTTGTCCATTTATGGAGACTGAGGCGTCAGGCAGGAAGTTTTTACCCTCCACTTTCAAGGTTAAAGCTGGATTTCCTACTGCAACCGTGTCGGGCGAAAGTGCAGAAATCCGCGGTACAGGAGTAAGTATTTTAAAATTGAGCTCGTTGGACATGCCCCCGCCCGGAGTGGGGTTGAACACGGATACAGACACGGTTCCGGGATAGATGAGTTCATCGGGAAGTATATTGGCTGTCAGGAATTCATTGCTGGTAAAAATAGTGTCTGCCGGCTTGTTGTTGAACCAAGTACGCGAGTCCTTGATGAACTTCGACCCTATTAACGACAAGGGAAAGACGTCACCTGTACTTGCCATCGATGTCGGAATAAGATCGGTAAGCGACGGAACGGGGTTTTCCAGCTTAACGACGGTGAGGCCATTGTCATGGGCCACAAACGCTATGTTTCTAGCCACATCAACAACCACCGGACCAGTTTTTTCAAATAAGGCCAGTGTGCCGACGCTGACTTTCGTCTCAAGGCCCACTACAGAGAGGCTTCCATCCTGTGTATCGGAAAGGACTGCCATGTGGGTTGAGGTATTGACGGAGACAATTTCCACTTTCTTACCGGTCTGTATATCACAGACCTCTTGCAAGGTGGATGCGTCATAGAGAATAAGTCCCGTTCTATCAATCTGAGTTACAAGTACATAGCCAA
This sequence comes from uncultured delta proteobacterium, assembly GCA_963815135.1. GTDB lineage: Bacteria > Desulfobacterota > Desulfuromonadia > Geobacterales > Geobacteraceae > CAIWTU01. The sequence continues at coordinate 41,909 of CAWFFO010000011.1, forward strand.
GCGATTCATCCAGGGCTATGCTTGCCGCATCGCCCGAGAGAGAGGTTTCCTTGACCACCGTTCCGGTCTTGAGATTTATCGTTCTGAGTTTTGCGCCGTTAGCATCACTGCTTGCAACGGTTAGGACGGTTCTACCAAGGCACAACCTTGTGGTCTCGCCTGAGATGTTTATGGCTGAAAGCTCTTTTCCGCTTGTTAGATCAATAATTCTGATCCCGCCGTCCACTCCAAGTACAGCTGTATTGTTAGTTTCATCGACTTCGATCGCATAGACAGGTGTTTCAGTATCGATTGTTTTAGCCAGATCGCCGCTACCGATGTCGTACAAATAAAGTGAGCCTTCAAGCGATGAAACAACAACTTTGTTCGAGGATTTGAGGATTGCAATTGCAGAAGGTGTTGCAGGGACGGATATTTCATGGACAACCGCATCTGTTGCAATGTTGATAATGGTGAGAGATTTTTCCGACTCGCTGATTGTGGCGGCGATATCTGTCGCTGTATTTAGCGTTATGGCTGATATGTCGCCTTTGACGGGAATATCCGTGAGGAGGTTGATGTCGTAAGCGTAACAGGACGCGCAGAAAAGAATCGTGAAGACAAGGATCAATATGATTTTTCTGAAAATCATGCTTACATTCCTCCCCATGTCGGAAATGTTCTCAGATACGGCCTCTTCCGGAAAAGAGGCTAAAAAACCTAATTGGAAAGCGCCACAAGTTCCGCTTTGATGATCTTACCTGACTTGGTAATGTAGGTTGTCTCGGATTTCCCACCCAAGGTGGTAGCAACATGTACCTTGTCGATCTCTTCGCCATTGTAGTTCATGGCTACTATCGTGAACGTCGCCTCGGCGGTGATTACATTCGAGTATGTCGTCGAGAGGTTTACGCTGGCAGAGCCGGTAGATGACTGCTGAGTACCGTTTAAGGTGGTAGTAGCGCTTCTTTCGGCGTCATACTGAGGTATTGCCCTGATCGTCACTATGGTGTCGGTAGGAATGTTAGAGGCTGAGATATTTACTGTAACAGGATTCTGGGTCGTTCCAGGGAGCAACATGTCCGGTTGATTGTAATTGCCTGTAGGAGAGGCTGGGGGCGTATAACCGCCAATGGAAGTAATTGTGAGGCTTGGCTGGCTGGAGGCAATTATGCTGCCGGGGAGACCATAGGTGAAGGGAGGATCTGTTCCGACTGATACCCCGTTAGTAGTTGCTTCAATGCGTATTCGGCCGGCGCCACCTACACCATTTCCATAAGCCCCCCCTTTAGCTTGAAGACTCCCGTTTCCCGTTATGGTATCCGCAACCAATTTAATAGCGCCACCGCTACCGCTTCCTCCGGTATTGTCCCAAACCCCAGCAGCACCGGTTCCTCCGTTTGCAGTTATTGAGCCGGTGAAATTAATTGATACTGACGAGGCAATTACAATTGCACCGCCCCCGCCACCTCCTCCTCCGCCTAATCCCGATGACTTTCCACCTCCGCCTCCACCACCCGAGCCACCAATAAGAGGCATTAGTTGGGGATTACCATATGCGACGCCACCGGGTATACTATAATAAGCAGTTCCATTTGTACCAAAACCTCCTCCGCTCCCACCGTTTGCATTAACTTGGCCAGGATTGCCCCCCCCGGGTCCCAGACCCTTTCCACCTGGGTAATTCGTTGCCCCGCCATAACCACCGTTAAATCCACCCGGACCACCGATACCGGGGGTAACAGTGGTTGCATTTTTACCATTTAAATTTATAGTCCCGGCAATATTCACAGTGCCTTGTGCAAGCATATAAACAGGTGTATTGGCGGCATTACCCAGGAAAGTAACTGTCACACCCGCGGGAATGTTCACCGTCGTGTAATTAAGAATACCGCTTGACGGCAAGGTGACCTGAATATTGGAAGAGGGGCTGAATTCGCCATCCGCCCCGGTGCTTCCACTGTTAAAATTTGCATAAGCCAACACGCTCCACAAGAACATTGACGAAATCACCGGCAGAAGCAGAATTTTTTTCATCTTGGTTTCTCCTTTTCTGGAATATTGATTTATATTTACTGGATTTGTACTGACACTGGACCAGCAGCAGTCGTCGAATTACCTGGCGGAGCATCTATCGAGACACTAACTGGGTTACTCGTGCCAGTTGACGATCCTGATGCCGCGTCAAAGGCTACACTAACTGGATCGCTTGTACCTGTTGAAGAGCCTGACGGAGCATCAATGGTAACGCTTACAGGAGCAGTCCCAGTTGATGAATTTCCGGGTGGGGAATCAATTACAACACTTATGCTGTTCGCGGTGAGATGATCCATACTCCCTGTAAAAGGATTAGCCACAAAGACAACGGTCTCCGTGCCGCCGGAACTGACAGTAGTGGCACCCAACTGTAAGGCATTCACGGTAAAGTCAATCGCACCGCTTGTAGGGATAGTAATGTATTGAGGTACGGTTACTGTTCCGGTGCTACTGGAACTCAATGGAATAGTCAGTGAAGTACCTAGTGGAGGAGACACTGATACAGTAATAGTTGCTGATCCGCCTGGGATAATCGATAGTTGACCAGGGTTGAAAGTAATTTTTGATGACGACAGCGTTACACCGACCTGGGCATATCCATTCGTAGTTGTCACCCTGATAGAGTCTGTACCGTTTGAAAGGGCGGTCATGTCGGCTGTAATCTGGGAATCAGTTACTCTAATATTGTCTATGGCGATCTGGCCGCCAGTGGAGGTTACAGTGTTCATGGTAAGTAGATTCTGTCCCGTAATGGTTACAGGGATTTTGGTCCCTACAAAGAGGATATCCGGACTTATGCCAGTAATGACTGGAGATGCATTCGAGGTTGAAGCATTACTTACAGAAAGGAGGTTGCCGAGTTCATCGTAGTTGTAAATAACGGCATTTGTCCCTTGTGATATTCTGCTCAGCCTGCCAAGATCATCATAGAAGTAGCTTACCGATGACGTCGGAGCGTTGACGGCGAAGGAAGCTGTAATAGTATGGTTGGCGGTAACATTGGAAAAAGTATAGCTGGTTATTACCCCCTGGGAGACACTGTCAACCGTCACGTTCGTAATACTGTAGCCAGTGTCCGGAGTTATGGTGAAGGTCTGACTGCCGCCGGAGTTGACTGTCGCAGTTGCGGGGGTCACGGTCCCACCGTTTCCGGCCGTAGCGGTAATGGTATATGTATTGATGGCGAAGGTTGCTGATATCGTATGATTGGCGGTGACGTTACTAAATGTGTAGCTGGTTATCGCACCTTGGGAATTGCCGTCCACCACGACGGCTGAGATATGGTAGCCTGTGTTCGGTGTTACAGTAAAGGTCTTGCTGCCACCGGAAGAGACCGACACTGCTCCTGAAGGTGAAATACTTCCGTTGCTTCCGGCAGATGCGGTGATAGTGTATTGTTTTGCCGCATTAACAGCCGGGGTTTTAATCATTAAACAAATAAACAAAAAAAACAAAAACTTGAGAAGACAAAAAAAGGGAGAAGAGGACATTCTGTTTCCGGCATGCATAAAAACCTCTCTTATGGTGGTTTATGGAGCCAAATGACTTCAGAAAGATTGAAAGAAAAAAACCAACGATATTTGAATATTTAATTATAAAAACAATCTTACTAAAATTCAGTAACCAAATATCATAAGTTTAAATTATGTCAAGTAAGGTTTTATAACAAAAAAATTATAAATATTGATATCCGAGAGGCTGTTTTTGGAGACTTCAGGTGGGATGGTATTTTTACTTAATAAATACAACTATATATTTGCTTATTATCTACATTTGAATAATAAAAATAAAACTCGCAAATTGATTAATTAACATTACTGTAACAAAATATGGATGATTTTTATCAAAATATGCGATATGCAAATCATCAAGCGTGATCATAATATTTCATAACAGTTGAAAAATGATTCCCTCACGTGGTATTTTTTCGGGAAAATGGAAATTAAACCGGACCATTTGCCCATTTTTTTTCATGTATAGAGTGCTTTATCACTCCGCTTTGGAAAGCGGCGTTAATTTTTGCAATGCATCGGAACAGTATTTGCCACTATGCCCGTCAATATTCTTAATCTCCCCAGCTATGTCGTCACAGATGTTCACGAGACGGAGCACGACTACCACATTTATGCTGAAACCAAGGCTGTACCTGAAATTTGCCCACATTGCGGCGGTGATAATCTAGTGGGTTTCGGCCGCAGGGAACAACTCGTTAAAGACTTGCCCATTCACAGCAAGCGTGTCGGGGTTTACATAACCACCCGTCGGCTTCAGTGCCGGTCCTGTTCAAAAACCTTCTACCAAACGCTACCAGATATCGCCGTGAACCGACAAATGACATCCCGGTTGGTAAACTGGATCGGCAGTCAGGCGCTCAAGCGTCCTTTTCTTTCAATTGCCGATGAAACAGGTGTAGACGAAAAGAGTATCCGTAATATCTTTAGAGATTACATTAACGATTTGGAGAAGACCGTCAGATTTAAAGTCCCTCGTCTCATGGGAATCGACGAGATTCATCTGATCCGGCCACGTTGCGTTGTTTCCAACATCGACAGCCGGACAGCGGTGGAAATATTGCGTGACCGAAACAAGAATTCGGTTATCAACTACCTCTCACGGCTGAAGGGGAAAGAGCTTGTTAAGCTCGTGGCAATGGACATGTGGCAACCCTATCGGGATGCAGTTTCTGTGGCTCTGCCGCAAGCCATTATCGTCATCGACAAGTTCCACGTTCTCAGGATGGCAAACGAATGTCTGGAAAGAATACGGAAAGAGTTAAGGGAGAACCTGACTGCCAAACAGCGCCGTGGGTTGATGCACGACCGATTCATTCTTTTGAAACGGGAATCGGAACTGATAGGGTTGGAGAGGATCACGCTTGAGTCCTGAACAAGAAATTTCCCTGCACTGGGTGATGCATACCGGGCAAAGGAGGATTTTTATGCGATTTACGATTCTCCCACTCGCGGAGAAGCCATCACTTCTTACCAGCATTGGCAAACAAATCTCACTCCAAAAGTAACTGGCGCTTTCCAACCTCTCACTGGCGCAGTGAAAAACTGGCAGACTGAAATCTTCAACTTCTTTGACCACCCGATCACCAATGCTTACACGGAGAGTTTAAACAATCTGATCAGGGTCATGAACCGTTTAGGGCGGGGATACAGTTTTGAGGCTTTAAGAGCTAAGATTCTCTTCACGGAAGGAATTCATAAGAAGCATCGGCAGCGTCCCAAATTTCAGAGAAGAGCAGAACCGGCCGGCAAAGCTCTTAACAAATTAATCTACCACTACGGAATCTTTTTCGACCAGGAAGAATGGGCTGAAATAAATTACGGAGCCGACCTATCAACACTGGCCCAATGGATTGAGGAAGGCAAACTATAACCCTCCATCAATCACAAAATCCGAATACCCTTTATAATTAGTATTCCAAGTCGGTAATAAAAGTATAATTACAAATCGTAACTGTTTAATATTTCATTCACTAATTCATTTAGTAACCATATAAGGATTCACTTATATACCGATTTTACCCTGTCCTTGCTTTCCTTGACCGCTCCCTCAGGCAGTCCTACCGTGGCAAATTGTGGTAGCCCTTGTGCGATATCGACTTCAACCTGTACCAGGATGGCGTCAATGCCGACGAGAGCGCTGCTCAGAATCTTGGCAAGCATGAGACCTCCATTGGAATAATTTAGAAGCAGTTAATGTACAGCATTAAAATGATTTTGCCAAGTAATGCAGTAAACTGGTTACAATTTTTCGGCCGGTGCTGATCTTTGTGGATCTTTTCAAACATGGTTATGAATTTCCCGCGGCAGGGTTTAGAGTCTTCGTAGCGGCTCCCATTTATTCGACATCTATATGAATGACTGCATGTATTTTGCGGCTGTTCGTCGAATTTTAATCTAATCACGGTAGCAGATAATGAATAGTGAATAAAATATCAATAAATCTGACCTGTTATCCGCTTTTTATGTGCGAAGCAAAACATTTTTTCAAAATTTTTGTTGACATAATCAGTTACACGAATTAAAAGTAACTTCCGTCAAAACTTGCTTATTATTACTGCAAATCGGGTATGTTACATCCTGCCGTGGCAAGCCCGGTTTTTTCTTGGGATTATCAATTTATCTTCATCACAATCCTTTATTCCATGTCTGATGCATGCCGAAAAGACATTTCCGGAGTTTAAAAATTATTTGAGTATTACTGCCTGTTTTTGAAATGGGGGAAGTACTATTACTAATGCACGGGAGGAAGTAAAAATGCAAAATGAAGGGAAACAGGGGTTGAACGAATTTTTGACTGAAACAAAGGAACGCTTTGCAAAGGCGGGCACCGGCACAGTATGCGATCTCGAAGGCTGTCATGATGTTTTTCCCGACTTGGGACCTCAAGTCAGCAAATCGGAAATTGCCATCTGCGATACGACAGCGAATCCCGCACCTCTAGGTCTGTTCGCTTTCGGTATGACCACGGTTCTGCTGAACCTGCACAATGCCGGATTTTACCCGCTCGGCAGCATGATACTCGCCATGGGTATTTTTTACGGCGGTATTGCCCAGGTTATTGTCGGCGCCATGGAATGGAAGAAAAAGAACACGTTCGGAACTCTTGCTTTCAGCTCTTATGGTCTTTTCTGGCTGACCCTGGTGGCTCTGATCGTAATGCCCAAGCTGGGTATGTGCGACAAGGCCTCCGAAGAAGGCATGATCGCGTACCTGATAATGTGGGGCATTTTCACCGGCCTTCTGTTCATAGGTACATTAAAACTCAACAGAGCGCTCCAGTTTGTCTTCCTCTCGCTTACTCTGCTGTTTTTCATGCTGGCTTACGGTGATTACACCGGCAACGTCGCATTCAAGCATTTGACCGGTTTCGAAGGTATCATCTGTGGTCTTTCCGCGATTTACACAGGGATTGCCCAGGTATGGAACGAGATTTACGGCAAGACGGTTCTGCCTCTTGGTCCCGTGAAAAAATAATTGATCAAACAGCAGGATGAAAAAAGCCCCTTTGTCACAAGACAACGGGGCTTTTTTGCGTTCCGCCGATTATCTGTTCAAAGCTTGATTCTTGGGGGCAGAGGCAGGAAGCAAGATGCTGCTTGAAAGTGAGTTTTTGAAATGCATCTCCAAAAACATGCTGCTGGAAGATAATTTTACAAAAGAAAATGATTTTTTATTCATGCAGAAGTTGCGGTCTCTTTTTTTGTTGATATTATTCAATCATAATCCCTTGTGGGTATTGTGGTGTCAAATTAGTAAAAATTTGATTCAACAGAAAGGAGGCTTTAGAATGTCGAAGATGAAAGTAATGTTATTATTGCTTGCAGGACTGTTGTTGTCAGGGTGCGCGTGCGTAACGAAAGATTATGTTGATCAGCAGGATGCAATGCTTGCCGACAGAATAGGCAAGGTGGAGTCCAAAGCCGCGGCCAATGAAGCGAAAATCAATGAAATCGGGAGCAAGGTTGATGCTATGGCAGCCGATGTTGCCGCAGCAAAAGCCGATGCCGCCGACGCCAAGGCGATGGCAGCCGATGCAGCCAAGAAGGCCGACGAGTGCGCCGCGAAATGCGAGGAGGCCGGACAGAAAACAAAAAAAGCATTTGAACTTCAGCAGAAAAAATAACATCCTTCCAATTCCGGAAAACCGGGTCCGGCAGACATGATCTGCCGGATTTTTTTTTCAAAAGTGCTTGAATGCATTCATCATGATAATGCTTTGAGAGTTGAGAATATTGCCTTTTTGAAATCTTGGTGCGGACCGTAACAATAGGTTTTCTTATATTTATATTTGTGTTAAAAATAGACTGAATGTTATTTGGCAGTACTACCATAACCATGGAGCAGGTAATATTATGAAAAACAAAAACAGTGAATCATCAGTATTATTGGCATTCATTGCCGGTGCCGCGGTTGCTGCCGGCGTGACGCTGCTTCTCACCCCCAAGGCCGGAAAAGAAGTGCGCGAGAAACTGGGCGATGTGAAGGAAGATGCCGTTCAGAAAATCAGGGAATGCGCACGCGAGGCCAAATTCAGGGTCGGTCCGAAAACAAAAGAGGATGCCTTTTTTTATGAAGGCGGAGATTGCTGGATATAGGACGGATCATTATCTGACATGTATTGCGCCTGTTTCGGTTTCAAAGAGAAGCCTTTCAATATAACACCCGACCCGTCCTTTATCTATTTCAGCAGAACCCACAAGGAAGCGTTCGCCCATCTGCTGTACGGGATCGACAACCATGTCGGTTTCATCGAAATCACCGGTGAAGTGGGGACCGGTAAAACCACCGTTCTGCGGACCCTGCTCGGCCAGCTGGACGGGAAAAACTATCGAACCGCTCTTATTTTCAATCCTTGCCTCTCATCCGCCGGGCTCATGCAGGGTATCAACCGTGAGTACGGCCTGCCATACAAAGGCCTCGACAACGAAGAACTCCTTGAAATCCTGAACCAGTTCCTGCTGCGGCAGAATGCCGACGGGAACACTGTCGTTCTGGTCATAGATGAAGCACAGAACCTGAAGCAGGACGTACTGGAACAGATCCGCCTCATCTCCAACCTGGAAACCGAAAGGGACAAGCTGATCCAGATAATACTCGCAGGCCAGCCCGAGTTGGAGCAACTCCTGAAAAGGCCCGATTTGCGGCAGCTGAACCAGAGGATAGCGGTACGATATCATCTTTCACACATGGATTTCGAGGATACCGGGGATTATATCAGGCATCGGATCGCGGTTGCTGGTGGGAGAAACGGGGTCGGCTTTTCCAGCTCAGCCGTCAAGGGAGTATTCAGGTTTTCCGGAGGAGTGCCGAGGCTCATCAATATACTGTGCGACCGTTCACTTCTTGCCGGCTACACTGCCGGGCAGGATGAAATTACCGGCGCCATGGTTGCGCTGGCAGTCAAAGATATACGGAAAACTGGAACAAAAACCCAATCCAATCGGCGTTTTTTCCCGGTGGGCGCGACATTTCTGGCACTGTTCCTGGTTCTCGTTGCTTTCGGCGTGTTTCGCATTTTTCCCGGTATGACGACCTTATCCGACTCCGTTACTGTTTTCTCCAGTCAGGTCAAAGCTCCGATGCCGTCCAGGCAGGCATTCCCCGGCATTTTTCGTAACGCCTTATCGCAAATTGGCGAAACATCAAGCGCCGTACAGGCGTTTAATGCCCTTGCCGTCCGTTGGAAGGTGCCACCCGTCACCGGTCCGGTTTCCCGCGCTAAATTCACAGGTCTCGACAGCCTCGCTTCGTCCCGGTCTTTGCGTATTTCCAGCTTCAGCGGAAATCTGGGCGCACTTTTGCGCATGAACCTGCCCGCTGTTCTGGAACTGACTCTGCCCGGAGTTGATGGTAAGCGCTATCTTGCGCTCACCGGGGGTGATTCGGGGAGATTGATGGTGCTGCCTTCGGTGGCGGGAAAAAATTACGTTACGCGTGCCGAACTGGATAAAGTCTGGTCCGGCCGGGCTTACCTTGTCTGGAAAAACTTCCTGGAAATTCCGCTCGGGCTCAAGTCCGGAAGCAAAGGCGAATCGGTCGGGCAGCTGCAGGCGCTGCTCAAGGCGGCGGGGTTTTATAAAGGCAACGCAACCAATTTATTTGACGGACCCACTACTGCCTCGGTTGAAAAATTCCAGTCTGCCCACGGCCTTCTGATAGACGGTATAGTCGGAAATAATACCCTGATGCTTCTGTATGCCTCGACCGGGAGGTATTTTATTCCGGAACTGGTGAAAAAGGGAGGTTCGTTGGAGGGATGAGCGTCATACTCGATGCACTGAAAAAACTCGAACGGGAAAAGGCCTCCCGCAGAAACGGTCCCGTGGATATCGTCCCGGAAATCACCGTTTCCTCAAAGCAGCGGCAAAAATCCGGGAAATGGAAAATTTCCGTCTTGATAACCGGTGCCGTCATGGTTACGGCAGTTGCTACAACGTTAGTCGTTACTTCTTACATATCCCGCGACAAAAAGGTCCCCCCTGTCGTCGCTGCAGGCACGCCTGCAGTAAATGAGGCCCCACCATCGGCACCGGTCCCGCTCCCACCGGTTGCCGCAAGTCCCGTAAATTCTTTTCCAGCTGTGTCCGAAACTGCCCCCAAACCTTTATCCGGGCCTGCCCGCCAGCTGACGCAAGAAACCGTCACTCCGGTGGAGCGGCCGATAAACTCTCCGGCAATTCCGGAGAAAAATCAGGAAACTGTCCACAACAACGCGGGGGCGCCGGCTTCGCTGGTGGTGTCCGGCATTGCATGGCAGGATGACAGACAATTCCGCAGGGCGGTCGTCAACGGCGCGCTGGTCGGGGAAGGCGCGGATATCTCCGGTGTCCGGGTCGCCCGCATATACCGGGACAAGGTGCGTTTTTCCATTGACGGCCGGACTTTCGATGTTTCAATGACCGGACAGCCTCAAGGCAAATAGTCAATTGATTCCCCTTCAAACTTCACTCTTCTCTTAATTTACCCTTCTCATCAGTGCCCGGCTTTCATTGCCGGAAAGATTCTTTAAGCAGAAGAAGTTTTTTGCTCAAGTCCATTATAAGTGGAGCAAAACTTGCTATACTTATTTGCAGATACAATATAATTATATGGAAATAAATATATATGTTTAGCAAGAAGGTTACAGTTTTTTTTCAGGCTGAAAGCACGTGCGACCATTACCGGTTCCTGGAAAAGAACGTCGAATATATTCCTGAAGAAAAAAGCCCGGAAAAACTGAAAGATCTCGATTCGGATCTTGTTATCCTTGACTGTTGCCTTGTAACCGCCAGATGTGTCGATTTATTAAAAACCATAAAAATGACGCGCCCTTCCATCCCGGTCATCTTCATTACCGACGCCTCTCCCGAAGATCTTGTGATAGAAGTATTCAAGAACGGCGCGAGGGACTACTTCAAAAAACCGGTCGACGGCAAAGAGCTGCGGAAAACCGTAGACACGATCCTGTGGCTGCGCGGGGAGTCGGCTGAAAAGAGAAGTTCCCTGGCAATGGTGAACAAGGATGATGTGAGGGAAAAGCTGAGGCTTCCCGCTGATATGCCTGATAATATAGTGCGGGCAATTGTTTATGTGGAAAACAATATTCTCAAACCATTGAACCTGGATAAAATCGCCGGCGAAGCATATATGAGCAAGTTTCATTTTTGCCGATTGTTCAAGAAGTATGTAGGTGTAAGCCCGATGCAGTATGCCATCAACATGCGGCTGAAAAGAGCCATGACTCTTCTGTCGCGAAAAGATATCAGTATTTCCGCAGTCGCAGTCCAGTCCGGTTTCAGCGATCTCAGTGAATTCTGCCGACAGTTCAAAAGACTTTATGGTTCATCCCCCTCGGCCGTCAGGGAAGCATTCAGGAGCAACAGTTAGTCTTAAAACGCGCTCTGATCCCGCAAGGTTGCAGTCTGTGCAACCGGAACCCCTGAATTTATACCTGCTATGTAGACGCAGATGGGTAAATACTGAAAATTTTGTCACTTTGAGGTGTTTGAAATTTCTGAGGCAAATGTTTTCCAGCCGGGCGCGCGGTTCAACGAAGCAGGCACATTTCGTTATTAAATCCATTCCTGATCCAGGAAATCAAATAATACGCCCCTCATTTTACACCGGTTTGTATCATACTCTTCGGATCGCCAGGAGATATTTGCTGAAATCCCGCCAGATTCCATTATTTCTCAATATAGCAATATTCTCCAAAAAAACAGCAATAATCCCGAAGTATGTTTGTAAATTTCTGCTTTAATTAAGTCACATCGTATTTGTTGGCTCCCACTCGGAAAACTCTTACGCTGGAAATCAGGTTTAATCAAGTAAATCAGGCTTATATCACTATAAGGACAGATTAAAATAACAAAAAAATAATTATGAAGTTATTCATTTTGGTGTTTTGGATCATGAAAATAATAATTTCTATGATCTCCCGTTTTCTCTTACCTGAATTTGCCTTGGCCCGGATGGAAGTAATAACTACATAGTACATAAGACAGGCAATTTGATATCCGATCATTGGGGATGATGTCCAGGTAATCCCACTTGGTGATTACCTGGATCAACGCAGCGCCGATTTAGTTCTGACCACCAGACACAGTAACTGTAGCTGCACGGAGCTGGATAATGCGGATGACGCAGTAGCTGCAATAAAAACGGAGGTGATGCGGAAAGTTAGAAGTTGAAGAAATACGAAGAATTCAAAAAATCAAAGTGGTTCAGCCTGATGTCTACAGCAATGTACGCGAATTGCGAGAAAGGAGAAAACATGTCTAGAAAATTTCCAAGAGAACAACTACGTTCAAGTTTAGCTATTCTGGTCTTTATGTTTTGCTTCATGCTGGTAACCAGCGCTTCGGCAAGCTATTTTGTCGATCAGACCGCGTTGGATGGGAACACCCTGTTCGGCGATTACGCGTTTAAGACCCCGTTACCCGTTTTCGGGCCCGGTTACAATGCGGCCCTCCCCAGGGTAAACGCGGTCCTTCATCCATTTCTCACCGTCAAGATGAAAGAGTTCGATCAGCAGGTTCTGCCGGCTTCACTTGGTTTTGGCAAAGCCCGCCTCTGGGGCTATGAAATATCAGATTCGATCACCGGAAAGCTCCTGGCACCCGCACTCTGGCCCGGTGTTACTGTCGAAACAGAGAGATATTTACCGACGACGGTAACATATGTAAACCAGCTGCCGAGCTTTGATCCGAACAATCCCAACGGGCCGGGGCTTGCCCAGGGGCTCATTTCCGTCGACCCGACGATCCATTGGGCCAATCCGCTCTCTCCGGTAACTCCGGTTCGTTTTCCGGCCTCGATGGAAGATGCCATGAAGGAAAACCCCTGCATGGATAACCCCAATGGGACTATTGCAGGATACGCCTGCAATCAGCCTTTCATCGGACCCGAACCAGCCGTTCCCCATCTTCATGGGGCTGAGATCGTATCATATTATGACGGAGGCCCGGATGCCTGGTTTACGCCGAATGGTCTTCAAGGTGCAGGCTATTCGACGTTCAACGCTCTTTTCGGAGGTGCAAAGGGCACTGGCTACACCGGCGGAATAGCGGGTTCTCGTGTCTTTTCGCTTCTCCTCTCGAAACTGCCTTTTGCCAAGCCCGGTCCCGGCAAAGCAACCTACATCTATGATAACTCTCAAGAGCCAGGAACAATATGGTTTCACGACCATGGTCTGGGTATAACGCGCACCAACGTTTACAGCGGACTCGAGGCATTTTACTTCATTCGCGACAAGAAGGATGAGCCGCACAAATTACCCAGTGGACCTTACGAGATCGAGATGGCCATCCAGGACCGCCAGTTCGACACCAACGGCCAGCTCTACTTCCCCGACGGCTACAACAATGGTTCCAAGCTGTCGATCTGCGGTACCGGTTCTCCCGGCGATCCATGCCTCAACGGTCAGCCTCCTAATCCTTTCATTCATCCTTTCTGGATACCCGAGTTCATCGGGGACGTCGCGGTCGTGAACGGCGCGCCATGGCCGGTTCTGAAGGTCGAGCCCAGGCGCTACCTCTTCCGCCTGCTCGACGGTGCGAATGCGCGCATGTGGAACATGACGTTCGGGGACAAGACCGCCGGCGAGAACCTGCCTCCCGTTTACGTGGTCGGGGATGACGACAACTACCTTGATGCTCCCGTTCAGGTGCCGAACGTCTTCATCGCCCCGGGCCAGAGATCATACGTTATCGTCGATTTCTCCAAGGTACCTTTCGGCAGCAACGTTACGCTTACGAACGATGCGCCTATTCCTTTCCCTTCGGGGCTTTCCCCGGTTGACTACACGGATCCCTCCACGGGTTTGCCCGTTCCGGCTGATCAGCCGCAGATGCACTATGTGATGCAATTCCAGGTTTCAGTACCGCTTAAGGGCCGACATGACAACAGCTGCGACCCTGCCGTCGGGTGCAAGCGTCCGACAAACGTGGTCAGCCTGGCTAAAGTCACCTCTAGCGGAAAGAAGGTCGACAAAAAGCGGGAACTTATTCTGAAAGAATTCGAAGGAACCGGGCAGTACGGCGATCCCGGCGGTCCGGCTGTGGTCCTGGTCCAGAACACCAAATGGGACGGACTGCTTTCTCCCGGCATCGGTCCGGACTTCCCGACCGACGGCATGAGCGAATTGCCGCAGGTGGGTTCGATCGAGGAATGGGATATCATCAACCTGACCATGGATGCACACCCGATGCACACTCACCTGACCCAGTTCCAGATCCTGAACAGGCAGTCTTTCGATACGAATGGTTACATAGGAAATCCGGATACCAACATTCCCGGAGCCTGGGCTCAGGCCTTCTTTCCAAACGGTCTGAACAATGATCCGATATGTGCCGGCAAGACCGAAGTGAATCCGGACCAGGCGGCCTTCAACCCCTGTCCCGGCTATGGTCCGCCGTTGCCGTACAATACCCCTAATGCCGATGGCGCCATTGGCGGAAACCCGGCGATCGGACCTTATCTGGTCGGAATCCCATTCCTCCGGACGCCTCGGAAGCCGGATGGAGGGACACGGCAGTTGCCAACCCCGGTCAGGTATTGAGACTCCTGGTCCGCTGGACTCCTTCATCCGTAAAGCAGAAGCCGGGCCAATCCTTCGCAGGGAAGAATCTTTATACATTCGATCCCACCGCCGGTCCCGGTTATGTATGGCACTGCCACATCGTTGACCATGAAGATAATGAAATGATGCGGCCGTACAGAGTATCGAACGACGCTCAATAAGAAAGCCGGATTAACAAGAATCTGGGCCAGGCGTCGGGTAGAATTTTTACTCCGGCAGACCGACAGAGGGCTGCTCCCGGGAGCGGCCCTCTTTTTTCCAATATGGCAAACTTAACGACAGCCCATTCACAAGAAGGGGTGCACGGGTTTTAGTCTTGGCCCTGGCCTGGACCCGCGGGTTCCTGTGTCAGTCGTTCTCAATGTGGTGCTCAATTACCGATTCCAGTATGCTTGCTCACGTTGACACAAGGCCAGGGGGAATTTTCAGGAAAACCAATACCAAATCGGGAGGGAATGAATGACGCGGATAATTACAACCTTTTTTTGCTTTTTTTCACTCTTTTCGGTCTGCTGGGCCGCAGAGCGGCTTCCAATCAAAAACCAGCAGGACAAAGACAGCTACAGCCTGGGCTATACGTTTGGCCATAATATGAGCAGGCAGGGTGTCGATCTGAATACTGATGTTCTCTTGCAGGCCATCCGGGACGGACTGGAGCAAAAGCCGCCGGCATTGAGCATAGATGAAATTCGTGAAACCGTATATCGGCTGGACCAAAAGATGAAGATTTCTCAGGAAATGCAAGCAAAGGAATCTGGTTCCAAAAACCTGGAGGAAGGAACAGCATTTCTCGAAAAGAATAAGAAAAAGGAAGGAGTAAAGACCCTTCCTGATGGTTTGCAGTACAAGGTGCTCGTGGCAGGGAAAGGGGCGATCCCGAAACCAAATGATTTTGTATCCGTTAATTATCGGGGTAGCCTGATCGACGGGACCCTGTTCGATAGTTCCTACTCTCGTGGAAAGCCGGTGAGTTTGCGTGTTGATGGTGTCATCAAGGGCTGGACCGAAGCATTGCAGCACATGAAAACCGGGTCGAAATGGGAAGTTTATGTCCCCCCCAGCCTTGCTTATGGCGCAAAGGGATTTAAACGTATTCCACCAAACAGCACACTCATATTCGAAATTGAGCTCTTGTCCATCGGCAAGGAAAAGCAGCCCGAATCTCCATGACAGGGGTAGCGAGCCTCAAGAACTTGCAGGCTTTCAGGGATGGATGATCTCGCAAAATCCCGAATATCCCTGTAAATGCTGAAGCAGTCTGAATATTGGAATAGGTATAAGATATTGTTGTTCAGCATGATTGCCACCTCGGAATTAACGGCAGGTGGCACCTGCTAAAGAAAAAAATTATTTTATGCATGTTTATAATATTGATCAACGGCGTATGCCGTGCCGGCGAAGGAATTCCCTTCTCTGACCAGCAATCCAGGGACAGTTACAAGCATGGGCTATGAGAATGGCGATAACCTGAGGAAGCTGCAAATCCTATAAAATAAAAGGCGTTTCTGGCAGCGAACTGAAAGAAAACCAGTGTGGGAACTCTGCCGGACGGTACTCAGTACAAGGTATTGCGTAAAGTTCATGCCGCAGTGAGGAACCGTCGATATTCCCCGTCAACGGCGGAATCCGCGGCCCGGCTGAGGTGCTGTCTCTGATGAAGGAAGGCTCGAAATGGCAGATCATCATTCCCTCCCGGCTGGCCTACGGAAAACGGTCGTACAATCGAATTCCACCCGCCAGTATGCCGATCATCGAGCTTGAATTACTCTCCATAGAAAAAGGAAATTCCGGATGTGGTGTTGCTTGAAGCTTAAAGTGACTCTGCAAATTGGGGTACGGAGGGATATTATACCCGTTCCCCTGGCAAACCATGAGAATTTTCAGAACTCCCTGCCTTTTATCTCACGTTTTGACAAACCAGACGATGTGACGATTCCATCCTGTGTCTTTATTCTCCGGCTATCTGTAAAATAAGCAATATTCCCGCAAATAAAAGCAATAAACACAAAGTATTCAGAGAGCCTTGTGCTTTAATTATCTTAAAGTTTTATACTGGTAAAACTCGGTTCTTCAAATGCGAAAAAGAAGGAGGTAAATGGAATTTTTGGCGGTAGGGCGGCAAATTTCTAAAACAAAAGTTTTAGTCAACAGTAAAGAGAAAGGAGGTAGTTATGAAATCGCAGGACGAAAATTTATGCGAGATAGTGGCGATGGCAGGTTTGGGGCCACCCTTCTGCCGATGCCAGTGCGCATGGCTCGGCACGCAAAATGCGTATGCGTTTTACCAAAGCTCGGGGATTCCGCTCTTCGGTACGGATCTACGTGGAGTCGGGCCCGGCGGGAATCCCCGTAGCCCTGCCTGATCTGCTCCGGCTCCGATAACGGGGGTGACGCATTACCAGATGCTGATCGACCAGTTCCAGGACAAGGGGTCTGCCCCAGCCTCGGACCGACAACCCTGTGGGGCTACAACCCGACCAGCGGTCTGGGCGGCAACATCAAACCGACCCACCTTGGGGGGATCATCATCGGCCAGAAAGGAAAACCGATCCAGATCACCTTTCACAACGCGCTTCCTATGTGAATAAGCCCATAATCTGCCGGTCGACACCACCATACCGGGGGCAAACCAGGCGATCAACCGTACGGCGATACACCTCCATGGCGGCGTGGTCCCCTGGATCAGCGACGGCGGCCCATTCGATTGGTTTGACCCATACGGCCGTCACGGTTTGAGCTTTCTGAACAATATGTTGAACCCCATCAGCCTGCCCGGCGCCGCCGAGTACTACTACCCCTGAACCAGAGCGCCCGGTTCCTCTGGTATCATGACCATGCCCTGGGCATCACCAGGCTGAATGCATATGCCGGCCTTGCGTCCGCCCTTTTCTTGCGCGACACCTTCGAGGCGGGCCTGACAAACCAGGGACTTCCCAAACTACATCGAGGCAGGTGGCTAACGAGATCCCGCTGATCTTCCAGGACAAGATATTCGTCGGCCAGGACATCAAAACCAAGGACCCTCTCTGGAACAGCTGGTGCAGAAGGCTGCAACCACCCCAGGGAGCCTCTGGTATGCCCATACCTACGAAGCGAATAACCCGATCACCGGAGCGGGCCGCTGGGATCTGGGTAAGGGCAACCAGTCTCCCTGATCCGTCGGCGATTCCCGAATTCTTCGGTGACACCATGCTGGTCAACGGCACGGTCTTTCCCGAAGCGAAAGTCGAGGCGCGCCGCTACCGGCTGAGACTTCTCAATGCATGCAATGCCAGGTTCCTCAACCTGCAGCTATACGTGGATGACGGTAGCCCTGATGGGATCACTTTGAAGCCGGACGGTACTCCCCGTAATAATCCGTTTATGAATGCCGCAACCCAAGATCCCTCTTTTCTGCAGATCGGTACCGAAGGTGGGTTCCTTGCCCATCCGGTAAAGGTCCCGAGCAACAGCCGTTGACTTTTCTGACGCCTCCCGAATTTCCGGCCACAGGCCAGATCGACCCGTCACAGATTCTCAAATCACTGATTGTGGCGCCGGCGGAACGTCCCGACCTGATAGTCGACTTCAGCAACCATAAAGGCGATAGTATCATCCTCTACAGTGACGCTCCAGCTCCGTTCCCCGGCGGCGACGACCGCAACGATTACTTCCCCGGGTGGAACGTGGGGACCGGTCTCTTCGGAGTCGGCAACCCGGTAAATGGCACTGACTAAGCCAGGCTTTGGCCCCAACACCAGGGTCCTGATGCGCTTCAAGGTGGGACCGGCGAAAAGTGAGCGATCCTCAGCTCAAAGATACGACACCTCCACGGATCTGACCAGCGGCAATGATCCTTTCTTTGTACCGCGGGAGTTACAATGCCTCCTCCGGGAGTTAAGACTCGCTTCCTGTCCCTCAACGAGTACTTCGATGCCTACGGCCGGCTGATCCAGGTCTTGGGGAATGCTCAGCAACCCTTCGGGGCTCCTCTCGATGGCTCAGCCACCTATCCGAATTATCCGCCGACGGGAAATCCCACAGCCGTGGGGGCCACGATGGAGGTTGTCAACGACGGCGATACCGAGGTATGGGAAATATTCAACACGACCGGTGATGTCCATCCCATGCACTTCCACCTGGTGAATGTCCAGATAATCAACCGGCAGCTGTTTGATGTTAATGACCTGACCTTCTCTACCTTCATGGGCCCTCCGATTCCGCCCGAACAGAATGAGTTGGGATGGAAAGAAACGGTGCCCATGTACCCGGGAACGGTTACGAGGGTTATCATGAGGTTCGACCTTTCGCAGGCGCAGATCAGAACGGCCAAGGGAAAAGTGATTCCGACGCCTCCCAGCCCTCGGACCGGCGACAACGAGTTCGTATGGCACTGCCACATCCTGGAGCACGAAGAGCATGATATGATGCACTCACTGGTAGTCAAAAACAAACACTGAGATGTGCAGGCTGTGAAATAGGAGTTTTTCCGGTATTCTTCCATGGTGCAAGGGAAATTTTCAAGCCCCGCGGGTTCCGTGGGGCTTGCTTTGCTTTATGCAGCGGCTATATGTAAGAGATACATGAGTATTCTCGACGGATGACATGCTTCTACACCTTGAGGTGAGTTTATCATGAAAAAGCGGACTATCGTATTGCTCATGCTGATTGTTGCAGCCGGATTCTTTTTCGCCGGGTACTTGTTCAACAGGCACTTTTCGGCCGGCATCACCCCTGGTGAGCGCAAAGTCCTGTACTATGCGGATCCAATGAATCCGGGCTACAGATCGGAAAAGCCGGGCCTGGCGCCCTGCGGCATGCGTCTGGAACCGGTTTATGCCGACAGCCGGCCGGCGACAGAGGGCACAACTGAAGGAATTGCTGCCACGTCATCCAGTGTCGTGCAGGTGAGACCCGGCACGGAACAACTGATCGGCATCAAGGTGGAATCAGTGGAAAAGGCCCCCTGGAGCCAGACCATAAGAATGCCGGGGAAGGTCGTTCCCGACGAGAACCGCATCTTCAAAATAACAGCGTCCACCGACGGGTGGGTGAGAAAAATCTATTCCCCCACCACCGATACCCTGGTCAGAAAGGACGAACTCCTGGCGACTTTTTATGCTCCGGAATTTTTTTCCGCACTGAAGGCTTATCTCTACGCACTGAAGTCCTTGAACCGGTTCGAGACCAGCGGCAATGAGACCAAAGAGCAGATAGAACTTACCAATGCAAATCTAGAAAATTACAAGATCTCGCTGCGCAACCTGGGGATGACCGAACGTCAACTGGATGAAATCCAGCGCACGGGGAAAGGGACCGACAATGTCGAGATCAGGGCACCGGCGTCGGGTTTCATACTGAACCGCAATGTCTCCTATGGCCAGCGTTTCGAAAAAGGTCTTGATCTTTACAGCATCGCCGACCTTTCACGGGTCTGGATTGTTGCCGACATCTACGACAATGCGGCTCTTCTTGCCAGGCCAGGGATGCGGATGAAGGTGTCCTCACCGTATTTGAGGAAGTCCATTTATGCCAGATTGACGGATGTCCCTCCTAAATTCGACCCCGCAACTAGGACACTCAAACTTCGCCTGACTGCCGATAATCCCGGTAATCGACTGCGGCCCGACATGTTTGTTGACGTTGAATTCGAAGTGGACATGCCGCCGGCGATTACGGTGCCTATGGATGCAGTGCTCGACTCCGGATTAAAGAAAACGGTTTTCGTTGACCTGGGCAACGGTTCCTTTGAGCCTCGAAAAGTGGAAACAGGCCGCACTTCAGACGACCGGGTCGAGATAGTCAAAGGGCTCACTGCCGGTGAACGGATTGTTGTATCGGGGAATTTTCTTATTGATTCCGAGAGCAGGATGAAAACTGCTACCGCTGCGATGTCCGGGACGGGAAGCATCGATCCTTCATGCGGGATGATGGTTGATGAAGGTAAGTCGAAATCCGAGGGCTTTACCAGCAACTATAAGGGCAAGACCTACTACTTCTGCTCCATGGAATGCAAGATGAAGTTCGACAAGGAACCAGCGAAATTTGCTGACAAACCGGCAAAGATGAATTTGATGGAAATGAAGCAAGAAGATATTGAAAAGTGACAGTCGTAACCAAGAGAAACCAGGTAATCAAAATTATTTCCATGTTCTGAAAGTTGATGTAACATGCCCTGCGAATACTCGCGGGGTTTTAATTTTCCGCAAACAAAAGTATGCTAATGAAAATGTGAGCCGAAGTTGATGCGTCAAGGAATAAATTGCGATATACTGTCAAACTCAACTTAAGGATATATGACATAAGAGAGGACCTTCCTTTCGCGAAAAAATCGCTTTCAAGAAACGGGTTGGAATTCGGCTTTTAAAATTGAGGAAAACTGAACTATTTTGTTTATTCTAAGAAAGGTTTTGATCTGTAAATGAAAAAAATCGTTTTTGTTACGTTGGGTATTTGTCTCCTCGTATTGGCTTATCTTGCAGGTAGCTGGCACAGCCACAGAAATTTAACAACGGAAGATAACAGCGGGCGGAAGATCCTGTATTATGTTGATCCCATGAATCCGGGCAACAGGTATGACAAACCTGGTACAGCACCATGCGGCATGGCGCTGAAGCCGGTGTATGCCGACGGGGGTGGAGCCGCGGCCGGCATGTCGTCCATGCCTGCAGGTACGGTGCACATCTCGCCGGAAAAGCAGCAACTGATCGGGGTCAGGGTCGAGCAGGTGGAAAAAACGTCCGCAGACCATACCATTCGCATGCTCGGCCGGGTTGCTCCGGACGAGACGCGCGTATACCGGATAAATGCATTTGTGGATGGCTGGATACGCAAGGCTTTCTCGAATACGACAGGAAGCCTGGTCCGCAAAGGCGATCTGCTGGCCACCTTTTATGCCCTGGATTTTCTGGCCGCTGAGCGGGCATACGTCACCGCTGTGAGCTCAGCTGACATTAACCAGCCGAGGGGGCTGGAAACCAACTCGCTGCTTACCCTTTCCGGGCTGAGCCTGCTCCAGTACCGGGAAAATCTGCGCAGTCTCGGCATGAGCGAAAAACAGATCGACGAGCTGGGACGCAACCTCAAATTCATCGATGACATCGAGATCAGATCACCGGTGACCGGTTTCGTGCTGGTGAGAAACATCTCACCGGGCCAGCAGTTCAGCAAGGGAACAGAACTTTACAGGATTGCGGATCTGCGCAGGGTATGGATACTTATCGATGCTTATGAGAATGAGGCGAGGAATTTTCACCCCGGGCAAATGGTGCAGGTCAACTACCAGGGGAAAATATTCAAAGCCAGAGTAAGCCCTGTCCTTCCAGAATTCGACCCGGCTACCCGTACCATGAAAATACGCCTGGAAGTGGATAACCCGGGCTATATACTTCGCCCGGATATGTTCGTAAACGTGGATTACCCGGTCCGCGTGCCGTCGGCAGTGACTGTTCCCGCTGATGCGGTGCTTGATTCCGGCCTGAAAAAGACGGTCTTCGTGGATCGGGGCGATGGCTACTTCGAGCCGCGAAAGGTGGAGACCGGCCGCTGGTTCGACGACCGGGTGGAGATAGTCAAAGGGCTGCAGCCGGGCGAACGGATCGTGGTGTCCGGCAATTTCCTCATCGATTCGGAGAGCCGGATGAAAACCGCAACCGCCGACATGTCCGGAACAGGAAGTATCGATCCCTCCTGCGGGATGATGGTTGACGAAGGTAAGTCCAGGTCCGAGGGGTTCACCAGCGATTACAACGGAAAGACCTACTACTTCTGCTCCATGGCATGCAAGATGAAGTTCGACAAGGAACCCGCAAAATATGCGGTGAAGCCGGTGAAAATGGATAAAATGAAGAGCATGGACGGCATGAAGGACATGGACAAGATGGACAAGATGGACAAGATGGACAAGACGGAGGGAGACATGAAGAGCGGCGGTCAGAGACATGATTAACCGGATCATCGATTTCTCGGCGAACAACCGGATCATCGTTTTCGTGATCGTCGCCATGGCTGCCATGGCCGGCTGGTGGTCGATGCGCACCATGCCCCTGGATGCCATTCCCGACCTCTCCGATACCCAGGTGATCATCTATTCCCGCTGGGACCGCAGCCCGGACATAATGGAAGACCAGGTGACCTATCCCATCGTCACTGCCATGCTCGGCTCACCCAGGGTGAAGAGTGTCCGCGGCTTCTCCGATTTCGGCTACTCATTCGTATACGTGATCTTCGACGAGGGAACCGATATCTACTGGGCGCGTTCGCGCACGCTGGAATACCTGTCCGGAGTGCTGCCGCGCCTGCCCCAGGGGGTGCGCACCGAACTGGGGCCCGACGCCAGCGGCGTCGGCTGGGTCTATCAGTATGCACTGGTGGACACAACCGGCAAGCACAGCCTGGCGGACCTGCGTTCATACCAGGACTGGTACCTGAATTATTATCTCAAGTCGGTGCCGGGCGTGGCGGAAGTGGCCCCGCTGGGCGGTTTCGGCCGGCAGTACCAGATCAATCTCGATCCGAACCGGCTGCAGGCTTACAATATTTCCATCAATCGCGTGGTGGATGCGGTGCGCGGAGGCAACAACGATTCGGCGGGGCGGCTGGTGGAGTTCGGCGGCACCGAATACATGGTGCGCGGACTGGGCTATGCCCGCTCTATTTCCGATCTGGACAACATTGCGGTTGCCGCCAGTGAAGACGGTACGCCGATCCGCGTCAAGGATTTGGGCAAGGTGGTCCTCGGCCCTGACATCCGCCGCGGGGCCTCCGACCTGGACGGTAAAGGGGAGGCCGTCTCCGGAATTGTTGTCATGCGCCAGGGACAAAATGCCCTGGATGTCATCAAACGGGTCAAGTCCAAGCTCAAGGAGATCGAGCCCGGCCTGCCCGAAGGTGTGAAGATTGTCCCGGTTTATGACCGTTCGCAACTTATCCAGAAGTCGATCGACAATCTCAAGTCAACCATCCTCGAAGTAATCTGCACCGTGGCGATCGTGATCCTCCTATTCCTCTGGCATATTCCCAGCTCCATCATTCCCATCATCACCATTCCCCTCGCGGTCCTTATCTCTTTTATCCCGTTCAGACTGCTGGGGATCAATGCCAATATAATGTCCCTGGGTGGCATAGCCATTGCCATCGGCGCCCTGGTGGATGCTGCCATTGTCGTCGTGGAGCAGACCCACAAGAAGCTGGAACAGTGGGAGCAGGAGGGCAGGAAAAAGGATTACCGGGATGTGGTCGTGGGGGCGATCAAGGAAGTGGCCGGGCCGAGTTTCTTCGCGCTGCTGGTAATCGCGGTGTCCTTTCTTCCGGTCCTTACCCTGGAAGCCCAGGAAGGCCGCCTGTTCAAGCCGCTGGCCTATACCAAGACCCTGTCCATGGTGGTTGCCGCCATCCTGACCATCACCCTCGATCCGGCGCTGCGGCTCACGCTGACCCATGTGAGGAATTTCCGCTTCAGGCCCCGCTGGCTGTGCAGGGCCACCAACACCGTACTGGTGGGAAAAATCCGCCAGGAAAAAGAGCATCCGGTCAACCGCGCACTGATCAGGATTTACCAGCCTGCCGCCGAATGGTCCCTGCGCCGCAAATGGGTAGTGATCGGCACGGCGGTGGCGCTTGTCATCCTGACCATTCCGGTTTTCATGAAGCTGGGGTCCGAGTTCATGCCGACCCTGGATGAAGGTTCAATCCTCTATATGCCGACTACCATGCCCGGCATTTCAATCACCGAAGCCTCGAAGCTGCTCCAGGTTACCGACCGGATCATCAAGAGCTTTCCGGAAGTGGACCGTGTGATGGGCAAGGCGGGCCGGTCCGAGACCTCCACCGACCCTGCGCCACTGTCCATGCTGGAAACGGTGATCACCCTGAAACCCAAGGCGCAGTGGCGGAAAAAAGATACCTGGTACAGCTCCTGGGCGCCGGAGTGGCTGAAAGATATTCTACGCCGCATCACCCCCGATAACATATCCAGCGAGGAACTGGTCCGGCAGATGGACGATGCCCTCAAGCTTCCGGGACTCTCCAATGCCTGGACCATGCCGGTCAAGGGGCGGATCGACATGCTCACCACCGGCATCAAAACACCGCTCGGCCTGAAGATCTCCGGCGATAACCTGGTCACCATCGAAGATATCGGGACTCGGGTCGAATCGCTTCTCAAGCAAGTCAAGGGCGTCCGCAACGTGTTTGCCGAACGCACCGGCGGCGGCTATTTCCTCGATATCGACTGGAACCGGGAAGAACTGGCCAGGTACGGTCTGACAATGGACGAGGCGCAGCAGGTGGTGCAAAGCGCCATCGGCGGGGAAAATGTCACGACCATGATCCAGGGACGCGAACGCTACCCGGTGAATGTGCGCTACATGCGCGATTTCCGCAATGACATGGGAACCCTGGGGCGGGTGCTGGTTCCCGTATCGGGCGGGAAGAAGCAGATACCCCTTTCCCAGCTGGCGGAAATCAGCGTCAGCGGCGGGTCATCCATGATCCGCGACGAAGACGGCCTGCTCACCGGCTACGTGTACGTGGACCTGGGCGGTCGCGATCCGCAGAGCTTCATCGATGAAGCAGGCCCGATGATCAGGAAAGAGATTGGGCTTCCCCCGGGGTACTCGGTATCCTGGAGCGGCCAGTTCGAGGCCATGAAACGGGTCAAGGAACGGCTGAAAGTGATCATACCCCTGACCCTGTTTTTCATTCTCGTGCTCCTTTACATGAACACCCGTTCCATGGTCAAAACGCTCATAGTCATGCTTGCAGTGCCCTTTTCCGCCGTCGGCGCGGTCTGGCTGCTCTACCTGCTCGGCTACAACATGAGCATCGGGGTCTGGGTGGGTCTGATCGCGCTCTTGGGGGTAGACGCCGAGACGGGCGTTTTCATGCTCCTTTATCTCGACCTTGCGTATGCAAAGGCGAAAATGGAAGGCCGGCTCGGCAGCCGTGAGGAACTGCACCAGGCGATAATGGAGGGGGCGGTGAAGAGGCTGCGGCCTAAAGTCATGACAGTGGCGACCATGTTCCTCGGCCTGGTGCCGATCATGTGGGCCACCGGCACCGGATCTGATGTGATGAAGCATATAGCAGCCCCCATGGTCGGAGGTATTTTCACCTCCTTTCTCATGGAGCTGCTCGTGTACCCGGCGATTTACGAGATCTGGAAATGGAATTTCGAGGTGAAGCGCGAGATAACGGCGGTACCTGCCGAGGCGGGGTAGGGAAGGGATTAACAGGAGAATACCTGAATCCGTGACACCTTTACACCTTCGCTTGCGCGGAACGCCCCGGTTTTTACATTCCCGCATGATGAGGCTGCCCGACGAAGTTCACCCGACTGAAAAGGCTTGTTACTATGTCGGCAGCGTTGAACCCCGGCATTCTGCTCGCTCGGCGTTCAGGCATTGCGGATTCAGGGAAAAACCTGAACTAAACTGAAAACGATTTTGGTTTTATCCTGTACAACCTGTATATCCCTGTTAAATATAATTTAGTTTCCAGTTCTGTTTCCGGCCATCTCGCCAGGTTTAATAATTCAGGAGGTAAAAGTATCATGATATCAACGAATTCCACGGCTTCTCCGGCCAGGCGCATGGTCATGCCGTTAATTGTTTTTTTATTTTGTATTTCAGCCGGTTCCGTTTTTGCCGCGGGCGGCGCTCCCCTGAGGGTCGGCGACATGCCTCCGGCAGTGACACTGCATGACCTGAACGGTTCGGCCGTCAGGTTTCCCGGCGATTACAGGGGAAAAGTGGTAATTCTCCATTTCTGGGTGGGAGGATGCAGTTCATGCAGGGAGGAGATGCCCGACATGGAGTCGCTGTATGACAAATACCGGAAAAAAGGGCTGGTCATCCTGGCGGTCAATGTCGGTCAGCGCAGAGACATCGTCAAAAGCCTGGTCAGAGGCCTGGGAATTTCCTATCCGGTCCTGCTCGACAGCGACAAACGGATGGCCGACAGGTATGATGTGGTCGGCCTTCCCCGGACTTACCTTATCGACCGGAACGGCGTTATCCGCTACAAAATTCTCGGTTCCGCAAGTGTGGAGATGTTGCAGAAGCGGGTACTCAGCATGCTGTAGGGCCGGAGTCCGGGGCAAATGGTTGAATTCTGTATGACAGCCACTAATCATGGTTTGAACCGCTTTTTTCAGGATCAATGCCGCATTGACAGTAGTTTGTCCCGGGGTAGTATGTAAAGCAGAAGGGTAACGGGTTATCCCCTGGTTTGGCAGAGATCCGTAAAGCATCCGAAGGTTTCGGGGAAAGTAAATGAACAACAGGAGGATGTAATGAAATACCTGGTCTTGGTGGGAAGGATTTTATTTGCGGCAATATTCTTAATTGCCGGTCCGAGTCATTTCGCCCATAAAACCGTGGCCTATGCCGCTGCCCAGGGTGTGCCGCTGGCCTCGATCGCCGTTCCGGTGGCGGGTGTGCTCGCCATAGCCGGGGGATTGAGCGTAATGCTGGGATTCAGGGCGAGGATCGGTGCATGGCTGCTGGTTCTTTTCCTCGTGCCGGTCACCGTGATGATGCATAATTTCTGGGCGGCCACCGACCCGATGATGGCCCAGATGCAGCAGGTGATGTTCCTGAAAAATCTTGCCATACTGGGCGCAGCCCTGATGATTGCCAATTTCGGATCCGGTCCCATGAGCCTTGACGGCGACAAGTCGGTCTAGGTAGTTTCGATCCCGTTCGTTTGCGCCCCGTGAAGCCGGGGGAAATGACCCATGCCGAACCTGCCCGGCATTATCTCGCGAATAAGGAGCTGACGCATGAAGAAACCGTCGCTGAAAATGGTGAAATACTCCCTGTTAATTCTTTTTGGCGCTTTTATCGTCATCCAGGCCGTTCCCTACGGCCGCGATCACGGCGACCCGCCCAACGTCAGCGAACCGAACTGGGATTCTCCCGGAACCAGGGCTCTGGCAAAAAGGGCCTGTTTCGACTGTCACAGCAACGATACTGTCTGGCCGTGGTACGCTTCGGTTGCCCCTGTTTCCTGGCTTGTCTACCATGATGTCGAAGAGGGAAGAAGTAAACTGAATTTCTCTGACTGGCGGGGCGGCAGGCGCGACGGGGAGAAGCCTTCCGAAATCAGGAAAGAGATCGATGAAGGAGATATGCCGCCCATCGAGTTCCGGCTGCTGCATCCGGAAGCGCGCCTGACAGGGGCTGAAAAACTGCAGTTGATCGACGGCATGATGGCAACGGCCAATCGGAGCGCCTTGTAAGGCTTTTCTCGCAAGTCCCCCCTAATCCCCTCAAAACGCCGGTCTTATCGGACCGGCGTTTATTTTTAAACTGGATACGGCAGTTGCAGGCATCCTCCGTTCGCTCCGGAGGCCTGATTCTGCTGCTCTAACCCGTCTTCCTCAGATAGCAGTTAATAACCTGCAAAATTGATTCGTTTACAGATCAATAGGATAATGATTTCAACACCAGTTCTCTGAAAATCAATTGTAGTGGAGACCACCCCCTTGCGGGGCATGGCGACTCCTGCGATAATGCCGACATGTACTTGCGACGAAATCGCAAACAGAAAAATGGTGCTGATTACGATTGCTGGACTCTGGTTGAATCAGTTCGTACCGCCAGAGGTCCACGCCAGCGGATAGTTGCCACCATCGGCAAGTTGCCAGGCCTTGACCGTGAAGAGCGTGTTGGCTGGGACGAGATTGGTCGCATCCTATCTGGGAAGCCAAGGCCAGAACCAGGACTATTTCATCAGATTGAAGAACCACCATCCTGGGCCACGGTCAATGTAAGCGGTGTAAGTGTCGAGAGGTTGCGGCACTTCGGTGATGTTTACCTTGGTCTCTTGCTTTGGAACCGTCTCGGCCTGGCTGACTTCTGTCATGAGAATATTCCGGCTGGCCGGGAAGAGATCCCATGGTCGATTATGGCGGCCCTGCTGGTTCTTGCCAGATTCTGTGCTCCTTCGTCGGAGTTGCAGATTGCCGAGTCATGGTTCGAGAAAAGTGCACTTGACGATCTGTTGGGCGTGCCGGTTGACAAGATCAACGACGACCGGCTCTATCGTGCGCTTGATGCCCTGCTGCCTCATAAGGATGCATTATGCCGACATCTGCAGAATCGCTATGGCGAGCTGTTTGGCTCAACCTTCGACTTTCTGTTCTACGACATCACCTCCACTTACTTCGAAGGTAGTGCCAAAGGGAATCCTCAAGCCCAGAGAGGCTACAGTCGCGATGGGCGTCCGGACTGTCCTCAAGTTTGCATCGGCCTGGTGACAACCAGGGAAGGTCTCCCCATCGCCTATGAAGTCTTTGACGGCAACCGGACCGACGTCACCACTACCCAGGAGATGGTGGAGATTATGGAGCGGAAATACGGCAAGGCGGGCCGTGTCTGGGTCATGGATCGCGGGATGGTGAGCGAAGACAACCTTGAATATCTTCGCTCGACCAACGCCAAGTATCTGGTCGGCACCCCCAAGTCAATGTTGAAAAAGTTCGAACAACAACTTCTCGATCAGGACTGGGAAACGGTTCAAAACGGCGTCGAGGTAAAGATCTGTTCCTCTCCTGAAGGGGCGGATGAGACCTTTGTCCTGTGCCGCTCTGCTGGGCGCAAAGAGAAAGAGAACGCCATCCTGAACCGGTTCGTGGCAAGGCTTGAAGCCAGTCTCAGCAAACTCGTACAACAGGCAGACGCCGGAAAGCTCAAAGACCGTCAGAAGGTTGAACGGAGAATCGGCAGACTGCTGGAGCAGAATAGCCGGGCAGCGGCACTGTTCACCGTAGACGTCACCGAGGGAAGTGACAAAAAGCTCAGCATTGTAATGAGAAAGAACGAGCAGCGCTATCAAAAGGCCTTGGATAGCGGCGGTAGCTACATCCTGCGCACCAACTGGTCAGAGATCGATCCCAAGACGCTGTGGGATACCTACATCAAGCTTACGGAAGTGGAAGACTCGTTTCGCACCGAAAAACATGATCTCGGTATGCGCCCAATCTTCCACCACAAGAAAGAGAGAACCCAAGCGCATATTCTTGTCTGCTTCCTTGCCTTGGCCATGTGGCGTACCCTGCAGCAATGGATGAAGGCATCAGGACTTGGTACTGCACCCCGAAAACTGATCGTGGAGCTCAGAGAACTCAAATCACTGGATGTGCTGCTGCCCACCCGAGAGAAAACCATCCGGCTCCGTATGGTGGCAACTCCGGAAAAACATCTCAAGGTTCTGCTACAGAGAATGAAGTTGATCATCCCCAACCGGCCAAAGGTGATTGAAAATGTAGTGGAGAAAATGGCCTGATTTGCAACGTAACCTATTGATATGCCATCTTCACAACCTTATAACTGCGGAAGATGGGCTAAGCTCATTTCGTTACAGCCGGTAAACTCACCCTTCGGGTTCAGACAATATCGGCTTTCCACACTCCATTTCGCCAGGAGCAGCAACGAAACAGGCCTGCGTTGCTTACTGCGGACACCTCCAACTGCCGTTTCGGGTTTAAAGATTTGTTTTGATGTTAATGCCTGGTGGATTATATCATCAGTGTGAAACTGGAGAAAATGATCGGCCAGGTGGCTATGGCGGTGAAGAGAATCCAGGAAATGATTGATACCAGGGCGAGCTTTTTCTGCAGCGGCGGCAGCTTTTCACCAAGACTGGCGATTTTCCTGAACGGGCTGAGCAGGCCCGCGCCAAGGCCGGTTACCGTGCCGACCAGGAGAAGGATGTAAAGAGGATAGCCAACATAGCCGTATCCGCGCTGCAGGATGCAGAACGGACAGTGGTGGGTGGGCAGCTGGTAAAAATAGAGTGAGATGAAGGAAATTATGGAGATGATGGCAACGACGAATTCTGCTCCGCTCAACCCCGCGAACAGCAGTCCGGATTTCCCGGACCGGTAAAACCATATGCCGCACGAAACTGTCAGCGCCATGATGGAATAAAAAACGGCCATAACCGGAAAAGCCGGAAGTGATGCCATTTCCGATGCCAGTCCCGCATTGCCGGTGCCGAACAGGCTGCCGCAGCAAGAGGTGATCACATTGGGCGTAAGGGTAAGGAAATAGAACCCCTGCAGCACGGCTTCCGCCAGGACGATGGGGGCGATGAGCAGCAGGAAGCGGTATTTCGTTTTCAGCAGGGGATAATCATATCCCTTGCTGTCCACGTGGTTGAGAATGAGCCAGAGACCGGCGAGAATGAAGTTGGCTATCTTGCAGAACAGGACCGGATAGCCGTAGGAGTTGAGCGCCAGAGTTCCCACCGCGCACATGGCGCCCACGAAAAGCGGGCAGATGCTGTCCGCCGTATATATGAAAAGAAACAGCGAGACCAGCTGAAAGGCCAGAAAGTAGCCGAGAATGGTTGAAATGAGATAGGTTTTCCGCTCCAGGCGCAGTTGCCGCTCGCTGCCGCTACTGATATCCCAGCCGAGCAGGATGCCTACGCCGCAGGCGGCGGAATAGAGGACCATGCCGCTGATCAGGAGCGATGAGAGCAGCAGGGCCAGTATCCCGGGATGGAGGATCATCGTGCCGCTCCGGCCTGCGCCAGTTTTCCGTCCCTCATCTCCACCACGGCGTCGGCCAGGTCCGAATCGAAAACGATAGGGTCATGGCTGGCGATGATGATGGTCTTGCCTTTTTGCTTCAGGGTCTTCATGATGTCCATGAATTCCCGGGAAAGCCTGGTGTCGAGATGCGCGGTCGGTTCGTCGGCAATGATCACCGACGGGTTGTTGACCAGCGCCCTGGCGATGGCAACCCGCTGCGCCTCTCCGCCGGAGAGCCACTCGATGCGGGCCGCTGCCCGGTGGGTGAGGCTGAACATGTCCAGCAGCTCCATGGACCTGTTCCTGAGGGAGGAGAATTTTTCACCGGAAGGGTATGCCGGGGCCATGACATTTTCCAGCGCCGATATGCCCTTGATCAGGTTCAGGCGCTGGAAGATGAAACCGAATGCCTGCCTTCTTATTTCGGTGAGGAATCGCTCCGGCAGGCTGGTTATCTCCCTTTCTTCCAGAAAAATCCTGCCGGAAGTGGGCCTGGCCATGCAGCCGAGTATGGTCAGCAGGGTAGTCTTTCCCGATCCGCTCGGCCCCTTCAGTACGGTGACGTTGCCCATGTTCACGGTCAGGTCGACCCCGTCCACGGCCGTGAATTCGTTGGGCCTGCCCTGGTTGAAAACCTTCCTTACGTTTTTGATGTCTATCATGGCAGTCCGTTCTCCTATCTCATTACCGAATCGGGGTCGATGGTTGCCGCGCGCCAGGCGGGGATGATGGTGGTAATGGTATACGGGACGACGGTGAGAAAGAACAGGGTGATAATCTGGTTTACATCGATGAACGGGACCAGGCGGAAGTCCGGATACAAGGTAGACCATCCCTTCAGCACCGGCAGGAAGAGGGCTGACGAGGTGAAGAAGACATGGCCGTATGCCAGGATGATACCTGCCAGAAAGGCGGTCAACGATATGGCGGTTCCCTCCCAGAATTTCATCAGCAGGACATCCGAAGTTTCCCATCCAACTGCCTTGAGAATGCCGATTTCCCTTTTTTCCTCGGCGCTGAGGCCGGTGGCCCTGTCCCAAGCGAAAATGACGAAGGAAAGGAGCGCCGTGCACAGGATGACCAGCATGATTCCGCTCCTCCAGTTGAAGACGGCGTCGTAAGTGCGGAGGATTTCATCCCTCAGTATGGGTCGGGTGTCGGGCAGAATCTTTCTGATTTTTTCCGCCACGGTATCGATTTCCTTCCTGTTGCGTACCTTGAGGACCAGGTCGGTTGCGTAGCCGGAGGGAATGCCTGAAAGGACGCGGTAATCCGCTTGCGAGATGAGGATAATGTCCGCCGCCACCAGCTGGGATTCCTCCGGCAAAACCTCCTTTACTTCATAACTCTGCAATCTGCCGTCGGGGGACCTGAAGCTGATGATATCACCCACATAGGCGTGCCTCATTTTTGAGATTCCGGATCCGATGGCAATTTCACCTTCTTTGAAGGAGAAATGCTCGGGTTCCACAAAGGTATAGTTCGCCCGGAATTCCGGATCGTAGTAATAACCCCACAATCTTTCCCGGACGGACATCACTCCGCGAATGTCCCTGATTTTATCCGCATAACGGTCCGGTATGAACGTATATCTGCCCGCCAGGTTTCTCTGCACGATGATTTCCGGGGCGTCTTTAAGGACGAGACCGGCTTCTTTTCTCAGGGCTCCTGCAAAAAACATCACCGAGGCAAGAAGAAATACCACGAGGGTGTAAACAAAGAGAACCGAGAAATTCTTTCCCTTCCTCCGCATCAGCGAGGAAAGGGTGAAGTCTATGAGGTGTTTCTGGCGTTCAATGGCTTGCGACATGGTTTTCCTTCGGTAGTTCCGGCGGTGGCATGAGTGAACCGGAAGGGAAGTGTTCCGGCGACATGGGGTACTCCTGGAACGGGGTCTGCAGGTCGGTCTGGCTCGGGTTCCTGGTATAGTTCGCCTCGGTAAACAGGCAGAGATCGGTCAGTCCGTTGTCCCGTACTATCGAGGCCATTCCGGCGATCGAGGCCTTTTCAGCCTCCTGCCGCAGATGAGCATTGATGAACATGGCAGCGAACAGTAGGAAAAGTGCTGTTGTTGTACTGAGAAAAATTGTGGATTTGCGTAATTGTATCATATTGAAATATGGTTTTCCGCAAAGGGCGCAGAGGAACGCAGAGGGCTTCCGGAAAAAAATGCCTGGACAATTTTTCATCAGAAGGGTGGACCTGGTAAAAAGTTAAATAATGAGAGGCTTCTCTGCGGTATTCTGCACCCTTTGCGGTTCAAATGCCGTATATGGATTTTTCATTCCAGGCTTTTTATTACCGAGGCGTTTATCTCTCTGAAGGTGAGGATGGATTTGCCCTTGTGGTCTTTCATGAATTCCATGGCGTCGGCTCTCTTGTCGAAGGGGACCAGTTCCCTGCCCATCGGTCCGTAGACATCGCTCCCGGCGACATAGTATGCCTTGTAGCCGTCTATCAGGCCCAGGGTATAGTAGTTGGTTACGTAAACGGCAACTATGTCGGACGTTTTCCTGCCGGGCGCATATTTCGAGATATCGGCACGGTATTTCAGCATATCCTTTACCCCGTCGAAAACTGCATGACCGCCGTCGCGAAATATGACCTGGGCGGCGAAGTCGGGATACTTGGCGACGAACATGCCGCAGACCGGGCACTTGTCCTTGTCATTGAGTTTTACCGGCTTTGCTCCGGCGGCCATTGCAGCGGTCGCCAGTACCATGGTAAGAATGAACGGTATGAAGATTCTTACTGCTTTTCCGACTGGTGTTTTCCGCAACAGCATTTTCCGTCTCCCTTGCCTGTTTTGTCCGGGTCCATGGCGCCCATTTTTTTCATCCCTTTGCCGCGCTTGTCCTGCCGCGCCAGGTTCAGGGCTTCATCGAAAGTGCCGGGCTTGCCCCCGTACTGGCTGATGAACTGATCGGCGTCAGCCTTTTTCTCGAAGGCCCATTTGGCGGTCATGGTCATCACACCCTTCTTCTCGCCGCCGATGACCCAGAAGGCCTTTTTCGCGTCGATCAGTTTTTTAGAGTTGTAGTCGGCTACCTGTATGGATTTGACTTCCTTTCCCTTGCTGCCGTCCAGTTCGATGGCGGCGCAATTGAGGCTGCACAGGCCGACTGATGTACCGTCGGCGTATTCGATCAGCATCCTGCTGTGGGCGAATTTCGTCCGGTCCATGCCGCAATGAGTGCATGATTCGGGGGCTTCCACCTTGTCCATGGCCAGACAATATGTACCGGCAAGAAAAATTGAGGAAAAAAGAAAAATTCCCAGTATTGCCCTCATGACATCCTCCATACGGGTTATTTGATTATCCTGTTTGATCCTGATCCCTTCATGCTGCAGCGCATAGTATACATAGTATTCTTCGCATGTCAAACCCGCACGTATTTAATCGGTTAATTAGATTCGGTTGGTAAAGTGAGGAAAATCGATGACAAATGTTGTTCCGGAGTATTGTGCAAACAATGGAATGTCCGCTGTTAAACCGCTTGCGGTAATCATTTTCGATGATATATTCCTTGCATGGCAAATTTATCGGATAAGGCAAAACAGATATTCGCCTGTGCGTTGGAAGCTGCGAATCCGTACCGGAGCGTTTCAAAACACTGTGAAGGGATCCGCTCCCGTTACAGAGCAGATGGTTTTTCCCGCCTGCTGGTGATCGGCTTCGGCAAGGCTTCTCCTGCCATGGCTCTGTCCATGGAAGAGTCCCTTGGCGACTTGTTCGATTCCGGAGCTGTCATTACCAAATACGGGCACGCTTCCCACGGGAAATTGAAAAAAATCCGCCTGTTCGAGGCGGACCATCCTATACCTGATGAAAACGGCGTCGAGGCAACAAAACGGATCCTTGACCTGGTCTCCGGAGCAGACGAAAAAACGCTGGTTGTCACGCTGGTTTCCGGCGGCGGGTCGGCCCTGTTCGTTTCACCTTTCCCTCCCGTCTCCCTCGCGGAAAAGCAGATGACGACGGATCTACTGCTCAGGGCCGGTGCGGACATAGGCGAGCTCAATACGGTAAGGAAGCACCTGTCCCGGGTAAAGGGGGGAAGGCTGGCGGAAATGATTTTTCCCGCTGCAAATATTTCTTTCATACTTTCCGATGTGATAGGAGACAGTCTCGATATCATAGCTTCCGGCCCGACAACGCCGGACCCTACGACATTCAGCGATGCGCAGTCAGTGCTGGCGAAATACGGCCTGGTGAAGAAGGTGCCCGAATCGGTCCAGGAACTCCTGGGAAAGGGAGCAACGGGAATGGCCCCGGAAACACCGAAGCCGGGATTGCCTGTATTTGCGAATGTCTCGAACGTAATAATCGGCAGCAACCTGCTGGCGCTGGAGGCGGCAAAGAAGAAGGCCGAAGATCTGGGTTTCAGGGGCGAGATAATTTCTGCGGAAATTTCCGGCGAGGCGCGCGAGGCGGCTGCCTGGCTAGCGCGAAAAGCTCTGGCGGCGAAACGGTCCCTGGAGCCGGAGACTTCCATCTGTCTCGTTTCGGGAGGGGAAACCACCGTCACCGTCAGGGGAAAAGGGAAGGGCGGACGGAACATGGAGCTTGCCCTCGCCTTCGCAATGGAAATCGAGGGTGAATCCGGGATAACTTTCCTGTCGGCGGGGACCGACGGCACGGACGGCCCGACGGATGCGGCGGGAGCAGTCGTGGACGGGAAGACAGTCGAGGCTGCGCGAGTGCTGGGCGCTGACCCGCAGCACTTTCTGGATAAAAACGATTCCTACAACTTTTTCAAAACAACAGGTGATTTATTGGTAACCGGACCCACCGGCACCAATGTCATGGATATCCAGATCGTTCTGATAGAGCGGGGACGCCCATGATTTCATGCGTTTCCAATCTTGCATGATGCCACGGTCGTTCTTTCCGCAAAGGCGGCCGGTTTCCCGTAGCCGCCTTTCATGTCCCCTGCATTCCGGACGAATGCCCAGCAAACAAGAGTTCCTACTTGTAGTGCCCTTTCCCTTTGCCCTTTCCGTGCCCTTTGCCGGGGCCGGTTCCCGGCCCGCCGTCGAGGGTGAAATCGCCCCGCTTGAGCGCATGGAACTCGGGAGAGCCGGGCTTGATGCCGAGACTCTTGGCGATTACGCCCCATCCTTTTCCCCTGTTGGCCTTGTAAACGCCAATGACCTCATCAACAGGCCTGTGTGTCATTTCGCCAAGCTGGAACACCATGAATGCGTCCGCGGGAGCGCTGACCGTGCCGATGACCGCCCGGACCCGCATCTCGGGAACTCCGAACTGGGCGCTTACCCGTGCCGAGAAACCGGTCATGTCGGACCGGGCCTGGATGTTGAGGTTGTGGAGGAAGCCGTCGAGCCCATCTCCCGCGACCGCACTGCCGCAGAAAACGAGGAATGAAATAACCGCAAGAATCAAACTTCGCATAGAGCCTCCTGTTTTTTTATTGCTGCAAAAATGCTCTCTGATTACGGATTGAATCGGATGCATTGATTGTATGGATAAATATTATATCAAACAGCAGGAGAAAAATTGTGATTTGTTTAATTTGTAGCCCTGACCCCCATGACTTCTTCATCCGTCCATCAGTTTAAGCTCTCAGCCGCTCGAAATCATCATTTTCTGGATTTCTTTGGATGTTTTGTCTTCTTCGTATGACGTCTCTTTTTCGAATGTCTTGTCTTCTTCGAGTGACTGGTCTTTTTGGAATGCCGGGACCTTATCGAATGTTTTGATTTCTTCGCATGCCTTATCTTCTTTGCGTGTCTGCTATTTCGGGAATGGATTTTCTTTCTCGCATGTCCTCTCTAGTGGAATGCTTTCTCTTCACCGAATGACGGGATTTGCTCGAATGCCTCCTAGTCACATGGTGTCTTTTGGACGACACGTACAATTCCCTGTTGAACTCTTCATGCATGTTATGCAGCAGCTGGGCCGCCTGTTTCAGGTTCGGATCCGCTTTTTTTGCCGCTTTCAGAGCTGCCCTGGCTTCGTCGAACCTGCCGGTTCTCAGGTAGAGGCGCCCCAGGGCGCTGAGTGCCTTAGCGTAGTCATTATTCAGTTCCAACGCCTTTTTGTATTCTTCCTCGGCCCCGGTGTAATTCTTCCGGAATTCGTAAATGAGCCCGAGCTTGTAATGGCTCGCGGGGTCCAGCGGTTTCTGTTTAACTCCATCCTCTATGAGTGCCGTTAATGCATCATATCTTTTATTCTTCACATACAGGGCTATGAGGCCGTTTCTTGCCTGGTCGTCGTTACTTTTCAGGCGGAGAATCTCCTTGTATTCGTCAATGGCCCTGTCGGTCATTCCATGCCTTCGGTAAAGCAGCGTCAGGTCCCTGCGAATGCGGATGTTAGCCGGTGCGAGCGCTGACGCCGAGGTGTATTCCGAGACAGCGTCCAGGTAATTTCCTTCCAGGTCGTATAACCTGGCCAGATGATAATGAATCAGCGGGTTTCCCGGCTGTAATGACATGATTTGCCTGAATTGATCGGCTGCTTTCCCGAAATTTCCCCTGAACCGGCAAATATCGGCCAGCCTTCTGCGCGCGTCGATGTTGGCGGAATCCAGAAATATGGCAGTCTTGTACTCCTTCACCGCTCCGTCGAGGTCACCTTCTTTCTCCAGCAGATTTCCCTTGATATAGTGCCCGTTTGAACCACTGCTTTTATGTGAAAATGAACTCTGAAAGGATCCAGAGGAATTACCGTCACCATTGTTGAAACCCCGGGCAGCCACCACGCCGCAAGGAAGGAATGTGGATAATGCCAATAATGCCGAAACTCTGTAAATGAACTGACTCATGCTATCTTCTCCCGAAATGTTTGATGCTGTTTCGCTACCGCCGGATTTTTATTTGGGCCCGACAAGTTATTCCGATGGCAGGGTTTTAAATAAAAAAAAGGGGCGAAGGGTATTCGCCCCGAACCGTTGAGGAGGAAGAGCCGGATTATTGATGTGTCCGGCGGAATCATCTCACGGTAACCTGAAATGTCCTGTCATCTCAAAAACGGCAGTTGGAGGTGTCCGCAGTAAGCAACTCAGGCCTGTTTCGTTGCTGCTCTTGGCGAAATGGAGTGTGGACAGCCGATATTGTCTGAACCCGAAGGGTGAGTTTAACGGCTGTAGCGAAATGAGCTTAGAGCAGCAGAAACAGGCCTCCGGAGCGAACGAAGGATGCCTGCAACTACCGAATCCAGGATTACTGGAATCCTTATGAATATTGTCTGCGATTTGATTACTGAACAAATAATTGGTATACAAAATATACGGGCATGGTTTTCCGATTGCAACCATTTTTTGAAAAAGAGCATTGCCTGGCAGTTTTCCGGTGATTGCCGGACTCAGACGACAAGCACTCCCCGGGACGGCGGATTTGCAACCTTATGGTCATATAGTACACTTATTACAACCAATTCTATGGAGAACAGGCCATGAACAATTTCATCGTAAGAGACTGTGCGCTGCTTACCAGGATGAGCGGTGTCCAGGAAGCGGCAAATTTGAGGGAATTGCGGGCGCGGGTGGCCACCTGTGGAGAGAACGTGCTCTATCACCATTTCTGCGAGACCCTCTTGCGGCCTTCTTTCGACAACCCCGACTACCACAATGACTTCGCCGTCTGGACCAAGCTTTTCCTGGACGACCGGGTACTTGCGGAGCGACTCGGCATCCTCGATCCGTATACCATCGGGTCGATGGATGACCTCAGGGCAACGATGCTGGACATATTCGACGAACGCCTGAGCGAATTGCCCATGAATCCGGCGGTGTCAAAAGGCGACGAGTTCTTTTTCCTGGAGGCCACGACCGTAGTCTTCGAAACCGGCGACATAATCGAAGAGCCTTCGCAACTCCCCATGAAAATCAGCAATATGACAAACGGGAGTATCTTTTATCACTTCATAGAGGCTCGCAGGAGGACTCCCGGCAGGCAGGACGATTTTTCCGAATGGCTTTCCCAGTTCGGAGATGCCGGGGCAGGTTACGCAAATTCGCTTAGTTCCGTGGATTTCAGTTTTCTTACCCTGAGTGAAATGAGAAAAGTGCTTGTCGAATGCCTGGGCAGAGCGGGAGGTGAGCATGGCTAAGTCGCTGGCGGCATATGAAGGAATTGCTTCTTCTTCCATAATCAGGGAGTTGCGGACTCTTGGCAGCAAGCTGAAGGGAATTCGGGTGGTCCACGTTAATTCCACCCGCGAAGGTGGCGGTGTCGCTGAAATCCTTTACTGGATGATACCGCTCATGAACGACCTGGGAATCGAGGCCAGCTGGGAGGTTATCGAAGGGACGAAGGAATTCTTTACGGTAACCAAATCAATGCACAACGGGTTGCAGGGGTTTCCCGTGACTCTTTCCGGAAAAGATATCGAAATTCACCGGCAGGTCAACGAGGCAAACATGGAGCGGCTCCGCCCGTCTCTGGAAGACGCGCAGATCGTGCTCATCCACGACCCCCAGCCAGCCGCCCTGCTGTCCCTCTGCCCGGAAAGGAAGGGCAAATGGGTATGGCGCGGCCATATAGATATAAGTCATCCTTCCCTGTCGGTATGGAGAGCGTTGAAGCCGCTGATTACGGGTTACGATGCGAGCATTTTTTCCATGAGCCTTTTTGCCCAGCCACTTCCCCATCCGCAATTTCTCATCGCTCCGAGCATCGATCCGCTAAGTGAAAAGAATGTGGAACTATCCCAATCCGAAATCAACGCCGTTCGAGCGGATTTCGGCCTCGACCCCGAACGTCCCATACTCGTGCAGATTTCCCGCTTTGACAGGTTCAAGGACCCGCTGGGAGTGATAGAAGCATACAAGATGGTGAGGAAGGTGCTGCCTGTTCAACTGG
This sequence comes from uncultured delta proteobacterium, assembly GCA_963815135.1. Taxonomy (GTDB): domain Bacteria; phylum Desulfobacterota; class Desulfuromonadia; order Geobacterales; family Geobacteraceae; genus CAIWTU01. The sequence goes on from CAWFFO010000011.1 coordinate 81,846, forward strand.
TGCTTGCCGGTGGGGGCGCGACTGACGATCCGGAAGGAAAAGCGGTGCTAGACGAGGTCATGGAAGCTGCGGCGGGTGATCCGGATATCCATGTGCTGCTCCTGCCGCCCGACGCCCACCGCACCATCAACGCCCTGCAGCGGATGGCAGACATCATTATCCAGAAATCGGTCAGGGAGGGTTTCGGACTGACGGTGACCGAAGGGCTGTGGAAAGGCAAGCCGGTCATCGGAGGGGACGTGGGGGGCATCCGCCGCCAGGTTTTCAACTATCACACCGGTTTTCTCGTCAATACCCCCGAAGGCGCAGCGCACCGCATCAGGTTCCTGCTGCATCACAGTGCGATGATCGAGGAGATCGGCAGGAAGGCCAGGGAATTCGTCAGGGAAAATTTTCTGTTGACCAGGCATCTGCGGGAATACCTGACCCTGTTTCACTGGCTTCTCCACGGGGAAGGAAACCACAGGATTTACCTGTGACGGGAATATGAAGCCGTGAGGGGTGTATGATTTGATGCGGGAGAACAAGTGAAGAACAGATATACCGGCCGTGAAGGGATGCCGACAGGAGACTATCGCGCGGTTACCGTGCCGTGGAGTGGCGCGACCGGAGCGCTGATGGTCGGAAAAGACAAGGTGCGTTTCAGGGTATGGGCGCCACGCGTGGAGGGTGTTTCAGTCCGGATTTTCTCCAACGGCGAGAGCCGGGTTGTGCCTCTACGGAAAGAGGAGGAGGATATTTCTCGGCCGTTGTCGATGGCGTGCGTGAGGGAAATAATTACCTTTACGTCCTGGACTTCGGGACGGAAAGGCCGGACCCTGCATCCAGGTTTCAACCGGACGGGGTGCACGGGCCGTCGCAGATCGTTGATCCCGAAAGCTTCACCTGGAGCGACGAGGCGTGGATGGGCAGGCCGCTTGACGATTATGTCATTTACGAGCTGCACGTGGGAACATTTACCGAGGAGGGGACATTCGAAGCGTTAATTCCATGCTCGACTACCTGCTGGATCTCGGGATCACCGCAATCGAGCTGATGCCGGTGGCCCAGTTTCCGGGAGAGAGGAACTGGGGCTACGACGGCGTCTATCCCTTTGCCCCGCAGAACAGCTACGGCGGACCGGACGGCCTGAAGCGGCTGGTGGACGCCTGCCACCGGCAGCGGGCTGGCGGTAATTCTGGACGTGGTCTACAACCACCTGGGACCCGAGGGGAATTATCTCGCATTGATTCGGCCACTACTTCACCGACCGGTACCGGACGCCATGGGGAGAGGCGGTAAACTTCGACGGACCGTTACAGCGATGACGGTGCGGCGCTATTTCATCGACAACGCCCTCTACTGGGTCAGCTGAGTACCATATCGATGCCCTGCGGCTGGACGCGATCCACGGCATATTCGATTTCACGCGCCAGACACTTCCTGCAGGAACTGGCGACGGCGGTTCACGCGGAGGCGAGAGGCTCGGGCGGGAAAATCCACGTCATCGCCGAGAGCGACCTGAACGACATCACGGACTCATAAACGCCGCACGTAAATGGGCGGCTACGGTCTCGACGGCCAATGGAACGACGATTTCCATCATGCCCTGCACACTCTTCTGACAGGCGAGAGGGACGGCTATTACATGGATTTCGGCGGAACCGGCCAGTTCGCGAAATGCCTAGCGGAACGGTTTCGTCTATTCCGGCCAGTATTCCCGCTACCGTCACAGGCGCCACGGCAATTCCGCCGTCGGCTCAGACCGGCCGGCCGGTTCGTCGTCTTCGCCCAGAACCACGACCAGGTGGGAAACCGGATGTTCGGGGAACGACTTTCGGCGCTCGTTCCCTTGCGAATCGCTCAGGCTGGCCGCGGGCTGGCCCTGCTCTCCCCGTATGATCCCGCTCCTGTTCATGGGGGAGGAGTACGGCGAGGATGCGCCGTTTCTCTATTTCATCAGCCATGCCGATCCCGGCGCTGGTGGAGGCGGTGCGTGAAGGAAGGAAAGAAGAATTCGGGGCTTTCGCTTCCGAGGGGAGACCCCCCCGATCCCCGGTCGATCGAGACATTCTCTCCGCTCAAGATCGATCCGGAAAAAGATGTCTCCGGAAGTCACGCCGTCCTGTTCGAATTCTACAGGGAACATTGATTGCCATGAGAAAAAATATCCCGGCACTTTCCGTGCCCGAAAGCGATGCTTTCCGGGTCTGGCCCTGGAAGAGGAGAATCTGGCCCTGGTGGAAAGATGGAAGGGCGACAGCACGGCGGCTGTGCCTGTTCAATTTCAATGAAACCGATGTTTCTGTACGTCTTCCCGCGCCGCGGAACCCGGTGGAGCAGGCTACTGGATTCGTCCGGCTCGGAATGGGGCGGACCGGGTACGGTACTGCCGGAAAAGGCGGACGGGCGGGACCGATGCCGTCATGCGCGGACGAAGCTGCGCGGTTTACCTGGCGGAGACGGACTGACCATGGAAAAATACATCTGCATTCACGGCCATTTTTACCAGCCTCCCAGGGAAAACCCCTGGCTGGAGGCCGTGGAGATCCAGGATTCGGCTCACCCCTACCACGACTGGAACGAGCGGATCACCGCCGAATGCTACGCGCCCAACTCCGCGTCCCGCATCCTCGATGGTGACGGACAGGATCATGGATATCGTCAGCAACTATGCCAGGATCAGCTTCAATTTCGGTCCCACACTCCTCTCATGGATGGAGACGAATGCGCCTGAAATCTACCGGTCGATTCTCCAGGCGGACCGGCAGAGTATCGAATGGCGCTCGGGCCACGGCAATGCAATCGCCCAGGTTTATAATCACATGATCATGCCCCTGGCCACCGACCGCGACAAACGGACCCAGGTGGTCTGGGGCATAAGGGATTTCGAGAGCCGCTTCGGGAGGTTTCCCGAAGGGATGTGGCTGGCGGAAACCGCCGTCGACCTGGAAACCCTCGATATACTTGCCGGAGCGGGGATACTCTTCACCATCCTGGCGCCACACCAGGCGGGCAAGGTGAGGGGGATCGGCGGCAGGAAATGGAAAGACATAAGCGGCGGGAAAATCGACCCGACCAGGGCTTATCTGTGCAGGCTTCCTTCCGGCCGGAAAATAAGCATCTTCTTTTATGACGGGCCCATCTCGCAGGCCGTGGCCTTCGAAAAACTGCTGAACCGCGGGGAGGATTTCGCCCATCGCCTGGTGAGCGGATTTTCCGGGTCGAGAAACTGGCCTCAGCTTCTCCATATCGCCACGGACGGAGAGACTTACGGTCACCATCACAAATATGGCGACATGGCCCTTGCGTATGCGCTGGATTACATAGAGAAAAACGGCCTGGCCCGGATCACTAATTACGGCGAATACCTGGAAAAGCACCCGCCGGACCACGAAGTCAGGATAGTGGAAAATACCTCCTGGAGCTGTTTTCACGGCATAGAGCGCTGGCGGAGCGACTGCGGCTGCGATTCCGGCGGGAATTCCGGCTGGGACCAGCAATGGCGTGCACCGCTGCGCGCGGCCCTGGACCAGTTGCGCGACAGCATGGCGGTGGGTTATGACCGGAAGGCCGGCGAATATCTCCGGGACCCGTGGCTTGCCAGGGATGATTATATCTCCGTTATCCTGGACCGCTCCGAGGAGAACATCGGCAATTTTATTGACCGGCATGCCGTCAGTGTACTTTATCCTGAGGCGTGGCCTGAAGTTTTCTGCCTGCTGGAAATGCAGCGCCAGGCCATGCTCATGTTCACCAGTTGCGGCTGGTTTTTCGATGAGATTTCCGGGTTGGAAGCGACGCAGGTGCTGCAGTATGCGGGGCGGGCTATCCAGTTGGCGGAGAAACTGCTGCCGGGTAACTTCGAGGAACCCTTCCTGGAGGTTCTTTCCGCGGCAAGGAGCAATATCCCGCAACACGAAAACGGCAGGACTATTTACGGGAAGTTCGTCAAGCCGTGCATGATCGATCTGGTCAATGTGGGCGCCCATTATGCCGTCAGCTCCATATTCGAAGACTATGTCGAAGAAACCCGAATTTACAGCTATCGGATCGACCGCGAGGAATTCCATCTTATCAGAAGCGGTCAATCGGTCCTTGCCGTCGGCAAAGTAAATATTCGTTCGAGCATAACCCTGGAATCCGGGCATATCAGCTTCTGTGTCGTCTATTTCGGCAACCATGCCGTATATGGCGGGGTCCGTTCCTATCTGGGCGTGCAGGCGTACGAAGCCATGAACGACGAGGTGATGAAAATCTTTGCCGTCGGCGATTTTGCCGAGACTATACGGCTAATGGACCGGCATTTCGGCATGCACAACTATTCCATCAGGGACCTTTTCAGGGACGAACAGAGAAAGATCCTGGGGATTATGATAGACAAGACCCTCACCGATTTCGACCATCAGTACATGAATCTTTATGAAAACAACCGGGGTCTGATGGGGATTCTGAGAGATACCGGCACGCCCATACCGGGGAGATTTTTCACCACCGCCGAGATTGCCCTCAATCTTGAGTTGCGGAACTCGTTTGCCATGGAAAGGGTAAATGTTGAGGAAGCCGGTAGGATTCTCGATGATATCCGGACCTGGAATGTCAGCCTTGATTCCGTGGACCTGGAGTTTCTCATCAGACGGAAAATAGAGAGTATGATGGAAAAATTCCGGGAAAATCCCGAAAATACCGACCACCTCGAGCAACTGCGCGGGCTGATGGATTTCGTATCGCAAATTCCTGTGGAACTGAATTACTGGAAGGTGCAGAACATCTGGTTCGATCTGGTGAAAACCGAATACCCCCGCTTTCTCGCCTGCTCGCGCACCGGTGAGGAAGACGGAGTGCGGTGGGTGGAGGATTTCGGAAAACTTGGCGAGCTGCTGGGGTTCAACACGGCGGCGGTCATTCCGGAGGCGTGAAGCTGAAACGGCAGTAAATCACACGAAGCATAGTGCGATCAATAAGTCCGAAAGGAAAAAAATGGAAACCGGTTCATTATGTCTGCTCAGCGTGCCAGTCGCCACTTACAGGCTGCAGTTCAACGGGGATTTCAGGTTTGACGCGGCGCGGCGTGTCCTGCCCTATCTGCGTCAACTGGGGATCAGCCATATATACTCTTCACCCTATTTCAAAGCCCGGCAGGGAAGCGGACACGGCTACGACATAACGGACCACAATTCCCTGAACCCCGAGGTCGGAAGCGAAGAAGAATACGACGCGTTTGTCGGGGAAATGCGGAAATCGGGGATAGGGCAGATCCTGGACATCGTGCCCAATCACATGTGCGTGGAAAGCAGCGACAACTCCTGGTGGTTCGATGTCCTGGAAAACGGACCCAGCTCCACCTATTCCTCTTTTTTCGATATAGACTGGGACCCGACCAAGCCGGAGCTGAAAAACAAGGTTCTGCTTCCCATTCTCGGAGACCAGTACGGCACCATACTGGAAAACCGCGAATTGCGGCTGGAATTCCATGAGGGAGCTTTCTACCTGTATTACTACGAACACAAATTTCCCATAATCCCCAAGACCTACGTCGATATCCTGTCATGCCGGCTGGAGGAACTGGAGCTTTCGCTCGGGGAGGACAACCAGCACTACCAGGAACTGCTGAGCATCATGACCGCGCTCGATCATCTTCCTCAATATACCGAAACCGACAACGACCGGGTTGTCGAAAGATACCGCGAGAAGGAAATCATCAAAAGGCGGCTCGGCTCCCTCTACCTGGAAAGTCCCGAGGTGGGAGAGTTCATCAACGAAAACGTGCGTATTTTCAACGGCGCAAACGGGGACCCCAGGAGCCTGGATCTCCTCGACGGACTTTTGAGGCAGCAGGTTTACCGGCTTTCCCACTGGCGGGTGGCGACCGAGGAAATAAATTATCGCAGGTTTTTCGATATCAACTCCCTGGGAGCAATCAGGATGGAGGATCCCGCCGTCTTCGCCGAAAGCCACAGGATGATATTCGAACTGATCAGGGAAGGGAAGGTGACCGGGTTGCGCATCGACCACATCGACGGGCTTTACGACCCTTCCGAATATCTGGCCCGCCTGCAATACGGCTGTTTCCTCAACAAATGGCCGACCTGTCCCGAATTTCCGAAAGTGGACGGGGCTGCCGGAAGCTGTGGGAACAACGAAGAGGATTCGGTTGAGGCCGGAATCCGCAAAAAATATCTGGAAATTCTCGACTTCGACCCGAGGTTCAAGGCCTTTTACATTGTTGGCGAAAAAATCCTGATGAAGGGAGAAAAACTGCCCGAAGACTGGCCGATTTACGGGGCTACCGGCTACGGCTACATGAATTCCCTGAACGGCCTGTTCGTGGATTCGGCAAACGGCAAGGCGTTAAACGCCTTGTACGGCAGTTTCACCGGGTACCGCGCAAAATTTACGGAAACGGTATACGAAAAGAAGAAACTGGTCATGCAGGTATCGATGTCCAGTGAAGTCAATACTCTCGGACACTATCTGAACACCATCTCGGAAATGGACCGGCACACCAGGGATTTTACCCTTAACAGTCTGATCAAGGCGCTCGTGGAGGTAATTGCGTTTTTTCCGGTTTACCGGACCTACATCAACAGCTTCGAGGTTTCCGAGAGGGACCGGCAGTATATCGATTACGCCGTAGCCAAGGCAAGACGCAATAATCCGGCCACCAACGCTTCGGTTTTCGATTTCATCCGGGATGTCCTCCAACTCAGGTTCTATGACCGGCTGGAAGAGGCTGACAAGAAGGAATGGCTCGATTTCGTCATGAGGTTCCAGCAGATTACCGGACCGGTCATGGCGAAGGGGGTGGAAGATACCGCCTTTTACGTCTATAACAGGTTCGTGTCGCTGAACGAGGTGGGAGGCAATCCCGAGCGGTTCGGCGTTTCCCTGGACGCCTTCCACGGCCAGAACATAGAACGGTGGAAGTCGCGCCCGCTGGCCATGCTTGCCACCTCCACCCATGATACAAAGCGCGGAGAGGATGTCAGGGCGCGGATAAACGTCCTGTCAGAGATCCCGGATTTGTGGAAACGTAGCCTGCTGCGCTGGAGCAGGTTCAACAGGAAAATAAAGATGGCTGTGGACGGCCGGCTGGTACCGGACCGCAACGAGGAGTACCTGCTCTACCAGACCCTTGTGGGCGCCTGGCCGGTCGGGTCTCCGTCCGAAAACGGGTACGACGTATTCAGGCAGCGCATCAAGGATTACATGCTCAAGGCGGTCAGGGAGGCCAAGGTCAATACCAGCTGGATAAACCCCGATCCGGCCTATGAAGAGGCATTGATGTTTTTCGTGGACATGGTTACGGAAGACAGCAGCCGCAACCGCTTTCTCGATGAATTCAGGTCGTTCATTCCGCTGGTTACGTCTTGCGGGATGTTCAATTCCCTGTCGCAGACCCTGCTCAAGCTTACCTCGCCGGGTATTCCCGATATATACCAGGGAAGCGAGTTGTGGGACTTGAACCTGGTCGACCCCGACAACCGGCGGCCGGTGGATTACGAATTCCGGGTAAACCTTCTTGAATCCATGAAAAGGTCGGAATCGGAAAGTGGTATGCCCGGGCTGGTGCGAGAACTATTGGCGAACAGGCAGGACGGCGCGGTCAAGCTCTACCTGATGCACAAAATCCTTGTGTATCGCGGAGAAAGAAGGGACCTTTTCGAATCCGGCAGGTATCTGCCGCTGGAGGCGAAAGGAGAGAAAGCCGGAAATCTGTGCGTATTCGACCGCTCTCTCGATATGCAGTCGGCGCTGGTCGTCGCACCCTTGTTTTATACCCGGCTGATAGGCGATGCCGACGCTCTGCCGTTCGGCGCGGAAGTCTGGGGCGACACCCGCATCGTAATTCCCTTTGATTTTCCCGCAAACCGGTACCGCAACATCTTCACCGGCGAAATCGTCACATCCACCTCTGAAGGTGACGCCTCGATACTTTATCTGGCGGATATCCTCGGCGCATTCCCCGTGGCACTGCTGGAAAAGCTCTGACCGTTTTCCCGGAAGTCCCGATTTCGCCGAAAAAACAGCTGACAAGCGTTACTTTGCCTAGTAGTATTCCATGCATCCCACAGACAAGGAGTCTGCATGGACATATCCCTGGTGTTCATCATCGCCGGCATAATAATAATGACCGGTTTTTTCGGAATATTTTTCTTCGACAAGACGAAGATCCCCGACGTGCTTCTCCTGCTGGGAATAGGCCTTTTGCTCGGGCCGGTCCTCGGTTTCATCGATCCCGAAACTCTCGGTGATTTCACCGAATACTTCGGATCGCTCGCCCTGATCATTATCCTCTTCGAGGGGGGCATGGACATGGACCTGGACCGGCTGATCATCGAGCTGGGGGCGGCGTCGTTCCTGGTGGTTGTCTCCTTTTTTCTTTCCATGGCCGGCATCGCCGCCTTTCTCCATTTCATCCAGGGATGGCAGATCATGCAGAGCATCCTGCTGGGAACCATCCTCGGCTGCACCAGCGCGGCCATCGTCATCCCCATAATTAGCAGGATGGAAATCAAGGATGAGATCAAGACCATTGTTTCCGTGGAGTCCGTGTTGAGCGATGTGCTCGCCGTTGTGCTTACTATAACTCTGATCGAAATAATAACCCTGGGAACCACCGGCATCAGGACACCTTTCCGTGCAGTTGCCAGTTCTTTTTCCACGGCGATTATCGGCGGCGGGCTGGCAGGGATTTTGTGGCTGAAAGTACTCGATTCCTTCAGGGACAGAAAATACTCGTACATGTTCACTCTCGCCGCGGTGCTGATTACCTTCGGCGGCGTGAGTTTCCTCGGGGGCAGCGGCGCTATCGCCGTCCTCATCTTCGGCATTGTCCTCGGAAACAGCCATTCTTTCTCCGGCTTTCTGAAAATTTCCAATGATTCGCTGATCGAGAGCACCATCAAATTCTTTCACGGTGAGATGACCTTCTTCATCAGGACCTTCTTTTTCGTCTACATGGGCATGATAATCACTTTCAAGCAGGTGGACCGGGAATTTTTCCTGATCTGCTTTTCAATTCTCCTGATAATTGTGGTCATGCGGTTTTTCAGCGTCGGTCTCACGGCGCTCATATTCCATGAAAAAAGGCCGGACAGGTTCATCATGATGTCGATGATGCCGCGCGGACTGGCATCGGCGGTTCTGGCCATAATACCCGCCTCGCTCAAAATCGACGGCAGCGGATATTTCGTGGATATAACCTTCGCCGTCATCATCATGACCAATGTCATAATGACCATGGGGGTTTATTACGTCGACAGAAGCGCGAAAAAGGCCGCGTCGAAGTAGCATTTCCCGCCTTTCCGGGGTCCGCCCGGATGCGGAAACACTGGATTTCGGTTATTATCTACAGATGAGTTTAAGCCCGGGCGATCAGGCGGAAGGTTGAAGACTTGTATTTGAAAACCTGCGGTTATTTGACGAATTTGATTTTGCTCCGCCTGCCGGTTCAGATGCATCGGATCATGTGGCAGCACATGATTCCGTTCCTTCAGCCTTCAAACCTTCAGCCTGACAACCTGAATTCATTATCGAGGTCGCTACATGACTCCTGCTAAACCCGGGACTGCTAAACCCTACGGTCCGATCAGTTTTCTCCTCCTCTCCATTCTGGTCGGCGTAGTCGCCGGTTTCGGTGCGGTGGTGTTTCGCGAGCTCATTGCCTTTTTTCATAATCTGTTCTTTCTCGGCAAAATCTCCACCGTTTACGATGCAAATGTCCACACCCGGCGAGCCCATGGGGGCCGTTGATCATCCTGGCGCCCGTGGTCGGCGCCGTTCGTCGTCGTATTTCTGGTAAAGAATTTCGCCCCGGAGGCAAAAGGGACATGGTGTGCCGGAAGTAATCGACGCCATCCATTACCATAAAGGCGGCATCCGGCCCGGTGGTCGCCCTGATCAAATCCCTGGCTTCGGCGCATATCCATCGGCAGCGGGGGGTCCGTCGGACGCGAAGGGCCTATCATCCAGATCGGCTCCGCCTTCGGTTCCACCATCGGACGGACTGCTCAGGATGAGCCCTTACGAAAGGACCATTCTTATCGCTGCGGGAGCCGGAGGTGGGATCGCCGCGACTTTCAATACCCCTGTGGGAGGAGTGCTGTTCGCCATAGAACTTCTTCTGCAGGAAGTCAGTGTAAAGACACTGGTGCCGGTGGCGGTGGCAACAGTCACTGCCACATATATTGGCCAGTACTTTTTCGGCGCCCACCCATCCTTCATCATCCCCTCATTCGAAACCCCTTCTTTCACGTTGAAGATCCGGTGGTGCTGTTCAGCTATGCCGGTCTCGGCGGTCTGGTGGGGCTGGCCTCGACTCTCCTCATAAAATCCATATATTTTGCGAGGACTATTTTGAAAAACGGGTAAAAGGCGGTTATTACATCCGCCACATTCTCGGCATGTTTCTGGTGGGTGTCGTCGTGTATCTGTGTAGGCGCTGTTCGGCCGGTATTACGTGGAAGGGGTCGGATATGCCACCATCCAGGAAATACTCACCGGTTTGCAATTGCCGCTCTACATGCTCCTGTTGCTCTTTTTCCTCAAACTTTTCGCCACATCGTTGACACTCGGTTCGGGAGGTTCCGGCGGCATTTTTTCCCCGTCCCTATTTCTGGGTGCGACCCTGGGCTGCGCATACGGGTACCTTTGCTCCACTTTATATTCCCGAAACTGGCGATCAGTCCGCCGGCATTCGCGGTTGCCGGTATGGCCGGAATGGTGGGGGGCGTGACCGGAGCGGCCATGACCGCCATCGTCATGACCTTCGAGATGACCCTCGACTACAGCGTTATCCTTCCCATGACCATAACTGTGGCATCAGTTACGGGGTGAGAAAGATGTTTTGCCGGGAGAGCATTTATACGCAGAAACTGGCGCGGCGCGGCCACCTGGTCCCGGATGCGCTCCGGGCTACCCTTATCCAGGTCAAAAGCGCCAGAGATGTTATGGACAGCCGCTTCACGACAGTGCCTGCCTCTCTCGCCATAGAGGAATTCGTCCGCTATACCCTCCCGGAGAAGCCGGCCATCAATAATTTCCTGGTCATCGACGACCGGCGGATAGTAGGACATGGTTGCCGCCGGGATAGCCCGGACAAACCTCGAGAGGGAAAGGGGCTGCACCCCTGGGATCCATCGCGGCCATGAACTATCTGGCCGTACCTGAGCAGACGCCGATTTTTTCCCTGTTTTCAAAAGTCTTTGCCCTGGAAATGATTCCACGTGCTGGTGTCCCCGGACGGCTCGCCTCCATTCAGCCGAACAGTGCGCGGACTTATTACCAAGGAGCGTCTGGCGGAATTCGTCGCCGAGGCGGCGGAGCAGTTTTAGTATTAAACAAATCACAGTAGTATCCGAATTTAGCCCTATGCCTTGCCCTCTCTTTTGCCCTCTCCCACGTTGTAATCAGACTGGAGAGGGAATCTGGCTAGCACCCCGGGTCCGCATGCGGCACGAGGGAGATGGTATTGTAGCTTCCATCCTTGGGGGAGGGGCTGATTAACAGGGGGAAGGGGAGAATAAATGTCCGGGCAAGGAAAGGCAAACCATACGGCCCATTCAGTTTTCTCCTGCTGTCGGTCCTGGTCGGAGTGGTTTCCGGACTGTGCGCAGTGGCTTTCCGCGGTCTAATCGCTTTCTTCCACAACCTGTTTTTCCTGGGGCGGCTCTCTTTTCTCTATGACGCCAGCATTCATACCCCGGAAAGTCCATGGGGGCCTCTTGTGATCCTTTTGCCGGTGGCCGGAGCGCTCGGCGTCGCTTACCTGGTGAAGAACTTCGCCCCGGAAGCAAAAGGCACCGGGGTACCCGAGGTCATGGATGCGGTCTACTACCGCAAGGGCGCCATCCGGCCGGTGGTGGCCCTGGTGAAATCCCTTGCTTCGTCGCTGTCCATCGGCAGCGGCGGCTCGGTCGGCCGGGAAGGGCCGATCATGCAGATCGGCTCCGCTCTTGCCTCCCAGCTCGGGCGATTCCTGGACATGAGTCCGCGCGAACGTGTCATCCTGATCGCCTGCGGCACCGGGGGAGGAGTCGCCGCGACCTTCAACACCCCCATCGGCGGTGTGCTGTTCGCCATCGAAATACTGATTCACGAGATGAGCGTCAAGACGCTGGTCCCCGTCACGCTTTCAACCGCTGTTGCCACCTATATCGGCAGGCTCTCCTTCGGAGATCATCCTTCTTTTGTCATCCCCCATATGGAAAACCTCTCACTCCATCTTACCGACCCGTCGGTTCTTCTTGGTTACGCGGTCCTCGGCGCACTCATGGGGATTGCCTCCCTGCTGTTTATCAGGTCGGTCTACGGCGTCGAGGATTTTTTCGATAACCGCATAAAAGGCGGGTATTACGTGCGCCACCTGACCGGAATGCTCCTGGTCGGCGTTGTCATGTACATGCTCATGAACACATACGGCCACTATTATGTCCAGGGCGTCGGCTATGCCACGATCCAGGACATCCTTTCCGGCGGGGCATTCCCTTTTTACTTTCTGCTCCTGCTTTTTGCCCTGAAACTCCTGGCCACTTCCGTTACCCTCGGTTCCGGGGGGTCCGGAGGCGTTTTTTCTCCGATCCTGTTCCTGGGGGCCACACTGGGCGGTGCCTACGGCATTAGCCTTGCATGCAGTTCTGCCGGGCCATGCCGTGACCGCGTCCGCCTTTGCCGTGGCCGGAATGGCGGGGCTGCTGGGCGGAACCACAGGCGCGGCCATGACAGCCATTGTCATGATCTTCGAGATGACCCTCGACTACAGCGTAATTCTGCCCATGACCATAACCGTGGCGCTAAGTTATGGCGTGAGAAAGCTTTTCTCATCCGACAGCATTTACACCATGAAGCTCGCACGCCGGGGTCTCCATGTCCCGCAGGCTCTGCAGGCTGATTTCTTCCGCACGAGGTTTGCGGGGGAAATCATGGATACCGGATTCGGTATGGCGAATGGCGCGAATATCGTCGGGGACCTGGCTGACCGGATTTTGCGCATCGAGGGGGCTGTTGTAAACTTTCTGGTGACAGCAGACGGCGGAACGGTAACCGGGTTTGTCACAAAAGAGTCCGTTCTGGCAACGGTCGGCAGCGGGAGGGGAGGCGAGACCCTGGAAAACATCGCCCGGAAGGACTTCATCAGGGTTACCGAGAGCACTTCCCTGCAGGCTGTCCTGACCTCCATGCACGTCGAACCCGCCTCCTGGTTCCTGGTGTTAGCGGACAATCCACTGGCCGGTGATGGCAGGGGGGAAGTAAGAGGTTTTATCACCAGGGAGCGGCTGGCTGATTTTATTGCCGAAGCAACGGAGCAGTTTTCAATATGAGAGAAACGCATTCCGGACGGGAAATAACATTATTTTTTTGCGGCGACGTCATGACCGGGAGAGGTATCGACCAGGTCCTGCCCCATCCGGGCGATCCGCACCTCCACGAGCCGTATGTGAGAGACGCGAACAGGTACGTGGACCTGGCCGAAGAGAGGAACGGGTTTATCCCGAAACCGGTCGGTTTTTCCTACATATGGGGCGACGCCCTTGCCGAACTGGAGCGGGTTTCGCCGGATGTGCGGATAATCAACCTGGAGACGAGCATCACCCGCAGCGATGACTACTGGAAGGGAAAGGGGATCAATTACCGGATGAATCCGGCAAATATTCCCTGTCTCACGTCTGCTGGCATCAACGTCTGCTCCCTAGCGAACAACCATGTTCTGGACTGGGGTTATGACGGGCTGAAGGAAACGCTGCTGACCCTCGAAAAAGCGGGAATAAAAACAGCCGGGGCGGGGCCTGATCTTGATTCGGCCGAGGCTCCTGCCGTGATCGAGGCACCGGGAAAGGGCCGGGTGATAGTGTTCTCCTGCGGCCTGGAGTCGAGCGGGATACCTGCGAACTGGGCCGCAGACGAGAACAGGCCCGGGGTAAATCTGCTGCCCGATTTGTCGGACAGGACATTGCTTGGCTTTGCAAGCAGGATCCGGAGGATAAAACGGCCGGGAGATGTTATCGTCATCTCCATCCACTGGGGCGGGAACTGGGGGTACAAAATTTCCCGCGAACAGACCGATTTCGCCCATGGTCTGATCGACAAGGCCGGAGTGGACATCATTCACGGCCATTCATCCCATCATGTCAAGGGAATCGAAGTCTACCGCGACAGGCCCATTATGTACGGCTGCGGTGATTTCATCAACGACTATGAAGGGATCGGAGGTAATGAATCGTTCAGGGGTGATTTGAGCCTGATGTATTTTGTGACGGTTTCCCCCGCGACGGGCAGGCTCACCGGATTGCGAATGGTTCCGAATGTCATGAAGAAATTCAGGGTGAACCGCGCTTCGCGGGCGGATGCGGAATGGCTCATGCGCACGCTGAACCGGGAGGGGAGACCTTTCGGCACCCGCGTCGAGATGGGAGAAGACAATTCCTTTGCATTGCGCTGGTGAAATGGTTCCGTTTCCTGGCAAAGCCCGGGAGACTGCAGATTTTCGCCGCATACTGATCGAATGGAGGCATGAGCATGACAAACCAGCCGTTTTTTATTCCCGCAGTGCTGATCGGACTGATGTCGATCCCGCTGATTCTGGCCCTGGTTCCAAGAAACCGGTTTTTCGGTATTCGTACAGCAAGGACTCTTTCGGACGAGAAGGTGTGGTATAGCGCAAACCGGTATGGCGGCTGGTTATTCATTGTATCAAGCGTGGTCTATCTGGTCTTTGCAGCGATGTACCCGATGACGGGGAGACATGATTCAAGGTTCTCGCTGTGGCTGGCGCATCTGTTATTTTTCGCAGCTCCGCTGTTTGCGAGTTTGGTGTGCATTCTGAAATATCTGCGAAGGCCATGATGAAAGCAATCAAGCCTGGCCGGACATTTCTCCGTACCGGAGAAGTATTCCGGGACATGTTAGCGTAAGGGTTGACTGCTATTCGCTTTCTCTGAAAAAATCGATAACCTGTCTTTTATTTTAATTTGTGTAAAATAATTTATGGCCGGTTGACACGGGAATAATACTCGTTGTAAATAGGAGCTAATTTGTTTTTGTTGTGATTTAGATTTGAAGATTGGGAATGGAGAGGGAAATTATTCATTTGGCAAATAAAGCCGTCCGTTTCAGCTTTGGCTGAACTGACGGCTTTTTTCGTATTTATTGCTGGTGACGGGTTGGGAACGTTGCAACATATCCTTAATCTAATGAATGGCAAAATGGAAAACCTGAGCTTTGCGGTTTTTTGAAATCTGGGGAAAAAGCCGAAATGGAATGTTTATTTTAACCTCTCAACTGCCGGTTTGGAATATTTTACAGAGCCATAATGCTCGATTTTACAGTTGGTTACGTAGGTTGCAAAATAGTTTTGAATTAATTTTGAGAAAATTGGTACTTGAGCAGGGGCTCATCAATCAGTTGTTGGCAAAATATATGCAAAAATATATTACAATCATTAGTCTTCTTACAATCGGTCTCTTTATCATGGGTTGTCCCATGGTCGATGTGAAAGAACTTAATTTCACTCGTACAAAGCCTGAAATAAAGGATGTTATCGGAGTCTGGACACCTGACAGTCAGACATTGAAGGACATTAGAGAACGAGGTGGATACCCGCCAGTAAAACATGAATTAATTTTGAGGCAAGACGGCTCTTTTTCGATGATTAACATGCCTGATTGGTGGAGAGACGGGTTTGGAAAGTCTAAAAAAGGATTTGAGTCCGGCACAGGATCTTGGCGACTATCCAAAAATAAAGATATCTGGGACATCTGGACGATTGAATTAAATTTCCCCTCCGGTATCGCCTCAGTGAATCTTTATCGACAAAGTTCACCATATCTCATTTTTATAAGAGTTGGCGATCCTAATGATGGCAACGCGATGTTTTTCGAGAGAACGAGTTCGTTCCATCATTAACGAACCTGCCCCGCGACTGCTTCAAGAGTCTATGGGCTAGAAAATAACATGCTAAAAACGTATTGCCAACTTGACAGTTGGACCGGGCCGAAAAAACGCCCGGTCAACTGCTGGCTGTTATGTCAGGAGAAAGAAGGAGATAAAAATGGGTGCGGGTGGCTTTCAGAAAAAGTGGGAAATCCTTCCCCTCGATATAATTGCCGTTCTTTACAAGCTGTACTTCAGAAAAGTGAAATGTCCTGCCTGCAAAGCCAATCTGAAGATGGGAATGGTAAATAAAAAATGGAGTTCGAATGGATTTATGGACAAAGCGGACTTATCTGGTGTTTGGAGCCCATTGGGCATGGACTTTGACATTACCAAGCTTGGGTTGAAGTGTACTCAAGACCACGACCACCAGTATTGGGCCAGAGATCTAAAAAACTGAGCTTTCAGCCAGCGAGACCGTGCCCTGAAGAGCTCAAATTAAAGGACATAACCACGTCCATAGACGCCGACCGCCCGAAAAAACTGGGCGGGCAGGTCAAAGCCATGCCCGTTGAATCAAGAAAGGAGTAAGTATGAGAAATTGGTATATTGTAGGTCTGCTGCTTGTCATGCTGATAACTGGTGCAGTCTGTGTAGCTGCTGAAAAGACAAAGGACGGCTTTTCAATTGTATCCAGTGAGCAACTCGGGGGAATTCGGGACACGGGGGATTCCGGGGACATAATACCAATTTTAGCTTGACTTGCTTAATACTGTCTAATAATATCCAGCCATGGCTCGCATCTCAAGAATAGTCGTTCCCGGATATCCTCACCATATCACTCAGCGGGGTGTACGTTCGATGGATGTTTTTCATACAGACGAGGACCGCCGCCAGTACGTGCAATTTCTGTCTGAGGAGGCGGCACGCTTCGGAGTTGATATCCTCGCGTGGTGCCTCATGACCAATCACGTGCATTTTATAGCCATACCGGATGATGAAATCTCTCTTGCTAGAGGATTCGGTGAAGGACATCGCCGATACACGCGCATGAAGAACTTCACACAAGGAGTCCGAGGCTATCTTTTCCAGGGAAGATTCGGCTCGTGTGTCTTGGACGAACAGCACCTATTGGCAGCAGCGCGGTATGTGCTCATGAATCCTGTTCGTTCAGGAATGGTGAAGGAACCATATGAGTATACATGGTCGAGCGCAAGATTTCATGCCGGATTAATCGAATATGACCCTTTTGTAAGGGACCGGACACTTATGGGCTTGATCACTAACTGGCAGGAATTCATCGCTTCAGTAGACGAGGAAAAGGTACACCAACTGCGGCGGGTAACGCGGACGGGTCGGCCGGCTGGCAGTGATGATTTTGTTCAAAGAATCGAACAAATGACGGGTCGGGATTTAAGCATCGGGACGCCGGGGAGAACGCGAAAACAAACTTAAAAAAACTGTATTATGTCCCCGGAATTCACCGAAAAAAACTGTATTATGTCCCCGGAATTCACGTGGAATTTTGGCTCCCCAGTGAAGATGGTTCTGGGCACTGGAAAGAGTGTTTTTCATTGTAACGAACTTTGAACTTTTGCGGCATGTTGACCGGCGTTGAAGTTCGACCTGCCATAGACACGCACCTTAACCCACATAAGCAATCGAAAATCATAACGTTAAAGAATAAAGATATTTCACACTTCAACGCCGATGAAGGTAACCTTTCATCGTATCGAGAAATTTTGATCTCAGCCTGTCGCTCAGCAGGGCTTTTTTTAATGGAGGCAGCTTCAGAAACCCCCCAACAAATGCACGCATGAACTTTTGATTAATGCTCTGCGGATTTGCGAATATCTGGTTCTGTAGAGTCCCCCTTTCAAGACATTGCAGCATTAACCGCTCAAAAGTGGTCTCCGGGGGAATCACTCTCTGGCCACGTTTCGTGAGTTTGCATGATCCCTTGGGACATTGCAAGGCACATACTCCGCAACCGAGACAGATTGACGTATCGACATGCGGTGTCATTTTCCTTTTTGTTTCCGGAGCCTCCTCGGCATTCATGGTAATCGCATTGATGGGGCAGGCCTTTGCGCATTTCCCGCAGCCTAAACAAGTATCATCATTGATCTCGGCAAGGAAGTTGGATGTAACTATCGTGTTCGAGTAGCCATATTTGCTCACGCCCAGCAGAACGTTGCAGCAGCACTTGCAGCAGTGACAGACGAATTTGATGTTTTTCTGGACATTGTCGGCTGTCAATACCAACCCTATTTCCTTTGACCGTGCAAAATTCTCCATCATTTCGCTTTTCGTCACTTCACGGGCCAGATTGTGTCTTATCAACATATCCGCCGCCTGACCGAACTGGGAGCACGTTTCAAGGGGGGTGTCACACATTTTTTCTCCAAGATGGGTCTTCTCGTGACGACAACTGCAAAGGCTGATGGAGAATCTGTCTGCTTGGTCAATTAGAGCCGATGCCTTCTCATAATCCAGAACCTCGGCAAATTCTGACTGTTTTATCGCTTCCTCATATGGTAATGCTCTAAAAATAGAAAACTGCTTATCTTCTCCCCAATTCGCTTCATAAAAAGACTGATCCAAATATTCATGAAAGAGCCTGGCCCATTCCTTGCTGTTGAGGTTCGGCCCAACCCTCATCATAGTACGTTCGAAAATACCGATCACCATGGGTGAAGGCATATAGTAGTACGTCTCGTGTATCCAGATATCCATAACTAAACCCTTGGCGGTCAACCCGTCAAGAATCCTGCGTAACGCAGCCTTTTCATAGCCGGTAGTCTTCTCCACCTCATCGAAGGGAGATAGGCCGTAGGGCATTTTGGCAACGACATCCGCCTCCTCCAATGAATACAGTTCCTTGAGGATCGCATGCAGTTTCTCATTCCACGGAGCCCTTGTCTCCAGTCCGTCGATTTTCTTCCCAAGCTGCCGATAGGCGTTCTTTCCAACAAGATGTCCCATAATGATCCTCCTTCAAATGCATGAGGCCCTTCAGCTATGTACGATTTGCAGTTTTATAAACAAAAATTCTTTTTCGGATTGCAGATCTCTCCAAAGCGTTACGGTAACTTCTTTATCAAATCGCTGAATTGTTCTTTGTTAAATGCCTTCATCGTCGTCGTCTTCACATTTCCAAAGGAGCCAAGTGCCAGCAGGTATGTCATCATAGCTTCATCACTGGGGGCTTCCGATATAACTACGTAATCATATTCACCCATGACCACATAGACACCAACAAACTTGCCCCCTCCGGCTTCCATTGCCTTGATTGCCTGATCCAACCGCAACGGAGCATCTTTGATGTTCTTGATTCCCTGCTCCGTCAATTTTAAAAGCGAAATGTATGTTGGCATTGCTTTATCTCCTTTCGTTACGATGGTGTCGAAACGTAATCTTTGTGCTTCGAATTGAAATCAGAATGATTTGATGGAGAGAATTCGATAACAAATTTTGACCAGCAAAAAGGCCGAGCACACCAAAGATTTTATCCTTCGGCAGCTCGGCCATCTTGTTAATCAAGACCCGCGCTTTCCGCCCTCCCTTCACAGGGAGCTTGGCTTTATCGGGAAATAATTATTAACATCATGTTATTATGTTACGCTACAACATTATCACATATCGAGTGCCTGTCAATGCACATCAACGCGCTAAAGCGAGATTTGCTGCAAGGATGATATTGAGATTCCTGGGCGTCCCCTTGGGGTTCCTTGAGGTTCCCCGGAATTCTGGTGAATAATGAGCATAAAAACAAGAAAAAGTAAATCGGAGAACCAAAATTGATATGGAAGTGAGCAGATGTAGTTATCATTATAGAAGGTTCTATTTGCTATTAAGGTGAAGAAAGTCGCGTCTCGCAGTCCATACGTCCATGCAGAACGCGAACAATTTCTATCGAATCAGCGGACAGTTGGCAATAGAAGATCAAATGACTGCCGGCGTTGCATTTTCGGTAGCCGTCCACGGGTTCCAGGGACAGTATATTTAATTCAGGGGAGATAAATATACTGTCCCTGGAATTCTGTCCGCCCGATAAATCTGGGCGGTCGGGTCATGGCCGGCCCTGTTCGCGCGACGCGTCGCGCGAACAGGGCCGCGGGTGACACGCCGACATGCTACGCGCACACGAACACGCGAGTGGACGCCGACCCAGAATGGGCGGGTCACCCGTGGCTCCCGTTGTCGCGCCAAGCGAAGCTTGGCGTATCTAGGAGTCTGTCGGACTTTTCCGACGTAATGTGTTATACTCGCTCAGCTTTGAAACCTTGCTACATCAGGAGTTGAGCGAGATGTCAGTAAAATTTGTCGAATGTGACCGGGAGACACAGTACCTGCTTCCACCATCATTGCAGGACTGGCTGCCCGAAGGGCACCTGGCCCGTTTTGTGGTCGAGATCGTAGAGCAACTCGACCTTAGCTCTTTGAGAAAGTCCTATGCTGGTCGTGGCTCTCAACCATATAACCCGGAAATGCTGGTTGCTCTTCTGTTTTACGGCTATGCCACCGGAGTCTTCTCCAGTCGCAAGCTGGAGCGCAATACGTACGACTCAGTAGCGTTTCGCTATGTTGCTGCCAATACCCATCCGGACCATGACACCATTGCCAATTTTCGGCGGCGTTTTTCACCGCAACTCAAAGAATGTTTCGTCCAGATTCTGCTGATAGCGAACCAGATGAAATTATTGAAACTGGGAAGCGTCAGCCTGGACGGGAGCAAGATCAACGCAAATGCTTCCAAGCACAAAGCCCTGAGTTACGAACATGCTTGCAAGCTGGAGGCACAGTTAAAGACCGAAGTTGCCGAACTGCTCAAGAAAGCGGAAGATGCCGACCATAGCGATACCCCGGACGGGATGAGCATTCCCGAGGAACTTGAGCATCGCGAGAAGCGCCTTTCAGCAATTGCCGCCGCCAAGGCCGAGATCGAGCGCCGAGCTGCCGAACGTCATGACCGTGAACAGAAAGAGTACGAAGAAAAGCTCGCCAAGCGGGCCAAAAAAGAACAACAAACCGGCAAGAAACCACGTGGCAAAGAGCCCAAGCCTCCGAAACCAGGCCCCATGGCCAAGGACCAAGTCAATCTGACTGATGAAGAGTCCCGCATCATGCCAGTCTCCGGTGGCGGTTTCGAGCAAGCTTACAATGCCCAGGCGGGCGTTGATACAACATCCAAACTGATTCTCTCTGCCCATGTCACGCAGCAACCCAACGACAAGCAGGAACTGAAGCCGACCCTGGAGAATCTTGCGGAGTTGCCGAAAGAGCTTGGCATCGTCACGGAACTGATTGCCGATAGCGGCTATTTCAGCGAAAACAACGTAACGGCCTGTGAGAACAAGGAAATAACTCCATACATTGCCGCGGACCGGGAGCATCACAACCAGTCTTTATGGGACCGATTTCGTGAGCCTCCACCATTACCGGAGAACGCAGATTCAGTGGCCAGGATGACGCACCGGCTAAAGACAACGGCAGGCAAGACAGTTTACAGGCTGCGCAAGGTTACATCAGAGCCGGTCTTCGGCATCATCAAGGAAGTGATGAGCTTCCGGCGTTTTATGATGCGCGGGCTTGAAGCTGCACAAGGTGAATGGAACCTTGTCTGCATGGCCTGGAACATCAAAAGGCTGCATACATTGAAATTGGCTTTGACCGCATAGATTGACAAAGAACATTTTCCCTCCTCTAATTGGGAGGATTGTCTGCACGGACCTCCAGAAAATGGGGTGGTGCAGGTGAAACTATGAACCAAATAAATTGTATCAGCTCGGGCTTGCTACCTGTTCAGGTCAGTCAGCGGAGGAGTCAAGTCCGACAGACTCCTAGCAGGGTGAAAGTCCCTGTCAGGTAAGGGTTAGCCACCCACCTGTATCGAGCCTTGCGCCTGTTGCGGAGTCGGGAAGGATTCCGGCGAACAAAACAGGTGAAGCGTAGGCAGAGAATCCTGTAGGCCGTAGGGGAGACCGCGCTCCCTGAAGTGCTGGTACAGCTTCGAAATAGGGGTTGTTGCGGATGCCGAGGGTCTTAACGGTCCCGAAGGCAACACAAGATCAACCGTAATGGCAAGGTTGATTGCGATCCGTCGGAGTCCACAGGCCGTGGCATGCAGGAAGAGATACGTCAGGAACTTGGGAAGCCCCATAGACTCCTGCCGGTTGGAAGGTTGCAACAAGGTATACGGATATTGAGGCACGTATCGGGGAAACCCTGAAACACGCTAGGCCGGAACCTGACGAGCGACACGGAACACCGAAACAGGGAGGCGAGGTATAACCGTGAAAGGGGAAGCCCGCCGTATGTCATGGGGTGTCTTATCAGGCATAGTACTCAGAGCGTGGGAAAGCCACGTACACGCCTGCTGATGCAGGCATGGGGAAGGACCTGACGGAAGTACGCAGCCCGTAAAGGAAACTTATGCCGGACACAGTCGGACTGGAAAAACATAAGCCAACCTCACTGCGGGGAATAGCAGAGAAGGCGAAAGCAGACAAGCAACACCGCTTTCGGGACCTCTACCGGGAACTGAACGCCGGATTTCTTCTTACCTGCTGGCGCGATCTGAACAAGAACGCCTCCAGCGGGGTAGACAAGGTAACGGCGGAAGAATATGCGAAAGACTTGCATTACAACATTCAGAACTTGGCCGAGCGACTGAAAGGAAAGAAGTACCGGGCGAAACTGGTAAGGCGGTGCTGGATTCCCAAGGAAAACGGGAAAGAAAGACCGCTGGGGATACCGGCGCTGGAAGACAAACTCGTGCAGCTGGCATGTTCGAAGCTGCTGACTGCCATCTATGAGCAGGACTTTCTGGATAGTAGTTACGGCTATCGGCCCGAACGATGTGCGAAGCATGCGGTCCAAGACCTCACCTTCGACCTTCAGTACGGGAGCTATGGCTACATCGTCGAAGCTGATATCAAAGGCTTCTTGGAAACCTCTTCATACTGCACTCCTTGTCATGAAGGGTTGTCAAACAGGCCTTGTTGAACGTCTAATACGTTGATATATAAGCCGGTTCGTCTTCCGGAATGGACATGGACGGCGGAAACCTCGCCGCGCTTTACACGCTGCAACACTGTCTGGCGGGAGACTCCCATGAGTCTCATGGCATCGAGCATGGGCACATAGCCCTCTGGCGCCTGTTCAACGAAACGGTTACGCATATCATCATTGATACGGATTTGCCAGGGCGCTCCAGGTGTGAACTGTTCGCCGGCAATGAATCCGTCGGCAAGCCAGCGATGTATGGTGGAAGGTGCCACGCCAAGGATTTGCGCCGCCTTTGCGATGGTCACCAACTCCCCTGCCTCCGGAACCGTGCTTGGCTTGAAGCAGGGGACCTTCCAGTAGCGCCGCAGATTGCCGCACCTTATTGGCTGTAAAGGGGTCATCGTGAACGGTCTTTCTGCCTTGCCGGTTGAGAATGCCGGCGATGACGGCGTCCGGATAATGGACCGCCAGACGGCGGACGAGATCGATCGTGTCTTCATCGGTTCGCAGGGGCGGCACCTTGTTGCTTCGCAGCGTTCGAGGTCGAGTTCAGTTAGAGCACCGCCTCGCCATCGCAAGGTCAAGTGGGCTTTGGTCTTGTTCGGCTCAACCGCGATGCATGACTTCGCTCGAGAAGGGTTTGAAGCAGTTCCTTTCGATCACGGTCGGTGGTGGTGGCAGCTTCCCATACCCGTTCCGAAGATCAGTGCCAAGGGCATCTGATATACCGCATTCGCTGCTCTTCCGTCAGATGGCGTGGAACACTTTGCTCTACCGACGTACGAGTTCGGCTTCCGCTGCAGCGAGCTACGCTGAGCCGGCGCTCCCATTCGGCTTCCAGAGAACGGGCCACAAGGCGGTTTTCCGGCTCAACGGCACGATAACGGCGTTCAGCGCGTTCGGCCTCGTAACGGCGCCCTTTCAACTTGCATGCCGCAATTGGGCAACGGCGGCATCATGCTGATCCGCTTCGCTATTTTTTTCGGCATAGAAGTGCGGCTTCGATACCGGCAGGAGTGATCACGTCGAGAGAAAGCGTGCGGGAAACCGCCGATCGATCTGCACTCCGCCAACGCGCATGCAGTAGATACCCCTACCGTTGACAACGTTGTTGGCGGCGCAGTAGTAACCAGGGGTGGAGTTTCTCCCTTGGTAGTAAACTCTAAACTTGCGGCCGCAATGGCCGCAGGTGGCGATGCCCTGCAGCAAGGCGGAGCCTTCCCGGATGGCGCCGGAGGGTTGATGGGGCCAGGGGCGGGTATTCTTGGCGATACGGACTCTGGTTCATCTCGTAGGTTTCCCAGTCGATAAAGCCCTGATGGTGATCCCGGATCAATACTTTCCATTCGGACCGAGGCAGCAACGCGACTTCGTTTCCGCACGATGGCCGGTCTGGGTCAATGAAGCGTTCCTGATGAGTTTTACCATACAGTGTAAGCGCCTGCATAGACAGGATTGGTCAGGACCTGGTGAATGCCGCGTGTAGGTGGGGGTGCCCCATTGAATTTCACAATTGGTGTTCTGTTGCGAGGGGAAGCGAGAGATTCTGGGAGCGGAACCAGAGCCACACCTGGCGGACAGAGCCTGTTTCGGCGAACTTCTCGAAGACGCAAGCGTATGGCATGCGTGACGGCCTCATCGGGATGGAAGAGAACCTCACCATCGCTTCGCCCCAGACAAAACCGACGGGCAGTCCCCGTCGCAATTCACCCTCGCGCCGCCTTGTTGCGGATGCCACCGTCCAGCCGGGCGCGGATGACATGCAGTTCGGCTTCGGCCATGGTACCCTTGAGTCCGAGAAGGAGGCGGTCATTGAAAAGCCCGGGATGATAGAGCCCGTCCTCGTCGCCGATCAGGGTGTCGGTGATGCCGCAGAAATCCAGCAGGCGATACCAGTCGGCATTGTTGCGGGCCACCCGGGAGACTTCGAGGGAAAGGATAAGCCCGACATGGCCGAGCGCCACCTCGGTGATCATCATGGCGAAGCCGTGGCGATCTGAAGTTCCTGAGCCGGAACGGGCGAGGTCTTCATCGATAATCTTGACCTGTGATGTGGTCCAACCCAGATGGAGAGCCCTCTCCTGCAACTGATACTGGCGGTTGGTGGATTCGCGGTTAAATTGAACCTGCGCGGCGGTTGACTGGCGGACGTAGACAATCGCGCAACGCTTCAGATGCGTGGGCTTGATTTTATCGTTAGCGCTCATGGTTGTCCCCCTGTGGGGTCGGACAAGCCGCCTTGCTGATCAGCTTGGCCAACAGGACAATGACCGTTTGCCGCGTTTGAGGGGCAAGGTCTTTCCAGAGATTTGGTTCCTGACGAGGGCTTCGCTCTTCGGGCCAGAGGCATAGTTGCTGTTGCACGACTTCTCTCCTCCTTTAAAGTGACGATGGTGCCAACTTCGGAAGGATTGATTTTGCACAGGAGATAGTCAACAACTTTGCGTGCATGGAGAAGATGGGAAAGTGTTCCGAGCAAGACTGGCTCGGGCAGGCGCTCTTCTGGGGGTGAAGTTCGGAGGCTTTTCATTTCCAGATCCGTCCAGGTGGCGGGAATAAGTAATCGGCTGCCATCGGGAAGGACCAGAATCAGGTAAAGAATGTTCTGACGATGCGACCAGCTGAAAAGCTCAAGAGATTGCCCTTGTAACGGGTGTTGGGGGCGCACAATGCTGACTTTGGATGGGAAACCATCGAGGTGGGTAGTATGTGGCTTTTTCCTTCGATCACATGGACCATGACTGGCTGCTGAAGATGCTGAGTTTGCGGATAGATGACCGGGCCTTCCTCAATCTGATCCGGAAATGGCTGAAAGCCGGCATACTGGAAACCGATGGCACTATCATCCACCCGGACACCGGCACCCCCCAAGGGGGGATTGTCTCACCGGTCCTGGCTAACGTGTATCTGCACTTTGCCATGGATCTATGGTTCGAAAAGGTCATCAAACCCAAGTGCAAAGGCGATGCGCGCATCTGCCGCTATGCCGATGACTGGGTTTGCGCCTTTCAGCTACGAGACGAAGCGCAACGGTTTTACCGGGAACTGCCGAAGAGGCTGAAGAAATTCCACCTTGAGACAGCCGCCGAGAAAACCAAAATACTGCGCTTCAGTCGTTTCCATCCGGGCATGGAGCGGCGGTTCACTTTTCTTGGATTTGAATTCTTCTGGATGAAAGACCGGGAAGGAGAACCACGCGTCAAACGCCGCACGTCCCGCAAGAAGCTGCAAGGGGCATGCAAACGGATAAAAGCATGGATCAAGTCGAACCGACATCTGCCGAGAGGTGAATTCTTCAAAGGATTGAATGCAAGGTTAGTTGGTCACTACAACTACTACGGGGTGAGAGGAAACTTTTGGTCGCTGAAAGACTTCTTCAAGACAGTAAGAGAGTCAGCATACAAATGGCTCAATCGGAGAGGTGGCAAGCGGAAAAGTTTCACCTGGGAAAAGTTTGACCAGATTCTCGAACGGGTAAAGATAGCCTGGCCACGGATAACTGAAGTCAGCCGACGAAGATACGCTTGAAAGCACGCGCTTCACGCGGAAGCGAGTACGACCGAGGAACCGGATGCGGGAAAACCGCACGTCCGGGACTGTGCGGGGGGTGCCGGGTAACCGGCATTCCTACCGCGGAGGCACCAAGACTATGTTGATGCTTATCGTGCCTTTTCTCCTTCTAAAGGGATACGACGAGTTAATTGACAGTATGATTTTGATTGACTAATGTTAAGTTGTAGATTTCACAAGATCGGCCAAAATATCGGCCAGTTAAATTAAAAACTAAATCTGTTATTTATTTGTTAGGCAAAATGCGATACAAATAGATCGGCCAAAATATCGGCCAAATTGGTCGATATTTTTTATGCAATTAATTGCATTACCTTGTTTCTAAATATTTTTCATGGTCTAGCTAGCTACCAACTAACCGGCCATATAATATCTGAACTAACACAAAAGCTACATTAAAGTTAATTAGAATTAGGCAGTTATATATCGGCCAAAGAAATGGCCAGTATTTCGGAGGACAACATGGCAGATGGTTTTTATACAAAAATTTCAGAAATGGAGCCAATGCTGCCTTCTGATTCCACGGGAGAGTTGGGCGATTTGGCGATTGAGGTAATACGAAAATCTGCCGCCATTAGCGCTGCGGTTCATCCAGTCACCCGTAGAGGAATCGTAGAATTGGTAAGGAAGATGAACAGCTACTATTCCAATTTAATAGAGGGGCATAACACTCATCCTGTAGACATCGACCGTGCAATGCGAGAAGATTTTTCTAAAGATCCTGCAAAAAGAGCAAGACAATTGGAGAGTAAAGCACATATAGAAGTGCAGAAATGTATCGAATCCCGCCTCGAAGAGGCTCCGGAAACAGTCATTACAAGCAAAAGTTTTTTGTGCTGGATACATAAAGAATTTTATGAGCGGATGCCGAAAGAGTATCTTGTTGTACAACGTGCAGATGGGAAAACTGAAAAAGTGATTCCTGGGAAAATAAGAGAATTAGAGGTTGAGGTTGGGAGACATTTGCCACCCAAATCAGAATGCCTAAACGCTTTTATGAAAAGATTTGAGGAAGCCTACGACCCTCACAGACTGAAAGGGCTAAATCAAGTTATTGCAACGGCAGCCTCTCATCACCGGCTTGCATGGATTCACCCATTCATGGATGGCAATGGGCGAGTTACTCGTCTTATGACTCATGCATATCTTAAAAAGGCAAAAATAGATGGCCACGGGTTGTGGACAGTTACTCGAGGTTTCGCAAGAAATCGAGAAGAATATCTGGCTGCATTGGCTGGGGCAGACCAACCCCGCAGAGGAGACCTAGATGGTCGTGGGAACTTAACTCAAGCAGGGTTGTTCGGATTTTGTAAATTTTTCCTTAAAATCTCGATTGACCAAATTGACTTTATGGCGGGTCTTCTGGACTTGGATGGCATGCAGAAAAGAATTCAAGCGGTTGTTGATCGCAAAGTTTCTTTTGGTGAATTGAAGCCTGAAGCTGGTCATTTACTGAGAGATGTATTTTTACGAGGGGAAATCTCTCGTGGAGAAATACCCAGCATTATAGGAATGCCAGAACGTTCAGCGCGTAGAGTCGTCAGTAGCTTGTTAGAAAAAAGCTGTTTGGTCTCTGGCTCTGAAAAGGGTCCAGTAATGCTCGGTTTCCCGGCATCAATGGTGGGGTATTATTTCCCTCGCCTCTATCCTGAAGGAGTCGAGGCAAGCCTTGATTAGGCTGGTACAGATCAGGCCCAACAACAGTACCTCAAATATGGAAGGCGAAGGTTCGTGTATGTTCTAAAAGAGGATAAGGAGCGCCCAACCCTCGGCGGCAGGCGGTCTCCGCTTCGCTCCGCCGCTGCACTCTCCCCCGCTGGCAAGAAAGAGAATTGAGGGTCACGTCTCCAAAAATCAAAAAAGCCGGTATACGCAGTAAATTTTATCAACCAAGCGCAACAGCGGTGACCCCGCTATGCTCTCTGCGTTGTACTTCAAAATAGAAAACAGAGTGCTTGTGTTGATCGCTATATTGGTCTATATTTTAACCATTGAACAGATCAATATCAGGAGCAAAACGATGAGAGAAATTTCAATCAGCAATGACATTATCCCTATCGCAGAATTTAAAACCAATATTTCCAAATGGTTCAAGAAACTTCAGACATCCGGACATCCACTTATTATTACCCAGAACAGCAAACCGGCAGGTGTGCTGTTGTCCGCTGCGGATTATGATGAATTGGTATACCGGAAATCTTTTCTGGATTCTGTTGAGAAGGGGATTGCGGATGTTGAATCCGGGCGTGCCCAAACGACTGCCGAACTGCGAAAAGATCTGCAAGCCCGAAGAAGTGCGGATAATTCATGAACATACTATGGTCACAGGAGGCTGCTGAAAATCTGATTGATATTGAGGATTTCATTGCACGTGACAGCTTGGAGCGCGCTATTCGGTTTGTTGATGTCCTTATTGACCATGCTGAAGCAATTTTAGCTGACAATCCGAGAAGTTGCGGGACGGTGCTGGAAATAGGTAATCCTGACATTAGAGAGCTTATTTACCGAGGATATCGAGTCGTTTACCGATTGAAAGATGATAAAATTGAAATTCTTACAGTTTTCGAAGGACATCGGCTATTGCGACTGAATGAATCAGGCGAATAGGACACCTCAATTTGGAGATTTTGAGTACTTACTGCCGCAATAAAAACAAGTTAAATCAGGTTAAAGCACCGATCCAACTCACGGCTAGACTCATCTCCGCTTCGCTCCGTGGGTTAGTCCTGCCCCGTTATACCGTTTGAAGCGAGACCATATGAATTCCACGTTTAAAATCAAACAAGCCGATGATAGGGACGTTTCAGATGTCATGGAAGTAATTCGTGCATGCACAAAAGCGATGCGGCTGGCAAAGATATTCCAATGGGATGATATCTATCCAAACAGGGGACAATTGGAAGAAGATTTGAAAGAAGGATCGCTATACCTGATACGGAATGTGGAAATTTGTCTTGGTGCTGCTTCCTTCAACGAAAAGCAAGAGGATGCGTATCAACAGGTAGACTGGCAAGGGAGCGGTCCTGTGCTTGTAGTCCATCGACTTTGTGTTGATCCTGCTTTTCAAGGTCAAGGTATTGCAAAAAAGTTGATGAGCTTCGGAGAAAATATGGCAATGAAGCGAGGCTTCGCCAGCATTCGATTAGACGCATATTCCGGAAACCCAAAAGCAGTAGGCCTTTATGAGCGGTTAGGATACCAAAAGGTAGGGTCCGTAACTTTCCCACGTCGTGATTTGCCATTTTACTGCTTTGAGAAGATTCTCAAAGAAAGAAGCGAGGCATAGCCAAGTGGAGGCAGACGGTCGACTGCCTCCGCCGCTGCACCCCGGCCATTGTATGGTTTGATATTTCCCAAAAATCTTTAAGTTGACTTGGTCCGACCCCAATGGATTTCATTGCTGCCAGGCAGCAGGCCCACTGAGCCGTCAGGTGGTGGGGGACCCCGAAAATGAGGGTTAAAGGCGTCCATCATGTCGAGTTTTCAGAATTGGACAATAAAGCTTCAATACGGTTGTTCGACAAAATGTTCGGTTGGCTAGAGCATCCGGAATGGAAATCTTCGCCATGGAAGGAGTCAATGCGTAACTTGCCGTCGGGAAATCAGCAGGCCTAACCAGCCAATGACGGTCAATTCCCAGACTGTTGGCTTGAAAAAGAAATGAAAATTTAACCTGAAGATATTGTCCCTCCTCAGTCGAAAATGGACTTTGGAGCCGCTTGCAGTAAGGTGCAATTGCCGAAATATTAAATACAGTTGGCCGTCGGTGAATTTGATTTCAGTCTCTATCCAACACTTCCCTTATCTTCCTCAAAAGGTCGTTTTTTGACACCGGTTTCGCGATAAAATCCATCCCTTCTTCAAATATGCCTTTCTGGTGCATGACGTCGGCCGTGTAGCCACTGATAAAAATTATCTTTACTGCAGGCTTTATCATCCTTATTTCGCTGAGAAGTTCTTTGCCTTTTTTCCCCGGCATGACCACATCAGACAGGACAAGGGAAATATCATCATGCTCCCTGAAAAGCGCTACGGCCTCTTCTCCGTCACTGGCTGCAAATACACTGTAGCCTGATTTTTCGAGAATTTTCTTCATGGAAAACTTTACTATCGCTTCATCCTCGGCAATCAGCAGAGTCTCCGTGCCGCCGACGACAGTCGTGGATATCTCTGCCTTTTCTTCAGCTTCACACCTTACCGAGAGCGGCAGGTAGATATCGAATGAAGTCCCTTTGCCTGGTTCGCTATTTACCAGAATCGAGCCCTCATGCTGTTTGATGATCCCATAGACGATGGACAGTCCGAGGCCTGTTCCCTTGCCAACCTCCTTGGTTGTATAAAACGGCTCGAAGATTCTTTCCTTCGACAATTCGTCAATGCCGGTTCCGGTATCTTCGATGGTTAACTTGGCATATTTGCCCGGCGCCGAAAGATCATATAGCGCTTCCGATCCCTCCCTTACCTCCATCCCACTTGTCGAAATCGTCAGGCAGCCTCCATGGGGCATGGCGTCACGGGCATTGACCGCCAGGTTCATCAGGACCTGTTCGATCTGGCCGGTATCGACCAGCACAAGTAACTCTTTGCAGGTATGAATGGTGCGGAACTGGATATCCTCTCCAATAACACGGCGGATAAATTTGCCGGCATTGTCGATGATGGTGTCGATAACAACTGGCTTGCGATTCATTACCTGTTTGCGGCTGAAGGCAAGGAGGCTCCTGGTAAGATCAGCGGCTCGCTCTGTGGCCGTCAATATATGCCCGACGGTTTCCTGTATCTCGTTGTCTTCTGGAATGTCGTCCCGGAGCATTTCCCCGTAACCATAGATACCCGTAAGCAGGTTATTGAATTCGTGGGCCACCCCTCCGGCTAAGAGTCCAATGGATTCCATCTTCTGTGACTGCAGGAGTTGCTGTTCAATCTTCTCCCGCTCGGTAATTTCAACCCGAAGTTTCTCAAGATTGTCCGCTAGTTCGTGCTCGGCCCACTTGAGGGCGGTGATGTCCATGAACGCAGCAACAGAACCACGCACGCCTCCGGAGGCGTCAAATAAGGGCACGGCGTTGCCGAACGTCTGGACCCGTCTGTCATCGCCAAGGCGAAAGTCTATCTCGGCGTTCCGGACAGGTCGACGCAGAGCCATCGCTTTTCGCATCGGCAGATCGTCCGGGTTAAACTCGGTCCCGTCAGACATCAACAGGCGAATGTGAGCGCTTACTCCCGCGGGAGATGGCATTCTGGAAGACGTTGGTGTCGGAAGGCCAGTCCCATCATTTCGTTGGCCGCACGGTTTCCGGTGATGTGCCGGCATTGTGCGTCAGTGCAGATCCAGACATAGGCCGGCAGGGCATCCAGCAGTTGTTTCAGTTCCTCCGAGCGCATGCGCAGCTCCTCAGCTCCGGCGCGCTGGTTCTTCAGCATCTTGCCCAGCGCCAACCCCATTTCGTCACGATCGGAAATTGGCGTGATGACTATCGTATCCTCGCCCTCGGCAATCCGACAGGCAGCATCAGTGATCTGCTTCAGCCAGGTGGCCATCTCGCCGAAACTCTGTTGAAGTTGCCCCACTTCATCGCCGCGCGTTGCGGCGGGCACCGGCACGGCCAGGTCGCCACGGGAAATGCTTCGGGCTGTCCGGGAGAGAACCTCCAGCGGCCGTGTAATGTTGCGGGTGAGGAACAACCAGATGAGGCACAGACTCAATACCAGTAGCGGCGCCCCCACCAACATTGTCTGGTTCATTGCCTGGATGGCGGCCTTGTCTGCCTGCCGGTAGGACGCCAGCAACCGTGACTCGGAGTCATTTATCTCGTCCAGGGCCAAGCGGATTTCGTCCATCAGCTGCTTTCCCCGACCGCTCCCGATCCTGGGCAGGGCCGCCTCCAATCCGCCATCCCTTCGAAGCCTGATAGTACCCTGCTGCCAATCGATCTTCGCTTTAGTCAGTTCCCTGACATGTTCCAATATCCTCGCCTGTGAAGGGTTGTCACGCAGGGCGTTTGCCGCACGGTCCAGGTCGAAACTATAATCCCGAATGGCCTGACTGTATGGCTCCAGGTATTCGTCCTTGCCTGTCAGGATATAACCGCGCTGGCCGGTCTCTGCATCCTGGAGATGCGTCAGCAGTCTTTCCAGATCCAGCTGTAGCAGGGTGGAACTTTCGAGCCGTGCATCCGCCCTGATCATCCGCTGACTGGCAGTTTGGACCGCCAGTCCTTGCACAAAGATCAGCACCAGCCCCAGGGCCAACGCACCTCCGATTTTCATTCCTATTCGCAATATGGGTCTCCCTTGAAGTGCCATTTATTCAGTTCGATAGCAGTCAAAATCCAGCAGCCTGCACACAAAATCGTTTACAGCGACTATTGAGGTGGTCTTATCCGGGGCCAATCATGCGGGAACAGAGCAAAAGCAAGGTTGACCGATAAGATAAAGCACCACGATGATGATATACAGAACTGGGATTGGCAGGGAAATGATATATTTCCAGTTCATTTCATAACGCCAAGCCCCGATGAGATCTTAAATCGCCATGGATAAGGTAAATACGAAACTCAAAAAAATAAATTTTGTCATTGTAAAAGTTTCTGTTACCGATGACGCTTCTTTCGCATGGACTTTCCTCCGTTTATGATGGTTTATCATAATCGGGCCAAAAGTCCTATTCACGCCGAGCCAAAACAACTTTTGAGATTGATTCAACATTTTCTGTAAGCGAGATGTGTTCAGGTTAACACACATGCCGCCGCGAATACTGTCCCGGCGAAACTCCGAGTGAGCGGCGAAACATCTCGATAAATGCGCTGAGACTCTGGTAACCCAAATCGAAAGCAACACGAGTAACATTCTCGCCCTTTCCGAGACGATCAACAGCCTCCTGCAGCAGGAGTCTTTTTCGCCACGCGCCGAAAGTAAGACCCGTTTCGCTGACAAACAGGCGCGACAGGGTGCGGGAACTGGCGCCGGCAATAACCGCCAGATCATCGAGTTCCCGCTTGTCTCCCGGATTATCGAGCAGAACCTCCATCACCCGCAGCAGCCTTTCGTCACTGCCCATCGGCAGGTGAAGGGGCGTTTCCTCCGCCTCATGCAGCTCGTCGAGAATTACCGTCATGAGCCTGTAGCCCGGACTTTCGGGTGCAAAATTATCCCCCACCAGTACCGCTTTCAAAATCAACTCGCGCAACAGGGGCGACACCTTGATAACCATGCAATGCTGCGGTAAATCCCCGGTAACTGAAGGGTCGACAAACAGGTTGCACAGTGACACGTCGCCGGGGAAATATACTTCGTGTTCGATTCCCGGCGCCACCCACACCGCCTGCGAAGGCGGCACCACCCAGATGCCGCGCATGCAGATTACCCTCATGACGCCGCTGCTGGCAAAAATGAGCTGTCCGCGGGGATGGGCATGGGGCGCGGCGCAGCCGGCGCGGCTCACCTTCATGGCGAGCGGAATTACCGGCAAAGCCGGATCGATCCGGTATCCGATTTCTATGGGCGGCAATTTTGGCAGTTCTTCGACATTCATTGTCAAAATATAGCAAGACCGCCACCGGCAATACAAGCTATATTCTATTTTATTTTTCAGAAAAGGAGAAAAGTCGTGAACGATCAAAATGAACAAGACCACAAGGCCAGAATTGTCGATCAATTTTCAAAGCAGGCAATTCCCTTTGCCAAGATTCCTGGACACCGCGATGCCATGCAGATTCTGATCGGGATGTCCGGAGTCAGCGGCGACGACAATGTCCTCGATGTCGCCTGCGGACCGGGAATGGTTGCCTGCGAGTTCGCCCGTCATGCCGGGAAAGTAACAGGTTTAGACATCACACCGGCGATGATCGAACAGGCCCGGAAGCGCCAGCGGGAACAAAAGCTGGGAAACCTGGACTGGGCCGTTGGAGACGCAGTCCCGCTTCCTTACCCCGACAACTCGTTTTCACTTGTGATTACCCGATACAGCTTTCATCATTTACTGTCGCCGGAAAGGGCGCTGGCGGAAATGATCAGGGTTTGCCGCCCCGGCGGCAGGGTGATGGTTGCCGATGTGGCCATGGAGCCGGATAAATCCGCGGCCTATGACCGACTGGAAATCATGCGCGATCCTTCCCACACCCACGCCCTGACGCATGAAGAGTTTTCCGGCCTGTTCGACAATTCCGGACTGCTCGACTGTCGCCGGGCTGCCTATGGCGTCGTAATCGAACTTGAAGAGCAGCTGCGGGCATCTTTCCCGAATCCGGGGGATGAGTCAAAATTGAGAGACTTGATCATTGGTGATGTCGGGATAAACAGTCTCGGCATTAATGCCGGAAGAGAAGCGGGCAAAATAGTCTACACGGTTCCGATAGCCGTTCACGTCGGACAAAAAAGATCGCCTGATCACAATTGCATGAAAACAAATTGACTGCCACTGCATACGGACTTCAATGGCGGGGCGGGATATGGAGGGCAAGCTTTAGGCTTGTAAATCTTCCGGTTGTGTTAAGATGTAGACAGGTGCACCACTGTTCGAATCCTGTTCCGGAAACATATGAAAATGACCGTAAAATGGCCCCGGTTTGAAAGGAGACAGAAAACATGCCTGACGAAAAAAGCCGGAAAACAAAGCAGCCGGAAGACGATAGGGCATTCTCCTCCCTGCCTCTCAATATTCGCCAGGGCAAGCCGCGCAACCTTGGAGTGACGGAAATCCGCGGTCCGTACTATACGCCGATGGGAAAGCGCCAGCTGGAAGATATCCTGGAAACCATGGGTGACTATATCGATATCCTGAAGTTCGCCGGCGGCTCGTTCAGCCTGATGCCGCGCCGTGCGGTGAAAGGAATCGTGGACCTGTGCCACAGGTATGATGTGGAAGTGGATACCGGCGGTTTCATCGAACATGTCCTTACCCTGGGGGCAGGGGCCGTCGACCGGTACATCGAGGAATGCAAGCGCCTTGAGTTCGACATCATCGAAATTTCCAGCGGCTTCATCAGCGTACCGGCCGATGACCTGGTCCGGCTCACGGAAAAGGTGCGGAAAGCCGGGTTGAAGGTAAAGGCCGAGGTGGGAATACAGTTCGGCGCCGGAGGTGCCAGTTCCGTCGAAGAGCTGGAGGCCGAGGGAACGAGCGATCCCGACTGGGCAATCATCCGGGCCCGGAGGCACCTGGACGCCGGCGCTCACATGATCATGATTGAGTCGGAGGGGATAACCGAATGTGTCCGCAGCTGGCGAACCGATGTGATAAGCAAGATAATCCGCGAACTGGGGATAGAGAAAACCATGTTCGAGGCGGCCGACCCGGCGGTTTTCGGCTGGTACGTTAAAAACTACGGCCCCGAGGTGAACCTGTTCGTCGATCACAGCCAGATTGTCATGCTGGAATGTCTCCGGTCCGGCATCTGGGGAACCAAGGATGTCTGGGGACGGATACTTACCTATAAGCCGTGAGAGGAACCGACTGAATGAACCTTGAAAAGCGTGACGTCTTCACACCTTCGCTTGCGCGGAACGCCTCGGTTTTTGCATCTCGGTAATATGAAGCGGCCCGACGGAGTTCACCCGTCTTGACAGGCATGTTACGGCGTCAGCGACGGTGAACCCCGGCATTCTGCTCACTCAGGCATCACGGATTCGGGGAAAACAGTATGAAGGAGATGCCATGGCAATACCTTCAGCGATAAAGAAAATTTCCGATACTATATGGGAGCTGCCCGTTTCCTATAAGCCGGGCATGCTCGTGCCCGCCAGGATTTACGCCACACATAAGCTGCTCGCCGAAATGGACGACGGCGTTTTCGAGCAGGTAACCAATGTGGCCTGCCTGCCGGGAATCATCAATTACGCCTTCTGCATGCCGGACGGTCACTGGGGTTACGGTTTCCCCATCGGCGGCGCCATGGCGATGGACGTGGACAAAGGGGTCATCTCCCCCGGCGGCATCGGTTTTGATATCAATTGCGGCATGCGCCTGGTTCTGACCAATCTTACCTACGATGAAGTGAAGCCCCGCCTGCACGAACTGGTGGATGCGCTGTTTCGCAAGGTCCCTGCCGGTGTGGGCAGCACCGGTTTCATCAGGCTCACCCATGACGAGTTCCGCACCGTCGTTGAGCAGGGAGCACGCTGGTGCCTGCGCAAGGGGTATGCCTGGCAGCAGGACCTGGAGCGGACCGAGGAAAACGGCTGCATAACCGGAGCCGACTCGAACAAAATCAGCCAGAAGTCGGTCGAACGGGGATTCAACCAGATCGGCACCCTCGGTTCCGGTAACCACTACCTGGAGATCCAGGTGGCAAAGCCGGAGAACATCTTCGACGAAGAGACCGCCCGCGCCTTCGGCATAACCATTCCCAATCAGGTGGTCGTCATGTTCCACTGCGGCAGCCGCGGGTTCGGACACCAGGTGGCGACCGACTACCTGCAGACGTTTCTTTCGGTCATGGAGCGGAAATACGGCATCAGGATTCTGGACCGCGAGCTGGCCTGCGCCCCGTTTCATTCCCCTGAAGGTCAGAACTATTTTTCTGCCATGAAGTGCGGCATCAACATGTCCTTTGTCAACCGCCAGGTTATCCTGCACCGCATCCGTGAAGTTTTCTCGAGCATTTTCCACAAGGACCCGGCTGACCTGGGCATGGACATGGTTTACGACGTGGCGCACAATACGGCAAAGCTGGAAACTCACGTGGTGAACGGCAAAAAACGCAAGGTGCTGATGCACCGCAAAGGCGCGACGCGGGCATTCGGGCCGGGAATGGAAGGGCTCCCCGACATCTTCAAGGAGACCGGCCAGCCGGTAATAATAGGCGGCAGCATGGAGACCGGCTCCTATGTCCTTGCGGGTTTGCCCACGGGGGACCAGGCATTTTATACGACCGCCCACGGCAGCGGCCGCACCATGAGCCGGACCAAGGCCAGGAAGATGTTCAGGGCCGATAAGCTCCAGCATGACATGGAACAGCGCGGCATTTACGTGCGCAGCATCTCGCGGGGCGGGCTGGCGGAGGAGGCGGGTCCGGCCTACAAGGATATCGACGAGGTGGTCGAAGCCACGGAACTGGCCGGTCTGAGCAAGCGGGTGATCCGGCTGATTCCCATCGGCAACGTGAAGGGATGAAACATGGAAGAGCGAACCCCCATCACCATCGTTACCGGTTCACTGGGCAGCGGCAAGACCACTCTGCTTCGGCGGATTCTGGACACCACCGGTCGCCGCCTGGCGATCCTCATGAACGAATTCGGCGCGATAGCCATCGACAGCCGGGTCATTGCGGGCAGGAATGTGCAGATGATCGAGCTGGCCGGGGGCTGTGTCTGCTGCTCGCTGACCGGGGAGCTGGAGGCTGCCGTCGGGGAGATAATCGATGCCGTGCAACCGGAACTGATCGTCCTGGAGGCAACCGGCGTGGCGGAAGCGGACGCGCTGGTTTACGAGATCGAGGACAACATCCCCCTGGTGAGACTGGACGGAGTCGTCACGATTGTCGACGCCTATGTTTCGATAAAATTCCCGCAGATGGGGTACACCACCAGGACTCAGGTGGAATCCGCCGACATCATCCTGGTCAACAAGATCGACCTGGTAACCGCAGAGGAACTGGAGCAGGTGGAAGAACAGGTGCGCCGGTTCAACAGCCGGGCGACTTTTTTCAGATCGGAGCATTGCGAAATGGACACCGCCCTGCTGTTCGGGCTGGGGATCGAAAAACGGGAATCGTTTGCAGTTCCGCAGCATGGCGGCGAATTCCAGTCCGTGGTCTTCACCGGCAATGAAACCATCAGCCGCGGCCGGTTCGAGGAGTTTGTGAACAGTCTGCCGGAAAATGTCTATCGGGCCAAGGGGTTTGTCTGCTTCGGGGATGGTTCCGCTCTATTCAATTATGTCGCAGGGCGTGCGGAGCTGGAAGAGTTTCCGGCTGAAAGAACGGAGCTGGTCTTTATCGGACGCGATCTTTCGGAAGCGAAGGATTCTCTGTTGCAGAGGCTGGCCGGGTGCGTGGAGTGGAAATCCGGGTAATTGCCTTAAACCAAAAAACGGCAGTTGGAGGTGTCTGCAGTAAGCAACTCAGGCCTGTTTCGTTGCTGCTCTTGGCGAAATGGAGTGTGGACAGCCGATATTGTCTGAACCCGAAGGGTGAGTTTACCGGCTGTAGCGAAATGAGCCTAGAGCAGCAGAAACAGGCCTCCGGAGCGAACGGGGGATGTCTGCAATTGCCGAACCAGGTTAAATAGTTTTCAGGACATTTTGCGGATGCTCAAAAAGGTACGACAATACCCAGCCACAGAATTACCCTGCCGTTTAGCGGCAGTACCGACGAGTGCTGCCAGCGTCCCGTATTAAAAGTCCCCTTTGTCAGCCATGAATGCATCGCGGAATCGTACAACTCGGCCGAGATGGCGAATATGCCTTTTCCCACTCCGCCTGCAACCATCACCTTGCCGTTGCTTTGCAACCTTTGGCGCCGATCCGGGGCGACAACGTAAAGAGGGAAGTTATTCGACCAGGTCCTTTCTTCTCTGGGTATGATATACAAATTGAGATGCGACTTTCCCGTGAGAGGGATACTGCCGATTGAAAAAGGACTTATAATGCGCTTTTCCAGTACGATTGACGCATTTCCGTCCGTGGCAAGGTCATTCGCATGGGCCTGTTTTGTCCAAATGCAGCTGAATTGGAAAATGACCGCAAACAGAACGGGAGGCATTGTCGCCAGGCAAATCCTACCGATTAAATTCTTCCTCCGATAGTTTTGTGGAAAGAGATGTTTGCCCATGGCCAACCCGTATCTTTCGTTGCAGTTGTAATCAGTGTGAATTGGTTTTATCGTCTTGTTGCCACTGAATAAAAATGGCCGGGCATACCGAGGTCGTATCCTTCGGCAGCTCGGCCATCTTTGCATTCAAGATTCGCCGCTTTCCGTCCCTGCCTCACGACAGGTTTGGCTTTTTCGCAGGAGATTAAAAACTAAAAAATAATTACCTTATATATTGATGATACTTCAAATTATTCACGAGTCAAATGCCTTGAACGGTTTAAATATCGGATAATGGATTGCCTGAAATCCGGCTTTAGCAGGGGTTTTTCTGATTCATGAATGGAGTCCTCGACAGCAGTTTTCATCACTGCAATCTGCACCTCCCACCTTTACCGATAGACCTGAACAAATCACGCAAATTTGAGCAAATAATGGATGGTTGGTGATTCCTTCTTGACAGTTTCTTGATGTATTCCAAGGGCATTTTGATCCCGTCTTTATGCAGTGTGAGCTAAATTTACAGTAACCGGGAATAAAATAAAGTTTAATAAAAACAAAGGGAGACCTTATCGTGAAAATCTATCTGTTCAATCCTGAAAACGGCATATACCTGGGTGAAGACTACGCTGATGAAGAGCCCCTGAAACGCTGTTCATACCGGGTCCCGTCTGACGCAACCACTATCGCTCCACCTCAAGTCGTGCATGGGGGGGTGCCGGTGTTCAACACCAGGGAACAGCAATGGGAACTCCGCAGTATCAACGATTTCCGAAGAAAATCTGATAACGGGGATATTTCATGAACTACTTCGAGCTTGCGGAAGTAATATTATTTTTCGCGATTCTGCTGCTCTTGATCAAACCGTTTGGTGTATTCATGGCAAGGGTCTTCCAGGGGGAGAGAACTTTTCTGACCCCCATGCTCACCCCTTGTGAAAACCTTATTTACCGGGTCTGCGGCGTCGACAGAAACGAAGAGATGGGCTGGCAGCGATATGCATGGGCCATGATCCTCTTCAACTTCGCCGGATTCATAACGCTCTTCGTTATTCTGCTCCTGCAGGGCTATCTGCCGCTCAACCCGCAGAAATTCCCCGCGTTTCACTGGCACCTGGCCCTCAATACCGCCGTCAGCTTCACGACCAACACCAACTGGCAGAATTACAGCGGCGAATCGGCCGCCAGCTACTTTACCCAGATGTTCGGGTTCGCGGTGCATAACTTCGTCTCCGCCGCCACCGGGATGGTCATTGCCATCGCCCTAATCCGCGGCTTCGTCAGGCGCAAGACTTCAGCCATCGGCAATTTCTGGGTTGATCTGACCAGGAGCATCCTTTATATCCTGCTGCCATTGTCGCTCATTTTCTCCATATTCCTCGTTTCCCAGGGGGTGATCCAGAATTTCAGCCCTTACAAAACCGTGCCGCTGGTGCAGGCAACCAGCTATGACAAGCTGAAACTGGACACCAATGGCTCGCAAATAACAGGGAAAGTGAATGTAAGGGAAGTCACCATGCCCATGGGGCCGGTAGCCTCCCAGGAGGCGATCAAGGAGTTCGGGACCAACGGCGGCGGCTTCTTCAATGCCAACTCCTCTCACCCCTTTGAAAACCCGACTCCGATTTCCCACTTCGGTGGAAATCCTCCTGATCCTCCTTATCCCCGGCTCGCTCACGTATACCTTCGGAATGATGGCGGGAAATACCCGTCAGGGGTGGGCGCTCCTGGGTGTCATGCTGGTGGTGTTGGTTGCTTCATTCGGAGTCATGCAATGGGCAGAGTCGGGCGGCAACCCGCTGCTGTCCGGGCTCGGCGTTCACGGTCTCAACATGGAAGGGAAGGAAATCCGTTTCGGCCTGGCCGGCACAAACCTGTTCGAACGGCCACCACCGGCACCTCCTGCGGCGCGGTCAACACCATGCACGATTCCCTGACTCCCCTCGGCGGGATGATGCCGCTCGCACTGATTCTCCTCTCCGAGGTGATCTTCGGCGGGGTCGGTACGGGTCTGTACACCATGCTTGCCTTCGTGGTGATCGCCGTTTTCGTGGCAGGTTTGATGATCGGGCGAACTCCCGAATTCCTGGGGAAGAAGATCGAGGTGCGGGAGATGTGGATGTCCATCGTAACCGTGCTTGCCTCGGGCATTCTGGTCCTGATTTTCACGGCCGTCGCCATGATGGTGCCGGCAGGGGTCTCCTCCATGAACAACCCCGGCGCACACGGTCTCTCCGAAGTTCTTTACGCCTTCGCCTCCATGTCCAACAACAACGGCAGTGCCTTTGCAGGACTGAACGGCAACACCATTTTCTACAACCTTACCGGAGCCGCGGCAATGATCATGGGACGTTTCGCCCCGGCGGTCGCGGTTCTGGCCATGGCAGGCTCGCTTGCGGAGAAGAAATACGTTCCGCCGAGCCTGGGAACCCTGCCGACAGACAAGGTGCCGTTCGCTTTCTGGCTGACGCTGGTCATCCTGATCGTCGGAGCCCTGACATTTTTCCCGGCGCTTTCCCTTGGTCCGATCGTCGAGCATCTGACCATGCTGGGAGGAAAATAGTAATGTCAAACACGGCGCCCAACCGATATCCATATTCGACCCGCAGATCGTACGCCCGGCTGTATTCGAATCCCTGAAGAAA
Source organism: uncultured delta proteobacterium (assembly GCA_963815135.1). GTDB lineage: Bacteria > Desulfobacterota > Desulfuromonadia > Geobacterales > Geobacteraceae > CAIWTU01. The sequence continues at coordinate 123,669 of CAWFFO010000011.1, forward strand.
CTCGATCCCCGCACCCTCTGGCGCAATCCGGTCATGTTCTGCGTGGAGATCGCGAGCTTCATCACCTTAGTGACTTTTCTCCTGTCTCTTTGCGGCATAAACCCGGAACCGGCCTGGTTCACCGGAATGGTATCCCTGTGGCTCTGGCTGACGGTTATTTTTGCCACCTTTGCCGAGGCCCTGGCGGAAGGGCGGGGCAAGGCCCGCGCGGCCTCCCTGCGCAAGACCCGCACCGAAGTACAGGCCAAACGTCCTGAAAAAGCCGGAATTCGTGCGCGGAGTTCGAGATCGTTCCGGCAAGTCAGCTGCGAAAGGATGATCATATCCTGGTGGAGGCCCATGAACTGATCGCCGGCGACGGCGAGGTGGTGGTCGGCGCGGCCCTGGTGAACGAGGCGGCAGTGACCGGGGAATCGGCCCCGGTGGTGCGGGAATCGGGCGGAGACCGCAGTGCCGTCACCGGCGGCACCACGGTCATCGCCAACTCCATCATCGTCAGGATAACCGCCAACCCCGGCGAGACCTTCCTGGACCGGATGATCTCACTGATCGAAGGGGCCAAACGGCGCAAGACCCCCAACGAGGTCGCCCTGGAGGTGCTTCTGATCGCCCTGACCTTGGTATTTCTGCTGGTCTGCGCCAACATGAGCCCGCTTTCCATTTACAGCGTCAAGGCCACCGGACACGGACAGCCGGTTTCCCTGACCGTGCTGGTGGCCCTCTTTGTCTGCCTGGCGCCCACCACCATCGCCGCCCTGCTTCCGGCCATCGGCATTGCCGGGATGGACCGCCTGTTCCAGAAAAATGTCATAGCCCTGTCGGGACGGGCCATCGAGGCGGCAGGCGACGTAAATGTTCTGCTTCTGGACAAAACCGGGACCATTACCCTCGGCAACCGTGAAGCGGTGGAGTTCATCCCGGTGGGGGGACATACCGGGCAGGACCTGGCTAGAATCGCCCTGATGTCGTCCCTGACCGACGAAACCCCGAAGGACGGAGTATTGTCGTTCTGGCCAAGCAGAAATACGGCCTGCGGGCCGAGGAACTCCCCAGCTTATGCGGAAAATGTTCCCTTCAGTGCCGATACGTGTCTTTCAGGGGTCAACGTGGGGGCAGAGCAATATCGCAAGGGAGCCTCCGATTCGATCATCGCCTTTGTCCGCAACATGGGAGGACAGATTCCAGCGGACCTTGCCGGACCGGTCGACGGGACGCCCGCGCCGGAGCGACGCCGCTGGTGGTCTGCCGCGGCGCGGATATCCTCGGGGTAATAATGCTGAAGGACATCGTCAAGGGCGGGATACAGGAGCGGTTCCAGCAAGCTGCGAAGCATGGGTATCAAAACGGTGATGATAACCGGCGACAATCCCCTGACCGCCGCCGCCATAGCCGCCGAAGCCCAGGTTGACGACTTCCTTGCCCATGCAAAACCGGAGGACAAACTCCAGCTGATCAGGGAAAACCAGCAGGCGGGATACATGGTGGCGATGACCGGAGACGGGACCAACGACGCCCCGGCACTGGCCCAGGCCGACGTGGCGGTGGCCATGAACACCGGCACCCAGCCTGCCCGAGAGGCAGCCAATATCATCGATCTGGACAGCAACCCGACCAAGCTCCTGGACATCGTCGAGATCGGCAAGCAGATACTCATGACCCGCGGCAACCTGACCACTTTCAGCATCTCCAACGATATCGCCAAGTACTTCGCCATCATCCCGGCGGCCTTGTCATCCATTTATCCGCAACTGGAAGTGCTGAACGTAATGCGGCTCGCCAGCCCGCTGAGCGCCATCCTGTCGGCGGTAATTTTCAATGCCCTGGTCATTCCGGCGCTGGTGCCGCTTGCCTTGAAGGGGACCAGGTTCCGCCCGTTGCCGGCCGAGAAGCTGCTGATCTACAATCTTCTGGTTTACGGGGTTGGCGGAATCATAACGCCTTTCATCGGGATCAAGATCATCGATCTTGTGGTGAGGATGTTTGTATAAGAAAAAAAGCTGCCGAAAGCCGGTGGAGATCAAAAGCCATGAAAGAAATAAAACCCGCAATTCTTATTTTCGCAGTCTTCACATTGATCTGCGGGGGCATTTACCCCGCTGTTGTCACGGGAGTCGTTTCGGCTCTCTTTCCGAACAGGGCCGCGGGAAGTTTCATCACGGACAAAAACGGAAGAGTGACCGGTTCCGTACTCATCGGACAACCATTCTCCGCCCCGAAATATTTCTGGCCGCGTCCTTCCGCCACCGGCGAATTCCCATACAACCCGATGGCTTCCGGCGGGTCCAATCTCGGACCCACGAATCCGGATTACCTGAAAACGGTTGCCGACAGGGTAAAGGCGCTCAAAGATTCCGGCGTCAGCGGAAGGATTCCTTCCGACCTGGTCCAGGCCTCTGCAAGCGGACTTGATCCGGACATCTCGGTTGCAGCCGCAGAAGTGCAGGTCGCAAGGGTTGCCAGGGCGCGCCGCATTAAAGAAGAAGTCGTGCGAAGCCTTGTCGCCGCCCATACGGAGGACCGACAGTTCGGTATTCTGGGAGAAAAGCGGGTGAATGTCCTTGCATTAAATCTGGCATTGGATAAACTGGCGCCATGACCGAAAATGGCGAAGACAGACGCCCCTCGCCCGAAGCGATGCTCAAGCTGGCCCGGGCTGAAGAGGCAGACGGGAAAAGGGGCAGACTGAAGATCTTCCTCGGCTACGCGGCGGGCGTGGGCAAAACCTTTGCCATGCTGGAAGCGGCATGGCAGAAAAGGCTGGATGAACAGGACGTGGTGGCGGCCTACGTGGAGTCGCATGGCCGGTTCGAGACCGATTCCATGCTGGCGGGCCTGGAGATCATCCCCAGGGCCGAGATGGAGTACAGGGGCGTGGTATTGCCGGAGATGGATCTCGATGCTGTACTGGCCCGAAAACCGCGCATCGCCCTGGTCGACGAACTGGCGCATACCAACGTTTCCGGATCCCGCCACGAAAAACGCTGGCAGGACGTGGAGGAACTGCTGGCCGCCGGCGTAGATGTCTACACCACGGTCAACATCCAGCATTTCGAAAGCATGAACGACATCGTGGCGCAGATCACCGGGGTAAAGGTGCATGAAACCGTGCCGGACAGGCTCATGGACGAAGCGGCGGAAATCAGGCTCGTGGATATTTCGCCGGAAGATCTGCTGCAGCGGCTGAAAGAAGGAAAGGTTTACATCCCCGAGCAGGCCGGGCGGGCCATGGAAAAGTTTTTCAAGCCCGGCAACCTGATTGCCCTGCGGGAACTCTCCCTGCGCCGGACTGCCAGCCGGGTGGACGGAGAGATGCGGGCATTCATGGAATCGAGGGACATTCCCGGCCCCTGGCCAGCGGCCGAGCGCATAATGGTCTGCATCAGCGGAAGCCCGTTCAGTGAACGCCTCATACGCACCACACGCAGGCTGGCCGACGAGATGAAGGCTCCCTGGTTCACGGTATATATCGAGACTCCCGGCGGCGGCAAACAGATTCAGGAAAACCGCGAGCGGGTCTGGCGCGATCTGCGTCTTGCCGAAAGCCTCGGCGCGCAGTCGGCAAGCCTCACATCGGCTTCCGTGGCCAGGTCGGCCATCGACTTCGCCGTCAAACATAATGTCACCAAAATTGTCGTGGGCAAGCCCGCCCGGCCCCGCTGGCGCGAGTTCCTGTTCCCTCCCGTAGTGGACCAGATCATACGGCTCAGCGGAAATATCGATGTTTACGTGGTCAGTATAGAAACCGCCGGAAGCAGGCCGTCCCGGGTGGACAGCAGGAAGAAGCCCTTGGGTTGGTCGAAGTACGCGGTGAGCGCCGTCCTTGTCGCGGCGGCGGCGCTGTTATGCCTGCCTGATCCGCCAGTTCCTCGCCCCCGCGAACCTGGTCATGGTCTTTCTGCTGGCGGTTGTTCTTTCGGCAGTGAGTCTCGGCCTCAGACCCGCCATCCTCGCGGCATTCCTCGGCGTTCTGACCTTCGATTTCTTTTTTGTCCCGCCCAGGTTTACTTTCGTGGTCGAGGATACCGAGTACATTATCACCTTTTTGGCACTTTTTACCGTTGGAGTGGTAATCAGCAAACTGGTCGCGATGACGCGCGAACACGCCAACGCTGTCATGGAGCGTGAGCTTCAGACAACCAGCCTCTATTACCTCAGCCGTGACCTCGCCACCGCCGGCGATATCCAGACCATCATCGAAGCCGTGATCAGGGATATCGGCGAAAATATCAATGCCGGAATCGCGGTCATCCTACCGGAAGGAGATACCCTGGCTGTAAAGGGCGCAAGCAGGGACCTTCGTCTGAACGAAAAGGAACTGGCGGTTGCCGACTGGGCATTCCGCAACCGCAGGGCGGCCGGGCGGGGAACGGAAACATTAGGTTCGTCCGCCCTGCTTTACCTGCCGATGCAGACCCCGTCGAAAACATTCGGAGTATTGGGAGTCAGACTCAGGGACGATGCCGGTTACACTAACACCCAGAACCGCCGGCTTCTGGATGCCTTCGTCAGCCAGACGACCCTTGCCATCGAACGGGTCCATCTGGTTAAACGGGCGGAAGACATCCATCTCGATCATGCGCGGGAGAGCCTGGAACGCGCCCTCCTCAATTCGGTCTCCCACGATCTGCGGACACCCATGGTTTCCATAACCGGTGCGCTTGGTTCGCTGCGGGATGAAGGAAACATGCTGGGCGATGAGGCCCGCCGCAAGTTGATAGAGGCCGCCTGGGATGAGGCGGGAAGGCTGAACCGGTTCGTCGGAAACCTCCTGGACATGACCCGTCTCGAATCCGGGGCGCTGAAACCCAGGGAAGAGCCCTGCGACGTCCAGGACCTTATCGGTTGCGCCCTCGCGGCCGTTGAGCAGCGTCTGGCGGAGAAAAAAGTCGATATCCGCCTTCAGGACGACCTGCCCCTGGTGAAAATGGACATGGTCCTGATGACCCAGGTTCTGGTCAACCTGCTCGACAACGCCATGAAATATTCTCCACCAGGCAGCGGCATCGAAATTGCGGCCCGCATCGCCGGCCCGAAGCTGACAATCGAAGTCTCCGACAGGGGGCAGGGTGTTCCAACTGGCGACCTGGCGAAGATCTTCGATAAATTCTACCGGCTCCCGGTCCCGGAAGGCGCCGGCGGCACGGGACTGGGGCTTGCCATCTGCAAAGGAATAGTCGAGGCGCACGGCGGCGACATCCGCGCTGAAAACCGTGAAGGTGGTGGACTTCAAATTATCATTAACCTTCCCGCGAAAGGGTAGCGAGGGATAAATATCATGCCCGATGAGATCATAAAACCGAATCTGCCCCGCATCCTTTTCATCGATGACGATACGGCTATCCGCCGGTTCCTGCAGACGGTCCTGGACACCGGAGAGTTTTCCCTGCACCAGGCGGAGGACGGCCATGCCGCGCTTGCCGCGGCCGCGGCATTCAAGCCGGACGTAATTCTTCTCGACCTCGGCCTGCCCGACATGGACGGGGTCGAGGTCATCAGACGGATAAGGGAATGGTCGCAGGTCCCGATAATCATCCTATCCGTGCGGGAAAGGGAAGACGACAAGGTGGATGCGCTTGATGCCGGAGCTGACGATTACCTGACCAAACCGTTCGGCGTTGCGGAATTGCTGGCCCGCATCCGGGTCGCCTTGCGTCGTTCCGTCAGGCAGGTTTCGGAGCCGGTTTATAATATCGATGAGCTGCAGGTCGACCTTTCCAAACGCCGGGTTCTCGTAAGCGGCAGGGAAGTGCAGCTGACCCCCACCGAATATGACCTGCTGCGGCTGCTGGTGATTCATGCCGGCAAAGTCCTTACCCACAGCCAGATTCTCAGGCAGATATGGGGAATGGCCTATATGGACCAGCCCCACGTTTTGCGGGTCAACATCAGCAACCTGCGCCGCAAAATCGAGGCCGACGCATCCCGTCCCCGCTACATTCTTACCGAGGTGGGTGTCGGTTACAGATTGAGAGTCGAACCGTGAGGAAGTGTGACGGATTGCCACAAGAATTAAGCCCAATAACGGCAGTTGGAGGTGTCCGCAACAAGCAAATCAGGCCTCCGGAGCTAACGGAGAATGCCTGCAACTACCGAACCTGGGTTAACACCAACGTTTCATTTTGGATGCTGTATTTGCTCGGGTAGTTCCGGTTGTCTTATACCAATCCCCATACTTTGAAAATCCATAGCAGTGACACTCCCGCGATTGTCGTCGCAATCGTGACCGGAATTCCGGCTTTCAGAAAATCGACAAAACGAAGCGGAACTTTCGGATGCGCTGATTGGGCAACTATTACGTTTGCAACACTTCCGAACAGGGTAAGATTGCCGGCAAAAGTACTGGTAAGGGCCAAAAGCATCCACACGAATTTGGGATCGGCCATTTGCGGCACCCAGTGGCCGACAATGAGAACGAATGGCACATTGGAAAAAAGATTGCTGCCGAGTATCGATCCGACACTTATTTGCAGGACGTCCGACAGGCTCGCCTTCATCCCCACTGCGCCGATCCAGGCATTCAACAACCCTCGATCCGCCTTCACGAAACCGTTCACCACGATAAACAGACCGGCAAAAAACAGCAGCAGCGACCAGTCCACTGCAGCCAGCGCTTTACGCGGCGGACGATTGGCCCAGACCAGAAGCAGCGTTGCCGCCGTCAGCGCGGATAAATCCATTGGCGCACCAAGCAGGAAGGCCACTATCAGTCCCGCGAAAACAGAGACACTTTTTACAGCCAATCTCTTCTGCACGTAAATATCCGGCGGAACAGACTGTTTCCAGTTTGTGCGCGACGATACCATGGTTTTTCTGTAAAGCAATTCAATGAGCAACCAGTTTATGGCAAGGCAAGCCAGACCGATGGGAACCATCAGCAAGGCAAAGGAAGACCACCCCCATCCGGAAGCATGACCGATAATTATATTCTGTGGATTTCCTGTCAGTGTCATTACACTGCCGATATTGGCGCTGGTCGCGAGTGCAAGCAAAAACGGCACTGCCGAAATCCCGGCCTGGATCGTCAATTCGATGATCAGCGGTGTTCCCAGCAGGCACACCGTGTCGTTGAGCATTATGGCCGAAGCGATACCTGACGTGAAGATTACCGTGGCCAGCAGCATATGGGGGCTGCGGCACCGGCTCAGCATCTTGAAGGCGAGCCATTTGGGCAGCCCGCTCTGCATCAGGACCGCCAGGAGTGTCATCATACCGAATAAAACCGCCAGAGTGCTCAAATCGATGGCAACCGCGGCTTCCGTCCGGGACAGGCTCCCGGTCATCACCATTAAGACAGCTCCCAACAAAGCGGCTGTCGGACGATCAAGCTTGCGGGGGCTGTTTTCCCCCAGAGAGATGAGCAGATACGTCAAGGCGAAGATGAGAGTTGCCAGGTGCATTCAAAGTACCTCTCGGTATGGCTGATTCCTGACAGCCACAAGAATACGGACTGATAGATGTTTTACAATGTTCTTTTGTAAAATCAACAAATATTGTCGATATCACCTTTCCAGGGTTGAACCTATCCGGGGAATCGGAAAAGGGAAACAGGTTGTCGCCGGAAAGAAGGGTAAAGTCAATAATGCTTGTTCAGCTTCGATGGAAAGGTCTCACGAGCTATTGGTTTGAAAAATTGGATTTATAAAGATAAATTCTAATGCAGTTTATACAGGCAGTTTCATTCACTGGAACGAAGCAAGGGCAAAAATAACTATTCCTGCGCACCCCACCACCAGCGAGCCGTACCAGACAAGCCTGAAACGGGTCAAAGCAGCCACCGCGCCAAGGGCGATCGAGACCTGAAGCAGCGCCACCGAGTTTGCAAACCCATGGTGAATGTGGAGCAGGTGATCGGACTCCTTCAGCTTCAAGTCCCGTTCCCGTTCCTTCTCCAGTGCTTTCTGCCTGATCCCTTCCTGTTCTGCGAGATACTGTTGTCTTTTCTGTTCATATTCGACAGGCGGAGTTTTGCCCGAAGCGAGCCAGGCAGTCCGGGAGGCTGCCTGAATGGCTGCCTTGATTCCCTTGGCCTGGTAATAGGCCCACTGGTCGGATGCTTCCGATTGCAGCCTAGCGGATTCGGTCTTCAGGACCAGGGCATCATTGACGGTTGCCCCGGCTTTCAGTGATGCGATAGCTGCAAGTACCGCCAGGATAGCAGTGGTAACGGATATTATTTTGAGAAATGCTCCTCCCTCCCGTTCCAGTTCCTCTTTGATTGCCTCATGGAGTTTCTCCGTTTCTATTTCCGGTGCTTCAGGCATTGGAATCTCCTTTCAGGGAAGGTACCGGCCACGGCATGAAACCCCCTGCAATGGGCGATTATCCGTTACGGCACATTCAATTCAATTCAGCATCAGTATACTATTTTTACGAAAATATTTACGCATTTCATTGTGACAATTTCTGCGGCGAGGGACATGAAAACATGACCGGGGAATTCATCGTAACTGAATGAATGACCTCCCGGATGAATAGCTGTTATAACAAAAGAGGGACTTTTCACCGGGAAAAGCCCCTCTTTTTGTAATGCAGGATTCCCGAACATGATAGTCCGGAAGGTTCTTTCGAGCCTTTCAGTTGCCCGGCATAACGGCGGGATCTGACCGGGGAAACTGGAAAATTTATCCATCATCCGGAACTGTCAACCAAGTATCCACTTTAACCTGAGGGAAATATCCGATTTGACTTGTTGCCAGAGGGCCAGAGAGGCCCCTGTCGGGTCGGTGATCACACTGAACCTGCCAAAACCCGGAATCTCCGTCACCTCTTTGCAGACGGCCGCTCCGAGGGACTTCGCTTTTTCGGTCGAGGCGTCCACATCGTCCACCAGTACATATGGCAGCCACCGGGAGGGAGCGTCCGGTATGGAATTTTTCATCATTCCTCCACCAGTGCCTTCGCCCACCTTGATCAGGGTATAGTCCATGCCGGGAATATCTTCCAGCTGCCAGTCGAACAGTCTGGAGTAGAAGTCTTTCGATCTCGTCACGTCGGCGGTCTGCAGCTCTACATACACGAATTCATTCGCCATAATCGCACCTCCAAGGAGTGCTTTTTTTTTGACGCTCTCCGGAAGAACCGGGTCCCGTTAAACATGACACGACAGAATGGAGGCTCTGGCGCTCCTCAAGCCTCCCCTTGCGTCCTGAAATCAAACATGTTGTTCCACATGTATTGTATGGCCGATGCCATGGGACTGGAATAACCGGCGCAATGAATGGAAATGCCGATGAATTGCTCCCTTCCTTTCAAACCCGGCCGGAAAGTTTTTTTCGATTGCCAGCTGCTTCAAGGCCAGCGAAATCGGAAATTTCGAGTTGGAGCGAGCCCGCCAGCAGGAAGGGTTGCTGCATCCGTCTTCCAGTTCCGGAGCTCCACATTCTGCGCAATACCGGACATCACAGGCCATAAAAATGTTTAATCTGCCGATCCGTTCCATGACTGAACCTCCTTGTCTTTGGGGAACCTGGGGATCGTTTCGGAAACCAGCTGGAGACCGGACACTAAATTGCCTTCGAAACTATCCCCATGTACTTAATTTTACTGCAAGTGTATGACTATACAAATGCCCCGTAATGCTCTGGGACCTCTTCCTTCATAATATAAATCATGAAGATATTTCCGATACGGGAAATTGCGGTATGCTTTGTTCTGTATCTGGAAAACCTTCCGCTTTCGGTAATGCCGGCATCAGTTTTCTCGAAGAAGGAGGACTGCTAAATTGATCCAGGAAGAAAAACAGAGAAACACATTCTGGCAATTGCCCCTGACCCGGCTGTTTGAACAGCTGAAATCCGATGCCGCAGGTCTGAGCAATACGGAGGCCGCACAGCGCCTTGTTTTATACGGGCCAAACCTGCTGCACACGCTGCGAAAGCGCGCACTGTTCCTGCAGTTCCTTGCCAAATTCCGCAACCCGCTTGTCATCGTTCTCCTTTTCGCCAGTTTCATATCGGCGCTGACGGGTGACGTGACCGGGTTTCTGATTATCAGCATGATTGTGCTCATGAGCGTGACGCTGGACTTCGTCCAGGAACACCGTGCCGGACAGGCGGCGGAACGTTTGCGCCAGTCCGTTGAAGTTCGGGTTAATGTTCTTCGCGACGGCGGAACGTGCGAAATTCCCATAGCCGGCCTTGTTCCCGGAGATGTTGCGTTGCTGAGTGCCGGTAACCTGGTCCCGGGAGATGGTCGGGTGCTGGAAGCCAGAGACTTCTTTGTCAAACAGGCCCTCCTGACCGGCGAACCGTATCCGGTAGAGAAATCGGCGGCTGAACTGCCTGTAGCTGCCGACATGACCTCCGCGTGCAACGTGGTTTTCATGGGGACCTCCGTCATCAGCGGCACGGCAAAAATACTGGTCTGCGGTACCGGCCAGAATACTGCGCTGGGTGAAATAGCCGACACCCTTACGGCGAAGGCCCCACCAACTTCCTTTGAACTGGGTACGCACAAATTCGGAATGCTCATCATGCGGATGACCATCCTCCTGGTGCTGTTCGTCCTTCTGGTCAATTCATTTTTCCACAGGCCGTGGCTCGAATCCTTCCTCTTCGCGGTTGCTCTTGCCGTTGGACTCACTCCCGAACTGCTTCCCATGGTGGTTTCGGTAACCCTGTCCAAGGGCGCCATGCGCATGGCGACAAAGAATGTTATCGTAAAACGGCTGGCCTCCATTCAGAATCTCGGCAGCATGGATATCCTCTGCACGGACAAGACCGGCACCCTGACCGAGGCTCATATCCGTCTTGAACGTCATCTGGACGCTGCCGGAAGAGACAGTGAGCGGGTCCTGCAATTGGCTTATCTCAACAGTTTCTTCGAGACAGGCCTGAAGAGCCCCCTTGACGACGCCATACTCGAACACGGCGAGATCGATGTATCCGCCTGGAAGAAGATTGACGAAGTACCTTTTGATTTTGAACGCCGCAGGGTTTCGGTACTGGTGGAAAACTGCGGCTCGAGGCTTCTCGTGGTTAAAGGAGCCCCCGAAGATATCCTTAGGCTCGCCACTCGATACGAAGGGGAAAACGAAACCGATCTGCGCCGCCTGGACGGGGAAACATTGAATACGATTAATAAACTCTTCGAAAGCCTGGGAAACGACGGATTCCGCGTCCTGGCAATCGCCTGGAGGCAGGCGGAGCCTGACCACTCCCATGCGGTGGTCGATGATGAAACGGAGATGGTTTTCGCCGGTTTTGCCGCTTTTCTCGACCCGCCAAAGGAAAGCACGCGCGATGCCCTTGCAAAACTCAAGGAGAGTGGTGTTTCGGTCAAGATCGTGACCGGTGACAACGAACTGGTTACCCGCCACGTCTGCGCCCAGCTCGACCTGCCGGTGACGGGGATTCTTACCGGCGCGGAAATTCAGGAACTTGGGGACAACGCACTGATGGCCCGCGTGGAGACTGCAAACCTTTTCTGTCGCGTCAACCCTGCTCAGAAAAACCGGATCATCCTCGCCCTTAAACGGGGAAGCCATGTCGTGGGATACCTCGGCGACGGAATAAATGACGCTCCGTCACTTCATTCGGCGGACATAGGCATATCGGTGGACGGCGCGGTGGATGTCGCCAAGGACGCGGCAGACATGATCCTTCTGGAACATCATCTGGGTGTTCTCCACGACGGTGTTCTGGAAGGACGCCGCACATTCGGCAATATCATGAAATACATCATGATGGGGACCAGTTCCAATTTCGGCAACATGTTCAGCATGGCCGGGGCGTCGTTGATCCTGCCGTTTCTCCCCATGCTGCCCATGCAGATACTGCTCAACAACCTTCTCTACGATTTTTCCGAAATCCCGATCCCGCTGGACAATGTCGATGAAGAATACGTTTCGCGACCGCACAACTGGAATATGACCAACATTCGCAATTTCATGCTCACGGTGGGGCCTGTCAGTTCCATCTTTGATTTCCTCACTTTCTACGTCATGCTGGCACTTTTTCATGCAAATGAATTGCTTTTTCACACCGGCTGGTTCGTGGAATCGATGGCCACCCAGGTGCTTGTTATCTTCATCATCCGCACCAGGCGCAATCCTTTCAAAAGCCGCCCCAACCGGTGGCTTGTCGCCTTTTCCCTGGCCGTGGCCACCATTGCCGCCATGCTTCCCTTTACTCCGATGGCCGGATACCTGGGGTTTGTCCCGCTGCCTCCGCTCTTCCTCCTGATCCTGCTGTGCATGGTCATTATTTACCTGATGGCTGTGGAAGGGGTGAAACGGTGGTTTTTCCGGCGATTGGCCACGGACTGACAAATCACTCAACTCCGGGCGTCCATCAGACGATGCGAAAAATCCAGGCCCGTAAAGGCTCTCCAATTCAGGTCAAAACGAAATTTTCAATTTTATCTGTTTTTTCAATGACGGATAATTTGCTAAAATATCGGCGGGTTTGTTCTGGCCCGTTTTAGGGCAGATAATACAGGAACATTTTGATACAATGTCCGAATTCCGATTACTGAAGGGCATCATCCATGAGAAATTTGTTTCGAGTGCAATCCAGGCGCCGTATGATACTGCTCGGGGTTATCCTTGTAGGCGTTATGGGGCTGCTCGATTATGCAACCGGCGAGTTTCCCTTCGCGCTGTTTTATCTGGTCCCGATTTGCCTGATAACGTGGTTCACGGACATCCTGACCGGCATCATGGTTTCTTTCGCCTGCTCCCTGAGCTGGTTTTTCGACAAGTATACCGTCACCGATAAGATGAAGTCCGCAACCTATCCTTACTGGAATGCAGCCGTTGTATTCGGGTTTTTTATCATAGTGACCATTATGCTGGCAGCCTTGAAAAAGGCATTGGAAAAAGAGAAACTGTTTGCCAGAAACGATTATCTGACCGGCGCGCAAAACCGCAGCTTTTTCGCAGAGACGGCAGGCAACGCAATGAACAGTGCACGCGGAAACAGGCTGCCCATGTCAGTCGCTTACCTGGATATCGATAATTTTAAACAGGTAAACGACACCCTGGGACAAAAAACGGGTGACCGGATTCTCTGTCAAGTGGTTGCTCTCATCAGGGACAAAATCAGGGAGAGTGACGTGGTGGCCAGGCTCGGCAGCGATGAATTCGCGCTTCTGCTTCCGGAAACTCCGCCGGAACAGGCCAGGATGTTTATCATCAGGCTTCGGTCGGTATTGCTGGAAGGAATGAGTAATAACAAGTGGCCGGTATCTTTCAGTATCGGAATGGTAACCTTTTCCAGGCCTCCGTTAACGGTAGATATGCTGTTCAATGCAGCCGAGTCGGCAATGTACGCGGCAAAAAACGGAGGCAGTAACCTGATAAAATTCGTGGTAGTTGTCGGCGATAACTCCACCGCCAGTGAATTTATCCAGCCGTGATGATGAAGGAGTAGGTGAAGGTGAAAAAACCAGTTATATTTCTTGTTTTTCTATTGCTGGCACCATCCATGTCGTTTGCCCGGCAGGGCAATCCGGAAGTTGCCGCCCACATTGTTAAAAAGCCTGACCTGGCGATTACCCAGCCAATAAGCCTGGGAGGGGAGCAGGATGCGCATATTGCGAGTGAAATCGAAGAAGTGCTGAAGTTCGACCTGAACCTGTCCGGTGACGTCAGGGTTATGACCGGATTGCCGAAGGAAAATAAAAGCGGAATCCGTCCCGGAGAGTTCGATTTTGCTCCCTGGAGAACATTCGGCGCCGCTTTGCTCCTTAAAACCGGATATGTTTTAGACGGTAAAAAAGCCTTGCTCGAGTTCAGGCTTTATGGCGTGCCGGGTGGAAAACCGGTGCGGGCGACTGTCTACACGGGAAAACGCAAGTTTGTCCGGGAAATGGCGCATGCCTTTGCCGATGAGGCAATGCAGTCGCTTACGGGGGAAAAAGGTTCGTTCACCGGTAAAATTGTATTTGTTTCCACCCGGACCGGCAACAAGGAAGTGTATCTCATGGATTACGACGGCCATAATGTCCACCGGATCACCGGCAACGGATCCATAAACCTGAACCCGTCCTTTTCGCCCAACGGGCGGGAAATCATCTATACCTCCTACAAGAAAGGAAATCCCGATCTGTACCGGAAGGAAGTTTTCACCGGCGTCGAGACCCGGATATCTTCCAGACCCGGGCTGAATGTGACCGGCGCCTGGTGCCCGCACGGGGACAAGATAGCCCTCGCCATGAGTAAAGACGGAAACTGCCAGCTCTACCTGATTAACAGGAACGGCAAGGAATTAGCCAGGCTGACAAAAGACGATGCAATAAACATTTCTCCATCGTGGTCACCGACCGGGGCACAAATAGCCTTTGTGTCCGACCGGGAGGGCACTCCCCAGATTTACATCATGAATGCGGACGGCTCGAATGTGCACCGACTGACAAAAACCGGCGCCTATAATGTCGGCCCGAGCTGGTCTCCCAGGGGAGATCGAATTCTCTACAGCCGCATGCAACCGGACGGCTTTCAGATCCATGCCATAAAAACGGACGGCACGGACGACATCCAGCTGACCACCGAAGGAAGAAACGAATATCCCCACTGGTCGCCTGACGGCCGATTCATAACGTTCTCGTCGGATCGCGACGGGAAAGAATCCATTTATGTGATGCGTGCCGACGGCCAATCGCAGATAAAGGTTACCCGCGACAGGTTTGGGGACTCGCAGCCTGTCTGGTCTCCCAGCCCGTAAGGTTTTCAGTCCCGCGTCACCTCTCTGACGATACTGCCGTCGGGCGCCACAATCAGGACCCGAAACGGCATCCTGCCCACGGCGTGGGTCGAGCAGCTGAGGCAGGGGTCATAGACCCTGATGCCGTGTTCCACCCGGTTGAGCATTCCTTCGCTGACCCGGTCCCCTTTGACGTATTGTCTGGCGATTTTGGTTATGGTCCTGTTCATGGCCATGTTGTTGTGGCCGGTGGAGACGACCAGATTCATGTCCGTGATCAGGCCGTTGCGGTCCACCGTGTAGTCATGGATGAGCGTGCCGCGCGGCGCTTCGGTCATGCCGACACCCCTCAGCCTGTTGACCCCCGCCTCCGCCCGCACCCAGTCGTCGATGATCGATGCGTCGTGCAGCGTTTCTTCGATTTTTTCCAGCGCATACAGAATTTCGATCAGGCGGGCATAGTGATAATGGAAACTGCTGGTCACCGCACCTCCATTTCCGAAGCTGCGGAACTGTTCAAGTTCGCTGCCCGCTCTGGGAGTTCCGGCATAATCGCAGACATTGAGCCGCGCCAGGGGACCGACCCGGTACATGCCGGCATACTCTGCCAGGTTGTATGGCCCTTGTGCCCTGAAGTAGGGGAACTTGAGATAGCTCCAGTTTTCCGAAGCCTCGTCTATATATTCATTGTACCTGTCATTGGCAATCCCCGGTTCGATCATTTTCCGGTCCGACCCGACGAACCTGAACAGTCCGTCATAATGCTCAAGCCCACCGTCGGGCGTCACCAGGCCCGCGAACATGGACGGGAAATCATAAAGATTGATATCCTCCCGGAACCTGTCGAGATTGCCCTTGAGCAGCTTCAGGGCCATGTCTGTGGTTTCAAAGGCTTCCGGCAGCAGGGATTTCATGTAATCCCTTTTTTCCACTGTCAACGGCTCCCTGACCCCTCCGGGCACGGCCCACGCCTGGTGGATGCTCTTGTCGGCAACAATGCGTATGATCTCCTGGCCGATGCCGCGAAGCCTGACCCCTTTGCGGGCCACTTCCGGAAACTTCCGAATCAGCCCTATCAGATTGCGTTCGGCCGGGTCGCTGTCAAACCCGAGCAGCAGGTCCGGAGCGCTGAGATGAAAGAAACTCAGGGCATGACTCTGCACGAACTGGCCCCAGTTCATGATCTTGCGCAGCTTGACCGCCGTGGGCGGAATGGCAACGCCCATGATGGCGTCTCCTGCCTTGACCGAAGCAAGGGCATGGCTGGTGGGGCAGATGCCGCAAATCCGGTTGGTGATGCCGGGCATCTCGTAAAACGGTCGCCCGATGCAGAATTTCTCGAAGGCGCGAAATTCCACCACATGCAGCCGCGCTTCGCTCACGGCCCCGGCATCGTCAAGATGTATGGTGACTTTGGCGTGCCCTTCAATTCGGGTGACGGGTTCGATGAGTATTTTCTTTGCCATGGATACATGCTCCTTCTGGTCTGGTCAGCCGAACGTGATCGCTTCGGCCGGCAGCTCTGGTTTCTCGCCGGCGAGAAGCGCGGCAAGCATCCTGTAAATCCGGTCCGGGTCCGGAGGGCAGCCGGGAAGGTACAGGTCGATGGGGACCGCCGCGTGTAACGGGTGTACCTTCGGCAGCAGTACCGGCAGAATATCTATCGCCTCCGGCCCCCTGGGAATGCTCCCGGGTCCGGCCTGGTAGACTTTGGTCAATACGTCGTCGATGTCCAGCCTGTTGCGCAGCTGCGGGGTATTGCCGGTAACGGCGCAGTCCCCGAAGCTGATCAGGATCTTCGTGCGTTCCCTGATCCGCAGCAGAAGCTCCAGGTTCTCCGTATTGCACAGAGCGCCCTCGATGAGAACGACATCCACATTGTCGGGGTATTCCTTCACATCGGCTATGGGGCTGTACACCAGATCGATCTTGTCCGCCAGATCGATCAGTTTCTCGTCCAGGTCGAGAAAGCTCATGTGGCAGCCGGAACAGCCGCCCAGCCAGACCGTCGCCAGCCGAACTTTATTTGCCATCGCGGTATCCCTTCGCAGGTTGATTTATCCAAATCAGGTTAAGCCGGAACTAAACAAAAAAGCAGTTTTGCCTCACGATTACCTCATGATTACACAAAAATTTCAAAATAAATCCAGCAGTATCCGGTTAGAAAGTTGCAGCAACTGTTTCCGGCTGAAAATCTCGTCTTTGCACCCTCCCCCAACCCCTCCCATCGAAGGGAGGGGTGCTTTAAATTCCCTCTCCCCTTGTGGGAGAGGGTTAGGGAGAGGGGAAAATTATGTATGCATAATCCTAACCGGACACTGCTGAAATAAATCCAGTTAATCGTGAGGTAATCGTGAAGCTGAAAAAGTTTTGAATCGAGCAGTCACCGGACATTTTGTTCAGCAAGTAAAGTCCTTTTGTCATCGCTGAATAGCCGTTTCAGGTTATTGGAAACAGCCGGTCTCAGGACTTTCTCACAAACTCCACTGCTTCTTTTCCCGCCCCAGTTTGATCCAGTGAACAAATCCCACATCCTTCTCCATCTCGGCCACGGTGGAGCCTTTCCAGAACAGGGTGCCGGTGGGGCAGACGTTCACGCATTTGCCGCACTTGGTGCAGGTCTTGCTCGTGCCCCATTGCTGGTGCATGTCGATGATGATCCTGTTGTCCACGCCCCGACCCTGCATGTCCAGGGTGTGGGCGCCCTCGATCTGGTCGCAGGCCCTGATGCAGCGGGTGCAGCTGATGCACCGGTTGTGGTCGATACCGTTTCTCTCGTGGGTCAGATCGATAGGGGGCAGGTCCGGGCAGCGGTATTCGAAGCGGGTATGGTCCACCCCGAGTTCGGCGCACCGGGCGCGGAGCTCGCAGCTGCCGTTGGCCACGCAGACCGAGCAGATATGGTTGCGCTCCGAAAGCAGCAGCTCCAGGATCATCTTCCGGTATTCCTTGAGTTTTTCCGTATGGGTCTGCACCTTCATCCCGTCCTGGGCCTCCGTGGTGCATGCCGGCATGAGCCGCCTGGCGCCTTCCACCTCAACCAGGCAGAGCCTGCAGGCGCCGATCGGCGTCAGGCCTTCGAGATGACAGAGCGTGGGAAGCTCGACCCCGTTCTGGCGGCATGCCTCCAGCAGCGTTGCGCCGGAGTTGGCACTGACCTCGCGGCCGTTTATCGTTAGTGTGATGACTGACATCGGCTCACCTCCGGTTACTATTTCACGCCTTCCCTGATGCGTCGCGGCAATTCCCTGACAAGTTCCCTCAACGGCACTTCGTTCATCTGGCAGACGCCCGTCGGACATTTCCTGTCCCTGATATGCGTCTCGTATTCCTCGCGGAAATATCTGAGCGTGCTTAAAGTCGGGTTAGGTGAGGTGAAGCCTAGGCCGCACAGGCTGGTGTCCTGGACCATCCTGCCCAGCTCCTGGAGCTTGTCCAGATCTTCCATCAGGGCGCTTCCGTTGCAGATCCGCTCCAGGATGCGCAGCATCTGGGAGGTGCCCACCCGGCAGGGGATGCACTTGCCGCAGCTTTCGTCACGGCAGAAGTCCATGAAGAACCTGGCCACGTCCACCATGCAGCTTTTGTCGTTCATGATCACCAGGCCGCCGGAGCCCATGATGGAACCGAGCGCCGCCAGGTTTTCGTAATCGATGGGGGTATCCAGATGCGCTGCCGGTATGCAGCCGCCGCTGGGCCCGCCGGTCTGGGCCGCCTTGAATCCGGCGCCCTTGGGGATGCCTCCGCCGATATCGAATACCACCTCGCGCAGCGTGATGCCCATGGGCACTTCGATCAGGCCGGTGTTGCTGATCTCGCCGGCAAGGGCAAAGATCTTGGTGCCCGCGCTCTTTTCCGTGCCGATGCCCGCGTACCAGTCACCGCCCCGGGTGATGATCGGCGCGATGTTGCCGAAGGTTTCCACATTGTTGATGAGTGTCGGGCATCCCCACAGTCCGCTGTTGGCGGGGAAGGGTGGCCGCGGGTAGGGCTGGCCCCGGCGGCCCATGACGGAGGTGAGCAGGGCGGTCTCTTCGCCGCAGACGAAGGCCCCGGCCCCGAAACGGATGTCGATGCGGAAATTGAAATTGCTGCCGAAGATGCGGTTGCCCAGTATCTCTGCCTTTTCCGCCGCCCTGATGGCTTTCTTCAGTCTTTCCGCCGCCAGGGGGTATTCCGCCCGGACGTATATGTAACCCTGGTCGGCGCCCACCGCGTACGCGGCGATGGCCATTCCCTCAATGACGAGGAATGGATCGGACTCCATGAGTGTGCGGTCCATGTAGGCGCCGGGATCGCCTTCGTCGCCGTTGGCAACCACGTATTTTTTCTCTCCTTCCGCCTTGCGGACCAGGTTCCATTTGAGACCGGTCGGGAAACCTCCTCCGCCTCTCCCACGCAGGCCGCTTTTCTTGATCTCCTCGACGATCTGTTCCGGTGTCATCTCCTCCAGTACCTTGTAAAGGGCGGTATAGCCGCCGGCGCCGACATACGACTCAAGGCTTTCCGGATCGATCTCGGCGCTGTTGGCGAGCACCACCTTGAGCTGCTTGGTGAAAAACGGCAGGTCTTTCGGCAACACGTGGTCACCGATGATTTCACCGCCGAGGGCGTGTCTTGTCAGTATCTGTACCGCGATTTCAGGCGTGACGCGCTCATAGACGACATCATCCCGCCCCTTCACCTTTACGGTAACGACCGGTCCGCGGCTGCAAGGGCCTACGCAGCCGGTGCACGTCACATCTATCTCGGCGTTCAGATTGCGGGCTTTTACCGCATCCTCGAGAGCCTTGCGCACCCCTTCGGCGCCCGATGATATACAGGGAGAGCTGTAACAGACGAGCAGGCGGCAGCGAAAAGCTTCAAGACGGGCTTGTTCCTGATCAGCCATGGCCTCCAGTTCGGTGTGGATCATTTATTTCCTCCTCTGCTTCCGGCGGTCAGTCTTTGACCAGGTCACCGCATTGCTCCAGCATCGATTCGGGTGTCTGCCTGGCATGCACTTTTCCGTCCAGGATGACCATCGGCGCCAGCCCGCAGTTGCCGAGACATCTGGCTATATTCAGGCTCAGCCTGCCGTCGGCGGTCGTCTCTCCGGCCTTGACGCCGTATTCCTTTTCCAGCGTCTCGACGATGTCCCCGGCTCTCTTCACGAAACAGGCGGTACCCATGCAGACGGTACAGGTGTGCTTGCCCTGCGGCTTGAGATTGAAAAAGTGGTAGAAGGTCGCGACTCCGTATACCCAGCTCGGCGGCAGCTTCAACTCATGAGCTATGTATAACATGGTATCATCGCTCAGAAAGCCGAACGTCTCCTGGGCCGCATGCAGGATCTCGATCAGCGAGTCCTGGCTGTACTGACAGCGCTTGAGAGCACGGTCCACCGGTATGTATGGAGAATCGCCCGCGGCAGGTTTTCCTTTTTCCGGGGCGGGCTTGCCTTTTTCTATCCCGATTCTGGAAAGCTCTTCCGCCTGGCGCTTCAGGGCCGCACCGCTTGCCTTCGCATCGGCGGCCCCTGTTCCCTGCCTGATGTACTTCAAATCTTTGTCATTCATGTTTGCCGCGCTCATATAACCCTCCCGGGGAGGTTGTTTTCCGGCAGCGGATCATGCCTGCCGGAATACTTTCCGGCCTCTTGATGATTCACTATTTGAGAAAGATGGACAAGATCGTTGCGATTGAAAAAAGCCTCATATCTCTTCCATCCGTCATTCTCGCGACCGCGTGTCGCCCAGGCTGCCTACTCCGCCGAAGTGCACTGGCTACGAAGGCCGGGTTAGAGGTGACACAAAGCGGGAATCATGGAATTACAAATGATGCATTCGTAAAATGTCCGGAAGGTCTCCCGATCGTCATTCCCGTGAAAACTGGAATCCAGGAATTTAAGATAGTTACAAACAGGTTGAATATCAGTTTTCGCGGGTTTGACCTCTTTTTGCGATGACTTCAAAAACAAAATTTACAGGGATGAAGGGGATAACATCAAAAACATGCTTAAGGCCAAACTGAATAACGGTTTAATGTTTCGGGGTTTTATCTCCTTAATCCCCTTCATCCCTGTTAAATATAGATTTGTCCGGTTTTTCGCACCGCAAAAAATTTATTGAGACAACTTTGCGTATCTATAAAAGGTATAAAGTTGATTGCCGACTGCTTTGGCGAAATGCCACAGGGTTGCGGGTACCTGAATGGTGACAATGACGGGTTGCAAAATGAAGTGTTTATTGATCCTTGCTCGTCCATGGTGTCCGCGACTCCTCGCCGGCTTCCGTCATGGTTTCCGGCAAATGCATGCATCGCTAATGGTCAAGGATGTTGCTGAATTTAGAGGAATTATTATGGATGTTATTAAGTCTAGCAGATACCGGACTCACTGCAACAGCCTGAAAAATTTAACAAGACTTTTCATGTATTTCGCACTGAAAAATTTCCCGATGCCATTCCTTGGAATATTTTTTAATTGATAAATTTTATTTATGTTTTGTAAAAAAACTTTGATATATTTTATGCATGAAAACAGCGCGTCCACTCAAAAGCGACAGACCAGATACAAAGACCGCGAATGATAGTGGCAGGAAAAGCACTGAAAAGCTCCCATTCCCCATAGTTGCCCTGGGCGCTTCCGCGGGCGGCCTGGAGGCCCTGGAACAGTTCTTCAGGCATGTGCCGGACGGAAGCGCCGTCGCCTTTGTCGTCATCCAGCACCTGGACCCGACGCACAAAGGAATCATGACCGAACTGCTGCAGCGGGCAACATCGATGAATGTCTACCAGGTCAGGGACCGGATGAGGGTCAAGCCCGGTTGCGTCTACGTAATCCCGCCCAACAGGGATATGTCTATCCTCCACGGTGTGCTGCACCTGTTCGAGCCTGCCGCGCCGCGCGGACTGCGGCTCCCCATAGATTTTTTTTTCCGTTCCCTGGCTGAAGACAGGAAAGAGCGGAGCATCGGCATCATCCTCTCCGGCATGGGCTCCGACGGCACCCTGGGCCTGCGGGCCATCAGGGAAAAAGCCGGGCTGGTTCTGGTTCAGGACCCCGCTTCGGCCAAATTTCCCAGCATGCCCCAGAGCGCCATCAACGCCGGCCTGGCTGACATCGTGGCCCCGGTGGAGGAGCTTCCGGGCAAGATAATGGCCAATCTCCAGCATCCGGTTCCCGCCCCATCTTCCGACACCGCTCTGGAGCAAACCACCCGGACTTCGCTGGAGAAGATCGTCATCCTCCTGAGGGAGCAGACCGGCCACGACTTTTCCGCCTACAAGAAAAATACGCTGTACCGCCGCATCGAGCGGCGCATGAGCATCCACCAGATCGACAAGATCGGCAATTACGTCCGCTATCTGCAGAAGAATTCCCAGGAGCGGGAACTCCTGTTCAAGGAGCTGCTGATCGGGGTAACGAGCTTTTTCCGTGACCCGCAGGCATGGGAAACAATGAAAAACGAGGCAATCCCGGCTCTAATCGCCAATCGCTCGGCCGGGCAGCCACTGCGGGCATGGGTACCCGGCTGTTCCACCGGCGAGGAGGCGTATTCTCTGGCGATCATTTTCCAGGAGGCGCTGGAAAGGATAAAGCCGAAGGGAAATGTCACCCTGCAGATATTTGCCACCGATCTCGATCATGATGCCATTGAAAAGGCCCGCCAGGGATTTTTCTCGGAGAACATCGCGGCTGATGTGACGCCGGAAAGACTGAAACGGTTTTTTGTCCGGGAGGAAGAGGGTTTCCGGGTCAGAAAGGAGACCCGCGAGACGGTGATATTCGCTCCGCAGAATATCATCATGGACCCCCCCTTCACCAGGCTGGATCTCCTCAGCTGCCGCAATCTGCTGATCTACCTGACGCCGGAAACGCAGAAAAAACTGATTCCCCTTTTTCACTACAGCCTCAGTCCCGACGGCATCCTGTTCCTGGGCAACGCCGAAACCATCGGAAGCTTTACCGATCTTTTCATGGCGCTTGAGGGGAAAGAGAGGATTTACCGGCGTCTCGCCACTTCCATATCTGCCACGCCGATTGAATTTCCCACCGCTTTCGTGTCCCCGAGAATGGAAATATCAAAAAGCGGGACAATAACTTCGCCCGCCAATCTCCAGGCCACGGCCGAACAACTGCTTATGCAGCGTTTTGCGCCGTCGGCCGTTCTGGTAAACGACAGGGGCGATATCATCTTTATCAGCGGCCGGACCGGCAAATACCTGGAACCGGCGGCCGGCAAGGCCAACTGGAATATCTTTGCCATGGCGCGCAATGGACTGAAATACCAGATTGCCGGCGTCTTTCAGAAAGCGGTGCGCGAACAGGGCCGCAAGACTCTTCATACGGTCGAGATCAAGAATGACGGCGGGACGCTGACGGTTGATGTAACGGTCGAGTACCTCCATGAACCGGAGTCGCTGCGCGGCATGGTGATGGTCGTATTTACCGATGTCCCGGCCTCATTGAAGACAAAGAGGATCAGGGGAGCCAAACCCGACGCTGTCGATATGGCTCATGTTGCCGAAATCGAGCGGGAACTTCAGCAGACCCGCAAGGAACTTCAGCTCACCCACGAAGAGATGCAGACCTCCCAGGAGGAGCTCAAGGCGACCAACGAGGAGCTGCAGAGCACCAACGAGGAATTGCAGAGCACCAACGAGGAGCTGACCACCTCCAAGGAAGAGCTGCAGTCCCTGAACGAGGAGCTGCAGACGGTAAACGCCGAGCAGACGACAAAGGTGGACGAGCTGTCGCGGGCCAACAATGATATGAAAAACCTGCTCAACAGCACCGATATCGCCACCGTGTTCCTGGACGGCAACCTTCAAATCAGGCGCTTCACCATCGGTATGGAAAAAATCTTCAAGCTGCGCCACGGCGACGTGGGCCGCCCTCTTTCCGACATCGTCACCGACCTGGTCTACGAGGATCTCTCCGGAGATTCTGAGGAAGTGCTGCGGACCCTGGTCTTTTCGGAAAAGCAGATCGGGGCCCGCGACGGGCGCTGGTTCAGGGTGCGCATCATGCCGTACCGCACCCTGGAGGACAAGATCGACGGCGTGGTGATTACCTTTGTCGACATGACAGCCTCCAGGGAGCTGGAGACAAAACTCAGGGCAAGCGAGGCCAGGCTCTCCTCACTGATTGATTATGCGCCGGGTGTTATTCTCTGTCTGTCACCCGACGGGCGTATTATCGAGTTCAACCGGGAAGCGGAACGTGTCCTCGGACGAAAAGCCGGGCAGGTCACTGGATTCAACTTCTTCGAGTTATTCGTACCGCAAGCAAACCGGAAGCGGACGGAGGAAGACATGATGCGGGCACTGAAGGGCGTTGCGATACGCGCTCTCGAGACAACTCTTGCTGCCGATGACGGTGAACGGGTCATCCGCTGGTCGATCAACCGCATGACCGATCCCGCCGGGCAGGCAACCGGCATCATGGCCATCGGCACCGAGGTTTCCCGAGTATGAAAAGCCGGCGTGGCGGAGCCGGACTATGCTCATTAATGGCGAGGTTCAGAAAACAGGGGACGGACCGAAGCATCCGGTCCAGAGGAAAGCAATAGATGAAAAAGGATGAGGGGAAATGTTTTGACAGGTCATTGTTGCACTGCAATGCGGAAAAGCTGCTGCAAACGGAAGGCGGCGGACCTGTCCAAAGCCTGACACCGGAGGAATCGCAGCGGCTGGTCCATGAACTGCAGGTCCACCAGGTAGAGCTGGAGATTCAGAACGAGGAGCTGAAGCTGACCAGGGATGAACTGGAGACGGCGCTGTCGAACTATACCGACCTCTACGATTTTGCCCCGGTGGGTTATTTCACCCTCGGCCGCGACACGACCATCCGCGCCGTAAACCTCACCGGAGCCGATCTGCTGGGAACCGAACGCTCCCGGCTGATCAAGCGGCGCCTGGATCTTTTCGTTTCCAATGAGACACGCCCGGTATTCGATGAACTTATCGCCAAGGTATTCGAGAGTGGAAACAGGGAAACATGCGAAGTCGTGATCCGGAGAGAAAAGAATATCCCGCTCCAGGTGCTGATCGAGGCTGTGCGCTCAGAATCCGGTGAGGAATGTCGCACAGTGATTCTGGATATCACCGAGCGCAAGACGCTTGAACAGCATCTTCTGCAGGCGCGAAAGATGGAATCCGTAGGCCTGCTTGCCGGGGGGGTGGCTCATGACTTCAATAACATGCTTGCAGTCATTTCCGGCTACGGGGAGCTTATCAGGGGAAATATTCCCGCGGACAACGAGTTATTGCAGGAGAGCATCGAACATGTGCTGAAAGCCGCCGGACGGGCAGCCGATCTGACCGGAAGGCTCCTCGCCTTCAGCCGGAAACAGCTGCCGCAGCCGAAACCTGTGGTCATCGATGCGGTTATCGAAGATATCGCCAGGCTCATTCGCAGGGTTATCGGCGCGGATATCGAGTTCAATCTAGTTTTTTCATGCAAGGAACTGCTTGTCATGGCCGACGTCGGGCAGCTCGAAATGGCTCTCATCAACCTGGCGAACAATGCCCGTGATGCCATGCCCGGGGGCGGACGTCTGTCGATTTCGACCCGGGATGTGACGATTGAGAAGGGAAACGAATCGCACTATGACCTGCCGTCGCCCGGCAGATACGCCCTGATCACCGTTGCCGATACCGGGACCGGGATCGCCAGAGAGTCCATGGAGAGGCTGTTCGAACCGTTTTACACCACCAAGGAAGTGGGCAAGGGGTCCGGTCTCGGGCTCTCCATTGTCCACGGGATCACGAAACAGCATGGCGGTTCCGTGCAGGTGCATAGTGTGCCGGGTGAGGGGGCGACTTTCAATATTTACCTGCCGCTGATCGAAGGCGGGACAGTGCAGCCCGAACCGAAAATGCCGGAAAAGGCTGCCGGTGGAACGGAAACCATTCTTGTGGCCGAAGATGAAGAGCTGGTGAGATTCTTTTCCAGTAAGATACTTGAAAGGGCGGGCTACAGGGTAATTGCCGCCGCAGACGGTGAAGAGGCGGTGGTGCGGTTCAGGGAGAACGACGACATTTCCCTCATCCTGTCGGATCTGGTCATGCCCGGGAAAAGCGGAATAGAGATGTTCGAGGAAATTAAAACGATAAAGCCGGGAGTAAAGGCAATCTTCATAACCGGTTACTCTGCGGATATCATACAAGAAAAAGGGATGCATCGGACCGATGTCGATCTTATCATGAAACCTTTCATGAAAAACGACTTGCTGCTGAAAATACGCGAAGTGCTGGACCGGGAGTGACATCCTGCTTCCCCGCCAGAGGATTACATGATCAAGAAGGTGCGCATTCCCCTCCTCAAGGATAGCCATAACCACCCATACCTGTTCGCCTCCCTGGCCGGTTGCCTCGATATGAGCAGCGTTACCTCAAAAAATGAAGCCGTTTCCCTCATGGCCGATCGGTTCACATCGGAAGACTTCGTCATTGTCACCGGATGGTACGACAGCAGCTTCGGTTTCGCTGAAGATGAACTTGATTTCCTGCCGCCGCTGGTCATATTCAATATTTCCCTGCACTCCATGTACATGAACAAGGCCGCGCGTCGAATGCTCGCCGTAACTTTTCCCGCAGTGATTGAAAATTACCGCAAAGAAGGGTGGCTGGAGAGGCACGCTCCGTCAGTCCTTGAATTCATCCTGAAGGCAAAACCATGCGGAGCGGATGGCCTGAGCTCGTTTTTCTCACGGCTGGCGGGGCAGGGGGTCTGGTATGCCGAAGAGATGACGCTGCAGGGCGACGCAGAGATCGAGCTCTTCCGGGAAGCGGGCCTGTCAGGGCGGACGCGCTTCTGGGCCATCGCGGAAATATTCGCTTCCATGGGCGAAGAGTCGAGGAAGCATGTCCATGGCATCAAGCTGTTCACCGACGGCGCGGTCGGGGCGAGGACCGCCATGCTGGAGGAGCGTTACCGCGGCGGGGAGGAAGGCGTGTTGGTCTGGAGCGAAGCCGAGCTTCACGATCATATCGAGGCGGCGTCCCGCACCGGCAAGTCGTTGTCCGTCCATGCCATCGGCAATGCCGCCATAGACCTGGCCGTGCGCGTGCTTGGGCAGGCGCCGGAGCTGCGCAGGGCGTTTCCCGAGATAAGGCTGGAACACTGCCAGTTCATCTCCCGCGGTGCGGCGATGAAGGCGAAATCGATGGGGATCAATCTCTGCCTGCAGCCGAATTTCAGCCTCGATTCCGCCTGTTACGCCGACAGGCTGCCGGAGTCTTACCGGCTGCGGAATAATCCGATGCGGATGCTGATCGACGAAGCGGGGTTCGTGCCGGGCCGCGACCTGCTCTTCGGCTCGGACGGCATGCCCCACGGCGCACGGCCCGCTCTGGAGAGTGCCTTGTTTCCGCCTGTCGAGGGGCAGAGGCTGACCCTGGCCGAATTTGTCGCAGGCTATTGTATGCCGGATTTCAGTAACGGGTATATTGATGTTTCCATCGATTATGGGGGGAGGTCGGTGGATGTGGAGGTTGAGCCGGTGGGTGGAGGTTAAGTAGCAGATGAAGCCGGTTTCAGGTGATACTTTCTAATAGTTTCGACTACTCCTTCAATATTCTCAAAAATTTCGTTGTTCCAGAATCTAAGAACTGTGAAACCCTGTGAATTAAGCCACGCAGTGCGCTGGGCGTCTTTTTCCGTCTCCTGCGCATGCTGTCCGCCGTCCGCCTCTACTATGATGTTTCTCTCGTAACAGACAAAATCAACGATAAAATGACCGATCTGTTCCTGCCTCCGGAATTTCAAACCTTCCAGCTGTTTTGCTTTCAGGTATTTCCATAAAAGACGTTCCGCATCCGTAGAGTTGCGACGCAATTCCCTTGAGGTCGTAGTCAGATTGATGGACACTTTGTTTTCCCCCTCTCCCCCGGCCCTCTCCCACTAGGGGCGAGGGCGTTATGTTTGAGGACCTTTTTTGAAGAGGTAGTGGGTGCAAAATTAGAGAAATATGTAATTAATGCCAAAAAACCCATTTCTAACACCCCCTCTCCCCTCTGTGGGAGAGGGCCGGGGAGAGGGGCCTCACAAATGCCTGAAATGATTATTTTTGTCCTTCTCTTCCCCCTTCAGCTTCTTCTCGATGAAATCCTTCGCAGCGTCGCGCCCGCCCAGGCCGAAGGCGAGGCCGAAGGCGAGGGCGAAACCGCTGAGGACTATTGCGTACGAGATTAGGACCGTGTCCCTGCCGATGCCGAGATGCTCCAGCGCCATGGAGGCACTGAGGATGATGATGAGATATTTTACGGCCTTGCCGACCACTCTACTCATCCGTACCCCGGCGTTTACGCAGGCGATCAGGGCGGCCCGGCCGAAGAAATTGCCGAGGATGAAGCCGATGGCTATGATGACCAGGCCTACAAATACATTCGGGAGGAAATAAAAGAACCGTTCCGTCAGACGCTGGATTACATCGATATTAAGCGTTCCGAGAGATACCACGAAGAATGCCAGCACGACAAAGCCCCCGGTGATCCGCGCCAGGAGCTGGGACAGTGGTTCCTGCAGCCCCCCCCTGGAGAGAATTTTGCTGATCCCCGTCCTTTCGGCAAAACCGTCCAGCCTGACCAGGTCGAAGACCTTTTTCAGAATGAGTTTGGTCAGCCACCCGGCCACCAAGCCGAAAATAAATATCAGCAGGGCGGAAAAGACATTGGGCAGGAATTCGAGGATTCTGTCCAAAAAACCTTTTATCGGCTCATTGATAAATCTGTCGTAAAAATTCATGCGAAATACCTCCCGGGCTGAACTCACCGTTATGCGAATGATCTCGACTTACCAGCTGTCCGCAAACGCGTTTTTTTCCTTTTCGAAAATGGCACACAAACGTTCTATTTTTTCATCCACTTCATTGGCATCGCTGTCCGTCGTTTCCCGGACGAACGAAGCGGTCCTGCCGATGTACAGTGGAGTAAGGCTTTTCAGGAGATGCTCCTTGCTCATTAGCTGTCTGTGCGCCGCCAGGGCAAAGCTGTATATGATCTTTACCCATATTTCATCGGGAATGCGGAAATCGTCATTCCGTTCACAGACATCCTTCAGATAGCCGGTAACTGCTTCCGGGAGGAAAACCTCCCATATCTCCATGAGTTCCCTGACCCCCAGCCTGAATCTCTCTTTCATTCGCTCCAGGTTGACCGGTACCGGTTCCAGCCCGACTGCGTACTGGAAGCCGAAAACAGGCACCTGGCTTGATCCCTCCACGTTCTTCCAGACATCGGGATAGGTTTCCATAAGCCCCAGTGTGGCCCCAACCACCTGGTAGAGCATGGCGCTGAGGTCGGCGCCCGGGTCCTTGGCGTCGTGGATCTTCGCCCCCAGAAAGGCCTGGCAGATGCGATATCCGTTGGCGATGGCGGTGGTGGTCATCCAGATGTCGATGCCGTAGCGGGCAACGTCGGTTTCCCAGACATCTTTGGTACAGATAGAGTTCCGGGCCAGCTTCGCCGGAAAAGCCGAAATCGCCGCCGATGGGCTGCCTGACCCGCTTGCCGTAGAGCGCGCGGGTGAGGGGATAGACGATGCTGTTGGTGATGGTGCCGTCATATTTGTGCCGGTGGTAGAGGGGCGCGACGTAGTCGAACTCGTCCTGAAAGGACCGGTTTGACCAGCAGCTCCATCCATTCCGGGGTGATGCTCCGCAGGTCGGAATCGACCACGGCGCACGCCTTGGCCTTCAGTGACCGGGCGATCTCGAATATGGTCCTGAAGGCGCTGCCCTTGCCCGGAATGCCGTGGTAGGGAGTGGCGAGCTTGAAAGGAGGCTCGGCCCGGTGGGATACAGCAGGATCGAACTCGAAGTCCTCGATCACTTCGTTGCGGACAACCTCCATGGTGCCGTCGGTGGAGCCGCCGTCGGAGTTGACGAGCACCGCCTTCCTGTCCGGGAAATACTTGGCCAGCCCTGCCTGCACGGCCCGCACCACATGGCCGATGGTGCGGGCATTGTTGTAGCTGGGAATGCCCACCAGGATGTCGGCGGATTTTACCTCATCGACCCAGTCACCTATTTCCTTGCGCTCAATCGCCATTGGCCCTCTTTCGCAGTTTGAACGCTGTGTGCCGAATCCGTGAAGCCGAAGAAATTCTGCACTGCTCGCGTCTCAACCCTCACGTTTATCTAGGCATTGTCATCCTCGACGGTTTTCCTCAACCTTTCCAGGATATCGGGGATGGCCGACATTACCCTGTCCCAGCTGGCAATCAGCGGCACGCCCAGGGGGTCTTCCATGATCAATTCGGCGAGCCTTTCTTATCCCGTGGGAAATGTCTCCACCGCCTGGCTCTCTTCATGCCTGTCGAAGATAAGCCCGTTTACCGCTGCATCGTCTTCGAACCGTTTCAGCAGGTCCTGGGCGGTGCTCACATAGGTTGCCAACAGGGTTTTGAAGAAACCGTCGGAAAATACGATGCCTTCCGAAGCGAGGGTCCGGAATACCGACTTGCAGATGTCCATGCGACATTTTGTGCAGCCCCTTTGAGGCATCGTCCGGCGACAGGACCTGGTGCTTGTGTTCGTAGTTTTCGGCGATATCGACCTGGCAGACCCTGCGCAGCGAGGTGTTTTTGTAGACTTCCGCCAGCACGCCCACCTCCAGTCCCCAGTCTCCCGGGATTCTGTTTACCCTGGCCAGTTCGACATCCATGGAAAATTCGCCGGCGAGGGGATACCTGAAGCTGTCGAAAAACAGGAGCAGGGGATGGTACCCGATAATTTTCTGCAGGGACCTGATCAGGGGGGTAACCAGCAGCCGCGTCACCCTGCCGTGCATCCTGTCGGTCACGCGGCTGTAAAAGCCCTTGCAGAAATCGTAATTCAGGCTCGGGTTGGTGACCGGGTAGCAGAGCCTGGCAAGCAGTTCCCTGTTATAAGTTACGATGTCGCAGTCGTGAAGGGCAATGGTGTGGAATTCCCGCATGGCAAGGACGTATCCGTAGGCAATCCATGCTGCCTTTCCCTTCCCCTGTTCTCCCACCGGCAGCTCGGCTTTTTTGATATCCTGGAAGACCGATTCGATGCCCGGCCCTTCGATCCACAGGATCGAGGTCTTCTGGGGGAGGACGGAAAAATACTCCCTGGCGTGCTGGAATTTCTCCTTTGTCGCCAGCCCCAGGCTGACTACGATTTCCTTGATATATTTCACTTCCTTGAGCTGTCGGACGATCCCCTTCAGGGCGTCACCCGCAAGTTCCCGGTACAGACAGGGCAGAACCAGGGCTATGGGCCGTTCATGGGAATACCATGACAGCTCTTCCTCGATTTTTTCCAGGTTGAAATTTCCCAGCCTGTGGAAGGTCGCAACTACTCCCACCTGATAAAAATCCGACATTTCGCCTCCTTTTCCAACCCGTGCCAAAGCAGGGCCAATACATGACAGGCAGTGGTTGTTGTGCTAGACTGCATCTTGCAATTATGAATATCTTAAATTTATAACACATTAAAAAGTATTGTGCACATATGGGCCGACAAAATTATCTGATGAAAACTTGGAGAAAATTCAGGAACGGGACGACAGGCGAATGGAAACAACGACAGGAAAACTCTATTCAATTGTAAAACAATGGCTTGCGGAAAAAGCTTCCGCAGTGGATTATCCCGCGGTCAGCAAAACGGTTCACGATGAGGTGGAAATAAGCGCAGGTTATTTTCTCATCCTGAGCATCGCCAATCTCATCGCCCTGTGCGGACTGATCATGAACAGCTCTCCTGTGATCATCGGCGCCATGCTCATCTCGCCGTTGATGGGTCCGATACTGAGCTTCGGGTTCGCCTTCGTAACTGGAGACAGGGGGATATGGCGGAGTTCGGTGAAGAAAATATCGGTGAGTGTTGTCCTGACCATCCTGGTTGCCGCCATCGCCACATACATTTCTCCACTCAAGGACCTGACTGCCGAAATAATCTCCCGCACCAAACCGAATCTTTATGATCTCATCATAGCTTTTCTCGCCGGGGTCGCCGGGGCCGGGGCCATCTGTACGCGAAGAAACTATTTGACGATTGTACCTGGTGTCGCAATAGCAACGGCTGTAATCCCTCCTTTGAGCGTTGCGGGCTTCGGAGCCGGCACCGGTAATTTCACCGTATTTTTCGGAGGATTTTTTCTCTTTTTCACCAACTTCGTCGCAATTATCATCTCCACCTGCGCCGTGTTCTCCTTTTACGGATTCCGGCCTGCCATTTTCCTCAGGGAAGAATTATCCAAGTTGAAGAAAAGGTTTGCCTTTCTGACCGGGGTGCTGCTTCTCATTTCGGTGCCTCTGGTTTACACGCTTCACAGGACCATTTCAGAAGTCAGGCTCAGGGCTTCCATCCGTGATTCGCTGCGTCATGAACTGGACAGGGAAAAGCGTTCCCGCCTCGCTACCTTTTCATATGCCGAGCAGAAGGGTACACCATTGCGGATAAATGCTATCGTAAACACGGTGAGTTATTTCAGGGAAAACGAGATCCGCGAAGTGGAAAAAAATATAGCGGATTCCCTGCGGCACAAGGTTGTCCTTGATCTGGAACAGATAAAGGTGCAGTCCGGCGGGCTCAGGGAGGATGTGGTTGCCAAGCCTCCGCCGCCCCCGGCCCTGCCCGAGAAGCCTCCATGGGAAGTCGTCCGGGATCTGCAGGGGAAGGTCCTGTCCCTGGTGAGCAGGTCAACGGTAAAAATAGACGGGATAATCTCTCCGGCTGAAATTGTCGATTTTACGGTTGCCTTCCACGGAAATTCCTCCGTCTTGTCCGTTTACTGCAAGATTCAGCGGGACACCCCGTTCTCTGATGCCGAGAAGCTTTGGATGCAGAGAATGCTGGCCGCTGATCTCAACCTGCCGGTGGACCTGCAGGTGGAAACCATCCCCTTTGTGCCGCTGTTGCAGTTCAAGGCCGGAGAAACGGCGCTCAGCGACGGGATGACAAAAAGCATACTTGCCGTCAGGAACGTTTTCAGCAGGGATCCGGATATTTTCGTTCAGCTTGAAGCCTTTGCGGGACAGGGCAGGAAAGAAAAAAAAGATGTCTCGTCAAAACGGTTGAACGGTATCAGGGACGTTCTGGTAAATGAATGCAAGGTGCCGGAAACACGGGTGAAAACCGTGATCAGCGACAGCAGGATGCAGACGCCGGCCGTGAGGCTTTCGATCATGCCTGCCGGGCGGACCGGAACAGGCGATTCTGCGGGTAGTGAGGTGAAGCCATGAAGAAAATCATAGTCTTTTCGGATCTCGACGGGACCCTGCTCGATGCCGTATCTTACTCTTTTGAAAAGGCGCTGCCCGCATTGCGTTTTTTGAACGGGAACGATATTCCCCTTGTTTTATGTTCCAGCAAAACGAAAATCGAAATGGAACATTACCGCCTCCTGCTGCATAACCGGCACCCGTTCATAGCCGAGAACGGCGGAGGAATATTCACCCCCCGCGGCTACTTCGAATCCGTCCGGCTGCCTCCCGAAATTCCTCTGGCCGGGGAGGGGCTCTACGAAGTAATCGGGCTCGGAGCCGATTATCCATCTTTGCGCAAGGCGCTGGCGGAGTTACGGCAGGAGGGTTTCCATGTTACCGGATTCGGTGACATGACCGCGGAAGAAGTGTCTGCCGTCACCGGTCTGGATCTCGAGCAGGCCATAATGGCAAGGCAGCGCAATTTCGACGAGCCGTTTCTTCTCGAAGGCGGTGATGAACAGGCGGAGAGACTGTCGAAAGCAGCCGGGGAGAAGGGGTTCGCCATTACCCAGGGGGAGTTCTTCCATATCCTGGGCGGCAGTGACAAGGGCCGGGCGGTTTCCATTCTCATCGGGCTGTACAGGGAAAAATTCGGTGATGTGACGACCATTGCCCTTGGTGACAGCCCGAACGACATCCCCATGCTGGAATGCGTCGATTACCCGGTACTGGTCAAAAAGCCGGATGGCCGTTACGATGAGCGTATCGACATTCCATGCTTGACAAGGGCTTCGGGGATCGGGCCGGAAGGGTGGAACCTGACGCTGACCGGCCTTTTGCGGCAGCTGGGCAGATAGCCTGGAAATCGGCAAAACCGTCTATGGATCTGAAAGAGCAATTCACCACGGAGTCACTGAGCCACGGAGATGTAGATTAAAAATGCAAAGCGAAACGCAAAGTCGGAAAGATCGCTGAGAAAACAAGAATATCGTGTTTTTTTAATCCGCATTTTGATGATGCTTTAACTCGTTTGAACACGAGAATAAGATGTGTTTTTCTCCGTGTCTCCGTGGTAAAAAGTCTTTCACGAAGATAATTACCAGATGCTTTCCCGGAGCTTCCATGGGCCTGTTCGAAATATCAACAATACTCATTGTCCTTACCGCGCTGTTCGGATTCGTCAACTACCGTGTTTTCCGCCTGCCGACCACAATCGGCGTAATGGTCGTCGCCCTGCTCGTCTCCCTGGGGTTCATCGCTCTGGACAGCCTGGGGTTCGGCATCGGCAGAGACCAGGCGGCGCGCCTGGTGGGCGGCATCAACTTCAACGAGGCGCTCCTGCACGGCATGCTCGGCTTCATGCTGTTCGCCGGGGCGCTGCAGATCAACCTGAAGGAACTGGCCGGGCAGAAATGGGACATCCTTCTGCTCTCCACGGCAGCCGTTGTCGCCTCGACTTTCATCGTGGGCGGATTGACGAAGCTTCTGCTGGATCTTTTGGGTATTCATATAAAATTTCTCACATGCCTGCTGTTCGGCGCCCTGATTTCCCCTACCGACCCGGTCGCCGTTCTCGGCATCATCAAGACTTCCGGGGCGCCGAAAAGCCTTGAAACAAAAATCGCCGGAGAGGCCCTGTTCAATGACGGCGTTGGAGTCGTCGTCTTCATGGTTCTCTTCGCCCTGGCAACCGGAGGGCATGAGGTTTCCGCTGCCAACGTGGCGGTTCTTTTTCTTGAGGAGGCCGTCGGTGGGATCGTGTTCGGCCTTGCGCTGGGTTTCGTCACATTCCAGATGCTGAAGCGGGTCAACAACTACCAGGTGGAAATCATGCTGACCCTTGCTGCGGTCATGGGGGAAGCGTGCTGGCCGACGCCATCGGCACGTCGGGACCGCTGGCGCTCGTGATAACCGGCCTGGTAATCGGCAACCAGGGGCGCGCCCTGGCCATGTCCGACACGACCCGCATGCACGTGGACACTTTCTGGGAGTTGATCGACGAACTCCTTAACGCGATCCTTTTCCTGCTGATTGGTCTTGAGGTTCTGGCCATGTCCTTTACCGGCCGCCTGTTTGCCGCCGGCGCCCTGGTTATTCCCGTAGTCCTTCTTGCTCGCTGGTTGAGCGTTGGCGGCATCATGAGCATTCTGCGGATGCGCCGTGCATTTACCCACGGTGCGGTCTGGATCATGACATGGGGCGGCCTGCGGGGAGGTATCTCTGTCGCCCTGGCCTTGTCCCTGCCCAGTGGACAGGACCGCGAGGTGATAGTGGCAATAACTTATATAATCGTTATATTTTCCATAATATTCCAGGGGTTGACGCTGGGGAAGCTGACGGAAAAGATCCTTGCGGGCAAGCCCCGTGATGGCGAAAACTCGCCCAGAGACGGCGATGAATGACGTAAACAGGCCTTCAGGGCCAAATAAAGTTGAGCAGAAGCAAAAAGATGCTTCTTCCGAAGGGCGCCGCGACGGCCGGTTCTATCTGACCTGCCTGACTGTGCTCGGAATAGTATACGGTGATATCGGCACCAGCCCGCTTTATGCCCTCCGCGAGTGTTTTTACGGCAGGAACCCTTTCCCGCCCACCGCAGAAAATGTTCTGGGCATACTGTCACTTATTTTCTGGTCGCTTATCATCGTAATTTCATGCAAATACCTGCTGTTCGTGATGAAGGCCGACAACCGGGGCGAGGGGGGATACTCGCGCTGATGGCCCTTCTGGTTCCCAAAGACAAGCAATCCCGGAGACGACGGATCATTTTGTTCTGGATGGGACTATTCGGCGCTTCGTTGCTTTACGGAGACGGTGTAATAACCCCTGCTATCTCCGTGTTGAGTGCTGTCGAGGGATTGAAGGTGGCAACCCCTGCTTTTGAATCTTATGTGCTTCCCATCACTATTGTAATACTCGTTACCCTCTTTTTCTTCCAGAAGCGCGGCACGGCTGGGATCGGCTCGCTTTTCGGGCCGATCATGATGCTGTGGTTCGCCGTGATCTCCGTACTCGGCATTTCCGGCATCGTGAAGGCTCCCGAGGTGCTGGCCGCCGTCAATCCGCAGCACGCGGTAGATTTTTTCCTGCGCTACCGCTGGAGCGGGGTACTGGTCCTGGGTGCGGTGTTCCTGGTCGTGACCGGGGGGGAGACCCTTTACGCCGATATGGGTCATTTCGGCCGCCGACCCATCAGTTTCACCTGGTTCAGTCTTGTCCTGCCTGCCCTGCTGCTCAACTATTTCGGGCAGGGGGCGCTGATCCTGACCGACCCGAAGGGATCCTTCCAGCCTTTTTACCATCTGGCGCCTGCCATATTGCTTTATCCGCTGGTCATCCTGGCTACCATAGCTACGGTCATTGCGTCGCAGGCGGTGATCTCCGGGGCCTTTTCACTGACCCGCCAGGCCATGCAGCTCGGGGTCAGTCCGCGGATGCTGGTAGTCCAAACTTCACCTGAAGAGATCGGGCAGATCTACATTCCGTTCGTGAACTGGACGCTGATGATAACGACCATTCTGCTGGTCCTGGGGTTCGGTTCATCCAGCAACCTCTCTTCGGCATACGGGGTTGCGGTCTCGACAACCATGATGATTACGACGGTCCTGATTTTTTTCATAACTTGTGAAAAATGGCGTTGGCACCCCCTGCTTGCCCTGCTCGTGACAGGCATGTTCCTGGCAGTGGACATATCGTTTTTCGGGGCGAACATGCTCAAGGTAAAAGAGGGCGGATGGTTTCCCCTTGTGGCGGGGGGGATGGTTTTCAGCCTTATGGCCACCTGGCGGAGGGGTCGGGAAATACTCTTCGAAAGACTGGGGGAGCGAACCGGGCCGATGGGAGATTTTCTGAAGCGGGTTTCCGAAGATTCTCCCATACGCCTTCCGGGAACCGCCGTATTCATGATCGGGCGGCTTGTGGGGGCGCCCCCCATGCTGGTCCATCACTTCGAATTCAACAAGGTTCTGCACGAACAGGTGGTTCTGTTGACGGTAGTCAATGAACCGGTCCCCCGCATCCCGGCGGCGGAAAGGCTCGAAGTCACGGCGCTGGAAAACGGGTTCTTCAGGGTGATTGTGCGCTACGGTTTCCTGCAGAGCCCGAATGTGCCGGTCGCATTGCGGACATGCGAGACTTTCGGCCTTGTCGTGGATCCTAACGAGGCGACCTATTATCTGGGAAGGGAGACACTGATTCCCACAAAGGAACGTCCGGGCATGATGCTGTGGCGGGAGAAGCTTTTCGCCTTCATGGTGCGCAACGAATTGCGGGCGACAGCTTTCTTCAATATCCCGCCGGAAAGGGTCATGGAGGTAGGCATCCAGGTGGAATTCTGACTGACGCCCGAATCCTATCTGAACATGTGGAGAAGCATCAGGCGTGATTTCCTTGAAAAGTTTCCCCGGTTCGAGCACCACTACGGAAAATGAAAGTCTCAACGGCAGTTATCGGGAAATTTCCCCTGATAATTTATCACTCAGCATTTTTCTCAAATCGATACTGACTCTTTCCCGTTCTTTCTGCAGCTTGAACCCCTCTTTCAGAACCTCACCCTCGATTTCGGGCATATGCATGGCCCCCCAGGGGATTACTATGGTATCGTATTGCCCGAGGGCTTTTCTCATCTGGCGGATCACTTCCCTGTTCCTGCTGTAAAGAATGTCGTTCATGATGATCCTGTTCATTTCCGGAGTAATGTTCTTATCCGCCCAGGCGTTGAAAGACAGGAATCCTTTCACCATGGAGGAATTCTCCTTCAGATGTCTGCCCAGCACGTTGAGGAAATGGATCGTCTGCGGATGAAACGAGCTGATATCGACGTCCGCCCTGAGGATGTCGACCGCTCCCGCGGTCTTCGCCGCCCCTTTGGCTACTGCCCGTGGCGGAGTTTCATCGAGCTGGTCCTTTCCTATAAGCCTCCCCTTGAAATGCATCTTTTCCTGTGAAGTCAGACCAAGGAAACCGGCAAGCTTGCCGTAGTCGAGCCTGTTGTGCAAAAGGTTTCTGTCGTCGGTGACCCCTTCGGACAGCACAATGGTACGACCCGGAGCGACCGATCCGACCAGTTCATCGTAATATTGCTTATTCCCCACATGGATCATGGCGGCAAGGCGGATCGTCTTGTTATCCCGCCTGTAGACTTTCTCGATCATGTACAACCCGTCGGGTGCGACGCGCATGAAGCCCGAGGTATATTTTCCCAGGTATGAATCAGCTGCGCCAAGCAATAAAAGCGTCAGGGCAATGGGGATAACGAACAGGTTTACGGCGCCAAAGGTCAGGGTATTTTTGAGGCTGAAAAAAGGACCGTTGAACCTGGCCTTCGCCATGAGCGGGCTGCGTTCTCCCGTCTTCCTGAAATAAAAGGCCGGGAGCATGCAGAAAAGAACCTCTACGGCAGCCGTAAACAGCCCATACGCCCGGTTGCCTGCAAGAGACGGGAAAAGCCAAACGGACAGGGGACACCAGAATAGATAGAATATAAGGGGAACAAAGACCCGTTTGGGCAGGCGCTTGTCGATACCGAGGCAGAGATAGAGCGGAACCGCCAGGACAATAACGACATTGGCCAGCAAGCTCCTGAATTCGGGCAAGGCGGCCAGCGGGAAAAGAAGGGAGGCGAGTTCGTCAAGAAATGAAATGACTCCATCGGCAAAAAACAGGATCAGGAACAGGTTGGCAAAGATTCTCATGGGTCAGCTCTCTTGGTAATAATGTTGTGGTGGGTCACGGCTGAAAAATTGCCTCAGGTTTGCAACGTGTTGACTGATCTTCGGAACCCGGATCCCGCTGAACAGAAAAGTCAGGAGCTGTAGTTATGATGGTCTCGCAATATGTCGTCATTTCCGTGGAAACCGGAATGACGATCGGGAGTCCTTCCGGACTTTTTGCGAATGCATCATTTATGTATTATGCGTTTCGCTTTTTCTTCAGTGAACAGTGTCGTATGCACAGGTTAGGTTTGACCCGTCATGTCATGCATGTGATCCTGCCTTTAGCCGAAACGATAGACCAGTCGTCCGTCCTGATAAAGTTCTATGGGACCGTCCTGTGAAACCTTGATGACCTTGCCGAAGAAGGACGCGGCGCTGGCGGCCGTCGTCCGCCCTCCGCCGGTGACTACTTCCCTGGCGTAGGATGTATCGAAGATGAAGCCCGCCTCCATCAGCCTGCCGCCCTTGTTGAATACCGTCATGCCGTCGGACGAGAGGATGCGCAGCAGAACCCCGGCCTTTTTCAGATCGCCTACGGTCCGCTTCCTGACACGATTTATCAGGAGACGGCTGACCGGATCGTCACCCCCTACCGAACCCTTCTTCAGCAATGCCAGTTTACGCGCCCCCCGGCTGTAAATCAGTATTACCGTACCTAGCCGCTCCTTGGAAAGGGCGTAGACCGTCCAGAGCAGTTCATCGATGGACTCTGCGTCAATGCTTCCTGCCAGAAACGAGCGAAAGATGTCCGGATCAAAGATAGCCCATGCCCCCTTGCGCCGCACCAGCAGTGTCGCGGTGCTGAGCAGCACTTCGATCTCGGAGGCCTCGTTGACCGTCACGGCAAATGCTCCATTCCCGGCGCGCCGCACCAGCGAAAAGATTTCTCGCTGGGTCAGCCGCTCGATGTCTGAATGCAGTACATTCGGGGAGGTGTGCAGCACACCGGTCACCTGCATCTGGATATTGGCGACAAAGAAGAGGTTTGATCCATCGACGAAACGGTACGGCAGGGGGTTGCTGAAAAATTTAGGGGAAATGTCCTCAGGCGGTTGCATTTGCACCAGGGAGTGGTGCCGCTCCCGCACCAGTTTGCGCAGCAGGGGAGGCGTGGTGCGGTACACGATGAACCCGGTCGTAGCGGGTTTTCCTTCGTAGCGTTGATAGGAGAGATTTTTCAGCAGCTGTATCAGTTGCTGGATCGGCCAGAAACCTCTGCGGTGATCGCCCCGCAGCGAGCGGGCTACGGTAATGTCCATGATCGAGGCCAACAGCGCCGTACGGAACTGGGCCACATACCCTTCCTGCTGGAAACCGCTGTACAGACCCGAGAAGGCGGTCAGAAGCTCCCGACAGAAGACGGTTTCGCTGCGGGTGAAAGAGAGCGACTCCCTCCGGGCCTGGAAGCAGTACTGACGATCTTCGATGGCGATGATCTCGCTGAAGGTATTATCATCAGTCATTATCCCGGTATCGCCGGGAAGCAGGTCCACGGCGGCACCGCCTAAAAATGAGCTGATATTGCCCCTGATGGCGTCAAACACGGCAATCGGCATGAATTTCCCCTGTTTGTTAATTATCCAATATTCGGCAGTTGCAGGCATCCTCCGTTCGCTCCGGAGGCCTGTTTCTGCTGCTCTAAGCTCATTTCGCTACAGCCGATAAATTCACCCTGCGGGTTCAGACTATATCGGATATGCACACTCCATTTCGCCAAGATCAGCAACGAATCAGGCCTGAGTTACTTACTGCGGAAACCTCCAACTGCCGCTTTTGGGATTATGGATTCCGAATAACCATTTTACGTCCGTTGTCTACTTTTTTGCCCGGCAGCCGGTTTACGGCAAAAAGGATCTAAAAAAATGCAACTTAAAACGCCTGGCGGTCAGGATACTCTCTTGATCCTCAGCATTTTGGCCATGACGACGGCCATCAGGAAGGCGAGGATGCTCAGTATGGCCCCCATTTTTGCGGACCCCTGGATCAGGGGATCGGTAAAGGCTTCTCCGGCGACAAACAGAGCTACGGTGAAGCCGATGCCGGCGATGAGCCCGGCCACCATCAGTTCCTTGTATCTCATGGCGTTCGGCAGGGGAAAGCCCAGCTTTACACCCAGTATCCCCATGGTGAATATGCCGCCGGTCTTGCCGGCAAGAAGAGCCAAGAACACAAGCCAGGTGGCGGTGCCGATCTCGGTGAACTGGACTCCGGCGTTGGCCAGGCCGAACATGAAGAGGCCGAAATCGACGATGATTTTCCATTCATGCTCGAAGTGGGCAAGCGCTGAGAAATCTGACGGGTCTTCCTCGAAGAGATGCTTTTCTTCCTTCTTGGGGTGGGGAAGGAACGGGATGATAAAGACCAGGGCGAGGGCGGGATGCAGGTGCGCTTCGTGCAGCCCCATCCAGCTCGGCACGCCGCCAAGGATTATGTACGGCCAGTAATTCCTGCAATTGTACCTGCGCAGCAGGTAGGCCGCCGACATTCCAATGGCTGTAACAATAAGCCACAACGGTTCGGTGGGAAAAGCGGGATCCGGATAGAAAATGGCGATGATGGCCAGGCCTATGGCGTCGTCGGCAATGGCCAGGAGAAGCAGGAAGGCGATGACCGGGTGGTTGTTGCCGAAAATTATCCGCGCGGCAAGCCAGGCCAGGGCAATATCGGTGGCGGTGGGAATACCCCAGCCGTTGACATATTCTCCGGAGCCGATGAAATGGTTAAGGGTGAAATAGACCAGGACCGGTCCGATCACCCCGCCCACCGTCGCCAGAAGCGGGTTGACCGCTTTCCTGGGAGGGTTCAGGTCCCCGCCCGGAAAGCAGCTCATGGTGATCTCCACCGCGGCGATGGCAAAGAAGAAAACCATGAAGATTTCATTGGTGATGAAATGAAAATTCAGGGACCCGAACAGTGGGGTGTGATTGAAGTGATTATAGCTTTCGGGGTTGAGATTTGCCCAGAACAGGGCAACCACAACCCCCGCAATCAGAGGTATGGAAAATTCCCGAAGGAGATTTATTCTTTTTTTCATGGATTATACCGGTATTTCCTGGCTCTCTCCCGCGCGCAGGTAATCGTCGTGGAACCTGACGATATCGTCCTCCCCCAGATATTCGCCGCTCTGCACCTCGATGATGATGAGCGGTATGATTCCCGGGTTTTCCAGACGGTGGACCTTTCCCGTGGGAATGAAAGTGGATTCGTTGACATTGACGATGAATTCCTCTTCACCGCAGGTAACTTTCGCGGTTCCGGAGACGACTATCCAGTGTTCGCTCCGGTGATGGTGCATCTGCTGTGAAAGCCTGTGCCCCGCTTTTACGTCTATCCGCTTGATTTTGTAATTTTTATTCTCTTCGAGGACGGTATAGCTTCCCCAAGGTCTCTCACCTGTTTCCATGATCTTCCTTCCTTGATTTCAGATATTTTTGCAGGGCCTCCCGCCAATGCTCCATGTCCAGTCCGGTATCCGCGGCCAGCCTGCCGCAGTCCAGAACCGAGAAAATCGGCCTGGGGGCCGGCCGGTCCAGTTGTGCGCTGGTCAATGGCTTGACTTTTACCATGGAACCGCTTTCCGTGAATATCTCGCGGGCAAAATCGAACCAGGAACAGTGACCGGAGTTGACCGCATGGTAAGTTCCCCGGCAGTCATTTTCCAGCAACGCCCTGATGGCAAGGCAAAGATCCGCGGTCCATGTGGGCGAGCCGGTCTGGTCGTTTACAACCGACAGTTCGTCCTTTTCCCCTGCCAGGCGCAGCATCGTTTCCACGAAATTTTTTCCATGCCTGCCGAACAGCCACTGGGTCCGGACTATCAGGTGGTCCGGGTTGAGCCGTGCGTATTCTTCTCCGGCCAGCTTTGATTTTCCGTAAACGCTGAGAGGATTGACCCGGTCCTCTTCCCTGTAAGGGCTTCCCTTGGTCCCGTCGAAAACATAGTCGGTGCTGATCTGCACCAGCTTTGCCCCGATTTCGGTGCAGGCTTCGGCCAGGTTTTTGACCCCCTCGCCGTTGACCCGGAAGGCAAGTTCGCTGTTGCTCTCGCAGCCGTCCACATTGGTGCAGGCAATGGCGTTTATGACAACGGCCGGTTTAATGGTCAGCAATGCCTTCCGCACCGATTCGACGGAGGTTATCTCCATTTCATCGTGAGCCAGGCCCCGCGCCGTACCGTCCAGCATACCGAGCAGTTCCCTGCCGAGCATACCCCGCGCTCCGGCAACCAGTATCATTGTCTGCCCTCGTACATGTTCCGGTAGTATTCGCGGTAGGCCCCGGACGTCACTTTTGCCGACCATTCACCGTTGCCCAGGTACCAGTCGATC
Source organism: uncultured delta proteobacterium (assembly GCA_963815135.1). Lineage (GTDB taxonomy): Bacteria > Desulfobacterota > Desulfuromonadia > Geobacterales > Geobacteraceae > CAIWTU01. The sequence goes on from CAWFFO010000011.1 coordinate 166,510, forward strand.
GTTTCGTCGATGCCGCGCTCGAAGGTGTAGGAGGGCCCCCATCCGAGTTCGCGTTTTAACCGGGCAGCGTCGATTGCGTAACGGCGGTCATGTCCAGGCCTGTCCTTGACGAAAGTTATCAGGGCATTGCTGGTGCCGCGCTCCTTGCCGAGCTTTCCGTCCATAAGGTCGCAGACCAGGTTTACGATATCAATATTTTTCCATTCATTGTTCCCGCCAATGTTGTAGACCCGCCCGGCAGTACCCTTTTTCAGAACGGTTTCCACTGCCATGGAGTGGTCTTTCACGTGGAGCCAGTCGCGCACGTTCAGGCCGTCACCGTAAACCGGCAGTGGCCTGCCCGAATGAATATTGTGGATCATCAGGGGGATGAGTTTTTCCGGAAACTGGTACGGCCCGTAATTGTTGGAGCATCGGGTGGTGAGTGAGGGGAAGCCGAATGTTTCGTGGTATGCCCTTACCAGAAGGTCCGCGCCCGCTTTGCTGGCCGAGTATGGGGAGTTTGCCGCCAGCGGCGTATCTTCGGTAAAATATCCCGTTGCGCCGAGGCTTCCATACACCTCGTCGGTGGAAATCTGCAGGTAACGGAAGCCGGCCGTGACACCCGATTGCCAGTGCTTGCGGCTCTCTTCAAGGAGAATTTGGGTGCCAAGAACATTGGTCCTGACAAAAATCTCGGGGCCGGTGATGGAACGGTCCACGTGCGATTCGGCCGCGAAGTGGACGACGGCGTCGATTTTTTCTTCCCGGAGAAGAGCCGCCACCAGCGTGCTGTCGCAGATGTCACCCTTGACAAAACGGTAATTGGCATTATTCTCCACCGAGAGCAGATTCTCCAGGTTGCCCGCATAGGTGAGCGCATCGAGATTCACCACCCGGCAGTGCGGGTTGCCGGACATGAAATTGTTGATGAAATTCGAGCCGATGAAACCCGCGCCGCCGGTCACCAGAACTGCATTGGGGGTAAAGGAACCAGACATTGTTTCTCCTAGCTGCTTGTTGGGTTCAATTGCACAAAGCAGAAAGATATCATACGCCTGTCAGGTAAGACAATGAATTTAATGGCTTCTTGCCGGGAATGCTGTGAAGAAATGTCAATGACGAGCTTAATACTTGAATAACGGGCATGGATAAGCTACCTTCCTTTGTATCTGTGCCTAGCTTTGTTATACTTAATGAATTCTCTGCGTAAGCGTGGCGAAGCGGTGTGGAAGATGTTACGGGTTCGCATTCCCTTTGTCATTGAGGTATGAATATATGAGTTTATTGAGCAATATCAGCCCGGAGTGGCTCGAAGCGCAGTACCTGTTGTGGAAGGAATCTCCGCGACGGGTAACCCCCGAGTGGAGCGCTTTTTTTCACGGGTTGGAGCTGGGGGGGGAGGTCCTGCCATCCGGTGAATTCTTTGCACCGGAATTTGCCTTCAAGCTGTGCGGAGTGCAGTCGCTCATCCATCGCTACCGCAGCCTTGGCCACCTGCTGGCCTGCACCGACCCGCTTTCTCCCTGCAAGACAACTCACCCCCTGCTTTCGCTGGATCTGTTCGGGCTGGGAAAAGAGGACCTGGACAGTGAATTCCCCATTCGCAAATTCAGGGAGGGTCAAGTCACTCTGCGCCGGATACTGGAGGTGATGAGGGATACCTATTGCCGAACAGTAGGTGTCGAGTTCATGCACATCCAGGATCCCGAGGAAAGGGAGTGGCTCATTGAAAGGATGGAGAAGACCCGGAACAAACCGTCATATTCCAGGGAAGAAAAGCTCTACATTCTGAATAAACTCCAGGAAGCCAACCTCTTCGAATCCTTTCTCCACAGGAAATTTCTCGGCCAGACCCGTTTTTCCCTGGAAGGCGGGGAAGCCCTGATACCGATGCTTGATGCGGCAGTCAAACATGCGGGTCGGCTTGGAATAACAGATATTATCCTCGGAACCTCACACAGAGGGAGGCTCAATATCCAGGCAAATGTCATGGGGAGGCCCTTCGAAAGCATTTTTGCCGAGTTCAGGGACAGCGGCGAACTGGAATTCATCGGCGACGGTGATGTGAAATATCACAGGTCATATTCAACAGACCTGACCTTGCCGGAGGGAGAAAGAATCCATGTTTCCATGGAGCCGAACCCGAGTCACCTGGAGTCCATCGATCCGGTCCTGGAAGGGAAAACCAGGGCCAGACAGGACCGCCGCGGAGATGCCGGGGGAAAACGGATCCTGCCGATACTTATCCATGGCGATGCCGCCTTCTCGGGTCAGGGAATAGTTGCTGAAACCCTGAACATGTCCCGGCTCGAAGGGTACGGCACCGGCGGAACCCTGCATATCGTTCTGAACAACCAGATAGGCTTCACCACCAAAGCGGCCGATGCCAGGTCAACCCAGTATGCGACCGATGTGGCGAAGATGCTCATGTCCCCCATCTTTCACGTGCATGGGGAAGACCCCGAAGCCGTCGTGCACGTGGTGAGGCTTGCACTCGAGTACCGGTTGAAATTCACTTGTGATGTGGTGGTAGAGCTGATCTGCTACCGCAGGCATGGCCATAACGAAGGCGACGAGCCTTATTTTACCCAGCCGCAAATGTACGAGAAAATCAAGGACCGGCCACCTGTAAACCGGCTCTACTCCTCCGTTCTGGCCGCTGAGGGGATTGACGAAGCCCGGATCGGGGAGTCGGAAAAAAAGATCAAGTCCCGCCTCGAAAATGCTCTCGAAAAAAAACCCTCCCCTGTGAGTACCGGCTTCAAGGCTCAATGGAGCGAATATCAGCGTGAATATTCTCCGACAAAAATAGAGACAGGAATTCCGGAGCAAAAGGTGAAGCGACTGGCGGAGGCAATTGCCGCCATACCTCCGGATTTCACCCCGCATCCGAAAATAGTGACCCTGTTGAAGAAACGGAACGAGGCGGTGAAAACCGGTGGAAATATCGACTGGGCAAATGCAGAAACCCTGGCCTTCGCGAGCCTGCTCGATGAGGGCGTATCCATACGGTTGAGCGGAGAGGACTGCAGGAGGGGTACCTTCAATCAGAGGCACAGTGTCCTGATCGATGTGAATACGGAGAAGACTTTCATTCCCCTGTCTTCCGTGTCAAAGCAGGGAACGTGCTTCTATCCCTATGACAGCATGCTGTCCGAAGCCGGGGTCCTAGGTTTCGAATACGGATATTCGCAGGAATCACCGGACATGCTGACCATCTGGGAGGCGCAGTACGGGGATTTTGCCAACGGTGCACAGGTAGTCATCGACCAGTTCATCGCCAGCGGGGAAACCAAATGGTCGAGGGGGAGCGGGCTGGTCATCCTTCTGCCGCACGGCTATGAAGGCCAGGGGGCCGAGCATTCCAGTGCCAGGATCGAGCGTTATCTCCAGCTATGCGCGCAAAACAACATGCAGGTCGTTTACCCCTCGACCCCGGCCCAGTATTTTCACCTGCTCCGGCGTCAGGTGAAGCAGCCATTCCGCATCCCGCTGGTGGTTTTTACGCCGAAGAGCCTGTTGCGGCATCCCATGTGCGCCTCCCGGCTCGACGAAATGACCGGCGGATGGTTCATGGAAATACTGCCGGCCGAGGGACAGCCGGAAAAAATAACGGCGGTGTTGATTTGTTCTGGTAAAATATTTTATGAATTGCTGGAAAGAAGGAAAAAGGATGGTCGGGAAGATATCGCCATAATCCGCGTCGAGCAACTCTATCCGCTTCGGGCGGACCTGCTCCGTGAGGAGCTTTCCCGGTACCGGAGCGCGGACAGCTTTACCTGGGTCCAGGAAGAACCACGCAACATGGGGGCGTGGAATTTCATGCGACTTCACCTGATGGATATCCTGGGCAAAGATCCGAAATATATCGGCAGGAAAGAAGATGCCTCCCCTGCCGTTGGTTCCCACCGCCAGCACAAGATAGAGCAACAGAAGATCATCGATGAGGTGTTCGGTCGCTGATCTTTTTTATTCCAAGAACTTTTATTTTAAGGATCGGAGCTTTGCATGGAAATAAAAGTCCCCTCAGTGGGTGAATCCATTTATGAAGGGCTGCTGGTGAAATGGCATAAACATAACGGAGACACGGTGCGCAAGGATGAACCGTTGTGCGAGATAGAAACCGACAAGATAACCATAGAACTGAACGCGGAGGCAGACGGTGTCCTTTCGACCCGGGCCAGGGAAGGGGAAACCGTTAAGATAGGAAGCGTTATAGCGGTTATAGACGAATCATCCTCGGCCGCCGGTGACCAGAAAAAGAAAAAGGAAAAGACCGAAAGTGAAGAAAAAACAGAGGTAAGAGAAAAGCACCCCTCCCCTGAAGCGGAAACGGAGCGTGTGTCGCCTGCGGCCCGCAAGATGGCCAGGGAGCATGAGCTGAAACCGGAGGAAATCAGGGGCTCCGGAAAGGATGGCAGGGTTACCGTCGAGGATATCCAGCGGACACTTCAAGCTGAAAAGTCGGAAGAAGATGCCGGGAGAGCGGAAAAGGAAAAAGTTGAAAGCGTACGCATGCTTTATCGGCAGGAACAAAAGCGTTCCGAAACCCCTCAGCCGTCCATGGCGCATGATGATGGACGGGTAACGATAAAGCCGATGACGCCGATTCGCAAGCGGATTGCCGAGCGGCTCATGACCGCCAGGCAACAGACGGCGATGCTCACCACATTCAACGAGGCGGATATGAGTCGAGTGATTGCCCTGCGACGCAAACACGGCAAGGATTTCGAAGAAAAGCACGGGGTGTCCCTTGGATACATGTCTTTTTTCGTCAAGGCCTGCGTCGAGGCCCTCCGGGAATTTCCCGAGGTGAACGCACGGATCGACGGTGACGACATCATTTACCATAATTTCTACGACATCGGTGTAGCCATAAGCGGCGAAAAAGGCTTGGTCGTGCCGGTTATACGGGATGCGGAAAGACTGCATTTTGCAGAGATAGAAAGCGCAATCGACCGTTTCGTGGAGAAAATAAAGTCCAACAAGCTCAATATTTCCGACCTTGAGGGCGGGACTTTTACCATTTCCAATGGCGGTGTGTTCGGTTCTCTGCTCAGCACTCCCATCCTCAATCCTCCCCAAAGCGGCATTCTCGGCATGCATGCAATCCAGGAGCGCCCGGTAGCCAGAGACGGCAAGGTGGTGATCAGACCGATGATGTATCTGGCATTAACCTACGACCACCGGATTATCGACGGCAGGGAGTCGGTGGGGTTTCTGAAAAGGATCAAGGAGCTGATGGAGGAGCCGGAGGAAATGCTGCTGGAAGCGTGATAAAGGCGGGCAAGGGGCAATTACCTGAATCCGCGACGCCTTCACGCCTTTGACTGCGCGGAACGCCTCGGTTTTTGCATTCCGGCGGGATGAGGCAGCCCGACGAAGGTCAACCGGCGTAAAAGGCATGCTGCGACCCAGGCGACGTTGAACCACGGCAATCTGCTCGCTCGGCGTTCAGACGCCACGGATTCAGGAATTATTTTATGTTGGTGACGGGAGGGATTATATGCCTGAAGAAATATTCGATCTGATTGTTATAGGAGCAGGGCCGGGAGGTTACGTGGCGGCCATTCGCGCCGCACAGCTCGGCATGAAGACGGCGGTGGTGGAAAAACGGGAAAGCCTGGGCGGAGTCTGCCTGAACGAAGGGTGCATACCCAGCAAGGCGCTTCTCGATTCCAGCGAGTTGTTTTCACAGGCAAAAGAGAAGTTTGCCGGACACGGCATCAAAATCAGCGGACCCGAGCTCGATCTGGCGAAGATGATAGCCCGCAAGGACGCCGTGGTGAAAAAACTCACCGATGGTATCGCCTTTCTCTTCAAGAAAAACAAGATAACCCGCTTCAGCGGGTCAGGTAAGCTTGCAGGGCCGAGGAAGGATGGCCTTCAGGTCGTGTCGGTGACGACAAGGGAAAAGCCCGACATTCCACAGCTCCTTAACGGCAGGCATGTCCTGCTTGCCGCAGGAGGGCGCCCCATGGAACTCTCCCCGGTTCCCTTTGACGGCAAAACCGTGGTCAGCTCACGGGAGGCGCTTTCATTTGCCGAGGTTCCGGATCACCTGCTGGTGGTCGGCGGCGGTTATATCGGGTTGGAACTGGGTTCGGTGTGGAATCGCCTTGGAGCGAAGGTTACGGTGGTGGAAATGTTGCCGGACATTCTTCCGAAAACAGACAGGCAAACCGCTGATACACTGGCCCAGTCGCTGAAAAAACAGGGGATTGATTTTATGATGGAATCCTCGGTGACCGGAGTGGATCTGCGGGATGGTTCAGCCGTGGTAACCGTCCGGAAAGGTGACGTCAGTGAAGAAATCACCTGCGACAAGGTACTTGTCGCTGCGGGCAGGAAACCGCTTACCGTTGACATGGGCCTTTCGGAGGCAGGCGTAAAGCTGGACGAAAAGGGAAGAATCGTCGTGGACGAAAACTACAAGACGACTGCAGAAGGAATCTATGCCATAGGAGATGTAATCTCCGGTCCCATGCTTGCCCACAAGGCCATGGAAGAGGGGGTAGTGTTCGCCGAGCGTCTTGCCGGCCAGGCGTCGCGGGTCGAGTATGAATTCATCCCGGCCGTTATCTATACCTGGCCGGAAGTAGCCTCGGTTGGAAAAACCGAAGAAGAGTTGAAAGAAGAAAACATATCGTACTGTACCGGCAGGTTCCCTTTTGCCGCCAGCGGCCGGGCCAGGTGCATGGGTGAAACGGATGGCTACGTCAAGATTCTCGCCAAAAAGGAAACCGGCAGGATTCTGGGGATACACATTATAGGACCCAGGGCGTCGGATTTGATAATCGAGGCGGTCACCGTGATGAGCTATGGCGGCAGCGCCCAGGACATCGCCCTGACATTCCATGCCCACCCGACCCTGTCCGAAGCGGTGAAGGAAGCCGCTCTGGATGTGGAAAAGCGGGCGATACACATTTAAATTCAAGTCAGGCGTAAAGGACCCAAAAAACAAGCTCTCACACGAAGACTCAAAGTCACAATGAAAGGCTTACCATCAAAACTTACTGTGGGATAAGTCATTTTTTATGATTATTGCGAATTTGCGATTCGTATATTTTTAAAGGAGTATATAAATGGGTAAAAACCTCGCGACCAAGATCCTGGAAGCTCACCTCGTGGAAGGTGAGCTGGTTCCCGGCAGGGAAATAGCTGTGAAGATCGACCATACCCTGCTGCAGGATGCCACCGGCACCATGGCGATGCTGGAGTTCATCGCCATGGGGGTCGACCGGGTCAAGGTGGAACTGGCGGCCCAGTATATCGACCACAACCTGCTGCAGACCGACAACAAGAATGCCGACGACCATGTCTTCCTCATGACCGCCGGCGAGCGGTACGGCATCCACGTCTCCAAGCCGGGCAACGGCGTCTCCCACCAGGTGCACCTGGAGCGGTTCGGCGTGCCGGGCAAGACCATGCTCGGGGCGGACTCCCATACTCCGTCGGCGGCCGGCCTGTCCATGCTGGCCATCGGCGCCGGGGGCCTGGACGTGGCCCTGGCCATGGCCGGGCACCCGTTTCATCTCCCCTGCCCGAAAATCTGGGGGTGAAGCTCACCGGGAAGCTCCCCGACTGGGTGTCGGGCAAGGACGTGATCCTGGAAATGCTCCGGCGCCATACGGTCAAAGGGGGCGTGGGGAAGATCATCGAGTACTACGGTCCCGGAGTCGCGACCCTGTCCGCTACGGACCGGGCGACCATCGGCAACATGGGGGCGGAACTGGGGGCCACCACTACGTATTTCCCTCCGATGACCGGACCAGGGAGTTCCTGGATGCCCAGGGACGGGGGGAGAGCTGGACCGAGCTGGCCGCCGACCCGGACGCCACCTACGACGAATACGACGAGATCGACCTGTCGGCACTGGAGCCGCTGATCGCCTGCCCGACTTCTCCCGGCAACGTGGTGCCGGTGAGCGGAAGTGGCCGGGCTTGAAGGTGGATCAGGTGATCGTCGGCAGTTCGGTCAATTCGTCGTTCCGCGACCTGATGACCGTCTGCCGAATTCTGGAGGGCAGGCGAGATCGCCGCCCACGTCTCCTTCAACATCAATCCCGGCAGCCGGCAGGTGCTGGAGAACGTGGCCGCCCAGGGCGGGCTTCATGACGCTGCTCCTGGCCGGCGCCCAGATCCACCAGCCGGGATGCCTCGGCTGCATCGGCATGGGCCAGGCGCCGGGCACCGGCCAGGTGTCGCCTGCGCACCTTCCCCCGCAACTTCCCCGGCCGCAGCGGCACCAAGGACGACAAGGTCTATCTCTGTTCTCCGGAGACCGCGGCGGCTGCCGGCCTTTTCGGGGTCATCACCGATCCCCGTGAACTGGGCGAATGATCGGCCCTGGCCGGCGGTGGAGAACCCGGAGCGATACCTGCTGGACGACTCCGGCTTCATACTCCCCGACCGCCGGAGAGGCCGGCGAGGTGAAAATCGTCACCGGTCCGAACATCGTGCCTTTCCCGGAATTCGAGGAACTGCCGGACGAGCTGGAGGCGGAGGTATGCATCAAGGTCGAGCGACAACATCTCCACCGACACCATCATGCCCGCCGGCAACAACGTCCTGCCGTTCAGGAGCAATATTCCCGGCAATCAGCCGTTTCGTATTCAGCCAGGTCGACGCCGATTTCACGAGACGGGCAAAGCAAAAGAGGAACGGTGTCGTGGTGGGAGGCGAGAACTACGGCCAGGGTTCAGCCGCGGAGCATGCGGCCCTGGCGCCCCGGTACCTCGGGGTACGGGCCAAGATCGCAAAAAGCTTCGCCCGTATCCATAAGGCAAACCTGGTGAATTTCGGCGTGCTGCCGCTGGTGTTCAAAAATCCGGACGATTACGGGTTCCTGAACCAGGGAGACAAGGTGGAATTCCAGGGATCTGCGAGGTCTGATTTCCTCCGGTGCCGAAGAGATCCCGATAACCGTTAATGGCAGGGAAATCGTAACAATTCTTGAAGTCTCGGACCGGGAGAGGAAGGAACTGCTGGCCGGAGGGACGATCAATCATGTGAAAAAAGAAAGGGCGAAAGGCTAAGGGACAAGGGCCGAGAAGGGGCAGAATTCTGTTTCCCCTGGCCCATTGCCCCTTGCTTTTGCCTGCCGGAGGCATTTCATGGAAACAAAACTGAGGGCTGTTCTGCCCGACCAGGAACTTCTGAAGCTTTACGAACAGATGGTCCTCTGCCGCGAATTCGAGGAATCGTGCGCGGAGCAGTATACGAAAGGCCATATCACCGGCTTCCTGCACCTTTACAGCGGCCAGGAGGCTGTTGCGGTCGGTGCAACGGCCGGACTGCACAAGGACGATTACATAACCTGCGCTTACCGCGAACATCCCCAGATCATAGTCAGGGGCGCGGATCCCAGGCAGGTCATGGCCGAACTTTTCGGGAAAAGCACCGGCGTATGTAAAGGGAAGGGGGGATCCATGCACCTGTTCGATCCGGACCTGGCCTTTATGGGTGGCTACGCCATCGTCGGAGGGCAGTTTCCAATTGCCGTCGGGCTGGCCTTTGCCTCCAAATTCCGGAAAGAAGGACGAATATCAGCCTGCTTTTTCGGAGACGGTGCCGTAAACCAGGGTAATTTCCACGAGGGGCTCAACTGGGCGCGACTATGGGAGCTGCCCGTGCTTTTCATCTGCGAGAACAATTTCTACGGGATCGGCACCGAAGTGCACCGCTCGTCAGCGCTTGCCGATATCCACAAGCGAACCTGCGGCTACGACATACCGTCCGAGAGGGTGGACGGCATGGATGTCATGGCCGTATACCAGTCGGTGAAACGGGCCGCGGAATGGGTTCGGGAACATTCACGCCCCTATCTGATCGAGGCCATGACCTATCGTTTCCGAGGCCATTCCATGGCCGATCCGGGAAAATACCGGGCCGCCGCCGAGGTGGAACTCTGGAAATCGCGTGATCCGATTCCGAATTTCGCCGAACGCCTGGTTAATGAAGAAATTGCGACCGGTGAGACGCTTGCCTGTATCCGGGCAAAGGCGGTTTCCATGGTCAGGGAGGCTGTTCGAATTTGCCGAGGAGTCGCCGTGGCCGGATGACGCCGAGGTGTTGAAAGATGTTTATGCATCAACCGGCAAGGAGGAATGTCCATGGCAGAAATGACGTACCGGGATGCCCTTAACATGGCTTTGAAAGAGGAGATGCGCCGTGACCCTTCGATTGTGACCTGGGGAGAGGATGTGGCGCTTTACGAGGGCTCCTTCAAGGTTACCCGCGGGCTTCTCGCCGAATTCGGTGAAGACAGGGTCAAGGACACTCCCATATCGGAAAATACCATCATTGGGGTTGCGACCGGCGCGGCAATGGGCGGCCTCCGGCCTGTCGCGGAGTTGATGACCGTAAATTTCGCCTTGCTGGCCATTGACCAGATTGTCAATCACCTGGCGAAAATCAGGTACATGTTCGGCGGCAAGGCGGAATTGCCGGTGGTGGTCAGAGCGCCGGGAGGCGGCGGCAGCCAGTTGGGCGCCCAGCATTCCCATAGTCTGGAATCCTATTTCATGCATTGCCCGGGACTGTATGTGGCGGTTCCCGCCACTCCCGCCGATGCCAAGGGATTGCTCAAGACGGCGATACGTGACAACAATCCAGTGATCTTTCTCGAACATGAACTTCTTTACAACAGCAAGGGAGAGGTCCCGGAGAGTCCCGATTTCACCATTCCGCTGGGGAAGGCGAACGTTATGCGCGAAGGGACCGATGTTACGCTTGTCGCCTATTCGCGCATGTCTATCGTTGCCATGTCGGCGGCCGCCGAGCTGGAAAAAGAGGGTATTTCGTGCGAGGTTGTCGATCTCCGTACCCTGAACCCGCTTGACGTTCCCGCTATCACTGCGTCGGTGAGCAAGACCGGCCGCGCCATCGTTGTTTCCGAGTGCTGGAAGACATGCGGGGTAGGAGCGGAGATCTCGACTCTCATCTACGAAAACTGCTTTGACCGGCTGGCTGCTCCGGTACGCAGGGTGTCCGGGCTCGACGTGCCGATGCCGTACTCAAGGAAGCTGGAGAAGCTTTGCATACCGCAGGTCGGGGACGTGGTCACGGCGGTGAGGGAAGTTCTGGCCGCTAAATATTGATGGAAGTCTGCAAGCCGGTCTTTTTCACCGGCCCATTAGCCTTGACCTTTTGCCATAATTTATAACGAGGAATATATGACCAAAGAAATCATCATGCCGAAGCTGTCCGATACCATGGAGGAAGGCACCCTTATCTCATGGAAAAAAAGTGTGGGGGAAAAGGTCAAGCGCGGAGATATTGTCGCCGAGATAGAGACGGACAAGGCAAATATGGAACTGGAGGCCTTCGATTCCGGAATACTCCTGGAGACACGCGCCAAGGCAGGCGAAGTGGTTCCCGTTGGAGTGGTGATCGGGCTGATTGGCGAGCCCGGGGAAAAACCGGAAGCAAAACCGGCCGGGAAAAGAGAAAAAGAGCAGGCTGAAACGGAGAAAAAACCGGCCGAAAGGATAGAAACCGGTAGTCCCGGGGAAAAGTCTGAAGAACCGGAAGTAACGAAAACCGCCGAAGCTGCCGAATCCGGGACGGAGAAGGTTGCCGGGCCGGAAACTGAAAAGCGGAAGGAAACCGGAGATAATCCTGTTGAGGCTGTTGCCGTTGAAGAAAAGGCTTCACCCTTGGTGCGGCGAATCGCTCGGGAGAAAGAGGTCGATCTCGGCGAGGTGAAAGGCAGCGGACCAGAGGGAAGAATACTTCGCGAAGATCTGGAAAATTACTTGAAAGATCAGGGAAGTGGGGAAAAAGAGGCCGTGGCGTCCGGCCTGGATTCCGCCGTTCGCGGGGAGAAAACTGAACCGCTGTCACGTATGCGCGCCGCAATAGCAAAGAACGTAACGGCTTCCTGGCGTACGATTCCACATTTTTCGGTGAGCATTTCGGTGGATATGGGAGAGGCGGAAAGGCTGCAGCGCGGGGTTAAGGAGGCGGGTGTTTCTCTTTCGGTCAACGATATCATTGTAAAAGCCGCGGCCATGACCCTGCGGAAATATCCCCGTTTGAACGGCTCTTTTTCCGATGAAGGTATCACTCTCTATCCCGAAATCAATATCGGCATTGCCGTCAGCATCGAGGGCGGCCTCCTCATTCCGGTCGTCAGGGGGTGCGACAAACTGGATCTGAAAGCTCTGGCTGCCGCGAGCCGTGCCCTGATTGAAAAGGCCAGACAGGGAAAGATAAGCGAACCGGATCTGGCCGGAGGCACTTTTACTGTTTCAAATCTGGGCATGTTCGGAGTGGGCGAGTTCACCGCGGTAATTTATCCGGGACAGGCGGCGATACTGGCAGTTGCCTCCGTGCTCGATACCGTCGCGGTCAGGGAGGAGCACATTGTCAGTGCCAGGATGATGAACGTCACCCTTTCCGCCGATCACCGGCTGGTGGACGGATCGGATGCGGCCCGCTTCCTTTCGGAATTGAAGAAGACGCTGGAAAATCCTTTTTCGATGCTGGTATGAGAGATGGAAATTCTCGATCTGGGGATAATGGATTTTGCCGGTGCATTTGCCCTGCAGGAGAGGGTTGTAGAAGGCCTTTGCGACGGAAGGAATGGTGAAACGCTCCTCTTGCTGGAACATCCGCCTGTTTATACAATAGGTCGGGGGGGGAGCGAGACGAACATCCTCGACAGGGAGATCGAAGCGATACGTATAAACAGGGGCGGAGATGTCACCTATCATGGCCCCGGTCAGTTGATAGGTTACCCGATAATAAACCTGGGACCGCGCGGGCGTGACCTTCACCGTTACCTGCGTTTTCTCGAGGAACTCCTCATCAGTGCTGTGGCGGATTTCGGTGTGAGCGCTTACAGGGTAGGGGGGAGGACCGGCATCTGGACGGAAAAAGGAAAGCTTGCCTCCATCGGTGTCGGGGTCAGGCGCTGGGTAACCATGCACGGATTCGCTCTTAATGTATCCACCGAACTGTCGCGTTTTTCGGCCATCAATCCTTGCGGTATTGAAGCATGCCCGGTAACTTCACTGGAAGAAATGTGCGGCTGTTCCGTTCCCATGGGTGAAGTAAAGAGCGTGGTCCGGGAGCGTTTCGGATCAATACTGGAGAAGTGCATGCCTGTTTCCGGGGACGCAGAAAATTTTTCATGAAACGTATATGGTATACTTAAGATATGGAATTATTTTCTATAGGAGGTAATCATGCTCGCTGACGATAGTAAGGTACCCGTAGAGAAACTCGCCTGGAAATGTAATCCTGAAATTTTCGATTTTGAAACCACCGAAGAACTTTCCGATCTGGAAGATACGATCGGCCAGGAGCGTGCCACCAGGTCCATCGATTTCGGACTCAGCATGGTGGAGAACGGCTTCAATCTCTATCTTGCCGGTGAAACCGGGACCGGACGGACCTCTTCAATCATGAATATATTGAAAAAAAGGGCCAAAACCGAATCGCTTCCACTGGACTGGTGCTATGTATACAATTTCAAGAAACCGGACCAGCCACTTTCCCTTTCCCTTCATGTGGGGATGGGACGGGAGCTGGAAGAGGATATGAAGGAACTGCTCAAGAGCATAAAAAATGATATTCCGAAGGCTTTGCAGAGCAAGGAATATGAACTTGACAAGAATAAAATCGTCACTGAGAACCAGGAAAAGAACAACCAGCTTTTTTCAAAGATGGAGAAGGAATGCGAGGAGAACGGGTATGCCTTGCAGAGGACGGTCTCGGGACTTGTTGTCGTGCCTCAGAAGGAAGGACGCAACATGACCCAGGAAGAATACGAAGAGCTCCCCGACGATGAAAAGGCAAAAATCGACGAAACGGGCAATGAACTGAAGGGAAAGCTGGCGGATGTCCTGGCTGAGGTCAGGGAAAACGAGAAAGAGGTAAGGGAAGAGCTTTCCAGACTGGATCGCAATCTCGGGTTGTCGGCTGTGGGACACCACATAACGCCTCTGAAGGAGAAGTACAAAGATTATGCGCAAGTGATCGACTACCTGGATTCGGTCCAGGAAGACATATTGCTCAACCTGGATGATTTCAAAGGGGGTGAGCAGCAGCAACAGGTTATTCCCGGCTTGAAGCTTCCATACCACCCAGGCGCCGTCTTTCGAACGCTACAAAGTGAACGTTTTCGTGGACAACGCGGATACCGAAGGCGCCCCGGTGGTATATGAGGCGAACCCGACATACAATAACCTTTTCGGACGTATTGATCATGTTGTGCAGATGGGCGGGGTTACCAGCACCAACTTTACCCTGATCAAGCCGGGCGCCCTGCACAGGGCCAACGGCGGTTACCTGGTGATGGATGCGCGCGAAGTCCTGACCAATCCATTTGCCTGGGATGCCCTCAAACGGTGCATCAGGAACAGCGAAATCAAGATAGAGGATGTCCTCGAACAATATCGATTTATCACCATAGTTTCACTCAAGCCGCAACCGGTACCATTGAAAGCAAAGATAATCATGATTGGTTCTCCCTGGATCTACTACCTGCTCTTTTACATGGAACCGGAATACCGGAAGTTGTTCAAGGTCAAGGCGGATTTTGAAAGCCGGGTGAAAAAAAGCGATGATGTCATGAAAGGATATGCTCAGTTTGTGTCTTCCCATTGCAAAAAGGAAAATCTTCTGCCTTTCCACAGAAATGCCGTATCGGCATTGATGGAATATGCCGCGAGAAGTGTTGAAGACCAGGCAAAACTATCCTGCCAGTTCATGGAAATTTCCGATCTTATCAGAGAAGCGGACTACTGGGCCAGGAAGGACTCCAAAGCTGTTGTTGACGCAGAGGCAATAAAGCGGGCTATCGAGGAAAAAGTCTACCGCAGCAATCTCATCGAAGAAAGGATTCAGGAGCTCATCGCTGAAGGTACCCTCTATGTGGATACAGAGGGATCGGAGGTCGGACAGGTAAACGGCCTGTCGGTCATCCAGTTGGCCGATTATACCTTCGGCAGGCCATCGCGGGTTACAGCCCGTATTTTCATGGGACGCGGGGGCATGGTCAATATCGAAAGGGAAGTGAAGCTCTCTGGGCCGATCCATGACAAGGGGGTCATGATACTGACCGGTTATCTTGGCGGGAAATATGCCAATGACAAGCCGCTCACTTTTTCCGCTTCAATCTGCTTCGAACAATCCTATGAAGGTATAGAAGGGGACAGCGCCTCATCAACGGAGCTCTATGCGCTCTTGTCCGCACTGTCCGGAGTTCCCCTGAAACAGGGGATTGCGGTAACCGGCAGTGTCAACCAGTTGGGAAAAATCCAGCCGATCGGCGGTGTGAACTATAAAATTGAAGGGTTTTACGCCGTTTGCAAGGAAAAGGGGCTCACCGGTGAACAGGGAGTGATAATCCCGAAGAGCAATGAACGTAATCTGATGCTGAAGGATGAAGTGATAGAAGCGGTGGCTGCGGGGAAATTCCATGTCTGGAGTGTGGAAACCATCGATCAGGGAATCGAGCTGCTGACCGGAGTGCCGGCAGGGGAGATGCAGCCCGACGGCAGCTACCCCGAGGGGAGCATCAATTTCCTGGTTGATAACAGACTGAAGGAAATTGTCGATAAAATGAAGAAATTTTCGGCGACTCCGGAAAAAGAAGAGAAGAAATAGCCGGGGCTACCGGGCTAAATACTGGATGGCATAGTTGACATAATTTTCTGAAGACCTGCGCAAGCGTTCGATTTCATCCAGGGACAGATCACGTTTGAATCTGGCCGGTGTTCCCATCCACAGGGTATGAGGAGGAATAACGGTATTTTCGGTTACCAGGGAGCGTGCTCCTACCAATGCCCCTTCTCCGACTACTGCCCTGTCCATTACCACTGCCTGCATGCCTATGAATGCCCCGTCTTTCAGGGTACATCCGTGGAGCGTTACGCCGTGTGCCACGGTAACATCATCTCCGATGATCAGTGGTGCGCCGGGATCTTCGGCATTTTTTCTGTGGGTGACATGAAGCACGGACATGTCCTGGATATTGGTTCGGGAACCGATCCTGATGAAGTTCACGTCTCCCCGCACAACGCAATTATACCAGATGCTGCTCTGCAGGCCGATCTGAACATCGCCGATAATGACCGCAGTTTCGGCAATGAATGCGCTCGGATCGATTTCCGGTGTAATATTCTGAAAAGCTCTGATCATGGATAGTCCATCCTTATACAATAAAAGGGGCGCAATTCTTAGCGCCCCTTTTTATTTTCACATCCTGTTTAATTTCATAACCCTGTATCTGTCTGGCGATCAATCGCGCGGAACAGCCAGCATGCGGTCCAGCGCACGTTTCGCAGGTACCCTGATTTCTTCAGGCACCTTCACAACCGGAGCCATGTTTTTAAGTGAATTCAGGATGTCCTCCAGGGAAATAAGTTTCATGTTGGGACAGATCAAGGCAGGTGATGCGAGAATGAATTCCTTGTCCGGATTCTCATTCTTCAGCCGGTACAGAATGCCCGCTTCGGTACCAATGATAAATCTCTTTACGTTGCTGTTTTTAACATATGAATACATTCCGCTCGTCGAGCAGACATGATCGGCAATGGCCGATACGTCCGGACTGCATTCGGGGTGGCAGATGAATTGCGCATCGGGGTACTCTTTCTTCAATCTGACGACTTCCTCAGCTCTCAGCCTCTCGTGGGTGGGGCAGAACCCGTCCCAGAAATGAAAGGTCTTTTCGGAGAATTTAGCCACGTAACGACCCAGGTTACGGTCCGGGACGAAAATTATCTCGTCTTCCGGAAGAGACTCTACAACTTTCAAGGCATTGGCGGAAGTGCAGCAGATATCGGTATGCGCCTTGACTGCTGCTGTCGAATTCACATAGGTGACCACGGGAACGCCCGGATGTTTTGCCTTCATTTCAAGCAATCCTTCCGCCGTGACCATGTCGGCCATGGGACAGCCTGCATCAAGCCGGGGAAGAAGCACGGTTTTGTCCGGAGACAGTATGGAAGCTGATTCGGCCATAAAGTGTACACCACAGAAAACTATGACGTCGGCCTCTGTTTCCGCGGCTTCCATTGAAAGGGCAAGAGAATCACCGGTTATGTCGGCTATTTCCTGCACCTCGTCCCGCATGTAGTTGTGTGCCAGAAGAACCGCATTCTTTTCTTTCAGGAGAGCCCTTATTTCTGTTCTGATGTCTTTGGAATCCATGAGTAAGTTCCACCCGTTATGACTTGTCCGAATTCTCCGGACATAATAGGAAAATTTTTCAGATAGTAGCCAAAAACGTGAATTATGTCAAACTCTTTGAAATCGGTAACAAGTGAAATCCAATCGCTGACGGGACTGGAAAAGCTTTCGAATAATGATTTGTTTTACACCATGACCATTCTTGACACCCTCAGCCAAAACCTTTATTATCTTACCATCAGGCTGAAAAATGCGGAAATTTTGAGCTTGTATATGCCGGGCTTCGAATGCGGAATCATGAAGCGGGAGCGCAGGCCATTTTAACTGAGAGGATTGAATATGTTTGGAATAGGAATGCCGGAGTTAATCATAATTCTAGTAATCGCGCTGATTGTGATCGGGCCGAAGAAGTTGCCCGAAATAGCACGTTCCCTTGGGAAAGGTCTTGCGGAGTTCAAGCGGGCCAGCGATGATTTTAGGCAAAACATCAATGATGAAGCAAGGGCCCTTGAAGAAAAGGAGGCGCTGGCTAAAGAGGCTGCGGCAAAAGAGGCTACGGTGAATGAGGAGCACGTCTCCACCGTAAAGGAAGCTGAATTGCAGACAAAAGAAGCAGGTGTAAAAAGTGACGGGAATGCGTCCTGAGTGATTTGGGTGAAATAGGAATGGAAAAGGCGGTTTGAAAACCGCCTTTTCTTATTTGAGACCTTTTAACAGCTTTTTCGCTTTTGCGGCTTCCTCAGACTTGGGGTATTTGTCCGCAAGCTTTTTGAAGATAAACCGCGCACTCTTGTTGTCATTCAGTTCCTTGAAAGCCATGCCCTGCTTCAACATCGCCGCGGGCGCCTTGTCCTTATCAGGAAAATTCTTGATGACCTCCTGGTATTCGAGGATAGCCTGATCCAGTTTTTTGTCGTTGTAATAGGTTTCTCCAATCCAGTAGTGGGCGTTTGCAACCAGGTCGTTTTTCGGGTAAAGACCGATAAACTTGGTGAATATTTCCCGTGCATTTTTCATGTCGCCGCTTTTGAATGCATCGATTCCGCTCTGGTACATGGATTCAGGCGTCACTGCTGCCGTTTTCGCATCGGCCAAAGCTTTTTCATTGTCGGATATCTTGGTTTCGATAGCCGTTAAGCGACGGTTAACATCTTCCTTAAGAAGAGACAGATCATCTTCGGGTTTCTTTACCTGTTGACCCATATTATCGATCTTGCCGGACAATGTCTGAATATCAACACGGTTTACGTCCTGAGCTGCTTGCAAATCTGCAACAGAATTGCGCAGATTCTCAATTTCGTTGTTAAAGCCTTTAACCGTATTGTCGGTACCTTGTTTTGCCTCGATGCGCAATCCCCCGATATCCTTCTCCATCTGGTAGAGACGGCTCTTGACTTCATCCATATCGCGCTGGAGACTGTTCACGTCATCACGGCTGGCGCACCCCGTTACACCCATTAGGAGTGAAAGAACCAGAAAATAAATTACCTTGCGCATAAGAAATATCTCCCCGGGTTTTTCTTGAAATTTACTTTAGAATTCTTAACCAGCATTCCTGATCCACCAGGGAACAGGGAAGTCCGGACATAACCGAAAAGGAGCCGTGAGACTCCTTTTCGGTTATCAAGGCGGTTTAATTCATTATTACGAAGTCGTCCCTTCTGTTTTTTGCCCAGGCCGCATCATCGTGACCGGGATCAACCGGTTTTTCCTTGCCAAAGCTGATGGTGGACAGTCTGTTCTGAGCTACACCGAGTGTCTCAAGATATCTTGCAGCAGCCTTGGCCCTGTTTTCACCCAGCGCCAGGTTGTATTCAGCGGAACCCCTTTCGTCACAGTTTCCCTGAACTTGAACTTTTGTTCCCGGTTTGCTCATCATCATTTCGGCGTTTTTCTTGAGAGTGTCTCTGGCTTCTGCCGACAAGACATAAGAATCAAAGTCAAAGTGGATAGTTTCCAGAGTGGCGGCCGGTGCTTCGTTCTTGTTGGTTTCCTGCAGGGTCTCTTCTTTTACCGCAGGGGTTTCAGGAGCAGGTGTTTCTGCAGGCTGCGTCACGGCAGGCGCCTTCTCGACAGCCGTCGGCGGGGCAATCGGTTCTTCGCTTTTAACAAGCTCTTTTTTGGCGCATCCGGCGCTGAAAAGCATTACACAAATAGACGCAATAATGGTTAGGGTTATTTTACGGTTCATTTTGTCCTCCTGTAAATTCATTTTGTTATTAAGCCGGGATTCTGTCCCGGTCCAATCATTAAACGGCCTACATTATACATGAGTTGAAGCTATTTGCAATCCTTGTTGGCGCTTTTGGAGCGGTGAGTTTTACCCCGGCAGTCATTAATCCAAGTGGCGAGACCACACCGGCTGGGTATCACCTCCTTTGTCCCTCGAGACCTTTATCTGCGACGAGCCGTCCGCGCGCATGACAAAGATGGCGTCCCTGCCGTCCCGGTTCGAACTGAAAGTTATGAATCGTCCGTCAGGTGACCAGTGCGGATTTTCGTTCCTTCCTTCCGATGTCAGCTGGGTGTCCCCGCTTCCGTCGGGACTGATGGAATAAATCTGGAATCCTGCCTGCTGACGGCTGTACAGGATTCGGTCTCCCTTAGGTGACCATGAGGGGTTGACGTTGTATTTTCCGTTGTAAGTCAGCCTGTGGACGCCGGAGCCATCGGAATTCATGATGAATATCTGCGGGCTGCCAAGCCTGTCGGAGACGAATGCTATCCTGGAGCCGTCGGGCGACCATGCCGGAGAAATATTGATCGAATTGTTATTGGTGAGTTTTGCGAGTTGTTTGCCGTCCTTGTTGATGAGATAGATTTCGGGGTTTCCGTCCTTGCTCATGGAAAGGGCTATCCTGTTCCCGTCCGGTGACCACGCGCCGGTGAAATTAATTCCCCGGTGGGACGAAATGCGGGCCTCGACACCTCCTGAAACAGAAGCACGATAAAGATCGGGATTCCCCTTCTTGTATGAGGTGAACAGTATTTCGTTTCCATTGGGGGAAAGGTCCGGATCAAGATTTATCGAACCGTTTCTTGTTATCCGACGGACATTATACCCGTCATAATCCATGATACAAATCTCTTTGTTGCCCGTGACTTTGGATACATAGACGATTTTACCGGTAAATGGTCCCTTTTCTCCAGTTACCGATAGCATCACTTCGTCTGAAAATGCATGAGCCATCCATCTCAGTTCCTTGGTGCTTCCGGTATACCGCTTTGCGGCAAGCTGCTTTGCGTGGGAAACATCGTAAAACCTGAATTCAACGGTGATGTTTCCTCCTGAAAGGGTGTAACCGCTCTTGATAAGATAAACGGCTCCGATCGATTGCCATGGTGAAAAATCGAATTCGCCGGGGCGTATGCCGCCGGTTCCGGTGCTAGTAGTTCCGGCGATGACTGAAAACGGGCCTGCCAGGGAAAGATCGAATTTCAATATATCATCTATAGTTCCGGCAAAGTTCGGATTCTGTCCGCCCCCGAGGCTGACTGCCGGCGCTACAGCCAGGGGGATCTGCCGGTTTCCCTGTGCGGTTACTTCAAGATAGCTCTGCTGGGCATGGAGCAAAGAGGGCGAAAATAGAACAAATAAAAGAAAGAATATTATCTTTTTCATTTTTTTCCGACTCCTTCAGGCCTGAAAATGAATCCGTGGTCAAAAGTTGAGTTGTCGGGAGGAGGTGGAAAATTTTCCCCGGCAATTTCGATCGCCCTGTTTACGGATGCTTCGAACACCTTGTCGTGGCTGCTTTTTACAATGCTGTATCCGATAATTTTCCCGTAGCGGTTTATTCTGAGCTGCACCACCACCTCGGGATTATTGCTTTGATAGGCAATGGTGTTTTTGAACGCATCCCGGAGTCTTGACTGGATATAGCCGGCGTAATCGCTCCCAGCTTCGGTGCCGCTGCCCCCAGGTATACCTGCCCTGCTGTTTGATGCCATCTTTTTCCTGATTGACTCAATCGCCGAGCTTTCGTGACGGGACTCGACCTTGTTTTCGAGATGAGCGATACGTTTGTTAAACTCCTCCTCCGTCTCTTTGGGCTTGAGGTCAGGTTTTTTAGCATTTTTTACGGGGGAGAGCGCAACAGGTTTTTCTGCTTTTTCCCGGTGTTGAACCGGCATTGCCATCTCCTGCCTGGATGTTGCGGGGAGTGCTTCGGGGGCTTTCTCAGGTCTGGAAGGGGTTCCCGATTGCGGGTTTGCCACCGGAAGGTTAACTATGTCTACGTAGTAGGTCAGGGCTACGGGTTTGTAGGGATTGAAATTGCCGAATTTGAATATTATTCCGTATACGGCCACATGAAGCAGCATGGAAAAAGCCAACATCCGGCCGAGTCCCGGAACTCTGTTCATGGTGCGGTTCATTTGCCCCGGGACGGCTCCGTAACCATGCCGAGACGTTCAATCCCTGCACCTTTGATATCCGCCATTGTTTTGACGACTTCTCCGTAGGGGACCATTTTGTCGGCTTTGAGGAATACTTCTTTTTTTGTTTTGGCTGCGAACATTGCGGAGAGCTTGTCCTTCAATTCTCCAGGGGAAATTTGCGCGTCGTTTACAAAAACACGGTTGTCCTTGTCTATTGAGACAACCACGGTCTCTTCCTGTGCATTCAGCGATTTTGCCTGGGCCTTGGGAAGATTGACCTGTACCCCCTGCTGCATCATGGGAGCCGTTACCATAAATATAATAAGTAGCACCAGCATAACGTCGACCAGTGGGGTGACGTTTATCTGTGACATGGTGCTGTGGTTGTTGTTATCTCTGCTTCCTAATTCCATCGTCTCTCCCCTACTTTCTGGCGAAGGTCCGCTGTACGATATTCAGATATTCGGTGGAAAAGCTGTCCATTTCAGCAATAAGGACTCTTATCTTGTGCTGGAAATGGTTGTAACCCATGACCGCGGGAATAGCTGCAACAAGGCCGATGGCGGTTGCTATGAGGGCCTCCGCGATACCTGGCGCGACAACGGCGAGGGAGGCGGTTCCGGTCTCGCCGATTCCCTTGAAGGCGGTCATGATCCCCCAGACGGTTCCGAAGAGGCCGATGAAGGGCGCGGTTGAACCGGTCGTGGCCAGAAAGGTGAGGTATTTTTCCAGTCGGGTAATTTCGGAAGTCGTTGCACGCCTCAGGGCGCGAGCTATGTTGTCTATTCCACCTATATCGGTGCTGATGACATCCGGATCTTCTTTTTGTGGTCCCTTTTCCATGAGCCTCTTCAATTCGGCAAAGCCTTCGCTGAAAAGAACGGTCAGGGGGGAGTGGGTAAAGCGATCGAGCTGTTCGTTGATGGAGTCGAAACGCTTGGTCTTCCAGAAAAATTCGAGGAAGCGGACGGATTCTCTGTTGGCCCTGTGGACCTGAAGATATTTAAAGAAAATTATGGCCCATGAGACCACGGAAAAATAGAGGAGGACTAACAAAACCAATTTTACGACCAGTCCGGTCACTGCTAGGATTCCCAAGGCTGATACCTCCAAAGTTATTGAAAAAAGTCTGATTTAAAATATTCCTTACTAATACCGAAGTCAATACGATTTTTGTTTAAATCCGGTACAGAGCCGGTTCCATAAACGTTTCGTCTTTCTTTTGTCTCCTGGATAATACCCAAATACAATCGAAGCAGCCAGTCATAAACAAATTTACTTGATTGCCCGAATTAGTTTATAGTGAAAAGTAAAGTACGAAGATTATAAAGTCAAGTTTTCCAAAGCATAAATTCAACCAATTGACGTTCTCGAATCAAATTGCCTTTCATGGATATTTCACTAAATAAAGCCGATAAGTTGTCCAGTGCAGTTTCCCTGTATTTCCATTTCCCCTTTTGCCTGAAAAAATGTCTCTACTGCAGTTTCATTTCCCAGGAAAGCGGACCCTTTCCCACAGATGAATATGTCGACGCACTGGTTGGGGAAATGCGCCTCTGCCGCGAGAAACTGGACTATCCTTTTTTTGCGTCTACAGTTTACATCGGCGGGGGGACCCCCTCACTGATGGACCCTCGTCATGTTGAAAAAATCATAGACGGGGCGGCGAAATTTTTTGGCATTTCCCTGGATGCGGAAATAACCATCGAAGCGAACCCCGGCACGCTTACCGAGGAAAAACTTACCGGTTTCCGAAGCAGTGGTATAAACCGTCTTTCCCTTGGAGTTCAGTCTTTTAATGATTCACTGCTTGAAAAACTGGGGAGGATCCATACCTCGGCACAGGCCGCCGAGGCCTTTCATACCGCTCGACAAAGCGGTTACGCAAATATCGGACTGGATCTGATCAGTTCCGTTCCGGGGCAGACCCTTGCCATGTGGGAAAAGGACATCGAGTCGGCCCTTGCACTCGGTCCTGAACACATTTCGGTGTACGGATTGTCAATTGAAGAAGGGACACCTTTTGGGGAAATGGAGAAAAACGGATTGCTTCTCCTTCCCGATGAGGAAAAGGCGGCTGTCATGTTTGAAAAAACTACGGAATTGCTTACCGGTTCGGGCTATGAGCATTACGAAATTTCAAATTACGCGACAACCGGGTTCAGGTCCCGTCACAACCAGGTATACTGGCTGCGCGAAAACTACCTCGGATTCGGTGTCGGATCGCATTCATTCTTGAAAGAGCCGGATTTCGGAATGCGATGGGAAAATGTGACTGATCGCCGGGAGTATATCCGGACAATTGAAGGAGGAAAACTCCCCTGGCGCGAAAAGCATTTTCCCGACATGCGCGAAGCCATGGCGGAGAGACTCTTTCTCGGTCTGCGCATGCACGACGGCGTCGACCTCGATCTGTTTCGAAACGAGTTCGGTATAAGTTTTGAAAATGCCTACCCGGATGAGTGTTCTTCACTGTTCTCGGGAGGTTTTCTCGAAATACGCGGCGGAAGGCTCAGGCTTGCCGAAAAATCCCTTCTCGTTTCAAACCAGGTATTCATGCGCTTTTTGTGATCCTTCTCATTCTGTTTTTTGTCTTTAAATTGACTTGTAAAACTGAATTCGGAATCAGATTTCATGTTATCGGTCTACGAAGTTTTTTACAAAAATCTCAGGCAAGAATCGGCTTTTGATTGCATTTCCGTACATTGATCATTTCAGCGATTTTGATACTCGCCATATGACCGCTATTTTTGCCCTTACGAACAAGTAGTTACTCGGGAAATTGGCCTTGACAAATCCCGGTCCGGTTGTTACTTTGATAACAGTTAGCACTCAGTGGTTTTGAGTGCTAACTGTATTTAAAGGGGAATAAATGATGGATAACCTTTCTGAGAGAAGCAAAAAAATCCTTGAGGCCATCATCGATGATTATATCGGTACCGCCGAGCCCGTAGGCAGCCGTTCAATAAGCCGGAGAAAAGGATTTTCCCTTTCACCGGCCACTATTCGCAACGTTATGGCCGATCTGGAGGAGCTTGGATTTCTAGCTTCTCCGCATACATCCTCCGGGCGGATCCCGACCGACAAGGCCTTCAGGTTTTACGTGGATTCTCTCCTTCCAGTCCGAGGTATCGATCCTGAGCAGGAAGAGCTGATTCAGAAGCGATGCAGGCTTTATGGAAGTGATGTGGGGGATATCCTCAAGGAAACAAGCAAACTACTCTCTTCACTGTCGCACTATATGGGAGTGGTGGTCACGCCGCGCTTCAATACCACCATTTTTCGCCACATCGAGTTTATAAAACTCGGAGGCAGACGAATCCTTGCTATACTGGTTTCAAAAAGCGGCATCGTCCAGAACAAGATAATCGAAGCGGATGAGGATCTTGATTCCGAAGATCTTGTCCGCATGAGCAATTATCTGAACAACCTTCTGAAAGGCCTCAGTATCTCCGAGTTGAGGAACCGGGTTCTGCTCGAGATGCAGGACGAGAAGGTCCGCTACGATGAGATGCTGGCCAGAGCGCTCAGGCTCTCGGAACAGACCCTGTGTGGAAACGGAACGGATGTTTTTATTGACGGCCAGTTGAACATTCTCGACCAGCCTGAGTTTGCCGACGTGGAAAAAATGAAGGAAATTTTCCGCGCCTTTGAGGAAAAAAGCCAGCTTATATCCCTTCTTGACAGCTGTATGGAATCGGAGGGAGTTCACATTTTTATCGGTGCGGAGAACTATATTGACCAGATGGCGAAGATGAGTGTTATTACGGCTCCCTATATGAGTGGAAACAGAACTATTGGAGTACTGGGAGTAATAGGGCCGACCAGGATGGGATATGACAGGGTTATTCCCATAGTTGATTATACGGCAAGACTTCTAAGCCGGCTCCTGGATATGGAGTGATCGGGAAACAGACTAAGGGGGGGGGTTGTGGAAAAATCTAAACACGGTATCAATAATGAGAATGCATCACATAGAGAAAAAGAAGTGGCGGAAAAGGTAACTAATGCCGGTTCCGCAGCTGCTGAGGGGGCGGAGATGGAGGAAAGTTCCGGAATTGCTGAATCACCTTCCGTTGATGAGGGAATCGAAGACAGGGTAAAGCAACTTGAAGAGGCTCTTGCCAGAAAGGAAGCCGAATCGGCCGCCAACTGGGATAAATTCGTGCGAGAGAGAGCGGACCTGGAAAATTACCGCAAGCGGGTGCAGAGGGACAAGGAAGATCTTCTCAAATACGGCAACGAATCATTGCTGCTGGAAATACTCCCGGTAATAGATAATATGGAAAGGGCGCTGATCCATTCATCTGAAGATAGTATGTCGGCTGTAATAGAGGGAGTTGAACTGACCCTCTCGATGCTTACGGCCGCTCTGAAAAAATTCGGCGTGTCCCCCATAGAGTCAGTCGGTAAAATGTTCGACCCTGCCTACCATCAGGCAATGACCCAGGTGGAGAGCGCGGATCATGCACCGAATACCGTCGTTGATGAGTTTCAAAAGGGGTATATGCTCAATGATCGTCTTTTGCGACCGGCGATGGTTTCGGTATCTTCCGGTCAGAAAAAAGCCGATTCCTGATTTTTGGCCCCTTGCTTTTTCAACATGTAATGACTAACTTTTAAAAACAGAAACCAAAGGAGGAATATACATATGAGTAAAGTTATTGGTATCGACCTGGGAACAACCAACTCCTGCGTTGCAGTCATGGAGGGGGGGGAGCCCGTTGTCATAGCCAACGCGGAAGGCAGCCGGACTACTCCTTCAATGATCGGTTTTACGGAAAGCGGGGAAATCCTTGTCGGACAGCAGGCGAAAAGACAGGCCGTTACGAATCCGGAAAACACCCTGTTCGCAATCAAGCGCCTCATCGGGCGCAAGTTCGATACGGATGTGGTAAAAAGAGATATTGCCATATCCCCTTTCAAGATAGTGCGGGCGGACAACGGTGACGCCTGGGTCGAGGCTCGGGGAAGGAAGTACTCTCCGCCGGAGATCTCCGCATTAGTCCTTCAGAAGATGAAGAAGACCGCGGAGGATTACCTGGGTGAAACGGTTACCGATGCCGTTATTACCGTTCCGGCCTATTTCGACGATTCCCAGCGCCAGGCCACCAAGGATGCGGGTAAAATAGCGGGTCTGAATGTCCTGAGGATCATCAATGAGCCAACCGCAGCTGCGCTTGCATACGGCCTGGACAAGAAAAAAGAAGAAAAAATCGCCGTATTCGACCTGGGCGGCGGTACTTTTGATATATCGATCCTGGAACTGGGCGAAGGCGTGTTCGAGGTTAAGTCCACCAATGGGGATACCTTCCTCGGTGGAGAAGACTTCGACCAGAAGATTATCGACTGGATTGCCGACGAATTCAAAAAGGATGCTGGCATAGACCTGCGCAGCGACAAGATGGCACTGCAGCGTCTCAAGGAAGCAGCGGAAAAGGCTAAATGCGAACTTTCGTCTTCACTGGAAACAGACATCAACCTCCCGTTTATTACAGCCGATGCGTCCGGGCCTAAACATCTCACCATGAAACTGAGCCGGGCCAAGCTCGAGGCCCTGTGCTCCGACTTGATCGAAAAACTGGAAGGACCATGCAGAATGGCCCTCAAGGACGCCGGTCTTTCTCCGAATGAAATCGACGAGGTTATCCTGGTCGGAGGCATGACGAGAATGCCTGCGGTACAGAAAAAGGTGCAGGACATTTTCGGAAAGACACCGAATCGAGGTGTGAACCCTGACGAAGTTGTTGCGGTCGGCGCTGCTATCCAGGCCGGTGTTCTGCGCGGTGAGGTGAAAGATGTTCTTCTCCTGGATGTAACTCCGCTTTCACTGGGGATAGAGACCCTAGGCAGTGTTATGACCAAGCTCATCGACAAGAACACCACCATACCCTGCCGTAAAAGCCAGGTGTTTTCGACTGCGGCGGACAACCAGCCCGCGGTCACTATACATGTTCTCCAGGGAGAGCGTGAGATGGCGACGGACAACAAAACTCTCGGCAATTTTGAATTAACCGGGATTCCCCCCGCACCACGCGGCGTTCCCCAGATTGAGGTTACTTTCGATATCGACGCCAACGGTATTGTGCATGTTTCAGCCAAGGATCTCGGAACCGGCAAGGAGCAGTCTATACGCATCACCGCTTCTTCGGGACTTTCGAAAGAAGAGATAGACAAGATGGTGAGGGATGCTGAATCCCATGCTGCTGAAGATAAAAAGAAAAGAGATCTGATTGAAGCCAGAAATCATGCCGACGGATTGGTTTATGCGACCGAAAAATCCCTCAGCGAATATGGCGACAAGATTGATTCCTCCGATAAGAAGAAAATCGAGGATGGTATAGCAGCTCTCAAAAAGGCAATGGAAGGAAGCGATGCAGATGCAATCAAGAAGGCTTCCGATGAATTGGCACAGGCATCTCATAAGCTTGCCGAAGCGGTATATGCAAAGGCTGGCCAGCAGGGTCACGAAGAAGCTGGAGAAGCATCTGGAGAATCGGGCGACAAGGGTGAAAAGGTTGTAGAGGCGGAGTTCGAAGAACTGAAAGAAGACAAGAAATAAATTAAGAGCACACAGGTAAGGGCTCAAAGCAGGGGGGATGTGTTGACACTCCCCCTTTTGCCATTTGCCTGGAAAAAGGAATTATTTTGGCTAACGGAGAAAAACGCGATTATTATGAGGTCCTAGGTGTTCACAGAAACGCCTCGGAAACGGAGATCAAGAAGGCGTACCGCAAGCTTGCCCTTCAACACCACCCCGACAAGAATCCCGACGACAAACTATCCGAAGAGTTATTCAAGGACATCAGTGAAGCCTATGAGGTCCTGTCCGATTCTCAAAAAAGGGCTCAATATGACCAATTCGGTCATGCGGGTCTTGGGTCAGGCGGTTTTTCCGGTGGGTTCGGATTCGGCGATGGTTCACCTTTCGGTGATATCTTCAGTGACATCTTCGGTGATATCTTCGGGGGAGGCCGTCAACGAGGCCGCGGCAAGCGCGGCGATGACCTGTTGTACAACCTGGATATAAATTTCGAGGAAGCCGCCTTCGGACTGGAATCGCAGATTGAAGTCCCATACAACAAGCTGTGCGATACATGCGGAGGCAATGGCGCCAAACCCGGCACGGAGCCGAAAGTCTGTCCAACATGCCGTGGTGCCGGTCAGGTACGCTTTCAGCAGGGCTATTTCAGTGTCAGCAGGACTTGCAGCCATTGTGGCGGAGAAGGCCGGGTAATCGATATCCCGTGTCAAACCTGTCGAGGCACCGGTAGTGTAAAAGACAGGAAAACCATATCAGTCAAAATTCCAGCGGGAGTTGAAACCGGAAACAGGCTGAAGCTTTCCGGCGAAGGCGGCCAGGGGCTGAAGGGTGGCCCGAACGGCGACTTGTATGTGGCAATCAATGTTCGATCCCATACGCTCTTCACCAGGGAAGGTAATGATGTTATCTGTGAGATACCAATAAGTTTCATTCAGGCGGCAATAGGGTGCGAAATTGAAGTTCCGACGCTTGATGGAAAAGTTTCCCTGAAAATTCCGGAAGGTACGCAGTCGGGTAAAGTTCTGCGGTTGCGAAGCAAAGGTGTTCCAGTCCTGCAGGGATACGGGAGGGGTGACCAGATGGTGGTCATCAAGGTTGAGACCCCTGTGAATCTCAACAAACGTCAGAAGGAACTGCTTGAGGAGTTTGCCAGGATAAGCGGTGAAGAAGTGCATCCCCTGAAAAAAGGCTTCTTCGATAAAGTGAAGTCTATATTCATCTAGCGTCGCACACAATATTTCCGGCCAGCTGCAGGCTCTTTTATTAAATGCTGAAATCGGGAAATACACTTTTCATTCCTCCTTGAGTTTCAAGGAACGGAAGAAGGTGCCAACGTGATTTCTTTGAATTCAAACGCCTCTAAATCCTTTAACATTCATATGTTCACAAGGGTCGCTGCTGTCATCGTGTTTTTTGTCTTTCTTTTAATTGGTTCCGGAGGCGTTTTTGCTTCCGGGACCTTTCCCGCAAAAGTGACCCTTCTTGAAAACCGTGAATATCATGACGCGCTCCTGAAAAGCATCAGAAGCTCCCAAAAATCTATCTTCCTTTCATATTATCTGTTTAAAGTCACTCCTTCCCCTTTGAACCTGCCGCATAAAATTGCTGAAGAACTTATAAATGCTGCCAACCGGGGAGTTGCAGTTACGGTTATACTCGAGTTTTCAAATGATTCCATTGATAAGTTGAACAAGGTAAATGAACAAACCGCTGCCTTGTTGGCAAACAACGGAATAAGGGTTTTATTCGATTCTCCCCGCAAAAGGTCGCATATGAAAACCGCGCTGATAGATGACCGCTATGTGTTCATCGGCAGCCATAACCTTACCCAGAGCGCACTCAAGTACAACAACGAGATTTCCGTGCTCATCGACTCGCCGGATATGGCTTCGGAGGTTAAAGCTTACATGAAAGCGCTGCCGGCAAGGCAGAAAAGGACTGGCTCGAACTATTTTAACGAAGTCCGGCCTTGAATTGTATAAACCCGTTTATTCAAGAAAATATGAGGCTTCACGGCGATGAATGGCGCCAGCGGAGGTGATTGTGCTGGAGTAGAGATAAAACGAATCAACCAGGAAGGTTTCCGTCCGGAAGGAACTGTTTCTGGCCAGGTAATCCGCCACTTTTGCCGGAGACGACTCCCTGAATCTGGCAATAGTGATGTGTGGCGAAAATTTACGATTTTCAGGTTCGATGCCATTCTTCTCGACCAGTACCTGTTCCGTTTTTTCCGCGAGGCTCATCAGTGAATCGCTTCTTTCAATCCCGACCCAGAGAACTCTTGGTGGCCTTTTTGGCGGGAAACATCCTACACTCTGTAGAGTGAGGTAGAATGGGCTTTCAGATATATCAGCCAAGCTTGTCATGATTGCTTTAAACTGTCTTTCGTCAACCTCTCCGATAAACCTTAAAGTAAGATGAAGCTGTTGGATATCGACCCATCTTGCATCCATAAGGCCTGAGCAGATATCCTTTATGGACTCCTTCACCTTCTCGGGCAGATCGACCGCTACGAACAGACGATACATGGTTACCTCTCAATGTTTATCGATTCCTGTTATATTTATCGCATAAAATGTAACGATGTCCATCAAAGCAAATCCGGGTGTCGAAAGGTTTTGACAAGTCATTCAGGTGTCTGATCACTTCATAACCGCGTCTGCCGGTGAGAATCCTGGGCTGGAAATGTATTTCGCTGTTACTGACGTTCACGGGGATGATTTCAACTTCCTTTCTTCCACTATCAAGGATTATCCTTGCAATCGCACTTGCAAGGGGCCCCTTGTTCGTGCAGCCGAAGGCGAAATTGCCCAAGCTATAGAAAACAATGCCTTTTCCGTACCATTCAATTCCTTGCAATACATGTGGATGGTGGCCAATTACAATATCAGCGCCTGTGTCGATGGCACGGTGCGCCGCCGCGATCTGATAAGGACTGGGTATCGACGCGTTCTCGGTTCCCCAGTGAAACGATACTATCACAAAATCGTATTTGTTTTTTGCCGAAGCAATATCCTCCTCGAAATATGAGCGAATTCCTGGAGCGGTTCCCGCGCTGTGTTCCCGTGAGAAAAATTCCGAAGGAAACGTCAGAGAATACGAAAGGCACGCTATTTTTTTATTCCCCAATAAAACAACAGCAGGCGTTCTGGCCAGCACGAGTTTTTCACCCGCCCCGGAATGCTGGATTCCAAACAGGTCCAAGTTTCGAAGTGTATCTTTCAATCCTTCGAAGCCAAAGTCCATTATATGATTATTTGCCAGAGTCAGGACTGTAAATCCGGCCCTGTGCAAGGCGCCGGCAACGGCGGGGTCTGTCTTGAACCGGAATTTTTTTCCGCTGAATTCCTTTCCTCGAAGTGTTATTGGCGCTTCAAGGTTACCTATGGTAATATCACCATTTTTCAGTTCCTGGGCTACACCCGCAAAAGGATAGTCAAAACCCTTCTGCTTATATATCCGTGTACCAGTTCCGGACATCATTATGTCACCCACCGCGTTGATAACGATCTGGCCGGCATATGACCGTGATGTATTCAACAATAGTGAGATAATGCAAATATAAAGAACACTTGAACAGATATGTCGAATTAAGGGTAGCATAGCCAAGGCGTTTTCCGGGAAAAAAGGTTGACTAATAAAAGCGTAAATGTTAAAAAATATAGCTTTCTTCGAAAAAAAGTAAAGGTTTTTTACCATGCTTGATGTGAAATATCTGAGAGAAAATTTGGAAGCGGTCGAAGAAAGACTTCGTACCCGTGGTGGGGCAGTCAGCCTGGCCGGTTTCAAAGAGTGCGACAACCAACGACGCGAGCTTCTGCAGGAAGGTGAAAAATTAAAGGCCCTGCGGAACAGTGTTTCTGAAGAGATAAGTCGAATCAAGGACAAGAGTCTGGCGCAGGACCGGATTGTTGAAATGCGCGAGGTGTCGCGCCAGATAAAGGTAATTGATGAAAAGCTTCGTGAGGTAGAGGAGGTCCTTCAGGGATGTCTCCTCACCATACCAAATTTACCTCACCAGACTACCCCGGTCGGGAATTCCGAAGCAGATAACGTCGAAATCAGGAAATGGGGGAAGATTCCTCAGTTTGAATTCAGTCCAAAACCTCACTGGGAAATCGGGGAAGCACTTGAATCCTGGACTTCGAACGTGGCGCTCGTCTGACGGGAGCACGCTTTACACTCTGTAAGGGGGCCGGTGCAAGAATGGAGCGGGCGCTGATAAACTTTATGTTAGACCTGCATACAGGCCGGCATAAATATGTTGAAATGCTCCCTCCCTTTATGGTAAACAGGGAAAGCATGACCGGCACGGGGCAATTGCCGAAATTCGAGGAAGATCTTTTCAAGCTTGACGGGATCGATTATTTCCTGATTCCTACGGCTGAGGTCCCCGTGACGAATATTCACCGTGGTGAAATTCTGAGGGGAGCCGATCTGCCTCTAAGATATACGGCATATACTCCCTGCTTCAGAAAAGAAGCGGGTTCTTACGGTAAAGATACGAGAGGATATATCCGGCAGCACCAGTTCAACAAGGTCGAATTGGTCAAGTTTGTACGACCTGATGAATCCTACCGTGAATTGGATCTTTTGCTGTCCGATGCAGAAAGAGTCCTGCAACTTCTTGATCTTCCTTACAGAGTTATTGAGCTTTGTACCGCAGATTTGGGCTTTTCTGCTGCCAAGACATTTGACATTGAAGTCTGGCTGCCTTCTCAGAATTCCTATCGTGAAATATCTTCCTGTAGTAATTTCGAGGATTTTCAGGCGCGCAGGGCTTCCATCCGTTTCAGGGAGAACGAAAAAGCAAAGCCTGATTTCATACATACATTGAATGGGTCCGGCCTTGCTGTTGGACGTACCGTTGTCGCAATACTGGAGAATTATCAGCAGGCTGACGGGTCTGTACAGATACCTGAAGCGCTCAGGCCATACATGGGTGGACTGGAGAAAATCGGCTAAGTATTTGGAGGGATGGCCGAGTGGTTTAAGGCGGCGGTCTTGAAAACCGTTGAACGAAAGTTCCGTGGGTTCGAATCCTACTCCCTCCGCCAAGAAATTCGAGTTTTAGGTTTTAAGTTTCAGGTTGCGGTGTGTAATAATTCTGTTCGCTTAAAACCAAAAACTAAACGCATTTTGCGGAGAGATGGCCGAGTAGGCCGAAGGCGCTCGCCTGCTAAGCGAGTATACTGGGAAACCGGTATCGAGGGTTCGAATCCCTCTCTCTCCGCCATCTAAAACAAAATAGAGTGGAAAAGGTGATGTTATGAAAATTGTAAACAAAATTAGTTTTATTCTCGCGTTAATGTTAATGGCCTCTCTAACGGTTGCAGGATGTAAAAAGAAAGAAGAACCACAGCCAAAAATGACAGAGCCTCAAGGCATGATGGGGCAACAGCATGATTTTACAGTTGTTGTGCCTGACTCGGTAAAAGGCAAATGGAAGTCTGTTAAGCTTTCCGTGATGGATAAGGCGACACAGAAAGAAACCGAATCTGAAATTGCCATAGGTTCGGAAAAGACTGTAGCCGGCACGAATCTTGATGTTAAGGTTCTCAATTTTCTCCCGGATTTCAGCATGAATATAGGTGAGCATGTAATAACTTCCTCTTCAAACGATACGAAAAAACCTGCTGCGCAGATCATGATCTTGCAAGATGGCAAGGAAATTTACAAGGGATGGATGTTTTATCATATGCAGAGTCCGCATGACTTCAAAGATGCAAAATATGCGGTTTCTCTTGCTGGATTCGTTCCGGCAGAAAAATAAAATTGCGCTCGTAGCTCAGCTGGATAGAGCAACGGACTACGAATCCGTAGGTCGGGGGTTCGAATCCCTCCGAGCGCGCCATTAAAAAGGGGACCAGTCGACAAGACTGGTCCCCTTTTTTTTATGAGCATAAAAAATGCGTTTAAAAATCGGAAGATGTTTACAGGTAAGTTGTGATGCTGTTGAATCCAAAAAAGAAGTTGTTGTTAATATATTTAAGGGCTGTGAATTGAAATGTATCGCAATCTCAATGAGCTAGAATTATGTGAAGAACACTGTTTCAAACGTTGTGTTCTAAGGTTTTGTGAAGAAAAAAATTATTTGACAAGTATTTTTTTATTGTGTATTGTTTTTAGCGCATTTCATATAGAATAAAATCAGTTTTAGTTGTTAGTGAGCGGAGTCCTGCCCGTTTTTTTTACGGGCTTTATTTATCTAATCAAGCGTGGATAGTAGGTATGCAGAATTTAGCACGAAGGAAGGTGTTTGCTGGCTGTGGTGAATGTTAACACCTAAACTATTTTAATGGGAGGTTAGTCATGGCAGACGTAGTTCAGACAATTGATGCATTGGTAGCAAAGGCAACGAAGGCTAAAGAGGCTTTCAAGAGCTACACACAGGAGCAGGTTGACAAGATTTGTGCTGCAATGGATGCAGCCAGTGTTGCCAATGAGCAGAGACTGGCTGAAATGGCCGTAGCTGAAACCGGGATCGGCAGGGCCGACCATAAGGCAATCAAGAATCATCTTGGCGCACACATCGTCTATGAATGGCAAAAAGACAAAAAATCTGTTGGTATCATCGAGGAAAAAGAAGGCGTGACCTATATTGCCGAGCCGTTCGGTGTTATTGCAGCCGCTACTCCGACAACAAATCCGACCTCTACCACAGAGTTTAAGTCTCTCATCGCCCTTAAAGGCCGCAACGTAATTATATTCGCATTTCATCCGCGCGCACAGAAGTGCAGTGCTGAAGCCGCAAGGCTCATGCTGGAAGCTGCAGTGAGCGCCGGAGCGCCTGCGGATTGTATTCAGTGGATTGAAGAGCCTTCTATTGAAGCAACTAATCTCCTGTTCAAGCACCCTGGCGTAAATCTTGTTGTTGCCACCGGTGGTGGAGCAATGGTTAAGTCTGCATACAGCTCAGGTCATCCGGCAATTGGCGTTGGCCCAGGCAATACCCCTGTCTTTGTTTCAAAGTCCGCCAACATCAGTGTTGCGGTAAACAACATCATTGCATCAAAAACCTTCGACAACGGCACTATCTGCTCTTCCGACCAGTCAATGATCTTTGATGATAAAGATGTGGCTGCAAAAGCAGTGGCGCTTATGAAGGAAAGGGGCGCATACCTGGTCAACGATGAAGAGAAAAAGAAACTCGAAGCGGTTATGTTCGATAAGGAAAGAGGCGTGCCCGCAATGGCAATTGTAGGTAAGTCACCCCAGGCGATTGCCAAGCTTGCCGGGTTTGAGATTCCCGAAGATGCTAAATTGCTTCTTGTTCCTCTTACAACCATTGGTCCTGAAGACTGGTTCAGCCATGAAAAGCTGTCCCCGGTTCTCGGCTATATTTCATTCAACAGCACGGATGAAGCAATCAAGGCTGCAAAATCTCAGCTCCTCTGGGGCGGAGCCGGTCACACCGCAGTTGTTCATGCACAGGACGAGGTAGTTCTGAATAAATTTGCCAATGAAATACCTGCAAACAGACTGTTGCTCAATCAGCCTGCAGTCCATGGCAGCGTCGGTCTCATATACAACCAGTTGCCGCCATCATTAACTCTCGGTTGTGGTACGAGTGGCGGAAACTACCTGTCTAATAACATCAACTATAAAGACCTTCTGAATATCAAGCAGGTCGCGAAACGTATTGTTGATTATGAAAGAGACGAGTAAAGCTTTTTAGTTGTGAGCTGGAACTTCAATCGGCGGAGGTGATCTGCCTTTGTTGATGTAATGTGAAGCCCCTGACTTTGTGAAAATAAAGCCAGGGGCTTTCTTGTTCATGGTTTTGAATTATGGGGTCTTTAAAAGTGAGCATGAAGTAAATATAAGATGTTGAAACTTTATGCTTGCATTAACTCAAATTATGCTTTAGAAAGAACAGTTCAAATGTAAGCAAGGGGATATTAAAGTTGAAAAAAATGATTCTCAAGGCTCCTGCAAAAGTTAATTACAGACTTGAGGTGCTGCGGAAAAGGCCCGATGGTTACCACGATCTGCGAATGATCATGCAACGAATCAATCTTTGTGATGATATTGAAATAAGTCTGAGAAATACCACGGGAATAAGCGTCGATTGCGACAATACAGCCGTTTCGGGTGGAGCTGAGAATATTGCCTGGCGTGCAGCAGATTCCTTGCTTTCCTGTTCGGGTAAGGATATCGGTGTTCATATTTCAATTACCAAGAGAATTCCGGTTGCGGCAGGGCTTGGTGGCGGCAGCAGTGATGCAGCTACGGTTTTGATGGGATTGAACGAACTGTTGGAAATTGGTTTTTCTGATGAGAAGCTGATGGAGATTGGAGTTAAGTTGGGCGCAGATGTGCCTTTTTTTGTGTTTAAAAAAACAGCGCTGGCTGAGGGGATTGGCGAGAAACTTAGTATTGTGGAAGGATTGCCGCAGGCTTGGCTTGTTCTGGTAAATCCAAATATACATGTTTCGACTGCATGGGTTTATCAAAATTTGACATTGACAAACAGGTCTGTTGACTATAAACTGCCTAAGTTTAGCAATAAAGTTAATGATATATGCTCGCTTCTCGAAAATGATCTCGAATCAGTAACAATAACTCGCTTTCCGGTGATCAGGGAAATCAAGAATACACTACTTGAAAATGGCGCAAGTGGTGTGCTGATGTCTGGAAGCGGTCCTACTGTGTTTTCGGTTTTTAATACTGAAGAAGAAGCTCGCGGCTGTCACGAGGTAATCAGTAAGGTCGACAGATGGGCTTCTTTTCTGGTTCGTACTCTGTAAAAATTCCATTTTGGGGCGTAGCCAAGCGGTAAGGCACCGGATTTTGATTCCGGCATTCCCAGGTTCGAATCCTGGCGCCCCAGCCACTCTGACTAAATATTAAATGAAAATAAAAGAGGCTATGATGGAGAACAAAATAAAGATTTTCTGCGGTAATTCCAATCCTGTTCTTGCCGAGAAAATATGTGCTTCTCTTGGGGTTCCGTTGGGATCTGCAAAGGTAAAAAATTTCTCTGACGGCGAAATAATGGTAGAAATTGGGGAAAATGTTCGTGGCCGTGATGTATATATGGTGCAGTCCACCTGTTATCCCACCAATAATAACCTGATGGAATTGCTGATCATGATGGATGCCCTTAAGAGGGCGTCAGCGGCTACAATTACTGCCGTTATACCCTATTATGGTTATGCAAGGCAGGACAGGAAGGTTGCTCCGAGGACCCCTATTACATCGAAGCTGGTTGCTGATCTAATGACCTCCGCAGGTGCCGACAGAGTCGTGACGGTTGACCTCCATGCTGGTCAAATTCAGGGCTTTTTTGATATCCCGGTTGATAATCTGTATGCTGCACCTGTTATACTTGATTATATAAAAAAGAATTTTTGCAATAATTCTGTAGTTATGGTTTCTCCGGATGCGGGGGGAACCGAACGGGCAAGGGCGTACGCCAAGCGGCTTGAATGCACTCTGGCCATCATTGATAAGCGGCGATCAGGTCCCAATATTTCGGAAGTCATGCATCTCATCGGTGATGTCAAGGATAAGGTGGCCATAATTCTTGATGACATGGTTGATACTGCCGGTACACTGACTCAGGCTGCTAAAGCCCTGAAGGAACATGGCGCCAAGAAGATCTATGCTTGTGCGACGCATGGTGTTCTATCTGGTCCTGCAATTGACCGTATTAATGATTCATATATAGAAGAAGTTGTCATCACTGATACTATTCCGCTGGGTGATAAAGCTGAAAACACTGAAAAAATCAAGGTGCTCACTGTTGCGGAACTGCTTGCCGAAGCTATCAGGAGAATTCATCAGGATGAATCGGTAAGCTCTCTTTTTGTGTAGGCTGGGGCTGTCTTTTCCCCCAGAAAAAAATCTCGGATTCAGTTGGAGGATATATGGAAAAGGTGGTTCTTAAGTTTGAATTAAGGGAAAAAACTGGCAAGAACGTATGCAGAAGGCTCCGTAGTGCCGGTAAGGTTCCTGCCGTCGTATATGGCAAGGGAATGGATGCCGTATCTGTTGCAGTGAATGCGAAAGAGCTTGCAGCCGCAATAGCCGGAGAAGGCGGCCGAAATAACATCATTACACTGGACGGCGACAAAACATTGGATGGAAAACTGGTAATAGTATCCGATCTGACGAAAGATTGTCTGAAAGGTACTCTGATACATGTTGATTTACATAAAATCACTTTGAAAGAAAAGGTGAAAGTATCAGTTCCCGTCAGCCTGGTAGGCACCTCTAAGGGTGTAAAAGAAGGCGGCATGTTGGATATTGTGATGCATTCCGTGGATGTCGAATGTCTTCCGACACAAATTCCCGAACATATAGAAATTGATGTCACCGACTTGCAGATTGGAGAATCATTTCATGTGGGTGATATATCTGTTCCAACTGGCGTAAAGATTCTTGCGGATGAAACATTGACGGTGGTCAGTATTCTTGGAAAAGCCGCAGAAGATGTTGTTGCTGCCGAGTCAGTAGAAGAATAAATACGATTGTTACGTTTACTATGTCCACGAAATTGATTGTCGGGCTGGGTAACCCCGGTTCAAAATACCAATGGACCCGCCACAATGCGGGTTTCATGGTTTTGGACAGGCTGTCCAATGTTGCAGGTATTTCCGTAACTAAAAAACGATTTTCAGGTTTTTATGGTGAAGGCAGCTGGAAGAATGTACGTCTGCTTCTGTTGAAACCCCAGACGTTCATGAATCTTTCCGGGCAGTCAGTAGCTGAAGCGTTACGCTTCCACAAAATTAGCCTTGATAATTTGCTTGTGATTCATGATGACCTTGATATCCCATACGGTCGGGTCAAGCTCAAAGAAGGCGGTGGGCACGCCGGTCATAACGGCCTTCGTTCCCTGGTTTCTGAACTCGGGGGCGGCGGGTTCATGCGTATAAGGGTGGGAATAGGCAGGCCCCGATTCGGCGATGCTGCAGATTATGTCCTCTCCAGCTTCTCGAAAGACGAACTTGTCGTTCTTCCGCAAATGGTTGATGAAATAATAGAATTGCTGGACCTGTATTTAAAGGAAGGGCTTGGTAAGGCTATGAGCATATATAATAACAGGGATCTATTGGATACCACAAAAGATCCTTCTGCTAAAACCACCAATGAAGTTTAGACAACCAGCATATGAATGATTATAAAAATTAAGAAATGTGTTTCAAAGAGCGGCAAAATAAAATTAAAGATATTGCCGTTGCTCCTTGCTCCGGGATAGACCGGGGCTAACAACCGTAAGGAGGTTATTTACAATGAGGAAGTACGAAACAATTATCATCACCCGGCCTGAACTTGGTGAGGAAGACCTGAAGGGGCTCACCGAAAAGGTGCAGGAAGTGATCACAGGCATGAATGGTGAGTGCATGAGGCTGGAAGACTGGGGGCTCCGAAAACTGGCATACCCCGTCAAAAAATGTGCGAGAGGCCGCTATTATTACATGAATTTTATCGGGAATGCCGCTCTAATTGCCGAACTTGAAAGGCGTCTGAGACTGGATGATAAAGTTATCAGGTACCAGAGCGTAAAGCTTGATAAAGATGCGGAAATAGTTCCGGTTCCTGAAGAAAAGCCAACCACCCAGCAGTCGGATGCTGAAAAAGCCGAAGAAGTTACGGCAACTGAATAAATTCACGGGGGATTATATAAATGAGTGTTGAAAGAACGCCGGCAAGAGGAAATGGTTTCAGGAAGAAGAGACCCTACCAGCGCAGGAAAATATGTCGTTTCTGTGCTGACAAGCAGATAACTATAGACTACAAAGACCCGAGAACTCTCCGTTCATTTATTACCGAAAGGGGAAAGATTGTCCCAAGGAGAATTTCGGGAAATTGCGCAAAACATCAACGTGAAATTACTGAAGCAATCAAAAGGGCCAGAAATATCGCCCTTCTACCGGTGGCCGCCGGTCATGTTATGCCCTAACGGATGCCAGCAATAAGCTGTTTAACAAAGAAGGGCTCTCTGTTTGATATCGTCAAGGGAACAACAGCGACACTGGCCCTTTTCACCGCCTATTCAATGTTGATGTTCGCGGGGCCGCTGGCCGGAATATTTACCCCTTTCCCCGCTTTATTTTATACCCTCAAGGGCGGAAGATGGGCAGGACTTGCAATTATATGCCTTGCAACTCTTGTACTTTATTTTATAAGTCCGGCTGGAGCGCTGCTGTATTTTTTGCAATGTGGGCTGTTCTCTTTTCTGCTCGCTGAGTTTCTGTCTGCCGGCAATGGGGTTGCAAGGACCATTGCCGGGACGATAGGTCTTGAACTTTTGTTTATACTGATTTCCGTAGCAGTTTACGTGCTATGGCGCGGGATAGATCCAAATACTGTTATCCTTAAAGAGATAAACAATATAGTTTCACAGACCGGGGCATATTACGAGAAAAGTGGTATAAAAGGGAGCGACCTCGAGATGCTGCGGCAAGGATTGAAAGAGGCCGCAAATTTTATCGCAAAGGCCTATCCAGCGCTGTTAATCGTTTCTCTTGGCGCAATTGCAGGTGCTAATGTGCAACTCTTGAAAAAAGCAGCGCATTTGTTGCCTAGACGTCCGATGTTCGGTGATTTCAAACGATTCAGGAA
This sequence comes from uncultured delta proteobacterium, assembly GCA_963815135.1. Lineage (GTDB taxonomy): Bacteria > Desulfobacterota > Desulfuromonadia > Geobacterales > Geobacteraceae > CAIWTU01. The sequence goes on from CAWFFO010000011.1 coordinate 207,133, forward strand.
TCCTGAAATTATGGTTTGGTTCCCCATTGTTTCAGGGTTTGCTCTTCTACTGCATGAAGACCTGGTTTCCAGGGTTGCGCTGAACATACTTGTTGTAACGATGTCGCTTTATTTCGTTCAGGGGCTGTCAATAACTACCCATTTTTTTGAAAGGTTCCGCGTCCCGCGTTTCGTGCGGTTTTTGTTTTATATTTTGCTGGTTGTGCAGCCATACCTGCTGATGGCGGTTGCTGCATTCGGTTTGTTCGATCTATGGTGCAATTTTCGCGCGCCAAAAATACAAGAAAACCTGTAATATCAGGCTAGGAGGAGAAAGAATGAAAGTAATTCTCAAAGAAAACATCGATACTCTGGGTCACATCGGTGACATCGTGAAAGTTGCCCCTGGCTATGCCAGGAATTATCTGATTCCCAAAGGATTTGCAATTGAGGCAACGACGAGAAATGCGAAGGCGCTGGAACACGCAAAACGTCAGATGGAGTATAAGAAAAATAAGGTTAAGGAACAGGCGACGCAGCTTGCTGCCAAGTTAGAGGCGCTTACCATCGTACTGGCTCATCAGGCCGGTGAAGGAGACAAGCTTTTTGGCTCGGTTACAAATATGGAACTGGCTGAAAGCCTCGCAACCCAAGGCTTTGAGATTGACCGTAAGAAAATTGTTCTTGCCGAACCGATCAAGAATCTCGGTGAATTCAGCGCAGCGGTAAAGCTTCACCCCGAAGTAACTGCCACGCTAAAGGTTGTTGTCAATAAGGCAGAATAAATCATACAACGGCACAATAAGATAAGAAAAAAGCGGCGCGAAATTTTTCGTACCGCTTTTTTTTTATCATTTGCCAAGCTTGAATGATCGTGTTTTAAGGTCCTTTTATACAACTGAAGAACGTTCTGGTATACTAACATTAGAAGCGTTCCCTTGTTGCTACAGTGGGATAAGGCCTATTATGACAAAGACGGAGGCAGCAGAACCGCATGTCCAACACGGGTTACGCTGATCATTTGAAATTGGGAGGATTTTATGAGGGGACTTGATTTCAGCGAAAGAGAAATTGAATTGGTGCGTGAAATTCTGGAGTCGTATTTTGCAGATTTGAGGATGGAAATAGCGGGTACGGACAATAAAGAAGTCAGGGATGTTCTTAAGGAAAAGGAACATTCCATCAAGACTATTCTTGATCGGCTTCCAAATGCATAGAGCATGTGAGCAAATATCTGATGCAGGAATAAAATAACTGCTTTTTCCGTTATTTGTTTTTATTCCCACTTTCCTCAATTTTTTATTTACGTGCACGAAGCCAGTTGCGTTTCAAAGTTTTCTGCACTCGACATGGAAATCCGGCATTCCCGTAAACTAATGATGTGAAAAGGATGAAGCCGGATTTTTCATTTTCTGTGTTGAGCCTTTTCCCACCATTTATCACCTTTGCCAGAACTTTCCTACGGCATCCTGCAGATAACCTTAACTATATTCAGAAAGAGTCCGCGATTCTCTTAAGGACTGATTCCGGAAAGAAACAGCGACTCATTGGCGTAGATATTTTCAACCTTGCCACAATATTGCCATCCATTGTGAATTGCTTTATGGAAATACATCGACCGTGGCTTCGCTGAAACTGGTAATGGCCGGTGGAGGTACTATTAAATGGCTCACGACCTGGTTTCTCAAGCGGAGCATGGAGCTGGGGATTATATTTAGTCCAAATTGCAGAACCGAACCTGCGTGGATCGTTAAAACGGACAAAGGTGCCGTTGGTTCGATATCCAGTATCATGTCTTCAAGGCGATGTTGAAGCCGGACATACACTCAAATTGCCTGGTATTCCAAGATGAACTATTTAGTTTCCACCGCTTCAGCGGAAAGGGAGATATTTGTCCCGGCGCACAATTAGAGGGGGTTATGTGACGGCGGATTACTTCTTCCACGGGTAGTTCCGGCACTAAATGCCCTTTCCTGTTGGCTGATTGTTATCCAGAGGCTCATGTCACACATATGTATCCGAGAAACATCGCTGAAGGTCTTGTACCCGGCTTGGAACTATCCAAAGCAGTTGACCCGGAAATTTAAGCGGGTTATAGTATCCCATTCCATCCGCCAAATACCAAATTGCTTTCAGGAGAACAATGTCTGTGATTGATGCAAAAAAATTACCCCCCCAGAGTATTGAAGCGGAAATGTCGATCCTCGGCGGGATTCTCCTGGAAAATGAAGCTATAAACAGGGTTCTGGAAATTCTTGTTCCTGATGATTTTTACCGGGAGACACACCGGAAGATCATGCGGGCAATGCTGGAACTGAACGAGCACAGGGAGCCATGCGATCTTATAACCCTTACCACAGTTCTGAAAAAGCGGGGAGAGCTGGAGGAAGTCGGTGGTGGCGCCTACCTTGCAACGCTGGTGGATTTTGTCCCGACAGCCGCGAATATCAGTTATTACAGCAAGATTGTCAAGGAAAAGGCAGTTGCCAGGAAGCTGATCAATGCGGCTACGGATATCATCACCCAGGGACATGATGAACAGTCCGATATCGATCAGTTGCTCGACAGCGCCCAGAAAGTAATTTTCGATATATCGGAAAACAAAATAAAACCGGCCTTTTATCCGATAAACACCATTCTCAAAGATACTATTAAAAATATTGAGACACTTTATGAAAAAAAGGAACATGTCACCGGTGTTCCGACCGGATATGTGGACCTTGATGAAAAAACGGCGGGATTTCAACGCGGTGACCTGATCATAATAGCCGGCCGTCCTTCCATGGGGAAAACAGCCTTTGCCCTCAATATCGCCCAGTATGCCGCCATTCACGCCGAACCTGCCCAGCCGGTTGCCGTTTTCTCGCTGGAAATGAGCAAGGAACAGTTGGTAACCCGTCTTCTCTGTTCAGAAGCAAGAGTGGATGCCGGCCGGCTGCGAACCGGCCATCTCATCGATACTGACTGGCACAAGCTGACCCGCGGCGCCAGCTCGCTTCACCAGGCAAAAATATTCATCGACGACACTCCGGCTATTACGGTACTGGAGATGAGGGCAAAGGCCCGCCGAATGAGGGCCGAGCACAAGATCGGCTTGATCGTGGTCGATTACCTGCAACTCATGCGCGGTAGCGGCACCCCCGAATCGCGTCAACAGGAGATTTCCGAGATATCCCGCTCGTTGAAAGCTCTGGCCAAGGAACTGGATATCCCGGTGGTTGCCCTCTCGCAGTTGAACCGCGGTCTGGAAAGCCGCACTGACAAGCGCCCCATGATGAGTGACCTTCGTGAGTCTGGAGCAATTGAACAGGACGCGGACGTTATCATGTTTGTTTACCGGGAAGAGGTGTACGACAAGGAGAATGCCGATCTGAAGGGCAAGGCGGAGATCATTATCGGCAAACAGAGAAACGGTCCCATCGGGATAGTCGAACTGACGTTCCTTGGCGAATATACGAGGTTTGAAAATCTCAGCTCCCGCAGCGAGTACTGATCCAGCGGTCCATTATTAAATTAACAATTAACTGTGAGGTATTCATGATAGATCCGACGGCACGCATCAGCAATACTGCCGTGATTGCAGAAGACGCTGAAATAGGCCCCAATGTCATCATAGGCGAATATTCCAGCATTGGGAGCGGTACGAAGATTATGGCAAATGCCGTAATCGGTCCATGGACCAATATAGGACTTAACAACGTGATTCATTTCGGAGCGATTGTCGGTCATGACCCTCAGGATATTGGCTACAAGGGTGAAGAGAGTTATCTCAAGGTCGGCGATGGTAACATAATCCGGGAATATGCGACCATCCACCGCGGCAACCGCGAAGGCACTTCTACTGTCATAGGTGATGATAACTATTTCATGATTCAGTCACATGTCGCTCACAACTGTGTGGTAGGTAACAATGTAATACTTGCCGGAGGATCGCTTCTGGCCGGGCACGTTACCGTCGAGGACAGGGTAATTATTTCCGGAAACTGCGTGGTGCATCAATTTTGCCGAATCGGAAAATTTGCAATGATGCGCGGACTTTCAAGGACGTCCCGGGATGTGCCGCCGTTCTGCATAATGGACGAAACCCATACAGTCAAGTCTCTTAATCTGGTGGGCCTGCGTCGGAATGGCTATGATGCCGCCAGGATCCGTCCGATAAAAAACGCATTTGTCGTACTGTTTCGCGGCGGGCCGAATATGCGCGCCAACCTGGAAAAACTTGAAGCTGAACAGGATATCACCGAGGATGTACGCTACCTGATCGATTTTATCAGGGCGGCGAAGAGGGGTGTTTGTTTCGGAAAAGGTGCATCCGGGGTCGAATTCGAATAATACGAATAATACTTTTGAGAACGAAAATTTTTTATTTCAGTGAAAGGTGAATGATATGACGAGATACAATCCAATGCGGGAGCAGCCAGGTCCTGCCGGATACAAGACAGGCGATGTTTTTGTACTTTTCGGCGAACTGTTCGGACGAGGTTACGCAAACGGCATTGTCGACGAGGCACGGCGAGCCGGGATGAGCATTATCGGCATTACTGTGGGACGTCGTGACAAGGACGGTATGCTGCGCCCATTGTCGGCAGACGAACTCGTGGAGGCCGAAAACAACCTTGGAGGCAAGATTATCAATATTCCCCTGGAAGCGGGATTTGACATGGAAGCGGGATCGGATGGCAAATCTCCTGTCGATCAGTTGAAAGGAGTGAAGTCGGATGAGTGGGATACCGTTCAATTGGACTGGGATGCCATCGATCAGTCCCGCCGGGCTGGAATAAAACGCTTTACAGACAACCTGGAAGCGGTGGTGTCGGAAATCGGCGCCATGATACCCGATGGGGCAAATGTTCTCTTTGCTCATACAATAGCCGGCGGCATCCCCAGGGCCAGGATCCTCATGCCGATCCTGAACAGGGTCTTCAAGGGGCAGGGGGAAAGATATCTGCCATCCGAAAAATTCTGGAATTCACAGATAGGCAGATTATGCGGCATGAGTTTTGATGAAGTCACTGCCGATACTTTCAGGTATCTCATCGACTCCACTGCCGGTATTCGGGAGAATGTATCATCGTGGGGCGGTACCGTTGGTTACACTGCCTATTGCTACCATGGATGCGAGGTCCTGGTAAACGGCAATTACACCTGGCAGTCTTATACTCCCTATTTGCAGGGATGGGCCAAGATGCGCCTGGAAGATATCGCTCGCGATGCATGGGAAAAGGGAATCCGGGCGACTGTTTTCAACTGCCCGGAAATCCAGACTAATTCGAGTGCTCTATTTCTGGGGGTCGAGATATCTCTCTATCCTCTTCTGGGGTCTCTCGAACTGGAAGGCGGAGGCCGGCTTGCCGGAGAGATCCGAAATAAATGTGCCGCACTGCTCAAGGAAGAAGAATCCATAGTTTCACTTCTTGCCAAAGCTGATACTTATCTGTCTTCGGACGTTCTGGCCGGGTTCCGCGATTTTGAAACCTGGCCTCACCACAACTCCGCCGGACAGGCGGAACTCATGTTGAATACAGCCACCGAACTGATGGAAATGAACCGGGACCCGAAGGAAATAGTCTGTGCAGAACTTTCCCGGGCCGTTTTCGGGGCCGTCGGCACCTTGATGTTCAGAACAATCTGGAACCCAGGGGCTCCGGTGTTCTGGTTGAACCATGATATTATAGCCGGGCGGATTGTCTTGGAAGGATAGGGGGAAATTAGGCCTGCATAATATATTTGTGAGTGTTGATTAGAACCGGAAAGTCGGAATAGGTAACCGCTACAGAATTCTTCCCGCCTACAGATTGCCTGCCTGTAAAATTCGGCTAAAGTTTTGTGATTTTTAGCCGAATAGAATACTAATGCCGGTAAAATACGGCATATATTGGAGAGTCGCCCATGGGCATTGTATCCATAGACTTGTTGGCGCCAGGGATGTCGCTGGGCGCCGATGTTCACGACCGAAACGGAAGGTTGCTCATCAGGGCCGGGACCGAACTTACAGATAAGAATATATATGTGTTACGTACATGGGGTGTTATTCAGGTTGAAATCACTGGCTTGGAGAACGCAGAAAACGTTTGCCCCTCAAAAGGAGTGTTTGACCCCGCCTTGCTTGCTTCCCTTGAAGCAGAAGTCAAACCCATGTTCAGTCACGTTGATCTGAACCACCCCGGCATGAGCGAACTTTTCCGTCTGTGTATCCTGCGAAGGGCACAACATGTCAACAGTTAATCTCAAACGACACGTCACGCTGGAATGGCTTGTCGACAAGACAGTCACCCTTTATTCCCTGCCTCTCTTCTACGAGCGTCTTAACGAGATAATAAACCATCCCCGTTGTTCAATTGATGATATTGCAAAGGTCATTACGGAAGATCAGGGGTTGACTGCGCGCCTTTTGAAACTGGCCAACAGCCCCATGTTCGGCTATTTTTCGAAAATCGACACGATCAGCAAGGCGGTAACTATCATCGGCACCCAGCAGCTCAGAGACCTTGCTCTGGCGATGTCGGTTATGGAAATTTTCACTGATATTCCCGAAGAACTGATCAACATGAAATCGTTCTGGCAACACAGTATCGCCTGTGGAATAATTGCCAGAGCGTTGGCTGCCTATCGGCGGGAAAGCAATGTGGAACGGTTCTTTGCCGCCGGGATACTCCACGATGTGGGGCAGCTGGTAATGTGCACAGCTGCCCCACACATCGTCCGCGAGCTGCTGGATGCCTCCAGACTGGATGATTCGCTATTTACAGACAGGGAACTTGATAATTTGGGTTTTACTCACGCCGTGGTAGGTGGAGGCCTTCTAGATAAATGGAAGATCCCGGCAAGCATCGCTGAGCCGGTTTCCCGTCATCACAGTCCGGCCAGAGCCGAACGGTATCCCGTGGGAGTTGCCATCATACATTTGGCTGATATTATCTGTCATGCCCTGGAATTGGGTTCCAGCTGTGAACGGTATGTCCATCCACTTGATCCTACCGCCTGGGAACGGCTGGAAATTCCGGCAACCTCCCTTTGCCGGATAGTAAGCCATATCGAGCCGCAGGTTGAAGAAACCTTCGCAATTTTTGGAGAAGTTGCGTTATGAAAGCAGCGGAACCCATAACTGATCGGAGGCTTTACCTTGAGGAAAGGATCACCTACCTTGAGGAGGCAAACCGGAATTATGTCGCCATCCTTGATATGCTCGCTTCAAGTGACGATTTCCAGTCGGAACTCAGCAAGGGTAAAAAACCGGAAGCCATCTTCCTCGCGGCACTGGCTCAACTGAAACGCCTGCTGCCCTTTCGGAAAATGGGCATTCTCGAGAATCTGGAGGATTCAAGCTTCGCCCTGGCAGTCAGCGAACCGTCCTGTTGCCGTGATGAGCTGCAAGCCGTTATCGATGACCTGATCATGGATGGTACCTTTTCCTGGGTACTCAACCGGAATCAATCAATCCTACTCCCCTCTGACGGCGGCTCTCTGCTGCTCCATGTAATTGCGACACAGGCCCGGATCAGGGGGGTGTTTGTCGGTTATCTTTCCTGTACCCGCAGAACTATCGACTCTGCGTCTCTTAATGCCCTTACAATAACTCTGCGGGCCACGGCTCATGCTCTCGAAAGCTGTACTCTTTATGACATGCTCCGCGAACATCTTCACAACCTCGAGAGGACGGTTCAGGAGAGGACGGCTGAATTGGAATTGACGGCACGGGAATTGAAAAGGGTCAATCAAAAACTTGTTGCCCTTTCCGATACTGATCCTCTCACCTGCCTGTATAATCGAAGATTTCTTGTGAATGACCTGGAGAGGAAAATGCTCAGGTCGAAAAAAACCGGGGAGATTCTATCATTAATAATTCTGGATATAGACCACTTCAAAAAAATCAATGATACTTACGGTCATCAGAATGGCGACCTCGTGATTACGATTGTAGCGGAAGAGAGTCAGAAAAGGATGCGCAGCCATGATATAGTGGCGCGTTACGGCGGCGAGGAATTTGTCATCGTGCTCCCGGACACTTCGTTGTCCGGGGCATTATCCATGGCCGAACGCCTACGGGTTTCGGTGCAGTCCATAAAATTGCCGCAACCAATGGAAAATCTTTCGGTAACCTTAAGTCTTGGGGTTGCTACTTTTCCGTCTTCTAAGGTGGACAATATCGACTCATTGTTCCGCCTGGCAGATGAAGCACTCTATCGTGCCAAACAATCGGGACGAAACCGGGTCGAGGCAATGGATATCAGCTGATTCATTCGTATGATCGAAACGCTTTGATATTTTGTCTCGAGGATTTATTTTCTGTCGTACAAGAAACATGACGTGTGTTATCTGACCAGTTTGGACAGCTTCTTGAATTCCTCCGTACCAGCTACCTTCAGCAACTGGAACAATACGGTTTCGGTCGAGGTGATAACTGCGCCCGCAGAAGCAGCCATGTTCAAGCCTGTTTTCCAGTTTTTCTTTTTTCTGCTCATAACCGCATCTCCTGCCACATGGACGTGGAATCCTTCAGCAAGCAGATCCAGTACCGTCTGCAACACGCAGATGTGAGTTTCCATCCCTGTAACGATAACCTGCCCACGCCGCAATGATCTCAGGCTGCTGACGAACGCCTTGTCGCCGCAGCAGCTGAAACTCATTTTTTCAATTGCCGGGGCCTGCAGTTTTTCCCTTATTTCAGGGATAATTTCTCCGAGTCCGCGGGTATATTGTTCGGTAGTTATAGCTGGAATATCCAGCTCCCTGGCGGCTTCCAGCATGATCGAGACATTTGCGGTCAATTGGGCAAGTATTGCCGGATCCATTACACCACACAACTTTTCCTGAACATCGACAACAAGCAGAACGGCTTTGTTCCTGTCCAGGGAAAACCTGTCGAGAATGCTCATTGGTAAATTCCTCGCTTTCAGTCCTTGCGAATATCGATTCCCAATTCCTGTATTTTTTTCCTCAGCGTATTCCTGTTAATGCCCAGGATATCAGCCGCCTTGACCTGGTTCCCCCTGGTTTTTTCAAGTACAAATCGGATCAGCGGTCTTTCCACCTGGGCGAGGACCATCCCATGGAGATCGCCGGTTTCCATCTTTTCAAGGTTGTCGAGGCTTGCGCGGAGCTTTGTCTCGACCAGCGCTTCAAGCGAAAGCTCTTCGCTGCGCAGATTTCCGGCCTTTTGCGTCGGAAGCCCGGAGAAATCCGCTGCTGTCAGCAGTGGGTCCGATGAAAGGATTACCGCCCTTTTGATGGTATTTTCAAGTTCGCGGACGTTACCCGGCCAGGGATAATTCGCCAGCAGGCGTATTGCATCCGCAGAACACTGCTTGAGCGGCATTTCCATCTCCGAACAGGAGCTTTTGACGAAATAATCCACGAGCAGTGGAATGTCCTCGTTCCTCTCCCTGAGCGGTACCAGGTGAATGGGGACAACATTCAACCGGTAGTAGAGGTCTTCGCGGAAGGTTTTTTCGCGTACTCTGTCTTCCAGGTTCTGGTTAGTTGCCGCGACGATGCGGGTATCCACAGCAATGTTCTGACTTCCGCCAGTTCTGGTGACCTCCTTTTCCTGCAAAACCCTGAGAATTTTAGCCTGCAGGTCAAGGGGCATATCGCCAATTTCGTCCAGGAAAATTGTGCCTCCGTTGGCCTGTTCGAATTTACCCAGCTTCCTTTCTACAGCTCCGGTAAAGGCTCCTTTTTCGAAACCGAACAGCTCGCTTTCAAGTAGTTCTTTCGGGATAGCCGCACAGTTCAAAGCGATAAACGGTTTGCCGAGGCGCTTCGAGTTGAAATGGATGGCCCTTGCGATAAGTTCCTTGCCTGTCCCGGATTCACCCTGTATGAGTACCGTAACATCACTTGGAGCTACCTTGCCGATTGTCTTGTAGACATCTCTCATGGCCGGAGAATTGCCGATTATGGTCTTCTCCAGCTGGTAGCGGTCTTTCAGTTCCTCCTTGAGCATGCTGACTTGCGAGGTCATTTCCCGCGCCTTGTCAATTTTCTCGATTATCGCGTCGATCACATCGAGATCGAAAGGTTTTGTTATGTAGTCATATGCCCCGCGTTTCATGGCTTCGATGGCGTTTTTCATGCTTGCCTCGGCAGTCATGATCACTACCAGGAGATCGCTTTTCATCTCCCGAACCTTGTCCAGAAGTTCAAGACCGGTAAAGCCGGGCATTTTTATATCCAGGATGGCCAGGTCATATGGGTTGGCATTGATCAGCGACAGGGCCTCTTTGCCGTCCCTGGCCAGATCCACCGAAAATCCTTTCCTCTTCAGGGCCTTGGAAAGAACCCAGCGCATGCTTTCTTCGTCATCTGCAACGATAATCCTGTTGAGTGGCATCGGGTTAAACCTCATAAAAATGAATTTGAATGTAATCAGTTTAAATATTGAAAACAGTTTGCTTCGGAAGCGGACTTGCCTTTTCCAGGCTAAAGAATTAGCGGCAGCATAACGGTAAAAGTTGTGCCTTTACCCGGTTCCGAATCGACTTTGAGAATACCTCGATGCTCGGATACTATCTTCTGGCAGATTGCGAGCCCCAAGCCGGTACCTCTAGATTTAGTCGTGAAAAAAGGTGTAAAAATGTGATCAAGCTGTTCTTTTTTCATTCCCGGACCGTCATCGCTGACATCTATGGCTACAAATCGGGAAGGGCGCTCTCCCTTTTTCGTAAGGCTGTAGTCCGAGGCAACCCTGCTGGTGATTTTTATTGATCCCGAATCGTCGATATCGAAAATGGCCTCAACGGCATTTTTTATCAGGTTCAGAAATAGCTGTGTCAGAAGAGCCTCATCCGCAAGAAAGGGAGGAATGCTCAGGTCGAAATTCTGGATGATTGATATTTTCTTTCCTTCAGTGGCCCGCTTTTGCAACATGATGATGTCGCCAAGGATCTGATTCAGATTTGTCCTGTTCAGCTTCAATTTTCGCGGAGAGGTAAGATTCAGCAGTTCTTCGACAATTTTATTAACCCTCCCGACCTCTCTCAGCATGACTTTTATGTATTCGCCGAGTTCACTGCCTTGCGGAAGTTCCCTTTCGAGCAGCTGCGCCGCTCCTTTTATTCCCCCGAGCGGATTCTTGATTTCGTGTGCCAGTCCGGCTGCAAGAGTGCCCAGTGCAGAGAGCCTGTCTGACTGTCTTACCGCGTCTTCGAGCTCCCTTATGTTGGTAAGGTCGCGCAATACGAGGATGGTCCCTATTCTGTCACCGTTCGCCATCAGCAGGGGTGAAGTCGATGCGCTTACCGGGGTAATGTGTGCGCCTTTTTTCAACACTAGGTTCTCGTAATCGGAAATTGTCATCCCCGTTTCAGAGGTCTTCTCCACCATTTCCCTGAGACCGCTTTCTTCGCCGAAGATCGATGAAAAAGGACTGCCCTGTGCCTGCCGTCTGGAAACCCCTGTAATTTCTTCCGCTGCCGGGTTCATCAGGGTAACTATCCTGCGTGTGTCCAATACGATAACGCCGTCACCGACACTGTCGATAACATTCGCGAAATATTCCTTGACGTGGTTTGCCGCATCGTTCATCGCTGATCCCGTAAGAAGAAATTGTGGAGAATCTCTTTCATTTCTTCCAGATTTCCGGTCCGGTTGACAGCGTCACGAACATGAGCCGACCCTGAGAGTCCCTTTGTATACCAGGCGAAATGCTTGCGCAGTTCGCGCACGGCCGTATCTTCCCCGACCATCTCCACAAGTAATTCCATGTGTCGCTCGGCCGTCGCAAGACGCTCTGCGTTTGTCACCGGTTCTCGCACCTTTCCGCTCAAGATTGCAAGGGTTTCGGAAAATATCCAGGGATTTCCGAGGATTCCGCGGGCGACCATTACGCCATCACAGCCGGTTTGTTCTAACATTGCCTTTATGTCGCGGGCGGAGAAGATATCTCCGCTACCGATGACCGGGATCCGCAGCCGGCTTCTCAGTTCACCGATTTTGTCCCAGTCAGCCTTGTTGTTGAACATGTCGGAGCGATTCCTGGGGTGCAGTGTTACGGCGTCGCACCCCTCCCCCTCGGCTATTCGGGCTATTTCCAGGAACGTATGCTCATGTGCGCTCCAACCTGTCCGTATTTTTATGGTCAGGGGGAGTTTTGTCGAGCGCCGTACGGCAGAGATCATATCCTTGACCTTTTGAGGCTCTCTCATAAGGGCGCTTCCCGCGCCGCTGTTCACGACTTTACGGACCGGACATCCCATGTTTATGTCGATCAGGTCTCCATGCTTTTCTACGGCACGTGCTCCTTCCGCGACAAGTTGCGGGTCGTCTCCGAACAGCTGCAATCCCAGCGGCCTGTCCTCGGCAGAGCTTCTTAAGAGATTGAGGGTTTTTTTGCCATTTCTAACCAGTCCGTGAGCGCTGACCATTTCCGTAAAACAAAGTGCCGCGCCTTGTTCCCTCGCAATTAGACGCATGGGAAGATCGGTTATTCCCGCCATGGGGGCCAGAATCAGGTTGTTTTTGAGCGTGAGGGCTCCAATAGCAAGAGTTTTATTCATATGGATAAATAGTAATATATTGTAAACAATGCCTATTTTTTAGGCATACTAACACACGAAAACAAAAAGGAAAAGCATTATTTGTTCCAAAAAATTCAACAGAAAACGTGAAGTCGTAAAAAACTTAAATAGAACACAAAATGATTGTCATGTCGGCCTCTCCGACTACCATGTGCTATTTTATGATTTTGCAAGTTAATGAAATAATTAGTTAAAGAGGGGGTTGGTTGGTGGTTTTGAGTAGAGAAGCACCTAATAAATTTGTGAACAACAATGAAGTTGAGATTGACAATTCATTCATAAAGTCTTAGAGCTTTTAAAAATGCAGATGTATTTGATAGGCAAATATTGTTTTGAAGTCTTCTTCAATATTCCCCGTTTGCCAAGTACGAATGATTAGGAAAGGAGGCTTTGCATGAAATTCAGCTTGTCCCACGACGGGTCCTGCGCAAAGGGAATCGAGATCGAGATTATTGACGGAAAGATTGTATCCACGGATTTTGTCGGGGGTGTCCCCGGTAATCCGCGCGTCATTGCCGCACTGTCCGAAGACATGAAGGTTTCAGAGGCTATAGAATGTCTTAAGAATATGGATTGTAACGGAAATATTTCCTGTCCGGGGCGATTGGCTCTTGCGCTTGAAGATGCGATAGGTAAATGAAAGTTACGGATTTCCCGGAGAGTCCCGGTTAACATTAGCTGACTTCATGTATTGGCGAATCTGTCATTCTCTGGCTGCGGGCAGTTTGCCGGCCACTTTTTCGCAGAAGCATTCGACCACGAACGGATCGAACTGACTTCCGGCACCGGTTCTGATCAACTGCAGCGCTTTTTCGCAGGAGAAGCCTTTTTTATATGGTCTGTCGGCCACCATGGCGTCGAAAGCGTCAGCCACGGCGATTATCCTGGCCTGGAGAGGAATGTCTTCTCCTTGCAGGCCGTCCGGATATCCGCCGCCGTCATACCTTTCATGGTGATGGAATATGGCAGGCAGGACCTCCTGCAACTGCCGGATGGGAGACAATATAGCCACTCCCTTTTCCGGATGCAGGCGCATGGGGGGAAAGTCTTCGTCAGTGAACTTGTCAGGTTTTTCAAGAAGTGCCTCAAGTATTCCAATCTTGCCGATATCATGCAACAGACCCGCTATTCTAATCTGTTCCACGAAAGATTCTGAAAGCCCCATTTCCGATGCGATGCAGGAGGCTATGTTCATAACCCTTTCCGAGTGGCCCTTCGTCCATGGAGACTTGGCGTCTATGGCATTGGCAAGGCTTGCAACCGTGTTGATGAACAGGCTCCTCATGTCTTCATATAACCTGGCATTTTCCAGTGCTACTGATATTTGCGCGGCGATCTTTTCTAAAATGAATGTTTCCTCCCGCACAAACCCTCCAGGCTGACGATCTCCAAGCAGAAGAACACCGATGGTTTTTTCCCTGCTGGTCAGGGGTACGGCAAGCAAAGTCGCTATTCCCTCCTCCGACAGCATGCAGTCCAACTGCCCTTGTCTGCTGCCCGTTCCCAGGGAGTCTACGGAACAGGTCTTCCCTTTGCCGAAAGAATTGCCGGCTATGGAACGGCTCAGTGAAAGACGTGCACCCGGCTGCATTTCAGATGGTAAGTTCCCATCTTTCCAATGGGAAAGCGTAATTGTAAATTCCCCTTTTTCTTCCTGGATTATCATAACCATGTCGCACGGAATAATCCGCTCTATCCCCAGGATCGCCGTTTCGAAAATCTTGTCACGGCTGAGGGAAGAAGAAATTGCCTTGTTGATTTCGTCCAGCGCCAATATGGTGTCCACCCGTTTGGCCAGATTGATTGCGGTATCAAGAGCTTCGTCATAAAGGCGCATATGACTAACGGATATGGCCGCATTGGAGACCATGTCCTTGATGAGGTTTATTCCTTTTTCGGTAAAGGGTGGGAGATTCTTCTGCCGGGCGACGAATACGGCGCCAAGAACCTGATTCCTGGCAGTCATGGGAACTGCGAGCAGGGTGAGATCGGCCAGCATTTTGCGGTATGCGGGATGGATCAATTCGGAGGTTTCGGTATCAGTAATCAGGATATGCTGCTTCTTTAAAAGCACGGACTTCAGAAATGACAATTTATCCGGGTGCAAGGGGGTGTTTTCGAACAGCCTGATATACCGCTGTGGCAAGCCGTATCCTCTGGCGGGAGCAAAATTGTGGCTCTCCCTGTCAAAAAAATAAACTAGTGCCCAGCGTATATTGGCTGTGTTTTTCAATAGTATCGATGAGGACTTCAGAACAGTATCCAAATCGCTCAGGCTGCCCAGTCCGGCGACCCTTTTCAGCATTTTGCCGAATGCCTCCTGCATAAAATTTCCCTTGTCCGTTGAAAAGTCCATATCCCTTGCCAAAAAGTGGTTTTTTTATTAATATCTCAGTTCGGCGGGATTTTTGCAAAAAAAATTTGTAACTATCCGGATTTCAGACATTGTGAAGAAGTTCTCAATTCCGGCGCAAAACAGTTGAAATCACAGCCGATGGAAATTCAATGCTGGTAATTTTTGGAGGTATAATTATATGAAGTTAATGGAAGGCAAGAAGGCTGTAATTTTCGGGGTGGCAAATGAAAGAAGTATTGCCTGGGCGATAGCCGAAGCTTTCAAAAAAGAGGGCGCGGACCTGGCCTTTACCTATGCCAATGAAATGGTTGAAAAAAGGGTGAGGCCGCTTGCAGAAAGCATTGGTGTAGATCTGGTTTTACCGTGTGATGTTTCGGATGACGCTCAGATAAAGTCAGTGTTCGAACAGCTTGGAAAGGAGTGGGGAGGTCTCGATACGCTTGTTCATTCCGTCGCTTATGCCGGTAAGGAGGAGTTGCGTGGCTCTTTTTTGAATACGACGCGACAGGGTTTTGCTCTTGCAATGGATATCAGCGCCTATTCCCTCATAGCAATGGTCAAGGAGGCCGCTCCTCTGATGAAGGGGAGAAATGGAAGTGTCGTTGCGATGACTTATTACGGTGCTCAAAAGGTTTTTCCTAACTATAACGTAATGGGTGTAGCAAAAGCAGCCCTTGAGGCCAGCGTGCGTTATCTTGCCGATTCAGTAGGTCCGGATGGCATCAGGGTGAATGCTATCTCCGCGGGGCCATTGAAGACACTCGCTTCGTCAGGAGTTGGAGGCTTCAACCAGATTGCCGCCCACGTGGCCGACAAGGCGCCTCTGCATACCAATATCGAGCAGGCGGATGTTGCCGGTGCCGCGCTTTACCTGTGCAGCGACTTGTCGATTAGGGTCACCGGCGGTATCCATTTCGTCGATTGCGGATATAATATTATCGGGATGTGAAACAAGGCAGTTGTGTTAATAATTGATGTTTGATACCGCATTTTCCCACAGGGGGTAGGACAATAAAGAACCTGTACGGCAACCTCACGGGCCTGAAACAGAATCAGCTGGCCAGGCTGGAGAGACTCTACCGGCGGCGGATCCCATCTGACGAGCTGATAACCGCGGAACTTGCCGGGAGGATGATTGAATTGTCCCGGGAGACGGGACGGCAGGTCGGGGTCATGATCAATCGCATTGGCGCGGTCGAATATGTTGTCGTGGGAGACGAACGCGGTCTGTTCATTCCTGAACTCACCGATTATCCGTTGGGCAAGAAGAGGTTGCGCGGTCTCAGACTGTGTCATACGCACCTGAGGGGGGAACCGCTGACCGATGATGATCTGACGGACCTCGCCCTGTTGCGTCTAGATCTGGTCGCAGCGATCCAGTTGTTGCCGGGTTCGGAAAAGAAAACAATACAGATAGCCTACCTGACTCCATTCACAAACGGTAATACTCCTTATAAAGTGGAATCCCCTCAACCGTTCGACCGGTTCAGCTTCGAGCCGGCCCCTTTCCTTGAGTCGCTGGAAGAATCAATTGAGAAATCAGTCAAAGGGGTAAGTGAGGTCCGGGCAGAGGAAAGGGGTATCCTTATTTCTGTGAGTACCTCGCCGCGGATTGAAGCAGAGGATTCCGTGGAGGAGTTGAAAGAGCTTGCCCGTACGGCCGGGGTGGATGTCCTGGACACGGTGATACAGCATCGCCGGGAATTTAACCCCCGATATCTGATGGGGGAGGGGAAGCTGCGGGATGTGGTTATCCGCGCCCTTCAGCTGGGCGCTACGATGCTGGTTTTCGACCAGGAACTGACGCCCGCCCAGGTGCGTTCCATTTCGGAAATAACCGAGCTGAAAGTCATAGACAGGAGCCAGCTTATTCTGGACATTTTTGCCAAGAGGGCGAAAAGCCTTGACGGCAAGGTTCAGGTGGAACTGGCACAGTTGAAATATATCCTGCCGCGCCTTTCCGGCCGCGGTGTGCAGATGTCTCGCCTGATGGGCGGCATAGGCGGCCGGGGACCCGGTGAAACCAAGCTGGAAACCGACAGGAGGCGGATCAGGGACCGGATAGCCGCCCTGGAACGGGAGCTTGGCGAACTTTCGCGGGGCAGGTACGAGAGGCGCAGAAAAAGAATCAAGGCCGGCATTCCCATTGTTTCAATCGTAGGCTACACCAACGCAGGCAAGTCAACCCTGCTGAACACACTCACCAGGAGTTCGGTTTTTACCGAAGATCTCCTTTTTGCAACTCTCGACACATCCACGCGAAGGCTTCGTTTCCCAAGGGAGAGGGAAGTCATAATCACAGATACTGTGGGTTTCATCCGCTCCCTCCCCAAATCCCTTATGGGTGCTTTCAGGGCTACCCTGGAAGAATTGAACGACGCCGATCTTCTGCTCCATCTGGTAGACTGCGCAAATCCCCGCTTTGATGAGCAGATAGCGCAGGTTGAGGAAATTCTTGGAGAACTCGAATTATCAATGAAGCCGCGCCTTCTCGTTTTCAACAAGAGTGACCTTCTGCAACCCCTGAAAAGGGACAATCCTCTGGCATTTATGAAAGTAAGAAAACTGGCAAACCGTTATGGGGCAATCCTGGTGTCAGCATCTGACCCCGGCACACTTGCTCCCCTGCTTGCCGAAATGGAGAAGAGGTTCTGGCCGGGTGAATGAGAAACTGCAAAGAAAAACTTGTGAGGTGTATGGCTGTAAATATTAGTAATTACAGTATGATGGCCTGTAAAAGTTGACAGTGCAGGAAATCTTCCTTATACTTCCAACCTTCAAATTTACAAAAAGGTCTCCTCAACGGGAGAATGTAACGCGAGGAGAGGAATTCACGTGAAAAACTTGCTATTCTTATTCATCGCACTGTCCTTTACGCACTTTGTATGGGCGGATGAGACAAAATCACTACCTTCTGAAAAAAGCATTATAACTGCTTCGGCATCTCTTCCTTCACAGAGTCCTGCAGGCGTCGCGAGAGAAATCCGCCCATCCGGCAGATCGGTAAATCCGGGCATGGAAAAGGACTTGGGCAAGGCGTTGGAGTTACAGGCTTCGGATGTATTCGGTTCTGATGAGTCTTCAGGGAATTCCGGAGATTTCGAGCTGAAACTGCCGGAGGAATCGCTTCCCGAATCAGACATTCCGTTGACAGTCAATGCCAAGGTTGATTTCTTTATCAACTATTTCCAGACCGACGGAAGAAAAGATTTTGCCAGATGGCTTTCCCGGTCGGAGCGGTATATTCCGATGATGAAAGAGATCCTGAAAAAGGAGGGGCTCCCCGAGGATCTGGTCTACCTGGCTATGATAGAGAGCGGGTTTTCTCCCCGCGCCCGCTCAGCGGCCAATGCAGTCGGTCCCTGGCAGTTTATTTCCGGTACGGGAAAGCGGTATTCGCTCAGGATAGACTCATGGATCGACGAGCGGCGCGATCCAATTAAATCGACGATTGCTGCAGCCATGTATCTGAAGGAGCTATACGGTCTGTTCAACAAGGACTGGTATCTTGCGGCAGCTGGGTACAATGCCGGAGAAAACAAGATTCTCCGGGCCATCGATATGTACAACAGCAGGGATTTCTGGCAGTTGTCCCAGGGGTCGTATCTCAAGCGGGAAACAAAGGATTATGTTCCGAAGCTTCTTGCCGCTGCGATAATAGCCAAAGACCCTGCCAGGTACGGCTTTGCCGATGTTGCCTATCTGCCCCCGATAGAATTCGACACGGTTGTTATTCCTTCACGGACTGATCTCGATGTCATTGCATCAATTACCGGGGTTTCCAGTGCAAATATCCGCGAACTGAATCCGGAACTGAAAAAATGGTGTACACCTCCCGATTATCCAGGTTATGAGCTGAAACTGCCAAAAGGAAAAAAGGACATCTTTCTAAGGGAATATGCAAATATTCCTGAGAACAAGCGATACCAGGAAAAAATTGCCTATAGGCGTTATCGCGCAGGCAGAAAAGATACGATTGCCTCTATATCCAACCGCTTTGGGGTAAAACCTGAAGAAATTGCCGAACTGAATCACCTGAAGAAGTCTGCCAGGCTGCGCGGCAAGGTTTTGATCCTGCCTGTAAGTTCTGATTCTGTAACGGCAACAACTGAAACGATGCATGTTGCCGCCCGGAAAAGCCGCAAGTCCCACAAGTCTTTCGTCAAGTATTATACCGTCAAGCATGGAGATACCCTGCATAACGTGGCCAGGCGATTCAATATATCCGCAAGAATTCTGGCTGCCTGGAACCACCTGAAAAGCCGTACTTTCCTTAGTCCGGGCAAGCGTATCATCGTTGCCAAGTTTATCGAAAAAAATGGATCCATGGTTCGTCAGGGTGAAATAAACGGGTAGGATAACCTTCCGACAATTCTGAAAGGATTTAATATAATGTACAATCTGTTGATCTCAGCCGGTGTGATGCTGGCAGTTTTTCTCGTCCTGTATTTTGTCACCCCGCTTTCATGGTATTCCCTCCTTTTGGCGATGCCCGTTTTCCTCCTTGTATATTTCCTCGTAGCGCGTTATGTGATGAAAAAGGTGATGGCTGTAATGGAAACTGCAAACCGTGACCTGCAGGGCCAGAGGGTGGAAAAAGCCGTCAGGGAATTGCAGTCCGCATTTCGCTACGGCAAATGGCAGTTTTACGTAACCGGCCAGGTAAACTCCCAGATTGGTGTCATTTATTATGTTAAAAGGGATTTCAGCAATGCCTTCCCTTATCTTGAGAAGTCTTTCGTGAAGAACTGGGTGGCCATGGGGATGCTGGCAATTACCTACATGAAACGCAACAAAAAGGAAAAAATGCGGGAAACGTTTGAAAAGGCGGTCCGCTGGAGTTCGAAAGAATCACTGCTCTGGAGCCTGTATGCATTTTGCATGAATGAAGCCGGAGACAGTGGAAAAGCAAAGGAAATTCTCTCCAGAGGTCTGAAGAAACTTCCCGGAGACGAGCGCATCACTCATAATCTTGAAGCGCTGAATGAAGGGAAAAAGTTGAAAATGAGAAGTTACGGAGACATGTGGCTCCAGTTTCACCTGGAAAAGCAGAGCGTAATAATGAAACAACAGGCCGCGGCATTCGGAGGCGCGGCAAAACGGCGAATCATACGAAAATAGTTTAAGACAACGATAAAAAGGAACCTTTGGTTCCTTTTTTTGTTTAATCGCAGAAATGAAGTGTTAAATTCAAAGGGGATTTTGATTTGCAGCGGAATTGTCATGTGAGGCCTTTATTTATTTTGACCAGGCTAGCGCCATGCAGGAAGAAGAGAGTATGAAAAAAAAGAAAAAGACAGAACAGCCGCAGAATAAAAAGGATTTTGTCCACTCTCCATTTAAATCCCTTAAAGGTTTCACAACGGAGAATACTCAAGCTCCTGAAGAGGAAAGAAAACAGTCCGAGCCAGTCAAACAAGTGGTTGAAGAAGACGATAGCGAGTTATTTTTGCGTTCAGTGTCCGATGTGAAGCGCCTGAGAACAGAGTCTTCTGTCGATAAAAAGAAAAAAGAGTACTCTCCCGCAGTCAAGAAAACAAGTGATGAGGATAGCCGTCTGTTTCTCGACTCTCTGAAAGAGATGGATATAACATTCGAAGATGAGATTCCGGACGTTGAACCGTTGAGACCGGTGGCGGTAAACCGTTTGCGCCAATTGAAAAGCGGAGCGATACGCATCAACCTGGAACTCGATCTGCACGGCATGAGTCGTGACGAAGCGCTGGACAGTATGAAAAATTTCATAACCGGAGCGTTCAACAGGGGACAGAAGGCAGTGCTTGTTATCACCGGCAAGGGCAACAATTCCCCCGGAGAGCCGGTTTTGCAGGCCGCAGTCGTATCCTGGCTGAGGGATGCCGGAAAAAAGATGGTCGCCGAATTCGCACCCGCTCCGCTTCAGATGGGCGGTTCCGGTGCCGTGGTGGTTTTTCTCAAAGACAAGAACAAGGTTGACCGGTCCGGTCAATAATTTTGAAATGGGTAACTGATCACTTATGGAGTCCCATATTTTTGAGTACGGCTAAAGGATGGAATGTTTTAAATATCCGCCTTTTTCGATTGGAAAATTTTTCAGGGCAGAATGAAATCTAGCCGGTAACGGCAATAACTTCCTCATAGGTTGTCACTCCCTCCAGCATTTTGCGTACGGCCGCCTGGCGCAGATTTGTCATGCCGTCTTTCGCGGCCGCATTATAAATCGTATCCAGGTTGACTGTATCGGTAAGTATCGATCTCAGGTTGTCGGTGAACTCGAGCACTTCGAAAATGCCCGTTCGACCCTTGAAACCGGTTCCCCTGCATTCCGAACAACCTTCACCTTCATAGACTGGGTATATCCCCTTTTCCATGTGCAGGTAATCTATTTCCTTGGTGCTGAGGATTCTTTCCGTCTTGCAATCCGGGCATATCTTTCTCACCAGTCGCTGGGCTATAATGCCAATGATGGTCGAGGAAATCAGGAAAGATGGTATTCCCAGATCAATGAGGCGGGTTATGGAGGATGGTGCGTCGTTGGTATGCAGGGTGGAAAGGACAAGATGCCCGGTAAGGGCGGCCTGAACAGCGTTTTCGGCGGTTTCCCGGTCGCGGATCTCGCCCACCATGATAATGTCCGGATCCTGGCGCAGGATGTACCTGAGGATGGTGCTGAAGGAAACGCCTATGGCCGGTTGCACCCCGACCTGGTTGAATTCTTCCATGACCATTTCTATCGGATCCTCAACGGTAACTATATTGACTTCCGGTGAGGAAAGCGTCCTTAGGGATGAATAGAGTGTAGTGGTCTTTCCGCTTCCTGTCGGCCCGGTGACCAGGATGATCCCGTTGGGTTTCCTGATGAAAGAATTGTACAACTGGTATTCTCTCGGATAAAAGCCGATCCGGTCCAGCTCCTGCATGAGGATCTCCGGGTCGAATATCCTTATGACCACCTTTTCCCCGAATGCGGTTGGGAGCGTTGAAACCCTGAGTTCAATCTCCTTGCCCTTGTTGTCTGTCTTGATTCTGCCGTCCTGTGGGCGCCTTTTCTCAGCCAGGTCCATTCTGGAAAGCATTTTTATCCTTGATACTATCGCCGCATGCAGCTGTTTGGGGACCGTGTGGATATTGTGGAGCACCCCGTCAACGCGGAACCTTATCAGGGAAACTTCCCTCTTCGGTTCAATGTGGATATCGCTGGCCCTCTGGTCGAAAGATGAATGAAGCAGGAATTCCACGGCAGTGATGATATTCTTGTCGGTACTCTCGATATCCTGGTGGCCCTTCAACTTTACGTACTGCTCGAGATTGCCGATATCGAAGCCGGACTTTATTTCCGACTGTGCGGCCAGGACCGAGGCCCTGAAGCCGAAGAATTCGTAGAGGATTTTCAAAATGTCGCTCTTGGAGCTGAGTACCCGTTTTACCTTGATTTTTTTTGCCGAGCAAAGACTTTCGATACTTTCGGTGTCATAAGGGTCGGCCACGGCCAGGGTCAGGACATCCCCGTTTTCCGCAACCGGTACGATGGTGTGTTTCAGGGCGAACGGCCTGGGGACTGCGCCGGTTACTATATCCAGATTCAGTTTGAGCGGGTCCAGTTTGAGATATTCCATGTTGATGAATGAGGCGATGACTTCGGTGATAGAGTCTTCGGTAAGGACCTTGCCGCTTCCCGGGATCGGGAGGTTGAAGGAAGAAATGACCTCGGCCGGGGATACCAGTTCCGGGGCCTTGTGAAACCGCCGGGAGTAACCGGCCTGTTGATAGCTTTGCAGCTTTGCGCCCTGGGTCTCGCCGTTTTCGAGAATTTCCCGGTACTGCTCTTCCGATATCAGTCCTCTTTTCAGTATGAGTTGGGCAACACCCTTGATGGTCAGACCTTTTTTGTGCGGCATTTCTGCTCCCTGGACGGTTCAGTTTTAACAAATAAAATGTCAGATCAGATGACAATTAAAATAATGGCTCCAGTCAATCGGTGACTCGTACGTTCACTTAATGCAGGTAATTTAAAGTCCAAGTTCAATCTTGATTTCCTGCAGATAATTTCTGATATCGATGGAACTCTCCATTGACAGAACCGCTTCCGCGACTTCTTCGGCCTTTTTACGCGAAATATTCCTCACCGTCTGCTTTATTGCGGGGATATATGGAGCGGACAGACTGAAATCACATATTCCCATGCCCAGAAGCATGACAGCGTTGACCGGTTCGGCGGCCATTTCGCCACAAAGAGATACTCTTTTGCCGGTTTGAGTGCCGACTTCCGCGACTCTCCTTATGGAGTGGATGACTGCGGGATGATACGGGTCGTAATATTGTTTCACCTTCGGGTTATTCCGGTCGGCCGCCAGAGTATATTGGATAAGGTCATTGGTGCCGATGCTGAAAAAATCGACTTCCCTGATCAGCAGATGGGCGGTTTGCACCGCAGCAGGAAGTTCTATCATGATTCCCAGGGGGATGTCGGAGTCGAAGGGGACCCCTTCATCTTGCAGACCGGCCCGGACTTCCGCGAGGATTTTCCTGATGGCCCTGAGTTCGTCAACACTGGAAACCATAGGGAACATAATGTTTGCCTTGCCGTGAACCGATGCCATCAGTACCGCGGCGAGTTGCTCGCGGAATATGTCCTCTCTCTCCAGGGAAAAACGTATGGAGCGCCATCCCATGAAAGGGTTGTCTTCTTTAGGGTAAGAGAAGTACGGCAAGCCCTTGTCGCCGCCTATGTCCAGGGTCCGGATGGTGACAGGAAGACCGCCGAACCCCTCCAGGATCTTCCTGTAAAGTCTATATTGTTCCTCCCTGGTCGGGAAAGAGTTCCTTGCCATATAAGGGAATTCCGTTCGATACAGGCCCACTCCTTCGGCGCCGTTCGCCAGAGCAATCCTGATGTCGCTGAGAAGGCCGATGTTTGCGCGCAAAAATACCCTTGACCCGTCGCTCGTTGTTGCCGGGATGTTCCGCAATTCGTCCAGTTCACGCTTTTTTGCGTGGAAATCCCGATGCAGCCGCTCGTACTCATCCATGACCTTGGCGTCGGGATTGATGAAGATGCAGCCGGTGTTGCCATCGATTATCAATTCGTCCTGCTGCACTATGCCGTCTACCAGCCCTTTTTCGCCGAATACTGCGGGGATACCGAGCGAACGGGCCATTATGGCGGCGTGGGAATTGCCGTCACCGGCAGCAGTGATGATACCGAGAACCTTGTCGTGGTCAAGGGTGGCCAAATCAGAGGGAAGTATCTCCTCAGCAACAATTATCCTTTTTTCCTGCAGAGTGATGCCGGCGCGCTCGGTCCCCGTCAGACAGTCGAGTATCCTGTGACCTATGTCTTCCATATCCGCGGACCTTTCCCGGAGATACGGATCCTCAATCCTGGAAAATGCATTCACATAATGGGAGACAACCTCGTTTACCGCCCTCCCTGCTCCGAGGCCCTCGTCGATCAGTTCCTGGACCTTAGAAATGAATCCCCGATCTTCCAATATCATCAGGTGGGTATGGAAGATGGCGGCGTCCTCACCGGAGAGAGTTTCGGATATGCGCTTTTCCAGGTAAATGGTTTCAATTCGTGCCTTTTCAAGCGCGATCTGGAAACGCTTTCTTTCCTGTTCGGGCGATTCCGGTTTTTCAAATTGCAGGACGTTTTCTCTTCGGTCCCTTTTTATTTTGTAAACCTTGCCCCAGGAGAACCCAGGTGAAACAGCATTCCCCCTCAACATCCGGGTCTTTCCCTTCGCGGTTTCCGCAAAGTCGGTGTCAGGCTCAGCACTCGATTTGATTGACTTTATTTTCGCCAGTTCCCGCTCGAAGAAATCCCTCTCCTGCTCTTTTTTGTGAATTGAGTCGAGAAGCTTGGCATTGATGATAATATTGCTGATCTGGAAAGCTATGGTGGTGAGGGTGCTTATTGCTTCCTTGGTGAATGTTCTCGGTTCCTTTGTCTGGATAATCAGGACTCCAGTCGGACTCTTGTGCTCGAATAGCGGGAGTCCGAGAAAAGAATGAAACCGCTCCTCTTTTGTCTCTCTGAAATATTTATATCGCGGATGGGAAGGCGCGTCATCAAGGGCGACAACTCCACGCTGCTCGACAACCAGGCCGGTCAATCCCTCCGAGGTGTTCATCCTGACTTTGCCGACCGCCCCCTTTGACAGGCCTTTGGTTGCCTTCAGTACCAGTGTTTCCCCATCATCCTCCAGAAGATAGATGGAGCATACATCGGAACCCATTCGTCGGGCGATGAGGGCTACGATATTATCCAATGTTTCCTGCATGTCATGGGACTGCAGAATAAGCGCGCTTATATCTTCAAGTATCCTTAATCCCATTGATTCCGCGTTTTGTGTGAGCATTGCCGAAACCTCTTATATGTTTGTAAGCCGGGGGACTGGGGACGGGGGACTTAAGGCTGGGAACTGGGGAAAAGCTTTTCATCCGACTTCAAACTCCTGCCTCTGCCGCCCGGTAACAACCGGCCGCCGATGTCAACTATAAGGCATATAAACGGCAAATGGAAGTTTTTATGAGAAAGTTCTGAAGGGAAAAGGGTATTTCTGGAATCGCGATTGCACTTCTGCTATAGTGTAAAAAATTGCTGCGGACAGTGGAGGATATGATGGCTGAAAAATTTGATGAGCTACTTACGGAGGGCATCGCACTGCTCGAAGCAGGGGATATCAGAGAGGCCGAAGACCGGTTCAGACGATGCACTGAGTTGGGACCGGATAAGGCCGAAGGGCATTTTCACCTTGGTTTTTCGCTTGCCGAAACAGGCAGGCTTGATGAAGCTCTGGAGGTATACAAGACCGGATTGAAACTGGCTCCCGAAGATACCGAGGCATTGACCGCCCTAGGGGATATCTATTTTGAACTCGGCAAGTACAAGGAGGCTGTTGCCGTCTATAAAAAGGTCACCGATATCAATCCCAAAGACCCGGACGGATATGTCAGCATCGGGTTGGTTTACAACAGCATGGATCGTGTTCAGGATGCCCTGAAGGCTTACCGGCAAGCGCTTGAGCTGGATCCGGCTAACGTATTTGCCTATAACGCTCTTGGTGATGCCTATTTTGGCCTGAACGAACGGGAAAAGGCGGTCGAAGCCTACAAGAAGGGTATAGAGATCGATCCCAACGATGCGGCCGCGCATTTCAACCTGGGTGAACTATATTACGATCTGGAGGAACTGGATAAAGCTGAAAAGGAATGTCTTGACGCCATCCGTCTTGACCCTTCCTTCACCCTTGCATATCTTAGCCTTGGAAACCTGTACCTCGACCAGGAACGTATTGCTGATGCGATCAGGTATTTCGAGTTGTATCTGAAAAAGGAAAAATCGCCCAGGGCGGAAGAAATGGTAGCGGAAGTAAGGGCGGTTGTCGAGGGTCTCAAGGAGGAAATGAAAGGATGAGGACAGCACTTTTACTGCATCTTCAGGCTTTCTTCGGATCCATCTTTAGATGCTTGTCCAAAAAACGGATGGTGACGATATCATTTGTCGTTCTGCTCATCTCGTTGTTGTTCGGAAGCCTCTGCCCCGCCGCTGAAATCCATGTGGGTGACTTCACTGGAAAAAATCTCGACGGTTGGAAATCAAAATCATTCAAGGGCGAAACCCAGTATACCTTTGTAAAAGAAGGGGATACGACTGTGCTCAAGGCTTACAGCAAAGCCTCAGCTTCAGGACTGTTCAAAAAGATCAAGATCAACCCGGGGGAATATCCCGTTATCCGCTGGTCCTGGAAAATCGACCACACCCTGAAAAAGGAAGACGCTGCAAGGAAAGACGGCGATGATTTCGCAGCTCGGGTTTATGTAATATTCCCCAGCATATTTTTCTGGAGGACCAAGGCCATAATTTATGTCTGGTCGGCGAAACTCCCCAAGGGCTCTTCAATGCGCAATCCATATTCGTCAAATGTGATCTTCGTGCCAGTTGAGTCAGGTGATGAGCATGCGGGGAAGTGGGTTCATGAAGAACGCAATTATTTCGAAGATTACAGGAAATTGTTCGGGGGGGATCCGCCTAAACTCGGTGCGGTCGCAGTCATGACCGACACTGATAATACAGGTGAAGAGGCAACGGCCTGGTATGGGGATATTTACCTTGCCCAGGATAAAATCAAGCCGGAGTCTGAGTAAATATTTAAAAGTGGCCATCCCGTTTCCCAGGGTGGCCACTTGAAATTTCCCCATTTGAACTCCAAGTCAATCCTTATTAATCCTGGCCGAAATCAGCTCAGCCAATCAGCTTGCTAAGCCTGACGCGTTGCTTTTCGAATTTTTCCTGCCCTTTTTCGAAAGCCCTAAGCAGGTCTTTTTTCACATCAACCGCCAGATCTTTTCCTTTTTCGAGAATATCCTCGGCAGTTTCTCCGGCGACTTCAACCATTTTTGATACATTGTCGGAAAATTCATCGACGACATCCTCGGCTCTGCGTCTGGTCCTTCTTGCGTACCGTGTAATGTCCTTGCGGGTCGCTTTCCCCGATTTGGGCGCGAAAAGCAGGGCAATGCCCGCTCCTATTATGCCACCCGCAACCAGCATCATTGCTCCCGCTATTTTGCTGTTATTATTTTCGTCCATGTCCGACCTCCGATTTATTAGTCAAATAAAGTGTACCGCAAATTTAACCGGTGCAAAGCAGTTGTTGCGAAAATTACCAAAAAGTCCGAAAAAACATTTTACACCTGATCCGGTTGATAAATCCTTCCCCTGTTTTATACTTTCAGTGAGATTTTTGAGAATGTTCCTGAGGTCCTTTTTAAGGGGATTCCACTATTTAACGCTTATCTAACTTTCCTGTTGCGTGAATAAAATGAATAAGTCTCATTAACCTGTTAATAAAAAGGAGGATGATGAATGCCTGAATATGGAAATGCCTTTTCCGGTTTGGCAGCCGGAAGAAATTTGACCCATGCGGAACTGATCAGAGCTGTTCGTTTCATGGTTGCAGCGGAATATGAAGCCGTCCAGCTTTATATGCAACTGGCTGAATCAACCGACAATGAGCTGGCGAAGCGGGTCCTGGCGGATATTGCCGATGAAGAGATAGTGCATGCCGGTGAGTTTCTCAGACTTCTCAAAGAACTGGCCCCTGGTGAAGAAGCCCTGTACGCTGAGGGTGCCATGGAAGTACAGGAGATGATAGACGGGCTCAACAGCGACGTTCCGGTCAATCCGGCCAATGAAACCCAGCAGGAGCCGGCACCCCCTGCGTTAACAGTGGGGGAGTTGATGGAACAGGGATGACATTGCGAAAATAGCGTGAAGCGCATAAATCAATTTAAACGGAAAAAAGGAGCAATTATGGATTTTCTTGACAGGAATTCGGCGCCACTCACTGAAGAAGAGTGGAACCGCGTTGACGAAGCAGTGGTTGAAACCGCCCGCAGACTGCTGGTCGGACGGCGTGTCCTGAAAATTCTCGGGCCGCTCGGGTCGGGCGTATATTCCATTCCTTATTCGGTGTTCAGCGGCAAAATGCAGGCCGGGGTGGACATGACCGGAGAAAGCGAGGACCTTGTCGTCGAGGCGGACCGGCGTGCGACTATTAATCTGCCGATCCTCTACAAGGACTGCAAAATACTGTGGCGTGACGTCGAAGCCGACCGTCACCTCGGCATCCCCCTGGATGTGAGCACGGTTGCGGTTGCCGCGAGTTTTGTTGCTTCCCAGGAGGACAATCTGATTTTCAACGGCAACACCGAGCTTGGTCATGAAGGTCTGTTGACGGCATCGGGCCGACTGACCGTTCCCATGAGCAATTGGGATAAGAGCGGCAGCGCACTGGCCGACGCCGTGAAGGCTGCCGGAGCACTTGCTGCGGCCGGACACTTCGGACCTTATGCCATGGTTGTCAGTCCGGTGCTCTTCGGCAGCATGGTGCGGGTATTAGGGAATACCGGAATGCTGGAACTTGACCAGGTCAAGGCTCTGATGGGCGGTGGTGTTCACTATTCGAACATGATCGGCGGCAAAAAGGCGGTGGTTATCTCCACCGGACCACAGAATCTGAGCCTGGCAGTCGGGCAGGACATGGTTACCGGTTATACCGGTCCGGCTAATATGAACCATATTTTCCGCGTAATGGAGACCCTTGCTCTTCTGATTCGGCGTCCGGATGCAATTTGTACCATCGAATAATGTTCAGAGTTCATGTCTGTAGTAACTGCCAAAGGTCAAAAATTTCATTTAAAGGAAATGAGGGGAGGGATGGTATATCGTCACTCCCTTCATTTATACCGGGACTGCTCTCGCAATTATGGATTTCAAGGACGTAACCCATCGTATTCTTTCTCTCCACAAAGATAATCAAAAAAACAGTTTTCCACTAATCCCGGAGCAAGCTGAGTTATATATTCAATTGTGAAAAATGGTTCCAGGGGTTTTTCCATTTTTGCAGGGATCACCAGTTTGGTAAATGCAATCCACCATTTGTCCCGGCGAGCCCCTTGTGTCCTGGTGAACATGGTGAATAAACCTATATTCGGCAGTTGCAGGCATCCTCCGTTCGCTCCGGAGGCCTGTATCTGCTGCTCTAAGCTCATTTCGCTACAGCCGATAAACTCACCCTTCGGGTTCAGACAATATCGGTTGTCCACACTCCATTTCGCCAAGAGCAGCAACGTTACAGGCCTGAGTTGCTTACTGCGGACACCTTCAATTGCCGTTTTTGGATAAATGCTGTATTCAGGATAATACTTGAAATAAAGAGCCATGTGAGGATAAAATCATTTCTTGTCAACGCGTAAGAAGTTCGTGCGTTACAGTAGACAAACAATCCGGATATTCATATTCCAGTTTGCATGAACAGACAGTCGCTACGATCTTCACCAACAGTGGAGGCGACCTTCCGAGGTACAGAAAAATGCATAACCGGCTAGCTGTTGTGAAAAATGAGTGCGGCATGGACATCGTCCCGTGCAAAACTTCATGCAGGGAGGGCGTGCTGGACACAACGGAGTCACTGAACAGATTCCTTGGAAATATAGAGAGACATTCGTTCGTAATGGCGCAGATTGCCACGGGGAATCGTGAAGAATCCCTTGATATCGTTCATGATGCAATGTTCGGCTTCATAAAGAGATATACCACGCGTCCGGAGGAGGAATGGAAACCACTGTACTATCGTGTCCTGAACAGCCGGATTCGTGACTGGCAACGCAGGACCATGGTCCGTAACCGCTTCAGGGCATGGTTTGGTACCTCTGCTGAGGATGGGGATGAATCCTCCGATCCCTTCGAAAGGATAGCGGATAATTCGACACCCGACCCCGCCGAACAGATTATCAGGGGAGACGCCGTTGATGCAATAAAGTCCGCTCTCAGGACTTTGCCCCTGCGGCAGAGGCAGGCCTTCCTTTTCAGGGCATGGGAAGGTATGGATGTGAAGGAAACGGCATGTGCCATGGGTTGCTCGGAGGGAAGTGTAAAGACACATTTTTCGAGGGCAGTGCACACGATGCGTGGTCTTTTGGAGGAATACCGGCCATGAAAGAAAACGAATGTGAAAAAAGTCTGTGTGACAAAGTCAAAAAGCGCCTTGATGAAAATGTCGAAAGGCTCGATCCCCGTACCGTCAGGGCCTTGAGAGGTGTCAGGTCTGAAGCGTTGGACTATTTCGAAAAGAAGCGCGGGTACCAGTTGATACCCCGCTGGATAACGGCAGGAGGAATCGCCACTTCCACGGTGCTGATAGCGGCTGTTTCCGTCTTTTACTTCTCCTCACAGAAACCTTCGTCATTGAAGAATCCGGAAGATTTCGAGCTGTTGAGCGTCAAGGGCCAGCCGGAGCTCTATCAAGATCTGGATTTTTACCGCTGGCTTGCGGATCAGAAGGTGCAGGGCTGAAAAACATGATGAAGGAAAGCAGAACATGAATTGTGAAAAAAGTACGGGAAAGATGGCCGGGAAGGTTGGAATTGTTTTTATTTTCCTGATGATGTCTTGGGCCGCCAGCGCACTGGGAGAAGAAACCGGCATCCACTGGGAACAGTTGAGCAGCGACCAGCAGCAGATTCTGATGCCGTTAAGGCAAAACTGGGAGCAGATTCCGCCTGCCCGACGGGAAAGACTGCGAAATGGCGCGGACAGGTGGGGGCGCATGAATGCCGAGGAGCGTAAGGAGGCTGAAGAGCGTCTGCAGAGATGGCACAATTATTCCCCCGAACAGCGGGAGATGATCCGCAAACGCTACGAGGAGTTCCATAAGCTGCCGCCCGAGGAGCAGGAAAAGATCCGCAACAGGTTCAAATGGTTCAGGCAGTTGCCTTCGGAGCAAAGAAACAGCCTGCGGGAGAAGTGGCAAGGAATGAGCCACGAAGAGCGTCAGGATCTGCGGAAAAGATGGCCGTCAATGTCTCCCGAAGAAAAAGAGAAATTTCTGGGACGGTAGAAAAGTCCCATGGAGTCTTCGTTCAAAAGCTGATTAAACGGTGATAATGGTTGTAAAAACCCCCTGTTAAAAAACGGGGGGCTTTTTTATTGTAAATAGTAAGCCTGCCGGATTTAGTGCAGACAGGATTATGTCTGTCATCGATCAAGAATTACAGGCAGGGATCTTTCCAGGTAAATCTCGTCCGGTTCCACATGGGCCTGGTAGGCAAGCGCTTCCACGCCGTTGTCGACGGCCATTCGCAAGAGCCTGCCATATTCGGGATCGATAGCATCCGCGGGGGCAAGTGCGTATGCGTCGGCCCTTTGCACCACGAAAAAAATCACTCCCCTGTTGCCTTCCCTTACCTCACGAACCAATTCTTGCAGATGTTTCCTTCCCCGGGCCGTCTGGGCGTCCGGGAACCTTGCGATACCTTCTTCGACGAGGGTCACGTTTTTCACTTCAACATAACAGAGGCCCTTAATTCCCGAGAGCAGGAGATCTATCCTGCTGTCTTTCCCATAGCGAACTTCGGGACGGACAGACTCATATCCTCGCAGCTCTTTTATAATCCCCTGTTTTATTGCCTCACCGGTCAACCTGTTGGGAAGTCCGGTGTTTATTCCTGCCCACAGTCCGTTAACCTTTGCCAGTTCCCAGGTGTAAGGATATTTTCTGTCCGGATTGTCGCTCCGCGAGAGAAGTACACTGGTGCCTGTGACGGCACATCCCTTCATGCTGCCGGAGTTCGGGCAATGGGCGGTGACCGTCTCACCGTTTTCCAGTTCGATGTCGGCGAGAAAACGCTTGTAGCGGCGGATCAGTGTGCCGGGAAAAAGTGGTCGGGGCAGCTTCATGATATCCTTTCCGGGCCGCGAAGCTTTCTGTACATATTGTAAAAGCGCGGTATGTTTTATCTGAAACTTCGGTAAAAGCTCTTTGCTGGCCGATTTGCAGTGCCCACCGGGATTGATTGTCCTGATAAGGGATCATCTGCTGGTATTTTTTTAAACTGAACGGAGATTGCTGAAAAACAAGTAGCAGTAACTGAAATAAAATCAGCTAAACGTATTTACCAGGTAAATCAGGGAAAGAATGAAATCAGTTCCGCCAATGCGATTTGCGAGAGCAATTGCCTTGTTTACGGTATTATAATAGAGAATGCGATGGATTGTTGCAATAAATAGTGGTAAAAGGGAACGAAAAAACGGTCGGGTCGGGCCTTTGTCCCGTTTTCCAATAAGTTGTTGCCGGTTATCTGCCGAGGAAGGGTGTGGGTAGAGTGCTGAGATCAGGTTTTTTGTGCATGCTGATAATTGTCGTTATGGCTTGCGTTGCCGGGCCTGTCATGGCGGAAGATCCTTTAAAGGTAGATATTGAAGGTCTTGAGGGTGTTGAGGACAATGCGCTGGATAATGTTACAGCGGCATTGGCCATCCCGACCGGACTGGTCCGCGACGGGAAAGTTGATGAGCTGTGGCTGCGGCTTTACGTGAAAGAGAGCGCGGAAAAAGTCAGGAATGCACTGGAACCCTTTGGTTACTACAAAGCCCAGGTGACAACGCGACTGGAGAAAACCGCCGACGGCAACTACCTGCTCAGGGTGATGGTTGACCCGGGTGAGCCGGTAGTGGTGACGTCGGTGCGGGTGAAATTGCACGGACCGGGGGAAAAAGAACAGGATTTGCTGGACCTTGCACGGGCATTTCCTCTGCAAGAGGGTGATGTGCTGCTGCAGAATGAATATGAAGCCGCAAAGAATTCACTCAAATCGAAAGCTCAGGCTCTCGGGTTTCTTGATGCTGAATTCTCCGTCCATGAAATCCTCATTTCCCGGGACAGGACCGGAGCCAGGATTGACCTTGAACTTGATACCGGCCAGCAATACAGATTTGGTGAGACAAGCATTACGGGAGCCCCCAAATATCCGGATAAGTTCCTGCGACGTTACCTGGCGTTCAAGCCGGACGAGATTTATTCCCCCGTCAAAATCAACAATACCCAGCTCAATTTCATAAATGCCGAACGCTTCAGGGAGGTAATCGTCGCTCCGGAAAAGGAGAAAACCCATGATTTGCGCGTACCGGTACTGGTAACCCTGAAGCCTTCGCCGCGCAGACGGTTGCGGGTGGGAGGAGGTTACGGTACGGATACCGGCGCGAGGTTCACCGGGAATTACAAGGATGTAAACATGTTTCAACTCGGGCACGAATTGCAGCTTGAGCTTTTTATCGCCCAGCGTCTGCAAGGCCTTGGTGCCGGTTACATGATACCAAGTTCCAGGGATGCGAACAGTTCGACAGGATTTCAGCTGAACCTGCAACGGGAAGATGTCAGCACCTATACGAGTCAGCTTGTTTCCGCCCAGGTCAACAGGAACAGGAGCTTCGGACCGGGACTGCTGGGAACCGCTTATCTGGAATTGCTGCAGGAGGACTTCACTGTCGGGGTGCAAAAATCCAGTTCGCGCCTGGTCCTTCCCGGGCTTCGATTTACCGGCCGCAATTATGATGATCTGATCCGCCCAACCAGAGGCTACCGATATACGCTGGAGGTTCGCGGGACACATCAATTCCTCGGTTCAGACACTGGTTTGATCCAGTTAATTGCTGATGGGAATGTTGTTGTTCCAATGCCTTGGCGCCTTACCCTCTTCACCCGGGGGAAATTGGGAATGACCGCCCAGAATGATCCATTGAGTGATCTTCCGCCTTCGGTACGATTTTTCGCAGGGGGCGACACAAGTGTGCGCGGGTATTCCTACCAATCGCTTGGACCTCGCGATGCAAGCGGTAACGTGGTTGGCGGCAAGGACCTTCTTGTGGGCAGCATTGAACTGCAACGGGATATCTTCAAAAAGTGGGGGGTGTCCGTCTTTTTCGATACGGGAAACGCGTTTGATACCTTTACGAATATCCGGCTTTTTTCCGGCACCGGTATCGGGATTCATTATTATACCCTCATCGGATCCATAAACCTGTATTTTGCCAGGCAGATCGGTGTTCCCTCTCCGGGTAATCACATTCATTTCACCATGGGGTTTAATCTGTGACGAACAGGCTGAAATATATTGTCGCCGCTCTTTTCCTGTCTGTCCTGGTTGCAGTACTGGGAGTGGGTGGATGGCTGCTGGGGACTACTGATGGTGCACGGTGGGCAATGGCTGCCGTTTCAAGGTATACCCCCTACGCAGTTTCCGTGCATCGTGTGGAGGGGCGTCTGTGGGGTAGTCTGCGCCTGGAAGATGCGCACCTGCAGTGGCCCCGAGGGGATGCGAGATGCGCAGGATTGCGTCTGCGCTGGCATCCTTCTTACCTCCTGGCGGGTAAGGTCGCCATAACGGAACTCGCACTGCAGAAAGTGCATATCCAGGACAACAGCCCGTCGGCAGCAGGACCGCCGGAATTGACATGGCCCAAGGTGACCGGTCTCCCTGCGTGGCTCAACATGCGTATCGGCATGCTGCAGGTAGATGGCCTGGAGTACAGGAAACTTGACGGCAAACCTTTTGTAGTCGACAGGATTTCCGCGCGCTTGATGTGGCAGGGAAACCTCCTGACCGTATGGAACCTTGCATTGTCAACACCGGCCATGCAGGCCGAAGGCGCGATTATGGCCGGTTTCCGCAGCCCGTCCCTGCTCCTGAAGCTCGCCGTCATACCTGCCCGTCCAATCGGCGGTTTCAACAAGATTTCCTGCAAAGCCCGCCTTTTCCCCGCCGGGGACAAAGAGCAGGTTACCGGGCCGGTAGTGATTACCGGCCTGGCCGGAGAAAAACAACTCCTCGGGCTCTCCGGCGAAATAGGTATAACGCGCAATTCCCTGAACCTTAGAAAACTGCGAATGGAGCAGGCCCAGGTCGCCGCGGTGTGGTTAACGGAAGCGGGTCCATGACCTTTGAATCCGGAGGTCCTCAATTCGGCTTGATGCTGGGATTCACCGATATAGATCTTTCCGGCGAACTTCACACTGTAACTGACTTGACCGGCAACCTCGATGTGAGGGGTAACACCGGCAACTACACTGGGACTTTCAAACTTTTCAATAAAGGGGAGGGATGGCATGCGGGCAGCTTATCAGGTTCGCTCCGGGGGAGTGATACCGGGGTCCTGTTGACCGCTCTCAACGGCGCATTGCTGGGAGGAAACTTGAAGGGCTCAGCCGGGGTGGACTGGCGGAAGGGGATGAACGTTCGCGCCGATTTATCCTTGAGGAATCTCAACCCGGCAAAAATCATCCCCAAATGGATAGGTGAGGTCAATGCCGACCTGAAAGCAAAAGCGGAATGGTCACGTGAAGTACCCTCACGGGTGGAATTGAAAGGCCGTCTCCTGCAAAGCCGTCTGCACGGAAAGGAACTGTCGGGAATTGTTGATCTGGAACTGGACAACGGTAATCTGCTGGTAAGACAGCTTGCCCTTAACGGCAAAGGGTTTGAAATCAATGCGCAGGGTGATCTGCGGAAACGACTTGCTTTTGACGCTCACGTCGGCAATCTCTCCGGTCTGATACCAAATACCGCGGGAAGTCTGAATGCGGCAGGATGGCTGCGATGGCGTAACGGCAATTTGAGCGGTTCAGTTGCCGGATCGGGGCGAAATCTGGAAGAGGACAGGATCCACACGGATGCGATCAATTTTTCCGCGATGCTTTCCGAGGGTGCCGGATTTCCTCTTATGGTCCGTGCCGACGCAAATAAAACCATCTACCATGGGTTAAAGTTCGAGTCGGCCAGCCTTGCCGTAACCGGTGGCCTCAGAAGTCATACGATCGAATTGATGATGCATTCCGGGGGCTTCGAATCGCGGGCAATTCTTGCCGGGGGATATAACGACAAAACTTGGAAGGGAACTTTGTTGAAATTGTCCGGACATGACTCCGTCGGCCCATGGAAATTGCGGAACCCCGCCGCCTTACAAATCTCCGCCGATTCTTTTTTCCTGCATCGGCTGTTCCTGGACGGAACTTCGGGAGAATACCTGGAGGCAGAAGCGCAACTTGGCTTCCATCCCCTGACCGGTTCAATAATGACTGAATGGCGCGGGCTGAACCTTGCCCGGGTTTCACCTTTGTCCGGCGGAGCGCAGATTACCGGTTCGAGTTCCGGAGCCTTGCAGGCCAGGCTGTCGGGCGGAGACCGGATAACCTTGACCGGCCGGGTTGATTCCTCTGCCACGGCGGTCGTGGAAGGAAACAGGATCGTGGTGCGGCAATCATCGATTAACGCAAACTGGAACAACAAGGGCATGTCAACCTTGTTCAGCCTTGCCCTTGCCGATGGTGGGGCTCTGAAAGGTACTTTTTCATCAACACAGCCGGCGCGAATTGGATTGCCTTCAAGCGGCAGGCTTGAGGCGGAGTGGAACCGGATTGACATGGTCATGTTCCATCCATGGCTACCGGAAGGTCTTGAACTTGAAGGACATCTGGCAGGACGGGTGGAAGGTGACGTGTCAACGGGGCCGCTGTTTTCCATCAGTGGCAATGCCGAGCTGTCAAACGGCACCGCGCTTTGGAAAGTAAAGGAAAACAAGTATTCCGCGGTGTTTCGCACAGCAAGGTTCGATTGGTCCTGGCAGGGATCGAAAAAGCTCGAGGGTGGGCGTTCCGGAAAATTACATACCAACAGGTTGGCGGTAAAGGGGCTAATCGATGCTTCCGGGGATGTGGTGGTTGAAGGGCAGCGTTTTGACATTCAGAAAGTGTCCGCCAATTTGGATTGGAATGACTCGGGAATGCGCAATTTGCTGGCTGTCAGTCTGGCGGATGGCGGAGTGTTCAAAGGATCTTTTACTTCCCTGCAGCCAGCAGCGATGGGCTTCCCGCGACAGGGTAATATTGATGCGGAGTGGAGCAGGCTTGATCTCACCATCCTGAATCCATGGCTGAAAAACGGCCTCGCTCTTCAGGGAGACCTTTCCGGCCATATGAGCGGTATCTTGCTCCCGGACAAGCGTTTTGATATTCAGGGAAGCTCAACACTGTCCGGCGGCGAAGTGCGCTGGAACAGGGAGGGCAGCCAGTTCGACGCCAAGCTGAGCGGGGCCGATGTATCATGGACCTGGCGGGACAAGCAAATCTCCGGAGATGCTTCGCTGGTACTGGAGCAATTCGGCCAGGTGCGCGGTAGTTTCCAGTTTCCGATGGCGGCGCATCTGCCCGTTTCGGCTGATCCGTCCGGACCGGTCAAGGTCAGCTTGAAAGGGCATGTTACCGAACTTGGAGTTCTGACCAGCTTTTTCCCCGGTCTGATACAAGAGAGCCGCGGTGAACTTGACCTTGATGCAAGTGTCGGCGGTCAGTGGAAAAATCCGGAAGTCAGTGGAACTCTCAAGCTGGACAAGGCGGCGGCCTATCTTCCGACAACGGGCATTCATCTGAAAAACGCAGGGTTTACCGCCCACTTCTCGCGTGATCAGCTCATTATAGATACGCTGGGGGTAGATTCCGGTCCCGGGCATCTCGGTGGGAACGGAAAAGTCCGTTTCAAAGCCTGGCGTGTGGCGCAGTACGAGGGAAATATCAAAGGTGACCGATTCCAGATTGTATACCTGCCGGAACTGCAGGTGCAGGCAAGCCCGGATCTCAATTTCTCTGGAACACCTGAAAAATTGACGGTACGCGGACAGATTCAAGTTCCGGAACTGCTCGTCCGCGGAAGGGAGTCGCAAGCGCCGGTGCAGCCCAGCAAAGATGTGGTAATGGCGGGTGAAGAAAAAACGGCGGTCAAGGAGTCTCAACTGCCGGTTGACATCCAGGTCACCGTTATCCTGGGTGACAATGTCCTTGTGAAATACGAGGGGATTGATGCGCAGTTGAAAGGTACTCTGAAGCTGTCCATGCAGAAATTGGACAAAATCAGGAGCACCGGCGAGATCAGGGTGGTTAAGGGAAGCTACAAAACCTACGGCATAAATCTCGATATTACAAGGGGGCGCATCTATTATGCCGGAGGTTCCATAAGTCAGCCGAGGCTGGATATCCAGGCGCTTCGAAAGGTGGGAGACGTGCGTGCCGGCGTGACGATAGCAGGCACTCCGGCGACGATGACCGTCAAATTGTATTCGGAGCCGAATATGCCGGACAGCTCCATACTTTCTTATATCGTCCTGGGGCAACCCCTTGCGTATAACAGCCAGCAGACAGGGCTGGTAACGCGGGCTGCAGGTCAGCTGATTTCGACAACCTCCGCCTATACGCCGATCGTTACAACACCTCCCGGGGTAGCTCCGTCAAAGTCGGCCGGCTCTACACTCTCACAATCGATGCTTTCCATTGGCAGGTATCTGACCCCTAGTCTTTATGTCAGTTATGGCAGGTCCCTGTTGACCGGCGCAAATCTTGTCCACTTGCGCTATGAACTTACTAAGCATTGGGAGGTAGAAACACAGACGGGCACGGAGAGTGGCGGCGACTTGTTTTTCAAGATCAATTTCAGGTAACGGACTTACCGACTGGAATCTGGTGAAACTTTTTTTGTTAATTATCTGCATACTAATTAGATAAAAATCAATTGTAATGATTTCTCCCCGTGGTATGATCCGTCTACCCGAGCGGATTCACGTATTCCGGTAATTCAGCCGAATCTTAAAAGATACGATTCCCGTGGATGTAATTTCCGAATGGATGGATAATGACACAGGAAATTGACGAATCAGGAAAAATACGTCGCAGGGTCCAGTTGTTGAAGGAACTGCCGCCTCTGCCGGCGATGGCCCAGAAAATACTGTCCCTGTCAAACGACGATACGGACATAACGGAGCTTGCCTCTGCGATAGAGAAAGATCCGCCTCTGTCGGCACGGATCATCGGCCTGGCCAATTCTGCTTATTTCGGTTGGCCCGGCGGAGTACGCACAATATACGACGCTGTTTACAAGGTACTTGGCATCAGGATGGTCAAGAGTCTTGCCATCGGCCTGATCCTGGGAGGGGTGTTCAGGGTCGGGAAGAATATGGAATCTCACCTTCAGCGGTATTGGTTTACCGCCGTGGCCACGGCAATTATTTCGCAAAACCTTTTTTCACATGTTTCTGCTGAGATCAAGGACGACATAGACAACATTTATATGGACGGATTGCTTCATAATCTGGGATTTCCGGTCCTGGCCCACCTTTTCCCGGATAAACTGGAACAGCTCTTTTCCGGGGAAACTCGCCATGACATGTTTCCCTCGGATGTTCAGCTTGGGGAATTGACAGGCATAGAACCCGGTCGAGCCGGAGGTTTGCTTGCACGGAAGTGGCATCTCCCCGAGGATATTGTGAATGTGATCGAGCACCATGCAGATCCGGCTTACAGGGATGAATACTGGCCGATTGCGCTGCTGGTCGGATATTGTGCCCGTCACGCAGGGACGATGTTGTCAGGGAATGGCTCCCCCGATTATCTTCAAATTCCCGCTGTCCTCGGTATAAAAGATGCCATAGTCGAAGAAGAGAAACTGACCCTTGTTAAAAAAATCGAGGGAATCAACGAAATGGCACTATTACTTTCAGGAAATGGTTCCGGCAATGGATAATGATAAAGACTTTTCTGCATCTTACAGGGAGCTGAACAGCACAATCGTCAATCTTCTGGATTCCTTTTCCGCCTTGAGCGCCCTGAGTTCACTGGATCTGAGGAATGTTGATGAGCAGACTATGCTTCGAAACGCGCTCAAAGGGCTGGTTCAGAACATCGATGTGGAAAACTGTTCAATTTTTCTGCTTAAAGGCAATGTGCTTGTCAACTGCACCGGACTTGACTGGGATGACATATTGCATGAGGAAAAATCTGTAACCCTGGAGCATTCCGTTGATTGCACCATTGTCGCCTCCATCGGAGAAGGAATAATGGGCCTTGCGGTCCAGCAGAAAAGTCTTCAGCATTGCCGCAATTGTTTTACTGACAAGCGCTTCAAATCTGTTCCCGGCAGGAAAATCGGTTCCCTGATCAGCGTCCCGATCTTCCAGGTGGGAGGAGATGTATTGGGTGTGCTTAATATTTCGCACCCGGAGCCGGATTTTTTCGATCTCTGGCATGAACGTTTTCTCTTGGTCTATTGCCACTGTCTGGGACAGTTGCTGAGCAATTATCGCCTTCTCAACCATATGGAGCTCGAAATAGAAAAGCGTACGATTCAGCTGAGAAAGGCGCTTGACGAGACAAGGATCGCTGAGCAGGGTTTGAGGATGTTCAAGACCGTCATCGACTCGCTGCAAGAGGCAGTTGTGATCAGGAATTCAGCGGGCAGCCTGGTTTACGGCAACCCGGCTTATGAAAAGCTGTTCGGACATTATCCTCCTGATGCCGGAGTGACGGGAATCCTTGATAATTATGCTCCGGAGTCCGCCCGTATCATCGAAGAAGAAGTCATTCCCCGCATACTGCGCCGCGAGAGTTGGGAGGGAGAACTGGAAGGGGTGGCCGCGAACGGACGCCGGTTTCCTCTCTGGCAGCTTTCAGGCGCCGTTTACAGTGCCTCCGGCGCGTTGCTTTTCATTTTCAGCTTCATGCGCGACAACACTCGTCACAAAGAGGATGAAGAGGAGAAAAAAAGGCTCGAGCAGCAGCTTCATCATTCCCAGAAGATGGAGGCGATCGGGCAGCTTGCGGGTGGAGTGGCGCACGATTTCAACAACATTATCACTGCCATTACCGGTTATGCTCACCTGCTGTTCATGAAACTGGATGAAGATGACCCCATGCGTCAGTTTGCCGGCCAGATAATTGCCTCGTCCGAAAGGGCCGCCAACCTGACCCAGGGGCTTCTGGCCTTCAGCAGGAAACAGGTGGTGCACCCCAAACCGGTTAATGTCAACGACATGATTTCAAAGGTCGAAAAGCTGTTGCGCCGGCTCATAAGGGAAGATATAGATCTGATGATCGAGCTGTCCGACCGGGATCTCTTTGTCATGGGTGATGCGGGACAGTTGGAGCAGATAATGATTAACCTTTCCACGAATGCAAGGGATGCAATGCCCGATGGAGGGGTCTTAACGATCTCGACGGATCTGAAGGTGATCGATGACGAGTTCATCAAGTGTCACGGGTTCGGCAGTGCCGGTAAATATGTATGTATTTCAGCCAGCGATACGGGTGCCGGGATAGATGAGAAAATCCGCGAAAAAATCTTCGAACCCTTTTTCACCACCAAGGAGGTGGGGAAAGGCACCGGACTTGGCCTTGCGATAGTATATGGGGTTGTGAGTCAGCAGAAGGGTTATATAGATGTCTGTAGCAAGCCGGGGCATGGAACTTCTTTACGTATATATCTGCCTTTAATCAGCGGGAAAGGAGAAGCGGTTTCGGTTGAAATGGGCAAAGAGCCGTCGGTAGGTACCGAAACTGTTCTGATAGCCGAGGATGATGAGGATGTCCGTACATTCGACGCCAACCTGCTGGGCAGATTCGGTTACAGAGTGTTGTCTGCATCAGACGGAGATGATGCGCTGGAGAAATTCATATCACGTAAAGACGATATAGACATTGTAGTTCTGGATGTGGTGATGCCTGGTAAAAACGGCAAGGAAGTCCACGACAGAATCCAGAAAATCAGGCCCGGAACCAGAGTCCTGTTTACCAGTGGTTATTCTTCGGATATCATAAGCAGCAAAGGTCTTGTGGAGGGTGAATACGACTTTATCGAAAAACCGCATTCACCCTTGAAGTTGTTGAGCAAGCTGAGAGAAATGATAGACCATGTCGAAAGGCGCCCGTGAGAAGGCGCCTTTTTTTCAGTTGAATGCTAAACTTTGCTGTTTTTAGTAAAGTTGCGCGAATCTCCCCTTCCTGTTCCGATTTTGCGCCCTATTGAGAGAATACGCCTGTGAATGTTGGCCATCGATTCTTCGGGGGTCTCGTCTGCTGCCGCCTTGGCAGGGTATATTTCGTACATTGCGCGATACTTCAGGGGAGTAAGATTGGGCATGACTATGTTAGCCCCCCTTGAAAGCCCAAGCTCGCGTCCTGTTGCCCTGTTCAGAGTCGCTATGGCAGTAGTGCTCGGAATATTCGCCTGCGGACACGCTAGGCGGGCCAGGGAAACAACTTTATAGGCCGTCAGTTCGGTATTCGGCACCTGTTCCCCTTCAGGGGCTCGCAATTCTCCACTATTCCTGCCCATGGGCGTTTCCGGGTGAGGTATGTAAGGACCAATACCGATCATGTCCAGATCGAGTTTTCTGAAGAGTACGATATCTTCAGCCAGGTCATCAAATGTCTGGCCCGGTATCCCTGCCATTACCCCGCTTCCCGCTTCGAAGCCGATTTCCCTGAGTCTCCGCAGCATGGCGATTCTGTCCGAGCATTCTCCCGGAAGGGGCGGATGAATTGTTTCGTAAAGGGTCCTGTTGGATGTTTCAAAGCGGAGAAGGTAACGGTCGGCGCCCGCTTCCCGCCATTCAACGAGCTCTTCGTCCTTCCTTTCTCCCAGGCTCAGGGTCACGGCCAGGCCGGTTTCGTTTTTGATCCGGCGAATGATCGCAGTCATCCAGTCTTTTTTGATACCGTAATCCTCTCCCGCCTGGAGAACCACTGTTCCGTAACCATATTCTACTGCCTTGCCGACACAGGACATTATTTCCTCCGTGGTGAGGCGGTAACGAAGGATACCGTCATTGTCAGCACGTATGCCGCAATATCCGCAGTTGCGGATGCATATGTTAGATACTTCTATCAGCCCTCGAAGATGCACTTCATCACCTACATTCTGACGGCGGATTTCATCCGCCCGTTTCCACAACTCCTCGAGCAGGGTCTCATCTTCAGTTTTAAGCCACTTGATAATTTCGCTTTTTTCCATCAGGGAAGGAATCCTTTCTTTGTAACGAGGCTATTCATAAGCTATCCCGAAGTCGGAAAAGCGAGCAGCGCTTTTCACATACAGTTCTTCATTCCATCATCTTAATTGATTTTGCGGGAGATGTTCAAGCGGAATGGTTGCTCATTATGTCTGAAATGGTCTTGATCAGTCTTTCAGCTGTTTGATCTTTGAGAAAAGGCTCTGAAATTTATTATTTTATACCCAGTTGCGTGCGAGCTATGCACAAGCTTGCCGGCAGTAATCCTGAAGCCGGTTCCAAATGATTTCCATGAAGCCAGGAAAACATGCCTATACTTAGTCTTAGAGGCATTTTTCCCCTGATTTGCCATAAATTTATTCCTATTTTACTACGATTATATCTGAAGCTTCCCCTTCAGCAGACAATGTAACGGGGATGCCGTTTTTCCAGTACATGGCGGCCAGCTTTCCGCCTGCATTCATCTCGTACCCGGATGCATAAACATCATTGCCCGAAAATGCCAGCGCAAATGCTTCAGCATCTGTGACTCCATCCGTCAACTGGAAAGCCGTCCCGTTTTTCCAGTAAGTGGCCACCCATATGCCTGCCGGATTTGTCTCGTAACCGGCGGCGTAGATGTCATTATTGGAAATAGCGGTAACGAAAGCATCGCCACTGGCAGTTCCGTCCGTCAATGGAACCGAAACATCGTTTTTCCAATATTTGGCGACCATAATGCCGGATGAATTCTGTTCATATCCGGCTACAAAAAGATCAGATCCGGAAAAGTTGACGCCGTACGCCCTGGAAAGCACGGTTCCGTCCGACAATGCCACAGGACTACCGTTTTTCCAGTATTTTGCCACCGATTTTCCGGCTGAATTGAATTCAAAACCGGCCACGTAAACATTGGTTCCTGAGACGGCGATGCTGTAGGCAAAAGCGTCATACGTGCCGTCCGTCAGTGTGAAAGCGATTCCGTTTTTCCAGTATTTTGCCACAGATTTTCCTGCTGAATCAAGTTCATCCCCGGTGATGTAGACATCCTCTCCTGATAGAGTGAGGCTGTGAGCTTCCGATGCGGTATTTCCATCCGTCAGGGGGAAGGCAACGCCGTTTTTCCAGTATGTGGCTACGCTCCGTCCCGCTGGATTGGTGACAAATCCTGCCACATGAACATCCTTGCCTGATAGTTCAATACTGTAAGCCCATGCATCCGATGTCCCGTCCGATAATTCGACTGCGACACCATCTTTCCAGTAGACCGCTACCTTTGTCCCGTTGGAGTTGACTGTATACCCGGCCGCATAGACCCCTCCGGCGTTTATATTTTCCGTTTGACCTCCCGAACATCCGGCAAGACCTAACATTGTCGACAGGACCCAGACATAAAATATCGCCTTCTTCAAATAATTACCTCCCATGCTCGAGAATCCCTTGTCGGTGAGCCCCCTAAATATGCCGGTCTCGGGTTCTTTGCTGAAAGCTTCGGAAATGAGATTGTAACGAACGTTGTTGTACATTTTATAAAGGTAGAGCAGGAAGTCAAACTGACAAGTCCGGAAACATCGTGAAGAG
The DNA here is from genome assembly GCA_963815135.1 of uncultured delta proteobacterium. Lineage (GTDB taxonomy): Bacteria > Desulfobacterota > Desulfuromonadia > Geobacterales > Geobacteraceae > CAIWTU01. The sequence continues at coordinate 251,696 of CAWFFO010000011.1, forward strand.
TTTTGCCATTGAGTGTGGCATCTGAAAATTATGGTGCTAACTCGGGTTTGAAAGATGATGATTTGTCGTGATTTGTTGACGTGGATTCCGGATAGATATTTTTAAGATTTACAAAGTTCATGAGGGCCAATATACAAACATCGAAAATCGAGTTCAAAAAAAGGCTTAAGCAGAATTGCTTAAACCTGTTTTGTTTGGTGGGCGGCATGGGATTCGAACCCACGACCCCAGGCTTCGGAGGCCTGTACTCTATCCAACTGAGCTAACCGCCCTCGATGTTTATTTCTACACTATTTTGCCGATTTACTCAAGGGCAAGCTTGCTCGGAGTTGAAAAAAGCCTTTCCTATTTTACAGCGGATGCAAAAAGAGGGATTATTATTTCAGGCTTCGCCTGGCAGTTGGTTTTAACGATGATATAACCGCTAATAAACTGATCGTTATTTCGGGGAGTTAATGCGATGTTCAATATGGTTTTATCTCCCGGTTTGATTGTATTTTTTTTCAATTTTACGATTATCAGGGGCGTGGTAGATTTCACCGACGTAATAACCAGCGGTTGCTTGCTCCTGTTTTCAATCTTGATATCAGCTTCTTTTCTGATTCCTATCTTAATGCTGCCCAGATTCATTTGCTTCGGTGAGACTTCTATTTCTTCAATAACCTTGCCTTTCAGGGTCATTGTGTAGACCGGTCTTGCGGGATCATTCGTCTGAACCATTATGCTTTTAATGATGTTGCCGGAAAAATTCGTCGAATTGAATGTGGCATGGATGTCCGAACTCTTTCCCGGTGCGACCGAACGGCTGGATACATTGGCTACTGTGCACCCGCACGAGGTGCTCACCTGGCCGATAGTCAGCATGGAATCTCCATTGTTTTTCAAGATAAAATTATGATCGACCTTTTTCCCCTGAGCGATTTCCCCGAAATCGAATACGGAATTCTCTACAACTGCATGCGGAGCCGCCAGCGCGATCGAAGAGCAAAAAAGCAGAACAGCGGTCACGGAAAACACAAAACGCAACGATTTCATATCGAACACCTCGAAGCTTGGGTTTTGTTGAAGCTCTATTTTTATAACACAAAAAATGCACGCGGACTATAATGATTTGACACAACTATCTATTTTTGTTATAGGAGTCTAGGGAAATTGCCGATTTATCGCCCCCTTAGAAGATATCGGCGTCACCTTCATTTCTTACAGCTTTTAATTATATAATTTTAGAAGTGAGGATGGCTGAGGCGCAATCCATTTTGGAGACAATAATGATTATACAATGTGATCAATGCAAAACCAAGTTCAGACTTGACGATTCAAAGGTTACGGACGCCGGGGTCAGGGTTCGCTGCTCGAGGTGTAAAAGTACCTTTGTTGTGAAGAAAGAAGAAATCGAAGATGTACTTGATGCGCATGAAACAACGAATTTTCCCGAAAATTCAGAATCGGAAACGGAAAGGCAGGATGATGTGTCGGCTGGTTTTTTGCCCGGCCAGAAAACTGCCTTGCCTGAAGATGAGAATGGAGATGGCCGGGACATCGGATCATCATTGACTGGCTGCTTGCCTACGGAAGTGGACGAGCAAGTTGAGAAAGCGAATAATGGAAATAATGCATGCCTCGACGACTTTGGTTTTGTTGGTAATACTTTAGCAAATTCGAGCAATGTAGATGAGAGTACAGCAGTTGAACGCTGCATTGTAGACGACCAAAAGGAAGACAGTTTCAATATTTCGGGGGCTGACTTTTCCGGATTTTCCGAAACGGCAGCCGATGAAGGCGATGGCGGGATTTTCCGCCCGGAAAGGGAAGATCTTTCCGAAAAATCAGGCAAAGATACCTCAAGCGGCAGTTTTTTGAAATCTCAGGACATCCTGGCAGGGGAGGGCAACTTCGGTCAATCTGATTGGTCCGAACCTGAATCAGATGAATCATGGGATATCTTTCCTCCTGTGACAGAACCGGAGACGGGAAAGCCGGCAACAACTGGAAAAGAGTTGTTTTTCAATTATCAGGACCAGAGTTCGGTAAATCAGGAGAACATCGCCAGGGTAATGAATGATGGCGTTTTATCCCCACCGGATGAAGGGGAAGGTGGTGCCCCACATAAAACTATGTTTGCGGCTTCGAGTATGGAAGAAACTCCTGCACCATATGTTGGAACTGTCTCGGAAACTGATGGAGAAGACCTGCCTCCTCTTGCAATATCTTCGAGAAAGAAAAGATCATTTTTTTCACCTGCTGTCTTTGTGGTGATGTTTGTGACGGTTATCGCAGCAGGAGGTGCGGCTTATCATTATTCATGGTTGGATTTTTCATCTTTTAAAATTCCCGCATTGGCCGGCATAACTGGTGGTTCCATTTCAAACCAGGTCAGTAACATTGCAATAAGGAATCTTGATGGGGTCTATCTGCACAATGTGTATGGTGGTGACCTTTTTGTTGTGACGGGAGAAGCATCCAATAATTCGGGCAAAACACTTGATTCTGTCCAGGTGCAGGGTTATGTTTACGGGAAGAAGGGAGAAGTCCTTCTGAAGAAAACTGCGAATTTTGTGAACACACTCTCCATTGATCAGTTGACAACTCTTCCAGTTAATGAAATTGAAGCGATTTTGAAGAACAGCCCGGCGAAATCGACCAATGATGTATCAATGCAACCGGGAACTGCGAGTACTTTCCAGATTGTCTTCACCCATGTTCCGGAAGTGGCAGGTGAATTCGGGGCGGAAGTCACAGGCTCTAAAGTTGCCAGACAGTGAACCGGATTCCTGCCGATTATTGGTAAATCCAATTTTGGAAAATTATTGTTCTTGGTTTGAACTTTTTTAACGTGCTTAAAATTTGAGGGAGTTTTGATGCTCTGTTGAGATGAGATGTTTTGCTGGATGTTGTTGTGGCACCTGGCAAGAAATTAGCCGGCGTAACTGCTTTGCTGTACGCCGGCATAACAGAAAATGGAAACAAGGCCGTGATTACTTCACGATTGCGCCTACCGGACATGTATCAACGCATGCGCCGCAGTCGATGCAGGTATCCTCATCGATAACCCTTTTGTCAGCTGCTTCGCTGATAGCGCCTACCGGACAAGAATCGTCACATGCTCCACAGTTAATGCAATCTTGGTTAATGGAATAAGCCAATGTTTTCACCTCCTTCTCTAAAGATCCCTGATTGTCTGTCTAAAGTGCCCCCAAAATATCATATGGAAATTTAAAAGTCCAGAAGAAAGCTTCCTCTAAAAATTCTTTTGATACACAAAATGGTTGTATTCATAATTACTCTAGTGTATATATGGTGATTGTTTGCCTAAATATTGGTAAAAACTGATTTTATTGCTGGCTGAATATTGTTGCATGATTTCAGTGAGATGTAGGTTTGCAGTGGAAATACAGAGCCTGTAGCGTCCTGGCGGGGATTTAGCCTTGATAAAAATAATTAATTGGGTTCCCGCTGCGCAGGATTAGAACCGGATTCAATCACACTCGTGGATATTTATAAAATAAGTGGGGAGGAAGTACATGGATATTCTGGCCATAAATTGCGGCAGTTCTTCGGTGAAATACCAGCTTTTTGATTGGACGAGAAAAGAGATTATCGCCAAAGGGCTTGTCGAAAGAGTTGTAGTGGGAGGGTCTTTCATTGTCCATGAAGTACCGGGCCGTGAAAAATACCGCAAGGAGTCCGAATGCGCCAATCACACGATTGCTCTGGATCTTATCATAAAAACGCTCACTGATCCTGAACACGGCGTATTGGAAGATATTGGCCAGATATCCGCAGTGGGGCACCGCGTGGTGCATGGTGGCGAGAATTTTACCAAGTCGGTAATGATCGATGCTGAAGTCATCGAGGCAGTGAAATCTGTCCAGCACCTTGCTCCTTTGCATAATCCACCAAACATAGCAGGTATTGAGGCTGTTCGTAACGTCCTTCCAGATGTTCCGAACGTGGCTATCTTCGATACGGCATTCCACCAGACCATGCCTGAATACGCCTTCATTTATCCCTTGCCTTACGACTGGTATACGAGGTACGGAGTCCGCCGCTACGGTTTTCACGGCACTTCGCATCTTTATGTGTCGAAAAGGGCGGCGGTTTTGCTCGACAAGAAGCCGAAGGATTGCAATCTGATCACGATGCATATCGGCAACGGTGTTTCCCATTGCGCCATAAAGAACGGCCTGTCCGTCGACACCAGCATGGGACTCACTCCTCTTGAAGGTGCCGTCATGGGAACCCGCTGTGGCGATATTGATCCTGCAATACCAATGTTTATGATGCAGATGGAAAACCTGACAGCCAAGGAAATCGACAGTACTTTGAATAAGAAGAGCGGCATCCTCGGTATAACCGGCAAGTATACCGACAGACGCGATGTGATCGAGAACGCCGACAAGGGCGACAAATTATGCAAGTTGGCCATTGATATCGAAGGTTACCGGCTGAAAAAATATATAGGCTCTTATCTTGCGGTGGTGGGCAGACTCGATGCTGTTGTATTTACGGCCGGCGTTGGCGAAATGGGATGGCAGCTTCGGGAAAAGGCGCTGGAAGGGCTTGAGTATCTCGGAATCAAAATGGACAGGACGAGAAACCGCGCTGCGATGTCTCGCAAGAAAGAAAGTCTGATAACGACTGATGATTCACCTATCAAAGTGTTCGTAATACCGACCGATGAAGAACTTGTTTTTACCGAGGATGTTGCAGCCATTCTCGAAGGGACATATACCGACCACATGAATTTCGAATACTCATTTGCCAGACCTGATTTCGAAAAAAAATAAGGCTGAAAATGGTCAGAAAAAAAGAGCCGGCGGGAAAATTGCCGGCTCTTTTTTTATAATTTGTTCGGGTTCTTACTGTGACTGCTATTGCATGGCTTGTGACTGAACGGCGGTAATTGCAACTACATTGACAATATCCTCCACAGAACAGCCTCTGGACAGGTCATTCACTGGTTTGGCCAGTCCCTGGATAATGGGACCGATGGCTTCCGCACCGGCTACCCTTTCCACCAGTTTGTATCCTATGTTGCCCGCGTCGAGGTCTGGGAAGATAAGCACGTTTGCTTTACCCGCGACAGGGCTGCCCGGTGCCTTCCGCTCGCCTATGCTGGGTATGAGTGCCGCATCCGCCTGAAGCTCCCCGTCTATGTGAATGGTGGAATCGATCGATTTGGCGATCTCGATGGCCTTGGTAACTTTATCGATATCGGTATGAGAGGCACTCCCTTTGGTTGAGAAGGAAAGCATTGCCACGCGCGCGTCAACATCCAAAAACGCTTTGCAGTTGCGAGCCGTGGCCACGGCTATCTCAGCCAGTGCCTGTGAGTCAGGGTTGGGGTTGACAGCGCAGTCGGCGAACAGCATTACGCCGTTTTCTCCGAATGCGGGATTCTTGGCGATCATGAGAAAAAACGAGGAAACAGTCTTGATGCCGCAGCATGTCCCTACGGTGTGAAAAGATGACCTGAGAACGTCTCCGGTTGTGCTTGTGGCGCCTGCAACGCAACCACCGGCGTCGCCCATTCGTACCATCATCCCGGCATAGTAGAGATTGTCGTGTGCAGTAAGCAGCCGGTGTGCTTCCTCGCGGGAAAGACATTTGCTCTTGCGCAACTCTACAAGTTTCTCCACATAAGCTTCCAGATTATGCGACGTTGCTGGCTGGATTATCTCTACCCCGTCGAGAACGGCTCCCTTTGCGGCTGCGTCGGCCTTCACCTTTTCGGGATTACCGAGCAGTACCACCTTTGCCAACCCCTGCTCAACAATCTTTTCCGCTGCAAAGAGCATCCTTTCGTCGTAGCTCTCAGGAAGAACCACCGTCTGCAGGTTGGCTTTCGCTTTTGCCTTTATTTGCTCAATCAGATGCATTTTTCTCCTCCTCGTCCGATTTAAAAACAACTAGATTTTATAACTCAAGCGGTTGCCCTAGTCAATAAAAAAGCCTGTATATCAGCACTGATACCTTGCCCGGCTTGACTGTACATTTGTTATAATGAATAATTGCGTAAATAATAATATCAAGTAAAAACGGGCTTGAGTTAAATGCTGTGTCCGACTATCCTTGTCGATGCCCGCAGGTGAGAGCGATCTCCTGCTGAGAGAGGCGGTAGAATAACATGTATGAGCAATGCTTTTATTTTCCATATATCAAACGCCTGAATCATGACTATGAAAACAGGATAAAGCAGGTTCCTTTCCTTAACATTGATTCGATTCTGATTCCTTCTCCGTTTGTCAGGGATATCGCAATCGATATAGATTACGAACACAGTTATGTATGGGATGAAGAAGGGGAGTTGCTCGGATATTTTCTGGTATATTCCAACTCGGAAAAATCGATTTTCCATATCTATAAACAGGTAACAAGCCCCTTTGGAAGGGGGAAAGGGATAGGTTCGGCTTTCCTGGAGAATCTGGCCAGTGATGTTGCTCCCGATTCCCGTATCTATCTTTATGTCTGGGAAAAGCTGCTGAGCACCGTGGATTTTTTCCTGAGCAAGGGGCTGGATTTTGAAGGTTCGATAGTTTACCGGAAGATGAAATTTTACCTGATGTCGGCAAAAGCCCGGACTATAAAGGAAAAGGCCGAGCAGTCGAGGACCAGGAGTTTCCCTGCCGTGGAGGAAATGACCAAGGTCCGGCACGATGCGAAGAAATCGCTGAGGGTGCTGTTCGATATGACGTCAATGCTATCCGTCGACAATTTCAAGAAAGTAATAGAAGACATCAACAGGGAGACAACCGCCCTGCTGAATATGCTGAATATGTACGAGGACAAGATCAAGGCGTTCCATGATGTGAATATCAAGGAACTGATAACCGACAGGGTCATCCCGTTTATCGAAGTAGCTCATGCCCACTGTGAAGTGCGACTTATCCTCGGATCCAGGATTCCTTACGTAACCGGAAATTATATGAATTTCAGCAGGGCCCTGATAAATCTCGTTTCCAACTCACTCGATGCAATCAAGGAAAGCGGCCGTCACGGGATTATCGAAATTAAACTCGTCGAAAAGGATGATTCAGTCGTTCTTAACATCCAGGACAACGGTATCGGCATCGAAGGGAAAAGGCTCAAAAGGGGGCCGGATATGCGCCCGCTGTTCGTCGGCAAGACAACCAAGCAAGGTGCGACAGGCGAGGGTATCGGCACGCAGCAGATTTTTTCGACTTTCGGGGCGAACAATATTCTGGTTGAAAGCGAATTGGGGGAATTTACCCGATGGACCATCTCGCTGAAAAAGAGCACCCAGAGAGATATGCTGATTCTGGCAGAGCTGGAATCCAGATATACCGAGTTGATGAAATCGACCGAGCAGATCGGTATCAGTGACAAGAGTTCCAGAACACGGGTGTCTGCCTTTATCTGGCAGCTCAGGCAGATGGAAATCTTCAGTTATGAACTTGTGTACCAGTTCGGAAGGTATAACAATGTCAGGGATATTTTTCGCAATATCCTTCTCTACTGGAATGATATGAAAGACTTTCCGTCCATGAAATCGGATTTGGAAAATTGCAGGATTGACAATCAGATTATAAAGAGCTGGCTCTTGGGGATAGTAAAACGCATCAAAAGGAATGAAAAATATTTCTGCCGGGTGTTCAGCTTCGATGAGTTCAAGGGGGTTTTGTTCAAAAGCTATGGACAGGCCCCGGATACAACCATAATTTTCACCATGGATCCCGTAACGGGCCGATTCCTGGCGTCTGACCGGAAACTTGCCGAGCATATGGATTTTGTCCCATATCTCCTGCACAACCGTGACCACCTGTTGCGGGGGGAATTTTTCGGAGACATCAGAAAGACTGAAAATCCAATAGTTCTCGGTGTCTGGTCGGTAGCGAACATTGAGGACCTGCGTGAAAGGCTGAAACTGCTCCGGGAAGGTGCGCGGCAACTTCAGGAAATGGGGCTGAAAAAAGAGAAACGGCTCACTTTTTATGCAACTACTTTCAATCTGTGTGATTGCGAGATAGATACTTCCAGGACTACCAGCCTTGGTGAGATTGCGGAGATGAATGATGAAGAATTGTTTCGGCTCATTGTTTCTTCTGAAGATGGATTAACCGGTCTGGTTTTCGCTGAATGACAGGGAACATGGCAGCGTCATTGATGTCCTTTTAATCCGGCCGTACTTCGCAGTTGATATTCATCCGTACAGCACCCGGCTCTGCCTGATAGTTTTTTCCCTTTGTCGGGAAACCGTGCAGAATAGATTGCGGTTTTTTTATTTTCGGTCGTGATATGTCAAGGAATTGGGTTTCTGTGCATTTATTTGCCTAATAAATGAGCAATGGTGGGCTCAACACGATTCCTTGTAATGGGAAATCACGCGAATTCAGGCTCGTAGGCAGTCGACCGCGGTTTGGCACAGGGTGTGCAAGTGGTCAAGGTATGCTAAGTTGGACCAGGATAATTTCAGGCAAAGGCGCCTCCAATTCACTGTGAATGGGGCGCCTTTTTCATTATCGAGTGAAAATGCATGCGACTGCTGAACTTGTAGATGCGGGGCGGCATGAAGCAGTTAAAGATTGTTGAGGTAATTCATATGGCAAAGCCCGATTATTACGATGTAACCGAGTGTGAAACCCATGACAAGGGCGCACCGAAATTCTGTAAAAAATCCGAACCTGGGGAAGGGGCCGAACGAAGTTGCGCATACGATGGCGCCCGGGTTGTATTGATGCCGGTCACCGACGTAATCCATCTGGTGCATGGGCCCATCGCATGTGCCGGCAATTCGTGGGATAACCGTGGTGCAAGATCTTCCGGTTCTCAGCTGTTCCGCCGCGGATTTACCACCGAGATCCTGGAGAACGACGTTGTGTTCGGTGGTGAGAAGAAATTGTACAAGGCAATCCGGGAACTGGCGGAGCGGTACCCGGAGGCAAAAGCCATGTTTGTTTATGCGACCTGCGTTACCGCAATGACCGGCGACGATATCGAGGCAGTGTGCAAGGCGGCGCAGGAAAAAGTTTCGTTGCCGATTATCCCGGTCAACACCCCCGGTTTTATAGGCGACAAGAATATAGGCAACCGGCTGGCCGGCGAAGTGCTGTTCAATCATGTTATCGGAACCGCCGAGCCGGAATGCACTACGGACTACGATATAAACCTGATAGGTGAATATAACATTGCCGGTGACCTGTGGGGAATGCAGCCGTTGTTCGACAAGCTGGGTATCAGGATACTCTCCTGTTTCAGTGGTGATGCCCGCTTCGAGGATCTGCGATATGCTCACCGGGCCAAGCTTAATGTAATAATTTGTTCCAAAAGCCTTACCAACCTGGCGAAAAAGATGCAGAAAAAATACGGTATGCCCTATCTGGAAGAGTCTTTCTATGGCATGACCGATACGGCAAAAGCGTTGCGGGATATCGCAAGGGAACTGGACAACGCAGTGGGGGGACTTGAAAAACGCGTCATGCAGGAGCGGGTGGAAAAGCTTATTGCTGAAGAAGAGATAAAATGTCGGGAAAAGCTTGCGCCGTATCGCGCCAGGCTGGATGGAAAGCGCTCTGTTCTTTTTACCGGGGGAGTAAAAACCTGGTCCATGGTCAACGCTCTGCGCGAACTGGGTGTGGAAATTCTTGCCGCCGGGACCCAGAACTCCACCCTTGAGGATTTCTACCGGATGAAGGCTCTCATGCATAAAGATGCCCGTATAATCGAAGATACGAGCAGTGCCGGTCTTCTGCAGGTTATGTACGAAAAAATGCCGGACCTGATCGTTGCCGGCGGCAAGACCAAGTTCCTTGCCCTGAAGACCAAGACTCCCTTTCTGGACATCAACCATGGCCGTTCGCATCCCTATGCGGGTTATGAAGGAATGGTTACTTTTGCCAAACAGCTCGATCTCACGGTCAATAATCCGATCTGGCCCGTCCTTAACGCAAAGGCCCCCTGGGAAAAAAGCGAATGCGAGGTCGAAGCTGATGTATCAAGGGCTAAAGGGCATGCGGAGCAGTTTCTTGCCGAAGCGCTGAAAGATTCAAGGGTAAAGGTATCTACCAAAAACTCGACCGTTAACCCGCAAAAAAACTCTCCCGCGCTTGGCGCAACGCTGGCTTTTCTCGGCATCGACCAGATGCTCGGTTTGCTGCACGGCGCTCAGGGATGCTCCACGTTCATCCGATTACAGCTTTCCCGGCATTTCAAGGAACCGATTGCCCTCAACTGCACCAGTATGAGTGAAGACACCGCAATATTCGGTGGCTGGGAGAACCTGAAAAAAGGGTTGAAGAAGGTAATTGAAAAGTTTAATCCGGGGGTTGTCGGGGTGATGACTTCGGGCCTTACCGAGACCATGGGTGACGATGTGCGCAGCGCTATCGTCCATTTTCACCGGGAAAACCCCGAACTGTCGCATGTCCCTGTAATCCATGCAACTACTCCGGACTACTGCGGTTCCCTCCAGGAGGGTTACGCGGCTGCTGTGGAGGCTGTTGTCGCCAGCATTCCCGAGGCCGGTGATACTATTGAAAAGCAGATAACGATACTTCCCGGGGCTTTCCTTACGCCTGCTGATGTGGAAGAGGTGAAGGAAATTTGTGAGGCATTCGGTCTCGATCCTTTGGTAATCCCGGATATATCGTGTGCACTGGACGGACATGTGGATGAAACTGTATCCGCTCTGTCGGTCGGAGGTATTGCCGTTGACCGGATCAGGCTGGCCGGGCGCAGCGTTGCCACTCTCTATATTGGTGATTCCCTGGCAAAGGCTGCCTTGATTATGAAAGAAAAGTTCGGCATTCCCGCATACGGATTGACCTCAATAACAGGAATAGCTGAAGTCGATCAGTTAATGGAGAGCCTGAGTGTTATTTCCGCCAAGCCCGTGCCGGAAAAATTCCGCCGCCAGCGCAGCAGGCTCATGGATGCCATGGTGGACTCCCATTACCAGTTCGGAAACAAGAAAATCACCTTGGCCCTGGAAGGGGACATGCTGAAGGTTATGACGAATTTCCTTGCCGGGATGGGATGCGAAATACAGGCCGCGCTTTCCGCCACCAGGGTGAAAGGTCTGGACGCGCTTCCCGTGGGAAATATCTTCGTCGGCGATCTTGAGGACCTTGAGGGGGTTGTCGCAGGAAGCAACCTGCTGGTTGCCAACAGCAACGGGCGCCAGGCCGCCGCGAAGATGGGCGGCATTCCCCATTTGCGGGCCGGGTTGCCGGTGTTCGACCGGCTTGGTGCCCACCAGAAGATGTGGGTAGGATACAAGGGCACCATGAACCTGGTTTTCGAAACGGCCAATATATTCCAGGCTAATGCGAAAGAGGCCCAGAAACTTGCGCATAACTGAAAGTGAATAATGAATCCGCCACAGTTTTTTCAAGGATTTCCAGGTGTTCCCTGTGGCGCAAAGAAAGGTGGCTAACATGAAAGTTGCATTTACGAGTAAGACAGGCGAGATAATCGATCAGCATTTCGGAATGACGGAGAGCTTCTGCATATGGGAAATAGGACCGGAAGAGGCACATTTCCTTGAAACGGTAGAGGTGGGCAAGTCTGGTGACGACGAAGAGGATAAAATCGCATCACGGATTGCCCTCCTCACGGGCTGCGCGATTATCTATACCATGCAGATCGGCGGACCGGCCGCTGCCAAGGCTGTAGCAAACAAGATTCACCCGATGAAGACAGGAAAGGAAATAGCTGTAGCGGAAATTGTGGAAAAGCTTCAGGAAGTGTTGCGCGGCACTCCGCCGCCATGGTTGAGGAAGGCCATGAACAAAGGCAATGGTTCGTCTTTTATGGACGAATAGAAGTGGAAAGGGGTGCGTTTCCGCATCCGGAAAAAGGGCGGATTCTCCCGCTCCCGCATTACATCATAACAAGTACGGAGGAAGGTAAAATGGCTTACATCACAGGACTCACGAGGGACAAACACGAATGGACACCTGAATTTATCGTGTCCATTGACGAAGAGACATGCATTGGCTGTGGGCGCTGCTATAAGGTATGCGCACATGATGTGCTTGCATTTGAAGAAGTGGATGAGGATGATTCCGCGAAGATGTTCATGAAGGTCGAAAACCCGGGCAGCTGCGTAGGTTGCCAGGCTTGCGGCAGGACATGTTCGAAGAAGGCATTTTCGTTCGCTCCGGTGGAAATGTAAAGAGACTGTAAGGAGTGAGGCGTGATAGGTAATGTCGGTTTTATCCTCTCACACCTCACTCCACAACTTTTGCTCGACACTCTTCACTTACATGGAGGTAGCAATGCGCATTGCAGTTGCGTCAAAAGATGGAAAAGAAATCAACCAGCACTTCGGACACGCGGAACGTTTCCTTATTTTTCAGGTTGCGGGAAATGATGTAACACTGGAAGAAGAATTGATCGTGGAGAGATATTGTTCGTACGATCCGGACCACCCGCTTCGCAAACATCTTCTCGATGCCATTTCGGAGGCGTTGAAAGGCTGCCGCGCAGTGGCGTGCTCGCAGATCGGGGAGACTCCCCGGTTGGAAATGGAGCGTTTGGGTATCGAGGTATTCGCAGTTGGCGGGCCGATAAATGAGACCCTTGTCGAGCTGGCAAAAGTCTTGTGAAACTGCCCGCATAAGTAACTATATTCAAGAAATCTGGGAAAGGACCAGGAGTGTCGCGGTCCGCTAGAATGTTCACAACTGGGTGATGCTCTCATGCAAAACGGATCATACAATCACTGCAATCTTCCGCCTTGGGTTATCGCTTCGCGTCATTTCAACGACAACCCGAAACTGATAGAACTTATGGGAGTCCGTCAGGCAAACAGGTTTCTTTTTCAGCGTCTTGAAGAACTGGGAGGGCCGGAAGAAAGGGCATTATTCTTTAATGATTACATGTCTGTAAAATTTCAACTCCATCATTGGGAGAAACAGTCAACCGACACTGCACGCAAAAGTTTGAAAAACAGCTACCTGAGGTTTCTTCGCGGCTGGGGAATGGATTCGAACTCAATTGAAGGGGCGGTTCTTAAAGGTTGGGTGGAAAGCCGAATCGGGTTGCCGCCGACTTTTCACAAGCTGAGAATTGATGGAATACATTCTGAAGAATATTACCTGTTTTCCATAGACAGGATGAAAGGGAGCGAACGGACAAACGCCATTAACTCCCAGCTCGATCTCCTGTATGAGTACTCACAGTTTGAACTGGCGAAAAGATTTCCCGGAGAACGCTGGCTAACTTTGTATCGCGGGGTCTTTGCCGAAGACGAGCACGAACTCCTTGAAGTAACAGGCAAACGCGAGCGGCTGGTTCGGCTCAATAATCTCTCTTCATTCACCTCTGACGAAGAACGAGCCTGGGAGTTTGGCTATACTGTCTGGGAGGTGCAAGTCCCAGTCTGTAAAATCTTCTTTTTCAACGAACTTCTCCCCAGTTCAATACTCAAGGGAGAGGGAGAATTCATCGTCCTCGGCGGTGAGTTCCGGGTAAAAGTAATTCCCTGCACAATATAGACCTCCCAGCTCACGCCCCGCCTTCGGGATACGGCAACTCAAGATTCAGGGTTGTTGTCCTGAACAGGCTCTTTCTTTTTCCGCGGTCTGCTGCTTCTTTTGGGTTTTGTTTCTTTCTTTTCCTCTTCTTCGACTTTGTCGCTTGCCGGTGTTTCTCCCGCAGAAGTGGTCTGAGCTTTCATAGCGGCGCTTTCTGGCTCCATCAGTTGTTCCGGTGCGGGTGCGGCTTCGACGGCTGTTTTCTTGCGCGGCTTTCTCTTCTTTTGCGGCTTAACAGGTTCCATTTCAGTCGTCGGAACAGTTTCTTCAACTGGAGCTGGAGCCGATTCAGCTACAAGAGCTGCCGATTCAGCAACAAGTGCTGTGAATTCATCCGGTTTTTGTTCGGCTGCCGGTTGCATCTCCTCCGGTTGAGCAGGTTTTGCCGGCCGTTTCCTCCTTCTCCTGCGTTTTTTCTTCATAGCGGGTTCACCTTCCAGGGCGGGTTCCCCTTCGCTTCTGGAATCTAACTGCGAGGTTTCCACTGTTCCAATTGGTTCCGACTGTTCAGAAAGCTCCGGTGGTTGTATGTCCAATGTGGTTTCGGGGTGCGCCGCATATTCCATAGCACCGACTGTTTCGTCTGCAGGCTCAGTAGGCACCTGTGGTTTTTTCTTGTGGCGACGCCTTTTCCTCTTGCTTTTTTGTTCTTTTCCTTCCGCTGCAGTTGCCTCGCTTTCCACCGATTCTATTTCACCCGTCTGAACAGTCAACTGTTCCTGGGATGAAGATTCGGCTTCATGTTCCGGCAAGGTTTCTTTTTCTTTCTCTTTTTTAACGAGTTCCAGCTCGATCTGGTTCATCATGAATGAAGGTTTGCCTTTTACGGTAACTTCAATTCCGTATTCATTTTCGATCTGGGTTAGCTCTCGCTTTTTCCTGTTGAGAAGATAATAGGCAACTTCGAGCGGCAGGCCACCCCGCACTTCGCTGATATTTCCTCGGGAGGCGGAGGTGTGCATTTTACGAAGGAAAGAAAGGGCCACTGTTTCCACCGACTTGACCTTGCCGTGTCCTCCGCAATGAGGACACTCCAGGTAACTGCCTTCGTTTATGGTCTGTTTTATCCTTTGTCGCGACATTTCAAGGAGTCCGAACTGGGATATCTTCCCGACGTTCACCCTGGCTTTGTCAGCCTTCAGTGCGTTTTTAAGCGACTTCTCGACTTCGATCTGGTGCTTCCGGTCTCTCATGTCTATGAAGTCGATTACGATCAGGCCTCCCAGGTCGCGTAACCTGAGTTGGCGGGCTACTTCATCGGCGGCTTCCATGTTGGTTTTAAAAGCGGTATCTTCCACCCCCCTCTCGCCGGTCGACTTCCCGGAATTGACGTCAATGCTGACCAGCGCTTCCGTCGGGTCTATTACAATCGATCCCCCGGATTTGAGTGGCACCTTCTTTTCGTAAATAAGATCGATCTGTTCCTCCAGTTGATACTTGGAGAAAATAGGCCGTTTTTCCTGGTGCAGTTTCACTATTTTTTCGTGCTTGGGCATGATTTCCTTGAAAAAGGCTCTTGCCTGCTTGTACACGTCTTTGCTGTCCACCAGCACTTCATCTATATCTGCGGTAAAATAATCCCTGATGGTACGGATGACAAGGTCGGATTCCCGGTAGATTATCGACGGTGCCCCGGATTCTGCAGCTTTTTCCTTTATATTGTCATAGAGTTTTAACAGGTATTGGAGATCTTTCGCCAATTCGTTTTTTCGCTTGCCGACCGCTTCAGTCCTGATTATATAGCCAAATCCTTCCGGGACGCCTATTTCTTCGACTGTTTCCTTGAGTTTCTTCCGGTCAGCCTCGATTTCCACTTTCCTCGATACTCCTGAAGAATCGCTTGCGGGCATGAGGACCATGTAGCGTCCCGGAAGCGAAAGGAATGTGGTCAGGGCTGACCCTTTATTATCACGTTCGCCTTTCTCGACCTGGACAATTAATTCCTGTCCGCGACGCAAAATTTCCTGAATCCTCGGTCTTCTGTTTCTTTGCTCATCGGGGATATCGTCCCGCCATTGCCATAATTCAGGCTGTATTTCGCCCATCTGGAGAAATCCGAGTTTTTTCTGTCCAATATCTACAAAGGCGGCCTGCAGTCCCGGTTCGACCCGAACAACGACTCCCTTGTAGACATTACCGCGGGTCTGTTCTTTTCCCGCCGTCTCTATGTCGAGTTCTACAAGGCGTCCGTCGGATACTATGGCAACCCTTGCCTCTTCAGGGTGCATTACGTTGATCAGCATTTTTTTCGACATCTGGCATTTTCCTTTCGCCTCTATCTGGACGCCGCAAGGTTATCTGCGACGTAAATTTTTAAGCTGGCATAACGGGCATTTGTTCATTCATGATCAAGTGCCGTCAAAATTTATTAATTATAGCAGAATTTCACAATATTGGGGATGAAAAAAAACCATAAATTATCCATTTTTCTGCCATGATGTATCTTAGGGTTATGTGAAACTGGAAAATTGACAAAATGCCCCCGTTCTTCATAAAATGATACAAAATAATTGCGGGGTTGGGACAGATATAATGCTGCATTTGAATAATTTGACAAAAGATTTTGGCGGTAATCCGGTTTTCGAAGACATAAGCTGGCATCTGAAAAAAGGTGAAAGAGTGGGGCTTGTCGGTGAAAACGGCGCAGGCAAATCTACCCTGATGCGGATTATCGCCGGACAGATGGAGGCCGGATCCGGCTCTGTCCAGGTCGCCAGGGACGCAGTAGTGGGATATCTACCCCAGGATGCCGCTGTTTCTGGTGAGAAGGCTCTTTTTGCCGAGGCGATGACGGCTTTCACATATCTTCGAAGCATTGAAGAACAGTTGCGTGGAATGACTGCTGCAATGGAAGAAATGAAGAATGTGGAAGTTGGTGATGATGAATATCTTTCCAGGTTCGGGAGATTGCAGGAAGAATTTCGGCTGAAGGGCGGTTACGAGATGGAGGCGGAAACTGGAAAAGTCCTGCGCGGGCTCGGCTTTGTTCCTGCCGATTGGGAAAGACCCTGTTCCGAGTTCTCCGGCGGGTGGCGGATGCGTATTGCCATGGTCAAGCTTCTCCTGCAGAAGCCACAGGTCCTTCTTCTCGATGAGCCGACCAACCACCTGGATATCGAAGCGCGCAACTGGCTGGAGGAATATCTCAGACAATATCCGTACTCGGTCATCCTGGTATCCCACGACCGGTTTTTCATGGACCAGGTTTGCCACAGAATCACCGAAATCTGGAACCGGACATTGATCGATTACCATTGCGATTACAGTTCCTATCTCGTGCAGCGCGAGGAACGGGTTGCCGCCCTGAGGGAAGCCAAACGACGCCAGGATGAAGAGATTGGTAAAATAGAGGATTTCATATCACGTTTTCGATATAAGTCCGACAAAGCGGCGCTTGTCCAGTCCCGCATCAAGCAGCTGGAAAAAATTGAACGCATTGTCCTGCCACCAGAGCGCAGGCGCATTCATTTCAATTTCCCGGCGGCACCAAAAAGCGGCAGGATTGTCATGGATCTGAAGAAAGTCCGCAAGGCATATGGAGAGAATGTAATTCTCGATAATATCGACCTGACCGTGGAGAGAGGTGAAAAAATATCCATAGTCGGACATAACGGTGCGGGAAAATCAACTTTGATGCATATTCTCGCCGGAAGCCATTTTCAGGGCGGAGAGAGAATAATCGGCCATAATGTTGTAATCGATTTTTTTGCCCAGGACCAGTCTTCCTGTCTTGATAGTGAAAAAACCGTCTATGGGGAATTGCTCGCAGATGCCCCCTATGATGCTGTTCCGGGACTCAGGGACCTGCTGGGAGCGTTTCTTTTTCGAGGAGAGGAAATCGACAAGAAGGTCGGGGTGCTTTCGGGAGGGGAAAAAAACCGGCTGGCGTTGGCAAAGATGCTGCTCAGGCCTGCAAACCTCCTCGTTCTTGATGAGCCGACCAATCACCTTGACCTGTTCAGCAAAGAAGTCCTTCTGGATGCCCTGAAATCTTTCTCGGGGACAATTGTGTTCGTTTCCCATGACAGGTTCTTCATTGATTCGCTTGCTACCCGCATTGTTGAGGTTAAAGAAGGGAAGATAAATTCCTTTTTGGGCAACTATGAGGACTATCTGCTGAAAGCCGGCGAAAATAGGGGTGAAGTGAATGGTGCACCGGCGTCTGCCGCGCCTCTTTCGAATCCAATGGCAAACGAGGCGAATAATATAACCAAAGCTGACCGTTTACTGCGTCGTGATGAAGAAAAACAGAAGCAGAAGCAGGAGCGGGCCAGGCAGAAAAGAATCGAAGAATTGGAAAGTCTCATAGAAAAACAAGAAAACCTGCTGTTTGAACTCGAAAGCAGGATGAGCGATCCCGACTTTTTCAAAGATGCGGAAACAGCAAAAAACGCGGCGGAAGAACATGCCGCAATAAATGACAAGATTTCAGGGTTGTATGCAGAATGGGAGGCGATGCAGCTTACTCTTGCTGTATGAGTCGGCAATAGAAATATTGAAGAAATCGTGATTTGCGTGTCATCAGCTTGTCTGCCTTGACAGAAGTGCTTTCGATGATACTTTGTAAAGTAATCGGGGCATGTCGGTATATGTGCTGGTTTAACATTCTGCTGTTTCCTCTGGCCTTGATATTTAAGGATGACAATACTATGAATGAAAATACTGCCGTATCTATTCCGGAAATATTGCCCTTGTATCCTTTGAGGGATATGGTTGCGTTTCCTTACATGATATTCCCAATCTTTCTCGATGAAGCTGAAATGCTGCCTTTTGAAGAAGCGAGACGTTATCACAATCTTGTTGTTCTCGTTAAAATGAAAGAAGAAAAATCCGGAGTTTTCCCGGATGATCTCCACGAGATAGGCACTGTCTGCAAAATCAACCAGCTTTTCAAGCTCCCGGAAGGTGGCGCAAAAGTCATGCTCGAGGGGCTTATGCGGGTCCGGATCAAATTGATCATGCAAGAGGTTCCATTCGTCCTCTCCCGCATTGATCCTGTCAGAGAATTTGTGGAAAAATCCGTTGTCTCGGACGCTTTGCTGCAAAGCCTCAATGCTCTTCTGAAAATAGCACTTTCCTATGGGCGTCCGCTCCCCGACGATGTTCTGAAAATGATCGATTATATCGACAGCCCGGCCCGGTTTTCAGACCTTGTGGCGTTGTATGTAACCCTCCCAGTTGATGAACTGCAGAGCTTGCTGGAAACTGTCGATCCGCTGGAGCGCTTGAAAAAGGTATATATTCATCTCACGAATGAGGTCCAGCGGCTACAGATAAAGGCAGAGATCCAGACCGAGGTAGCCAAGCGGGTTGGTAAAACACAAAAAGAATACATCCTTCGTGAACAAATGAAGCAGATTCAGGAGGAGCTCGGCGATGATGACAATAGGCAGGGTGAGCTTCAGGACTTGCGGAAAAAAATATCCGGCGACCTGATGCCTGACGAAGTAAGAAAAATTGCTGATAAGGAACTGAAAAGACTTGAAAAAATAAACCCTTCATCACCTGAATACACCGTTTCACGAACATATCTCGACTACCTCGTCGGCATGCCCTGGAAGGTATCTACTCCGGACAATAATGATATCAACCAGGCTGAAGTTGTCCTCAACGAAGACCACCATGATCTGGAGAAAGTTAAAGAGAGGATTCTGGAGTACCTTGCCGTCCGTTCCCTCAGGCAAAATATGAAGGGGCCGATCCTTTGTTTCGTGGGACCCCCGGGAGTGGGCAAGACCAGTCTGGGCAAATCCATAGCCAGAGCGCTGGGAAGGAAATTCATCAGGATTTCCTTGGGGGGGATGCGTGATGAAGCCGAAATCAGAGGGCACAGAAGGACATATATAGGTGCCCTGCCGGGCAGGATAATCCAGGAAATTTTCCGCTGCGGAAATAACAACCCGGTGTTCATGCTGGATGAGGTCGATAAAATTGGCCTTGATTTTCGGGGTGACCCGGCAAGCGCTCTTCTCGAGGTGCTTGATCCTGAACAGAACTTCTCCTTTACCGACCATTACCTCGATGTTCCGTATGATCTTTCTAAAGTAATGTTCATCACTACGGCAAATCTGCTTGATACGATTCCGTCACCCCTTAGAGACAGGATGGAAGTGATAAGCCTTTCCGGTTATACGGACGAGGAAAAGGAAAAAATTGCCTCCCGTTTTCTTATTCCCAAAGAGGTTGAAGAAAACGGGTTATCGGAACATGTGCCTGAATTCAGGCCTGATGCCATATATAAGGTGATTAATGAATATACACGGGAAGCAGGGGTAAGGAATCTGCAACGCAGTATCGCTTCCATCTGCAGAAAAATTGCAAAAGAGATTACCCAGAAAAAAAATCCCCGTGAAATTATTACTCCTGAAATTGTAGAAGAACTCCTGGGGCCGAGGAAGTATTTTAACGAAGTTGCCGCGGAAAAGGACCGAGCCGGAGTTGTTACTGGCCTTGCGTGGACGGAATCGGGCGGGGATATCATCTTCATTGAAGCAACCCGAATGTCCGGGAAAAGGGAATTGATCCTTACTGGATCCCTTGGAGAGGTCATGCGCGAGTCTGCGCGGGCGGCCTTGTCTTTTGTCCGTTCCAATTGCTCGGAATGGGGCATAAACGAAAAAGTCTTTGATGATATGGATATCCATATACATGTTCCATCGGGGGCCATACCCAAGGATGGGCCGTCTGCGGGTATTGCCATGGCGACAGCTGTTGTCTCCCTGCTCACGGGCAGGCCTGCCTGCAGGTATGTGGCCATGACCGGAGAGATTAGCCTGACTGGACGCGTGCTTGCAATCGGTGGCCTTAAAGAGAAAACACTGGCGGCCCGTCGCGCGGGAGTGAAAAAGGTAGTTGTTCCTGAAAAAAACCGGGTTGATATGGCTGATATCCCGAACAGCGTAAAGACAGAACTCGATATCCAGTTCGTTGAAGATGTTCGAGAGGCTATTTCCGTTGCTCTTCAATGAATTTTTGATTGTTTTTGGAAATATAGGGTTTTCTTTCGACAGCCTGCAATGAAATGGATTGATGAAGTGTTCGTGGAATAAGCCGGTATGGTAGTTGCTAAATATATTCTTATGGTAACCATTGCATTGTTTCTTAAGTCGAAATTTTATCTTGACAAAGAGTGAAGCTGTCAACTAAAGTTACTCTTTTCGTAAAAGAATCACGGCATTTATAATGTTTAGAATAAAATCCGAAAAACATTGAGTTCTTATGTTTGACAATCTTTCCGATAAACTGGATTCCATTTTCAAGAAGCTTCGCGGTCAGGGAGTAATGACCGAGGAGAACATCAGGGAAGCTCTGCGTGAGGTGCGTCTAGTTCTTCTCGAAGCTGATGTTAATTTCAAGGTTGTTAAGGAATTTATTGAAAAGGTCCGGAATCGTGCCGTTGGCTCACAGGTTTTGCAGAGTCTGGCCCCGGGTCAGCAAGTCATCAAGATAGTGCATGACGAACTTGTCGAATTAATGGGGGGCGGCGAGAACAACAGTCTCAATCTTGCTGCCAAACCTCCGGTTTCGATTATGCTGGTCGGCCTTCAGGGATCGGGTAAAACGACTAGTTGCGGCAAGCTGGCGGGGTATATCCGGGCGCAGAGAAGAAAGCCCTTACTGGTTCCTGCAGATGTTTATCGTCCAGCAGCAATTGATCAGCTGAAGACAGTGGGAAAGCAACTCGGGATTGAAGTCTTCGACTCCAGGTCTGACCAGGATCCCGTCGACATATGTCGGGAGGCCCTTAATTATGCGGAGCTTTCCGGTTTCGACACCGTTATTCTGGATACTGCGGGTCGTCTCCAGATTGACGAAGAATTAATGGAAGAACTGGTGAGGATTAAGGAAATGGCCGATCCCCGCGAGATTCTTCTAGTAGCTGATGCCATGACCGGACAGGAGGCGGTAAATGTCGCCACAGGGTTCGATTCAAGGCTTGACATCACCGGAGTTATTCTCAGCAAGCTCGATGGGGATGCAAAAGGAGGTGCAGCTCTTTCCATCAGGGCTGTAACCGGAAAGCCGGTCAAATTTGTCGGATTGGGTGAAAAACTTGACGCCCTGGAGGTCTTTCACGCCGACCGCCTCGTCTCGCGGATTCTCGGAATGGGCGATGTATTGACCTTGATTGAAAAGGCTCAATCTGCGATCGATGTCAAAGAAGCTGAAAAGCTCCAGCAAAAACTGAAGAAGAATGAGTTCACGCTTGATGATTTCAAAAATCAGTTGCAGCAGATAAAGAAAATGGGTTCTCTCGAATCGATCATGGGATTGATCCCCGGAATGGGGAAAATGATGAAGCAGATGCAGGGTGCCCAGCCAAGTGAAAAAGAGCTGAAGCGAATCGAAGCGATTATCGACTCCATGACACTCGCTGAAAGGGCGAATCAGTCGATAATAAACGGCAGCAGAAGGTTGCGCATCGCAAAGGGTAGTGGTACGACAGTCCAGGAAGTCAACCAGTTACTGAAACGCTTTGCCGAAGCGCAGAAGGTCGTTAAACAACTGCAAAAGCTTGGATCCAAAGGCATGGTGAGAGGAATGGGAAAATTAGGCAGGGGCATGCTCCCTTTCTAAACATCCCCATTTGGCTTTGGTAATAAGGTTATTCCTTGATTTGTTTTACATATAAATAGCGGCTTAAGCACCGTAGAAAACCAGGAGGAAGAAATGGCTGTAAAAATGAGACTTGCCCGGGCGGGCGCAAAAAAGAAGCCTTTTTATCAGATTATAGTAACCGATGAGCGCAATAAAAGGGACGGAAGTTTTATCGAAAAAGTCGGCACATACGATCCAAACCAGGATCCGGCTGCCTTTACTTTCGAAGAAAGCAAAACCCTGGAATGGCTAGGCAAAGGTGCTCAGCCGACCGATACTGTCAAGCAGATACTGAAAAAAGCCGGTATCTGGCAGAAATTTGCTTCCAGGGCCGCATGATTTTCCGATTTTTCCGGTCCGCCGGACATTCTACTCGCACAGAGGATACCGACATGAAAGAACTCGTAGAGATGATCGCCAAGGCTCTTGTCGATGACCCCAGTAAAGTAAGTGCTACAGAAGAGATGGAAAACGAGACGACCGTTATCAAATTGACCGTAGCAAAAGAGGATATGGGAAGAATTATCGGAAAAGAGGGAAGAACCGCCAAGGCAATGCGCACGCTTCTCAATGCAGTTTCTACAAAGAGCAACAAGAAGGCTATCCTGAAGATCGTCGAATAATGTTTCAAAAAAGCAGAATGGTATTGATCGGTAAAATAACAGGAACTCACGGAATAAAAGGGCAGTTGCGGGTTGTCCCGTATTCTGGTGATTCCGGCAGCATCCTTTCCCAACGCAGCCTTATTTTGAAAGGTTCCAAAGGGGAGTCGGATGTTTACAAAATTGCAAACTCATCCATACATGGAAAAAAAGTATTAATAGCCCTTGAAACATATGACGGGATAAATGAGGTCGAGCATCTTGTCGGGAGGGAAATCTATGTAAATCGGGAGCAATTACCTGAGCTTCCCGAAGATGAATATTACTGGTGCGACCTGATCGGGTTAAAAGTAATTACGACAAGAGGTGAGCGTCTGGGGGAACTGAGGGATATTTTCTCTGCCGGCAACAACGATGTATATATGGTTAAGGACGGAGACAGGGAGTACCTTATCCCCGCAGTTGAAGATATCGTCACGGATATTAATCTTACAGAAGGCATCATGACGGTTGACCCCCCTGAAGGTTTGCTCGACTTATGAAAATTGATATATTGACTCTGTTCCCATCCATGTTCGATGGTCCTTTTTCCGAAAGCATCATCAAGCGGGCGATAGGAAAGGAACTGTTGGAAATATGTCTCCATAATATTCGCGATTATGCCGTAGATAAGCACAGAACTACAGATGATTATCCATATGGCGGCGGTGCCGGCATGGTTATGAAAGTTGAGCCGCTGGCAGCTTGCATTGAGGCTGTTAAACCGGTCGGTTGCAACGCAAAAGTGATTTTGACGACACCAAGGGGACGTCCCTTAAATCATTCTATGGCCCGGGAGTTGTCAGAAGAAGAGAAACTTGTAATTGTCTGTGGACGCTACGAGGGTGTTGATGAACGAATAAAGGAGATTTTCATAGATTATGAGATTTCCATCGGTGATTATGTTTTGACAGGCGGGGAACTTGCGGCAATGGTAATCGTTGACTCCGTAACTAGACTGATCCCAGGTGTTTTAGGCAGTGAAGATTCGGCAGTAGATGATTCATTTTCCGACGGTTTGCTTGAATATCCGCAATATACTAGACCTCCGGAGTTTAACGGCTTAAGTGTTCCCCCAGTGCTTATGTCTGGCAATCATGGTGAAATTACCCTGTGGCGCCGTCGTCAGTCTCTGAAAAAAACAATTGAAATGCGTCCCGATCTGCTACTTTCCGCACATCTGACTGAAAATGATAAAGCTTATCTGATGGAACTTGCCGGGGAATAAAAATCATTGAAAGTGAGCAGACCGATTTGTGGAAAACTTAGCATCGCATTGATGCATTATCCTGTTTATGACAAAAACAGAAAAATTGTAACATCGGCTGTGACAAATCTCGATCTGCATGATATTGCCAGGGCTGCGAGAACCTTTGATCTATTCAGATATTATGTGGTGACTCCTCTTGAAGAACAGAAAAACCTGGTACGACGAATTGCGAATCACTGGCGGAATGGATGGGGCGCCGCATATAACCCCAAAAGAAAAGAAGCTCTTGATCTGATAGTAGTTTCGGACAAAATGCAGGATGCTGTCGAGAATCTTGAAAGAGAAAGCGGAAACAAGGTAAAAATAATTGCAACAGGAGCGAAGGGTCATCTTGCCAATATATCTTTTCGGGAAATGGCGAAACTTCTGGAAGATGAAGGTTATTCATACCTTATGATTTTAGGGACCGGATGGGGATTGAGCGATGAAATTCTTTCAAAAGCTGATTATGTTCTGGAACCGATTAGGGGAGCCGGTGAATATAACCATCTTTCCGTAAGGTCAGCTGCAGCAATAATTATGGACAGACTTACGTCGCAGTACTGAATTAATTTACTTAAAAAACAAAACCAAGGAAAAGAGTTAAGGCTGATACATAAAGGAGGAAATGTTAAAATGAACAGGATCGACTATATTGAATTTGAACAAATGAAAAAGAACATTCCGGTTTTTAAGCCCGGAGACAGTGTTAAGGTTAACGTTAAGATCGTTGAAGGTGACAAGAGCCGCATCCAGGCCTTTCAGGGAGTAGTCATAAAACGCCAGAACGGCGGTATTCGCGAATCTTTCACAGTAAGAAAAATTTCCAACGGCATTGGCGTCGAAAGGTGCTTCCCTCTTCATTCACCGACACTGGAATCAATTGAAGTAATAACACGCGGGCAGGTCCGTCGAGCCAAACTATATTACCTGAGAAAGTTGCGGGGCAAAGCAGCCAGGATTCGAGAAAAAAAATATGTAGCCCAATGAGACTGAAGCCCTGGTAAGAACCGGGGCTTTTTGTTTTTGGGTGCCCTAAATCAATACACTTCTGGAAGCGAATCTATGTGCGACGGTCTGTTTGAGTCGGAGAAGAATTTTGATCCCCTGATTTTTGAGAAACGGGCCTTCCGTGAGGGTTATAATATTGTTGCCGGTATAGATGAAGCCGGGCGAGGAGCTCTCGCCGGTCCTGTTGTCGCAGCAGCTGTGATTTTTCCCATTGATGTTAAAATCAATGGAATCGATGACTCAAAGAAGCTTACCCCTTCAAAAAGAGAATCTCTTTTTGATCTTATTATGGAGAAGTCACTCGAAGTAGGAGTCGGTATTGGGAACCACGTCTTGATAGACGAGATCAATATTCTGCAGGCAACGTTGTTTTCTATGAAGGAGGCGATTCTTAAACTTTCAAATCGCCCGGATTACCTTCTGATTGACGGTAATTGTTTGATTCCTGTTAATATATCTCAACAGGCTATAATCAAAGGCGATTCTTCCAGCATGTCCATTGCAGCAGCGTCTATAATCGCCAAAGTAACACGAGACAGACTCATGGTGGAATATGAAAAAGTTTATCCCGGCTACGGTTTCGCTGGCCATAAAGGATATGGCAGCGCATCGCATCTTGCCGCGATAGCTGATTTGGGCCCCTGCGATATACACAGGAAGACTTTTCGCGGCGTACGGGAATTTGTGAAGGTCAATATGGAGAACCAGCTTTTCGGCACATGTTTATGACGATTAAAGAAGGGCACGCCAAAAATATTTCTCTTGGTGCACATGGTGAGGACCTAGCGGTAACTTACCTGAAGGATCAAA